>NZ_MUBJ01000043.1:0-4586 GCF_002127535.1 Xenorhabdus vietnamensis
ACCCGGTCGCGGCTGGGTGGACCCGGTGGCGGAGAAGAAGGGGGCGATTTTGGGAATGGATGCCGGATTGTCCACGCTGGAAATGGAGGCGGCAGAAAACGCCGGTGAGGATTGGGAGGAGATGCTAGATCAGCGTGCGCGGGAGATTGAAGCCTTTAAGGAGCGCGGTATTCCGCTGCCTGAATGGGCTGAACCGGTGCCGCAACAACAAACCAACAGAGGATCAGGGGAATGATGAATTTACCCCACTTAGCCCAGCGGCTGTTTAACGTGCCGCTGGCAATACACCCGCGCAAAGCGGAAGTGGTCATGGCGGCGTTAACTGACCGATTTGGTATCACTAAAATTCAGGCCGGGATGGACTGGAATGATGATGATTCATTTTCCCATCGTGGGCGGGATACGGGTTATGACATTTTAGAGGGGATTGCTGTTATTCCAGTACAGGGAACGCTGGTGCAAAAACTCGGTACGCTGC
Source organism: Xenorhabdus vietnamensis (assembly GCF_002127535.1). Lineage (GTDB taxonomy): Bacteria > Pseudomonadota > Gammaproteobacteria > Enterobacterales > Enterobacteriaceae > Xenorhabdus > Xenorhabdus vietnamensis. The sequence continues at coordinate 479 of NZ_MUBJ01000043.1, forward strand.
GTCCGTATAGTGGCATGACGGGCTATGACGGAATACGCCAGACGTTTCTCAGGGCATTGAATGACCCGGAAGTGAAAGGGATCTGTCTCGATATTGATTCGCCCGGTGGCGAGGTTGCCGGTTGTTTTGACCTGGTGGACCTGATTTACCATTCACGGGGTGAAAAGCCCATTCACGCCATTTTGACCGAAAACGCTTATTCGGCGGCCTACGCTATCGCCAGTGCCGCCGATAAAATTACCGTACCGCGCACAGGCGGCGTCGGTTCGGTGGGAGTGATTGTTATCCATTGTGACTGGTCACAGCGCATCAAGGACGATGGATTGACCGTCACGATCATCACCTATGGTGACAGAAAAGCCGAAAGTAACCCGTACATAAAATTAAGCACGGAAGCGCAGCAGGCGATACAGAGCGATGTTGACGCAATGGGACAGTTATTTGTTGGTACTGTTGCCCGTAATCGAGGCATTTCAGAAAAGATTATTCGAGACACTCAAGCAGCCTGTTATCTGGCGGCTGACGGTGTTCATCTGGGGTTAGCGGATACAGTGGCAACCCCTGACGTAGCATTTCAAACACTAATGAAAGACGCTGGAGTAATATAACGATGTTTAAATTTGCACACCTGTTAGGTGCCAAAGCCCGTGCTGCTGACGAGCACGATGAAGACGAAAAAGCACGTAAGGCGAAATCCCGTCGTGCGGAAGAAGACGAGCACGAAGAAGATGCCGAAGACGATGAAGAGCGTGAAGACGCCGAAGAGCAGGACGAAGAAAAGGAAGGCAAAAAAGCGAAAAAGGCTAAAAAGGCCAAGTCAGAAGATGATGATGACGACCCGGATGCGGAAGACAATGATCCTGACGCTGACGACAATGAGGACGTTAAAAAAGGCCGCCGCGCCGAGCGTAAACGCTGCGCTCAAGTATTTGGCAGTAAATACGCCGCTGGGCGTCCTGATATGGCAGCACATCTGGCGTTCAATACCAGAATGTCAGCGAGTGAGGCTATCAATACAATGAAGGTGATGGGTGTTATTCAGCCTGCCATGACTCGCGTCACACTGGATAGCCGGATGCAGGCTGAGCAGGTGCGATTAGGTCCCGATGCGCAGCAACCCGCGAAAGGCTCTGCGGCCGCACTGGCGCAGCAGATGACGGGTTTATACAACACCAATAGAGGAACAAAATAATGGATCAGTTTTCCAATAACCCGTTTCAGCCGGGTGTTCGTCAGTCGGTTTTTGTCCCCGATCAGCTGATTGCCGGGCAACTGCAATTAGTCACTGATACCGTGACCATTGCAAAATCTGGCATTCTGAAACATGGTACAGTGCTGGGTCAAATCACCGCGACCCGTGAATATGTGCTCAGTAAAAAATCCGCAACAGACGGCAGTCAAACCCCGTGCGCCATTCTGGTAGATGATGTGAATGCGACGGAAAACAGTGTCAGTGGGGGTGTGTACCTGATGGGCGAATTTAACCAGCATCGTATTATTCGTGATGAAAGCTGGTCTTTGCCTGAACTGACCGATGCCCTGCGTAAATTCTCTCTTTTCCTGCGCGACAGCGTGACCGCCTGATTTAATGATTTAACTTCAAACAGACGTCTTTATGCGGCTTACCGTAGGCATGGTGACGTCTTTTATCATGAGAAACAGTATGAATAATATCTATGATACCAACGTGTTAGTGCAGGTTGTGCCGAACCTGATCACTAGTCAGAACTGGCTGTTGGACAAGTTTTTCCCCAATATCGTGGAGTCGGATACCGAAGAAGTATCTATCGACGTGGATGTCGGCCTGCGCCGAATGGCCCCGTTTGTTTCCCCGTTAGTGCAAGGCGTGCTGGTTGAGTCCCGTAAGTTCCAGACGAATACGTTCAAGCCCGCCTACATCAAAGATAAGCGTGCCCCGGATTTACGCAAACCCATTCGCCGCCAGATCGGGGAGCGTATCGGTGGTCAGTACACGGCTGCTGAGCGTGAGATGCTCAATATCCAATTTGAGCTAGCTGACCAGATCGTTCTAGATATCTTTTATGGGTAATCCTCGGTAAGCCGGATAAACTCTTACCTATTTAATAGGTTATGGTCTTTTTGATCAAAAAGCATTCATGACGGTAATGGGTTATCAGGGCTTAAATACGGTAAATCTTGCTATACGTTTTGATATACGTTTAGGCCGTATAGCAAAAAATGGAGAGTATAAAAATGCCCAAGATATCAAAGCCTTTAACCAACACGGAAATTAAATCAGCGAAAAAGGCCGATAAAGAGTATAGCCTTCATGACGGCGGTGGTTTGTATCTATTGGTTAAATCCAGTGGCTCAAAGATCTGGCGCTTTTCTTATAGCAGACCTTATACAAAGAAAAGAGCGTTGATTAGTTTTGGTCAGTATCCAACCGTGACCTTAGCATCAGCAAGAAAGCTCAGGGATGAAGCGAAAGAAATGTTATCACAAAATAGAGACCCTCAGCAGGATCGAGAGGCAAAGGCGATACAAAAAGCCGCAGAGATAGAGAACATTTTTTCTAATGTGGCCTTTGAATGGTTTGAGTTGAAAAAATCACTGGGAATAAGACCAATAACAGCGTCAACAATAAAAATGATGTTAGATAATCACATCATACCCGCCATAGGAAGCGTGCCTATTACTGAATTAACACCCAAATATATTCTCAGGGCATTTGATTATTTGAAAGAAGAGGGGAAATCACGAACGCACTATGTTTCTATTCGTAGAGTAAGAGAGATACTTGATTATGCTGTAAATTCTGGAGCTATACTGTTTAATCCAGCACAAAGTATTATTAAAGCAGTAGCACCATATAAAAATACCCCGTTTAAAACCATAAAAGCAAATGAATTACCTGAATTCTGGGAAGCATTAAATCGCGTAGTTATGGAACCTCAAACAAGATTATTAATAGAGTGGTTGATGCTAACAATGGTCAGGCCAAATGAAGCCTGTGGGACTCGCTGGGATGAAATAGACATTGATAAAAGAATATGGATCATACCCGCAGAAAGAATGAAGAGTAAACGTGCTCATACAGTGGCACTATCTAAGCAGGCAATAAACACTTTAGAGGAAATGAAGAAATTTTCTTCCGGGCAAATATTCGTATTTGCTTCACCGAGTAAATCAGTAAGTCACATTAAACGGGGAACAATCGGTATTGTATTGAAGCGAGCAAATGCGAATATAGTTCCACATGGGTTTAGATCACTGGCAAGTACGACCATGAACGAACATGGTTTTAATCCTGATGTTATTGAGGCTGCATTAGCTCATGTCGATAAAAATGCTGTACGCAGAATTTATAATCGAAGCGTGTATCTTGAACAACGTTTTGAGTTAATGGAGTGGTGGGGAGATTTCTTGGATGCGTCCAAGAAAGGTAAGGTTGACGTTAATAATAACATTCGGGGATTAAAGTTAGTTATTTAAGGTGACGTGATTTTTGTATCTTATGTGTGGGATTATTACCCACACTTATTATGAAATTTAATTCAGTGAGGATTTATGCGATATATTGATAGAGAAATAACAACAGCAGAAGAATTAATGAAGAAATTGAGATTTGCATCAAGAAGCTCTTTTGATGAATTTTGTGCTGATGAAAAGGTTAATTTCCCCAAATTTATCAGGATAGGCATTCGTCGTAAAGGGTGGTTTGTTGATGAGGTTGAAAGCTGGTTTAAAGAGCGTGATGAGGCAAGATACCAATGAATCGGGGCATCAAGGCATAAGGAAGTGCCGCTAGATTTCATTCAAATGAAATACGCTCATATTGCTGCATAACCACACATCAAAAATAATCTCCATTCCCTATTTTTTTATCCGGTAAAAGTCATTTTAAATAACTTCACTGAATGCCTTTGGTGGTATTTCTCCATCAAGGGCTAAATATATAAATAACCCCTATAGCCGAAAATAAAATTAATTAAGACAGGGTAAAACGATGACATCTAAAAATATGGCCTTAATCGGTCAGGGACTCGCTTACGCTGAAAACAGCCAGGAGCCTATTTTAGTTCAGCACAGAACTGAATCGAGAATAGATAGCCGCTTGTTTGCAAAGCGTGTCGGATTACAACAC
>NZ_MUBJ01000043.1:4686-8646 GCF_002127535.1 Xenorhabdus vietnamensis
TGCTCATTCGGTTCGGTGATGCATTAACTGTTAAGCCGGTGCTCGGTTATCAGGAGCGGGCGCAACAAATGGCTCAGGCATTGTTACCACAGGCCATTAGCCGAGCATTGAGTGAAGCAATTCGAACAGCTAAATAGTAACTGGGACCGCAGTCCCAATTCATGGTCAATGATCAAAACTAAATGTGAATGCGGGCAAGTAATGCGAGGTAACAGCAATGGTAACGCTGCATAATTTTTTGGGTCCTTCCTAAGTGTTTGATATATCACGGGCATTGCGCGCCGCGATATTTCACTAGCTATGAACTTTTGAAATTTGGGTAACAGGTAACACATCGGTTTTTACGATGTTATACATATCCATTTGAAATATATAAATTAAAATTAATTTTCATACCATAAAAATATGTTACCTAACTTGTTACCTTCGTGAATGGGTAACAACAAGGGTAACAGTCAGGGTAACAATATGAATCAGTCAGATTTTGCAAAACTTCATGGCGTCAGCCGCAAGACCGTCACCCAGTGGAAAGCCCGTGGCTGGCTGGTTGTGGACGGTGACGACATTAATGTTGAAGCATCAAATGCCAACATTGCGCGTTACCGGAAAAGTGTTACCCGACCGGAAAAAAAAGCAGCAGATAACAGCAAAGGTAACAAGCAGGGTAACACTTCCCAAGGTAACACGTCGGGTAACAACCCAGACCCCGATACCCCGGCAAAAATTGTTGAACGCATTCTGACTGAACGTGGCGCAACGATGTCACTGGATGAGGCGCGTACCATGAAGGAAAACTATTTAGCGCTGTTGACCCAGTACGATTACGACCTGAAATCCGGCGCGGTCTTACCCTATCAAGACATGATTGATGCGGTAGGGCAGGAATATTCACGGATGCGAACTCGTCTAATAGCAATAGCCCCTGAACACGGACCCCGGCTCCGGGCGTTGGCGACAACGTCTGCGGATACGGAGTTTGTGTCCGCACTTCAGGAAATCATTCATGAGGCGATGGAGGAGTTAAGCCTTGATAACAGCGCAAACAGGGCCGAGGGGGGATAATGCATGGCAAAACTTCACCCGTGCACTGGTTCAGAAACGTGCTGATGTCAGACCTCCAGAGCCTTTATCCCTAAGCGAATGGGCGAATAAATACGCGGTATTGTCAAAAGAGAATGCCGCGCAAACGGGTAAATTTCGTTCGTTTAAATATCAGGATGGCATGATGGATGCCATTACCGATCCGAATGTGACTCAAGTGTCCGTGATGAAATCGGCACGAGTCGGTTACACCAAAATCCTGGACCATGTTGTCGGCTATTATCTGTCTCATGACCCATCACCCATATTAGTGGTACAGCCCCGCGTAGAGGATGCGGAAGATTACAGCAAGACCGAAATTGCCCCGATGCTGCGGGATACGCCGGTATTGAAAGATATCGCCGGCGAAGCGAAAGCCAAAGATTCTAACCAGACTATCCTGAAAAAGACCTTTTCCAACGGGGCTAACCTGACACTGGTCGGGGCTAATTCGCCGGGTGGCTTTCGTCGTATCACTTGTCGCATCATTCTGTTTGATGAAGTGGACGGTTATCCTTCTGGTGGTGCAGGTGCAGAGGGGGATCAAATAGCGCTGGGCATTAAACGCTCTGAAACGTTCTGGAACCGAAAAATTGTCTTGGGCTCTACGCCCACCGTAAAAGAAACCAGCCGGATAGAGAAAGCCTTTAAAGACAGTGACCAGCGTTACTATTACGTGCCTTGTCCCCATTGCGGGGAATATCAGGTGCTGGAATGGGGCAGTCCAGATTCCCCTTACGGCATCAAATGGGAAAAGGATGAGTACGGCAACGACTTACCGGAGACCGCCTATTATGTCTGTCGGCATCATGGTTGCGTCATTCAGGACAGTGACAAACCCGGCATGATTAAACGGGGGGGGTGGCGCGCCAGTCAGCCCTTTAAAGGTCATGCGGGTTTTCATATCTGGGCGGGGTACAGCCTGTTCCCGAATGCCGCGTGGAAAAATCTGGTGGCCGAATGGTTGCGGGTGAAGAACGATCCGTTGATGCGCCAGACCTTCATCAACCTTGTCCTCGGTGAGCCTTATGAAGATCGGGGAGAAAAGGCACTGAGCGAGAAAAAGCTCCTTGAGCGTTGTGAGGTGTGGGCGGCAGAAGTACCAGACGGAACAACCGTCATTACGGCAGGCATCGATACCCAGGACGACCGATTTGAAATTGAAGTCGTTGGTTGGGGACGAAGTGAAGAAAGCTGGTCGATTGCCCATGATGTGATTGAAGGTGACCTGGAAACAGACGAACCATGGGAACGCCTTGATGCTTACCTGAAACAAATTTGGCGTCGCGCAGACGGTCGGGGTTTTGCAGTGATAGCAGCCTGCATGGACTCCGGCGGTCATCACACTCAAAAAGTGTATGACTTCTGCCGTTCGCGGTTGGGTCGGCGTATCTGGGCGATCAAAGGGGAATCAGCCCGGGGCGGCAAACGCTCACCCATCTGGCCGACTAAACGCATTACCTCCCGCTCTAAATCGGGATTTAAGCCGGTGATTATTGGCGTCAATGCGGCAAAAGATGCCATTCGTGGCCGCCTGCATTTAGAACCCCCATCGGCGAATGAAGCCGCGCCCGCCTATATGCACTTTCCGGCTGACCGTGACCTGCATTATTTCAGCCAGTTATTGGCCGAGCGGTCGGTGATTAAAGTATCAGGTGGCCAGCGATATCGTGTGTGGGAGCAGATTCCCGGTCGGGCCAACGAAGCGCTGGACTGCCGCGTCTACAGCTACGCTGCGTTATGCGGCCTGATGTACATGGGGCTGAAACTGAATGCGCTGGCAGACAATATTGCCGGTAACCCTGAGCGGTTAATCGCCCCCCCGGCACAGCCCGAAGAAAAAACCAATCTGCGTTTCCCCGGGGCAATAATTCCTGAATCAACGGCGGAAAAGCCCAAACGGAAGCGCATGTCACAGCTTTTGCCCTAAGGAGAATGAATGCGACAAAGAACCAGTCTGCTGACCGGCATGAGCCGTGAACAGCTCAAAACAGCACTCAATACCGCCCAACAAGCGTATATCGAACTGTCAACCGGAACAAAAGGGGTCTCATTTTCGTATACGCAGGGTGACGGGACACGCTCCGTGTCGTATCAACAAACCAGCTTAGGCGATTTGTTAGCGCTGATTCAGGCCATACAGACCGAGCTGGGGATCACGACCCGGCGACCAATCAGGGTGAGATACTAATGAGCGTTAAAATCTTAGGACCCAATGGTGAGCCGTTGCCGCCCTCAAATGCCAGATTAAAATTTAACGCCTTATCGGGCAGCGGGCGCATTCCTTATGATGCCGCAGATTCATCCAGCGACCAGTTGGCAAACTGGCAACCGGCGCTGTGGTCACCGGATAATGAAATCAATATTTATCGGGACCGCATCGTGTCACGTATGCGCGATTTGGCGCGTAATGACGGTTGGGCGGCCGGTACTATCACCCGTGTGCTCGATAATGCCATCGGCGCGAACTACCGGCCGATATTTAAACCCGATTACCGGATGCTGAAATTACTCACAGGCAATAACGCCTTTGATGCGACCTGGGCGGATGAGTACGGCAAAGTGATTGAGGCACACTGGCGTTCGTGGGCGAATGATCCGGGGCTGTATTGTGATGTCGAACGCAAACAGACCGTGTCACAAATGCTGCGTCTCGGCTTTCGTCACAAATTGCTCGACGGGGATGCACTGGCGGTGCTGCAATATCGTACCGACAGGTTAGGTCCCGGTCGCGGACGTTATGCCACCACAGTGCAAATCATCGACCCGGATCGGCTCAGCAACCCACAGGAACGTTTTGATTTAGAGTCTGTTCGCGGCGGTGTTGAGATAGACAGTGACGGTGCGCCGACGGCGTATCACATCCGTGAGGCCCATATC
>NZ_MUBJ01000044.1 GCF_002127535.1 Xenorhabdus vietnamensis
GGGGCGGAGCAAAAGCGATAAGGAGGCAAAAAAGATGTTCAGTTGATGAGTTGTTTACGGAGCATATTGAATATGTCAGGTTATGTTGATTCTGCTATATGTTTGGTGGCGAATGTATGCCTTGTCTGATACGGGTTACGATAACGTATACCTGCCTTTTTCAATGTTGGTACCCAAGCTTTTTTACGAATAGCGTCAGCACCTGCCCACGACTCACCCGTTTTGGGATCCTCAAATATTTCTTTGTCCTTTAAAAAAGTAAATGCTTTTTGGCTAGAAAGGGCGATCATAGCTTGATCGTTTAGTTCAACTTTGCGCTTTCCTGCTTTGGTTTTAGTTCCCTTAATAACACCTACAACACTAGCAACAGTGATATGAGCTGTTTTTCCTACAAAATCGATATCAGACCAACGCAAGGCACATAACTCAGAGCTGCGAAGCCCTGTATTAATTGCAAACCGAAAAAGATTTTCCCATTGTTTATTTCCTGTTGCTGAAAGTAATGCAACAACCTCATCGGGCGATAGTGGATCAACAATATACTCCTTGTCTTTTTCTCCTTTTTCAGTTTGATATCTTGATGCTGTCACTAAGTTTACAGGGTTAATATTTATCAAGCTGTCAGTAACAGCTTCATCTATGGCGCTCCGTAGGAAAGAAAGTTGATTCCTAATTGTTTTTAGTGCGGTAGTTTGTTTTTGAATCCAGTTCTTTAATATCGCAGGTGTTAATTCTACAACAGGCATTTTGTGTAAATCAGATAAAGCGGTTTTGCATTTTTCATATCCACCGATTGTTGATGGTGATAAATTTCTTGTTTCGCAGATTCCTAGATACTCATTTAAGTATTCTATTACGGTTCGTGACTTATCAGCGTTACCAAAAATGGAAAGTTTACTTGATTTGGGGAAGTACTTTGAATAAACAAATATACCTTTCTCGATGTTGTTCTGTATTTCTCCTAACAATCGCTCGGCATATTTAATGTGCTTATTGTTTACTTCTAGGCGAGAGAGGGGCTCTCTGCACAAAACCCCCCTGTAAGTAAATGTTAAAACCAGAGTATCGCCTGTTTTGTGTTTGCGAATAGTTACCCCTCTAGGGAGGGAATACTCATTTTGTTTTTTCTGGCCCATTTAGATACCTCGGTTAAGTCAATCCAACGTTCTTTTGCTCCATTAACCTTTAGCACATGAACCCCCTCTATCCAAAATTGACGCTGTAATCGTTTATTAATGGCGTCAATACTTTCTCCTGTATATTGGCAGTATGCTGAAATAGGTATGCAATCCAAATTCACCATTATTTTTTCTCCCTTGCGTACCCGTTCCACTGAATCATCTTCGCCACCATTGCTGGTGTTGCCATAACACTGAGCGTCCCTTCAAAAATGACGCTGTACAGCTCTGTAGTGAGAATATCACCCAAATTTTTTGGTCTTTCGGAGTAGGGCACCTCATCGGGCACCCCATTCATAATGTCGATAGTAAGTTCAGTGATTTCCTTTTCTCCCCGTTCTGGCTTACGGTATCCTGCCTGCCAGACTGCATCGGTGATATCAGCAGGATCACCCCAGACCGAAGCGATAATTTGGGTGAGGTGGAATGAGTTATTGAGCATGCTTCTGCCTCTTATAAAATGTCATCCAGTGCGTATAACTGCGCTTGCCTGACGGGTGGCCAATAACAGGTTTAATATCTGTCAGTGATAATATTTCGCTGGTTTTAATTTGGGTCTCGTTCCATTTGAATATCAGAATAGCGCTGGGACGCATGACTCTAAACGCTTCCTTAAATCCCTGTGATAAATCATTGCGCCATGTCGTTCTATCCAATGCACCGTACTTCTGTCGTTGCCATCCATTCTTTCCCGCCCTGACTAAATGAGGTGGGTCAAACACGACTAAATCAAATGATTCGCTTTCAAATGGCAGGTCTCTAAAATCAGCTATTAAATCAGGGTTAATATTTAACTCCCTGCCATCACATAAAATATGTTGCTCTCTGCGAATGTCACAAAATAATACGTCTGGGTTGGATTTATCGAAATAGAACATTCGAGAACCGCAACACATATCGAGAATTGGTTTATTCACTCCCACCTTCCTCCCGCTGCTCATCCGCCTTCTTCAACAACCACTCTGCCCACTCGCACCCATCATCAATGTGACCGGGCAACCCAATTTCATTCTGTGCGTTATCGATGCTGATCATTGTTGTTCTCCGCTGTTCGCTTCTCGGCAAATAAGTTTATAAGCACGTATCATGTGATTTGCTTTGCCTGTGATAACGGTTCTTCTGAAAAGCACACCGGAAGAGGCAGTCCGGACTGGGGTAGCCAACAGAGCAACATCAACACAACGGTTATGTAAGCGGCGTTCTGTGATGAAGCTGGTAATGATGATTACCGCCGTACTGCCTTTGTCCTGATAGTCGATTTTCATTGAAACGCTCCCTTAGCTGCCAGCGTGTCGCCCATGTCATTGATCATGCTTTGCCATATTTCACGCCCGTAGACTGTCAGACAGCCATTTACTGTGCATTTTTCCATCAGGTTAATGGCTATCACTTCCCATGCTGGGTAATTCTGCTGTAGCGCTTCCAGTGCATAGCTGTCTACCAATTGGCGAATACCTTTTACCCCATCGACAATGGCGACATTGATTTCTGTTTTGCCGACTTGCATTGTGAAGTGATCACCGCCGTTACGGGTCGTTACATCGTGATAGATAGCGGCTGCATAAGTGTTCGCCAGGGCATTGAGGCGAAAGTTTTTCGTTATCATATGAGCCTCTTATTAATGAATGATGGGGATAGCGCCAAACTCGCCCGCTTCTACCGATTTGATTAACTCATCGTGCAAAATAGCAAGCCCCTCACGCCCTTTATCAGATAACCAGTTACCGCGCTCTGGCTGCCTATTGACAAAATCCATATACATTCTTACCGCCATATCCGCCCCCGCTTCGCTACCAAACTGCTCAAAGGCGATCCCTTCAATATGGGTGGCTAACATCATGCGTTCTGGCAATGGGTATACTGTGATTGCCGATGTACCATTAACGTAAATGGCTGCGGTATCAGTGCCGCCTTTGCCGTTATCAACCTCACGGGTGCCGTTTCTGTCTATTTGCTCTTGCACAAATGAGGCTGACACAATCCACCGCCACAACATCAACCGTTGCTCATGGGTTGGTTCATAAAAGCCCGCTTTCCAGCCATGAGAAATAGTCAGTACCAATTCAAAGCCCAGCAATAAGTCATTATCATATTTGCCCGTGTCCAACGACTTCAATGCCTCCTCATAACTCATGATTTCACTGTTTGCTGCCTCAGTGATGACAATCACACCATGCTTGCTGTAATCAAATGCGGTTTTAATGTGTCGCTTTGTTGCGTTCATGAATATCCCTGCTGGATTGGTGTGATGTTTGTTCATTACTTGCCCTCCGGGGTATAAACTGCTTTGTCGTGTTGGTATTCACCGTTCCAGCTCTTCTTCATGGGAAGCTCACCTTTCATGTACAGGGCATAGAGACGATGACAGCCTTTTTCCAATAACACGGCGGTGCGGGTGATAAAGGGATCTTGTCCATGAGGCTTGATTTCGTTTTCATCTTCGGTGAGATAGCGGTCACGGGCATAAGAAGCGACACGCCAGCGCGGTTTTTTCTCCGGGTCTTTCTGCTCGTTGTACAGCCAGTTCCGTTCCATTGCCCACCACATGATTTTGGTGGTATTCACACCGTTAAGGCCTTTGCAGAAAGCAGGGAGGGTCATGCCTTTGGTAAAGTGTTTTTCCAGACTACCCACCGTTGCATTCAGGGTTTTATTCTCTCCCTCAAGGCGTTCGACATTCTCGGCGTAAACAGACAGCATTGAACGTAACTTCGCTGGGTTACTTAACAATTCCGCTTCTGTGGTGATGGCGTCGCGACGCGTGAAGTAGAACTCAGTCAGGTCGTCGAAATAGTTCCACGCCTGATCGGTTTCCAGCATTTTGGAGTGATTCGCTGCACCGCGTTCTGTCCATAGTCTGATTGACCGTGCTTTGCTCGAAATTTGCACACCGATATTTTCGGTACGCAAATCTGCGAGTTCTTTTCCTGTGATTTGGAAGTAATGTTTGCCTTCCTCGAATCGGGATTTGTTGTTGTCGAAATTGTCACGGATGTTTTTCTCAGTAGCCCCATATCCCACCGCTAACTGTTCAGTCGTCACAACACGCTGACCGCGATACTCAACAATCTGTAGTTCTTTGGCGGATACTGGAACTAATTCATTTTTCTTGGTCATTATTTCGCTTCCTTAATTTCAATCTTTATTCTTTTTGCTAGACGGCGCATGGCTCTATTTAGTGGTACTCTTTTGAATTCACCTTCTGTCGGAAAATTAGCGAGGTATTTTTTCGAATTTAAATAATCTTGCTTTTCGTTTCTTCCTAATCGCATTCCTTGAGGAATAGTCATTCCCATATAACCTTGTTGCGTTTTACTTCTTTTTCTTTTCGCCATCACTATCCCTCCTGTATTTTGATTTGTGCCTGTCGAACACAGCGCAGATTATTCTTGGTGCATTCCTGTTCTTGCTTGTGTTCTTGAGTTAATGAAAGGGCGTTACCCCATTCTTTAGCAGCCCGGCGAAATAAGCCTTTCAGTTCTAAATCCCGTGCTAATTGCTTTGTTTGTTCATATGCAGTCATCATTCGCCGCCTATTTAAACTTTTGCTTCCACTTATTTGTTTCAGCATGATTTTCGAGGTGATTTTCCAATACCTCCGCTGTTCGTTTCTTTACTGCCGCTATTTGTCGGTTTTCTTTCTGAGTTCTTATTTCTTTGCTATAGCTGTTATGTAATGAATATCTTTTTTCGTTATGTTCCTGACGATATTCAGACCATAATTGAGCATTAAGGCTGGTAGCTACACTTCTGGCTTTCCCCCAATATTCGGCTGCAAGGTCATACTTTTCTTCTTTCTCTTTTTGGATAGCTGTACTAGCAAAATCTAAATAGGTTTCACTTTTCATTCCTAACTCCTTATTTGTAATCAGTCTGAATTTGGCGTAAGCGAGTCCCCAGCGATGGCGCTGTAATTAAAATTGTTTTGTTGTTTTTATTATTAATCTAATTCGGCTATTTGTATTTCTAACTCAGATATTGTTTCATGTAATGAGTTAATTTTATTCATTGCTTTTGAATACTTTTTCCGTAGGGCTATCTTTTCTCTCTCCCACCTAACATCGGCTTTCAGTTCTTCCAATACCTCAGCATGTCGTTTCTTAAATTCAGGCCGCATTTTCCCATTGCGCAATGCAGGGGTGCCGTCTTCCTGAATGACTTCTTCGGCAGGGAAGTTACTTGGCCTATCTTCCTCATTAAACTGCCTTTGTGCCCGAACGTAAGCTAATTTATTCAGTGCACCGCTTTCACTCAGATAAGCTCTGTTAGCACCGCGAACGACATAAACTTCACGGATTTCAATCTGGATATATTGGTTAGTTGCGGCTTCAATGGGTTTAAGTGTTGTCATAGTGACTCCTTATTGATTCAATTAATTTATTCTCTTTTTCTACTGACTCTCTCTCTTATTTCACTCACTGCATTTACATTGTTTTCGTATTCAGCTTCGATAATAAGAGGCAATACAGATAACAGTCGGGATAATCTATCAAGGTCAGTCATTGCCTCATCGGGAGAGTATTCTTCACTGTTAACGGCCGCATTAGATAAATTAGCAATAGCCTTCATGCCACTTGTTATCGAATAAATGACTTCATGGCTCGATGAAAATAAAAATTGTAAATTTTCATCACTCATTTCTGAGATTCTTTCACTGTTGACACGGATATGATGGAATATATTATTCATGAATATTCTACCCCTCGGACTCGTGCTATTTCTTTGCCAGCTGTTAGGATGCATTCTGATATGACAAGAAGTGCAGTAGCCATTTCGTCATTTCTCCCAACTTCAATGAGCATGCTTATTAATACTCTTGATTTATCTATTGCATTTTTAGCGGGCTCTAATTCAATATTTAAATTACGGTCTGTATCGATATTATCTTCCATAATATATTCTTTATTTATGTCCCTTAACCTTTGAGCTAAATTATATGCCTGACGATGCACGCCACGACACATTAAATAAGTGTCCGGTTCAGCTTCATTTTGAGTTGCAGTCATTACGGGAAATATTGAGGCTTCAATTTCTTCTGCAATTTCGACGGCTGCTTGTAGTTTATTTATCATGTTTAATTCCCTGTTGGATGCGTTGATATATTTCCTCACGGTGTACAGAAATACCTTCGGGTGCTTTATTAACCATAAATAGCCATTAATTCACGAATAGAACGACGTTTATTTAATGCTGCCTGAACACAGTGTTTACGCAAAAATGCATCATGACGAGAACGAATGGCAGACTGACGGTCACGTTTCATTGATGCCCGAACTTCGTTGATAAATTCGATATTCATTTTTATACCCTCAGAATTAATATTATTTATCTCAGTTACGATTAACTATTTGTCCCATCCAGCCAAAGATTACATATGTAGGAGCCAGTAACCTTCTTGCTGCTTCCCGATCACTTGCCTGAGCTTTAATACACTTAGGGTGACGTTGTTTCATATTGGATCGCTCTATTGCAGCGAAGATAAAAGTTTTCATGGTTTACCTTTAATTATCTAATGATGCTAAATGCTTTTCTGTTTGGGGGTAATTGCCAATAATTTCCCGAGCTTTCTGATTGGCTTCATTTAAAATTTTAAAAGCATCAACCAACACCATATATTTCCCATCCCTCATATATAAAGAATATATGATTTCACCGCCAAAATACCCTGTAAGCAATGAGTGGTTGGGGCACTTTTTATTTATGTATTCAATTGAATACGAATCGACAATGTTGTACTTCTGTGCTAATTCCACATTATACACTGCACTTTGATTACCACTTTCCATTAGCCCCTCCGGCTACAAAACAAAAGTTAATATACTGATTCTTTGGTGTTGATTTTTCTTTTCTGTACTACGTGCAGTAATAATATCTTTAGCGATTTGTATATCAACCGCTAAAGCGATTATTAAGCGATTATTTTTTGAGGTGATTTATTGTGATGTGGATAATATGTTGATTTTTATGAAGTAAAATAAAAAATTTATGTTATTGCAAATGAGTTATAATTAATGCAGTATAATGCTGTATATGTGTACAGTTTAGGAGGGTGAAATTGTCTCAGTTAATTAGAATAGGAACTGGGAGATATGCAACTCCCGTCCCAAATGAAGAGATGGCAGAGCAGTTGGGGTATCAGCGGTGTTTCATGTTTCGGAGGAGGAATACAATAACCCCAAGAACTTCAACATCGGGGTTCCCAATATCAACCAGTGGAACACGGTTATCATCAACAGATAGATACCCATGAGAGCCACCTTGAACGAATTTATAGACTGATAATACTTTGTTGACTCTGGCATATACCAGATCATTTGTTCCTGCTGTCTCATTGCTATCAATAATTATAATTGTGCCCGCAGGAGCTTCCGAACATCCACTGTTCACATGTAGTTTGTATGCCTTACAAGTTTTTGATTCCACTAAATTAGGAATCATTATCTGATCACCAGTAGGTTCATTCCCTTCATACATGTCAACCGGGAACATTCCTTTGTATTCAATGAATTCTATATCATTGCATTCTGGATCATTGCTTTCTTCAGCTCTCATTGACCCTTTCCCATCAGATAACCACTCGGGGCGTACATCTAAGACGCGAGCAATATCAACGAGTCGAGTAGTGCGGATTGCTGTACCCGAAGTTAATTTCCATACACTGGATTGAGCCATTCCAACAGCTTTAGCAAGTGAACCTTGACTAAACCCGCCTTCGTGCATTGCACGATTCAGCCTTTCTGTAAATGTCATTTCTTAACCTTTGTGAATGTTCGTTAATAAATCGCTTAATAATCTTATTATATCGCTATGGCGATGATAAATCAAAATCGCTATAGCATTTGATTATTGCTTCATCATTTGTATAATAGCTATAGCGATTTGTCATTGAGGAGATTATGATTAACACAGCAATAGAGAAAGCCATAAAGCTTTGGGGTAGCCAAAAGAGATTTGCAGAGCACATTGGCAAAGCTCAGTCCACGGTGAGCGACTGGCTAACTGGAAAAAAAAGAATATCACCAGAGAACGTAGTGATAATCGTTGAGGCCACCAACGGAGCAGTCCAAGCCCACGAACTACGCCCCGATCTGCCTAAAGTGTTTCCGCCCCTTGTGGAGGTAGATCATGAAGATTATTAGTGACGAATTTGACGGGTTTTAGTTATGGGGCGCTTTCCTGATTGTATCACGGTGAACATGCCAGAAGTTTA
>NZ_MUBJ01000045.1 GCF_002127535.1 Xenorhabdus vietnamensis
TGCCATACCCGATGCAGAGATTTCCGGCAATGGGCTGTCCGTTTCACCAATTCGCGAGGAAGACAGCGACAGGATTACCACACTTAGTCGTAAGTTATACATGCTGGTCCCCCGCATCAGGATCACCAGCCTGCTTGCTGAAGTCCATAGCTGGACCCGTTTCCTCGATTGTTTCACCCATTATCGCACCGGAGAACAGGCAGAAGACGAAGCGTCGCTCATGGCTGCGATCTTGGCCGATGCGACTAATGCAGGAGCTGAACGAATGGCGCAGAGTTCACGTGGTGTGACCATTCACCAGATGATGGTAATGGTGGATCGTCATTTACGCGCTGAAACCTATGCAGCGGCAACCTCGGTACTGGTCGATGCGCAACAGGAACATCCTTTTGCCGCAATCTGGGGAGATGGTCATGTATCATCCTCGGACGGGCAATTTTTCCCAGCAGGCGGGCGTGGTGAAGCCAGCCTTGAATACAACGCAAAATACGGCAAGCGGCCAGGTGCGTCGATTTATGGCTTTCTGTCTAACCGGTTTGCGTCCTTTTTCTCCAGAATGATCCAGGCCTCTGAGAGTGAGGCTCCTTACGTACTCGACGGTTTGCTTCACAATGAAAGTTCAGTGGAAATTCATGAGCATGCCACCGATACTGCCGGTGCGACAGAAACAACATTTTCGATGTTTCATTCCTTTGGCTACAGGCTCATTCCCCGCATTCGCAACCTTGGGAGTCGCAGACTGTACGTCATTACTCCCTCCGAGGATTACAGGCCACTTGATGCTCTGATAGCCGGAAGGGCCAGGATGGATGTTATAGAGCAACACTGGGATGAGGTACTGCGGCTTAAGGCTTCGATCGGAGCAGGTCTGGTGCCACCGTCTGTGATACTGAAAAAGCTGGCGGCGTCCCCCAGACAAAACCGGCTCAACCAGGCCCTGCGGGAAATGGGACGCATTGAACGCTCTATTTTTATCTGCGACTGGCTGCTCGATATCCGCTTACGTCGCAGATCACATGCCATCCTCAACAAAGGCGAAAGCCGCCATGCCCTTGCCCGCGCCATTTTTCTTCACCAACTTGGCGAACTCCGTAACAGGGCAGCCGAGGCTATGGCTTACAGGGCATCTGGCCTCAACCTTGTTGTTAATGCAATAGTCCTGTGGAACACGGTCTATCTCAGCCGGGCTGTTGATTACGTTCGCAGTCAGGGGATCATCATACCGGAAGAGTTGTTGTCCAGCGTGGCACCGCTACCGTGGGGTCATATCTCGCTCACCGGAGATTACCTGTGGAACGAAATTGACCGCCCCCTTGAACGATACAGACCCGTTCGGACTAAGCGCTTCAATCCAAAGAACTTCAATTTTCCTTAGCGGGTGTTATTGCTGAAATGACCACGGAACCCCTAATCGCAATACTGTAATGTTACTCCATCTAATTTAGTCAACTGCCTCTGAATATTGTTGATAGCCTCTGATTGATAATCACGAATACCTGATTGAGTCTGTGTTACTCCAGCATACCCAGCAAACCATTTACCCGCGTAACTACAATTAAACCCAACCCAACCGGTTAAATGGGGTATTTCAGTTTTATTATTTTTTATTTCGTAATATTTTTCTCCCGAAACTGATGTTGGTGGTTTCCATCCAGCTAACAAAGCTATCCACATTTCAATCAAATATTCGTGGCTATCAGCAGCAATAATTGTACCAGTGTGAAAATTATTTATGTAACTAACCATATTCATCCCACCTGCGAAGGGTTCAACATAAGCAACATCTGTCGTTAAATGATCTAAGATGAATGGCGCAATATATTTTGCTATTCTCGATTTACTACCCATGTATTTCAATGCGTTGGATTCCATTTAAGTTTTATGCATTCGTGATCGTTTAAAATTGCCAGAACTCAAATTAAGAACACAATAAATTAATCTGACTCAGACGGTTGCTTTCTTTAATGACAGCGTATCGATCAGAGAATAAAAGGTAATAATTCGTATTATCAAGTTGGTGTGGGCAGACAAAATAGTTGTTAAACTTGGGCTAACGAACTAAATAATATTCCAAAATAGTGCTACACTTTGTACAGCGTAAGTTCTTTGAACTCAAATAGTTGAAGTCAATATGTGTAGCAGCATTATGAGATCCTATTTAGCTTATTAACCTTATTGTCATCCCACAATATTCTTTAATGGAATAAAAATGTAACACCATTGACATATTTAGTTTATACAATTATATTTAAATTTGAAAAATAATTCATTCATATTTTTCTCTACCATTAAACAACATATAAAATCCGTTGGATTTCCCTAACCTTATAAAAGGTTAGGGTTATTTTTGTTGTATCATACAGATAATCTGAAAAATATAAGGGGAAAGAAGGGTGAGTTTGGGTTAAAAAAAGTGTCAGGTTTTTTACCTAACACTTTTAAATATTGAATTACAAGAAAAGAGTAACATTAACTATTAAAAATCTTATTTTCTAATCCATCTAGCCATGAAAGGAATTTGTTAAATTCTTTTTTTCCAAAATCCTCCATAGTATTAATCAACCTCGTTTTTATATTAGGTGCCGGCTTTTTTATGCCAGCGTCAATTACAGAGCCGAATAAATCTTTCATTATTTCCCCATAAAAGTTGCCGGCTTTATCCAGTGCTGTTTGATCATCTCCAGCACCGACAGCATAATGGAGTTCAGTATTATTAAGTTCTTTCATCATCTTTTTCCTAGTATTATAAGAAGATTAAAATTATTAATAAATTTAACCTTTTGATGTATAAACTACAAATTATATACACCAAAGTTAATTATATAACTCCGTATATAAACTCATAATAAACAAAAACATTGAATTTCCAAATTCCCCAATGTAAGGAGCGCTTATGGTGTCATTTCTTTCCGTACCAGAGTTGACCCCAGCGACATGAAAAATCCAATAATTTATTTGTTAATAAGTTAAACAGATAATTAATCAAACAGCTAATGGCCTATTCGGTAGATGAATAGGCCATTATTATAGGTATAAATTGTAATTATTCGGATTTACCTAAATAACATAAGGGGTCTGGCTTTTATAGGGTATATAAACACCATTAATCCATGAATATATAAATAAAAATATATTTCCTTGTATTTATAACTACTGTGAGTCTGCGCATATTTTTATCTGCCTATTTTTTCTAAGATACAAAGGTTGCTTATATTTTATCAAAGAAAAGGTTTTGATAATGAACAAAAATAAATTATTGATAGCAGCATCAATCTTTTTAACAATATTAATAATATCAACTAATTACGCAAAAAGCGCGTCTATATCATCATCAAGGGAAAATGGAGTCTTCTATGGAGTTGATTGGTGGTTTGGCGGTAAAGGCGGAGAAGGTGGTAAAGGCGGAGAAGGTGGTAAAGGCGGAGAATGTGGCAAAGGCGGAGAAGGCGGTAAAGGCGGAGAAGGCGGTAAAGGAGGAGAAGATGGCAAAGCCGGAGAAGATGGCAAAGCCGGAGAAGATGGCAAAGCCGGAGAATGTGGCAAAGGAGGAGAAGGCGGCAAAGGAGGAGAAGGCGGTAAAGGAGGAGAAGGCGGTAAAGGAGGAGAAGGTGGCAAAGGGGGGCTAGGGCAAATTCAATATGTTGATTTTTACACGGAGATCAATTAGCTATGATAAATAAAAAAATAGTTGCCGTTCTTATTATCAGTACATTTTCACTTTTAGCCTCAATAAGTAATTCAATGGCATCTTCAGTAAGAGGAGATGATGCTGGCTGGTTAGGTAATGGTGGTAATGGAACTGATGGTGATAGAGGAGGAAATGGTGGGATATTAGGAGGAAATGGGGGTAAAGGCGGGGACGGTAAATCAGGGCAAAATGGGGGGAATGGAGGAAAGGGAGGTCTGTTTGGAGGAAAGGGAGGAAAGGGTGGAAATGGTGGGCACGGAAATGCAGGGCAAAATGGAGGAAATGGAGGTAAAGGCGGGGATGGAGGTTTATTAGGTGGTAACGGAG
This sequence comes from Xenorhabdus vietnamensis, assembly GCF_002127535.1. GTDB lineage: Bacteria > Pseudomonadota > Gammaproteobacteria > Enterobacterales > Enterobacteriaceae > Xenorhabdus > Xenorhabdus vietnamensis. The sequence continues at coordinate 4,016 of NZ_MUBJ01000045.1, forward strand.
GAAATGGTGGAAAGGGTGGAAATGGTGGGCACGGGAACGCAGGGCAAAATGGAGGAAAGGGGGGTAAAGGAGGAGTTGGAGGAAATGGGGGTCACATCGGACAAGGTGGCAAAGGAGGAGATGGTGGGAATGGAGGAAAGGGTGGGAATGGGAAATCTGGTTAAGATTAATCGTTTGTTCGATATTCCGCAGTCATGAATGTTGGGTTTATTATCATGTTATTAAATATGGAGATTTACTATGAAGAGTAAAAAACTTCTACAAATTTTATTAATTGCAATATTTTCACTTTCTGTTTCATCTGCAAGTATGGCAGGGGATGGAGGAGCAGGTGGTGCGGGTGGTAACGGTGGTAATGCTGGTATTGGTGGACATGGCGGGAATGGGGGAAATGCAGGTCATGGTGGAAAAGGAGGAAATGGCGGTAACGATAGTCACAGTAAAAATAATTCATCAAAGGGTAATGATAACTCATCAAAGGGTAATAACAACGGCAATCACAGTGGGAATGATAATGGAGTTAATAATGGAGGAAGTAAATAAATTTAAAACAATAGTCAAATAAATAATTAATTTTTATATTCAAGAGTATCATGTATTTTAAATATTTACATTAAACCCGACATTCCGCAGGGAATTTATAATTTATTAGTTTATTAGTTTATTAGTTTATTAGTTTATTAGTTTATTAGTTTATTAGTTTATTAGTTTATTAGTTTATTAAGGATCAATATTAATACAAAATACATACAAGTATTTAAGGAACAATATATTACATATGTCTGAGGATTGTCGGTTTAATACATATACCAATCTGTTACTTTTATATTGACAATGACAATTCAACCTTAGTGAACAACTTTTAATTTTATATAAAAAGAATGTTGGTCATGGATTTAAAATGGATAATGCCACTGGTCAGTTAGGTATGGCCGGGAAGTTCCCGGCCTGAATGAATGGGGAAAGTGACAATGAAAAAATTTCTCAAAGTATTTGGGCTCTTTTTGCTCACTTATCTGATCGCGCCCTTCTTCCAGAATGTGTCAGTGACCCCTTTTATCATCATTAAGTCACTGTGCTACTCTGCTCTGCTGGCGTTAGGTTATGTCTTTATTACCAGTTCTTGGTGGAAAAAGCATGTGCTAAAAATTAGATAATGAATAAAAGTAAAACGGTCAATATATTAATTGGGGTTTGTGGTAAAACTAGATCATAAACTTATAAGCCTCAAGTGCTTTCACCGTCATGGGGAGTCCCTGTTTTAAAAGCATATCTAAAAACTCACTTGTAGACATTGGTGGCTTTCTTAATGCTATACGCTGTTGTTTGACAGCCTCCAGTGCAATTGCATGGTTTAAATCAAAAAGGTCTGAAATAAACTCGTCCGGGTGAAGTGCTTCAATATCAAATTCAGCCAAAATATTGGCTGGAAAGTCTTTTAAGTTCGTGGTGACTATAACTTCTGCATTTGCACGTATGGCTGTAGCCAACACATGGCGGTCATCTTTATCTGGAAGTGCTAATCCTTCAATTAATGACTCAAACCCTGTGATATTGGCATCCGGCAAGGCTTTATTCATCAATGTTATTGTGTGTTCCAACGCTTCAGATTGTATATCAGGGCGTTGTCTCAGTAAGTTTCTTTTCCATTCGATTTGAATAGTGTCCGACCATTTGGGTTGGTACAAACCTGCCAGACCTAAGTGCATAAGTAGATCACGTAATCTTGCCGGGTAAAGAACACACGCATCAAGTACCACAGGGTAAGGGGAATGTTTCATCCTTAATAACCCAACTTAAGTTCTTGTGCCTGATCTGCCAGTTCTTGCATCGCAGCCAGACTATTAGCATCACGTTTCTTTTTGTATTCCATCAAGTCGGAAAATCGTACTCTACGATGCCTGCCTGTTTTATGATGGGGTAATTGCCCTTCCTCCAATAATTTCACCATATGAGGACGTGATATATTCATTATGTTTGCAGCTTCCTGCGTTGTTAGCTCAGCTTGCACTGGTACAATCTGTACAGCATTACCTATTGCCAACTCACCCAGTATTTCTATCAGCATAGTTAATGCTGAGGTGGGTAGTTCAATCTGATGCGAGGCGTTATCCGTACCTTGAATCGTGATCTGTTGAGTTTCCAGCTTGGTGGAAAGGAATACGGCCAGTTCTCGCTGACCACGTATTGCGGTTTCCCTTTCATGTTTTGCTGGAAGATTCAAATCGGTTAAGATTTTATTGCTCATATTTCATACCTCTATGTTAACATTTACTCCAATATTAATCGAAATAAACGAAAAACGCAATAAACGAAACACGTTTTTTACTTTGTGTCAAAGTCTTAAACAGATTTCCGACGACCAAAATACGTGTTCATGATATTGCTCACGGTATCCAATGGATCAAACCCCCTTTCTTTTGCTGCTGAAAAACTCAATTCTGCTTCCTGTCTTGCCTGTTCAGCTTCTCGGTCAACGCGATCACGGTAGGAAATACTTACCCCGGCATTTTTGCTGGTGGATCGTGACTGAGAACGCGATGATAAGAACGTCTGGCGTTTAACTAAGTTATTGAGTTTTTCCCTCAAGGTATTACGCTCAGCCTGTTTAATGTTCTCACTTTCTGCATGATCAAACGCTTTAGTTTTTGCCCGTTCAGCAAGGGCTGTTGTCCTTGTTTTTACATTGACAATAGATTGTTCCGGTTTAACGGGGTTCCGTGGTCATTTCAGCAATAACACCCGCTAAGGAAAATTGAAGTTCTTTGGATTGAAGCGCTTAGTCCGAACGGGTCTGTATCGTTCAAGGGGGCGGTCAATTTCGTTCCACAGGTAATCTCCGGTGAGCGAGATATGACCCCACGGTAGCGGTGCCACGCTGGACAACAACTCTTCCGGTATGATGATCCCCTGACTGCGAACGTAATCAACAGCCCGGCTGAGATAGACCGTGTTCCACAGGACTATTGCATTAACAACAAGGTTGAGGCCAGATGCCCTGTAAGCCATAGCCTCGGCTGCCCTGTTACGGAGTTCGCCAAGTTGGTGAAGAAAAATGGCGCGGGCAAGGGCATGGCGGCTTTCGCCTTTGTTGAGGATGGCATGTGATCTGCGACGTAAGCGGATATCGAGCAGCCAGTCGCAGATAAAAATAGAGCGTTCAATGCGTCCCATTTCCCGCAGGGCCTGGTTGAGCCGGTTTTGTCTGGGGGACGCCGCCAGCTTTTTCAGTATCACAGACGGTGGCACCAGACCTGCTCCGATCGAAGCCTTAAGCCGCAGTACCTCATCCCAGTGTTGCTCTATAACATCCATCCTGGCCCTTCCGGCTATCAGAGCATCAAGTGGCCTGTAATCCTCGGAGGGAGTAATGACGTACAGTCTGCGACTCCCAAGGTTGCGAATGCGGGGAATGAGCCTGTAGCCAAAGGAATGAAACATCGAAAATGTTGTTTCTGTCGCACCGGCAGTATCGGTGGCATGCTCATGAATTTCCACTGAACTTTCATTGTGAAGCAAACCGTCGAGTACGTAAGGAGCCTCACTCTCAGAGGCCTGGATCATTCTGGAGAAAAAGGACGCAAACCGGTTAGACAGAAAGCCATAAATCGACGCACCTGGCCGCTTGCCGTATTTTGCGTTGTATTCAAGGCTGGCTTCACCACGCCCGCCTGCTGGGAAAAATTGCCCGTCCGAGGATGATACATGACCATCTCCCCAGATTGCGGCAAAAGGATGTTCCTGTTGCGCATCGACCAGTACCGAGGTTGCCGCTGCATAGGTTTCAGCGCGTAAATGACGATCCACCATTACCATCATCTGGTGAATGGTCACACCACGTGAACTCTGCGCCATTCGTTCAGCTCCTGCATTAGTCGCATCGGCCAAGATCGCAGCCATGAGCGACGCTTCGTCTTCTGCCTGTTCTCCGGTGCGATAATGGGTGAAACAATCGAGGAAACGGGTCCAGCTATGGACTTCAGCAAGCAGGCTGGTGATCCTGATGCGGGGGACCAGCATGTATAACTTACGACTAAGTGTGGTAATCCTGTCGCTGTCTTCCTCGCGAATTGGTGAAACGGACAGCCCATTGCCGGAAATCTCTGCATCGGGTATGGCA
>NZ_MUBJ01000046.1 GCF_002127535.1 Xenorhabdus vietnamensis
AGGGCAGGCGTGTTACCTGCACCGGACGTATTTAGACGGGGATCGGAAAGCCTCGTTAGAGGTGGTTAAAAAAATGAACTCACTACAAGAAGACAGTCAGTTAGCGCATGTCCAGTCGGTAGCTATCCGCCTGTTTCCGGTGGACTCCACACTGGGTATTGCCGAAGGTATCGAGACGGCATTGTCCTGTAAGCAAATTTACGGCGTCAACACGTGGTCAACCATGAACGCCGGGCATATGGCGAAATTTATTGCCCCTTGTGGCGTCAAGCACCTGATTATCTTTGCAGATAACGACTGGAGCGCCACAGGGGAAGCGGCTGCATATGTATGTGCCAATAAAAATTTACTGGCTAACAACGATATTGAAAAGGTGAGCGTCAGATACCCCGATCTGGGGGATTTTAACGACTTGCTACAACAAGGTTGTCAAGCCAGAGAAAGGATATTTACGAAAAAGACAGCGGAGACAGCATAATAATGAAACTGGAATCAGCCCTGAAACATTTTCATCCGAAGTCACCGACTTTCAGCGATGCGTCAACCAGTACCGCACCGGACAGAATGAAAGGTATGGATACCGCGGCGGCTTTAGGGATGGCTGAATCACAGGCCAAGTTCGGGATGGCAGCGTTTTTCGCCAAGAACGATGTCAGCGAGCAAGACAAGTTCAGCACCGTAGAAGCGCTGACCCAATACGCAAGGCGAAGAGTCCCCAAATTGGTAGCAAAAGCGGCAGGGAATAAACTAGGCCCTTGTCTGGTGATCTTATCGAAGATGGCGTTTGAGGATTATGCCCGTTCAGCTGCGTCAACCTGTCAGTGTTCGGAATGCAGAGGGAAGGGGTTAATCAAAAAGCGGCAGTTATCGGGTGCAAAATTCTATCGGGCGAAAATCTTGGGTAACTACGGTTATTGTGAGGCAGATCCTCGATATGAAGATATAGAAGCGCTATGCCAAAAATGCAATGGCAAAGGCGTCCTGTCAAATCGTTGTCGCTGCAAGGGAAGAGGTATTGTACTTGATGAGGAAAAGACCGCATTGCAGGGCGTACCGGTTCATAAAATCTGCCCCCGATGCGCAGGTCGGGGTTATAGCAAAGTGCCTTCGTCAGTGGCTTATGCGGCAATCAAGGCTTATGTACCTGATCTGAACGAAAGGACATGGCGGCGGAACTGGAAGCCTTTTTATCAAACGCTGGTGGAGAAGTGCTACTCGGAAGAAAAACGCGCCGAAATTGCATTCAGTGAGGTGACAAAATAAACCGTTGCATTTTGTCCGGCCTTGGCCTACTATCTTCAAATAGTGGGAATTTGTAACTATACTCACTACGAATATCTAAGCCTCGCGTTTGCGAGGTTTTTTTGCTTTCTTGGAAGGGATATTTAAATCCATCGAGTCGGGTATCGTGCCCACAGCACGTAATATTTAATGAACCGTGTGAATTGGTTGTTATAGAAGCTGCGCGAATTGAATCGGTAGGATTAATTGACGTTTCCCTAGTTCAGAGAAACGCCATTAGTACAATTTAGGTTAGGTAATTCACCTTTTATGTTTACCTACCAGTTTGATTTCACCGTAATTACCTTCTCTACTAATCGTCCAATTTCTTTATTGTTTCTGATGACTGATAATGTTTCTTGCAGCAACTCACGAATATTTTTTGGAAGTTTTTCAGGTATTAAACTTTCCACATCTTCAAGTTGACAGCCTCCTTCAATAATATCAATTAATTCACGGGATGCATTTATTTTTTTCAATGATTTTATTTCATCGGGCTGAAATATAAATCCTTCTGCTTCATCAATGGATATTATTTTTTTTTCAAGAGAGTACAGTACTCCTACGATTAAAAAACTAATGAATTTCTCTGCATGTTTCTGTTCAATAGTATAACAAAGTTTCATTATGGTATACTCCAGCGATTCACTACTTTCACATTGAATACTTGACCACTTTCATGCTGAAAATAATGAATGGATACTTTATTTCCATTAACAGTACCATTTTTATACACTTTATACCATTTTCCTGCTCTTACTTCTCTTAGATCTCGCAATAAGTCTTTTCTGTTAATGATATGCTTAGTTGTTCCATCTTGGACGGGCCTAAATCCTTTAGGGTATTGCGGTGCATCCTTGATTGATTTGTAAGTATGCTTAATGCCACTTGACTCATGTTTATTTTGAGTTTTCTGAGTATTCGAAGGTTTAGAAGGTCTTGGAGGTTTTGGTGGTTTTGGTGGTTTTGGAATCTTAATGCCTAAGATTTGATGTGTGTTTTTCTCCTGAGCTGATGCTTGAAAGCTGTGCCCAGAAAAGGGAAGTGACACTAATATAAGGCTAAATAAAACTTTTGCGAATCGATTCATATGAATACCCTCAATATGAGTAAATCGGTTTTAAAATATTCTCATTACAGAATTAGAATGACTCTGGTGTAATATGAGGCATTATATAAATACTCAATTAAACGGAATTAAAACCAGAATCGATTTGCTTTGGATAAAGTATTAATAAAAGATAAATAAAATTGATTTTTAAAAATAATATAGTTGGTGAAAACTTTGGATTCACAACTCAACTACCTAAGAATCCTCGGTAGTTCAAAATCCCGCCCAAGTTCGGGATTCAGAGGAATATTCCAAGGCTGCGCATGGCGTGGCCTTTTTGTTTTCTGGAGGTTATGTGAAATACAATTTGATTTATGCAGACCCTCCTTGGGAGTACCGTGATAAGTGTAAGTCTGGCAATAGAGGGGCTGGATTCAAGTATCCACTAATGTCGATTCAGGATATATGTCGTCTACCAGTTTGGGATTTAGCTGCCCCTGATTCCTGCCTGTTAGCCATGTGGTGGGTGCCATCAATGCCAAACGAAGCTCTTGAGGTAGTCAAATCATGGGGATTTCGTTTTATGACCATGAAAGGTTTTACATGGCACAAGGTTAATAAGCATCGTGGTAATAGCGCTATTGGGATGGGGCATATGACCAGAGCCAATAGTGAAGACTGTTTGTTCGCGGTAAAAGGCAAATTACCTAGACGGTTAGATGCGTCAATATGTCAGCATGTAACAGCATCAAGAATGGAACACAGCGCTAAGCCCCCAGTTATCAGAGATAAGCTCGTTCAATTGTTAGGTGATATACCAAGAATAGAGTTATTTGCTCGTGAAAAGGTTACTGGTTGGGACTGCTGGGGGAACGACTGCGATAGCTCTGTGAAGATCAAAAATGCGACAATTATCAGTGAAGCAGCTTGATTAAAATGTTAATGATTACTCTCCTATTGCTTGAATGGAGATTGTCTATGGAAACATGTTCAGGTTGTGGTTATTCATTGAGAGACTCTCAGGTAGTAGAGTCTACAGATATTCTTTATAAATCTTGCCCAAAATGCTCTTCGGAGGCTGGGCGTCATGTCTATTATAAATATGAAGATTTTGGCATGAGAACAATGGATGATGGTCGCTATATTGTGCAATCATGGTGTCCATCGTGCCGATCAAGTGAAATGCCAGTTACTCCTCCTGAATTTACATGTTAACAAAAATTAATTAAATCAAGGTCGCTGAGGCGGCCTTTTTGTTTTGCAACCCTAACCATTTGATATTCATTCGATATCGGAATTCCGATAACGGCACCTGTTTATTGTCTGGCTGCACCAACAGAGCGGGAGGCGGAGCAGTGAAATACATGGGAAGTAAATCCCGTATCGCAAAATATGTTGCGCCATTCATTCTGGAACGCATGACGACAGAGACAGTTTATGTTGAGCCGTTTGCAGGCGGTATGAACATGGTGAGTTACATTAATACCAAACACAATGGCCCCATTATTGCTGCCGACAGCCACGAATATCTGATTGAAATGTGGAGAGCGTTGTTATCTGGCTGGCAACCTCCGGGGCAAATATCACGAGAGCAGTACTACGCGGTAAAGAACAACAAGGATGAAATTCCTCATCTAACTGGCTGGGTGGGGTTCAACTGTAGTTACGCGGGTAAGTGGTTCGATGGGTACGTGGGAGTCGGGCGGGTCAAATCCGGGCGCGTTCGTAATTACCAATTGGAGGCTATCAACAATATCCAGCGACAGATAATTAATCTGGATGGAGTGCAATTGTTGTGCACTGATTATAAAGAACTGAACATACCGGATGGTGCAGTCGTCTACTGCGACCCGCCCTATGCGAACACCCGGCAATACCGCGATGCATTTAATACGATTGAGTTCTGGGATTGGGTGCGTGAATTATCGAACCGCTGCACGGTGTTTGTTAGCGAATACACTGCCCCGGATGATTTTGATTGCATCTGGTCGCGTGAAATTACTAGCGGTATTTCTGGAACAAAAACAACATCAATTGAATCACTATTTGTGATGAAATCATGATTAATTATTAACTCACTAACGAGGTGAATGATGGAAAAGCGTATTGAAGAACTTGAAAGCAGAGTTGTAGAATTGGAAAAACAGCTCACTGGTTGCTTGCGCACTGTTCATAATAAATTGAAATATAATGCAATTTTTGAAGGTAAAATAAACTTACAGCCCACATAAAATGTAGGCTGTAAATTATTAACTCACGACTTTAAATGAATCAACTATGTCAGCGAGTCTGTTAATAGCTTGTGCTACTTCAGGAGGATTAAGGCTTGCATCGTCTCTTAGACATCTCACAATTTCATCTTTTATTGGATGACTTAAAGCAGAGACAGCTGTTGCCGTATATGCAATAGCACCTTCTAGTGCAACAATTCGAGTCATTATTTCATCAGTTGTAATTTGTGACATAAAACTTCCTTTCACAGAGGTAATCAGCCATCCCTCTGTGGGTTGATTAATATTTGGCTGACCTGACAGCTTAACTTAACTATCAACCCATTACTTTTAACCGACTCACAGGGGCGACCATAACTCACCCCACGGACGCCCATTGTTCAGATGGGGTGGAATATGAAGATGAAAGAGAACCCAGACTTTTGGGTGCACCTCGGTGACTGGCTGGTCTCGGTAAGAGAGCAGGGCATCGGGGCAGCACTCGCAGGGACAATGGCTTTCCTCCAGGGCCGCTATCACGGCGGGGGATGGCTGCGAGTCTCTATCGACGCTTTTATGTGTGCCATGTTCGCGTGGTTCATTCGTGATGTATTAAATCTTATCGGTCTGAATCCTGATTTGGCCTACATCTGTAGTGTGGTGATTGGCTACTTGGGCACAGATTTTATCGGTCAGTTGCTGCGTAAGGCGGCAGAAAAAAGAGCGGGGGCAAATAATGGCGAGGGGCATTGATAATCACAATCCGGGCAATATCGATTACAACCCAAAGAATAAATGGCAGGGTCAAATCGGAATTGAAACGGGGGTAAAAAACCCTCGGTTCTGTCGGTTCGAGTCACCAGAGTATGGCATTCGGGCACTCATGAAGCTGTTGAGAAATTACCAGCGCGACTATGGGCTAAAAACAATTACTGGAATCATTAGCCGATGGGCCCCTGATAACGAAAATAACACAGGCGCATATATCAATGGTGTTGCAAACGAAATGAATGTCGTGCCACATCAACTTATAAGCACTTTCGATAAACCCACGCTGATTGCGTTGGCTAAGTCGATCATTCTGCACGAGAACGGCAAGCAGCCTTATTCCGATGATGTTTTCACACGGGCATTTGAGATGCTATGAAACTCAACAGCCAGTATTTCACCCTCGGTGCCTTGGTGATTGTCTCTGGCCTGCTCTGGTTCTATTACCGTGAGTATCAGGACAAGGCCGAAGAATACGCTAGGCTAAAGCGACAGTATGATGTACAGGTCATCGCGATAAACGAGCAGCAAGAACGCATCAAAACACTCCACGAATTGGACAAGACTCACACTCAGGAACTCGCCCATGACAAGACTGAAATTGACACTCTTCGGGCTGATGTTGCCGCTGGCCGTCGCAAGTTGCGCATCCAAGCCGTCTGCCCCGTGCCTAAAACCGTTACCTCCGTCGGCGTGGGCGATGCAGGAACCCCACAACTTACCGAAGCAGCTCGACACGATTATTACCGTCTCCGAGAAATGATGCTGGAGAACGAGCGGCAGACTAAGTATTTGCAGGATTATATCAACACTGAATGCAGAGGAAACAATGGAAAACCAACACCGTAAAATCACGGGCTACCGTGAATTAACCCAAGATGAAATTGATTGCATGAACAGGATTAAAGCGATGGGTGAGGAATTAGCCCAGCTCTATGACTATCTTGTGGTTACCAATACACAAACGGGCAGTCATCAAATTGATATACGTTGGCTGAATGAAGGCCGCACTGACCTACAAAAAGGGATTATGTGCTGGGTTCGTGCCGTGGCTCAACCAACAACATTCTGACTGATTGCCACCTCAGAGCAAATGATTCTCGGGTTGCAGGAGCGATCCTGTCTCCTGCTTGATTGTTATTATAAACAGTATTTAACCGTTTTATCCGGATTTAACAAAAGACAGGCAGCTATACAATCTCCATATGTTATGGGTGATAAAGCAAAAGGTAAGCAGATATAAGAATAAGTCTGCATTGAAGTTAAAAGAGTTGTGCCTGCTACTAGGCAAAGAAGAAGATATTTTTTCATAATCATTCTCCCTATTTCGCTTGAATTAACATAACTGCAACAACACGTAAACCCATTTCCGCCCAATAACAAGCGAATAATGCTTAACAATTAATTACTCTCTGAAACTAAAGGCAATATTTTTGTATTCATTCCCTGAGTGGCTACCGGAATATTGATAACCCATGCTGCCACCCGTTCCCACCGCGTACCCAACGCATACGGGATGGTGGCATTTTTATTTTCATCGCGCACCGAAAGCGCCGCTTAATTACACCGAACCTAACCCTATAGAAATGAGCCTTCGAGGTAACCAGTTATGGCTGGCGAGCCTTCGGTGGGCTGGTATTCCTATTTCGGCGAAGGTTCATTTCATAGAGCAGGTAAACGTTATGTCCAAAGCATTAGTTTTCAAAGAACGTGAAGTTATTCCTTTTGATAATGGTGATGGGAAGATTTGGTTTACTGCAGAGACGCTGGCAGATTTGTTGGGGTATGCAAACAGCAATAAGGTTTTAAATTTGTATAACCGTCACAGGGATGAGTTTACAGAAAGCATGACAACCGTAACCAAAGTGAGGATGGATGGAATAAACAATAGCTTACGAGATGTCAATACTCGCTTGTTCTCATTGAGAGGCGCTCATTTAATTGGGATGGTGTCCCGGACAAAAGTCGCTAAGGAACTGCGGAAATGGTTATTAGATCTGGCTGATAAAGAAAGCAATGCATGCACCCCATCCGTTGAATACACAATTCAACAGATGCAGGACATTGTAACAAAAGCCCGAAAGGCGTCTGATGAAGATTCCTCTGATGCTGGTCGCAGACTGAGAAAGCGACAAGGCGACCTAGTCACCCTCGATAGAGCCGAAAAGTTGATTGATGATCTTGGTCAGATGGCTCTCGGGTTGGTTGGCGGCGGTAAACAGGAAATCGAGCATAGGTTGTGATAGTTAGCACACTTTCACGCTGGACAAAACGGATTAACCAACTGTTTTACATAACTGTTTTGAGCACACCTCTTCAGGTATATCGATATCGATACACCTTTGCGTCGGGTTATCGCCGTCTGTCGGTATTAGCTGAGACATGAACCTTAGCATCGAGCGTACAGACAGAATCAAAAATAACCCATGCCACCGTGTAGGACGGATCATTATCAGCAACATCCGCTGTAGGCAGGCGAAGTGATGTGACAGCCGGAGAGACGGCTTACATTGCCATCATGATTCAGAGAGTCGTGATCGCTATG
>NZ_MUBJ01000047.1 GCF_002127535.1 Xenorhabdus vietnamensis
GACGGCCTCAACTAAAGTCCGGATGTATGGCTGCAATCTTAACCTGGTTCGGGTCATAACAAATGATTGTTTGGCAAACAAGGGGCGTCCATGTATGCACGATAAAGTGATTGGCACTTTCATTGAGCGTGAGAACTATTTTTAATAAGAGATCTAACTATTTAATACACAACCTGGAAATCAGTATCTAAATACCTTTTCATAATAGTGAGAGTATCAGTATGTGGTGTTCCTTACCCCGCGTGTCACACGGAGTAAGGAGTACTCCTATCATTTTTAAAAGCTATATATACCAATCTAACTTGAAGATGCAGGTTTCAAAATCTGAAAATTGTCAGTCAGTCGAGTCGTAAGTTCTTTCCCTTTTTTTGGCAAAGTGACATGAAAAAAGTGACGAAGGGTTTCACGGAACGTCTTCGCATTCGGAAAATAGACATTATTACGCACTTGCTCATTCATATACTTCCATAATCGCTCTATCGGATTGAGGTTTGGGCTGTAAGGCGGTAGGTAATGCAATTCAATATTAAGGACATACGCAATCTCTTTCACCAACACGGCCCGGTGGTAACCCGTACCATCCAGAATAATATGAATTTTTTGCGAAAGTGGGTAAGTTTCCCGGATTGCCCCGAAAAAATACGCGATGTTTTTAGCATTGATGCTCGAATATTCACGGATCACGGTGTCTTCAATGCGTTGTAAATTGAGAGCACCCAGAATATTGAGATGAGTACGGCTGCCGGTGGTTTCGACCACTTTTACCTGATTTTTTCCTGCTTTCATCCAGCCATAGCTGAGCTTTGTGGACTGTGAGGGATGCACCGCATCAATAAATAGGAGCGGTTCACTCTGACCTACTCCGTTTTTCAGAAGCTGGTAGTCATCAATAAATTGTTGCTGTTTATCCGCATCGAATTTATGCGGAACGCCCTTTGGTTTCTTGTAGCTGAAACCTTGGCGGTGAAGCCATTTTGTCATGCCACCCACGCTGAAAGACACCTGCCAACGTGCTTGGACATAGGCCACAATTTGAGTGGTAGTATGCATCAAATTGGCCGTCAAATAATCAATCAGGTCGACGGTTTGTTCGGCAGAGAGATGGCTTTCAGAGCCGCCATTTTCCGGGGTGAGCTTTTCCTGAGCGATGAAATCTTTTAGGTGACGGCTTACCGTACTCTCATGAATACGCAAGGCCTGTGCAATCATCTGAGCTGTCCAGCCTTCAGAGGCCAAAAGCACGGCCTTGATGCGATCACAGACTCGGCTATCACGAGTGGTATCATGCATCAATTCAAGGGCACGTTTTTGTTCTGGTGTCAGATGAATTTTCATGGTTGCAAGCATGATCTGGTTTGGGTGATAAATCAAGCATCTTCAATGGCGATTGGTATAGATACAAATAGTAGCATGGGGGAAAAATATAGTGTTCTACAAATTTATCCCCACCTTAGCTTGGTTACAGAAGGCTATTTGAATATAAACTTATAATCTATAATATAAGAACCCAGTTTATTAATACGAGCGGTAACCCATACTCCATTCATACCTTGATTTTGTTGATTGTGTACATCTAATTTATTTGTACAAAGTTGAATCCAGCGACCTGTGTGAATATCTTTGATCCACAACCCGGCTTCACAGCTACCAAATCTAGTAATAGCAGGCCCTGGAAATGTCACTTTATAATCAGATTCATAGTGAATGATCTCCCCTGGAAACAGATAAGTACAGACATCGTAAATATTTATAATACAAACAAACCCAAGACTAAACCCACAAAAAAAAGACTCCATAATATGTTTTGAAGGACGATAATAGGCTGCACGAACAGCTAAGATAAGACCGATAATGGTTGCAAAAGTAATATATGTTGTCCACTCTGGAATGGAGTCACTTAAAACTGTATGACGCCCAATGTTGGAAGCCCAAATCATATACCAAAACCAGAATGCTATAATCAAAAATATAAAAACCAAAAAAAATTTTATTTTTTTTCTTTTCTTTTTTCTGGAATAAAAACCATTATTCATGTCATTTTCCCTATTTTTATACATTTTTCATAAAAACTTATGTTAAAGGATTTTTCTTTGATTCATCAATAGTCTTGTAGCTTGATGAACTAGCTATTTGGCTATTTTTGTAGCACTCATTTCTTCCCGAACCTGATCCCCTCAAACTTAGTTTCTAGTCTTTCTTTATTACGTTAACTGTCAACATATAGTTATTTGTGATAGAAAAAAGCTTTATCGCATTTAAAGCCGATAAAGCTCAAAGATGAATTCTGCTTAAAATGGAATCAATCGATCTCGTGTGTTATATCAAAATAAGCCACTTCTGATAATGAACATTCTTCTACCGATATAATTGATGACGCAATGAAAACAGCTGGTTTTTTGTTTTTATCAATATATGGGATAGTTATTTCCAGTGTTTGGGTATATAACTGCCCAGATTCTTTAAGAAAGATTGGTTTATCCCCTTTGACTAATTTAGTTCTCTCTATTAAAGAAGAAGTTGCTTTCATTCGATCAAAGCTTTTATCTTTACGGAAAGAACTATTTATAACATATTGAGATGCCCAAGATTCAGGAGTTGCACAATAGTCTAAAGCATTTTTTGTTTCATCGTTTGTCAAAGATGAAGATAACGCGATGCCAGGAATAAATAGCATTGCTATTAGGATTATTTTCTTCATGTTACTCTACCACTAGTTCCCAGGGCGCGAGCACACTATTTTTACTGATTTTTAAAGATTAATAATTTCCAGTATGTCATTTTTATAGTTTTATATCGGGTAATAATTGAACTAAATCACAGTTCTTTAGACATTTATAGTTAACAAAAGAGTTAAAAAACAATATTGACATTTTAAGTACAAATATTAATCAAAGTATGCTCGCGCCCTGCACTAGTTCCCTATCCATAGAATCAATGACTTCTCTTCTAGCATGCTTTCCTACTATGATGCAACCCTCTGATGCTTGCCCGGGATTTTTTATACTATCACCATGAATTCTAAAAAGGGTTCTTCCGTACATATTATTGCAATCACACGGTTCTAAGTGGATAGTCATATCGCCCTTACTATTTGTATACCCGCCTATTGTATACCGTCCTCTTGGGATTGGTCCCCAATTAGCTATGTGTTCTGATCCGGGATCGTTTTTATGTTTTCCTTTTCCGCTATATCCACCCCGATAAACTAATTTGTCGTTATGATAGAAGTCACCTGAATATTGATGATAAATCCAAACCATTTGAAAACTCCTTTTCAGATTAAAATATAGAAAATAGAAATTAAAGTAAATTAAATGCAAAGCATTTAATTTACTTTATCATTCATTTATAAAAGTATTCAACAACTCTGAAGAAAAAATTTCTAGCGCGCTATTAATTCACATTATAAAATTCCGAATTATATTTTTAATTTAAGTTAGGCTAATGCAGTGTTGGTCTTAAGCCAGTCTAATATATTTTTGATTTCATCATATCTGGAATTATTTAATTTCCGTCTGTTATGTTATATTTATAATACTTGAGTCAAATATTCAGAAATATGAAGAGTTAGCAAGCATCCCTCTGATACCAATAAGTCCTACTCTGCCAATTTATAAGGAGCCTCAGTACAGCATTATTGATTGTGTTGTCTTTCAAAGTGATGATTTAATGATCGGCACCATCTTTTCGAGATAAATTAGGAGAATGTAAATGAATAATCTGATTCTTCCCCCTGATATGTTGTTGAAAGAGGGACAAGCCGTATTATTAACCCCAGTAGATCTAACCAAAGAAGATTCATCTCTGCTGGATTTACTACAACAGCAAACTGAAGCAGAGGGTAATCTCGCACAATTAGCCGGACCAAATTGGTATCGTGCTAATTCAGGGCCTAAACCAACTCAAGGCGGAATGTTTATTCCTGGTGCAACTCTGGCCCCTTTAAACGGACAGACTCCTTCAGGAATTGTAAGCAGCATTCTGTGTAACTATAATCGACTTAATTGGGCTGGTTGGCAAAATCAAATCACGCTGCGTCTTTATATTACCACTCCGAATAATTCTGCTGCATGGGAAGCATTTTTGGATGTGGCCAGCGGCTCGGCCACTGTCAATGCTACAGGCGCGAATATCCCAGCCGATTGTAGAATTACTCTGCAAATGAAAGTTGGAAATATCACGGGTGGGTTGTATCAGCCACCGTATATTTCAACTTATGATTGTACGGTGTATTACAACTAATATGAACGGCTAAGAACTTGCCTTTGGTCTCTATTTTATGGAAGAAACCAAAAGGAAACTTTTTCAGTGGTTAAGTCAATTAGTTGTTCTACATAGCAGTAAAAGGGATGGGGATATACGTAGTGCCCCTCCCTTAACTATTGTATACATTAAAGCGCTTTCCTAACAAAATAAGATAAGTCTGTTTTGACTGATAAGAGTTAGTTAATGCCGCGCAAGAGCGCGGCTATGTTCATACAATGGAGAAACTATGGATAAAAAATTGTTTAATAATTTGGTTGAAAGCATGAATCAGATGGTAGCGATTGAAAAAGGTGAACTTGCTATTCCTGATAAAAATATCCATCACCAATGTCTATCTGATATAAAAAATCTGAGTGAATTTACTGAAACTGTTGGTAACTCAATTTCCTTAATTCAAAGCGAAGAATTATCAGGAACCAAGCGATAGCTCAAACTTCTGACCCTATCACTACACTATTTTAGCGATTTCCCCACTATAGTGACCACCACCTATAACAATCACCTGACCACTAGCGGTAATGTGTTCAACAACCGCTTTTGCAATGGCTTCGGCTAAGTCGTTCATTCTACCGTGTTCATTGGCTGCAAAACCCAATGAAATCAAGTTTACTTCAATCATTCTTTTCAGTTGACTGCTGTTTAAAGCCATTATTTACCCGCCGTGACTCGTAATGAAAAATCAGTGTGTGGTCTGCCAGTAAAGGAGCAAAGGCACTCAGCTGTAACCACTCCTGCTCCTTTGTTTAGGTGAATACTTGTTGCATCTATATAAGCAGAACCACTCACATTAATACGCCAGAATCCACCGACTCTCTCAGTTAAATGATTGCCTGCGTTATTTATGATGTTACCGCCGGAGTGATTTTCTATATCTCCGGTTGTCGAGTGATGGCTATCACCTTCAACATGCAAAATTGAGTTACCCCGTGCATCAAATTCAAATGCAGTGCCTGTGGGCATATGGGTAAGAGAGCGTAAAAATGTATGGGGCACTCTGTTCAGTCGGCGATAGAATGAGCAACTAAACGTACTTATCGGGAATCCCCTATATCGTTAAAGTGGCTCTTCAGGGTATCAGTCCTATGGTCTGGCGGCGATTCAAGTTGTCAGGTGAGATTTCTTTAGCGGATCGCATAAGTGCCCCAAGCTTTTTTATGCTCTCCTTCAACGCGGCTCCGGCGGGTGAAATAACACTGGAGGCAGTTAATTACCTGGCGGCAATTCAGGGAACCCGCAGACAACATCTTGATGATGCGCCAATAGATGTGATCACCGGCCCATGGAAACGACTGAGTTTTGATAAAGAAGGCCATCTGTTCCGGCGTGGCTACACCCTCTGCGTCATTAATAAATTGCAGGACAGTCTGCGACGGCGAGATATTTATGTCAGCCAGAGCGAACGCTGGGGAGATCCAAGAACCAAACTCCTCCAGGGGCAAGACTGGCATACCAACAGGGTGCAGGTTTATCGCTCTCTTGGTCATCCTCTCCAGGCCGGAGAAGCCGTCAGCGCACTGACCCGACAACTCGACACGGTGTACCGACAGGTTGCGAAAAATTTTCACGATAATCATGCGGTCGCGCTGGATTTTTCAGGTAAACGCACGAAATTGACTATTTCTCATCTGAATGGGCTGGATGAATCTCCGGCGCTAAAATTACTTACGGTGCGTGTAGCTGGCCTGTTGCCGGTAGTGGATCTCACGGAACTCCTCCTTGAAATTAATGCACATACGGGCTTTGCAGACGAATTTACCCATGCCAGCGAAGCGGGATCACGCATGGAGGACCTCACCGTAAGCCTCTGCGCGGTATTGCTGGCTGAAGCCTGCAATATTGGCATGGAACCCTTTATTCGCCAGAATATTCCGGCGCTGACACGCTATCGTCTGAACTGGACAAAGCAAAATTACCTCAGGGCTGAAACACTGGTAAAAGCCAACGCCAGGCTGGTTGATTATCAGTCATCATTGCCTCTGGTTCAGAAATGGGGCGGTGGTGAAGTGGCATCCGCTGATGGAATGCGGTTTATTGCGCCGGTACGAACGGTTCATGCAGGTCCTAACCGAAAATATTTTGGCTCCAGTCGTGGGATCACCTGATACAACTTTATTTCTGATCAGTACTCTGGATTTCATGGCATTGTCGTTCCTGGCACGCTTAGAGATTCAATATTTGTGCTGGAAGGGTTGCTGGAGCAGCAAACCGGGCTGAACCCGACAGAGATTATGACAGACACGGCCGGTGCCAGTGACCTGATTTTTGGTCTTTTCTGGCTGCTGGGATATCAGTTTTCTCCTCGTCTGGCGGACGCCGGAGCCTCCGTATTCTGGCGGGTGGACAAAGACGCTGATTATGGCGTACTGAATGACGTCGCCCGCAATGGCATCAATGTACAGAAGATCGAACAGCACTGGGACGACATGATGCGCGTGGCGGGTTCCCTGAAACTGGGGAAAATCCAGGCATCAGTTTTAATCCGTTCGCTGCTGAGCAGCGATCGTCCTTCAGGGCTGACGCAGGCGATCATTGAAGCAGGCAAGATTAACAAGACACTGTACCTGCTTAATTATATCGATGATGAAGACTACCGCCGTCGCATTTTGACACAGCTGAACCGGGGAGAAAGCCGACACGCTGTCGCCAGGGCAATTTGCCACGGACAGAAAGGCGAAATCAGAAAGCGTTATCAGGATGGCCAGGAAGATCAACTGGGTGCGCTGGGGCTGGTGACCAATGCTGTAGTGCTCTGGAACACGATTTACCTGCAGGCCGCGCTGACACATTTGCGTGATGAAGGAGATATCATTAATGAAGAGGATGAATCCCGGCTGTCACCACTTCGTCATGCGCATATCAATATGCTTGGGCACTATACATTCACACTGGCAGAACAGGTAACAAAAGGACAGCTCAGACCATTGAAGCAAGCGGATGAACCTGGCGAATGGCCTTTATAACATCGTTATCTGTGACGATATTCTTGCCATCATGGTTAAGAAATGTACTTAGCGTACGTTTCCGTCCGGTTGGGCTTCAGACCCGGTGACATGCTGAAAGGGCAATTCCAGCGGCTGGACGGGAATAAAGCCGTGGGTATTAATCGCATGACAAAAGCCGCTTACGGTGAACACCTTGATGAGAATATTCAAAGTCTCATTCTGCGGATACGCAGAGGAACGTATCATCCGAAAGCAGCCTGTATTACTGAGATCCAGAAAGAAGACGGCAGTAAACGGCCTTTAGCTATTTCGTGCATAGAAGATAAACTGATCCAGCTTGCGGTCAGTGATATCCTCAGCCGAATTTATGAACCGCTGTTTATGCCCTGCTCCTACGGGTTCCGGCCGGGATTAAATTGTCATGCGGCATTAAGGGCACTACAGCAACAAACATTCAGTAACTGGAATGGTGCTATAGTGGAAATCGACATCCGAAAATACTTCAACATGATACCGCATATCGAGTTGATGGATCTGCTTCGGAAGAAGATATCAGACCGCCGTTTTCTCA
>NZ_MUBJ01000048.1 GCF_002127535.1 Xenorhabdus vietnamensis
TTCTGACCATCATTAACGCAATGGTTAGAAATAGCCAAATATGGGATGAGTCTTACCATCAGTTGACTTCTTAAAAAATACGGTTGAAGACAGTTGCTCCGGTTGCTTCCATCAGTATCAAAGACACCGTGTGCTGTTTCAGCACAGATACAATGGAATCAAAACCGTCAATATCATTACTGACTGTGAATGACTCTACACTCTTGTTGGCTGTAATATCCAGTGACGCTTTGGAAACATCAATACCCACACTAAGTGGATTTGGCAGACTCATGATTACCCATCCTGGCAAATACGTTATGGATGACGGACAACTGTTCGGGTTTCAGATGAGTGGCTCAGTGTATGCGCCAATAGCTCATTAACGGGCTTTAAACCCCAGGACAGAACAGGCTGCATACACCGTGCCAAATCTAATCGTATTTATTTTAACCTATATTTAAGATACAGGGACAGAGAGTGCTGATTTTCATCAGGGCTCTTTGAAGCCGAATATATGTTTGCGACTACTTTTGTCAGAAAAATATTTTCATCAACTTGAATTAGGCCGGTGTCCATATAAACCATTTAGCATTTTCTTGGAAAAGAGCGTGAAAGAGAAAATCTCTGGCAGATGTGCTTCTGAGAGAAAACCGTCCTCTGACCGCGAAAGAGGTCATGGATGCCATTCGCCGCTATCATCCGCAGGTTGAAATAGACAAAGATTTTGTCTATGCCCGTCTGAATGTATTTTGTTCCTCCAAAAATATCATTTGCCTCATGGATACTAGTGTCCGGCCAAGAACGTTTGAAATGAAACACATCACACAGGCACATTTTAAGCCGCGTCATGGTATGACCATTGATTTCTCAAAAACAGTAATTCCCGCTGGTGGGATGAGAGAGGATGAAAAAAAGGCTGCAAAGAATGCAGCCTTGTTATGTCAGATTTGGGATGACCTTATCCGAAAAAGGAGGATAGATACTTTTTTTTAGCTCCCTACATAGGTGGCGGTAGTATCCCAATCACTGATTTTCGATTTAAGGCTAACAGGAATATATAGCTGTTGTGGGACGATGCTAAAAAAAGGAATGGATTTATTGAATTCTATTCCCTCTGAATGTTCATCGCTAATGGACGAGTATTGTTATTTTATGCCAGTTGTAAATGATCTGGCTATGAGAACTTGCACAGAGGTCATGTTTTTACAGCCTGTTTAACTGTTTTTACGACGATAATATGTAATAGCATCACCAGCCAGAACCATGAGGATAAAAAGAGCGGGATTTCGCCCCGAAATTATCATAAATAATACATTATAATCATATGGTTATTGGTTAAATTGGCGTGGGTCATTGAGGGAGGTGATTCACGAAATACAGCCCAGACTGGCTGGGCCTTACAAGGATTTATTCGTACTGTTCAATGATAGTTCGAATAGCCTCATCAATTTTGTCCTGTACGTCTTTGCTGATCCGGCTAAACTCGTAAGAAACTTTTCTTTCTTTCGTGTTGGTTTTTTTTCGTGCATAAACGCGGCGGTCATCAAACGTTCTGAGGGCTTCTGTTACTGGCTTATTAGTTGTAGGTTTTACTGTCAGTTCCGAAACCGATTTATCAAAAAGTTTAATAACCTCATTTTTGAAATCTTCCGGAAACAGCTTCTGTTCTGAGAGTAAGGCTTTCACCTCTTTCGCAACATCGGCTACTAGTTCTTTAAGCGATAAGTCTTTTTTACCGGCGATCTCTGCTACAGTGAACAGTTTCTTATAGTCAGGATAAGTCAATTCTGATTGGATAGGGAAAACAGACAGTAATTCATCAGGGACAGAAGCAGCCTGAATTGCTCGTGTAACTTTTGTTGGGGAAATACGTGTGGACTCAGCGATTTCCTTCTGACTCATACCACTCTCACGTAGAGCAAGCAAACGGATACCAACCTCACGGATATTATGCTCTTTGGCAGTCTGAATATCGGCTGCAAGCTGGCGGGCATCTTCTGGGGATATTTCACTGCGGGTAAACATAACTCGAAAGCCGACATTGCAGATAAGTGCTGCGGCGCGACGGCGTGATCCATCCAGAATTTCTATGCGTCCATTAACTTCTCGGCCAATAAGGGGGAAAAACTGCTGTAAAGGTAGAGTGCGGGTAATATCTTCCAAAGATTCCGAGCTGAGCGCATTTTGATCACGTCCATTAATGGTTGGATCTACGTAAGTGCGAGTAGCAATCTGTTCAGCAGGAATAGTCTCTATGTGAAACATAACTTTGTGGCCGGATGCAAGTGTGAAGCGCTGACTGGTTTCCACCGATGAAACGAATGATTTACCAGCTAATGGTGATTCAGTAAAGGTGCGGCCAATAATCGGTCTTTCGTTTTTTTGTGTCATACAGCACCTCTCAGAAGTTCAATGCGGTCGAAAATTGCACGGGAAAAATCTTCTGCTGATATTTTTGCACTGCGTAGTGCATCAGGGCTGCCTGCGTAAGATTGTGGATTTGCACTTATGACCGTATCAAAGGACTCTCCGCAGCGCTCGTAACCTTCTAGTCGGGGAAGAACAGCATCAAGCATATCGCCACCAAACACGTCTTTGGCATAGCTGTGTATTTGTTTGTGGTCGGGTTTATTAATGACTTTTGACATGAACCCAACGTTAGCAATGATGTTGCTTTGAAGACCGGAATCTTCAATAAGCTGTACCAGCTCCGGTAAGCGGGTTAGATATTTTAACGTTGAGTGAAAATCTACTTGCGGCGGTGGAACCGGAGTCATTAGCATATCGCTGGCTGCTAGTGAGTTGATCAGGAATGGGTCGAGGTGTGGGCCGGTATCGATAAAAATAAAATCGTAATCACCACTGATTTTGTCGATGATATTTTCGCGGAGAACATTATTCTCGTTCATACCCGGCAGGTGATCATTACATAATTGAGTCCAGCGTGAAGCGATAAAACCATCTTCAAGGGAAGCAGGGATAACATCCACGCCCGGCACAATAGAAGGTTGAACAAACTCTTCAAGAATTTCTTCGCGAGTAAGGTCTTTGCTTAACATTGCCTGTGCGCTGGAGTTATTGACAAGTCCGATGCTGTGGGAATGGCTTAGGAACATAGTTGAAGACGCTTGTGGATCAAGATCGATAACCAAAATCCGCAGATCTTCATGTAGTAAGGAAGGATGCGCACGCATACCGTGTGCCATCGTGACGGTCGATACCGTCTTGGATACGCCACCTTTTAAATTCACGACGAAAATAACGAAGGCTTTTCCACGTTTCTCACGATACGTTTTAATGCCACGATGAGAGTAGATATCAATAATGTTCTGTAGGGTCATAGCGAACTGCGTAGAAGTTCCTCCATGACGCTTATTAAACACATACCCCGCAGCCTCCATTTCTTCGACTGCGGAATCAACAGCACGTTTGCTCAGATGTGGAAGTTTAGAAACAGCAGACTTTGAATAGGTTTTATAAAACTCGGTCTGTTCAAATTCTTCACGCTTTGAATGGATCTGTTCTGTTAGCCATTTAAGCATAATGTTTGCACGATTTCCGGTTTCGAGCAATCTGTCAAAATTATCGGACATGGTTTCACCTTATGTTATCGTTTTTTTGAACTATAGCAGAATTTTAGGTACATGGTGATAATTTAGATAATAGTAAGTGAAAATTAAAAATTTGGCCTACAGGTTTAGTCTACGTCAAAGGACAATGGCGTTACCTCTATTAATAGAATTGAACAATAAATATCAAAAAATTGTTTCCAAAATAGGAAAAAAACAGGAAATAAATATCCACCATTCCTTGTGAGGATTCGGGATTAAATTGCATTAATCAAACATATTAATGCTTGTGTATTATCAATGGCATTGAGCATTTACTTGGGTTGAGTGGGATGAACTGGCAGGAACACGTCGCTAATTTCAATAGACTACGCGCTGAAAAGGGGATCAGCATCCGTGAATATGCCGAACATTATAACCTGAACCCGAATACCGCCCGGCGCTATCTCCGTTCGGTCAATCCCTCCCTGCCTGATGATCAACACCATGATCACATTGCAAAAGATGATCATCACTTTGCCAAAATTGCAGCCAATAAAGCACCGAAAAAAACAGGGAAAGCCGCGCTAACACTGGTGTTAGCCAGATTAAAATAAATGCGGGCGCAGACACCGGTGATCATCTTCAGTAGGCCCATCGCGCCAAAACCCAAAACGCGAAAATGATCATGCTGCCGGTGGAAAACATCGCGCACCAAAAATTACCACGGGGGCCGGTCGCCGGTTGTAGTGGTATAAAGATCTCTGACACCTCAAAAGCCAGCTAATCTTATTCACACGACAATGAGGTATGACGATGAAATTGAACCCCACCAAACGCCACTATTCCGCTGAATTTAAGCTGGAAGCGGTTCAACAGGTTGTTCTTCATCAACAACGGGTTATCGATGTTGCCCGTTCGCTGGGGATTGATAACAGTATTCTGGGGAAATGGGTTCGCCAGTACAAGGCCGAAATGCAGGGAATGACGCCCATGGGCAAAGCCCTGACACCCGAGCAGCGTCAGATACAGGCATAGGAAAAACAGGTGAGACGTCTGGAAATGGAAAAAGAGAGCCTAAAGCAGGCGGCCGTGCTGATGAGTGAGATGCGCCATGGCGCTATGCGTTGATCACACGGCTGAGTCCCCGATGGCTGGTCACGGAATTGTGTCAGATGCTTCAAGTGTCACGCAGTGCCTATTATGACTGGCGGCAACGCCCGGTTGACACAGAGCGTCTGCAGTTACGCATCCGGGTTCGTGAACTGTATAACCAAAGCCGGGGGGCGATAGGCAGTCGCACCCTGAGCCACCTGCTGACTCAGGAAGGCCGCCCCGTGGGCCGCTGGAAAGCCAGACGATTAATGCAGGAATGCGGCCTGCAGAGCCGTCAGCCGGGGTTCACCGTTACCGTCCGGCAGGAGAGGAATCGCTTGCCTCCCCGAATCTCTTACGCCAGCATTTTGCGCCGGAACGCCCGAATACCCAGTGGTGCGGAGACATCACGTATATTCGCACAGCAGGAGGGTGGTGCTATCTGGCCGTGGTGATGGATTTATTTTCCCGCCGGGTGGTGGGGATGGCCATCTCTTCTTCGCCGGATGCGGAATTAGTCTGCCGGGCACTGAACAATGCGCTGGAAACGCGTCATCCTGAAGGGCGGCTGATTTTTCACTCCGATCAAGGCAGTCAATACAGCAGTAAAAAATTTCGCCGCTTACTCTGGCAAAATAAAATTATCCAAAGCATGAGCCGCAAAGGCAACTGCTATGATAATTCCCCCATGGAACGGGTATTCCGGCTCCCCCCAGAAGGTTATGTGGACATTCATGAGGCCATCAGGGATATCACTCACTATCTGGGTGGGTATTATAACCCTATTCGTCCTCATAGTTTTAATAGGGGAATTTCTCCCGCTGAACACGAAAAACAGTGGGAAGAGGCGAGAAAGGTGTCCGAAACTTCTTGACCATTACAAATCAGGTGTGGTGTGGAGATGTGACCTCTATTTGGACCGGTCAACGTTGGGCTTATCTAGCCGTCGTTCTCGACTTATTTGCGCGTAAGCCCATCGGTTGGGCAATGTCTTGCTCACCAGACTCTGAACTGACGAAAAAAGCGTTAGCAAGGGCATTTGAATCCAGAGGGAGGCCGCAAGGGCTCCTGTTTCACAGCGATCAAGGCAGCCACTATACCAGCAAAGCGTTCAGACGATTATTGCAGCGTTATGGTATCAAACAAAGCCTGAGCCGGCGGGGAAATTGCTGGGATAACAGCCCGATGGAACGTTTTTTTCGGAGCTTAAAAAGTGAATGGGTCCCTTTGGTAGGGTATACAAATTTTAGGGACGCTTACCACTCGATTATCCAATACATAACAGGTTATTACAGCCAGCTGCGTCCTCACTGGTATAACAATGGGTTAACACCCAATGAGTCAGAACGATTATTTTGGAAAAACGCTAAGCCAGTGACCAATTTTTGTTGACCACAACAAATTGCTGCCATACCAGCAGAATATCTTCTGCCTGGGCCAGAACGGTTTTATCCGTCAGTATCGCCACAGGGCGGTAGGCTTCCCCCTGGGCGTTTTGATCAAGATAAACCGCGTGCTGGAAAATGATTCCCAGCCATTGTTTGCGGATAGCAAGAAAGTTTTTATATTTTTTTTCAAAAATGCTGTCATTGAAAGCATCCATTAAACCAACTCCTAACGGGTACATTTTAAACACATCATATTTATAACTTTATCAGGTTTGATAAAAGTAATAAAAAATTAGTTAGAATTACCCATTAAAAGCGGCTAATAATCGCGCTATTTCAAACTATTCAATATGTGAGTCAAGATAGTCTGGTAATCACAGGGGGCCCTCATCGTGTGTGATACAACACTGCATGTAAAGGTGACGGGCTAACGTGTACGGCAGGGCAAGAGCATGAGCGCTCACTTTTCATTCACGGGTTCAAATCCTGCCTTTAGGACTTGCATGGCAAAATTGGGATTCATCCACGCTTTTTTCTGT
>NZ_MUBJ01000049.1 GCF_002127535.1 Xenorhabdus vietnamensis
AATTCAAGTTGCCAAGAGTGACGGCAGGATTGGCAAAGGTAACGTTGATGACCAGAACGAGATCGCCCATTACGATGAATTCCTTTAATTGCACAACAAAATGGGCAGGTTACATCAATCTTTGCCATCTGACTCTTCTCCAAATAGGCATACGATACAAGATTCAATAAATTGATGTCATGACCGGTAAAATAATCGCTGACATTACCGATGATTTAAATTAAAATTAAAAACACTCACCTTCGAAGAAATAAATTTAGATGAGAATAATAAAATACCTAATGACATTAGTTTATGTATATATGCAATTACTTTCTCTGGTAATGTGACATGAAAAAAATGATGAAGTATTTCATGCTATTATTAGGCGAATCCAAGTTAGTTTATTATATAAACGTTTTGTTTGTTTTAAGTTATGACTTCGAATTATAAACTTGAGTTATTGTTGAGTAATTACATTTAGATATATATTGTAAAAATAATTAAAGTGGCAATTTTATTTAAATTACATTGCTAATTGTATCAGAAAATAACAATATGATAAGTTAATTATTTTTTAGTGATTTTAAAATAAATAAATTATCAAATTATTACAATAATAAATTATTGCATCTGGATTAAATATGAATCATGAAACCTATGACAATATTGATAAATCTGTATTTAAATTATCTGAAAGTGGTTTAACAGATACTGAGCGTGGAAAAGCATTGACAGAACTGGGTTCATATGTAAAGAAAACACGCAACAAATTTATGGGTTATCAAACCAACCAAGAACTCCACTATTCATCAGAACTGAGTGAATACTTAGATGTTCAATTAAACAATGTTGGTGATCCTTTTGTGACAGGCAATCTCAGGGTTAATTCAAAGGTTGTTGAACGTGCTGTATTGGATTATTTTGCTAAACTTTGGAATGCACCTGACAGAGATAACGCCACACTAGGCGAGGGCTACTGGGGTTATGTGCTGTCAATGGGAAGCACGGAAGGAAATTTATATGCATTGCGTAATGCTCGTGACTATTTGGCAGGAAAAGCGCTCTGGATTGATTCGAATTCAAACAATTACATTGAACAAAGAACTTATTTAGGAGGTAATGAAAATTCGCTGATACCCGTACTTTTTTACTCCGAAGATACACATTACTCAATCGATAAAGCCAAAGATATTTTGGCACTGCCTACTTTTGCTGAAATCGGTGAGTCGCGCTATCCTGGGCAATGTCCTATTGCAACGAATAATGGAAAATGGCCAACAAAAGTTCCGTCTCTGTCAACAGGTTCGATTGATTTAGATAAACTGAGTACATTAGTAGAGTTTTTTGCGTCACGTGGTTTCCCGATAGCAATAAACTTCAACTATGGCACAACCTTTAAAGGTGCTCTTGATGATGTCAGCGGCGCAATTGATTTACTGCTCCCCATACTTGAGAAATACGGTCTCAAGGATAGAACACTTCAAATTACGCTGGAAAATGGCAAATTTGTTAAAAGTCCTCGAAATGGCTACTGGTTCCACATTGATGGTGCACTGGGCGCTGTTTATGGTCCATTCCTAGAGAAAGCGAGAGAGCAGGGAATCGATATTGGTGTAGGAACGCTTCCTTCATTTGATTTCAGAAATCCAATCCATTCGATTGTGACCAGCGGTCATAAAGAAATGGGAACGCCATGGCCTACAGGCGTTTATCTGACCAAACAAAAATATTTATTGAGCTTCCTCAGTGTGGATTATATCGGTGCTCAAGATTCTACTTTAGCGGGTTCGAGAAATGGTTTTTCGGCGCTGCTACTTTGGCATTATCTGGCCAGATATTCTTATAACGACCAAATTGAAAAAATCGTCCATCGACTTTGGATGAGTGAAAACGTTTATCAGAAATTGCAAGCATTGGGTGGCGAGCTTGGCCTAGATCTTCACGTGCATCGCTCTCCACTTTCCCTCAGTATTCTGTTCCTTTGTCCTAACAATGATATTGTTGAAGATTTCTCACTGTCTACTGAAGCTAAAAATGATATTAGGTATGCACACCTTTTCGTTATGGAACATGTGACAGATGAACTGATTAACCAACTTATAGCGGCATTGCGTCAGCCTGGTGCTTTTAACAGAACACTATTTCTGGATAATCAACCACAACTCACCACAATAAATATCTAATTATTAAAATTCAGCAACCACCGACTAAAGTCGGTGGTTGCCGAGTCCATATAAAAATGTAGCATTTTTATTGAGAATCTTATGGGAAATAAAATGTCTAATTTTAATTTTTATTCGTCTAAAATCAAAGGATAACATTAATTATGACGAACAAGCTATCATCTAGAGATATTTTAGCATTAGGATTTATGATTTTTTCTTTATTTGTGGGAGCTGGGAATATTATTTTTCCTCCTATAATTGGTTTTCAAACAGGCGAAAGTGTTTGGCTGGCAGCTATAGGTTTTTTAATTACTGGTGTTGGATTGCCTATAATCACCATTATTTCTTTGGCTAGGGTAGGAGATCTTAAAAATCTTAGTTCACCAATAGGTAAATTTTGTGGTTTTTTGTTGGCTACTATTTGTTATTTATCAGTAGGCCCACTTTTTGCAATACCAAGAACGGCTACAGTTTCTTTTGAATTAGGTCTCGCATCAATAACAAAAGAAGGGAAATTGCCTTTGTTAATATACAGTATTGTATACTTTTCATTGGTTATATATATATCACTATATCCTAAAAAATTGCTAGATAATGTAGGCTATATATTAGCACCTATAAAAATTATAGCATTAGCGATCTTGGCTATTTCGGCTGTTTTTTATCCAGCCGGAGAATCTGTGAAAGTAATTAATTATTATTCTGAAAACCCATTCGCAAGTGGTTTCTTGAATGGTTACTTAACGATGGATGCTTTGGCAGCTATGATGTTTGGAAGCATTATAGTTAATGCTGTACGTTCTAGAGGAATTGAATCTGATAAATTACTAAATAAATATATACTAAAAGCTACTTCTATTGCTGGTTTTTGTTTGGTCTTAATGTATCTTTCATTATTTAAATTAGGTTCAGATAGCGGTACTTTCTTATCTTCAGCAGAAAATGGAGCTGTAATTTTAAGAAGTTATGTTCAATATACATTTGGTGTATATGGTAGTATTTTTTTAGCTATATTGATTTTTATTGCTTGCTTGGTCACTGCCATAGGTCTAACATGTGCTTGTGCTGAATTTTTTAATTCATATTTACCATTATCATATAGTATATTGGTCATTGTTTTTGGTATTTTTTCTATGATAATATCAAACCTTGGATTAAATTATTTAATTCAGTTTTCAATTCCTGTTTTAACAGCAATTTATCCACCTTGTATTGTTTTAGTATTATTAAGCTTTACAAAAAATTATTGGAATAATTTTTCTTTCATTTTAACGCCTACGATAATAACTAGTCTTATATTTAGTCTTTTGGATTCTGTAAAATCATTTGATGGTTTTTCATTTTTTATACCAAGTTGGTTTTATGAAATTCCATTATCAAATCATCAATTGGCATGGTTGTTGCCTTCTTTTTTGATTATGTCTGTATTAATGATTATTGATAAATTAATAAAAAGAAAAATAAATATTTCAATTTAAGTATTTATTTTTTTCAAAAAATACGTAATTAACCCGAATTCTGGATAAGAAATTGACGAAAAGCCTGTTCCGGGAACAAAGTTTTGGTGAACGCCGAAAACCGCTCCGGGGAGGAACAGGCTATGAATAACTTAGTTGAAATTTTCTGCGATGTCGACGATTTTTGCCGTTTTTTCGGTCATGTATTGAATAGTTAGTTATTATGATATGTTCTAACTTTTTAAGGGTGGATCATGGCTAAAGTTGACGTTTCTTGTCGTTATTGTCACACATCAGAACATGTCAAAGGGCATGGAAAAGGAAATGGTGGCCATCCCCGTTATCGTTGTTATGCCTGCTGTAAGGTCTTTCAGCTGGAATACACCTATTAAGCCTGCAAACCCGGTGTTAAAGAGCAGATTATCAATATGGCAATGAATAACGGAGGGATCCGCGACACCGCCCGTGTCCTGAAAGTGACCACAAGCACCGTCATGACAACGCTAAAAAACTCATCCCCCGAAACGTGACGACGCTTCCTCTTGACGGGGATAACATTCATCTTATCTGTGAAATGGATGAGCAATGGTCGTTTGTGGGGAACAAGAAAAATCAACGCTGGCTCTGGTATCCCTGGGAACCCCGTCTGAAACGGATAGTGGCGCATGTTTTGGGGATCGCAGCCGGAAAACATTAGACAAACTGTTTGCCCTTTTATCGCCCTTTAGTATTCGGTTTTATTGTACGAATGATTATGCTGTGTATGACAGCCTCCCAGAGGAAGAACACCTGACCGGGAAGACATTCACCCAACGTTTAGAAAGAAATAATTTAACGCATCGAACCCGGATAAAAAGACTGAATCGAAAAACGATAGGATATTCTAAATCGGCGGAAATGCACGATAAAGTGATTGGCACTTTCATTGAGCGTGAGAACTATTTTTAATAAGAGATCTAACTATTTAATATACAATCGTTTTTTCATCCCTCAGTGGACGCAGTTTTGCCTTGATAACGGATACCGTCTACGCCGCCGACAAGGTCGCATGTATCCCAGTGAAATCATGACTATTTTAATCCTCTTTCATCTGTCACATTACCGTGATTTTAAACATTTTTATCTGGCGCAGATTTGGAAATATCATCACAAAGATTTTCCCGCCTTGCTCAGTTATACCCGTTTTATTAGTGCCGCCCCTTCCGTTTTGATGCCATTATGCAGTTATCTGACTCAATTAAAAGGGAAACCGACAGGCATTGCTTTTATTGATTCCACGAGTTTGCGCGTTTGTCATAACATCCGTATTCCCCGCCATAAAGTCTTTGAAGGGATAGCACAACGAGGAAAAACCTCAATGGGTTGGTTTTACGGTTTCAAATTACACTTGGCTATAAACCATCAGGGGGAAATTCTGGCACTTAAAGTGACGGCGGGTAATGTGGATGATCGGGAACCTGTTCATGAATTAACAAAAGAATTAACGGGTTCTCTTTATGGTGATAAAGGTTATCTCAGTCAGGAACTGGCTGACGATTTAGCTAAAACGGGGATCACTTTCATCATCAAAAAGCACCGAAATATGAAAGCTCACATGCAAGCTGAATGGGATAAGATAATGTTATCAAAGCGTTTTATCATTGAAACAATTAATGGGCAATTAAAAATCATTTCTCAAATAGAACACTCGCGCCACCGAAGCATAAAAGGATTTCTGTTGACTGTTTTAGGGGGGGTGATTGCTTACTGCCTTAAATTGAAAAAGCCATCACTTAAAAATTTCTACTCAGAAGACGATTTTCCAGTGATGGCTTAAGCGGAATTCGGGTTACTTAAGTTCTTCTGTTGACGAAAAAGCTAAAGAGACAATTAAAAGAGAAAGCGTTTACCGTAATTGCGGGGCTGATTGCTTATTTGTTCCGGGGCTAGTAAATCTGGAAGAAATACAGGATATTTCTAAAGCTATAATGCTTCCACTTAATGTGATGAATATACCTAATATAGCCAATATAAGTGTTTTAGCAGAAAATGGCATAAATAGGTTTAGCTTGGGTAATTCAGTTTTTGATGATGTGTATTCTTATTTCCAAAGCGTAGCATCAAGATCACTGAAAGACGGTAACTTTTCAACTCACTATAATCACCCAGCTCTTAGTTAGCCATAAAGAAGTGGCCTTTAGCAAGGCCACTTTACTATTACTTTTAGTTACTTTTGTAGTACAGAAATTATAAGAAACGCGGGCATTTTTACCCATATTGACGGTTCTGTCGCATTAAAAGGGGGTACTGGTCAAAACGAACCCATTCTATTTATTGATGCAATGCATCCCACCCCACGCAGTCGACAAAATTAAGCCACGGCAGGATGAAAGCAGGGAAAGCGCATGTCAAAGTAGTTGAAACCACGGAGAGCCGTACTCGTCTTAACATTGTAGGCGCGTTGAATTTACAACGGATTGAAGACACCGTGATCCGTGAATATCCGACAATTGATGCCAGAAATATTGTCTTGTTCTCCGGTGCAATCCGGGAAACGTATCCGATTTCGCAAAGAATCCATATTATTTTAGACGGAGTTGGTTACCACCGTGCTCAGTTGGTCAAAGACTTCGCTGACGTGCTTAATATTGAATTGCATTACCTGCCACCTTACAGTCCTAACCTCAACCCGATTGAGCGATTATGGAAGTACGCGAATGAGCAGGTACGAAACAATCTCTATTTCCCGGAT
>NZ_MUBJ01000005.1 GCF_002127535.1 Xenorhabdus vietnamensis
GGCAATAGCGCGGTGGTCCCACCTGACCCCATGCCGAACTCAGCAGTGAAACGCCGTAGCGCCGATGGTAGTGTGGGGTCTCCCCATGTGAGAGTAGGGCACTGCCAGACATTCAATTCAGCAGTTGTGGCCGGCACAAAAGGTCACGAAGATAAAGAAATTCGGTGGTGCGGTAGTTCAGTTGGTTAGAATACCGGCCTGTCACGCCGGGGGTCGCGGGTTCGAGTCCCGTCCGCACCGCCACCTTATTTCGAGAAAAACCCTGAGAGAGATCTCAGGGTTTTTTCTTATCTACAATAAAAATAAAGTTGCTTTGATTGTTAAACGTTTTCAATGGTTATATCTATATTCTGATAAATCTTATGTATGAATTACTGGACTGGTTTCACTAACCTGAATCAGCAACCTCATTATTGTTTTTCTGGATATAAATAGCCTCGTTCAGACCCGCCAGCGTCTATTTCGCGGCCAGCTTTGTTGCCGGATAGAGTGTGAGGTACTGCACCGGCCAGTAAGATTTCAGTACCGAAAGAAGTAAGAGAAATTTCTGCAATTACTCCTGATTTTTTGTTTTTAATTTGTTCAATATGATTCATTTTATTTCCCCTTTGATCAATAGGATCGTAAAGACTTCTCTTTTATTTGGATAAGATAGTCTTGATTTTTTCTTTTACTCTTGCTTTGACATAACTACTTTTATCATTATTTACTAAGCCAATAAGATCACTAATGTCGTCCTTGTTATATGAATGTTCAGCAGCGTCTAATATAGCCTCAAAGGCAATAGCACGTATTTCATCTCTACTGTGATTACGGGCTACTTGTAAAACGAGCTGACGACTTTTCTCGTTACCTAATTTTAATAATCCGTGGAATAGTGACTCTTGGGCGTGATAGTTTTCTTTCCTCCCTTTTTTTATAAGTGCAGTAACTTGTTGGTTTTCTGTTGGTTTTTTTTCACTATCTAAAATTAGTTTATTTTGGCTCATTTTTGTTTCTGGTTGCACTATCAAATTTAACGATACGCAAAAATCTTTTGGTGGGTATTGGATGTGTACGTCTTTGTTTCGTCTATAAAACATGACATTGCCTGCAGAAGATAACATTCGATCACCGGAAAAATTCAATGTCACTGATTCACCCTCTATGCCGTTTATGTCATTGTCGTTGTAGTCATATAGGCTAGTTTTATAGCCATTACCAAAGAAATTAACAGTCCAGAAATCAAAATCATGATCATGTGCTTTTCCATAAGGAAGTGGTACAAAATCGAACTGATTTCTCAACGGTAGCCAAACAACCATCCTGATAGAGATTCTTTTATCTTTGTAAATCAAGTAAGTAGGTGCTTGCATATCATTTTCTTTCTGAAACTGTGTTGGATCTCTAAGATCTGAACAAATAAAAGAAATGATTTCCTCTTTATTGGCGGCATAAGAATGCAACCATTCAGCTACTTGATTAATTTCCTCTTCTATATAAATCCTTTTATTTATATGAGAAATGACATCTGAACTTTTTAACAATGTAAGAAATTCTTTAAGATCCAGTACATTTTTGACTGTTGGGGTGCTATCTATCGTCATAATCTATTTCTCCTGAACCAGCAATGACATTTTTTAACAATTTTTTGCCATTGTCATTTCTAGGCTATGCATAGCAGCTTGTTTAAGTATTGGATCTTGGTCATTTTCCGCTAGTATTTTAAGAATTTTTAGGCAATTGGCTGGCGCTATTTTGGAAAGACTCTGCACTGCTTCCCAGCGTACAAAGTTTGCGTAATTGGATGTTGCTAAATTTTCAATACATTGAATAGATTGGGATGCCTTCATCTCTCCTAATAGCCTGACATATAATAGAACTCTGGATGCCTGTAAATTTGTACAGATACTTTGTATTGGCTCTAATGTCTCTCTGTTATAAATCCATGTAATCCATCCTTTCGGATCAGAATGTACAATCAATACGAAATTATTGGGAGAAGATTCAAGATCAAAATCTAAGATATATTTATAAGCTTCAAAGTAATAAACTTTATTTGGTTTAAAATGACAATCCTCAACTCTTTTGATGGGTTTTGGTTTTTGGAATATATTTTGTTCTGAACAAAATTCATAGCAGGGGACTATTATTTCCGTATTTGTCGGATTGATGACAAAAATATCAAATTCATTTGTGTAAAGTGTATTTTGCTCACTATCACCAATAAACCTGATTAATAAATTAAAATTATTTTGTCTATGTAGATAAATATGATCTTCAGATACCCCTTCATAGTTTGAGGTAATTTCTCTTTTTTCCAGAATATCATTTAATATTTCTACAATATCTTCCTTTTTTAGTGATGATAGTATAGAAGCTACATTTAAAAAATCTGGATTATCTCCATTCATAACCTCATCGACGGCTTTTTGTAAGTCTGTTAATGCTTTAATTGAAGGTGGCATTGATGAAGTGAATTGGGAATGATATGCATCAATATTATTTAACTCATCTTGTTCGAAAATATTTTTTTGCATATTCAGTTCCTTCATACTTTGATTTCGATATATACCAGTGAGTTTTTGGTTGTATGATAGCCACTAAATGAAACAGTATTCTTGAGTTATTATTTTGTCAAGTATAATTATGTTATTGAATGCTTAGTTTTATATTTATTAGATCTTAATATTAATTCTTTATAAGAAACTGCAATAACTCATATTGTTAATCTATTCTCTCATCATTGAGCCATTTTTTGTGCATAGGAGATTGAAATCAATAAAGTGTATGTCATATTAAGTAGCGAATGGGGGAGTGTATGGCGGAGGTAAGCTTGGAAAGTAAAAGCTACGCGAGAAGGCTGTATGAAAGAAAGCTTGTAAATATGAAGATGAGGTATGCGAAAAAAAATTATGCTATGCGATATGTCGCGGGTCAGCCTGTAGAACAAGTTTTTCCTACTTCTAAACAACTATTAGAAGAAGCCGCGTTGCCACGTGGGGAACCAATTCTTACCAGCAATAACGAACTTTCTATCGCTATTTGGAATATCTATAAGCAGCAACGCCCATTATGGAAAAATGTTCTGACCTCTTTAGCCGAGAAGAGCGACCTTATCTTACTGCAAGAAGCGCAAACGACCCCGGATTTATTGAAATTCATTACAGCCAGTGGCTTGGTTGCAGATCAAGTTCCTGCATTTGTCATACCTCAGCATCCATCGGGTGTGATGACATTGGCATCTTCTCCACCTGTTTATTGCTGTCCACTTCGCGAAAAAGAACCGATACTTAGGCTGTCTAAATCATCATTAATCACGATTTACCCGTTGCCAGATAAACGTCAGTTGATGGTGATCAACGTACATGCCATTAACTTCAGTCTTGGTATAGATGTTTATAGCCGACAATTAAATAACATTGGTATCCACATAAGCTTACATAATGGCCCCGTAATTTTTGCTGGGGATTTTAATGCATGGAGTCGGCAGAGATTAAAAATACTGGAACGTTTCGCACGCCGTATGAGATTGAAAGAAGTACATTTTAATGATGATTATAGAACGATTGTTTTTGGTAAGCCGTTGGATTTTATTTTTTATCGTGAATTAAAAGTTTTGAGTGCAGCAGTTGTAATGACAGGCGCTTCTGATCATAACCCCTTGATGGTGAACTTCTCTTTGTGATGATAACTGACAAAAAGACTTGTTGCTTTGGCGGAAAAAGATAAAAAAGCGTCGGTAATTTCCGACGCTTTTTGGAACAAGATTGATTATCACTTATCAGAGGAGCGCGTTGTTGATAGTTTCTTCTTCACACCAAAGAAATAGGCTAAAGTCAGAATGAATACCCAACCTATACCAACATATAGCGCGTTTCTTGTTTGCTCAAAATAGCCCAGCAATAAAATAATGCTGACCATAAAGACGATTGTAATTGCAGGGGCAATTGGCCACATCGGGATTGGGAATTTCAGCGTTTTGATTTCTTCTGCACTCATCTGGCGACGCATGGCAACGTGTGAGACTAAAATCATCAGCCATACCCAGACGGTTGCAAATGTAGCGACAGAAGCGATCAGAATGAAGATTTCTTTAGGGATCAGATAATTTAGAACCACGCCAAATAACAAAACCGCAATCATGACAAGAACAGTCATCCATGGAACACCATTGCGAGTCAGTTTCTTGAATGACTTGGGAGCTTGTCTTTCCTGCGCCATACCATACATCATCCTGCCTGCACCAAAAATATCACTATTGATAGCGGAAATAGCAGCAGTAATCACGACCGCGTTTAGAATATTCGCGGCTGAACTAATTCCCAAATTGGAAAAAATCTGTACGAATGGGCTGGTATTCGGAGTAATTTGATTCCATGGATAGATGCTCATCAGGATACACAGGGTCAAAACATAGAAGATCAAGATACGGAATGGAACAGCGTTGATTGCTTTAGGGATCGTTTTTTCTGGATTTTTTGCTTCACTGGCAGTGATGCCAATGACTTCTATGCCACCAAAAGCAAACATAACAATAGCGAATGAAGCTATCACCCCACTGATGCCATTTGGCATAAAGCCGCCATGCTCCCATAAATTGGACAGGCCGGTTACATGCTCAGTTTCTTGTCCGAATCCGTAAAACATAATGGCAAGACCACCGACAATCATGGCAATAATAGCAGTGACTTTAATGATCGAAAGCCAGAACTCCATTTCACCAAAGATCTTTACGTGACACAGATTCAAGGCACCAATAAAACATACAATTCCAAGCACCCAAATCCACTGATCGACATGCGGGAACCAAAGTCCCATATATGCGCCGAATGCGGTAATGTCAGCCAGACAAACAAACAGCATTTCGAGGACATAGATCCAGCCAGTTAAAAAACCAGCCAAAGGCCCCAGATAATGGCTGGCATATTGTGAAAAAGAACCAGAAACGGGATGGTGAACGGCCATTTCGCCTAGTGCTCTCATCACGATAAATACGGCAGCACCGCCGACTAAATAGGCCAGCAACACAGCGGGACCAGCTTGCTGTATTGCTGTTGCTGAGCCATAAAACAGCCCCGTGCCTATTGCAGAGCCTAAAGCCATGAAGCGGATATGCCGCACGCTCAGACCCTGTTTAAGCTGATTTTCATTATTTTGCATTCGTTATTCCCATCTATCCTTTCATGCCTGAGAGTATTTTAGGCATACGATGCTCTGTCTGGCTTTAGGTACCAGTAAAAGCAACCTAGTACGATACCATAAAGATGGATGTTCGCGGGATAGATATCTGTAATAATAACGGGCAGTTTATTAAAACCAGAGTTTTTTTATGATCTACCCAATAAATGAAATCTTCCAAACTTTACAGGGAGAAGGAGTGTTTACCGGTGTGCCTTCGGTTTTCATTCGATTACAAGGATGTCCGGTAGGGTGCAGTTGGTGCGATACCAAATATACGTGGGAAAAAGTGGCTGATAAACAGCAGCCGATTGAAAATATCTTACTGAAATCGCAGGACAGTGATTTGTGGGGCGTTGCTACCGCAAGACAGTTGCTGAGTATATTCACTCGTCAAGGCTACAGTGCAAAACATATTGTCATTACTGGGGGAGAACCGTGCTTATATGACTTGCGCCCTTTGACTGAAACACTAGAAAGCGAAGGCTATCAATGCCAGATAGAAACAAGTGGTACACATGTGATTCAGTGCACTGACAAAACTTGGGTGACAGTTTCTCCGAAAGTGAAAATGCGCGGAGGATATAAGGTTTTGCCTGAGGCGATGAAGCGTGCTGATGAAATCAAGCATCCTGTCGGGCGGCAGCGCGATATTGAAGCATTGGATGAATTATTGACTATGCTTGATGGAAATCCTATTCCGGTTATTGCCTTACAGCCGATTAGTCAGAAAGAAGACGCAACCCGCCTATGCATCGAAACGTGTATTTCCCGTAATTGGCGCTTTTCGATGCAAACCCATAAGTACTTGAATATCGCCTAAATCTCATTCAGCACCAGGTTCTGGTGCTGAATTCTTATTCGCCTCGATAGATACAACCTGCGCTACAGGTCTCTTTGACCATGACAGCACTGAGTTGAGGCAATGTTGGTTTTAACTTCTCCCAGATCCACATAGCCAAGACTTCGCTGGTTGGATTTTCAAGCCCGGGAATTTCATTGAGATAGTGGTGATCGAGCTGCTCCCAGATAGGTTTAAAGGCTGCTTTTACATCGGAAAAATCCATTAACCAGCCACTGAGAGGATCTATTTCTCCAGTGATTTCCAGTCGTACCATAAATGAATGTCCGTGCAGGCGCCCACATTTGTGTCCTTCAGGCACATTTGGAAGGTGGTGTGCTGCTTCGAATTGAAAATCTTTAAAGATGGTTGTACTCATACTCATTATTCTTTCCCCTGATTTCAAAAAGGCCGGCTATTCTACCTGAACTTTACAAGCTTAACGTGATTTTTCTGGAGATAAAAAGCACAACCTTTAACGACTTTATCGATATATTAAATCTGTAAATAAAGTTAGGCGTTTTGGTTATGAGATATTGCGATCCTTTCTTTAAATACCTCTCCTGTTTTGGGATAACCTGATAATTAATCCATGTTTATGATTTCGATATCCTTTACAGCATGGATATTGGCTATAGCAAAGGGCACTGGGACAATGACCACAAAACCACCTTCAATTGCATTATTACCTGTTTCTCCAGAACAATTATCACGCTTGCAATCTGCAATTAATGATTTTTCACCACATCAATTAGCTTGGTTGTCTGGCTATTTTTGGGGAATGGTAAATCACCAACCACAAGCTGAGACGGAGACATCTGAAGTTTCCGTACAGGAAACAGTGACTTTGCTTTCTGCATCGCAAACAGGCAACGCCCGTCGTTTAGCTGAACAACTGAGAGATTCACTATCAACTGAAAATCTCAAAGTAAATTTGATTAATGTGGGTGACTATAAATTTAAACAAATTTCCCAAGAGCGTGTATTGATTATTATTGCTTCGACACAAGGTGAAGGTGAACCTGCTGAGGAAGCTGTAGCACTGCATAAATATCTCTATTCCAAAAAGGCTCCATCAATGAAAGAGACGGAGTATGCCGTATTTGGTCTTGGGGATACGTCGTATGAACATTTCTGTCAGGCAGGGAAAGATTTCGACAGTCGTTTGCATGAGCTTGGGGCACAGCGTTTACTGGATCGTGTTGACGCTGATGTGGAATACCAAGACCAAGCTGATCAATGGCGTCAGCAAATTACAGGTATTTTGAAACAGCGTTTTTCAGTGCAGGTAAAACCTGCTACTTCATCAACCACTTTTTCATCGACTATTCCAGTACCTACCAAAGAAGCCACTACGTACACCAAAGAAACACCTTTGACAGCTTCTTTGTTGGCTAACCAGAAAATAACAGGACGTGGATCTGACAAAGATGTTCGCCATATTGAAATTGACTTGGGGGATTCCGGATTGAGTTATCAGCCAGGGGATGCCCTTGGGGTCTGGTTTGAAAATGATCCGGCTT
This sequence comes from Xenorhabdus vietnamensis, assembly GCF_002127535.1. GTDB lineage: Bacteria > Pseudomonadota > Gammaproteobacteria > Enterobacterales > Enterobacteriaceae > Xenorhabdus > Xenorhabdus vietnamensis. The sequence goes on from NZ_MUBJ01000005.1 coordinate 7,525, forward strand.
TAGTGGATGAATTAATCACATTGCTTTGGCTGGAAGGTTCAGAACAAGTCAATGTGTATGGAAAGTCACTTCCACTGCGTGAGGCTCTGATCAGCCATGTAGAACTAACTCAAAATACCGGCGTGATTGTTGAGAAATATGCAGCATTGGCGAAAGATGAAAAACTGTTGACGTTAGTTGCGAACAAACAAGCATTGCAACAATACGCCCAGACAACACCGATTGTAGATATGGTCAGGGCAGTAGCTTCACACCCAGAAGCCCAACAATTTATTGATTTATTGCGTCCACTGACACCGCGGCTCTATTCCATTTCCTCTGCACAATCTGAAGTGGAAAACGAAGTCCACATTACCGTTGGGGTAGTTCGTTATGACATTGAAGAGCGTGCCCGTACTGGTGGAGCTTCAGGTTATTTGGCAGATCGTTTGCAGGAAGATGACAACATCCGGGTTTTCATCGAACAGAACAAAAATTTCCGTTTACCGACCGATTCTAATACACCAGTCATCATGATTGGGCCGGGAACGGGGGTTGCTCCGTTCAGGGCATTTTTGCAACATCGCAGCAGTCAGGGGGATGAAGGTAAAAACTGGTTGTTTTTTGGTAATCCGCATTTTGTTGAAGATTTTCTTTATCAGGTTGAATTCCAGCGTTACGTGAAAGATGGCTTATTGACTCGCATTGATCTGGCATGGTCAAGGGATCAGCAGCATAAAGTATACGTGCAAGACAAACTGCATGAGCAGGGAGAGGAAATCTGGCGCTGGATTCAGGATGGCGCTCATTTGTATGTTTGTGGCGATGCTAATCGCATGGCAAAAGACGTAGAACAAGCCTTATTGGACATCATTTCACAATATGGTGGCATGGATGCTGAACAGGCTGATGAATTCTTGAGTGAGTTGCGCCTTGAGCGCCGTTATCAGAGAGATGTTTACTAACGTGAGCAATTAACATGAGCAATGAGAGCAAAGAAAAACAAGGGCCTTTGATCGTTGAAGGCAAACTTGCAGACAGTGAACGCATGAAATTGGACAGCAATTACCTGCGAGGAACGATCAGCGAAGACTTAAAAAATGGGCTGACAGGTGGTTTTGAGGGAGATAATTTTCTCCTTATCCGCTTTCATGGAATGTATCAGCAAGATGACCGTGATATCCGGGCTGAACGCGCAGAACAAAAACTCGAATCGCGCCATGCCATGATGCTGCGTTGTCGTTTGCCGGGGGGGATAATTACCCCTAACCAGTGGTTGGGCATTGATCGGTTTGCGACAGAAAATACACTGTATGGCAGCGTTAGATTGACCAACCGACAAACATTCCAGTTTCATGGGATCTTAAAAAATAACCTGAAGCCAGCACATCAATTATTGGCACAGATAGGGTTGGATTCACTGGCTACAGCCAACGACGTCAACCGTAACGTGCTGTGCACATCCAACCCCGTGCAATCAGTTTTACATCAACAGGCTTACGAGTGGGCGAAAAAAATATCGGAACACCTATTACCTCGTACCAACGCGTATGCTGAAATCTGGTTGGATAAAGAAAAAGTCGCAACGACTGATGAAGAACCTATCCTTGGTGCCACTTATCTGCCACGTAAATTCAAAACAACCGTGGTTATTCCTCCACAAAATGATGTGGATTTGCATGCCAACGATATGAACTTTGTCGCTATTGCAGAAAATGATCAATTAATCGGCTTTAACGTGTTGGTAGGTGGGGGGTTAGCCATGACCCACGGCGACAAAAAAACCTTCCCGCGATTGGCGAGTGAATTTGGTTTCATTGCATTGGAACATACATTAGCAATTGCAGAGGCGATAGTTACAACACAGCGTGATTGGGGTAACCGAACCGAACGTAAAAATGCGAAAACCAAATATACCCTTGAACGCGTGGGTATCGAAGCCTTTAAACAAGAAGTTGAAAAACGGGCTGATGTGAAATTTGAAGCAATTCGTCCGTATGAATTTACTGGTCGGGGCGATCAGATAGGTTGGTTAAAAGGTATTGATGATCAATGGCATCTAACCTTATTTATTGAAAATGGCCGTTTGCTGGATTATCCCAATAAACCGTTAAAAACAGGGATAGCAGAAATTGCAAAAATCCACAAAGGAGACTTTCGTCTGACAGCCAATCAAAACCTGATTGTGGCAGGAATACCTGAGAGTGAAAAATCGCGGATCGAAGAAATTGCCCGTATTCATGGCTTAATTGATGATAGTGTGACAACTCTGCGCCATCACTCTATGGCCTGTGTTTCATTTCCCACTTGTCCTTTGGCGATGGCAGAAGCAGAACGTCTCCTGCCGACTTTTGTCGACTATATTGATGCAATGATGGAGAAGCATGGTGTTGGCGGTGAAGAGATCATACTTCGTGTCACAGGCTGCCCCAATGGATGTGGCAGGGCGATGCTGGCAGAAGTTGGGCTGGTGGGTAAAGCGCCTGATCGTTACAACCTGCATCTTGGTGGGAACCGTATTGGTGACCGAATTCCCCGTATGTACAGGGAAAATATCACCTCAGCAGAGATCCTTGAGATATTGGATGAGTTAATAGGTCGTTGGGCATCAGAACGCCATCTTCATGAATGCTTTGGTGATTTTCTGATCCGCGCTGATATTATCAAGCCAGTATTGAATTCAGCCGTCGATTTTTACGACTGGCAGGAGGCAATATGAGCCCGCTGAATTTATCGGAACTGGTGGTATTGACACCAGAGCAGCAAAACACATCATTGTCGGAGATCAATCAACAACTGGAATTGCTGGATGCTCATGAGCGCGTGAGATGGGCATTGGAAAATTTACCCGGCGAATTTGTGCTTTCCTCTAGTTTTGGTATTCAGGCGGCAGTTTGCCTGCATCTTGTGACACAGGAGTATCCTGATATTCCTGTGATTCTCACTGATACGGGATACTTATTCCCTGAAACCTACCAATTTATCGATAATCTGACTGAAAGACTCAATTTGAATTTGAATGTTTTCCGTGCAGATCACTCCCCGGCTTGGCAAGAAACACGCTATGGCAAATTATGGGAACAGGGAATCGAGGGGATTGAACGTTATAACCAAATCAACAAAGTTGAGCCTATGAGCCGGGCATTGAAAAAGCTACAAGCACAAAGTTGGTTTGCAGGTTTACGTCGCCAGCAATCAGAAAGTCGTACTCATTTACCTGTGCTGGCAATTCAACGGGGGATTTTCAAAATCCTGCCCATTATTGATTGGGATAACCGTCAAGTACATCAATACCTGACAAAACATGGTCTGGAATACCATCCATTATGGGAGCAGGGTTATCTTTCTGTAGGGGATATCCATACCACCCAAAAATGGGAGCCGGGAATGAGTGAAGAACAAACCCGTTTTTTTGGTTTGAAACGTGAATGCGGTTTACACGAAAGTTAATTTAACATTGTAGATCACAGCGATTTTATTGGGCAGCGACTCTTGTAAAAGAAGCGCTGCTTTCGTTCGTGCTGAATATTTTGCTTAATTGATTTTGTAACATTTGGTGTTTAACACAATAAAAATCAGCTTATGCGATTCAGGAACAAATAATTACTTTTTGTCATTTCATAACTTGATCACGGCCTCATATATTCATCCTTTAGTAATCATAATAATTAAGAGCTCATACCCTTTATTTTTTCAGGTTGCTGCTTGGTTATCTGCATAACTTGAAACCCTCTGGGTATATCATGAAATAGGCTCTAACACGGGATGATATCGTGGACTATTTACCTTTATTTATTGAGCTCAAAGCCCGAGCTGTACTGCTGGTGGGGGGCGGAGAAATCGCTTACCGCAAAGCAGACTTATTGCTTCGTACCGGAGCAGAGTTAACGATTGTTGCCCCTGAACTGCATGTAGAACTGCAACAGCGTCATCAAAAAGGAGAATTTAAGTGGTTACAGGAAACGTTTAAAACAGAATATCTTGATGGCGTATTTTTAGTCATTGCCGCGACGGACGATCACAATCTAAACCAACATATTTTTTCAGAAGCAGATAAGCGCGCCATATTGACCAATGTTGTGGATAATCAGCCACTTTGTTCAGCAATTTTCCCTTCAATTATTGATCGTTCGCCGATTATGGTGGCGATCTCATCGGCTGGAAAATCCCCGGTATTAACTAAATTATTGCGGGAAAAGTTGGAATCCTTGCTCCCATTTAGTCTCGGTACGATGGCAAATATTGCGGGGCGCTGGCGGGAACGAGTGAAACAACGATTTAGCTCCATACACCAGCGACGTCATTTTTGGGAAAAGGCATTTAATGGACGTTTTGCCACATTGATTGCCAATGGGCAATTACAGCAAGCAGAAGATCAACTTGAACAGAAATTAGCCAAATATGATTCTCATACCCAAGGTGAACTGGCGCTGGTAGGTGCAGGGCCGGGCGATCCGGGGCTATTGACATTAAAAGGTTTGCAGGTGATCCAGCAGGCTGACGTTGTTCTTTATGACCATTTGGTTAGTGCAGAAATTCTGGAGTTAGTTCGCCGTGATGCAGACAAAATCTGTGTTGGGAAAAGGGCAGGCAATCACTCAGTGGCCCAGGAAGAAACCAATTCTCTCATCGTCAAATTAGCAAATCAGGGGAAAAAAGTGGTTCGTCTAAAAGGTGGTGATCCATTTATTTTTGGCCGTGGTGGAGAAGAATTACAAATTGCAGCAGCAGAGGGGATTCCCTTCCAAGTTGTGCCTGGTATTACGGCGGCGGTGGGAGCTTCTGCTTACGCAGGTATCCCATTAACTCATAGAGAACACGCGCAAAGCGTCACCTTTATTACAGGACACTGCCGTGAAAATGGCAGTGAATTAGATTGGCCTGCGTTAGCGCGAGGCAATCAAACATTGGCAATTTATATGGGAACCGTGAAAGCAGCCTTGATCAGCCAGAAACTGATTTCTCATGGTAGAGATAGCAATACCCCTGTTGCTGTAATTGGTTGTGGTACTCGTCCAGAACAGCAGGTACTGACCGGAACCTTATCCGAATTGGAACGATTGTCTCAAAAGGCACCATCACCCGCCTTGCTGGTAGTCGGAGAGGTGGCTCAACTCCACCATCAGATAGCATGGTTTGAACAGCAGTCCGTTGATCAGACGCAATTCATTGAACCAGGAAATGCTGTCACTCAAGTACATCGCCCCGCTGTGATTGATTTAGTATAAGGAATGCTTAATGGACGAAAGAAGACTGACACACTTACAACAACTTGAAGCTGAAAGCATCCATATCATCCGGGAAGTGGCTGCTGAATTTGCTAATCCCGTTATGCTCTATTCGATTGGCAAAGATTCCTCTGTAATGCTGCACCTTGCACGTAAAGCGTTTTATCCGGGAAAACTGCCTTTCCCTTTATTGCACGTAGATACAGGCTGGAAATTTCAGGATATGTATGATTTCCGTGATCGCACAGCAGAAAGATATGGCTTTGAATTGCTGGTTTACCGCAATCCACAAGGAGAGGCTTTGGGAATTAATCCGTTTATTCATGGCAGTGCAAAACATACAGACATCATGAAAACAGAAGGATTGAAGCAGGCTCTGGATAAATATGGTTTTGATGCAGCATTTGGCGGGGCGCGGCGTGATGAAGAAAAATCGCGGGCCAAAGAACGCATCTACTCATTCCGAGATCGTTCCCATCGTTGGGATCCCAAGAATCAGCGTCCTGAACTTTGGCGCAACTATAACGGCCAGATAAACAAAGGGGAAAGTATCCGTGTTTTCCCGTTATCCAATTGGACAGAGCTGGATATCTGGCAATACATCTATCTGGAACAGATTGATATCGTTCCCCTTTATTTTGCTAAATCCCGTCCGGTTGTTCAGCGTGATAAGACATTTATTATGGTTGATGATGATCGAATTGACCTGAAAACCGGGGAAGTGATTAGCCAGCGCAAAGTGCGTTTCAGAACACTGGGATGCTGGCCGTTGACAGGAGCTGTGGAATCAGAAGCAGAAACGTTGCCGGAAATCATAGAAGAAATGTTGATATCAACCACTAGCGAACGGCAAGGGCGACTGATTGATAGTGATCAGTCAGGTTCTATGGAACTGAAAAAGCGTCAGGGTTATTTTTAAGGAGTCCAGATATGCCAGCACTTGCACATAATGAAACTATTGCTAGCCAGATTAAACAACAAGGTGGAGTTGAGGCCTATCTTCGGGCACAGCAGGAAAAAGGCTTACTGCGCTTTTTGACCTGCGGCAGCGTGGATGATGGTAAAAGTACCCTAATAGGCCGCTTGCTGCACGACACCCGCCAAATTTATGAGGATCAACTTGCAACCTTACAAAGCGATAGCAAGCGAATAGGGACTCAGGGCGAAAAACTCGATCTGGCTTTATTAGTTGATGGATTGGCTGCTGAGCGAGAACAAGGCATCACCATTGACGTGGCATACCGCTATTTTTCTACGGAAAAGCGTAAATTCATCATTGCGGACACTCCGGGACATGAACAATATACCCGCAATATGGCTACAGGTGCCTCAACCAGCGATCTCTCCATTTTATTGATAGATGCAAGAAAAGGTGTTCAGGAACAAACGCGTCGCCACAGTTTTATCAGTACCTTGCTGGGTATTCGTCACTTGGTAGTGGCGGTAAATAAAATGGATTTAATTGAATATCAACAAGATCCGTTTGAACAGATCAAGCAAGACTATTTAAATTTTGCAGCACAATTACCTGCTGACCTAAATATCTATTTCGTTCCAATCTCGGCATTGGAAGGGGATAACATTGTTACCCACAGCGAAAAAATGGTATGGCATACGGGGAAAACTCTACTGGAAGTTCTGGAGTCCGTGGATGTAAAAACGAAAGCGGCGGAGCAGGCTCTGCGTTTTCCGGTACAGTATGTGAATCGTCCGGATCTTGATTTTCGTGGATACAGCGGCACATTGTCGTCGGGAATTTTACGACAAGGCCAGCAAATTAAAGTTATGCCATCTGGTACTGTTTCTACGGTGGAAAGAATTGTTACTTTTAACGGTGATCTCACATTTGCAGTACCCGGAGAAGCTGTCACCATTGTATTAAAAGATGAAATAGATATCAGCCGTGGTGACTTGTTGGTTGCGGTTGAAGATCAAATGAAAGTGGCTCGTCATGCTTTAGTTAACGTTGTCTGGATGTCAGAAAAGCCTCTGATTCAAGGGCAAAGTCTGGATATCAAAGTTGCAGGCAAAAAAAGTCGGGGCAAAATTGATAACATCCAATATCAGGTAGATATTAACAACTTGACTCAGAAAGTTGCGGTTGAATTACCCCTTAATGCAATAGGGCTGGTGGAGTTTTCATTTGATGAGCCATTACTGCTCGATAGCTATGCACAAAACAAGGATACCGGCGGCATTATTCTGATTGATCGCCTAACTAATGTGACTGTAGGAGCGGGGTTGGTGCGTGAAATCCAAGTGGATGTCTACGAAGAGCCTCAAGAATACAGTGAGTTTGAACTGGAATTTAACCAATTAGTTCGCCGTCATTTTCCTCATTGGGGAGTACGTGATCTATTGGGAGGAAAATAAGTGACTCAGAATATCGTCTGGCACTCACATACTTTGGATAGGGCACAACGAGAAAGTGCAAATGGACATTCTGCACTGGTGATCTGGTTCACAGGGCTATCTGGCTCGGGAAAATCCACCCTTGCCGGGGCATTGGAGCAGGTACTGTTTTCACAGGGGATCAAAACTTACTTACTGGATGGTGATAATGTTCGTCATGGCCTGTGCAGTGATTTGGGTTTTTCTGAAATAGATCGGCAGGAAAATATCCGGCGGATCGGAGAAGTCTCAAAATTGATGATTGATGCTGGGTTGGTTGTATTGACGGCATTTATTTCTCCCCATAGAGAAGAACGGCAAAAAATACGCGAATTAATGGAAGAAGGCCAATTTATTGAAGTGTATGTTGATACGCCACTGGAAGTGTGTGAATCTCGTGATCCCAAAGGACTGTATAAAAAAGCGCGAGCGGGAGAGCTACACAATTTCACCGGAATCGATGCTGCTTATGAAGCCACTGAACGGCCTGATGTTCATTTGGATGGCTCACAGTCTGTAGAATCTTTGATTGAAAAATTACTTTTTGCACTGAAAGACCACGGTATCCTGCCTGCTTAACTACCACATCAGCCAAACGATCATGAAACACATTATTATTGTTAGTGGAATAATGTGTTTCTACACTCATTTAATTCAATGCATTTTTATTATGCCGTGAAATCATATTTTGAAATTATTTTTTGACTGGTTTTGTGGATGGCTTTGTGAGTGGTTTTATAAATGGCCTTATAAATGACCTTATAAATTGTTTTGTCAGAGTAAGTGGCGTCATGCTTTCAGTTGTGGGATGATTAGCGGGTTTTCAGGGGGGGAGATGGGCAAGTTAACGCTACTATTACTGGTTCTACTGGGTTGGTTGCAGTATGCACTGTGGTTCGGCAAAAATGGCATTCACGACTATATGCAGCTTAAGGCCGAAGTTAGTAAACAAGAGACGAATTACTCCAAGCTTAAGGCACGTAACAATCGGCTATTTACTGAAGTTGAGGATCTTAAGAATCTTGAAGGGAATCTGGAAGCGATTGAAGAACGTGCCCGGGATGAATTGGGCATGATTAAGCCGGGAGAATCTTTTTATCGTATGATGCTTGAGGTCTCAAAAAGTAATACTTCAAAAAATAATGAGCAATAGCTTGTGAGATGAAATAGCTTTTAAATTAAGACATTAAATAATAATTGAAATGAATAATTCACGACTTCATTCTACTGCTGATATTTTTCTTTCCGGCAATGCCTTTACTGAAGATTATGATACTGCTGAGATTATCGCCTTGATTCCAGCTGCGGGTATCGGCAGTCGGATGAAATCAGATTGCCCAAAACAGTACCTCGAAATTGCCGGAAAAACTATTCTTGAACATACTGTAACGGTGCTTCTTGAACATCCCCGCATACAACGCATTATTATTGCGCTGAATCCCGCTGATACGCAATTTGCACGACTGCCTATTGCTTCTGATCCAAGAATTACGACGGTCATTGGTGGTGAGGAGCGGGCTGATTCGGTACTGGCTGGACTGGATTATTTGGTTGGTTTGCCTACAGACAAGGCTATTTGGGTCTTGGTACACGATGCAGCCCGCCCCTGTCTTCATAGAAATGATCTCGATAGCCTGTTGCAGCTTATTGATCACCGTATAGAATCACCTGATGTATGTGGTGGCCTTTTGGCATCTCCGGTGAAGGATACGATGAAACGTATGGTATCGTTATCAGCGGAAAAACCATTGCTGAAAAAGCCATCAAAGAAAGAATCACCTACGATTCACTACACATTGATTGATCATACCGTTGACCGCAACGGACTTTGGCATGCCTTGACCCCACAGTTATTCCCTTTGCAGCTATTGCGTGATTGCTTGATCAAAGCGCTTGCAGAACAAGCCTGTATCACCGATGAATCTTCAGCGCTGGAGTATTGTGGTTATCGTCCTGTACTAATCAACGGACGGTCGGACAATATAAAAGTGACTCAACCCGAAGACTTGGCACTGGCTGAATTTTACCTATCCCGAAAATCTAAGGAATCTAGCGTATGAGAATTGGACACGGTTTTGATGTGCATAAATTTGGTGGAGAAGGGCCATTGATCATTGGTGGTGTCCGCATTCCTTATGAGCAAGGATTAATTGCCCATTCAGACGGCGATGTCGCTTTACATGCTGCCACAGATGCCTTATTGGGAGCCGCTGCACTGGGAGATATTGGCAAATTATTTCCTGATACCGATCCTGCCTTTAAAGGTGCAGATAGTCGTGAACTACTGAAAGAGGCTTATCGTCGCATCCGAGCAAAGGGCTACCGGATAGGCAATCTGGATATTACTATCATTGCACAGGCACCGAAAATGTTGCCGCATATCCCCCAGATGCGGGTTAATCTGGCGGAGGATCTTGAGTGCCATATGGATGATGTTAACGTTAAAGCGACAACAACAGAAAAACTGGGTTTTGTTGGTCGTAAAGAAGGTATTGCCTGCGAAGCAGTCGCTTTGTTGGTAAAGGAATAAGCATGACATTGAGTGAATTACATTGGCTTTATGGCCGACCGGAAGCGAGCGGTGTTGTTAAATCCACACCAGAAGATTTTATTGTACGCGAAGATTTGGGATTTTCTCCTGATGGAGAAGGCGAACATTTAATGGTACATATCCGTAAAACGGGATGTAATACCCAATTTGTGGCGGATAATCTTGCCCGTTTTGCCAAAATACCGGCTCGTTCTGTCAGTTATGCGGGTTTGAAAGATCGCAACGCAGTTACGGAACAGTGGTTCTGCCTACACTTGCCGGGAAAACAGGATCCGGATTTAACGGCATTTCAACTTGAAGGCTGTGAAGTCTTGGCAACCTCCCGTCAGAAACGCAAACTACGGATTGGTACATTAAAAGGTAATGATTTTACTCTAGTATTAAGAGAAATCTCTGATAGGCAATCTGTAGAAAAACGCTTGCAGCAGATAGCACAAACTGGCGTGCCGAATTATTTTGGTGAGCAACGTTTCGGACGAGATGGACAAAATTTGGTTCAGGCTCAGCGTTGGGCCGCTAATGAAATCCATGTTAAAGAGCGTAACCGCCGCAGTTTTTATCTTTCAGCCTGCCGTAGTGCTATGTTTAATACTATTGCCAGCATACGCATTGCACAGGATGAACATCAGCAGGTAAAAAATGGTGATGTATTACAATTGACAGGACGCGGTAGTTGGTTTGTGGCTGATGAAACGGAACTATCAGTATTGCAGCAACGGGTCATGGATGGGGAATTACAGATAACCGCACCGTTACCGGGTGACAAAGCATTGGGAACGCAGCACCAAGCTTTAGCTTTTGAACAACAATGCTTATTAGACTATGAGTCTTTTTGGGCATTGGTCAAACGTGAGCGAGTGGAAAGCAGCCGTCGGGCAATGTTAGTGAAACCACTTAATTTGCATTGGGAATGGCAAGATGACCAAACCGTCACCCTCCATTTTTCTCTGCCATCGGGTAGCTTTGCGACCAGTGTTGTCAGGGAACTGATCAATCAGGATCAAAATAACACTGCGGATATTGCGGAATAATGGTTCCAGCTAATCCGACAATATTTTCATAACAATATCTTCATAATAATGCCTTCATAATAGTCTTATACCAAGATACACAAGAGATAGGTGATTTAATCTATTTTACTGGGTATCTTGGTGCGTTCTATTACTTAAGTCACGTAGTTCCAATCAGATAGTTATAACTGTCTGGGAATCTATTGAATATATCTCATTGCAAGATATTTTTCTGAAGTCTGATATTGTGCTTGGTAAGCACTGAGTACATGCCATAATTTAAGTCATAAAGTAGATTGATACTTACTTAAAATCCGACCTATTAAGTCATAAAAATTGCACTAATCGATCGTCAAGATCAACTAAGACATGAACAGCTATTTTTCCCCACTATAAGTCTGATAATTTAACAAAACTTCCAGTATTGCTGATAATGAGTTATCCTTCCGAAAAGTGCAATAATGCAGAAGGCGCGCTTAGTGGGGTTTGAAGCCTTAATCTATTCACGTTTCCACCTTCGCAGACGGCGGGGAGCAGCCATACTGTCACCTGATGTTTTCTGTCCGCATCAATGATGCTATTCGCAGTGACTCTGAACAGTATTTCCGACTTTATAACCCCAAAAAGCCCGAACACAGGGGCTGTCAGAAAGCCTATTCTGGGCTGGTCATTGAAACCTGTAAAGCACGTCTGATGCAGCTTCGTGAGAACTGGCAGAATACCTGCAACCAGCACTTGAACGTGCACAGCGCCCGGAATGCATCGCGGAAGAAATCCAGAAAGCGACAAAAGCACTGATCGTCATCGGCAGTCAGAATTGCGATGAAGAGCTACGGCAACTCAGAGAAAGCACTCAACGATTGAATGACGCGGCAACGCAATACTTTCATGCACTGGAGAATGACAGCCGGACAGACTTGCTGCATAAACAGTCTCGGGAGATGGTGGCAGCATTGTAGAGCCTGAAAATAACCCTTTCAGACTCTCGCCATGCAGAGCAGCCTTGATAAGCTCAATGAAATGTTTGGCAAAAAATGACCACAATGGCAGGAGATAGTAGAAGCATCTTTTGATGCACTGGATAAAAGACTCAAGGCAGCTTGTGACAGACTGGAAAAGTTAACAACTGATTGTAGCATGGCTTGCAGTTGGTGTGGTGGCGGTGGTTGTCACACTGTTTTTCCTAAAAAGATTTATCTTTATCCTGGTTTAGGAAAACATGAAAAACTATAAACTTAGTAGGAGACGTACTTGAAGACGGAACAAAAATGGGTTCATGAATACAATATTTGGTTTTATGCACTATTCGGAACGGCAGTAGGCGCAGGAACCCTATTTCTCCCTATACAATTAGGACTATCCGGACCACTTGCTATGTTGGTTATGCTATTGATAGCATTCCCATTTACCTATTACCCTCACTTAGGTCTTGCACGTTATATCATTACCAGCGATTCCCATTCCCCCACATTACTCAGTGCAACCAAACAATATTATGGGGTCAGGATAGCTCGTATCATCAACTTTTTTTACGCACTAACTTTCCTGCTTATTATTTTTGTTTATGCAATATCTATCACCAATTCCGTTAACATTTTGTTGCAGCAATTTTGGCAGATTCAGCTTCCACGAACACTGATAGCGTTTATGGTAGTTCTAGGGTTACACCTAATTTTCTTATTGGGTAAAAAAATCACACTGAAATTCATGGGCGTGTTAATTCTTCCACTCATTCTTTACTTGCTGACATTATCTGTGACGCTTGTATTTCAATGGGATAGTGGAAACATTAAACATCTAATCAGCAATGTTCATATTGATCTGGATTCAGTGAGAGCACTTTGGTTACTAATGCCAGTTATGGTATTCTCTTTCAGCCACACCCCAATCATGTCTACTTTTTCTAACCACTGTAAGCAAACCTATACAACAGATGCGGAACACCACATTAAACAGATTGTGAAACCCACTTATGCGCTAATTTGCATAGTCATTTTGTTCTTTGTATTTAGTTGTGTTTTAACGTTATCACCTCAGGAAATACAGGCAGCCAAAGACAACAATATTACCATTCTCAGCGCGATCGCGCAGAAAGAAGGCTTGTATTGGATAGCAATAACAGCAACCCCTGTTGCTATCATTGCTATGACAAAATCATTCTTAGGAACTTATTTTGGGGCATTGGAGGGAGTCAAAGGATTAGTCGGAGCATTGGAGAGTAAAATTTTCCATCATAAAGAAAATAAAGTACGCGATAAGTTGATCGGCATGGCTATCGTTTTTTTCCTTACTTTAATGATTACTATTTGGAATCCGAATACTCTGAACGTTATCGCAGGCATCACTGGACCTATGATTGCGCTTATTTTGTTTATTTTACCGTCTCTATCAACTTACTTGGTTGAGCCACTACGACCCTATCGTTCTTTTTCTAATTTGATGGTTCTACTAGTCGGTCTTGGTAGTTTTGGCATTGCTGTTTTTAGCCTTTTTAGCTGACAGTCATTCTCAATGGGGTTTCTGAAAATAATCGAATCCCCATGCTTTCATTATGACCCCCCCTGAGAACTGAAAAATCTGGGATTCTGGTGCATACACTCTATAGAACGTATTCAGCTTCTCCCGGATGCTGAAATTTCAGACATCTATGATAATGCAATGATTAAAAGCAAGTGAACTTTTCGAGGGAATGGTTTTTATCTTATACCCGCATATCCCGCATATCGTATAGATATATTAAATAACATAGTTTATTTATTGAGCCTCTTGAAAAAAAGTGGAGTTGCTTGCTGGCATTTATATGACCTGAATGCAAAGCACTCTACAAAACTGTCAACGTCATGCTAAGATCAAACAATTTTCTAATAGCCTGAATATTGTCCAATCATAGGTTACACCAAACAAGATAGGGCAATATGCAGCGTAGGTTACAGTATAAATTCATGTTATTTTTAATTAAATCAATGAGATATATTAATGTTGCGGATATTGCTGAGTAACGATGATGGTGTCACTGCGCCGGGTATCCAAACCTTAGCGGCTACATTGCGAAAACACTATCATGTTCAGGTGGTTGCACCTGACCGTAACCGTAGTGGTGCGTCGAATGCCTTAACGTTAGATCGTCCTTTGCGTATCAACACATTAAAAAATGGTGATATTTCCGTTCAGGAAGGTACACCGACGGATTGTGTCTATTTGGGTGTGAATAATCTGGTTCGTCCTCTTCCTGACATTGTGGTTTCCGGTATCAACTGTGGCCCTAACCTTGGTGATGACATTATTTACTCTGGTACGGTCGCAGCTGCTATGGAAGGGCGCCATTTAGGGTTACCCGCACTGGCGATATCACTTAATGGCGATATACATTATGAGACGGCGGCAGAAGTGACTGTGCGCTTATTGACTTTGTTGCAAAAATCTCCATTGAGAGCGGGCAATATTCTGAATATTAATGTACCTGATATCCCCATTGAACAAATCAAGGGGTTTCGGGTAACGCGATGCGGTAGCCGCAGTGCGGCTGAACAAGTTTATGCCTTGGAAGATCCCAAAGGCAATATGCTTTACTGGATAGGCCCTCCGGGAGAAAAGAGTGATTTTGGGCCTGAAACAGATTTTGCTGCGGTAGAAGAAGGATTTGTTTCCATTACTCCCTTGCAAATAGATTTAACGGCCTATAAAGCCCAGGACCTGATAAGTGATTGGTTGGCAAAAGTCGGGGATATTGGGGAATGTTAAACCGAACAATGAAAAATCTGCTGGCGCAATTGCGTCAGCAAGGAATTCACAATGAGAACTTGTTGGAGGTTATTGCCAAAGTACCTCGGGAATGTTTTGTCGATGAAGCCCTTGCTCATAAGGCATATGAAAATACCGCATTACCCATTGGTCATGGTCAAACCATATCCCAACCTTATATTGTTGCCCGCATGACAGAGTTACTGAATCTAACCCCTGAATCTGATGTATTGGAAATTGGCACAGGATCAGGTTATCAAACAGCGATACTTGCCCATTTAGCCAGACATGTTTTCTCCGTGGAGCGGATTAAAGGATTGCAGTGGCAGGCTAAGCGCAGATTAAAGCAACTCGATCTCCACAATATCTCAACCCGCCATGGTGATGGCTGGGATGGATGGCCATCAAAAGGGCCGTTTGATGCCATAATTGTTACGGCCGCACCACCAGAAATTCCACAGGCGCTGCTCAACCAACTTGCCGATGGAGGAGTGATGGTTTTGCCTGTCGGTGAATGTACTCAGTTATTAAAAGTGGTACATC
This sequence comes from Xenorhabdus vietnamensis, assembly GCF_002127535.1. GTDB lineage: Bacteria > Pseudomonadota > Gammaproteobacteria > Enterobacterales > Enterobacteriaceae > Xenorhabdus > Xenorhabdus vietnamensis. The sequence continues at coordinate 22,968 of NZ_MUBJ01000005.1, forward strand.
GTTATGGGAATGATTTTCATGGCGACGTTATCGAACCCGTCCGTTTTGTACCCCTAATTCAAGGCGAGCTAGCATAGTCAGCTGATTTATTTGATATATAGTTTCAAATTAGCTGTTATTTTTTCTGAATTTAAGCAAAATGTCTCGCTTTAAATCTTTTGTAATTCTAAATTTCTTTATAAATCATAATCATTTACGCTTATATTTGCCTTTATAGGGGAATAAGGTATGAATCTAGAGAGCCCAGTGAAAAAAATAAAGTGGATAATAGCCAGCACCGTTATGGGAGTCGTACTGGCAGGTTGTAGCAATACGCCAAATCGCCCAGCCCCGATAGTGAATATCGATAATAAGGAGAAAGACGGAGGATTATTCTCCAAACCGTCATCAGTTTCGACGCCAGTGCCATCTTATCCTCCTTTAATCTCAACGAATCGCATATCAGATAATCATGCTGTCAAAAACCGCCAGCCAGTGAATAATTCTACTAATAGTAGTTCTTCTCAAGGGAGAATTATCTATAACCGTAACTACGGGAATATCCCCAAAGGAAGCTATAACGGGAGTACTTATACTGTTAAACATGGGGATACCTTGTTTTATATAGCTTGGATTACAGGTGATGATTTTCGTGATATAGCGCACAAGAATAATATTTTAGAGCCTTATAGCTTAAATGTTGGTCAAGTCCTGAGAATGGGTAATGCAACCTCCAAAAATGGTGTATTAATAGCATCAAATAGTACCCAATCTAAAATTAAGCAGGTTGATTTTCAAAAAATTAATGCGTATCCTGCAAATATTGATAGACCAAGGTCAGAAAAAATGTTGCCAAGAGCAACTGTTTCTGTTAGCGACGATGCATCACCGAAAGTATCTACAGCAACAGATACGGGAATAAATAGCGCTATTAATGGTATTGATACGGTTAATAGTTGGAGATGGCCGGCAGAAGGAAAAGTTCTTGAAGGTTTCTCTGATTCTCAAGGAGGGAATAAAGGCATTGATATTGCGGGGAGTCGTGGTCAACCCGTATTTGCAACAGCCGGTGGGAAAGTGGTTTATGTCGGAAATGCATTACGTGGATATGGAAATCTATTAATTATAAAACATAACGATGACTACCTAAGTGCCTATGCGCACAACGACACAATGTTGGTTCGTGAGCAGCAGGATGTCCAAGCGGGGCAAAAGATTGCCACTATGGGTAGTACCGGAACAAATTCAGTAAGATTGCATTTTGAAATTCGCTATAAGGGAAAATCCGTAAATCCGCTGCGTTATCTTCAGCAGCGATAAACCGGGGCAGGATCTGAAATTCCTGCCCGCATTATCACGGGTAGGAGCAGCTGATGAGCCAAAGTACGCTTAAAGTTAATGAGTTGTATGATGATGCGGACTTAGACAAAAATAGCATGGAAGCTGATGACTTTGATGAAGCGTTGCTGAGAGATGAGGATGATGTAACTGGTCTTGATGAAGATCTGGGATTATTGCAAGGGATAAACCAACGTGTTCTTGATGCGACACAACTTTATCTAGGAGAGATTGGTTTCTCACCTTTGCTAACAGCAGAGGAAGAGGTTCTTTTCGCCAGACGTGCATTGCGGGGAGATATTGCTGCACGCCAACGCATGATTGAAAGTAATTTGCGGTTAGTTGTAAAAATATCCCGCCGATACAGCAATCGTGGATTGGCACTGCTAGATCTGATTGAAGAAGGTAACCTTGGGCTTATTCGTGCGGTGGAAAAATTTGATCCTGAAAGAGGTTTTCGTTTTTCTACTTATGCAACATGGTGGATTCGTCAAACAATTGAACGAGCCATCATGAATCAAACTCGCACAATTCGTCTGCCTATTCACATAGTCAAAGAGTTGAATGTCTATTTACGTACTGCAAGAGAGCTGGCACACAAATTGGATCATGAACCTAGTATCGAAGAAATTGCGGAAAAACTGGATAAACCCATTGAAGACGTGAGCCGTATGATGCGGCTTAACGAACGCATTACTTCTGTTGATACACCAATTAGTGGTGATTCAGATAAAGCATTATTGGATGTTTTATCTGATGAAAATGACTCAGGGCCAGAAACAACCATTCAAGATGATGATATGAAACAAAGCATTGTGAAATGGTTGTTTGAACTAAATGCAAAACAGCGCGAAGTATTGGCCCGTCGTTTCGGTTTACTTGGATACGAAGCTGAAACATTAGAAGATGTTGGGCGAGAAATTGGATTAACAAGGGAGAGAGTTCGCCAGATTCAGGTTGAGGGATTGCGTCGTCTTAGAGACATATTGCATACCCAAGGCTTGAATATAGAATCATTATTTCATACTTAATTCTTCATACCTGAGAAATTAAAATTGCAACATAGTGGAAAATAAACGAATTTCCAGAACATCACTGGATGTATGGGATGAGTGAAAATAATTCACGAAGTAGCAATTAAAAAGATAAAGTATATTATCTCGTACCCTAAGGTGGGCTTATTTAGCCCACCTTTTATTCACTTATTTATATTTTCATTACTACTGAGTATTTTATTAATCAATTTCAGGTAATGGGAATGCCGCTATGAAATTTGAAATCATAATCGGGTGCTTGAATAAGTTCCGCTTCAATCTGACCAAAATAATTCACCCTTGCAGTAATATCTTCTTTGGATATCGATTGAGCCAGTGTCAAATAATCTTGATAATGGCGAGCTTCTGAGCGGAGAAGAGAAATATAAAACTTACCTAAATCCTCATCCAGATGGGGAGCCAGTTTTGCGAAACGTTCACATGAACGCGCTTCAATATAGGCACCAATAATCAACTTATCGACTAATGTATAAGGCTCATGATTGGTAATATGCTGAAATAGAGATTTAGCATAGCGGCTGGCGCTGATACTATCGTAGCTTATTTCTCTGGCATCCATAATTTCCAATACTTGATAAAAATGATGCAACTCTTCTTTAATCAATAACACCATTTTATCAATGAGATCCTGACTATAAAGTGATTTTGCCCTAGCAATAATTTGCTTGGTGACCTGGTTTTTTCCTTTCAACGAATGGATGTCGCCAATTTTTTTATAGGCAAAATCTTCGTAGGGCTGAAACCAAGCCAGCAGCGTATCCGCACTCTCAGGATCAACCGCATATTTACGAATTAAGAACATGGCACTTTGTGCCGCTTTCAATTCACATAGCAGATGATCACGCAACAAAATCGGCAAACTTTCGGGTTGCCGAGCTTTTTCTACCCATTGGTCAGGAGTTACACACTGTAAAAATTGATAAATGGGTGCTAGCAGATTGCTATCAAACTTCATTGCTGCACCGTTCATCGTAGTTTCATCTGTTGCGATTCCATTCGTTGATATTTCATTCATTGTTAAACCATGTCTTTCAGACGATAAATCCATTCCAATGCCTGACGTGGTGTCAAGGTATCTGGATTAAGGTTTTCCAATGCTTCAACTGCCGGAGATGTTTCTTCTGTCAGCAAGGTTAATTGCGGTGTATCGACATGGCTTGCTGCCGCATTATTGGAGTGTGATTCTAACTCCTTCAACTTTTGACGGGCACGTTTAATCACTTCGCGCGGGACACCAGCCAACGAGGCGACAGCCAGCCCATAACTCTTGCTTGCTGCTCCTTCCTGCACATTGTGCATGAAAGCAATGGTATCGCCATGCTCGACAGCATCAAGGTGAATATTGACAACGCCTTCCAGTTTTTCTGGCAGTGTTGTCAGTTCGAAATAGTGAGTGGCGAACAATGTCATTGCTTTTATGCGGTTGGCTAAATTTTCCGCACAAGCCCACGCAAGTGATAAACCATCATAAGTTGATGTACCACGGCCGATCTCATCCATCAAAACCAGACTATATTCGGTCGCGTTATGCAAAATATTGGCAGTTTCCGTCATTTCCACCATAAAGGTAGAACGCCCTGATGCCAGATCATCAGATGCCCCGACACGAGTAAAGATGCGATCGACAGGACCAATAACTGCTTTTTCGGCAGGAACAAAGCTTCCAATATATGCCAGCAATGTAATCAAGGCTGCCTGACGCATATAGGTGCTTTTCCCCCCCATATTCGGCCCTGTGACAATCAGCAAACGGCGTTGTGATGAGAGTGTCAATGGGTTAGAAATAAACGGTTCACTCAATACTTGTTCGACAACCGGATGCCGACCGCCAGTGATCTGAATACCGACTTTATCCATCAGTGTCGGACAAGTGTAATTCAGGGTTTCAGCACGTTCAGCAAGGTTTGCCAGTACATCCAGTTCTGACAGCGCTTCGGCACAAGTCTGCAAATCGGCCAGATGAGGCAACAACAAATCGAACAGCTCTTCGTACAAGGCTTTTTCGATGGCAAGAGCCTTGCCTTTGGAGGTCAGTACCTTGTCTTCATATTCTTTTAATTCAGGAATGATATAGCGTTCTGCATTTTTCAGCGTTTGACGGCGAACATAATGGATTGGTACTAAATGGCTTTGTCCACGACTGACCTGAATATAGTAACCATGCACCGCATTGAACCCTACTTTCAGGGTATCAATACCGAGTTTTTCACGTTCGCGGATCTCCAGTTTATCCAGATAATCGCTGGCTCCATCGGCCAACGCTCGCCACTCATCCAGTTCGGCATTATAACCCGTGGCAATTACACCACCGTCACGCACCAAAACAGGAGGTGTTTCGACAACCGCATTCTCCAAGAGTGTCTGCAATTCCTCAAAATGTCCCACACGCTGCTGTAGCGCCAGAATATAAGGGGAATCAGAGGATGTCATGATCTGGTGAATATCGGGTAATTGCTGGAAAGCATGGCGCATTCTGGCCAGATCACGGGGACGGGCAGAACGGAGAGCTAGACGGCCAAGCACACGCTCTAAATCACCGACCTGACGCAAAAACGGCTGCAATTCATAACCAATTTCCTGTAACGCGGAAATGGCTTGCTGACGGTTTTCCAACACATCTTTATTGCGGATTGGCGTATGTAGCCAGCGTTTCAGCATACGACTGCCCATTGGTGTCACACACTGATCGAGAACTGAAGCCAATGTATTCTCAATACCGCCGGATAAGTTTTGCGTCAATTCCAGATTACGGCGGGTGGCGGCATCCATAATGACGGTTTCCTGCTGACGTTCCATCGTAAGGCTGCGGATATGGGGCAGGGCAGTGCGTTGAGTATCTTTGACATATTGCAGCAAACAGCCAGCTGCACGAAGGGCGAGCATCGCCTTTTCCACACCGAAGCCAATTAGGTCACGTGTGCCAAATTGCAAATTAAGTTGCTGTCTTGCCGTGTCCAGCTCAAATTCCCACATTGGGCGCCGACGCAGGCCATGACAACGTTCAATCAATGCCATATGGTCAAATGTTTCAGGATAGAGCAGTTCCGCAGGACGAGTTCGTTGCAATTCTGCGGCAATGGTATCTTCATCGGCCATTTCGGAAACGCGGAAACGACCAGAAGTGATATCCAATGTGGCGTAACCAAAACCCTGGATATCATGCCAGATAGCAGCCAGCAGATTATCCTGACGCTCCTGTAGCAAAGCCTCATCTGTCACTGTACCGGGGGTTACAATACGTACAACTTTGCGTTCAACAGGGCCTTTACTGGTTGCAGGGTCGCCAACTTGTTCGCAGATCGCCGCAGATTCACCGAGTTGTACCAGTTTTGCCAGATAGTTTTCGATTGCGTGATAAGGAACGCCCGCCATGGGAATAGGTTGACCAGCCGATTGTCCGCGTTTGGTTAGTGAAATATCCAGTAACTTTGAGGCTTTTTTGGCATCGTCAAAGAACAACTCATAAAAGTCTCCCATCCGATAAAGCAGCAGGATATCCGGGTGCTGCGCTTTCAATCGCAGATACTGCTGCATCATGGGAGTATGGTTATCTAAATCCTTTGCTGGAGATTCTTTCATATTGACTTGATTCAATTCTATTATTCCTGTTGTCTCAGTTGGGCTATCGACGCTCAGTCAACCCATCTAAAATGACAAAACCTAAATATAATCAGCTAAGGATGGAACGCTAACAAACCTCATCCTGGGCGAAAACGCTATCTTATCACTGATAATCTGTGTGATTCACCTGTGGATTTGATTAGGAAGATTTTGTCGCTAGGTTAGCAGGAATACTCGCAGGAATGTATCAGATTTTTGTATAATTCAGCAGGATTGCGAAGCGGCTCGATTAAATCCCTACCATCATGACATTATGCTTTAATGAAAGATGATATACGTTCCATGAGTAAAATTGCTTATGAATAAATACGCTCACTGGCTGCATTGAGCAAAGAAAAGAGGCTATTGGTGGGTTGAATAATCAAAAGAATGGGCCATGTATTTTATAATTACTTGTTTTCAAATTATTAAATACATGACCAACAGAATAGTCATTCGAATAGTGGTAAATAACGATCCCTTGACCAACGATAATATAAAGCCAGTCTATTATTCACTTCTTCCATATTGAATTTTTCAGGGGAAAAAATTTTATCGGGGGAAACATCAGATTTGCCACTAATCCATTTAAATGTTTCGAGATAATCTTCATGGCTTGGATCGTTGATAATATTGATCAGATCAATATAGCCATATGCACCACCAGAATCTTCTGGAGGACAGGCTTGCTGACCATCAAGACAGAAAATAGGCATAGGAAGTTCGTCACGGGAATAGTTACTGTTTTCAAGAACAATTTCATGTTCCCAGCAGTCACCGAAATCGTAAATGTAAACGAATTTATTGCCTTTCCTTTTGATTAATGAATTAAGCCTAACTTTTCCTTCTTCTTTACCATCTTCAGGTTCTTCTGGCGTTTCAGTAAAGCATTTAACACCAAAAATAAACTCATGTAAGTGGCAATCATGCCAGCCCATCACTGTTTGTATCACATCGTGTAATCGATCCAATGAAATACTGGATGGAACAACAAAACGACGCCATATACTAGGTTCAGCTTCGATAAGTGTAATTTTCAGCAAATAGAACTTTTCCATTTATCATCCTTTTGAATTGATGAGTTGCAAGAAAAATAGAACGTTTTTTGTTCGCTAAATTATTAGTATGAAGGTGTTTACATTGGAATACGAACTTTTTTAGACAAATTTGAGATAAACATTGGCTTGAGTTGTTAACGAATGTAAGTGCATTATTAAAAAGGAACCTACATAAATAGAATTAAGAGAAAAACAATATGACAAGAAACAAAGGCATACTGATAAAAGATATAGATGAAATAAAGAAGATGGAAATAGCTGGTCGCTTGACTGGCCAAGTGCTTGAGGCTGTTCGTCAGATTATCGTGCCAGGTATTTCGACCCTTGAAATTGATTCATTTTGCCATGATTACGTTATCAATATCCTTGATGCGATACCGGGCAGTTTAGGGCAATATGGTTTTCCTTATACGGTCAATACATCAGTAAATCACGTTGTTTGTCATGGTTGGCCTTCAGAAAAGAGGCTGAAAAACGGAGATATCGTTAATGTGGATGTCACCGTCAAAAAAGAGGGATATTACGGCGACAGCAGTATTACATTTTGTGTCGGTGATGTGTCATCTCATGCCAAGCGTTTGGTCAATGTGACTCAAGAATGTCTATATAAAGCGATTAAGATCGTCAAGCCGGGGATTACTTTGGGGGATATTGGTCATACGATACAGCAGCATGCTGAAGCAAATAATTACACTGTAGTGCGTGAATATTGTGGCCATGGTATTGGTCGCAACATGCATGAGGAACCGCAAGTTTTGCATTACGGTAAGGCGGGAGAAGGTATTATCTTGGAGGAGGGGATGACTTTCACGATTGAGCCTATGATCAACCAAGGCAAAAAGGACGTTAAGCTGCATAAAGATGGCTGGACAGTAACGACTAAAGATCGTCGGTTATCGGCTCAGTTTGAGCATACTATTCTGGTAACCCGTGATGGTTTTCATGTACTGACTTTACGGGATGAAGAACGTGAGGATTTTGAACGCTACTTGTCAACCAGTCAATAATTCACTATTTATTGCATGATAAAGTTGTGTGATAACTAAACCTGATGCTGTGGTATTGGGTTTTGTTATTAAGTAGATTTTTTATCGTACAAAATCGGGAATAGTGAACAAAATGTTTTGCAAAAAGAAAAAATTTTCTTTGTGAAATCAATCGGCTTATTAATTTATGAAATCAGGTAGACTTAGGTTTTTCCTCAAGTTTAGATAAAATAGTATGTCGGATTTTTGAACAAAATCTGTAGGTAGAGTTTTGTCCAAACACTATGGATTTAACACAATGGATTTACTTAAACAGAAATTTAGCTACGGCTATTTGAAATGACAGGGTGATTATGTCTTTTTTTTATAAAAACAAGAAATTATCTTGTTTTGCTGTTCTTTTTTTTCTTATTTTTATGGTACATAAATGTTTGGGATATCAATTAAAACTGATATATGTCTTCAGTGCTTTTGCATTCTTTTTGTTTTTAGCTGCAACAAGTAAGCGAGTATATATCTTCTCAATCACTTTTTTTTCTTTAGTTGGAATACTCTATACCCCAATAGGACTCAATTACGGTTATCCGGATGTCAATGCGGTAGGATCATTAATCTATACAAATAGAAATGAAACGGTTGAATATATTAGCGGGCTTTCTATCTCAACTTATTTAACAGCCATAGCTATTTTTGTTCTGATGATATTTGCATTTAAGCTAAATGTTACTATATCAGGTAAAAGTAAAAAATGGTTATTTACCCTGTTCTTCATCTCGACTTTTTGGTCTCCGGCCAAAGGATATATAAAATCGGGTTTTGAAGATTATTCGGAACTTTTGAATATCAGTTTACCTGAGGTTCGCTTCTTCACTGATGCTTATCGAAGCTACAAGAAAGTCATGTCGGAAAATAATCGGTTTGCCAGGATTATTCAATACAGGGATGTCTGGCAGCCAGTGGTGAAAGATGAAAAATATGACACGTATATAATGGTGATTGGTGAAAGTGTCCGAAAAGATTTTATGGATGCCTATGGGTTTCCTGATAAAAATACCCCTTGGTTGGACAACACGAATGCTACAGTGTTAACCAACTATATTTCTGCGGCACCATCAACCCAGTTATCTCTGACTAACTCTCTGGCGGTTCGTGAAGCAAATGAAATTCAACTGAATAACAGTATTGTTTCACTGGCGAAAAAAGCGGGATTTAAAACTTATTGGTTGTCCAATCAGGGAATGAAAGGTGGTTTCGATTCTCCCGTAGCGCTGATTGGACAGCAGGCCAATCATTATACTTTTCTAAAAGAAGGCAATTCAGATGATCGCAGTTATATGCCGGATGATAATTTATTGCCTTATATTCGTAAGGCGTTAGTTAAGGATGAACAGAAGAAGTTGATTATTATTCATTTAATGGGTTCACATCCACAACCTTGCGCCAGAACTGATGAGAAGTACAACACCTATTTTCATTCCAAGAATATTTCATGTTATCTCCAGAGTATCCATAATACGGATAGTCTGCTGGCTGATATTGAAAATATTGCCAATAAAAATCAATTGCACTGGACAATGCTCTATTTTGCGGATCATGGTTTGTCATTTGTGAATAAGAGTACAGATAATGAGAATCTGACCCACAACGATGATAATCAGCAAAACTATCAAGTTCCTTTTATTATTACCGGTTACGACTATTTTACAAAAAACGCTTCTACAAAAGATTCTTCCATCAAAAATACAGACACGAAAAAAGCAGGCAAAAATATAATAGATGCTCCCCGCAGTGGTTTGAATCTATTACCTATGCTATCCACATGGCTTGGAATTGAGGAGCCTCGCTTGGTATCCAAATGTGATTGGTTTTCTAACCAAAGATGTCAGAACCAGCATACAGTGATTTCATTTACTAACGAATATAAAGACTTTAATCAACTGAAGGATGATGCCATTAACTTCAACTGATAAATATACCTTTGTATTTCCAGTTGTAGCTTTGTGGATGGTATTGCAATTGTGAAACACTCTTGGATAAGTGATTGATATCACAAAAATTGATTCATGATTTATGTGTGTAGACCATTGATTGGGGGATTTTGACCGCTTAATGTAGTATTCAACCGCTGACCTAGATCTTCTCAGTCTGATCAGAAAGAGTTGTATATCATAGTGCAGTGTGGCGAGGAGTACATACTTTTATATGGAGATCACTTCTTTCCGGCCATAGATGGTCGGTTTATGGAGAAGAGAGTAAAAATTAAATAATAGCTTGCTGTTCGTCTTACTGTGAAAAGGAAGTTTTATGAACAATAATAAATTTTTAAAGCATATCCCTTGGATGATAGTGGGGATAATTGGCGCATTCTGCCTTGGAGTTGTTGCGCTTCGTCGGGGAGAACACGTTAGCGCTTTGTGGATCATCGTCGCTTCCGTAGCGGTTTATTTGGTTGCTTATCGGTATTACAGCCTTTATATCGCCACTAAGGTGATGAAGCTGGACGCCACGCGAGCAACGCCAGCGGTCGTCAATAATGATGGCCTGAATTATGTTCCTACCAACAAAAATGTCCTGTTTGGTCACCATTTTGCGGCTATTGCTGGAGCAGGCCCGTTGGTAGGGCCTGTGTTGGCAGCACAGGTTGGTTATCTGCCGGGAACATTGTGGTTATTGGCTGGGGTTGTGCTTGCCGGGGCGGTGCAAGACTTTATGGTGCTATTTATCTCTTCGCGCCGCAATGGAGCATCATTGGGTGAGATCGTCAAAGAAGAAATGGGGCGCGTGCCAGGTACGATAGCCCTGTTTGGTTGCTTCTTAATCATGATCATCATTCTGGCGGTATTAGCCTTAATCGTCGTGAAAGCATTGGCGGAAAGCCCGTGGGGCGTATTTACTGTTTGCTCAACGGTGCCCATTGCGCTTTTCATGGGGATCTATATGCGATATATCCGTCCGGGTCGTGTGGGTGAAGTTTCCGTGATTGGTATTCTCATGCTGATTGCTGCCATTTGGTTTGGTGGTGTTGTCGCAGCAGACCCTTACTGGGGACCAGCGTTGACTTTCAAAGATACCACCATCACTTATGCGCTGATCGGTTATGCCTTTATCTCTGCATTATTGCCAGTCTGGCTTATTTTGGCTCCGCGTGACTATCTGGCAACTTTCCTGAAAATTGGGGTAATTGTTGGTCTTGCGATTGGGATTGTCATCCTGAACCCTGAGCTGAAAATGCCAGCCGTCACACAGTATATTGATGGCACAGGGCCGGTTTGGAAAGGAACGTTGTTCCCATTTTTGTTCATTACTATTGCTTGTGGTGCGGTATCTGGTTTCCATGCCCTGATTTCTTCAGGAACGACGCCTAAACTGCTGGCGAATGAAAAAGATGCGCGTTTCATTGGTTATGGTGCGATGTTGATGGAATCGTTTGTTGCAATCATGGCACTGGTTGCTGCATCCATCATTGAGCCGGGCTTGTATTTTGCTATGAATACCCCTCCGGCAGCGTTGGGCATTACTATGCCTGACTTACATAATTTGGGTACTGCCGAAGCGCCGATGATTATGGCTTCTTTGCAAGAAGTGACGACCCATGCGGCAGCAACAGTAAGCTCTTGGGGTTTTGTTATTTCGCCGGATCAAATTCTGCAAACAGCAAAAGATATTGGTGAACCATCCGTCTTAAATCGTGCAGGGGGAGCACCAACTTTAGCGGTGGGTATTGCCCACGTATTCCATCAGATCATACCCGCGGCAGATATGGGCTTCTGGTATCACTTCGGCATTTTGTTTGAAGCTCTGTTCATCTTGACTGCGCTGGACGCAGGTACACGCTCTGGCCGTTTCATGTTGCAGGATCTTTTGGGTAATTTTGTTCCATTCCTGAAAAAAACAGACTCCCTGATTGCGGGCATTATTGGTACAGCAGGTTGTGTAGGCTTATGGGGTTATTTGCTGTATCAAGGCGTGGTTGATCCACTGGGCGGCGTCAAGAGCCTGTGGCCGCTGTTTGGTATCTCTAACCAGATGCTGGCCGCTGTTGCGTTGGTATTAGGTACGGTTGTACTAATCAAAATGAAACGCACTCAATATATTTGGGTAACGGTTATTCCTGCGGTTTGGTTGTTGATTTGTACTACATGGGCGCTGGGGCTTAAATTATTCAGTGACAACCCACGGCTTGAAGGCTTTTTTTTCCTTGCGAAAGAGTATAAGCAGCGGATTGCAGAAGGTGGTGCAGAATTGACTGCTGAGCAAATCAGCAATATGAACCATATTGTTGTGAATAACTACACCAATGCAGGTTTAAGTATTCTGTTCCTAGTGGTGGTGTATAGCATCATTATCTATGGCATCAAAACGGCGATAAAAGCAAGCAAAAATCCGGAGCGTACCGATAATGAAACGCCTTATGTTCCGGTTCCAGAAGGTGGGGTGAAAGTATCTTCTACGCACTGATTTGATACTTAAACTGATACTATCTAAATCAGTCTGTATCAGTAATAACTATACTCAATGAGTTTATGATGCAGCTAACTAACAAAGTTGCTACCAGGAAAACAATGGGTATATACCCCACATAATACAAAGTCGATTATGTGGGGTATTTTTTGGAGAACAATTTATGTTTGGTAATCTTGGTCGGGCTGGAAAATATCTGGGGCAGGCTGCCCGTATGTTGGTGGGAGTTCCTGACTATGACACATATGTACAGCACATGAAGGAAAACCACCCAGATAAACCTTATATGACTTATGAAGAATTTTTTCGCGAACGCCAGAATGCTCGTTATGGTGGCGATGGAAAAGGCGGTATGCGCTGTTGTTAGAAAAGCGGCTAAATCAGTAGAAATTTTTTAGTAATCAATGAGCATTGGGAAATGAAAATGCAACCAATATCAGTCACTATCCTGACCGGTTTTTTGGGATCAGGTAAAACGACGCTGCTGCGTCATATCCTTAATGCCGATCACGGTTACAAAATAGCTGTTATCGAAAATGAATTTGGTGAAGTCCCCATTGATAATAAATTGATTGGTGATCGAGCAACTCAGATTAAAACATTAAGCAATGGATGTATCTGCTGTAGTCGTTCTAATGATCTGGAAGATGCATTATTGGACTTGCTGGATAGCATGGATAAAGGGAAGATCTACTTTGACCGGCTGATTATTGAGTGTACAGGTATGGCTGATCCCGGCCCGATTACACAGACTTTCTTTTCCCATGAGATTTTGTGCCAGCGTTTTTTACTTGATGGCATTATCACGCTGGTGGATGCTGTTCATGCAGAACAACAGTTAGATCGCTTTTCCATTGCACAGGCACAAGTGGGATATGCAGACAGAGTTATTTTAACAAAAACAGATGTTGCTCCAGTTAATGATGCCTTAGTTGAACGTTTGCAACGAATTAATGCCAGAGCACCTATTCATAAAGTCATTCAAGGCAAAGCAGATTTGGGCTTACTGTTCGATATCGAAGGTTTCATATTGAATGGCAAACTGACGGTTTCGACTCCTGTATTTCGATTTGCGCCAAAACAACAAAATACAATCCAGTCTATTGTCGTCAACTTATCGTGTTCTGTTGAACTATCAGAAGTTTCGAACCTAATGGAAGAACTATTGCTGAGTTTCGCGGATAACCTTCTGCGCTACAAAGGAATTCTTGCTATTAAAGAAGAACCACGGCGGTTGCTGTTTCAGGGAGTTCAGCGTCTGTACAGTGCGGACTGGGACAGGGAATGGCTTGATGATGAAGCACGTGAAAGTGTGCTGGTTTTTATTGGTATAGAGCTGCCAGAACAAAGAATTCGTGAAAAATTCGCTGAATTGCTCGAAGAAAGATGGCCTTAAGAATGATGATCTAAGTAATCATATTCTGTGGGATTTAATTGTTTGTTTTTTATTCTTTACTGAGCAGTGAAATTATTTATATAAATTCGCTGCTCATTATCATTAGAAATTTACTTTATCTATTTACTTATTATACTTAAGCTTTGATAAAGTATCCTCGGCGTGTTAACAAATATAAAACAAAATCCATTTACAAATTGAGTTAATCACACATATAAAATGGTAATTTATTTTATATGATGATGGAATTGTTTATCTTACCTACTGGTAATCTCCCTGATTAATTTATGGAGATTATTGTGACAACAGGCCATGTTAGTGAAAATAGCAGAAAAATAACACGGTTATTTAGAGGGAGACTCCCAAATATTGGAGAAGCGTTTCACATTACTGGCAGTATAAATTACGGTATGTGAAATATTACGGTGTCCGAGATAATCTTGAATCAAACGAGTATCACGGCCAAGATCGGCTAATGCATAACCACAGGCGTGTCTTAACATGTGTGGATGTGGAGAAACACTGACCGATGCCTGCTTCCCATAATATTTCAATAATCCGTAAACTTGTTGCCGTGAAACAGGGCCGGATTTTTGGGAAAGGAATACCCACGGCGCCTCGTCAGCTTCTTTCCAGTTTTCACGGATTTCCAGCCATTGTTTCAATGCTACAATTTCCTCTGGAACTAAAGGATGTATGGTTGAAAGTCCGCCCTTTAACCGTCTGATGTGAATGATCGATGAATGTAAATCGAGATCAGATAGACGTAGATTACATAGTTCACTTACCCTAAATCCGTGAATAAAACACATTAATAGCATGCAGTAATTCCGTTCTGCGTGGCGTCCTTGTTTTGTTGCTGCCAAAATTGCGTCTATTTCGTATCGGGTTAAAAATTTACGTTGCTTCATGAAATTATCATTCCTATGGAATCAGAGAGATTAATTGTGAATCGCAAGTTATTTAAGCCAATCGAATACAATAAACCGTTAGTATTTTTTGGATGCGATTGGAAAAATATCAAATTTATTTAATTGGAATGCTGCAAATAGGAAAAACTTTCTTCTTTTATTCGTCTTATTTTTAATGGAAATACTAATTGAAAACTTATAGATATGTGCTATGTGGCTCTGATACATAGAATGAGGCAATCATAAATAGAACTCCATATATAAAAACAGCTTTATTGAACTTTGCAACTAATCGTGCGGCTTGGTTTGTTTTCTGGTTTTTTATTCTTTAAAAAATCCTTTTAGTTGTTTTTACTATCTATATTTACTGCATTTAGTGAAAAAAGTAAATGATTTGTCTAAGCTGTTTGCATAATATCTTGCGCATTAAGGCGTATGATCCTGATTGGCATACTTATGAAGTAACACTTAAAATAACGGAGTTTAATTTTTTAAATAGTAATTTTTCTGGTTAAATAAATTTATTTTGTATTTTTATTTAATGTATTTGGAGTAAAATTCTAATTTGGTGAGTTGATTTAGTTCTATGAAGGGGAGTGAATTTAGTTCACTGGGTTATAATTTCAGATGTTTTTTTCTTGATGTTTGAATTTAAGAAATTAATCGTTTTTTAATCAGTTTGTGTAATTTAATTAAATAAATATTTCCTATGATTAATTAAATATCTTTCCATCATTAAAATGATTATTTAATGAGTGAATTATTATGGAATATGATTTCATTAAGGCCAAAAAAAACTACAAAAGAAATATTTTGGCCTTATCTACTTATTTAGGCAAATTTGGCTTTGTGCGCCATAATCTCAATGATTTGTATATCAGTTTGCTGCATGGCGTGGCGAGCAAGTGAACACAGATTGGCTATGGACTGATCTACATCACTTGAAACGATGCCATCACTGCCGCTGACACAGCTGTTGTCCAGCGCCATTAATACTGCTTTATACGCTGCGCTGGCACTGGTGGATACTTTCATGGCACAACTATTGGAAGCACCGTCACAAATCATGCCACTGATATCACCTATCATGCTGCAAATTGCCATAGCAACGGGTTGATATTGTTGTTCAATCAGCCATGCAATACCGGCAGCCGCCCCCATTGACGCAGTTGTTGCAGCACAAAGAGCAGAAAGTGTTGGCAATTTATTGTGAATATAAATCGCCATCAGATGTGACAGCATTAACGCCCGTGCCAATTGTTCTTCATTACATCCCAAGTGTTCTGCCACGACAACGACGGGCATCGTTGCTGCGATCCCTTGATTACCTGAACCTGAATTACTCATGGCAGGTAAAACAGCGCCCCCCATGCGGGCATCTGACGCAGCAGTAGTCCGGATCATAATATCGGAAAGTAAGTCCCGCGCCAGTAACCCCCGGTCACGCTGACGTTGTAGGGTCATACCGATGTGCAATCCATATTGAGTCGATAAACCTGCTTGGGACAGGGCGTCATTTAAGCGCGCGGCTTCCAATATAAAATGGATATCGTCATAAGGAACTTTCGTCGCAAATTCATAAACCTGAAAGGCTGTAGCGTGCTCAAGGCAATATTCAGCTTCATCATTGGCATGACAAATTTCTGTATCGTTGGATTGAGCCTGTTTATCGAATATGGCCTGACCGTTATACATAATCTTCACAATTTGGGTGTGATTGCCAGCGATAATGACTGTTGCTGATTCCTCTTGATAAAATACCGTGGCTTCAGAATACAAAACATCATCACATGGTTGTTGGATACTGACAGTGACAGCGCCTTGCTGTAATAAGGCCTTACTTTGGGCTATATCTGTGGATGTCACCCGTTGCAGAACTTCCAAACCCGCACTGGGATCTCCACCTAATGCGCCAAGTGCAGCAGCAATCGGCAATCCAACCATTCCCGTACCTGGTACAGTGACACCCATACCATTTTTCATCAAATTCGGTGAAACTCGCGCACTGATGCGTTGAACAGGGCCGGATAGATAAGATGCCGCAGTGGCGGCAGCTAAAGCCAGTGAAATTGGCTCAGTACATCCTATGGCTGGTTTAACTTCCTTTTTGACTACACGGATAAACGTATCCCACAACCTTGTGTTTTGTTTCTGACTCATATAAGCAAACCTTAATAACAAAACTGATCGTAATTAACCTTCTCAGGCATTGAACTTCTTAAACATAGATCTTAATAATTATTAATATTATTAATTATTTTATTTTGTAACTGTTCCCATCTTCTTAAATACAGACCTATTTAACCTTGGGCTTCAGATACACATCTTTAGGATACACTGATAATTCCTGTGTCGGAGAAGGCAAGGAAAGGGGAAATGCATAATAAGATCCCGGTAAAAATGATCAAAATGAACGATATTCCTTTGTAATGATGCAGACTGGGAACTTTGTAGACCAGATAGGCAGGAATGAGGCAGCCAACGATGCCAAATATTGGGCTACAGATAGATGTAAAGCTCAATACTGGCGCATTTAGGATAATGGCACTCCATGCCAATAAAATGGCGAAAACCATGATGCCTTTTTGCACCCACTTTTCATTGATTTTTTCGATAGGTATCAACCGGCCAAGAACATTCATGACAATTCCTTGGCTGGCTTCACGAAATCCGAGGTAAACACCAAAAAAAGCAGTCAACACGGCAAAAATATTGAGCATGATGCTGACGGTAATCACCCAACCACCGGGAAATAACTGTGCAACAATTGCCAGTGCTGAAATATTTTGTTTATGGGCTTCGACTGCTGCAGTGTGTTTCATTGCCAGTGTAAAAGAGATGACATAGAAAAATACCGTAAAAAACAGGACGCCAAAGGCAATATTCATGGTTCTCAGTGCCTTATGGCGAGCAACTTCACGATTTTGCTCCCGATTGCGGTAAGAAATCACCATTGGGCTGAGTGTTTGGATAAACAGAATAGACGTGAGCGTAAAAGGTAATGTGACAATAGCTTTTTCGATCAAAAAACCGAAGGGAGGAAATGCCCCGATATTGTAAATATGCCACATACCGATCATGGAAATTCCCAAGGCCGCGACAACAAATAACTTTGTCATGACCATCAGGCTGGATACTTTGAACAGCAGCTGTTCACCACGGGAAGAAATAGCGACCAGTATACAAATTAGCACCAACCCATAAAGTGGGTTTTTTGACATTAATTCATCGGTGATTTTAAATGTTTGCAGGTAAGAAGCGCTGTCATTGGTTATGGCGGTGGAATAAACAAACATCCAGATCACCAGCATAATGAAATAGAGTATGCCTAACAGGATGCCCCAGTTTTTACCAAGATAGCCACTGATGACACTGGGATAATCCTTGCATTCTGGTGATTCTGCCAGAGTGTTGATGAAGAGTCGCTGGAAAAGATACATGGCGGGGTAGCCAATAATGGAAGATAGCAGGAAAACCCACAATCCCGTCAATCCAACCTGAACGGGCAAGAAAACAATCCCGGCTCCGATTGCCATGCCTATACTCATAATGACCCAGCCAGTATCGGTATGGTTGAATTTTATTGCTTTTTTCCATTCTGCTTCTGTCATGTTGGCACGTTTGGCTGATGGAGATAAGTATGGTGTGACGTCATTGTTTTTTGTTGCTGTTTTCATAATAGCTCTTGCTTACATCTTTAGTGCTGTAATATCAAATAACCATTCTTTTAGTAAGAAAATTATCGTGTGTTGATAGTAAATGATTTCAAGGAGAAAAAATTTCCCTAAATATTCCATCTATTACAGTTTTTGAGAGAACAATTTCTTCATGAAAGAAAAAATTGCTATTTATTGTTTTCAATGGGAAATCACAAAGGAAACTGTGCAAAAAAGAAAATTGATGTCTTTTATCTTGTTGATGGATAAAGATATTTTTCCTCCATGCAAAGGTGTTGTGAGTATTCAGTATTAAATCCTTTTTAGTGTTAATATTATGATGTAGTTAAGAATATTAATCTAGATTTTTTTGCTGGTGAGATAGTGCGATGTATATCTTTATCTCGGCTTTTCGGTTGGAAATGAAGATAAATCAATAAATGCTGAATAGGCCCTCTTTTTACTATGGTTTTTGTTGTTAGCAGTTAGTCTTAACTCTTAAGAGCCTAGAATGAGTATTTATATATTTTGTTTTATTTTAATATCTATGGATTATGTTTTGGTTGAAATGAATTTTCTCAGGAAATTATTGCCAATAAATCAGATTGATTTTATTTTTATTAATATGATCTACACTCTTATCGAATCTATTTTATTTATAGATGATAAAGAAGAAATTTCACAATATTTTCTCCTTTTATTTTTAATTAGTGTAAGAGATTGAAATTAAACTATTAGTTAATCACTCAATAAACTAATTTTTAACTTATTAAAAATCAGACCATTGCTTTGTTTTTATCAGGGTTTACTTGTTAATTAAATGGACTTTTACTATAATAATATTTATTATTCTCTTTCTTTTTATGTTAGTAGTATTCGCTGTATAAAAAATCGAACAGATTTATTTGAACATTCATTAAGGAAGACATAATAATGAAAAGCAAACTCACATTAACCGCACTTTGCTTAGGTTCTCTTATGCTGGCTGGTTGCGCAACGGAATCTTCATCAACACTTCCAGTGCAAAAAGTCACTTCTTATAAGACAACTTATGCCGGTATCCGTAGCCCGATTGCAGTGGGCAAATTCGAAAACCGCTCAAGCTACCAGAATGGTATTTTCTCTGATGGCATTGACCGTTTAGGAAACCAATCAAAAACTATTCTTGTCACTCATTTACAACAAACCGGTCGTTTTAACGTATTGGAACGTACTAATTTGGCCGAGTTGAAAGCGGAAGCGGGTTTACAGGGCAAAGCGCAGAAATTGAAAGGGGCTAACTACATTATTACGGGTTCTGTAACTGAGTTTGGTCGCAAAGAAGTGGGTGATCACCAATTATGGGGCATTTTGGGACGCGGTAAATCACAAGTTGCTTATGCAAAAGTGATGCTGAATGTTGTGAATGTTGAAACCTCTGAAGTTATTTTCTCTTCAGCAGGAGCAGGGGAATATAAACTTTCCAGCCGTGAAGTCATTGGATTTGGTGGCACTTCCAGCTACGACTCGACTCTGAATGGAAAAGTATTGGATTTGGCGATCCGAGAAGCAATTAATGATCTGGTAGCCGGTGTTGATAATGGTGCATGGAAGCTGGTTAATTAATCATTTTTTTAAAAATTAATTGGTGAGATATTTTAGGGAAAATTTTTGTATGTTTTTGATGAAAAAGACGGGGATGCTGTTGGGGGTTCTATTATTGGCTGGATGTGTAAAAGCCCCTAAGACCATATACGAGTGGGGTGATTATCAATCAACTCTGTACCAATATTACCAGCAGGATAAAACGGGACCACAGGAACAGCTTCAAGCATTGCAAAAAGTTATCGAGCTAGCCAAGGCCAAAGATAAACCTGTTCCACCCGGTTTGCATGCGCAAATAGGATTGCTTTATAGCAAAATTGGCAATATTGAGGATGCCTTCCAGCAGTTTGAGATAGAAAAAAAACTATTTCCTGAGTCTGCGCCTTACATGGATTTTCTATTAAGCAAGAATAAGGGAGTGAAATAATGAACCGTTTTCTGGCGGCGATTGGTATTTTATTTTTGCTGGTACTGACAGGGTGTGCCAACCATAAACCGTATGATTATTCAGCACTGAGAGAAAGTAAACCTAAATCCATTTTGGTTTTGCCTGCCGTAAATAAATCAGTGGAGGTGCAGGCTTCTGGCAGTTTGTTGTCTCAAGTGACTTATCCGTTGGCAGAATCTGGCTATTATGTTTATCCCATTGCGGCGGTTGAAGAAACATTCCGCCAAAATGGAGTAACAGAAGCGCAGGATATCCACAATATCAGCTACAAAAAATTGCATGATATCTTTGGCGCAGATTCCGCTCTTTACCTGAATATCACGCAATACGGTACACAATACCAAATTATTAACAGTGATACCCGCGTCAGCGCGACAGCCCGTTTGGTGGATTTGCGCACGGGTAAACAATTGTGGAGTGGTTTCGCAACGGCGTCTTCCACAGAAAATGATAATTACTCCAGTGGTGGTTTGATCGGCATGCTAGTATCAGCAGCCATCTCCCAGATCGCAAATACGGTTACGGACAGAGGCCATGATATTGCAGGCATTACCAGTAATCGTTTGTTAAATGCGGGTGGATATGGTCGCTTGCTGTATGGTCCTCGTTCAGAGTTCTATGGCAAAGAAAAGTTATAAGAAAAAATTATAAGATATAATTGAAATAAAAATGCCGCAGGGTGATCCGCGGCATTTTTCACATGTATTTTTACTGTTATTGCTGAATTAGATATCCAATCGCTTAGTTTGCCATCTTTTCGACTTCCAACGCCAGGCGTTTACTAACCCACGTATCCACTCATCGCAGAAAAATCCTATCCAAATCCCCAGAATTCCCATGCCCATAGTGATTCCCAGAAAATAACCGAGAGGAATGGAAATACCCCACATGCAAATCAGTGCGGTATATAATGGGAAACGGGCATCACCGGAGGCACGCAGGGCATTGACCACCACAATGTTAAAGGTACGACCCGGCTCTAAAAAGACAGAGAGCAGGAACAATGGCAGAAGAAGTTCAATAATCTTTTTATCTTCCGTCATGACATTGAGAAGTGGTTCTCTGAAAATCCAAAATGGTAATACGACGCCTACCGTGACAATAACACCAACCCGCAGGCTTTTTATTCCTCGGATATAGGCATCCTCAAAGCGTTTTGCCCCAACAAGATGACCTACCATAATTTCATTGCCAATACTGATAGAGATCCCAAACAGCATAATGAACAGGGATAGCTGGAAATACAGCGTTTGGGCAGCCAAAGATGTTTCACCCATCAGGCCGATAAACGCCTGTGCGGTCATATATTGCAGGATCCACACCAAGTTTTCACCAGCGGCTGGCAAGCCAACATGCAGGATTTTGCTCAACATGTTCTTAGACCAGTGCATGAGCAATTTAAACTCGAATTTGATCTTCAAACCACAGAACAATAATCCACAGAGCAAAATAACAGCAACAATACGACCAAATACCGTAGACCACGCCACGCCTTCCAGCCCATATTGCGGTAGCCCAAAGAATCCATACAGCACGATCATATTGCCGACAATGGTGAGCAAGTTGGCAATCAGCGTGACATACATGGCTGATTTCGATTTTCCATAAACCCGCAGGCAGGCTGCCAGAATAATCGAAATCGCTTCGGGTATCAGACAGATACCAAGAACATGCAGATAAGCGAACCCATCATCCATCAGATTTTCGGGCAGGTTCATGATATGCAGGATCTTATAACCGAAGAACACCGTAATCAGTGCACAACTGAGACCCAGCACAAAATTAAAGGCAATGGAAATATGAATCGCCTGACCGGCTTTATCGCGTTTTCCTGAGCCTAAATATTGTGCGATGACAACACTGCAACCTACGCTAATAAAATTGAAAATTGTAATAAAGAGATCAAAAACATGATTACCCACACCCATCGCGGCGAGATAAGCAGAAGAAATATGGCTGATCATGTACGTATTGATTAATAACGTCGCCATATGCAGAAAGATATCAATGAAAATCGGCCAGCTTAATGAAAAAAGCGAACGATCAACAACATCAGACTGATGCATTGTAAAACCTATTTATTAGAAGTGAATTGAATGATTTTTTTGCGGTGTGACATACTCAGAAAGCATAGGTGATTTTACAGGGTTTATTGATGAGTTGATAGGCAGAATAGGCGATTTATGCCGTTGGAGTGCTGAAAGGTTAATTGGGTAAAAATTCCTGCATCAAACATCAGCGGCTTTTCTGGCATTATTTGCTTCTTATAATACTTGCCGGTTATGCCCTGACACAAAAGCCAGGGCATGATTTTAGCCGCTCTAATTTTTCATCTCTTCGTTCAGAATAAACATCCCGATCGGGTGAATTTCCAGATAATAATTCTCATCCACTTTGGGTTGCAGTTGAGTGGCATTGACTTGCAGCAATAGCGTTTGTCCATGCCAATCAACCGTTACTTCATATTGTGCTCCCATATACGCGACATGATTTACCTTACAGCGCTGGTTTTCATTGCCTTGCTGGTTCAGGGTTATGGCCTCAGGGCGAACGCCAACGGTAATTGATACCTGCGTTGTGGCGAAATTCTCTGGGCGGGGTAGGCGATATTGGAAGAGTTCTACATAATCTGCCCCCAGCGTAGCAGGAAAAATATTGGCGTCTCCCATAAAATTCGCCATAAATTTCGAGGCAGGCTGACGATACAAAGTTTGTGGTGCACCCATCTGCATAATCTTACCTTTATTCATAACTAAAACCGCATCAGAAACTGCAAAGGCTTCACTTTGATCATGTGTGACATAGAGTGAGGTGATATTAAATTGTTGTTGTAATTCACGGATTTTATCACGCATATTGCGGCGCAAGTTGGCATCAAGATTACTCAATGGTTCATCAAATAGTAGTACTTTGGGTTTGAGGATAAGAGCACGTGCCAAAGCAACACGCTGTTGTTGACCACCGGATATTTGGTCAACATAGCGATCTTCAAAACCATCCAAATCGACCAATTCTAATGCTTCCCTGACGCGTTCGCGGATCTCTGTTTTTGGTCTTCCCAGCATTTTCAGCCCATAGCCGATGTTTTCCCCTAATGACATATGAGGAAAAAGGGCATAAGACTGAAATACCATGCAAATATCCCGTTGTTGAATAGAACGGTCGGTAACATCTTCGCCAGCAATGAAAATCTTGCCTTCTGTTGGTTTTTCCAGCCCTGCCACCAGCCTTAGCACCGTCGTTTTACCGCATCCAGATGGCCCCAGCAAAGTAACCATGTGCCCTTGTGGAATGGTTAAATTCAGCGAGTCGATCACGGCATTATTACCGAATCGTTTGGTTACATTTTTTAATTCGACAAAATGTTGCTGTGTCATATCGTCACTCCGTAATTACTAGGTATTTTGGGATTTTGAGCGGGAAATACGCGCTTCACCAACTAAATAGTCAAATAAGAAAATAACCGCTAGCATGACCACAATCAGAATGGAGCCATACGCGATAGCTAAACCATACTCACCATCTTCAACACGATTCAGGATATAGGCTGTTGCCACACGAGTGTCAGGTGTCACCAAAAAGACGATGGCACTGACGGTGGTTATGGCGCGGACAAAACTGTAAACCAGCGCGGATAAGAGAGCGGGACGTAAAAGCGGTAACAAAATATGCAAAATTGTTCTCATTGAACCTGCCCGCAGGCTGAGAGAGGCTTCATCCAGAGATTTATCAATTTGTCCAAGTCCGGCAATACCGGCACGAATTCCAACAGGTACATTTCGCATCGTCATGGAGATGATGATAATGAATGCTGTACCCGTGATATAGAATGGCGCGTTATTGAAAGCCAGAAGATAAGATATTCCTGCGACTGTACCAGGGACGGCAAAACAGAGCATGGTAGTAAACTCAATAACTTTTTTGCCGCGGAACTGCTGACGTACCACGATATAGGCAATCAATAGACCGAAAATGGCGGTAATAGGAGCAGCGATGCCTGCATACAGCAATGTATCCAACAGCGAAGGCCATGCACCATCACTCA
The DNA here is from genome assembly GCF_002127535.1 of Xenorhabdus vietnamensis. Lineage (GTDB taxonomy): Bacteria > Pseudomonadota > Gammaproteobacteria > Enterobacterales > Enterobacteriaceae > Xenorhabdus > Xenorhabdus vietnamensis. The sequence continues at coordinate 47,485 of NZ_MUBJ01000005.1, forward strand.
TTCCTTGACCAAACAGTTTGATGAAATTATCCAGTGTCAGAGTGTAATCCACCCCCCAGTTGACAGTGAAACTACCATAGAAAATGCTGCCATACAGCAGGACATTGAATATCACCCAAATAAACAATAGAGTACAAACCCCCCATACTAGTGAAACGGGTAAAGGTTGTATGTCACCACGGTAAGATTTACCGGAAACCGTGACATAAGAACGTTTGCCAATCCAGAGATATTGAATACAGAAAACTAACAGCGAGAAGACCAGCAGTGATGCCCCTAGTGTGCTGGCAGCTTGATAATCGAGCTGTGAACCTGCGATATAGAAGTAAATTTGAGTAGCCAGAACGTCAAAACTGCCTCCTAAAACCAGTGGATTACTGAAGTCAGCTAGAGATTGAACAATCACAATCAAAAAGGCATTGGCGAGAGCGGGCTTCAGTAATGGTATAAAAACATGGAAAAAAGTTTGATAGCGATTAGCTCGCAGGGTGTAAGCTGCTTCTTCCAGAGAAGGATGAATTGTCTTTATGGCGCCATCCAAGATCATAAATGCCATTGGCGTAAAGGCTAGTACTTGGGCGATCCAGATCCCTGTAAAGCCATATAACCAGTTTGTGTTGGTTAAACCAAACCATATCGACAGAAATTCCGTAATGTAACCGGAACGCCCCATCATTAACGTTACACCTAACCCAACAACGAATGGTGGTGTTACAATTGGCAGAATCGAAAATACTCGCCCAATGATCGCTGAGCGTTTGGCAATTCTAGAGGTGTAAATTGCCAGTACCAAACCAAAGAACGTACAGCCGAGACCGACTGCAACGGAAAGTAACACTGAATTGGTAATGATTTTCAGTATATGAGGTTGTCCGAGTATTGATATAAACGAGAATGGTGTGAAATGATCGGATTCATCCCTAAACATCGGTATAAAAATGGCGATGCTGGGAAACAGAATAAATACACCAATTAATGCAAGGATCGAGATCAGAGAACCAATGACGAAACTGTCACCACCCAACCATTCCAGACGGGTTAGGGCGAGAGTAATGACCGCACCCAATGAGATAAATAGAATAACTGTGGAATAACCAAGTCCACGTTCAGCCAGTGTTGCGCTGGTGATAATGAACAGTACACATAGCAAGGCATATCCCGCATCGAAATAGTGGCACTGACGGGTGTTATGCTTGTTACGACCGTTGGAAGACCGTGAGCGTAATAGCAATGCTGATGGCAGCAGGAACCACAATATACTGATATTGACGCTGTTCCAACCATAAGCAGCCAGAACTTCTTCCAGTGTTGAATTAAAAAGGCCGTAATCCAGACTCCATGATGGCAGCAAGGCAAATGACAACCATGCCAGAACAATCCACCAGAAAACAGAATCCCGACCTTGCTTTTTCTGCAAGGCAAGGGTATGAGACATAATTCCCCCAATAAAATTGTATAACGAGAATGTATAAATAGTATTATCAAGTAGCGAACACATATTGATGGCTCGCTGCTTGAATGTATTTTATTGATGATTAAAAGACTTATTGCCCCATTTTAACTTCAGTGAGCCATTTATTGATCAATTCCTTACGTACCTCATTGGAGCCATATTTCTCCATGTTATAATTGATGAGGTTCAATTCAGCAGGTTTTAGGCTTATAGGAGATGCTTCTGCAGTGGAGTTGGTCAGGATTTGATAAGATTGGCCTTTCTTCCAACCCAGCTCTTGAGCTTCTTTAGATAGCACCCAATCGACAAATAATTTGGCGTTATCTACATTGCGGGCATTTTTGATGATGCTGACACCACCAATTTCATATCCAGTACCTTCGCAGGGAGCTATTAGCTTCATTGGTGCGCCATTTTCAACTTCTAGCGAGTAATCATGTAAAAAGCCAATTCCGATGGCGGTTTCACCACGTGCGGTATTGCGTGCAGGGGCAATACCTGATTTTGTGTATTGGGAAATGTTATTATTTAATTTTTGCAGGTAGCCGAAAGCCTCGTATTCTCCCCAAAGTTGGATAAACGTTGCTAATGCAGTGTAGGATGTACCAGAGCTTTGTGGGTCTGCAATTTGGATTTCACCTCTATATTGTGGTTTTGTCAGATCTTTCCAGCATGTTGGTATAGGCAGGTTTTTTTCTTTCAAACGTTCTGTATTCACACCAAAACCTAGAATTCCCATATAAACCGCAGAAGTGTAATTACCTTTGCGTTTTGCCGGATCGCGGAACTGAGGCATAATTTGGTCTAAATTTGGTGATTTATAAGGTTGTAGGAGATTCAATTCCCCTGCTTGGGAGTGGGGATCGAGAGTTCCTCCATACCATACATCTGCCTGTGGATTGCGTTTTTCCGCTTCAATTTTGGCTAATATACTACCTGTATTACTGCGGATAAATGTAGTTTTGACATTGTGTTTTTCGCTAAAGGCACGCGTTTGTGTTTCACAAAGGGCATTGGTACCACTGCAATAAACAGTAAGCCGACCTGCTGCGTTCGCATTGCTGACCAAGGTTGCAGTGGTTAATCCTATAGCAATGAGGGTAGAGAGATAATTGAGTTTCATTAATGATGTCCTTACTTTCAAAATTTCTCTTTAGGGTGGATTAATATGAATATTAATAAAAGAAACTCTTATTATTAATTTAAAAATAGAGTCCTACTAATTCATTCATGAGATATCATGATAAGGTTTATTTATTTATGCAAATTAATAGAGTAATTTTGCAAACCAGATAACAGTTTTAATCATTTTCAATGAATGATTTTTATTGGCTAGGGTATTAAATAATGTTAAATGAAAAGTTGAATCAACTAATTTATTTATTTTTCCATAAAGATAAATTTCAAAGGCATTGTTTTGTCTTTTCTGTATATAATTGATAAAAATCTATTTTAACTTTTATTTTTGAATATTGCTTTCTTGTTTATTAATTTTGTCAGGATTTTATAATGTTAAAAACAATCGCTATTTTAATCACTATATATTTGTCAGGATTATATAATTCATTATCTTGGTTGAGATTTTTTCATATTATTTACCTAATAGGTAGTATTGAATGGGAAAGAGTTACCAAATTTATATCTGGTGTAGAGGTTAATCATGAGATATTTAAGAGGGAATTTCTATTTTAATAGAATAGGGTATAACCTAAATTATTTAGTGTCATATTGTAGAAAATAGATAACAATATTCCAAATTAACGGTATTTTGTACGTCATTATATGAAACCGCACTACATAATTAAACTCCAAGCATGTTAATAACAACGCTTTGTTAGCATTATTGTAGTTTTTTGTTAGCACTTATCTTGCTGTGAGGACGATATGCTATTTCATTTATCCATGAAAATCTTTGGATATGAATAAAAGTTTCATCTGTGTAGTAGAAAACCTCGCCCGTTAGGGCGGGGGATAGCTACCGTATTTGCTGTAAAATGAGGACGTTTAAATTTTATGCAATAGACTAATGGGGTAGATTTAATGAATCTATCGTATGGTTACTGAATGTATATTATGTTTATCATGAATTACTTTTTAAAGTTTGTTATTGTGTTTGTTAATATCAGTTATCAATAGAGGCATGAGTAATAGCCCCATTAATGCGGCTGCCAAAGTAAGTAAAGCAAACATACCTGACCAGTCATAGTACTTGATTATCTGACTCAGTGGCCAGCCAGCAGTTGATGCACTCAGGTAAGCGTATAAACCCAAATATCCAGTGACAGTACCTGCCGCTTTCTTGTGGCAATATTCTGTTGCTGCCAGTCCAATTAACATTTGTGGGCCGAAAACAAAAAAACCGATACTAAAAATGCAAATAGACAATAAAGTATAATGTTGTATAGGTACTAGCCAAAGTGCTGTAACTGAAAAAAATAGACCAATAGAGAATAGTAAAATCATGGGCACTCGTTGGCTGCGAAAGAACAAATCTGAGCTCCATCCTGAGCAAAGAGCACCTAGTAAACCACCTAATTCAAACAGTGCAAGAATGAAATTTATACTAAATAGTTTTCCCCCATATTTTTCTGATATCCAGATATATCCCCAATCATGTATTGCAGTCCTGATGAAGTACACCAGAATATAGGAGCAACCAAGAAGCCAAATAGTACGATTGAACAAAATGGTTTCTTGTAGAATTTTTATCATTGGCATTGGCGGAGATGCTTGTTCTTGTTTCAGTTCCACTGCATCTTGCCGCCATGTCCCAATACTAGGTAATCCATGTTCTTGTGGTATTCCTAGTAACCTCTGGCATAGCCAGATCCCTAGAATGATGCTAACAGAGCCAGATAGCAGCAGTGCAGCTCGCCAACTATAGGATGTCATCAGCAGTGCAGATAATAGTGGTAGAAGAATTCCACTTATATTTATAGATATATTCCAGCATCCCCACCAAAATCCTCGTTCATTGCGGGAATACCAGTGAGTAAGTAATCGTGCACAAGGAGGCCATCCCCACCCTTGAAAGAAGCCATTCAGTGTCCAGACAATCAATAAGGCAGGTAGTGATGAACAAAACGTAAAGACTATATTGAGTATCCCAGTGGCTAATAATCCTACTCCCATCAACCAACGATAGCCTGTGTGATCATGAAAAATTCCTGATATAAATTTTGAGCAGCCATAAGCAAGGTAAAATAGGCTCGCTATCCAGCCAATATCGTCTTTAATTAATGTTAGCTCTTTTTGCATTTCAGGTATGACAACGGTCAAACTTTTACGTGTCAGTTGAAATGCAGCATAACCAACAATCATTGATATCAACAGGTGACTTCTCCAATAGCGATAATTTTGTGAAACTTGTTCATTGCTATTGGTTTGCATAATGAATCTCCATAAAAGTGAATAAATATCAATAACATTCTCAGACTATAGTTTTAGAACGTTAGAAATAATTTTTGATAATTTAATATATTCATCTGAATTGATGGGTAAATTAACAACTACGTGAGTTCCTTTTTGAGTATTTAAGCTCCAATTACCACCAAGTACACGAACTCGTTCTTCAATACCTTTTAGGCCAAATCCTGCATTTTTCTTTTTGTCTGTAATACCAATTCCATTATCATTAACTTGGAGTTCAATTACATTTTCTTTTTGTTTTAAACTGATCGTAATAATACTGGCGTTGGCATGTTTACTGATATTGTTCAGCAATTCTTGAATCAGTCGATAAAGAGTCAAAGTGATAGTACTATTCTTCGGCTCTTGTGAAAGTTGATAATCAAACTGGCAAATAATATTTTGCTCCCCGAACGCGAACTCATTTACCAGATGACGAATGGCTTGTTCAAATGACATTTCATCTAAGGCTGGTGGGCGTAGCTCACGCAGTAATTGACGAGTAGATTGATGAATTTGTTGAGATAGATATTTGATCTGCTCTGCTGATTTTATTACCAGTGGTGAGTGTGCTGTACGTTTTACCAAGGTAGACTGGATTTGAATTGCGGTGATATTTTGCCCAATTTCATCATGTAATTCTCTGGCAATATCTTTGCGAATATCCTCTTCAATATGTATTAGGTTTTGCATCAAGGTATAACGTGCAATTAATTCTTTTTCCAACCGTGCACGGTAGTGATTTAGATTGCTTGCTAGTTGTTGCTGTCGACTAATAGCTATACCGAGTCCGATTCCTAATAAAGCCTGAGTGGTTAAAAATATTTCCAATTCTTGAAGCTCGCTAAATGAGCCATTGGATTGACGGGTAAAAGTTACTATCAAACTTCCTAACAATGCTGAAAAAACACCTCCTTGCCAACCATAACGATAAGCCATAAAAACATTGGGAATAAAAACCAAAATTGATAAAAGCCCTTCAATTTTAGGTGATAAAAAGAAGTGTCCACTAATTCCTAATAAGCTAAATAGAAAACACCACATCAAAAAAGATGACCGCAGCTGTGGATAGATTGAGTCGTCCGTAATGTGATTATTTTTTAAACTTTGTTCATATAGGTAAATATAAATTAGATAAACAAACGGAGATAGCAGAACACCTCCAGTAATTGAGGCGAGAAAAAAAAGATTTGTCTTAGATGATAGTGAAAAACTCAGGCAAAGAGTTTGTAGAAGACTATTGATAATAACGCCAACAAGCAGGATAGAAAGTTGCTGCCAATAAAGAGAATAGCGTCTCCATATTTGTTGAATCATCAAGACAGTAATCAAACTGATTACTGGGGAAAGTAATATAATCGAGCTTGTGATTAGCTGTTCGTTATTTAACCATGCCAATATACTTGTTTCACTGATAATAAGGAGTGGTAAATAACGTCGCCACAACAGAATCATAAGCACTAGTCTCAATCCTTGTGGCAGAAAAAGTACTGCTTGTTGCCCATCCTCGTGTAAATAAAAACTGAGAGTCCAAAGTGAAATCCAGATAATTGAGTAGAAAATAAATATAAATAGAGATTGTAAACCGAAACGTGCTTTCCAATTCATTTACTAACCCGTAATGATTTGATGTTGTAAGGCATAATGAACAAGCTCAATAGTGGAGTCGCACCGTAATTTGCTAAGAATATTAGCACGATGAACGTGTACGGTTTTGGGGCTTAGCTCAAGTTGTTCAGCTATATCTTTCACGCTAATCCCATTGATTAACAGCTTAAAAACCTCTCTTTCTCGCGATGTTAGTATTTTTAGTGCGGTTACTTCTTGGGGCTTCTGACGTAGAGCTTTTAATGCGTCAGCGCAAAGGTAAATTTCACCTTTGTGGACAATACGTACGGCTTGGATTAATTCTTCTGGCCCACAGCATTTCGTCAAATAACCTCGAGCACCTGAATCTAGCGCACTTTGCACAAGTGCAGCCGTGTCATAAATACTCAACATAATCGTGCGAAAATTTGGACATGTAGGGCGAAGTCGTGTCAAAAGCTGTAGGCCACTTTCGTTGGGCATGGAGATATCCATGATAACGATATCAATCGTTTTTTTTAGTAAATCCGACCAGGCTTCACTGGCACTGCTGTATTGACCAACGACTATAATATCATCTTCGAGTGTCAATAATTGGGCAAAACCTGAACGGACAACTACATGGTCATCAATGAGGGCAACTTTTATCATCATATTTATTGCATATTATAGGGTGTTTTATTATAAATTTAGTTAGATATCATAATGTTCATAAAATAAAATTCATGCAAATAAATAAACTAAATTTGTTAGTTAGATAACAAATTTAATTGTAAAATAACTAAACTATATTGATTTTAATTGTTTTTCTTATTGTTTTTTTGTTTGTTGATTTTATACTATATAATAATAAACTCTATTTTATTAAAATTAAAAAGTTAACTATATAATATATAAAAATTAACTTCTGTCTTTAACTATTGGTTAAAAACATACGGATTTTTTCATGATCAAAGATACTTTGTTAATATATTATTAATTTAAGTGTTAATTGTTATTTATTGGTGTGGTATTTTTATTGCTATTTTTATAAAAATTTATTTATGACATTATGTTTTTTGAAAATCAATAAGATATTTTTGTGGATTTTATGAATTGAAGAATAACGCTAAGTGTTATATTATTTTTTAGCGCTTATACAATGTTATCTTTACTTTGTGAATTTTCCCTGTAAATAATTTTAAATATTTTCTCATGTGGGAAAGTATTGTTTTTCATGAAATACGTCTTATTTTTCTGTTGTTGCTTTTAGGAGAAATTGCGTATAAACAATAAAGAAGGTATTACAAATGAAAGCCCTTATCATAATTGATATGTTGAATGATTTTGTAACAGGTGTTCTCGCCAATGAAGAAAGGGCGATGAAAATTATTCCTGTGATTCAAAGAACGATCAACTATGCCAGAAATCGACACGATTGGTTGGTGGTGTATGCTAATGATGCCCATCAAATAACTGATCGAGAAATAGACGTCTGGGGAAAGCATGCTTTAGCAGGAGCGTGGGGGGCGGAGGTCGTTAAAGCACTGGCTCCCATTGGTTCAGAACGTGAAATTGTTTCTCCCAAACGTTTTTATAGCGCCTTTGATGGAACCGGGCTGGAAGGTGTTTTCAGACAATATGGTGTCACAGGTGTGGTTTTGACAGGGCAGCATACAAATTGCTGTATCCGGCATACAGCCTATAGCGCATTTATCTTGGGCTATGACATCACGGTTTTATCCGATGCTGTTTGCACATCTCCAGACTTTGATCAGAATGCTGCACTTGATTATTTAAAGACGATTTATAATGCTGAAATTATTACAAGTGTTGAATTAGGTGTACCGTCAAAATAAAGAACGCTATATTTGATAAAAAATGAATGACTGGCAGATTGATATTCTGCCAGTTAAATCGATCAGATCGAGTATGGATACCTATAGAGCGGGTAAATTTCGGCCGTAATAAATTTCTTGTATTTTTTTAAGTAAACGGATTATTTCTTTCTTTTCCGTTTCACATAATTCTTCGGCTGTGGTATTGAACAAATATTCATTCAGATCAAATTCTTTCGACATCATTTTGGTATGGAAGAGATTTTCCTGAAAAATATTTACATCAATCATATGGTACTGAGATTGAATTTCTTCTATCACATAATTTTGGATAGAGCTAATTTCATGGTCAATATAGTGTTTTACTCCATTAACATTCCGAGTAAAGCTGCACACATGATAAGCCCTCGTCACAATGTCAGATTCTAATTCATGAATCAGATAGTTCAGAGGCGCTATAGTTTGGCAAATATTGGCGGCAGATTTCGCGTAGCATCCCACCATTACCCCCACCAATGATCAATACTTTTTTGGTTTGGCCGTGGGCAAAGAGTGGTACGTGGACCATCATTCCATGATAGATAAATTCACCGCGATCTGTAGTTTGTACTACGTCATCAAGTGCCATGATGCAGCCTAGTTCTGTATTTTCGAAAATGATTAGATCTTGATACTCAGTTTTATCGTGATAGAGCGCGTTTTCAACTGCTTTCATACCAAATTTCTTTTCGTGGCATCTTCCGGAGCTCCTCCATTGTGAGATTCGTCGGCATTGAGTGCACACATATTGAGCGCGCATAGTAGCCAACTATTCACATAATTTTCACTTAGTTTAAACATGGAAGTAACCTATAGATGAATTAAAAGGTACTATTTTACATAGGAAAGTAAACCGAGGGCGTTCCGTGCAAGAAGGTGGCATTTAACCTCATGAGGAAGGTGTATTTCTTTTAAGTCTTTGTATCCTAATTCATTTAGTTCCTGCATTAACTGATTATCATAGTTACTGAGATCCCATTTTTGGCGTTGGGCAAAATAGGCAATTGCGTGTTGTATTTGAGAATTTGGGATTTGGCTATAGCCACAATCGCGCTTTAGATAAGTATAAACTGAGGACAGATCTGCAAGCTCTTCTGCTTCATTTTCGGATAGCGCTTTTGCTGTTTGAGCAAAAATCAACAGAGCTAGAATGTATGTGAATAAGATAATTTTTTGCATGATTCTATTATACTGGTTTTCTCCTGTTTTACATAAATTAACATATTAATATATTTGTTAGCCAAACTTTATTTTCTTAAATTTGATGTAATTACCGTTTTTTCTGCCAATTAAAAAATTTAGTTATACATTAACGAATGGGGTTTGTTCTGATGGCATAGAGTGTTATTTTATGCGCTTGGTGAGCTTATGGTATTGAGCGGTATATAAATAATCACATTCATTTTCGTATTCTATTAGCGATTATTTAAAACAAAATCAACTGGTTATATTGATGAAGAAACATATTGTAGAAGTGATGATCTCCGAACAGGAGGTTAAGCAACGTATTGCTGAGCTGGGGAAACAGATTACAGAACACTATCGTAATAGTGATCGTGAATTGGTGTTGGTTGGTCTGTTGAGAGGATCATTTATATTTATGGCAGATCTATGCCGTGAAATTCAGGTTCCTCATGAAGTGGATTTTATGACCGCATCCAGCTATGGCAATGAGATGAGTTCTACCCGCGATGTGAAAATCCTCAAGGATCTGGATGAAGATATTCGTGGTAAAGATGTGTTGATCGTTGAAGATATTATCGATTCAGGCAATACACTGAATAAAATCCGCGATATTCTGGGACTGCGTGAACCTAATTCACTGGCGATTTGTACTTTGCTGAACAAACCATCCCGACGTGAAGTCGATGTTCCGGTTGAGTGGATTGGTTATTCAATTGAAGATAAATTTGTAGTTGGCTACGGTATTGATTATGCACAGCATTATCGCCATTTGCCATATATCGGACATGTCACCCTGCTGGAAGATTAATTTTTGCTGTTGGTGGAAGTCACCTATTACAACATCACAGCGTGAGCAAATGGCAGCAAAAAGCTGCCATTTGTTTTTCAATCAATAGGTTATGTTTGATCATCATTTTGTTTGAGATAACTTGGAAATCGCCTGACGGTAATTGAGTTCCAATTTCTCACGGCTGTCAGCTGTGATATCCAGATCATGTAACTCGCCATCCTTCAAACCATATACCCAACCGTGGATCATCACTTTCTGTCCACGTTTCCATGCAGATTGCATAATGGTTGAATGACCGAGGTTATAAACCTGCTCAATCACATTCAATTCACACAAACGATTCAGTCTATCATTAGGAGGCAGCTCACCAAGCATGGAACTGTGCTTGTACCATAAATCACGGATATGGAGCAGCCAGTTATTGATTAAACCTAATTCAGTACCATCCACGGCAGCTTCAATACCACCGCAACCGTAGTGACCACAAATGATGATGTGTTCAACCTGCAAAACATCAACGGCATATTGTACAACAGATAAACAGTTTAAATCGGTATGGATAACAAGATTAGCAACATTTCGATGAACAAAAAGATCTCCGGGAGCGGCATCAATCAATTTCTCCGCGGGTACACGGCTATCAGAACAGCCTATCCACAGAAAATGAGGTTTTTGCGCTTTTGATAACTCATTGAAAAAAAGTGGATTCTCTTCGTTTACGGATTTTGACCACTGTTTGTTCCTAGCAAACAGCTCTTCAATTTTTCTCATCATAACTAATAGCCTGGCAACATTTTTGAGATAGAATCATATACAACATTAATTGAGAATTTAATATTTAATTGAATAATGTTTTTTATTTGGCCCCTGTCATTGCTAAGAAATAGGGGGAAAATAATGGCATAATTTCTATCTTGCACTCAAAAATAGCGAATAATAAAGGTATTTTTTACTTATGGCTTACGCATTGGAATTAACGCAGCTCACGAAAGTCTATGAGAGTGGAGTGAAAGCACTGCGGGGAATTGATTTGCATGTAGAAGCAGGCGATTTCTACGCGCTTTTAGGGCCAAATGGGGCAGGGAAATCCACGACGATAGGTATTATCAGTTCTTTGGTTAATAAAAGTAGCGGCAAAGTCAAGGTCTTTGGCTACGATATTGACACTGATCTCGTCAATGCCAAACGACAGCTTGGCCTTGTTCCACAGGAATTTAATTTTAATCAATTTGAAACGGTGATTCAGATTGTATTGAATCAGGCAGGATATTATGGTGTCCCGCGCAATGTAGCTCAGGAAAGAGCTGAAACTTACCTTACTCAATTGGATCTATGGGAAAAGCGCAATGAACGAGCAATTCGTTTGTCTGGCGGTATGAAACGGCGTTTAATGATTGCTCGTGCTTTAATGCACCAGCCAAAATTGTTGATTCTTGATGAACCCACCGCGGGAGTTGATATCGAACTACGCCGATCTATGTGGGAATTTTTGAGAGAATTGAATGAGCAGGGAACCACGATCATTCTGACGACTCATTATCTTGAAGAAGCTGAGATGCTGTGCCGTAACATCGGTATTATCCAGCATGGTGAGCTGGTCGAAAACACAACGATGAAAGACCTGCTCAGCCAGCTTGAACGTGAAACATTCTTGCTTGATTTAGCGCCGCAAGGGGCGATACCTATTGTTGAAGGTTACGACTATCGTCAAATTGATGCAGCAACGCTGGAAGTGGATGTAAAACGCGGGCAGGGATTGAATGATATTTTCTCCCAGCTAAGTACGCAGGGTATACAAATCAGCAGCATGCGTAACAAAGCGAATCGTCTGGAAGAGTTGTTTGTCGGACTGACCAATAATAATCAAGGAGATAGATAATGATCCAACTGTATTGGGTAGCTCTGAAAACTATTTGGATTAAAGAGATCACCCGTTTTGGTCGTATTTGGGTGCAGACTTTACTGCCTCCTGTGATCACTATGTCCCTTTATTTCGTCATATTCGGCAATTTAGTAGGTTCTCGGATTGGTGAAATGGGCGGATTTGACTATATGCAATTTATTGTACCTGGGCTGATAATGATGTCAGTAATCACTAACTCTTACTCTAACGTTTCTTCATCTTTCTTTGGCGCTAAGTTCCAGCGCAGCATTGAAGAAGTACTGGTTGCTCCGGTGCCAACCCATGTCATCATTGCTGGATTTGTTGGAGGCGGAGTGGCTCGTGGGGTATGTGTTGGTATTCTGGTGACATTAGTTTCCCTATTGTTTGTGCCGTTACAGATACACTCATGGGGAATGGTAGTGATCACTTTATTGGCAACGTCGATCCTATTTTCGTTGGCGGGTCTGTTGAATGCCATTTTTGCGAAAACCTTCGATGATATTAGCATTATCCCAACATTTGTTCTGACTCCGTTGACTTATTTGGGAGGCGTATTCTACTCTCTTACTTTGTTACCTACTTTTTGGCAGGTAGTGTCAAAGCTTAACCCAATCGTCTATATGGTCAGTGGCTTCCGCTATGGTTTTCTTGGTATTACGGATGTTTCTTTAGCTATGACATTAGGTATGTTGAGCATCTTTATCATTGGATTCTATCTCCTGACTTGGTATCTAATTGAATCAGGGCGAGGATTAAGAACGTAACAGCGAAAATTTAGTACTCCGCTGTTGATTGCGGCGGAGTGGAAAAATGACCTTCGAAATATGCATTAATCATTGATGAGTTAAATAGGATAGTGGAATTAATATGAGAGTTATTATAAATATCGCTTAGGGATATATGTATTATTATTTTTCCAGTAATACACATATCCCTCAATTAAAATCAGTCAGCCAAATCAACTTGCTGATTATCAATGAGTCGTGTTTTTCCTAACCATGCTGCCATTAGGATCACGGCTTTTTTACTTTGTTCTGTTAATGGCATCAGGTTTTCTGCATCACGGATAAATAACTCATCCGGTATAAAACCTTCTTCACGCAAATGAGCAGATGCCAGTTCAATTAGCAGCTTAATATCCTGTTCGCCATTTTTCAGCCTTTCAGCTATGCCTTGCATAACCTTATTCAGAAAAGGTGCAATTTTTTTCTCTTCAACGGATAGAAGATTATTACGTGAACTCAATGCCAATCCATTTTTATCACGGACGATAGGCACAGAAACCAATGTAATATCGTAAGCCATATCTGTAATCATTTGGCGGATGATTTTTAATTGCTGGAAATCTTTTTCGCCGAAATAAACCAGATCCGGTTGGGTCAGGTTAAACAATTTGCTGACAATGGTAGTGACACCACGGAAATGCCCCGGGCGGCTGGTACCCTCAAGTATATGGGAGAGTTCCGGCACTTCGACAAAAGTTTGGTTGCCGTTTAAGCCATCTGGGTACATTTCGTTAGCATTAGGGGCGAATACCAGCTCGACACCGCGCTTGCTCAGCTTTTCACAATCTTCCTGCAATGTGCGGGGATAATTGACCAGATCGTCTTCTCGGTCAAATTGCATCGGATTGACGAAGATGCTGACGATAACGACATCGGCCTGTGCTTTGGCGGTATCAACCAACGCCATATGTCCATCATGCAGATTGCCCATTGTGGGGACAAAAGCAATACGCTTACCCTCTTGACGCCAACGGCGGATTTCCCTGCGTAAAATTGGGATCGTTTCTATAATCAGCATTGCTGTACTCCTTTAATTAGCAGTCATGCTGGAGATAATCATTTGAATGAATGTTCTTGGTCGGGATAGGCTCCACTTTCTACCTGTTCAATGTACAGGCGGACGGCATCCCTGATATTGCCAGTTTCTTTGAGGAAGTCTTTGGCAAATTTAGGTGGTCTTGCGGTGATGCCTAAGGCATCGTGCATAACCAGAATCTGGGCATCAGTACTATTACCAGCACCAATGCCAATCACTGGAATTGTGGTGAGTTCTTCGGTAATTTGGCGTGCTAGTTCGGAAGGTATGCACTCTAGCAACAGTATTTGCATACCTGCATCTTTTAGTGCGATAGAATCGGTAATTAATTGATTTGCTGATGATTCATCACGTCCCTGAACTTTATAGCCCCCAAGGATATTGACGGATTGTGGCATCAAGCCTAAATGGATACAGACAGGAACAGCGCGTTCGGTCAACATTTTCACTGTATCACAGAGCCAGCTTCCACCTTCAATTTTGACCATATTGGCACCAGCACGCATCAATTTGGCTGCATTCTCACAAGCTTGCTCTGGTGTGGCATAACTCATGAATGGCATATCTGCGATTAAGAAAGAATCAGGGGCGCCTGTGCGAACGCAACGAGTATGGTAAACAATATCTTCCATTGTGACAGGTAAAGTTGAATCGAATCCCTGCACAGTCATACCAAGTGAATCGCCAATTAGCATGACATTGATGCCTTGTTCGGCAAAAAGGCGGGCGAAACTGGCATCGTAAGCCGTGATAGTAGCGAACTTACGTTTTTCTTTCTTTAACTGACGCAAGTCAGCCAGAGTTGTTGATTGCATTATTATCTTATCTCCTGAATAGTTATACCCTTTATTTTTCGAATGGCTGTTTTGTTGCCTGCAATTTGAAATTTAATCAGGAATAGAGACTGTCCATTGGGTGATTTCAAAATAGGGGTGATCTCAAAATATCCAATAGGATGGGCTCCAATTATCCAGAAATAGGCTATGGCTGTATGAGATGTTGGATTGCTTTTCCTTCATAAAATTGCTGTGTTACAACGATAAAACCGACTATCAGTGTTATAACCAAAGCGTCAGGCTATTTTCTGGAACTTGTTTCAATCGTTCGACTAATGTCTCTCCGTCGGGGAATACAAGATTCGGTGCAATTTCTGCAAGTGGATAAAGCATAAATTCACGCTGTTTTAGCCCATAGTGAGGAATGGTCAGACGCTCAGTAGTGATGATTTGGTTGCCAAACAGCATGATATCTAAATCGATCGTTCTGGGACCCCAGCGTTCACCTTTGCGGACACGTCCTTGCTCCAGTTCGATCGATTGCGTGTAATCAAGCAATATTTCTGCTGATAATTGGGTTTCCAGTGCGACGGCAAGGTTGAGGTAATCTGGCTGATCCTGTGGCCCCATTGGTTTAGTCCGATAAAAAGATGATCGAACAACAAAAGTAGTATCAGGGAGCTTTTTCAGAGCAGCAAGTGCGCTATCGACTTGCTGCAAAGGGTCGGCCAGATTACTGCCAATGGCGATATAGACTCGAGTCATATTAATCGTCATTCCTGTTTTGGCCAGTAGGTCCACGACGGTGACGCATTCTGCGCCGAATTGGTCTGTTGCCTAGTTTTGATATCATTCCACGTTGCTGAGATGATGTTGATTGTTGGAACTCAGTCCACCACTGCACTAACTCTTTCAGTTCATGGCGTGGCTCAACACCGGCACGCAATTCTAATAAATCATACGCAGCCCGGAATTTTGGATGTTCCATCAGTTTATTCGCCCGTTTTCCTTGACGATGTGGCAGGCGAAGCTGAAGCGACCAGATATCGCGCATGGTTGTGGTATGGCGTTTCGGAATCGCAATAGAGCGGTACTGTTCATCAAGAATATCATCTGTTGCCAACGAAAAGGCTTGGTTATACGGCAACCCACCTTCTTGAGCCAGTTTTTCCGCATGTTCAAGCAGTGGATACCACAGCATGGCTGCAAATAAGAAAGCGGGATTAACTCTCTTGTCGTTTTGCAAACGAGAATCAGTATTTTTCAACACTTGTACCAGCAATTTTTCCATCGGTGAATCACCATTCTGGGTGAGGCCACGTTGAATAATAGGGAACAATGGCTGGAACAGATGATATTCGCGCAGCAGTTTATAAGTTTTATAACCTTGCCCTGTCTGTAACAGTTTCAAGGATTCTTCGAACAAGCGCGCTGATGGAATATCTTTTAACAAAAATGCAAGACGTGGGATCGGTTCAGCAGTAGCTGGTTCGATGGTCATGCCCAGTTTGCTGGCAAAGCGGACAGCACGTAGCATACGCACAGGATCTTCCCGATAACGGGTTTCTGGATCACCAATTAAACGAATGATACCTGCGTTCAAATCTGCCATTCCGCCAACATAATCCCGCACGGATAAATCTTCAATGCCGTAATAGAGGCTATTGATCGTGAAATCACGACGTATAGCGTCTTCTTCCACTGAACCGAAAATGTTATCACGCAGCAACATGCCGCTTTGAGCTTTATGTGACTGATTTCGGTCATTGCTTTCAATTTGATCATGTGGCCCGCGGAAGGTGGCAACCTCAATCACATCAGGCCCGAACATGATATGGGCAAGGCGAAAGCGACGCCCGACAAGACGACAGTTACGGAACAAATGACGAATTTGCTCAGGGGTGGCGTTAGTTGCTATATCAAAATCTTTGGGGTTTTTGTGCAGCAGTAAATCACGAACGCCGCCACCTACCAGATAAGCTTCAAACCCTGATTTATTCAGGCGATATAGAACCTTGAGAGCATTATTACTAATGTCTTTTCGTGAAATTGAGTGCTGTTCTCGTGGGATCACCGTGATCGGAGAGTCTGAAGGTTCTGCCTTTGCGGATTTTTTCTTCATGTTGTCATTTTTGGCATGTGATGAAGATGAATGATTCCTTCTGCGGCGTTTATGCAGAGAACTGCCCTCTGTTTGAGCAGAATGGTCAGATATGGTGACTGGCCTTTCACTGACTGCCTGTGTGTCGTGTTTTGCCCTGTTATCACGGTTTAGCAAATTACGGCAGAAAGTTGCTACTCGGTTAAAGAAAATGGTACACCTCGATAGTGACTAATCAATTAAAATAAAAAACAAAAAAACAGCCGCCAATCATAACTTAATGAACATTTTTTGAGAATGTTTACATTGCTAATAGAAAGACTTTATTTAGCTTGTTCTATTGGCTCTTTTTTGGCGGAACCGCGTGTATGTTCCAACCGACGATAGCTTGCTGTAGCAATTGCTCTGTAGTGAGATCCTGCCAGCCTGCAATGGTAGGTTGATTTAAAAATGATAACGCATCAATAATCAATGGCCTTGGATCATCTAATGGGATCGGTTGGGCATGATTTTGTTTAGAAAGTTTATTTCCTTCTTTATTGAGTACGAGCGGTAAATGCACATAATCTGGCGTAGTGAAATTCAGGTGCTGATAAAGCGATAGCTGACGAACCGTCGGCTCAATGAGATCAGTTCCTCTGACAATTTCAGTGACGCCTTGGTAGTTATCATCAATAACAACGACAAGATTATAGGCGAATAAACCGTCTTTGCGATAAATAATGAAATCTTCCTCAGCCATTTCAGTGGATACAGTGATGTGCCCTTGCAATTTATCGTAAAAACCATAAACAGGATGATGCTGTTTCAGGCGAATTGCGGCGTTATGATCAGGAAGATGTAAATACTGGCAATGACCATTATAGAATCCGCCTAGTTGTTGAATGCGTTGGCGGGTGCAGATACAGTAATAGCTATCTCCTTGCTGTTTTAATTGATTGAGGATAGTGCGGTAAGCGTCATGGCGCTGGGATTGATAGAGTACCTCGTCATCCCAATAAAGCCCGTAATGTTCAAGGGTTTTCAATATTCGGTCGGCTGCACCGACAACTTCCCGCGGTGGGTCAATGTCATCAATACGCATCAGCCATTTTCCGTGGCAGGCACGAGCTTGCAGATAACTGCCCAGTGCAGTCACTAGAGAACCAAAATGGAGATCACCAGAAGGGGATGGGGCGAAGCGCCCAATATATAGCGAGGAATGTTCAGGTTGAGTCATAACAAGTTCAATATA
The DNA here is from genome assembly GCF_002127535.1 of Xenorhabdus vietnamensis. Taxonomy (GTDB): domain Bacteria; phylum Pseudomonadota; class Gammaproteobacteria; order Enterobacterales; family Enterobacteriaceae; genus Xenorhabdus; species Xenorhabdus vietnamensis. The sequence continues at coordinate 65,581 of NZ_MUBJ01000005.1, forward strand.
GGGACGTACGGCGTGTAATACAACGCCGTACTTAACCCTCTTCGTTAGCCAGCCATTTGCTTTTCGCGAATTTCGGCCAAGGTCTTACAGTCAATACATAAATCGGCTGTTGGGCGAGCTTCTAAACGGCGGATGCCGATCTCAACCCCACAGGATTCACAATAACCAAAGTCCTCATCTTCGACTTTTTTCAGCGTTTTTTCGATCTTTTTGATCAACTTACGCTCACGATCCCGATTACGTAATTCAAGACTGAACTCTTCTTCTTGCGCCGCACGGTCAACTGGATCAGGGAAGTTTGCTGCCTCATCTTGCATATGAGATACAGTACGGTCTACTTCATCCCTGAGTTGATTGCGCCATGCTTCCAGAATCAGCTTGAAATGCTCTAATTGGGCATCGTTCATGTATTCTTCGCCTGGCTTTTCCTGATAAGGCTCTACCCCAGCGATGGCGAGAATGCTCAAGGACGAGGTTTTGCGTTTTTGCCCTTCTTGCATAATGCTTCTCCTTACACACGCACTATCACACGATCCCCTAATAATAGGGGGAAAAAAATAAGCCGCTATAAATAGCAGATGACTGCGAGGTTGGCAATTGTTCCTGCCATTAGTTTTGCAATGGTGTGAAGACAGGCATGTTTACTGTCTAAATATATTGCAGAAAACCCCTCACCAGCAAGACCTGTTTACAAATTATCCCATTGATACAAAAGGTAATTTGTCACTCAGAACCATTCTGCTTTCTGTCATGCAGGCCTTATAACAAATTACTTCGACTCCTGATTTACATGCTTGTTCCAAAAGAAAAGCATAATCATGGTCAATATGTTTTGCTGCTGCAACCTGACTGATCCCAGAATGTAAAACAGCAAATAACAAGACAGCACGCTGGCCTTGTTGTGCTATCAATGATAGCTCACGTAAATGTTTTTGCCCCCGAATTGTGACTGCATCAGGAAAATAGCCATATTTCTCCTGTAATAATGTCACTGATTTAACTTCAATATAGCAATTAACTTTTTGTTTTGACTGTAACAATAAATCTATACGGCTTTTCTCTTTTCCATAGCCAATTTCACGACTAATGTGCTCATACCCAGATAATTCCGAAATAATATTTTTCTCAATAGCTTGATAGGCCAGATCATTTGCTCTGAGTGTATTGACACAGATCCAGTGACCATCTTGGGTTTGTGTCAATTCCCAGCTATTCGGGTATTTGCGTTTGGGATTATCTGATGTGGAATACCACACGGTATCTCCTGGCGTGGCACATCCTGTCATGGCACCAGTGTTGGCACAGTGTATAGTGAGTGTTTCTCCTTCTGGCGTGAGGACATCCGCAAGAAAGCGCTTATAGCGGCGGATTAAGGTAGCGGGCTTCAGGGGAGGTGAAAATTCCATAAACTTTCCTTCATAACCAGTGAGAGCAGGTTTTCAGTGATCGAAAATATTCCATAGTTGACGGAATCAATGACCTGAAATTCGATCAAATGAAATCAAAAGCGCTAATGCTACAATGGCATCCATTGAAAGTTAATTCATTATGGTGATCCTTTGTCATTACCAATTTATGACGTTGCGGAATCAGTGATCGCTGAATTGCAAACGTCGAAGCAAGTATTACTGCATGCGCCAACAGGGGCAGGAAAATCAACTGGATTGCCATTGGCTATTTTGCATCATGCACAGTTTGCGGGGCGCATCATTATGCTGGAACCGCGGCGAATTGCTGCGCGTAGTGTGGCTGAGCGCCTGGCCGAGCAACTCAATGAACCTGTTGGTGTGACCGTTGGTTACCGGATACGTTCGGAGGCTAAAGTCAGTGCGTCTACACATCTTGAAGTCGTGACCGAAGGGATATTAACACGAATGCTTCAACAAGATCCGGAATTAAGTGATGTCTCTCTCGTGATCCTTGATGAATTCCATGAGCGCAGTTTACAGGCTGATCTTGCATTGGCATTGTTACTGGATGTGCAGGAAGGGTTGCGCGATGATCTGCGTATCTTGGTGATGTCTGCAACATTGGATAATCAGCGCCTCTCCTCATTATTACCAGATGCACCAGTGATTGTGTCAGAAGGACGTAGCTATCCGGTAATGAGGTTATATCATCCACTTTCCCCTCATCAAACTTTTGAGCAAGCAGTGACATCGGCGGTATTGCGGTTATTGCAGCAGGAAATGGGGTCGTTATTACTGTTTCTGCCCGGTGTTGGTGAAATTCAACGGGTATTGTCGCAATTGGAAGGCAAGGTCAATGACGATACGCTGCTGTGTCCGTTGTATGGTGCATTGTCGTTATCAGATCAACGCAAGGCAATAATGCCAGCCCCAGAAGGGATGCGTAAGGTTGTGTTGGCTACCAATATTGCAGAAACCAGTTTGACGATTGAAGGTATCCGTTTGGTTGTAGACTGTGGACTGGAGCGCACCAGCCGATTTGAACCGAAGAGTGGACTGACACGCTTGATTACTCAGCGTATCAGTCAGGCATCAATGGTTCAGCGAGCAGGGCGGGCTGGACGATTGGAGGCAGGTGTTTGTTGGCACTTATTTAGTCAGGATCAAGCAGAAAGAGCCAGAGAACACAGTGAACCAGAGATTCTGCATTCAGATTTAAGTAACTTGTTGCTTTCTTTATTGCAGTGGGGATGTCGTGACAGCACCCAACTTCGTTGGTTGGATAATCCACCAAAGCCTGCATTGACTGTCGCGGAATCTCTGTTATTGCGGCTGGGGGCATTGGATGGTAATCAGCAACTGACTTCCCGTGGCTGGCAAATGGCGGAATCTGGCAGTGAGCCGCGTTTGGCGGCGATATTATGTTCGGGTAAAGAGCGTGAGGAGAAGGAACGAAGCCGTGCAGCATTGGTAACGGCAGCGAAATTGGTTGCTATTCTGGAAGAACCCCCGCATCGTGGGCAACCTGATCTTCTTTATTGGATGACGACGAAACAGCGTCATTGGCAGCTACGAACCGATCAGCTGGTCAGGAATCTTGCCGATAAATTTGTTGCAGATAGCCAAGCAGATAAAAGTAAGAAACAACGTTTTGAGAACAATTCAGAAAACATCAGACTGGATCTTGTGCCTGAACTATTGGTACAGGGATTCCCAGATCGGATTGCCAAAAACCGTGATAATCTTGGGCGTTTCCAGTTAGCCAATGGTTTGGGGGGAGCGTTGGAACGTGAAGAACCACTTTCGGGAGAAGCTTGGTTAGTTATTCCCTCACTACATTTTCTCTCACGACAGCAGGGTAATAGTCATCCTGATGCCCGCATTCTGCTTGCCTGCCCGTTGGATATTGAACAAACCATAAAGCAACATTCTTTTCTGTTTACTGAACATACAGCCGTAGAATGGGATGATAACAAGGGTTCGTTGCGGGCGTGGAAGCGTTTGCAATGTGGGCGATTAATCGTCAAAGCACAGCCATTGGCAAAACCTTCGAAATCTGAATTACAGGAAGCTTTGCTGAACTGGGTCAGGCAGGAAGGTTTATCGGCGTTAAATTGGTCACAGGAAGCATTGCAGCTGCGTATTCGCTTGCAAAGGGCAACAGAATGGCTGGCAGAAGTGGAGTGGCCTGCGGTTGATGATGAAGCGTTGTTGAATTCCCTTGAACAGTGGTTGCAGCCGGCGTTGGTAGATGTTGATGATTTGAAGGGTTTGCGCCAGATTGAGCTGTCATCTTGTTTGATTGGTTTACTTGATTGGCAGCAACGGCAAATACTGGATAATGAGTTGCCTACTAATTACACTGTGCCAACTGGCAGCAGGATCAAGATCCAATATTTCAGCGATAAGCCTCCTGTGCTGTCAGTTAGAATGCAGGAAATGTACGGAGAGCAACAAAACCCTATATTGGCGAAAGGACGAATTCCGCTTGTCATTGAGTTGTTATCTCCTGCCCATCGACCATTACAAATCACGCAAAATCTCGCTGCATTTTGGCAAGGAACTTATCGTGAGGTGCAAAAAGAGATGAAAGGGCGTTACCCCAAACATTTATGGCCAGATGATCCTGCTAACACAGCACCGACGAGGCGTGTGAAAAAACATATGTAATTATTTGAAATCGTGTACTTGTAAAATCATGTGCTTGTAAAATTATGCACTTATGAATTTATGTGTCTGTATTTAATAAATATTTGGAGAATTCGGTATGTCTGATGATGATCGTCAGCCAATCGGACGCAAGGGTAAAAAATCAGGGCTTCGTCGTGGGCGAACATCTAAAAAACGCAATCGGCGGGATGATTATGATGATTATGAAAATGATGATTTTGACGACGATGAGGATGAAGTCATGACTGATAAAGGGAAAAAATCCCGCAAGTCTAAGGTTCGCCAATCTAAAGGCGGTGGGCACAGGTTTTTGTGGCTGCTGTTGAAAATTTTTATTGTACTGGCAGTACTCATTGTTATTTATGGTTTTTACTTGGATAACAAGATTCGCCATCGTATCGACGGCAAGGTCTGGGATTTACCGGCTGCGGTGTATGGTCGGGTGGTCAGCCTTGAACCGGGTATGGATTACAGTAAGAACGAAATGGTTCGTTTGCTGGAAGGTATGCAGTATCGGAAAGTGACCAAAATCACCCGGGCAGGTGAATTCGTGGTCAGGGGTAATAATATTGAGATACTACGCCGCCCATTTGATTTCCCTGACGGTAAAGAAGAGCAAATTCAGGCACGGCTGACTTTTGATAATAGCCATCTTTCCAGTATTGAAAATATGGAAAACCATCGTCAATTTGGTTTTTTCCGCCTTGATCCAAAATTGATCACCATGATGCAGTCACCGAACGGTGAACAGCGTCTGTTTGTGCCGTATTCGGGCTTTCCCGATTTACTGGTGAAGACTTTACTGGAAACAGAAGATCGCTATTTTTATGAACATGATGGGGTCAGGCCGCTTTCCATTGCCCGTGCTTTCTTGGCTAACCTGATGGCAGGACGTACGGTTCAGGGGGGAAGTACTCTGACACAGCAATTAGTTAGAAACCTGTTTCTCTCCAATGAACGTACTTTGAGTCGCAAAGCGAATGAAGCATATATGGCGGTGCTGATGGATGCACGCTATAGCAAAGATCGCATTCTGGAATTGTATTTGAACGAAGTTTTTCTGGGGCAAAGTGGTGATGAGCAGATCCATGGCTTCCCGCTGGCGAGTTTGTACTATTTCGGGCGTCCGGTTGATGAGCTGAGCTTGGATCAGCAAGCGTTGCTGGTGGGAATGGTCAAGGGAGCCTCGTTGTATAACCCATGGCGCAACCCTAAAATTGCGCTGGAGCGACGTAATATTGTTTTGAAAATCCTCCAGAACCGAAAAGTCATCGATCAGGAATTGTATGATTTGCTCAGTGCCCGCCCATTGGGTGTAAAACCGAAAAATGAATCGATTACACCGCAACCTGCTTTTATGCAATTAGTGCGTCAGGAATTGCAGGAAAAGCTGGGCGATAAAATCAATGATCTGTCAGGCGTGAAGATCTTTACTACCCTCGATCCTGTTGCTCAGGATGCTGCGGAAAAATCCGTTGAAGAGGGGGTTATTGCTCTGAGAAAGACACGCAAGGTTAATGATCTGGAAGGGGCAATGGTTGTTGTTGACCGTTTCAGTGGTGAAGTTCGTGCGATGGTTGGTGGTTCCCAACCACAATATGCCGGATTTAACCGGGCATTGAATGCCCGTCGTTTGATTGGTTCCTTGGCTAAACCTGCCACTTATCTGACGGCATTGAGTTTGCCGGATAAATATCGTTTTAATACATGGCTGGCGGATGAACCTATCTCTATTCCTCAGGCGGGAGGAAAACCCTGGGAGCCAAGGAACTTTAGTCGCACTTTCAGTGGGCGTGTCATGTTGATCGATGCGTTAGCACGTTCAATGAATATTCCGACAGTAAATTTGGGGATGGATATTGGGTTAGATCGTATTTCCAATACCTTAGTTTCACTGGGTATTCCTGAGAAAGAGATCCAAAAGATTCCTTCTATGCTGTTAGGAGCAATTAGCCTGACTCCAATGGAAATGGCACAGGAATTCCAGACTATTGCCAGCGGCGGTAATCGAGCAAAACTCTCAGCGTTGCGCTCTATTATTACCGAAGATGGCACGGTGGTTTACCAGAGCTACCCACAGGCAGAGCAAGTTGTGCCGCCACAGGCTGCTTATCTGACACTATACGGTATGCAGCAGGTTGTGGAGAGGGGGACAGGGCGCTCGTTGAGCGGCAAATATGGCAAATATAATCTGGCGGGTAAAACCGGAACGACCAATGATCTTCGCGACAGTTGGTTTACAGGCATTGATGGCAAGGAAGTGGCGGTTGTCTGGACTGGACGTGATAACAATGGCCCAACTAATTTGACCGGAGCGACGGGAGCACTGACGATTTATCGTCGTTATCTGGAAAATGAAACACCATTGATGCTGAATAACCGTCCACCGGAAGGTATTGTGGATATGTCAGTCAATGAAGACGGCAGTTTCAACTGTGAGGGCGGCGGTATTAGGGTATTACCGGTTTGGACTGATGATCCACAAGGCTTGTGCCAACAGTCAGTACAACAGCCCATAGAGGAGAATAAAAAAGAAGCTCCCGGCTGGCTGCGGGAAATGTTTGGTCAGTAATAAAATGTGGCTCCCCAACCAAAAATGCAAAAATGGACGGGGAGCTTAATAAATTGTCATACTGTCAGGTGTATTACCTATTTAATAGTTGTAAGTTAAATGTCTGAAATGCATCATCTTTGGGCGAATATCCCAATACTTTTCTGGTCTGAGTCAGGTCGAGACGCTTAAACCGATTGTTAGAAATTCCGTGAGCAATAAAGAAAGTGATATCTTCCACTTCAATAGCACACGTAATTAAGTGAACAGCATCCTCAGGGCTTAGCCAAGCGCTTAAGTCACGGGCATTTTTCAGTGCGTAATCCTCTTTAAATTGAAATGCTCCTATACGAAGTGCAACGGAAGAGAGGTTTTTCTGAGTTGCAAAGTATGAACAAAGAGCTTCGCCATAACATTTTGTGACACCATATACATTTGCAGGAGACACTGCGATACCATCAGGTATTTGCTTATCAACTGGATATCCTTCAACCGTTTGTGCGCTGCTGGCAAAAACAAAACGGCGGCATTGATATTGGGATGCTGCCTGAAGAAGGTAAGTCGTTGTTAAGATATTGGCCGGCAATAAATTCTCAAACTCAGCATCTGCATGGGGAATTCCGGCGAGATGAATAATGTTTTCTACATCAACTACTAACTGTCTGGCGACAGAAGGATCAGATAAATCGGCACGGATAAAACGGTGTGGAGCTTGCACGGGGTAATTGGGCTGTTTTTGATCCACAAGAGTAAAAATATAATGCTCCTGCATGGCTAGAAAAAAAGTTTGTCCTATACGCCCACTTGCTCCAGTTAACAAAATGACATTATCTTCTCTCTTTCAGAAACAAAATAAATCAAAAATTCTCAATTCTCATTTACAGCGAGATAAGCTAATTTCATGGCATTCAGTAGATAAGATGATTTTTATCAATCTTATCTAAGGTACTTGGTTAAACATAGTGTATCAATCAAATTTGGTCTCAGTTCTAGCATACGTAAGAGTTGCTAGCGAGAGTTCTTCGGTATTGTTCCCATAATTCAGTGTTGTTCCCATAAATAGTCAAAAAGTTCTTTACGCATAATGATTACGCCTCAGGCGATGCGCGTCTTGATATGAATATTCACGCAGACGCCACAAGATTGTGACGTCTGAGAAAACGAAATATTTTATTTCAGTTTTGCAAAACAACGTGCTGCTGCATCAACAGTGCGCTGGATATCTTCATCTGAGTGGGCGATGGACATAAATCCTGCTTCAAACGCAGAAGGTGCCAGATAGATGCCTTCATCCAGCATTAAGTGAAAGAATTGCTTGAAGCGTTCTACATCGCACTTCATGACATCCTGATAGCAGGTAACATTTTCCGCATCGGTAAAGAAAATACCGAACATACCACCAACATGGTTAACAACCAGAGGAATACCAGCTTCTGATGCTGCATCTTTTAAACCCGCAGCCAGTTTATCAGTCAGTTCGCTCAAGCGCTGATGAACACCCACTTGCGAGACTTCTTTTAGGCAAGCCAGACCAGCAGCCATAGCGATAGGGTTACCGGAAAGGGTTCCAGCCTGATAGACAGGGCCTGTTGGTGCCAGTTTTTCCATGATTTCCAGACGGCCACCGAACGCGCCTACCGGCATACCGCCGCCGATGATTTTGCCAAGAGACGTTAGGTCGGGTTGAACATCGTAATACTCTTGTGCGCCACCCAGTGCGACACGAAAACCGGTCATTACTTCGTCAATGATCAGCAGGGCACCAAATTCATCACATAATTTACGCAGACCGGGCAGGAATTCTGGTTGTGGTGGAATGCAGTTCATATTACCTGCGACAGGTTCGACGATAATACAGGCAATTTCTTCTGGATATTTTTCGAAAGCTTCACGAACGGAGTTCAGGTCATTGTAAACACAAGTCAGAGTGTGTTTAGCAAAATCAGCAGGAACCCCCGGAGAGTTTGGTTGACCGATAGTCAGGGCACCAGAACCAGCTTTTACCAACAAACAATCGGCATGACCGTGATAGCAGCCTTCGAATTTAATGATTTTGTCACGTTGGGTATAACCGCGAGCCAGACGAATGGCGCTCATGGTGGCTTCTGTACCTGAGTTCACCATGCGCACCATATCCATGGACGGCACCAGTTCCGTGACCAGTTTTGCCATTTCCACTTCGGCGGCAGTAGGTGCGCCAAAACTCAAGCCACGCTCTGCGGCTTCAATAACGGCATTGCGGATAGCAGGGTGGTTATGACCGAGAACCATTGGACCCCACGAACCGACATAATCGATATAAGCATTGCCATCAACATCATAAAGATAGGCACCATCAGCACGTTGGATAAAGACAGGTGTGCCACCAACACCGTTAAAAGCACGTACAGGTGAATTGACACCGCCGGGGATCACGTGTTTTGCCTGAGAGTAAAGTGTTTCGGACTGGCTCATTAATAAAAGCTCCTGAAAGATAACGGTATATACTTTGGGTATAGATACGGGAATGCCATTCTAAAGTACCCCGATGGGGAAGCCAAATCATCAAATGGAGGAAGATATGGAGAGAAGGAGAGGGATGTTGTTGCATTCGTGAGGCAAAACTTGAACGAATAGGTCAGGTATTGGATAATCGCGGCTAACTAATCAGAAAGCATAAAACGACTTTCCGAGAATTTTTACCGGAAAACCGGACTGGAGTAAAAATATGAGCGATGATGCTGCACTGCCTTTGCAGTTTACTGATGCCGCAGCCAATAAAGTAAAAGTGCTGGTTGCTGATGAAGATAACCCGAACCTGCGCCTGCGGGTCTATATTACAGGCGGTGGTTGTAGCGGCTTCCAGTATGGTTTCACTTTCGATGACCAAATGAACGAAGGTGATTTGACGATTCAGAAACAAGGTGTTGAGTTAGTCGTTGATCCAATGAGTCTGCAATATCTGGTAGGCGGTTGTGTGGATTACACGGAAGGGTTGGAAGGCTCCCGTTTTATCGTTACCAATCCGAATGCAAAAACGACTTGCGGTTGTGGCTCTTCTTTCAGTATCTGATTGGAATGTTATTTTTTAATAAAGCGTTATTTATTTTAATAAAATGTCATTTTTTTAATAAATAGTAATTTAATAAATAGTAGTTTAATAAATAGTAATAATGGCCTCCTTTTCGGGAGGCTATTTTGTCAGAGGTTTTTGGGCATTTATTGTGATGATGAAATTAATTGTGGCTGACGGGACTTTTTAATAATACCGATCAGCAAGCCAGACATAATGAAAACCGCTCCCAGTGTTCCCCACCATCCCAACGTTTCCCCGATGAACAGGAATGCAAACAGTGTCGAAAACAGCGGTTCGCTGGTTTCAGTAATTTGCACGCTACTCGCTTCTCCTTTTTCCACCGCTTTGGTCGTAAAGTAAAAACCACCAATTGATGGTAGCAGCACAAGCCCCAGAATGGTCAGCAATGCAATACCTGAAGGGAATTGTAATCCTTCCAGCATCGCAGGCACAGCAAGGTAAATCGTGCCGAAACCAAATAACCAGACCAGAACTGAAATACCACTGCCGATGTTCATGAACTTTGAAAGAAAGATAAATAGGGCATATCCCAATCCGCCCATAAGCGCGAGCAGGATACCGAAAGAGCTGCTGTAGATCTGTTCCGCGAAATTAAACAGGCAGTAAACCCCCACGAGGATTAGCACGAATGACAGGCATTTGTTGATGCCCATTTTTTCACCCAAAAACAGTGAAGAAAGAATAAGAGTAATGCCACCTGCGGCATAAGTCAGAAAAGAAACTAACGGAACAGATGCTTCCTTAAATGCCCAGGTTTCGAAAAAATACAGGCAAAAAATCCCAAAGAAAGCGAGGATGGCAAATTGCAGACTTTTATTCCGTAACGCAAAAAATGTCTGTCGCTCAGAAGGCCTTGACAAGCAATATACCAACAGTATCAGAAAAGCAATAAAGCACTTCCAGAAAGCGACCTGATGATGGCTGATCCCTGAGTTTAGACCGAAATGAGTCAGCACCCCGATCGTACCGTTTAACATGGCTGCTGTTAATGCATAGAATTCAGCCCGTTGATAAAAAGTGTTATTCATATCCTGAATTAATCCCAATAAAAACTTATCCAAATAAAAAGTAACCGTAGTAGAACGTTAAAATATTTTATTTACACTACATGACAGAGTTATTTTTTAATTAATTAAAAATATTAATACTCGTTAATTATGAGAAAAAGAATGAGATTATGGATATTTACTGGGTATCAGTTCAGCATTTTGGTGATTGATCTGCGGAATCATTACGTACGGCGTGCTCAAAAACGTACTGAAATAAAATAATGTGTTGGCAGACCCCCCTTGGCAGGCGCCGAGAGGGGATTCTTTTACTCACCTGAGCGGTTGTGTTTTTGCTCAGGATAATTTAATTGCTGACAAAGTTGCTCTGCCGCCAGAATAATTCTTGGCCCCGTACGGCTGAACCAGTCATCATTCAGGGCGATAATGTTGATGTTCATTTGCGGCCGCCAAAAGTCGGCAATTTTCTGTTTTTGCTCTTCCGTTCCGCCCATCACAATCACCTCTGGTTTACGTGTAAGTACTTGCTCACGGTTAACCTGCGGCCACGAAACGGGGCTGTCAGCAAAAATATTTTTCCCGCCACATACGGAGATAAGTTCGCTTTGGATAGAGTGGCTGGATGAAGTAAAAATCGGATTCATGCCAAACTGCAAGAACACGGAAGTAGGATTAGGATTGGCATAATCTTGTTTTAATTGATTGAATTTATTTCTAATATCTGCGGCTGATTTTTTAGCCATTTCGGGGTGTGGGCTATAGGCAGCAAGCTGTTCCAGCTCTGCCGCAACATCTTCGACTTTTTTCACATCAGAATAAAAAATCGGGATACCCAAAGCAATGAGTTGCTCCAGAGGTCGTTGGGGATTACCCTCACGCCATGCCAGAATCAGGTCGGGTTTCAGGGCGATGATTCGTTCTACATTCAGGCCTTGCCAATCAGCAATTTGCTCCAGCTTTTTAGCAGCTTCGGGATAATCCGAGTAAGCACTAACTGCGATCATCTGATCGCCCAGCCCCGCAGCATATGCCAGTTCTGTCGTTGATGGTGCAAGACTAATAACACGGGAAGCTGCCGCATAAAGAGGAGCACTGAAACTACACCAAAAGCCATACAAAAAGAGTGAGAATACCAACCAAGCGTACCGATGGGAGATTCTTTTCAAGAATGATTTCATTATCGATGCTCCACTTTTAATAATGGTTTATTGTTTGCTGAGTTCGGTCAGCATGGCATTGACCATCCGTGTGGATTCACGCGCCGCGACAACCAAAAACTCATCAAAACTGATATGGGATTCTTGATCGGCAACATCAGAAATAGCACGAACGACAACAAAGGGGATTTTATATTGATGGCAAACATGACCAATGGCCGCAGCTTCCATTTCAACAGCAGCAACTTTCGGGAAAGTAGCCCGGATGCGTGCCAATGGTTCTGAACCATTGATAAAGGCATCACCGCTACAAACCAGGCCGCGAACGGCGTTCAGATTGAGGGATTGGATGCATTTTTCTGCCATGGTGATCAATTTCTCGTCAGCAACAAAAGCAGGGGGGCATTGCGCCATTTGGCCGGGCTCATAACCAAAGGCAGTGACATCTGCATCGTGATAACGTACTTCTTCGGAGACAACGATATTTCCCACTTTTAATTTAGGATCAAGGCCACCTGCTGAACCTGTGTTAATCACGATATCTGGCTGGCAATGTTCAATCAACAAAGTGGTTCCCAGTGCCGCGGAGACTTTACCAATACCGGATTTCAATAAAGCGATATCCACGCCGTTCAGTTTACCGGTGTAGATTTCACACCCACCTCGTGACAATGTTTGCAGACCTTCGATCTGGTCACGCAGCAAAGTCACTTCTTGTTCCATTGCACCTATTACACCTACTTTCATTGTGTCATACTCGCTATTAAAAGGCTGATTTAATCGGGAAGTGTATCATTGAATAGCCATTTACCAGAGATTCCAATTCTAAATAGTTGTTTCATTTGGTATGGGGGGATTAATGTCTAAGATTGATTTTAAGCAGAAGTTGAATTACCAACGTAAGTTCAGTAAATCTTCCATTCATCCCGATGATGAAGAACAAGTATCCCGCCAATTTGAAAGTGATCGGGGACGGATTATCAACTCCGCTGCCATTCGGCGTTTGCAGCAGAAAACACAGGTATTCCCTCTGGAGCGCAATGCCGCTGTACGCAGTCGGTTGACGCATTCGCTCGAAGTGCAGCAAATAGGGCGCTATATTTCAAAAACGATTATTGCGGAGTTGGCAAAGCAAAACTTATTGGAAAAATATGGGCTGAGTGATCGCTTACTTGCTTTTGAAAGTCTGGTGGAAATGGCTTGTCTGATGCACGATATCGGCAACCCCCCATTTGGGCATTTTGGTGAGGCAGCAATTAGAGATTGGTTCTCCCGCCGATTGGTTCCTGATTATTCACCGAAAACGGAGCAGCAGCAGGATACTTGTAAAGTCATGGCATTGTGTCTGACGGGGGAAGAAAAAAAAGATTTATTCCGTCGGCAATTACGTAAAGATTTATGCCAGTTTGAGGGCAATGCCCAAGCTATCCGTCTGGCACATAATCTGCTGCGTTTGAATCTCACTTACGCCCAGATTGGCTGCGTATTGAAATATACGTGCCCGGCCTACCGTCTGGAAGAAGCTCCGGTTGAATTCAGTTATCTGATGAAGAAAAAAGGCTATTACTGGTCAGAAGAGAGTTTTATCCGTGAATTGAGAAAAGAATTGCAAATGGGAGATTTCTGTCGTTTCCCGCTGACATATATTATGGAAGCCGCAGATGATATCTCATATTGTATTGCTGATTTGGATGATGCTGTTGAAAAGGGCATTTTTAATGTCGATCAATTGGTGGAATATCTGACAAAAGAGTGGGGAGAAAACGGCGGGCATAAAAAGGGTGATTTGTTCGAATCTACAGTGACACAAGCCTATAAAAAAACAGCCAATAATGAAGTCCGCCGTAATGTCCACGAACAATTTTTCATGTATTTGCGGGTATTTATCACAGGGAAATTAGTGCCTTATACCGCCAAACTGTTTATTAAACACCTTCCGGAAATTTATGCCGGCACGTTTAACCACGCTTTGCTGGACGGAAATGGAGATGAACATCGTTTATTGAAAACCTTGAAAAATGTCACGCGTAAACGGGTTTTCAATCATCCTGAAGTGGAAGAGCTGGAATTACAGGGATACCGGATTATTACCGGATTGCTGGATGTGTATAACCCTTTGCTGGAACTGTCCCGACAGGATTTCATGGAGTTGAATCAGAATAATTTTCACAAAAAATACTTTATTGAAACGCGCTTGCTGCACAAACTTTCGAGCAAGCATCGTTTAGCTTACAGTGAGGCAGTGGAGGGAATTGTTGCCACTGACGAAGCCGAAAAAGACATGATCGAATTTTATTATCGGGCGCGTCTCATTCAGGACTATATCAGTGGCATGACAGACCATTACGCTTATGAAGAATATCGTAAGTTTATGGTCACAAAGTAACGGATTCGGTTGTTCTGAGTACTCTGGTAGCCCTGAGTATATCAGGAGCGGCTGCTATTACATGGTTGATTTCGTCTATGAATTCCAGCAATTCTGGCTCCAGATCGGCCAGAGCAACGCCCTTTTGAAGTTGTTTTTCGACGAATTCGCAAATTGCTTTCAGATTAGGAACACCGTTATAGCAGCAGCTACCGTGCAATTGGTGGACATGATGTTGAAAGTGTTTGCGGGTCGCCTCTCCATTGATGGTTAATGCCTGTTCAATCATGCTTTTTATGTCGGGCAGTGATTGCACCAGCATCTCCAACATTTCCCGTGCTAATGACTCTTTTCCGACGGTTTGTTTCAAAGCCATATCCCAATTGATAGCTTGTGGTTTTTTCTGCTGGCAGTATTGGTTAAGCAATGTTTTTAAACGGTTTTCATCCAACGGTTTGGAAAGGCAGCCGATAAACGGTGTATTTTTTGCCTTATGGCAGGGGAGGGCTGTAACAGCCACAATGGGTGTTTCTTTATGTTGAGGTAAGTAATGGATCTGCTCAGATGTTTGGATACCATCCATATTTGCCATCTGGATATCCATCAAAATCAGATCTAGCGAATGTTTTTGCGCTATTTTCAGCGCTTCGATTCCGCTGCTGCACAGTAAGGTATTTTCAACTAATTCATTCAGCAATGTGCCGATTAATTTCAGGTTAGCAGGATTATCATCCACGGCCATTACTGTCATGGGTAAACGTGATGATATCGAAGAAATGGGCAGAGTCTCCGGAAATGATTTGAATAAATATTCTTCTTTTTCCAGCCAGATATCAAAATAAAATATCGTTCCTTTAGTGACTTCACTGGTGAAGTCAATTTCTCCCTTCATTTCATTGACCAATCGCTTGGTGATGCTCAACCCCAGACCGGTTCCTCCGTAATGGCGGGTAATACTGGCATCCGCTTGGTTGAAGGCCTGGAACAAAATCGGACGGTATTCCGGTTTGATACCGATACCTGTATCGGTAACACTAAAATCAATCTGTACAAGATGGTGCTGTTGTTGGCGTAATTTGATATCCAGCATTACGCTGCCTTTGTCTGTAAATTTAATGGCATTACCAATGAGATTGGTCAGTATTTGTTGTAATCGGATGGGATCGCCAATCATCATATTGGGTAACTTCTCATCAATATGGTGATACAGAGGAAGGTTTTTCACACTGGCAGCAGGAGTCAGCAGCTCAATAACTTCATTGACGGTATTCCGTAGCAAAAAAGGTACTTGATCCAATACCAGTTTATTGGATTCCAGCCGTGAAAAATCCAGAATGTCATTGATGATTTTTAGCAAGTTATTGGCTGAGCGATCAATGACATACAGATATTCCATCTGCTGTGGCGTAATGGAGGTTTTTAACATCTGGCGGGTAAAGCCAATGACGCCATTAAGAGGGGTACGTAATTCATGGGACATATTGGCCAGAAATTCTGTTTTGATTCTGACTGCCTCTTGTGCGCGTTTTTTGGCGATAGTCAGTTCAACATTTTGGATTTCTAACTGTTCCATTGTAATTTGCAGATCAGACGTCGCTTGATCAATATGCAATTGCATCTCGTTTTTATATTTAGACAACGATTCTGCCATAGTATTGATACCATTCTGAAGAGCAGCTAATTCCCCTGGCATGGCGCCGGTTATTCTACTGTTCAATTGCCCTTGCCGGATGCGATTAACGGCTTTTACCATGCAATCCAGAGGCTCTGTGACTTTACGTACCAGAATGCGGGCAAGCAGGGCTGTTATCCCGAGGCAGAGGAGTAGCAGAATGATAGAAATGGCAATTTCTTTGTATTGCTGAAGTTGTGTAGCCCGTAAATCCAAATCAATGGCAATATATCCGATAGGTTCATTATTGTTGACTGTATTGCGCCATTTATGGGAAGCAGTAGTTCCCGCAATAATCGGCATTTTCAGTATGATGCTGTTACTGTCTTCTTCCATCGTCAGCTTTGTCGGGATAGGGGCATCTGGATTGAGGTGTAGCTGATTTACATCATATTTATCATTGGAAATTTCAAACAATTTATGTTTTTTATCAAAAATGGCAATGACCATAACGATTTCAGAATTACAGAAATGTAAGCTATTTATCAATGAGTTGAGTTGCTTGCGGTTGTCAAGATTAATGCCAATTTCACCGATGATGGTCAACGGTTTAATAATACTGATCCCGCTGAGGATTATCAGCTTCTTCAACTCGTAATAGCGGTATGAGATAAATGATATACTTACCAGCGTTCCGACCAGTAAAACAGGAACCAATATCAGGCTCATCATACGGGTGCGTAGGCTATATTTGGTCATAGGCGTCCATTGTGGGAAAATCAAAACTCAATTTTTCAAAGTCAGTCAGAATCATGGTGCAATTTTACTCCCCAAATCGCCGCTCCGTAAACCGAGGCATTATTTCCGTTACCGCAGATAATCTTGATGCACAAGGCCAAGGCATTGCCCGCCATCAGGGAAAAACTATCTTCATTCAAGGGTTATTGCCGGGTGAGCAGGCACAGATCCAACTGACAGAGGAAAAACGCCAATTTGCTAAGGCCAAAGTAGTGAAGAGGCTCTCAGATAGCCAACATCGCGTAGACCCCCACTGCCCACACTTTAAAGTTTGTGGTGGGTGCCAGCAGCAGCATGTTGCCACTGAGCTGCAGGTTAATACTAAGGCCAGTGTACTGGAACACCTGATCCAGCGGGAGACAGGTATCGGCATCAGTGCACATCCCATCATTCACAGCCCGGAATATGGTTATCGGCGCAGGGCCAGACTCGGGCTGCAATATCACGCCAAACAACGCACATTATTGATGGGATTCCGCCAGAGCCAGACCAACGATTTGGTTAACATTAAACACTGCCCTGTTATGCACTCTGAATTGGAACAATTATTGCAGCCGCTGCATCAGTGCCTGAATAGTCTGAATGCAGTAAAACGATTGGGGCATGTGGAGTTGGTATTGGCTGACAATGGCCCATTAGCCGTGTTGCGCCACCTTGATTCACTTAAGCATGAAGATAAGGAAATACTGCGCACTTTTTCGGTGCAGCACAATGTAGCGATTTATCTGCTTGGTGATGAAAAATCCCTTGAGCCATTGATGGAAGGGCAACCAGCACCGTGGTATCAGGTGGGTGGATTGAAACTGATATTCAGCCCCCAAGATTTTATTCAGGTTAATGATGAAGTTAACCAGCAAATGGTGGCCCAAGCACTGGCTTGGTTGGATTTGCAACCAACTGACAGGGTATTGGATCTGTTTTGTGGCATGGGAAACTTTACCCTGCCGATAGCCACTAAAGTACAGGCAGCGGTCGGTGTGGAAGGGGTTGCCGCACTGGTAGCGAGTGGGCAATATAACGCCCGGATCAATGAACTTAATAACGTCGATTTTTTTCATGAAAATCTGGAATCAGATATTCACCAGCAGCCTTGGGCCGCACAAGGGTTCAATAAAGTGCTGCTGGATCCAGCCCGTGCTGGTGCGGCGGGTGTTATGACACATATTGTAAAACTGGCCCCCGAAAAAGTGGTTTACGTTTCCTGTAACCCCACGACACTGGCACGGGACAGCAAAGTCTTGTTGGAGGCTGGTTATCATCTAGTCAGTGTGCGGATGCTGGATATGTTCCCGCACACAGGCCATCTGGAATCCATGGCTCTGTTCAGCAGTGAACCGATGGATATCGAGTAGGGAGAAATTATGGTTGCGGTAAGAAGTGCGCATCTCACACCGGCAGGTGAATTTGCTGTCGATAAGTGGATCGCGAGTTTGAACATCACTAACCCACAATCCAGTGAAAAATTGGTCAAAACCTGGCAATACTGTCACGAAAAAGTCCAAGGTCACCCCGATGCGGAACTGTTGCTATGGCGCGGTGTGGAAATGGTGGAGATCCTGTCCACATTGAGCATGGATAATGACAGTATGCGCGCTGCGCTGCTTTTTCCCATCCTTGATGCCAAGCTACTTGATAGCGAAACAGTGACAGAAACATTTGGTAAAGCGATCACAAATCTGGTGAATGGCGTATTGGAAATGGACGCCATTCGCCAACTGAAAGCCACTCATACTGACTCTACGTGTTCGGCGCAGGTTGATAATGTTCGCCGGATGCTGCTGGCGATGGTGGAAGATTTTCGCTGTGTGATTATCAAGCTGGCAGAACGCATTGCGCACTTGCGCGAAGTGAAGGATGCCAGTGAAGATGAGCGAGTGCTGGCAGCCAAAGAGTGTTCCAATATCTATGCTCCCCTTGCCAATCGACTGGGAATCGGGCAGCTAAAATGGGAACTGGAGGATTTTTGTTTCCGTTACCTGCATCCCGATGAATATAAGAAGATTGCCAAGTTGCTGCATGAGCGCCGAATTGATCGTGAACAATATATCGAAAAATTTGTAACAAAAATTCGTAATTACATGCTGAAAGAAGGGATCAGCGTTGAAATATACGGGCGTCCGAAGCACATTTACAGCATTTGGCGCAAAATGCAGAAGAAATCCCTGTCCTTTGATGAATTATTTGACGTACGTGCTGTGCGGATTGTTGTCGATCGTTTGCAGGATTGCTACGCAGCACTGGGGATAGTACACACTCACTATCGTCATTTGCCGGATGAATTCGATGATTACGTTGCCAACCCGAAACCGAATGGTTATCAATCCATTCATACTGTTGTTTTGGGGCCGAGTGGCAAAACCCTTGAAATCCAGATCCGTACCCGTCAGATGCATGATGATGCGGAACTTGGGGTAGCGGCGCATTGGAAATATAAAGAAGGCACTGTGGTTGGCGGTGGTAAATCCGGCAGTTATGAAAGTCGTATTGCATGGCTGCGGAAATTGATCGCATGGCAGGAGGAAATGGCGGATACCGGCGAGATGCTGGATGAAGTACGTAGTCAGGTATTTGATGATCGTGTTTATGTCTTTACGCCAAAAGGGGATGTTATTGATTTGCCAATTGGCTCCACGCCGTTGGATTTTGCTTATCACATTCACAGCGATGTTGGTCATCGCTGCATTGGGGCAAAAATTGGCGGACGTATTGTGCCGTTCAGCTATCAGCTCCAGATGGGCGATCAGATTGAAATCATTACCCAAAAGCAGCCCAATCCAAGCCGTGACTGGTTGAATCCCAACCTTGGCTATGTGACGACCAGTCGTGGACGCGCAAAAATTCATAACTGGTTCCGCAAGCAAGATCGTGACAAGAACATCATTGCTGGCCGCCAAATGCTGGACAATGAGTTGGCACATTTAGGTATTACGGTCAAAGAAGCAGAAAAAGAACTGATCGCCCGTTATAACGTCCATTCGTTAGAAGAAGTGCTGGCGGGTATTGGTGTCGGTGATATCCGCATCCATCAGTTAACGAACTTCTTGCAAAACAAATTCAACAAAACTACAGCAGAAGAAGAGGATCGCGAAGCGCTTCGCAATCTGGAGAACAAAACCTATACACCACGCAGTACAAGTAAAGATAATGGTCGTATTGTCGTAGAAGGGGTTGGCAACTTAATGCACCATATTGCCCGTTGCTGTCAGCCTATTCCTGGTGATGAAATCATTGGATTTATTACACGTGGGCGGGGAATTTCCATCCACAGTGCTGATTGTGATCAGCTGGCGGAACTCGAAGCCAGTTCACCGGAACGGATAGTTGATGCAGTATGGGGAGAAAGTTATTCCAGTGGCTATTCGCTTGTGGTACGGGTTCTTGCCAATGACCGCAGTGGATTATTGCGTGATATCACGACTATCCTCGCCAATGAAAAAGTCAATGTGTTGGGCGTCAGTAGCCGCAGTGATGTCAAACAACAGCTTGCAACCATTGATATGAACATTGAGATTTATAACTTGCAAGTGCTCGGTCGGGTATTGGCGAAACTCAATCAGTTACCTGATGTCATTGAAGCCAGACGTTTGCACGGTAATTGATTAAAATAATAGTTAATTAAAGTATGAATAAGATGAAATCTATCTCTATTGGACGATTGAAGGGGATTATGGCGCAGTTGCGCCATCCCCAGAACGGCTGTCCTTGGGACAAAATACAAACCTCCGCGACGATTGCTCCTTATACGCTGGAAGAAACCTATGAAGTCCTTGATGCGATTGAGCGCAATGATGCTAGCGCCCTGAAAGAAGAATTGGGGGATCTGCTGTTTCATATCGTGTTTTACGCCCATATGGCTGAAGAACAGCAACAATTCGATTTTGATGATATCTGTGAAGCGGTATGTGACAAACTGGAGCGCCGCCATCCCCATATCTTCAATCAACAAGCAGGTATTAACAGCGAAGAGGCGATAGGAAGCTGGGAACAACGCAAAGCTGCGGAAAGGGCAGAAAAAGATCAGCATTCAGTGCTGGATGATATTCCTGTCAGCCTACCGGCTCTGATGAAAGCCTATAAGATCCAGAAGCGCTGTGCTTCGGTGGGTTTTGATTGGGATACACTCGGGCCAGTGCTGGATAAAGTCTACGAAGAAATTGATGAAGTAATGGACGAAGCGAAGCAGGCGGTGGTGGATAAAGACCGACTGGAAGAAGAAGTGGGTGATTTGCTGTTTTCAGTGGTGAATTTATCCCGTCATTTGGGGCATAAACCGGAAATGGCACTACAAAAAGCCTGCCAAAAATTTGAAAACCGTTTCCGCAACGTCGAAAAACTGAT
Source organism: Xenorhabdus vietnamensis (assembly GCF_002127535.1). Lineage (GTDB taxonomy): Bacteria > Pseudomonadota > Gammaproteobacteria > Enterobacterales > Enterobacteriaceae > Xenorhabdus > Xenorhabdus vietnamensis. Next base: position 86,564 of record NZ_MUBJ01000005.1, read on the forward strand.
CCTGAGCAAAGGATTGTCATTGGAAGCGGCTACACTGGATGACATGGAAGAAATGTGGCAGCGGGTGAAAAATCAGAAGGTATAGAACTGCAATCACGCAAAAATATACGGAAATAGAGAAAAGGATGTCAATTAAATGGCTGAATAACCTAAGTTGTGTGAAAAAATTTCATACTAATAACCCAATGAATTTAAAGAGAAAGAAGTATGGTTTTTTCTGGGGGGTGCTGATTATGTGGCACCTTACCCTGTTTAGATGGTTTGTAGCGAAATTAAGGTTAGGGTATACTGCTTTCCCGTCCTGTTATATTCATCATCCTTTTAAACCTAAACTTCAGGTTCAGCATGAAAACTAATTATATTTTTGTGACCGGCGGGGTCGTATCCTCACTGGGTAAAGGCATTGCCGCAGCCTCTTTGGCGGCTATACTCGAAGCCCGTGGACTCAATGTCACCATTATGAAACTGGACCCGTACATTAACGTCGATCCAGGAACAATGAGCCCAACCCAACACGGGGAAGTTTTCGTTACCGAAGACGGCGCTGAAACTGATCTTGATTTAGGTCATTACGAACGTTTCATCCGAACCAAAATGACACGCCGCAATAACTTTACGACGGGTCGTGTCTACTCTGAAGTGTTGCGCAAAGAACGCCGTGGCGATTATTTGGGAGCAACGATTCAGGTCATTCCTCACATCACCAATGAAATCAAAGACCGTATCATCCGTGGTGCAGAAGGTCATGATGTCGTGTTGGTGGAAATCGGTGGTACTGTCGGTGATATCGAATCCCTGCCATTCCTCGAAGCCATTCGTCAGATGGCAGTGGAAGTGGGTCGTGAAAACACACTGTTCATGCATCTGACTCTGGTGCCTTATATGGCTGCAGCGGGCGAAGTGAAAACTAAGCCGACTCAGCATTCCGTGAAAGAATTGCTGTCCATTGGTATTCAGCCGGATGTGTTGATCTGCCGTTCGGATCGTATTGTTCCAGCCAATGAGCGGGCAAAAATCGCGCTTTTCTGTAACGTACCAGAGAAAGCCGTTATCTCCTTAAAAGATGTTGATTCCATTTATAAAATACCAGCCCTCTTGAAATCTCAGGGCTTAGATGATTATATTTGTAAACGATTCAGCATCGAGCGTCCAGAAGCGGATCTGTCCGAATGGGAACAGGTCATTTACGAAGAAGCCAATCCATCCGGCGAAGTTACCATCGGGATGGTGGGTAAATATGTTGAACTGCCAGATGCTTATAAATCAGTAATTGAAGCACTGAAACACGGCGGATTGAAAAATCGCCTGACTGTCAACATCAAGCTGATCGATTCGCAAGATGTAGAAACTCGTGGTGTTGACGTATTGAAAGGTCTGGATGCAATTCTGGTACCAGGTGGTTTCGGTGGTCGTGGCATTGAAGGCAAGATCATGACTGCGCGCTATGCCCGTGAGAATAAGGTTCCATATTTGGGAATTTGTTTAGGTATGCAGGTTGCCCTGATTGAGTTCTCTCGTAATGTTGCGGGTATGGCAGGAGCTAACTCCACTGAATTCGAGCCTGAATGTAAGTTACCAGTTGTTGGTCTGATCACCGAATGGCGTGATGAGAACGGCAACGTAGAAGTACGTAGCGAAGAGAGCGATCTCGGCGGGACGATGCGTGTTGGTGGTCAGTTGTGCCATCTGACTGAAAACAGTCTGGTTCGTAAACTTTACGGCCAGGATGACATTGTTGAGCGTCATCGTCATCGTTATGAAGTGAACAATTTGTTGTTGAAACGTATTGAAGATGCAGGCTTGCGTGTTGCTGGCCGTTCAATCGACAACAAACTGGTGGAGATTATTGAGAACCCTGCACATCCGTGGTTCGTGGCATGCCAGTTTCACCCAGAATTCACTTCAACGCCTCGCGATGGTCACCCGTTATTTGCTGGCTTTGTTGAAGCCGCAGGCAAATATCAGAAAGACCAGTTGAAATAAGATATGGGGCAATGGATTGAGGTTAAACTAATCGCTTTTAGTTTCAATCTGTTGCCCGGAATTTAACTTGTACTGAGGAAAACCTAATGTCCAAAATCGTTAAAGTGCTTGGCCGTGAAATCATCGACTCCCGTGGCAACCCAACTGTAGAAGCAGAAGTACATCTGGAAGGGGGCTTTGTAGGTCTGGCTGCTGCTCCATCAGGTGCATCAACTGGCTCTCGTGAAGCGCTGGAACTGCGTGATGGCGATAAGTCTCGCTTTATGGGTAAAGGTGTATTGAAAGCAATTGCAGCGGTTAATGGCCCGATTGCACAGGCTCTGGTTGGTCAGGATGCGAAAGATCAGGCTAACATCGACAAGATCATGATCGAGCTGGATGGTACTGAAAACAAATCTAACTTCGGTGCTAACGCGATTTTGGCTGTTTCTCTCGCAAACGCCAAAGCAGCGGCAGCAGCGAAAGGTATGCCTTTATACGAGCATATTGCTGAATTGAACGGTACGCCGGGTAAATTCTCCATGCCTCTGCCAATGATGAACATCATCAACGGTGGTGAACACGCAGATAATAACGTAGATATTCAAGAGTTCATGATCCAGCCAGTTGGCGCAAGCACACTGAAAGAAGCTGTACGAATGGGTTCCGAAGTATTCCATAATCTGGCAAAAGTACTGAAAGCAAAAGGCATGGGCACTGCGGTGGGTGATGAAGGTGGCTATGCGCCAAACCTGGAATCTAATGCAGCAGCGCTGGCAGCAATCAAAGAAGCGGTTGAAAAAGCGGGTTACGTACTGGGTAAAGATATTACTCTGGCAATGGACTGCGCAGCTTCCGAATTCTATAACGAAGAAACTGGCAACTATGAACTGAAAGGTGAAGGCAAAATTTTCACTTCTCAGGAATTTACCCACTATCTGGAAGGTTTGACTAAAGAATATCCAATCGTTTCTATCGAAGATGGTCTGAACGAATCTGATTGGGACGGCTTTGCTTACCAGACTAAAGTTATGGGTGACAAAATCCAGTTGGTTGGTGACGATCTGTTCGTGACCAACACCAAAATCCTGAAAGAAGGTATCGAAAAAGGCATCGCAAACTCTATCCTGATCAAATTCAACCAGATCGGTTCTTTGACTGAAACGCTGGCTGCAATCAAGATGGCAAAAGATGCAGGTTACACAGCGGTTATCTCTCACCGTTCTGGTGAAACTGAAGATGCAACTATTGCTGATCTGGCGGTTGGTACTGCTGCGGGTCAAATCAAAACCGGTTCTATGAGCCGTTCTGACCGTGTTGCTAAATACAACCAGCTGATCCGTATCGAAGAAGCACTGGGTAACCGTGCTCCTTTCAACGGTCTGAAAGAAGTGAAAGGTCAGGCATAATTGTTGGCTGCTTCCTCTAAAAAATAAATATTTTTTATGTTTAGGCGAAAGAGAGTATTTTCTTTCGCCTTTTTAATAAAATAAAGTTTTATTTTCAATGGTGATTATTTTCACTGCAACAGTGTGAAAATGTGATATGACAACAGAAATTCTGTTCCTTTTCTGAACCATTCTTTAATAAATTAATAAATCACACGTATTAGATCCCAAAATTATGTAACTCATATTTGATTCCTTGTTGATACTCCTTATTATTTCACATGTAATGTAATTCTTTAACATTTATAGCAATGATTCATTAATTATTCTTTTTTACATTACAGTGTTATGTTTCATTGTCTTACGGAGTCTTCATGGACGCTTCTGAATCTTTAACTCCAGCGATTGGGCCTATTTCCTCAAATAAAAGAGGCTTAATTATTCTCGCGCTGGATATTATCTTGCTTGTAGCATTGCTTAAGTTTTTGCCTTATGGAGAAAAAGCAAATGCAGGATTGGCATTGATGGCATTTGTTGCCGTGTTATGGTTAACAGAAGCCATTCACGTCACTATAACTGCACTGTGTATTCCTATCCTGGCTGTTGGTATGGGATTAATGAATACCGGTGACGCGCTGAAATCTTTCGCAAATCCGATAATCTTTCTATTCTTTGGTGGCTTTGCTCTGGCAACGGCGCTACACATCCAAGGCTTGGACAGGTTGATAGCTAACCGTTTGCTGATGATTGCCCGTGGGCGTTTGTCTGTGGCGGTATTACTGGTATTTGGTATTACTGCGCTACTTTCCATGTGGATCAGCAATACTGCAACTGCAGCAATGATGCTGCCACTCATCCTCGGTATTCTGGCAAATCTGGATATTCGTACTGAACGCAATACCTTTGTATTTGTACTGTTAGGCGTTGCATACAGTGCCAGTATTGGTGGTTTGGGGACGTTGGTAGGCAGCCCGCCAAATGCCATTGCTGCCGCACAGCTGGGCATGGATTTCTTTACATGGATGAAGTACGGCGTGCCAATGGTGATTATTTTGTTGCCTGTTATGGTTGGGACAATGTACATCATGTTGCGTCCAAATCTAAATCACAAATTTGATCTGGAATTGGAACATTTGGAATGGAATGGTAAGCGTGTTATTGCCATGGGTATTTTCCTGTCAACAGTGATATGTTGGATTTTCAGTTCATTGATCAGTGATGCTCTGGGTGGTGTCAAAGAGCTCGATACGATTATTGCAGTGAGCGCAGCGATTCTGATTGGTATCACGGGTGTAGCAACATGGTCACAGATTCAAAATAATACTGAATGGGGCGTGTTGATGCTATTCGGTGGTGGCCTGACACTGAGTGCTGTATTGAAAAATTCTGGTGCCAGTGAAGTTATGGCGAATGGCATGGCCACAGCTTTTGGTGCAAGTCCTTGGTTTGTGATCATCATTGCGGTTACTGCGTTTATTATCCTGCTGACAGAATTCACCAGTAACACCGCGAGCGCTGCGTTACTGGTGCCTATTTTTGCCACAGTTGCAGAAGCTCTGGGAATGCCAGTCATGGCTTTAACCATGATAATTGGTATCGGTGCATCTTGTGCATTTATGTTGCCTGTAGCAACCCCACCTAACGCGATTGTCTATGGCTCCGGCTATATCAAACAAATAGAAATGGTCAAAGTGGGTATGGTGCTGAACGTGGCATGTATTGCCATTATTTCTGTGGTTGCCTGGTTTTTCTGGATGTAATAATTGGAATAAAATCATGTGATAATCGCCACCTACAAGGGTGGCGATTGTTTTTTTAGTCTTCTTTAGTGCTGATATAGATGTTTTTCACTTCAGTATAAGCATCCAACATCATCTTGTGAGTTTCACGCCCAAGCCCTGATTTTTTATAGCCACCGAAAGGAGCATGAGCTGGTAGCTCGTGGTAGGTATTAATCCACATACGGCCTGTTTTTACCTCTTTTGCTACACGCAGAGCACGATTAATATCTTGCGTCCATACGGCCCCTGCCAGACCATATTCGGAATCATTGGCCATTTCGATGACCTCTTCTTCACTGTCGAATGGAATGACACATAAAACGGGCCCAAAAATCTCCTCCTGCGCAACCCGCATATTATTGGTCACATTGGTAACAATTGTCGGCTGGATAAAGAAACCATCATCATATCCCGTTCCTGTCATGAGTTTTCCGCCGGTCAGGATGGTTGCACCTTCCTGTTTGGCAAGGTTGATGTAACCCAAAATAGTATTCATCTGCTCTTCACTAACTTGGCTGCCCATTTCTGTTTCTACCAACATAGGATCACCGACCTTGACGGATTCAAATACGGTTTTCAGTGATTTCAGAAATTCATCATGAATATCTTTATGTAGGAACAGACGGGCACCGGATTCACAGGCTTGCCCTTGATTCAGCAAAATAGCGTTAGCTGCATATTTGATTGCCTTTTTCATATTGGCATCAGGGAAGACAATATTGGCAGATTTACCGCCCAATTCCAGAGTTGCAGGAATGAGTCTTTTCGCTGCTGCTGCGGCAACGTTGTAGCCGATTTCAGTTGAGCCAGTAAAGGCTACCTTGTCAATGCCGTCATGGTCGAGGATCGCTTGGCCCACAACTGAACCACGCCCCGTGACAATATTGACAACGCCCGCTGGCAGAACCTGATTCATGATACGTCCCAATTCAAGCAGAGTTATTGGGGTCAGGCTTGCCGGATTGATGACAATAGTATTACCGGCGGCAAGAGCAGGTGCGAGTTTCCAGGCCGCCATCAATAACGGGAAATTCCATGGGATAATCTGACCTACCACACCAATGGGTTCTCTGATTACTAAGCTCAGAGTGTCGTTGTCAATAACATCACTGGCATCGGAATGAGCACGGATAACCCCGGCAAAATAGCGGAAGTGATCTACAGAAAAAGGAATATCAAAATTACGGCACAGTGCCTGAGTTTTACCACCATCTAGTGTTTCAAGAACGATAAAGCGTTCAGCTTCTGCTTCCAGTAGGTCAGCAATTTTCAGTAATAGGGATTGTCTTTCGACTGCTGAGGTTTTACTCCAGGCTGGTAGGGCTTTTTGGGCAGCTTTGACGGCAAGTTCAACATCTTCGGCATTACCTGCTACATATTCTGTCAGAAATTCACTTGTTGCAGGGTTGTAGCTTTGGAGCGTATTTTTTGAAACGCTATCAACCCATTCACCATTAATCAACATCTTATAAGATTTAGAGGGTAACAATTCTTCGGCAATATCATGTAGCTTTTTCATTATATTCTCCAGATACTTAGATTTTAGGTATACTAGGACATATAATCTGAAGTGATTATCAGATTAATTCTTAATTTTCCACAAAATTTAAATAAAATATAATAGATCCATATTAATAAATATAAACCTTAATCATGTAAATGAGTAGTGTGAAAATTTTTTCGTTGCATTTAATTTTTTTCTATCGGTATTTTTTATAAAAACAATAACTTAATATTATGGTTTTTTTTGTTTATTGGTTAACTCTTTCCAATGTGTTTTTTAACAGAGTGAATTTATTTGCTTTTTTATTGAAGCGGATATGTAAGTTAGAGTGGTATTTTCAGGGAGCGTATATTCCTCCTTTTATAAAAGGAGGAATATATTATTTTCTATAGGTAATGTTACTTATTTATTTGATGTTTTTTCTAGCGAGGTTTGAATATCACCATTTAATGCTTGATACATTTTTTCTTTATCCAGAGCATTTTCCCAGCGAGCCACAACAATACTGGCACAAGCATTGCCGACTAGATTTGTCAAAGCACGGCATTCAGACATAAATCTATCAATACCTAAAATAAGAGCCATGCCTGCTACAGGTATGCTGGGAACTACAGATAAGGTAGCAGCTAGCGTAATAAAACCTGCTCCTGTTACACCTGCCGCTCCTTTTGAACTGATCATAGCAACTAATAGTAAAGTAATTTGCTCAGTAAGACTCAGTTCAATACCGGTTGCTTGGGCGATAAATAATGCAGCCATCGTCATATAAATATTAGTGCCATCAAGATTAAATGAGTAACCTGTTGGAATAACCAGGCCAACAACCGATTTTTCACAGCCAACATTTTCCATTTTCTTCATTAAGCTAGGTAATGCTGCTTCAGAGGATGATGTTCCCAAAACCAACCAAAGTTCATCTTTAATGTATTTGATTAGTTGAATGATGGAAAACCCATTATATTTAGCAACGCCTCCTAGAATAATAAGAACAAAAAGTAATGATGTAATATAAAAAGTTACTATTAACATCATTAAATTCCCAATTGATGAAATACCATATTTACCTATGGTAAATGCCATTGCCCCTAATGCACCAATAGGTGCTAATTTCATTAAAATCCCGACCATTTTAAAGACAGGTTCCGAGAAGTTTTGTAAAAAAACTAAAATAGGCTCTCCTTTTTTCCCTGTTGCGGCTAAAGCAACACCAAAAATAACGGAGATAAACAGAACTTGGAGAATATTGCCATTCACAAGTGGACTAACAACGGTTTCAGGTATGATATTCATGAGAAAACCAACGATGGATGATTCATGAGCTTTCTCCACATAACCGGCAACTTTGCTACTATCTAATGAATCAGGAGAGATATTCAAACCATCACCGGGGCGGATAATATTGGAGACAATTAAACCAATAAATAAAGCAAGAGTTGAAAATGTTAAAAAATATAGCATTGCCTTTCCTACAACACTGCCAACCATTTTCATATTATTCATTCCGGCTATTCCTGTGACTACCGTCAAAAAAATAACAGGTGCAATGATCATTTTTACAATTTTAATAAATGCGTCACCTAGTGGTTTTAACGACTCACCAAAATCAGGATAAAAATGACCAAGAGCTATACCCAATAATATGGCAAATATAACTTGGATATAGAGGATCTGGTATAAAGGCTTTTTATTTAGAGTGTTAGACATAGAGATTCCTGTTTTTAATTTACAATGTTATTATTATCATTAGTGATTTCTTCATTTTTTATAAAATGATTTAAAGCCTCTCTTTGTTTAGAACATGGTAATGTTCCCTATAATAATGAGATGAGTTTTTATTATTATTATGGAGGAGGTTTTCCTGCAATAAGATTAACGTTAAAACCACTTGGTTTTTTAAAAATTCTCAATATTATAAACTCAATAAATATTTTTTTATATAAAATATTACATAGTGAATTAATATTTAATAGTATTTATTTATGATTTTACAGTGAAAATATGAATTATTTTTTGTCATTTTCGATGGTAATAAAATCGATGGAGGAGTGAAAGAGTGTCTAGCATTTTGAGAATTTATAGAATCTGGTTAGATTGATAAATACCCATTCGAAAACGAATGGGTTTTATTTAGAAGAATAATTATTTCGCGGTTATCCAGAAAACACCACTATCATCAAGTGCGGTAAATGTTTTATGAACATAAAGATTATCAGCTTGAGGATCAATATCTTTGAAAAGATCAGGATGTAACCACTTTGCAATGGCTTCTACAGCAATAATATTGAATGGCGTATCATAATATTGATGATAAATAGCCATAACGTGTTTTTCTCGATACGATTTTAGAACTTTTAGCTTGGGACGAGAGAGCAATTTTTGAAAACGTTTCTCGGATGTTGCTAGCTCTCCAGTATAGCCTAATGGAACAGATTGACTGTTTGAATGAACGGTGTCCCAATCTGCCACTGTCATCAGATAATAATCGGGATTGGTTATCAATAATTGTTCTTCATTAATTTTGCCACCCATACCTGAAAACCATTTTCTGCCCATATTATCGCCACCGGCGGCAGTAACAAATTCTCCGAAATTGTTGGCGGCAAAGGTATTGCAACAATCTTCAGCACCTAACATCCCTGCATGACGCTCAATAAAAACGCTGGGGATTTGCTTAGGAGATAATGCCGCAATGCGTTTAGTAATCATGAACAGGCGACTTTCGTAAAACTGAATGAATTTATTGGCATTTTCTTCCTGTCTGAAAACTGTTCCCAGTAATTTCATACTAGGAACAGTATTGGCTAAAGGGTGTTGGCGGAAATCGATGAAAATGACAGGAATGCCTATCTTTTCCAATAAGTTAATTGTATTGCTGCTATCCAGCTTGGGTTTCAAACCAATATCGAAAATAACTAGATCAGGGTGATAAGTCATGGCGTTTTCGACGCTGAAATCACTGGTATAAGGATTAGGGAAGACCGGAATTTTTCTTAACTGAGGGAATTTCTTTTCATAGGCTGCTGCAAGATCAGGGGCTTTTTTCTCCAATGCATTATCCCATGCAGCAATACTTTTCAAAGGTTCAGAGGGATGAAGAATATTCAGCGCAATAACCACTCGGCTATCTGCCAACATGGCCCGTTTAACAGGTGCATTAACCGCCACTTCACGTCCAGCGATATCTTTGACCATAATTTTTTCTGCTTGGGCATATAGTGGTAATAATATGAATAATACAGATAGAAAATATTCTATGGAGTAATGAATGGCAGGCATTGTTGTTCCTTAGGTGGGTATGTTGAAGAGTATTTGTATTATTTCAGTTCAAAATAGAGAATAATAGTTATTATTCAGGCCAATCAACTATTTTTATACCTTATTGGATTAAAAATTTTAGTCTGTAAGTGTTCATTTCAATAATAAATTCTGACGATGCTACTATCTTTAGGAAACATAATTCATGGAGAGATCGATTCAAGTTGTTTTTATATCACAAAATTTTAACAAGTTGATGAGGTGTTTTGATAATAAAAGGAAGATGTATCTCATATAACCTATGAGCTAAAAATTCACAGTTGAAAATTAAGATAAAAATATATTTTTGCAAAAATATCGAGACTTCAAAGATAAATTAATAATAGAATTGAAAGATCATATTGAAATATTTCAGTATTATAGCAAATAAATTCAATACTATCGGGAATGGAACGGAAACAGGTTGGCAGAAAGGTACGGTATCTGGTTACCATTTAAAATAACTGGCATGATTTTTATGTTTTTTTCTCTCTTTTCTTTATATTGCTTTTATACCCATAAGCAAGATTCAGAAAAAAATGCGAATTAATGACATAATGTAATAAATAATCAAGTTATAAATATTCATTATTTAGTAATAAAAATTTTCCTTAAAACGACTTATATGTTCTACTTCTGCTATTATTGCTTTATCGATAATGGGAGGGCTTGGTCATGATAAAATTGTTAACAGTTTGTTTATTGGGGTTTACATTGGTTGGATGTGATAATCAACTCAGAATTGATGGAACAAATGAAATTGCGGTAAGAACATCCATTGAAAAAATCAGAGATACTTTATCAGAAGATAAAAAATTACAATTTGATGATTCATTGAATGTTGCCATGGCCAATAGTATCAACTTTGACGATCTGTTTAAGGATAATAAGGATGGAAATATCAAACATGGAGATATACAAAAGTTGGAACAGAGATTTTTTCAATCCCTTCATGGAAAAACTGTTGATCAAGTCATCGAGGAAGCAGAAAAAATTAAAGCAGCAAACATGATCAAAGAATGAATATATTATAAATATACCTGATTACATAATGTACTTTTACTGATATTACTTAAATTCTTTAAACAAGGTGCCCTGATTGAAGGGCATTTTGTGGCTTTGCTTAAGGCTATTCCATTAAGTCTGTCACAATAATGTTAGTTTTTCCCCACATTGGCGGCAAACATAGCAACTTTTACCTCTGAGGATTTTATTGTGTTGCCTTATTGTCAGTTCATGTTGCTGACAGCTACAACAATAAACGAATATTTTACTGCGGACAGAATGTACAGGAAACTGATGTGTTCGGCGGGCTGTTACTTCAAATATTGTTTCCATGATAAAGCGCCACTCTTTTCCGTGTGGGGCAACCTTGCCAAATTGATGATAAGCCAATAGGTGCGCCAATTCATGCGGAATAACTTCATCAATGAATGCTTGTTGATTTTCGATTAATAAAATAGGATTCAAGTGGATTTCCCAATCTTGCAGTCGGGCACTACCCGCAGCTGTTCCTCGTTGCTGATAGGTTATGTGGGGTTCAGGAAAATTTTGTTGCCAAAAATGACTCGCCTGAGTTAATTTTTGTCGCATAGTGCACATAACTGTTTGCTGTAAGGAGAAGGGAACTCTAACGAATTTCATTGCGGTTGAATACTGTATTTTTAATCATAATAAAAAAACCCGCAGCGTTGCGGGCTTCATAAGATTAGCAAAGAATTATTTCAATCCTGCTGCAGAACGCAGAGTTTCAGCTTTATCTGTTGCTTCCCAAGGGAACTGTTCACGACCAAAATGACCGTAGGCTGCGGTATCACGGTAGATTGGGTGTAACAGATCCAGCATCTTAATAAGGCCATAAGGGCGTAGGTCAAAGAATTCACGTACTAATTGAGTCAGTGTTGACGTTGGAACTTTTTCTGTACCGAATGTTTCCACCATGATAGATGTTGGTTCAGCAACACCGATGGCGTAAGACACTTGGATTTCACAGCGATCAGCCAGACCTGCTGCAACGATGTTTTTGGCAACATAACGCGCTGCATAGGCTGCCGAGCGGTCAACTTTAGATGGATCTTTACCAGAGAATGCACCACCACCGTGACGAGCCATACCACCATAGGTATCAACAATGATCTTACGACCAGTCAGACCACAATCACCCATTGGGCCACCGATCACAAAGCGACCAGTTGGGTTGATGAAGTATTTGGTCATCGGGGTAAGCCATTCAGAAGGCAGCACAGGCTTGATGATCTCATCCATTACGGCTTCTTGCAGTGCTTTTTGAGAGATATCTTCGGAGTGCTGGGTTGAAAGTACAACTGCGTCAATGCCAACAATCTTGCCGTTATCGTACTGGAAGGTTACCTGACTTTTTGCATCAGGGCGTAACCACGGCAGAGTGCCGTTTTTACGTACTTCAGCCTGACGCTCAACCAAACGATGTGCATAGGTGATAGGTGCTGGCATGAGAACATCAGTTTCGTTGGTCGCATAACCAAACATCAAGCCCTGATCCCCCGCGCCTTGTTCCAGAGGGTCTGCACGGTCAACACCCTGATTGATATCAGGAGATTGTTTACCAATTGCACTGATAACTGCACATGAGCTGGCATCAAATCCCATATCTGAGCTGGTATAGCCGATTTCACGTACAGTGCGGCGAGTAATTTCTTCAATATCAACCCAAGCGCTGGTAGTGATTTCGCCTCCAACCATCACCATACCTGTTTTGACATAAGTTTCGCAGGCAACTCGAGCCTTAGGATCCTGCTCTAAAATTGCGTCTAAGACGGCATCGGAAATCTGATCGGCAATTTTGTCTGGATGTCCTTCTGAAACAGACTCAGAAGTGAAAAGATGTGTAGTCATTATATTTTATTACCTTAAATATAATCTTGGTTTAAGGGCGGATGTTTTACCATCTAGACGGCTATTTTAAGTCACTCTTGCTAAGGTTACCAGTCTTTTTAATTCTAAATATCTTTCATTGTGTGACATTTTAGCTTTCTCTCCTAAAGAGGATGGAGGGCCTGCTTCATTTAGATAAATTTCATTTTGCAATTTTACTTGATTACAGGTATAAACTGCGCGCGTAACATAAGTTAATTTTTGCACTTGATGTTACAGGCGTTTGCAGGAGATCTATGCGTGTCCTGCTTCTCAATTGAGAAACGGCTTGCTGTAGACAAGCCATGTGGGGTGAATGGGGTTATGAACCATTATCTGCTGATTATTAACGGCCAACAGCCACATTATGCCATTGATGTATTCACATCTTGTTCCTTCCTTTTGAATATGAATTCATTTCGATGTTACCCGCTGCATATAAGCAGGTGATATTGAACTGGCTCATATAGCCACACAGTAAATATATTGTTTAGTACTCTCTAAACGTTCCTATAATTTAAGAGCATGCTGTTCCCTGACATTTTTTAATGCGCAAGATACGCACGATAAAATAGTGTCTTGGGTTATTGACTTTACAGGTGAAGGCAAACCTCGACTCCATAAAGGAGACTGCCATGAATGATAATATCGCTCGCAAAATGCGCCAGACCTATAACATCGCATATTGGGGTGGCAGCTATTACTATGTCAATGATCTGGGTAATGTCAGTGTTTGCCCAAACCCTGATTTACCGGGAGCTCAAATTGAACTTGCCGATCTGGTGAAGAAAGTTCAGGAAGAAAAAGAACAATTACGTTTGCCGGCATTGTTTTGTTTTCCCCAGATCTTGCAACATCGCTTGCGTTCGATTAATGCGGCGTTTAAGCGCGCACGTGAATCTTATGGGTATAAAGGGGATTACTTCCTGGTTTATCCGATTAAGGTGAACCAGCAGCGCCGTGTTATTGAAACATTGGCAAATGCTGATGAGCCAGTTGGATTGGAAGCTGGTTCTAAAGCGGAATTAATGGCAGTGTTGGCTCATGCAGGCATGACAGGTACTGTGATTGTTTGTAATGGTTATAAGGATCGGGAATATATTCGTCTGGCGCTGATCGGTGAAAAGCTGGGACACAAGGTGTATCTGGTTATCGAGAAGATGTCTGAAATCGCAATGGTGCTGGAAGAAGCTGAGCGTCTTAACGTGATACCCCGTCTTGGGGTACGGGCACGTCTGGCCTCACAAGGAACGGGGAAATGGCAGTCCAGTGGCGGCGAGAAATCCAAATTTGGTTTGGCTGCGGCGCAGGTATTGCAATTGGTTGAAATGTTGCGCGCAGCAGAACGCTTGGATAGTTTGCAATTGCTGCACTTCCACTTGGGTTCCCAATTGGCGAATATCCGTGATGTGGCAACAGGTGTGCGTGAATCAGCCCGCTTTTATGTCGAGCTGTCTAAACTGGGTGTCAAGATTCAGTGTTTTGATGTTGGCGGAGGTTTAGGTGTCGATTATGAAGGCACACGCTCCCAGTCAGAATGCTCAGTTAACTATGGTTTGAATGAATACGCGAATAACGTTATTTGGGGGATTGGTGATGCGTGTGAAGAACACGGCCTGCCTCACCCAACGGTTATTACGGAATCTGGTCGTGCATTGACAGCTCATCATACGGTTTTGATCTCCAATGTGATTGGGGTTGAACGCAATGAATTCACTGAAACAACGCCACCGGCAGAAAATGCGACGCGTCCCCTGACCAGCCTGTGGGAAACATGGACGGAGATGCAATCTGACGGCAGCCGCCGCTCCCTGCGTGAATGGTTGCATGATAGCCAATTTGATCTGCATGATGTTCATACTCAGTATGCCCACGGTATGTTGAATCTGTCAGAGCGTGCATGGGCGGAAGAACTATATTTAAATATCTGTCGTCATATTCAGCAGGATCTTGATCCAAGTAACCGTGCTCATCGTCCGATCATTGATGAATTACAGGAGCGCATGGCAGATAAATTCTACGTGAACTTCTCGTTATTCCAGTCAATGCCAGATGCATGGGGAATTGATCAGCTTTTTCCGGTCTTGCCGATTGAAGGACTGGATAAACCACTGGATCGTCGTGCTGTTCTGTTGGACATCACCTGTGATTCTGATGGCACGATTGACCATTATGTTGATGGTGATGGTGTGGCGACAACAATGCCAATGCCCGCTTATGATCCAGAAAAACCGCCATTGATTGGTTTCTTTATGGTCGGGGCCTATCAGGAAATTCTGGGCAACATGCATAACTTGTTTGGTGATACAGCAGCCATTGATGTTTATGTGGCAGAAAATGGTGAGGTAACTTATCAGCAAAGTGAAGAAGGTGATTCTGTTGCCAATATGCTGCAATACGTCAAACTTGAGCCGCAGGTACTGTTGACCCGTTTCCGTGATCAGGTGAAATCGACTGATCTGGATGAAAATTTACAGGAGCAATTTCTGCAAGAGTTTGAAAGTGGGTTGTATGGTTATACCTATCTGGAAGATGAGTAATCCTAATTAGACATTGAACTTCATTAATAGTCATTCTTAGTCAAGCTCTTATACAATATTTGACTTTGAATGACTATTCGTTATGCCGGTGGGTCACCGTGCTGTGTCTGGTTGTTTTATTTCAGATATATTTTGGAAACTTGGTTTCGCATAACTTGGTTTCACATAAACATAAGCCGTCAGTGCCTTAAATGTTTATTTGATGTTTCATGGGATCTATTTCTTAAAGTTATGGTAAGTAAAAATCATGTTTAATACTATATGATTAGTCGTTGAACTGAGATGCTTTGAGTACTTTCTCTTGTTTGTATATGAGGTGTACTAATTCGTTCTTCAGTTTTGGGTTTATTGCTAACATTTTGTTTTTATATAAATTTTAAATGGTAGCGTATTTGGAATATTAATCTTCTAGCGTAAATAAGCCTCCGTGCCACTGGTTGCTGCCAATCATTGAATATTGACAATATTGGGGACTGGTAATAGCAGGGCGGGATTTTTGAGGATATATCATGAGTATTAGCTCCTTAGGAAACCAGATTGATAATTCTTTGGTTTCAAATGCCTTCGGTTTCCTGCGTTTTCCATTGAACTTTCAGCCTTATTCCAGTGATGCGGAATGGGTGATTACTGGTGTGCCTTTTGATATGGCAACATCAGGACGCGCGGGTAGCCGTCATGGGCCTGCTGCTATTCGTCAGGTATCGACTAATCTGGCATGGGAAAGCAGTCGTTGGCCATGGAACTTTAGCTTACGCAAGCGCCTGAATGTGGTGGATTGCGGAGATCTGGTATTTAACTTCGGTGATGCCCAGGACATGAGCGATAAGTTGCAGGCACATGCTGAAAAGGTGCTGGCATCGGGCAAGCGTATGCTGTCTTTTGGTGGTGATCATTTTGTCACTTTGCCACTGTTGCGTGCTCATGCGAAGCACTTTGGCAAAATGGCGCTGATTCATTTTGATGCTCATACGGATACTTATCCCAATGGCAGCAAATTTGATCATGGCACAATGTTTTATCATGCACCGAATGAAGGGCTGATAGATCCTCATCATTCAGTACAAATTGGTATCCGCACTGAACACGAAACTGATAACGGTTTTACTGTGCTGGATGCTGCTCAGGTCAATGATCGTGGTGTTGATGATATTGTTGAGCAGATCAAAACTGTGGTTGGTGATTTGCCGATTTATCTGACATTCGATATTGATTGCCTTGATCCGGCATTTGCTCCGGGTACGGGGACACCAGTGATTGGTGGATTGACGTCAGATCGCGCATTGAAAATTGTGCGTAGTTTGCAACCGTTGAATATCGTCGGAATGGACGTGGTGGAAGTCGCTCCGGCTTATGATCAATCCGAGATTACAGCTCTGGCTGCCGCTACAATTGGGCTGGAATTGCTGTATTTACAGGCGTCAAAGAAAGATGTGTAGTTTCTGAGTAACATTAGTCTGAGTAACATTAGTATGAGTAACGCCATCTGATTGCAAAACCACCGTGATTGCGGTGGTTTTTGCGTTATAACATCTTATTGTTATCTTGATCTACTCCCTGATACCGTTACCCGAAAGTACTTGCCAGTCGCTTAATTTTCCCTATTAGAGATAACTATCTAACCAATCAAATATGTCAGTACTTGTTGCCGAGGCATGAGAGCAAAATTTCCATAAAATTGCGAACCTGCTTGATACTCATCAGATAATGTTTGCAATAGTTTGATATTCACAGAGTGATCACTGCAGTCAACTGACGTAATTTCAGCCGCATGGAAATCAAAAAAACATTTTACATGGGGGTAAAGTGCTTTAAACAAACTCTCTTTGATGGAGAACGCAAGGGTGAATGCTTGTTCAAAGGATAAGGGACATTTTGTCAGCAATGCCACTTCATTGTTATTGATGATGCTGTGTGAAACATTTTCGATGGTATCTGATTTAATTTCCTGTTCGATATCTGCACCAATTATCCGATATTTATCACAAGAAGCTGCAAAGACAATGGCACAATTGGTAGTATGAGAAATGGCGCCACAAATATTTTCAGGCCAGATTGGGGAGCGATCCTGAGCATTAGCGACCTGAAAGCCAGGATAACCGAGGTGATCCAGAACTTGTTGAGTGCAGTAACGGGCTGCCAGATATTCCGCTCGCCGTTTATTGACCGCACTCTGTAATTTTGGCGGATAGGCAATACCACATTCATCAAATAATGTATCCCGATAGTAAGCTTGATCAAAGTAAGTCTGCATAACTTGAATATCGGGATATCCGAATAGTACGCCTGTTTGTATTTCGTTGAAAAAATTATCATTTATGGTAGCGGTTTGAGCAGAAGTAAAAGTGATTGTTTTCATCATCGGATTTTATTGTTAGCTATGATTATTGAATGGTGGATCATCTGAAAAGAGTTATCACCTGATTTTGCCATATTTTACTTTTAGTTCACTAATGCGATGACTCTTTTTATACTCTTGTGTGTTATCAATAAAAAAAGAGGTCAACGTGGAAATATTAGTGACAGGTGGAATGGGCTATATCGGTAGCCATACGTGTGTCCAAATGCTTGAAGCAGGAATGACGCCAATCATCATCGATAATCTGTGCAATGCCAATCGTGAAGTACTGGCCCGCATTGAAGCACTAACTGGTGTGCAACCTCTATTTTATGAAGGGGATATTCGTGATGAATCCTTCCTTGATACCATTTTTGCTCGCCATCAGATTCAATCGGTAATTCATTTTGCCGGTTTGAAAGCGGTTGGGGAGTCTGTCGCTAAACCTATCGAATATTATGATAATAATGTCAATGGAACGCTGGTGCTGGTGCGCAGTATGCATAAAGCGGGTGTAAAAAGCATTATCTTTAGTTCATCCGCGACAGTATATGGTGATCCTGATGTTGTGCCGATTACCGAGCAATCCACGGTAGGCAATACGACTAACCCTTATGGAACCAGTAAGTACATGGTTGAACACTGCCTGTCTGATCTTCATCATGCTGAAAATGATTGGTCTGTGGTGCTGCTGCGTTACTTCAATCCAGTTGGTGCTCATCCTTCGGGCACAATGGGGGAAGATCCTCAAGGAGTTCCTAATAATTTGATGCCTTATATTGCCCAAGTAGCGGTAGGTCGCCGGGAAAAGCTGTCTGTGTATGGTAATGATTATCCGACATCTGATGGCACCGGAGTGCGTGATTATATCCATGTTATGGATTTGGCCGACGGACACATTGCAGCATTAAATGTCGTTGGCAAGAAGCCGGGGCTGCATATCTACAATTTGGGCACCGGAAAAGGTACCAGCGTGCTGGAAATGGTGGCAGCTTTCAGTCAGGCCAGTGGCAAGCCTGTTCCTTATGAGATTTGCCCACGTCGTCCGGGAGATATTGCGGAATGTTGGTCAAGCCCAGAAAAAGCCGGGCGAGAGCTAGGTTGGAAGGCAAGCCGTACTATTGTGGAGATGACCGCAGATGCTTGGCGTTGGCAGTCTCAAAATCCCAATGGCTATCAAGTGAAATAAGTGGACAATATGATTCGTGAAGGTGCAATTTTACATAAGCAGCGGAATGAATCTGTTGAAGGTGTCCGTCAGGTACTTGATCAGATGCTCAACCGTTCAGAACTTATTGTCACTGCTTTACAAACTGTGGGGAAAAAAGGTTGGGATGGTTTTGCATTATTACGGATAAATACGGATTAAAAATTTATCCGATAATTTTTTATGGCAGGAAATAATAGGTTACAAAAAGGATGGTTTATTTTTAGTAAACCATCCTGAGATTAGTTAACTATATTCAACACAGCTACTCAATATTGTGACTTAATAGCATTATCTAAATCTAATATTATGATTTTGGGGTTGCAGTCTTATTTTCAGATGCAGGTTTCCGTGCTGATTGACATGCTTTGCGCTCACTGAGTTCACGCTCTTTAATGATTTTTGCTGTTTCATCTACTACAGGGAGAGAAAAACCCATATCGTCATAGGCACCAAAACCAATCAAACGATAACCACTTAGTGGCGTATTTACAGGGATGCGAAATTCTTTCTTTTCTCCTGACGCTAATGCCTCAAATGAGTGTACTGCCAGTGTGCCTGGCTTACACTTATCATTAAGGGGTAAAACAGCCAGATAGCCCCCAGCTAAGGGTTGGTCACCTTTATTTTGCAGTGTGCCGCCCACAAAGAATTTGCCGTTGACTCCCAGCCCCATATGGAATAACAAATGCGCTTCCCCTTTTGCCCATAATGCTGGGGAAAACAGGCTGCTTGCTATTAATATTGCACTGTATGTGTAACCACGCCATTTCATTTTCATGCTCCTGTTTACTGGGTTCCTAAATGAAATAGGTATTACAGTGGTTGGAGGAAAAATCAAGTTATCTTACTTAACTTGAGCAATAACTGTTAACCCATCAATGACTGTTAATTCATCAACTCTTATAGATTGATACAAGAATCAATATCACCATATTTCGTCACTCTTTTGAACACATCCAAATCTAACCTGGCAATATAGTTAATTAAATAGTGGCTACATAATGGCCCATCTGAAATATCTAGCTTGGTTTGAGGTTTAAATTCGTTGGTATAGTCCAATGAGGAATATCCCAAAATTTCAGGAGGTAGGTGAGGTATGACGTCATCTATATAATTGAATACAGCAAAATTGCTAAAGTTTTGAGTAACGTGTTTGGAGAATTCCTTATTTCCTGGTCTTGGACAGGCAAATAAACAGGCTGAGTGATTGGGCGTTATAGAGCCAATTTCATACATGAGATAGGATGCGATTGCAGACCCAAGGCTGTGACCGATTATCGTGAATTGACTGTTTACTCCTATGAGTTGGGCAATCGCTTCCGCCAATTTAAGGTTGCTATAATCATGGTGTGATTCAGGTTCAATAGTCATCAGCTTCATTGAATCATAGACACTAAAAAACCCCTGGCTTACTTCTACCTTGGGGAAATGGGTCCACGGTGAGGTGAAATCAATAAGCCCATCGTGGATATCTTCTAGAAAAATTGAAGGGTCTGTTCCACGGATAGCAACAACATATTCTTCTGGAGAGCTGCTTTTTTCTGCCACATATCCATAACAGACATGATCGGGCCATACGCTTTTTCGGGGCGTGACTGAGAAAGACAGATCATTTGCAGATATATATGCTATAACTTTCCATCCATCCTCTTTAATTCTAGGGTCGGCTGGAGGCGTTGGATTATTGTAATACTGTTCATTCATTTTCGCTGCATATAGCACGAATGCTGCAAAATTGGCGGCTTCTTTGTATGTATACATAGTTACCCCTTTTGTTTGTTCTTTGTTGGTGGGATGTTTGTCTTATGTAGGTTTGTTTTATGTAATCTTGCTTTATGCAACTTAATTGTATGTCATTTTACCGGATTTGTTGGATTAAGAGGGAATATACAGGCTGAATGATGCCCTGTTTAGATTGCAATGACATTATTATTGTAGGGTGCTGATTTTCATTCAATCCATTCTATTAGAATTTATTTATTAGCAAATGATTAGAAATAATGATTTTAAATCATGTTTTATTTATCAATATAGAATTAGTTAATTACCTTTTGTTATATGTAGTTTTTATTTATTCTTTCAAATTGATTGCTATACAGCGTTATTCTCTCCCCGTCTGAAAGTGTTATTTGCAAATTTTAACAATTATCAAGAGGCAAATATGGCAGCACCACGCTCGGTTCTTGAACTTATAGGGAATACACCGTTACTGGAACTTACTCATTTGGATACAGGACCATGCCAGTTGTTCATCAAGTTAGAGAATCAAAATCCGGGTGGTTCAATTAAAGATCGTGTTGCACTTTCAATGATTGAAAAGGCGGAAAAACAAGGATTGTTGAAGCCAGGGGGCACCATCATTGAAGCTACGGCAGGTAATACAGGTATAGGGCTGGCATTAGTTGCTGCCATGAAAGGCTATAAACTGATTTTGGTTGTACCTGATAAGATGAGCAGGGAAAAAATTTATCATTTGCGGGCGCTGGGGACGGATGTGCGCCTGACACGATCTGATGTTGGAAAGGGGCATCCAGAGTATTATCAGGACTATGCTCTGCGTCTGTCGAAAGAAATCAGTGATGCTTATTATATTGATCAATTCAATAACCCTGCGAATTCAGCCGCCCATATTGCTAGCACAGGTCCAGAGATTTGGCAGCAGATGGAACAGGATGTTGATGCGGTGGTGGTTGGTGTCGGTTCTGGCGGGACTCTTGGTGGCTTGAGCCAGTATTTTAAGGGGGTTTCTCCTCATACGGAATTTGTCCTCGCTGACCCTAAAGGTTCTATCCTTGCCGATTATGT
This sequence comes from Xenorhabdus vietnamensis, assembly GCF_002127535.1. Classification (GTDB taxonomy): domain Bacteria; phylum Pseudomonadota; class Gammaproteobacteria; order Enterobacterales; family Enterobacteriaceae; genus Xenorhabdus; species Xenorhabdus vietnamensis. The sequence goes on from NZ_MUBJ01000005.1 coordinate 108,275, forward strand.
TGAGCATGGTCACTATGACGAAGCTGGCAGTTGGTTTGTGGAAGGTATAGGAGAAGATTTTGTCCCGCCTCTTGGTGATTTTTCTCAGGTTCACCATGCTTATCGCATCACTGATGCAGACGCGTTTGCCAGCGCCCGGGATTTACTGTTGGCAGAAGGCATCCTGGCTGGCTCTTCTTCGGGAACATTGCTGGCGGCGGCGCTGCGCTATTGCCGCGCACAGAAAACGCCGAAACGTGTGGTTACGTTAGCTTGTGATAGTGGCAACAAATATCTGTCGAAGATGTTTAATGATTATTGGTTATTGGAACAAGGGTTGCGCTCACAACCACAAGAAAATGATTTGAGCGATTACATTACCTATCGTTATCGGGATGGCGCGACGGTTTCAGTTTCCCCACAAGATACCTTGCAGATAGCTTATGGTCGCATGCGTCTGTATGACATTTCACAGCTACCTGTGATCGAGAACGATCAAGTCGTAGGTATCATTGATGAGTGGGATCTCATGCATACTATTCAGGCCAATTCATGCAATTTCTCTTTACCTATTACTGAGGCGATGACCAGTCAGGTTCATACACTCAATAAAAAAGCACCATTAAAGCAGTTAACTGCCACCTTTGATGCTGGTCATGTGGCTCTGATTGTTGATGATGACAATCACTTTCTGGGCCTTGTGACTCGTACCGATGTGCTGAACGCATGGCGTCAACAACTCAATTGATCTCTTTCAGGAATAAATTAATGACTAAGTTTGCTAAGACTGGGTTTAATAAGATTAAATTTGATACACAAAGCGTTCACGCAGGTTATGTGCCTGATCATACTGGTGCAGTAATGCCCGCAATTTATGCTACGTCAACTTATGCTCAACCTGCGCCGGGTCAGCATACCGGATATGAATATTCCCGTAGTGGCAACCCGACGCGTGATGCGTTGGAGCGTGCGATTGCTGAATTGGAAAATGGCACTCGTGGCTATGCTTTTGGTTCTGGTCTGGCTGCCAGTTCGACTATTCTGGAGCTACTTGATAAAGACAGTCATATTATTGCAGTGGATGATCTCTATGGTGGCACTTACCGATTGCTGGAAAAAGTGCGCAGCCGGACTGCCGGTTTGAGAGTCACTTACGTCGAGGCCGGGGACACCGTGGCGTTGGAAGCGGCAATTCAGCCCGACACTAAAATGATTTGGGTGGAAACGCCCACTAACCCATTGCTGAAATTGGCTGATTTAGCAGCAATTGCACATATTGCCAAGCGCCACAATATCATTAGTGTTGCAGATAACACTTTTGCTTCTCCTTATATCCAGCGTCCACTTGATTTGGGTTTTGACATTGTTGTTCACTCTGCAACGAAATATCTTAATGGTCATTCTGATGTTGTTGCCGGCCTTGCTGTGGTGGGAAATAATGCAGAGCTGGCGGAACAAGTGGCCTTCCTGCAAAACTCCATTGGTGGCATTCTTGACCCATTCAGCAGTTTCCTTGTCCTGCGTGGCATTCGGACATTGGCACTGCGTATGGAGCGCCATATTGATAACGCAGAGAAGATTGCACATTGGCTCGAACAGCAGCCACAAGTTGAGAAAGTGTATTATCCCGGCCTTGCCTCTCATCCTCAGCATGATCTGGCAAAACGTCAAATGCAAGGTTTTGGTGGCATGATTTCCATCGTACTGAAAGGTGATGATGATTATACGCGTCGAGTCATTAAAGAACTGCAATTGTTCACATTAGCGGAAAGTTTAGGGGGCGTGGAGAGTTTGATTGGTCAGCCGTTTACTATGACACATGCTTCCATTCCTCTGGAAAAACGTCTTTCAGCAGGGATTACCCCACAGCTGATCCGTATTTCAGTTGGTATTGAAAATGCAGATGATCTGATAGCTGATTTGTCTCATGCATTTGAAAATGCAAGTTTGTAACAAAAAATAAAGTCATAAAAACTAAATTAATCAAAAAATTATGCCAAACGAAGAACATCGTTTGGCATTTTTTATAACTTTATTGAATCTGGTCGATTTTATTTTTATTGGTTATTTTTATTAAATTTTTTATTTTCTTATCAGAAAGCAAATATAGATTAAAAATCTAGCCCGCTTGGTTTTGAAAAGAATTAACGATAATTTTAATTAATGGGTTTTAATTATTTTCAATAAAGCTATTTTAATAATTGCTGATATCCCATTGGGAATGAGATATATTTTATAATGTATATTTACTTAGTAAATTTCAAGTCTCAATGTAGTTAACAAAGGATGATACGTTATGGCAATTCTAGATATACTCACAATTCCAGATGAAAGACTAAGGCAAAAATGTGTTGATGTGACTGGTTTTGATAAAGTTCAACCTCTGATTGATGACATGTTGGAGACAATGTACAACACTGATAATGGTATTGGTTTGGCCGCTCCACAGGTCGGTCGGAAAGAAGCGGTTTTGGTCATTGATCTTTCTCCGAATCGTGATCAGCCAATGGTTTTGGTTAACCCTAAGATTGTTGAAAAAGAACGTCGTGTGGTAAATCAGGAGGGTTGTCTATCGATTCCGGGGTATTATGCAGATGTTGAACGGTTTGAAAAAGTGAAGGTAGAGGCTTTTGATCGGTACGGTAAGCCCATTATGGTAGAAAGCGAAGATTTTCTGTCAATCGTTATGCAGCATGAAATTGACCACTTACATGGCATTATTTTTATTGATTATTTATCCCCACTGAAAAGACAAATGGCACTGAAGAAAGTGAAAAAGTACCTAAATAATAGGAGCAATTGACGAGTGGAGTATTAAAAATAAAGTAAATTATTACTTTTTGGTATTATATCATTTTGCAATATTATGGTTTTATATATTGCTATTATTTAATTTATTAATGATAAACATGTATAAAAAAGCTTAAAATCATTCTTCTGGACATCATGATTTTCCCGTTATTTGGGAAATGTCATTTTTGAAAATGTAAGCTTCCCTTTTTAAAATTTTTATTGTCGAAACAGTTGTGAGTAATGTTTATGTCCAATAGATTTTAGGTTGTTGTTAACCATGTAGTTAATGCGGTATATAGTTAACAGCATAAGCTAAAAACAAGGTTCACAAAGTGGTTAACAAAGCAGTTTGCAAGGTAAGGAATATATCTGATGGAATTCAAGTAATTTGATGGTAATGATATAAGCAGAGGAACTATTGTGATTGAAAGAAGTGATGTTGCGTATTATCAACAACCTAATTTTTCCATTGATCTGAACCTAATAGATACAACTGATGCCAAGGTAGGTACTTATTTGATGATATTGGATGCTGAGGGAATGAGAAATGCTAAAGTTCCTTCAGTGAAAGCGGGTAGTAAAATGGAATATGTTAATATTCCTTCTACTGCCAGCAGCAATGTGCTTTCATGTGGTATCTATGTCAGAAACAGGATCAATAGCAGCTATCCGCTGGTTGGGACTATTTACCTTGGCTATGATCCGTCATCCGGTTGTGTTGATATTGCTACAGTGAAAATATCCCCTGATTCTCAATTAGCCTTAGATGTTGATAAAGTAGGCAGCACTAAATTTGATTTTAGATTGAAAGAGAAATAGAACATTCAGGGTCTTTGCATCAAAGTTTGTATAAAAATGAGTAAGGTGGCTACTTGGCAGGCCACCCACTGATTATTCTATTTTGGAATGTCGTAATACTTTGATGTATCGGTTTATTTCAGATAACAGTAATTAACTTATTAAGCATATTTTAACTTAATGGCATTTCTATCGTATTTTAATTTTTTTGCCATGTTATAAGCTATAAAAAGAAATGGCGGGCCAATAACGGTGCGGTAAAATTTTTCTTCAAATAAAAACCTCTGGGCAATGTCATGATTGGCTGACCATATTCTCCTATCGCTTCTGTCAGTGCTCGGCTATTGGCGGCTTTGGGGCGCAGCTGTAGCACTTCACCATGACGTGCTGTGATATTCTCGACTTTTCCCAGAACAATAAGATCCATGAGTTCTTCCCAATCGCGTTGCAACAATTCTTCTTCAATAACATTCGGGCTCCAAAGTAACGGAGAACCGACACGACGTTCGGAAAGTGGGATGCTTCTTTCTCCTTCAACGGGTATCCACAGGACGCGGGATAATTTACGCCTGACGTGACAATTTTCCCATTTAATACCACTGTTGCCTGTTAAAGGCGCAACACAGACAAAGGTTGTTTCTAATGGAGAGCCTTTGCTATCCACAGGGATTGTTTTCAGTTCGACACCAATATTTTCAAAATCTTGTTCGGGTTTACTGCCTGCACTCGCACCTAAATAATATTCAAGCAACATACCAACCCAACCTTTATCACGTTTTAAGTTAGGGGGAATAGGGAGCTTAGCTAACTCAGCAAGTTCCCCCATAGATAAGCCTGCCAGAGAATGGGCACGATCGAATAGTTGTTGTTCGTTTTCAGGTGGTGTCGGGGGTGTAAAGTACATATTTTAGAGTCTTTTTTGTCTGTTTAAAAAACGTACTATGAATTGTTGGGAATAATTATTAGTTTATCATTATCATGATTATCTTGATAATGACATGATATAAAAGATTTTTTTATTTATGTTCTCTGCATTAAAAATAAATTTGTTATGATTATTCACTCATTCCCAGTAATAATAAACAGGATCTTACACCATGTTATCCACAGATTTATGGGATAAGTAATAAAAAGTGAGATTACTGGTTTGATTTACAGCCTTAATGAATGAAGTCTTCCACAAAAATAGATAATTTTTTCTTAACTAAAAAGGCATATCCTGTGGATAAAATAACCATTGGCTAATCCTTGCTCATCAGGAAAAATTGTAAATTTTTGTATGTAAGATATGTTGTTAAAAGGGGAGGTGAAATATATTAATGCAATGAAAAATAATAAGTATTTATTTTTTATAATAGAGAAAATAAAGGTATGTAATAAAAATATACTCGTTTTACCCCTTACTTCTTCACACACATATCCACAAAGGGCGTGAATAAAATGGTTTATGCCAAGTAATAGATGTTTATAACTTTAGTTTTTTCTGTGAATTATCCTTCTGAATGCGTAAGCCAGGCAGATTTAAAATCAAACCACCCAAAAGTGTTCATTTTTACTCCCTTTATGCTACGTTTACCCTGTAATTCGAACCAATGATGAAAATAGATAGGTTGGACGAGGGTAAAAGCGCCAGTGATTCTCAGTCATTTTTTACCAGCCAGTAAGTGATTTTACTGGCTTTTTTCGCGGGTAATTTAATGAGGGGGGAATTGTTTATGTTAGCGAAGAAATTCAGGTTGATTCGTTAAGTTTTCCATCCTCTTAAATTTTTTCGATGATATAGCGCGAGATAATATCACCCATTTCATTGGTGCTGAGTGCTTTATCATTACCAGCGAGATCTGCTGTGCGATAACCTTGCTCCAGAGCTCGGTTAATCGCTTGTTCAATGGCATCTGCGGCATCTTGATGCCCAAGGCTATAGCGCAACAACAATGCTGTGGATAATATTTGGGCAATTGGGTTGGCGATGTTTTTGCCAGCAATGTCAGGTGCTGAACCACCAGCAGGTTCGTATAAGCCAAAGCCTTTTTCATTCAGGCTGGCAGAAGGTAGCATGCCCATTGAACCGGTGATCATGGCGCACTCATCAGATAAAATATCCCCAAAAATATTGGAGCATAGCAGAACGTCAAATTGCGTCGGATCCTTGATTAGTTGCATAGTGGCGTTATCGATATACATGTGTTCGATTTCAACATCAGGATAATCTTTGGCGATTTTGCCGACAACTTCACGCCATAACACGGAGCTTTGTAAAACATTTGCTTTATCAATCGAAGTGACTTTATGGCGGCGTTTGCGTGCTGATTCAAATGCAATGTGTGCGATCCGCTCTATTTCGAAACGATGATAAATCTCGGTATCAAAAGCACGTTCATATTTTCCTTCACCGTCACGCCCTTTGGGTTGTCCAAAATAAATTCCACCAGTCAGTTCACGAACGCATAAAATATCAAAACCTTTGGTGGCAATATCATGACGAAGAGGACAAAAAGATTCTAAACCTGCATATAAGCGTGCTGGACGTAAGTTGCTGAATAACTTGAAATGTTTTCGCAATGGCAATAATGCCCCGCGTTCTGGCTGTTGTGCCGGAGGGAGGTGTTCCCATTTCGGACCACCTACGGAGCCAAACAGGATCGCATCAGCTTTTTCACAGCCGACAATTGTTTCTTGCGGCAAGGGTGTACCGTGGCGATCAATAGCGATCCCTCCCACATCATATTCGCTGGTTGTGATGCGTATATTGAAACGATGACGGATGGCATTCAGCACTTTGTAGGCTTGCTTTATAACTTCAGGTCCAATGCCATCACCGGGCAAAACAGCAATGTGATAGTAGTGCTTAGCATCCTGCTTGCTAGGAGTCGCGTAGTTTGAAATAGATTGGCTTGAAGGCATAATTATACAGTTTCCTTTGTGTTGTGCTGGTTATCGTCTTGGATACTGCTTTGGGAGATGCGTTGCTTTTCTTTTTCTACTTGTTCTGCCTGCCAGATGTTATTCAGGACGTGGATCATTGCTTTGGCAGAAGATTCAATGATGTCAGTTTCCAAGCCCATTCCATGAAAACGACGGCCAAAACATTCCACGATAATATCAACCTGACCGAGAGCATTTTTACCATGCCCCTTGCCTGATAATTGATAAGAAATTAACTCCAGCGGATAGCCGGTGATGCGGTTAATGGCCTGATAGATGGCATCAACTGTACCGTTGCCTGTAGAGGCCTCAGACTTGAGTTCATTTCCGCAAGCCAGACGAACAGTTGCTGTGGGAACTAAGCTGGTGCCTGACTGAATACTGAAATAATCCAGACGGTAATATTCATTATCTTGCTGTTGTTGGTTGATGAAGACCAGAGCTTCCAGATCGTAATCAAATACTTGTCCTTTTTTATCTGCCAGCTTCAAGAATGCTTGATACAACGTATCCAGATCATAGTCATTTTCTTTATAACCCATTTCTGTCATGCGATGTTTTACTGCGGCACGGCCAGAACGTGAGGTCAGGTTCAGCTGGGTATCTTTCAGGCCGATAGATTCTGGTGTCATGATTTCGTAAGTTTCACGATTTTTCAGGATACCATCCTGATGAATACCAGATGAGTGAGCAAACGCATTGCTGCCGACAACGGCTTTATGAGCAGGAATTGGAGTATTGCAAATTTGGCTAACTAACTGACTTGTACGATAAATTTCTTTATGGTTGATATTTGTATGAACTCCTAACATTTGCTGGCGTGTTTTGATTGTCATGATTACTTCTTCCAGCGAGCAGTTTCCTGCACGTTCTCCCAATCCATTTATAGTGCCTTCTATCTGACGAGCACCTGCCTGAACGGCTGTGATGGAGTTAGCGACGGACATGCCTAAATCGTCGTGGCAGTGGACTGAAATAATCGCTTTGTCAATATTGGGTACGCGATCAAACAATGTACGTATAATGCCACCAAATTGATAAGGTGTGGTGTAGCCAACCGTGTCTGGAATGTTGATTGTAGTTGCACCCGCTTTGATGGCTTGCTCGACAATTTTGCACAGATTATCGATATCGGTACGGCCGGCATCTTCACAGGAAAATTCAACATCATCGGTGTAGTTGCGTGCTCGCTTGATAGAGCGAACCGCCATTTCAACAACATCATCAAAGGTTCTTTTTAATTTATGTTCGACGTGCAGATTTGAGGTAGCCAGTACCATGTGCAAGCGGAAGGCTTCAGCAACTTTCAGGGCTTCAGCGGCAACATCAATATCATTATCAACGCAGCGGGATAAGGCACAAATACGGCTATTTTTGATTTCACGGGCGATGGTTTGAACTGATGCAAAATCCCCCGGAGAGGAAACTGGAAAGCCTGCTTCAATGATATCAACTCCCAGCCTTTCCAGTGCATAAGCGATTTGCAATTTTTCTTTCACACTCAGGCTGGCTTGTAATGCCTGCTCTCCATCACGTAATGTGGTATCGAAGATAATAACTTGCTGGCTCATCTGGCTCATGTTGTGCTCCTGTCAAATAGGCTAATTCGGTGATTTAGTTAGGTAGTCATGTTTTATTTTTGAGCGCCGAGCAGGTAAAAAAAACCCGCGCCGTGCGCGGGTTTTTGTTTCTGATGAAGGTTAACTTAACTCTGTTTTTCATCCACCAGCATACCGCGCACATTAAAGGCAACGAGTAGTAGGCTTAGTAGAAGAATAGAGTGAATCATGTGAGCTAACCTTTATAAATTTGTTAATTAAGTTTTAACTTTCAATGTATTTAATAGATACTTTATCTAAAAAACAATGTCAAGCAGTATAAGTATAAATTCAGAGGGAATCATATTCATTGTCGGTTGCTTATTAAACAGTTATTGGATTTGGTGACTATTTTTTACATTTTTAGCGATGTTTTTATCTATTTTTCATATCTATATATGGAGTAAAATTCGGCTGTGATGGATGATAAATGTTATATCTGTTATTTTATACAGTTAATTATATGTGATGTTTTATTAGACTGTTTTAATACGGATACATACTGATAAGTTCTGAGGAACAAGGAATGATGAATGTTAACCACGGTGTTTTTAGGTTAAGCAATCATAACCATATAGAATATTAATAAATTGTGTCTCGATATATTGGAAAAACTAATTTCTATTTAATATACCTGATCATTTTCTTGATAGCGAATATTAATGGAAATTTCTGATAACTAGTTGGAATGCAGTCATTTTATTATGAGTTGTTTTTACTCTTCATTTTTTCATTATTGGCTGATCGTTTGTGATGTAAGTCGTTAGTGTAAGTTGAGTTATTCCTATTCATATATAACGCATTAATATTCATGCTTATAAAAATATTACGGTTACGTAGATAAGAATGCATTGGTTATGCATATTTGATTTTTGTATAAGGAAGATTCTCAATTTATTTTCCAACAAATTGGGGTAATTGATCTTATTAATTGGTAAGGCTGTTTTTGATGTCTAAATGTTGCATTTAGAAACAGCTAATATTCCATTATTTAGTGAGATCACTGCTATAAGTTTAGTGGAGTGAAATAATGACTGAATACAACTCAGTAACTACAGGAAAAAAAGAGCCATGCGATGTTCAATTGCGTAGTGTAGATCTTAATTTGCTTACCGTTTTTGATGCTGTAATGCAAATGCAGAATATTACACGTGCAGCTCAGGCATTGGGAATGTCACAACCGGCTGTCAGTAATGCGGTAGCACGCTTGAAGACGATGTTTGATGACGAATTATTTGTTCGCTATGGTCGAGGTATTCAGCCAACGGCAAGGGCAAAACAGCTTTTCGGGCCACTCAGGCAGGCGCTGCAAATTGTCCATAATGAATTGCCCGGAGTGGGATTTGATCCCGATAATAGTACAAGAGTATTTAATCTCTCTATTTGTAGCCCTCTTGATATTCGTTTAGCGGCTCAAATTGTTGGGCAAATAAAAAAACATGCTTCTAATATTGAAGTTGTCATTAAAACACAAATTAGTGATGATGTTGCGAAGCAATTAAAATATCAGGAAATAGAATTTGTTATCAGTTATACCCAATTAGAACGTCCTGATTTCCATAATTATCCCCTGTTTAATGATGAATTGGTTCTGGCAGTTTCCAAGCATCATCCTAGAATTGGGAAGCTAATTACACAGCAGCAATTACAGGAAGAAAGACATGCTATTGTCTCGTTGGATAACACAGATTCATTCAGTAAACCTTACTATGAAAGCAATGAATTATTGCGCTCTGTTTCTTATCAGGGAACGGATTTAAATAGTGTTCTTAATATTGTCTCCCAGACTTATTTAGTTGCCATCGTGCCAAAATGGATGGTTGAACACTACTCTGAACAGTTAAATATTTGTTCAGTATCGCTGCCCAATGGTCGGATTTCTTGTCCTTGCTATTTAATATGGCATAGTTCAACAGATCGGGATAAAGGCCATCAGTGGATGAAATCACTGTTAAGTCATCTTGGTGAACAGGAATAAATCACGTTAAAGTAAAATATATGAAATGAGAGCCTATCCCTCTAGCTGCTTATCAGATAAAAGTACTCAGGGATAAGGCTCTTGGTTCGTTTTAGCTTATGCAATAGAGTTTTGGTTGCCTGAATTTTTCATGGTTCAGCTTGTTACCGTATTCGTCTGATAACGATATTTATTTCTGATTTTTTAATTCTTATTTGATAAATCCTATAACCACTTTCCATTCAAAGAAAAGAGATGTCAAAAATACACTTTCCCCTTTTATCAGGAATAGGTAGACTGCGCGAAAATAGCTAACATCTGTAAGCTGAAAAGTAGGCGATATGCTTACTGAAGACGCTGAATAAAAGACTTATACAGGAATATATTGTGATAACAGATTCTCTGCATTCCTATCACTTGGTTAACCGATTGCAACAGCAAGCCAACGAATATCCGGAAAAAATTGCATTTCGGCAATGGTCACCATCAGAACAGCTTGAAATGAATTGGCGGCAGGTTGAATGCACAACTAAATCCGTGGCAAGAGCATTACTGTCATTGGGAATAGAAGTGCAGGGGAAAGTTGGCATTTTTGCACACAATTGTATGGCATGGTCATTGGCTGATTTAGCTATTCTTCAGCTTCGGGCTGTAACAGTGCCGCTGTATGCGACCAGTACCTGTGATCAAGCCGCATTTATTCTTAATGATGCAGAAGCACAGGTTTTATTTGTTGGTGGACAGGAGCAACATGACATTGCGGTGATGCTGATTGAATTGTGTCCCCAACTTACTCACCTTATTGTTATGGATGAATCTGTGGATTTGAAAGGATGTCCGCAGGCATTGTATTTATCCACTTTCATTGATAGTGATTATTCACAATATCAGGCTGAACTTGATGGCCGTATTGCTGACCGGGATTTAAATGATCTCTTCACGTTAATCTATACCTCGGGTACAACGGGGGAGCCAAAGGGAGTGATGTTGGATTACCGCAATATCGCTTCACAGCTTTATTTACATGATCAAAGATTGACATTGAGTAAGCAGGATGTGTCACTTTGCTTCTTACCTTTATCCCATATCTTTGAGCGGGCGTGGAGTTATTATGTTATGCATACTGCTGCCCTGAATGTTTATTTGGCTGACACAAATCTTGTGCGTGAAGCGATGTCTGATGTTCGTCCGACGGTCATGTGTTCTGTTCCCCGATTTTATGAAAAAGTTCATGGCGCGATCTTGGAAAAAGTTTCTCGCGCCCATTTTTTGCGCAAAATGATTTTTAATTGGGCATTAAAGCAGGGAGAAAGCCGCTGGATGCGTCTACAGAAGAATCAAAAAGGTTGTCCATTCACGCGCTGTAGTTATCAATTGGCTGACAAATTGGTGCTGAACAAGCTCCGCAATCTTTTAGGGGGGCGGATACGTTTCTTGCCAGTGGCGGGAGCACGCCTTGACGATGATATTACCCGTTTTTTCCTGTCTATCGGCCTGAATATTAAATATGGATATGGCATGACAGAGACCTGCGCCACGGTATCCTGCTGGGAAGAAAAAAATTATCTGTTGGGTTCAATTGGTACGCCATTGCCTGGTGTTGATGTTCGTATCAGCGCAGAAGGTGAGATCCAAGTGCGTGGCTCTATTGTAATGAAAGGTTACTTCAACCGCCCAGAGGAAACTGTCCATGCCTTTACTGAAGATGGCTGGTTGCGGACAGGTGACGCTGGGGGACTGGATGATGACGGTAATTTGTTTATTACCGAGCGTCTGAAAGATTTGATGAAAACGTCAACAGGCAAATATATTGCGCCACAAATGATTGAAGGAATGTTAGGACAGGATCGTTTCATTGAACACATTGCGGTCATTGCCGATGCTCGCCAATTCGTTTCTGCATTGATAGTTCCCAGCTATGAAGCGCTAGAAGAATACGCGAAATCAATCAACCTCCATTATCGTGATCGTCTTGAGTTGTTGCGCAACCATCAGGTTATAGAGCTGTTTGAGCGGCGCTTGCAGGAAATGCAAAAAAATATTGTTAAATTCCATCAGGTAAAACGATTTATTCTTTTGCCGGAAGCTTTCTCAATGGAAAAAGGGGAGTTAACACCTACATTAAAGTTACGACGTAAGATTATCTCTCAACGTTATCAGTGCGAAATTGAATCCATGTATCGGGATTGAATACAGGCAAGATCGCGGCTATCCATCAAACAAATGTTTGCAGTGTGTGAATTGATGTTTGCTAACGTTTGTATCTAACGTTATTTTAGTTAACCTAGTGTTATCGAGTATAGTGTTATTGAATGTAATGTTATCTAACGTTATCGAAATAGCATTAAACTCAATTCATTCTATATAAATAAGAAATTAAATAAGAAATGGAATAAATAAGGTAACTTTTTCGTTACCTTATGAAATTCCGACGATTAACTTGCAAACAGAGCTTGGAGGCAAACTCGATGGAGATGCTGTCAGGAGCCGAAATGGTTGTTAGATCGCTAATCGATCAGGGTGTTGAACATGTGTTCGGCTATCCGGGTGGGGCTGTATTAGATATTTATGATGCCCTGCATACGGTTGGAGGAATCGAGCATATTTTGGTTCGTCATGAGCAGGGGGCCGTTCATATGGCGGATGGATATGCACGTTGTACGGGAAAAGTCGGGGTCGTTTTGGTGACATCCGGCCCTGGGGCAACGAATGCCATTACAGGAATCGCAACGGCATACATGGATTCAATCCCCATGGTGGTGTTATCTGGTCAGGTTGCCAGTTCTCTGATAGGCAATGATGCTTTTCAGGAATGTGACATGGTGGGCATTTCCCGCCCCATCGTGAAGCATAGTTTTTTGGTGAAAAAAGCAGAAGACATCCCTAGTACAATTAAAAAAGCTTTTTACTTGGCTGCAAGTGGTCGGCCAGGCCCTGTCGTTATCGATTTTCCCAAAGATACCGTCAATCCTGCATTAAAGTTCCCATATGTGTATCCTGAAAAAATTAACATGCGCTCTTATAATCCCACAGTTCAGGGGCACAAAGGACAAATTAAACGGGCATTGAAAACTTTGATGGAAGCGAAAAAACCCGTGCTTTATGTCGGGGGCGGTGCCATAAATTCAGAATGTTCAACAGAACTGGTGAAGTTGGCTGAAAGTTTCCATATTCCGGTTGTCAGCTCATTGATGGGGTTGGGGGCATTTCCCGCAACTCATCGCCAAAGTTTAGGAATGCTGGGGATGCACGGTACTTTCGAAGCAAATAAGGCGATGCACAATTCCGATGTGATTTTTGCTGTGGGTGTGCGTTTTGACGATCGAACAACCAATAATCTGGAAAAATATTGTCCGGAAGCAACTGTACTACATATTGATATCGATCCTGCCTCGATTTCTAAAACAGTGGCAGCAGATATTCCTATTGTCGGAGATGCCAGGCAAGTACTTGGTCAGATGCTGGAATTATTGGATTCCACTGAAGATATCCAAGATCCTGATGCTTTGAAAGATTGGTGGCTTTCCATTGAACAGTGGCGCAGCCGTAAGTGCCTTGATTATGATCAGACTACAGTGAAGATCAAGCCACAGGCCGCAATTAAAGCCCTTTATCGTTTAACTAAGGGGGCGGCATATCTTGCGTCAGATGTTGGTCAGCATCAGATGTTTGCTGCACTGCATTATCCATTTGATAAACCAAGACATTGGATCAATTCCGGGGGATTAGGCACTATGGGTTTTGGGTTGCCTGCCGCGCTTGGTGTGAAACTGGCAAAACCTGATGCTACGGTGGTGTGCGTGACAGGGGATGGTAGTATCCAGATGAATATTCAAGAATTGTCTACTGCCTTGCAATATGGTTTACCTGTTCTGGTACTGAATTTAAACAACCGTTTCTTGGGCATGGTGAAACAATGGCAGGACATGATATATGCGGGTCGCCATTCTCAATCTTATATGGAATCCCTGCCTGATTTCGTCAAATTGGCAGAGTCTTATGGTCATATTGGCATCTCCATCCAAACTTACGATGAGCTGGAGACGAAGCTGGCTCAAGCCCTGCATGAAGTCACTGAAAATCAACGTCTGGTTTTCGTGGATGTTACTGTTGATGAAACAGAACATGTTTATCCAATGCAGATCCGTGGGGGAGCAATGGATGAAATGTGGTTAAGCAAAACAGAGAGGACCTGATCATGCGCCGGATTTTGTCTGTATTACTTGAAAACGAATCGGGTGCATTATCCCGTGTGGTCGGTTTGTTTTCTCAGCGAGGTTATAACATCGAAAGTTTAACGGTCGCTCCTACTGAAGATCCAACATTGTCACGAATGACCATTCAGACTAAAGGTGATGCCAAAGTATTAGAGCAAATTGAAAAACAATTGCATAAGTTGGTAGATGTGTTGCGGGTCAACGAGTTAACGGCAGGGCCTCATGTTGAGCGTGAAATTATGTTGGTTAAATTACAAGCCAGTGGATATGGCCGGGAAGAAATTAAGCGCAGCACGGATATTTTTCGCGGGCAAATCGTTGATGTGACTTCAACATTCTACACTGTCCAATTAGTGGGGACGAGCGAAAAACTGGATGCTTTTCTTGATTCAGTCAGAGAGGTGGCAGAGATTGTGGAGGTAGCGCGTTCGGGCATTGTTGGTATCTCTCGCGGAGATAAAATTATGCGATGAAAAATCGCAATCTGCGGGTTAAAATACAGATATTCATCAGGCCCTACTGTAAAGTAGGGCTTTTTCATAATATTACTGAGGGGTTAATGTGAAACTGGATGAGATCGCCCGCTTAGCAGGTGTTTCACGTACTACGGCCAGTTATGTCATCAATGGTAAAGCCAAACAGTATCGGGTCAGCGATAAAACAGTAGAAAAAGTGATGGCAGTGGTCAGGGAGCATAATTATCATCCTAATGCTGTTGCTGCTGGTCTTCGGGCGGGGCGCACCCGTTCAATTGGTCTAGTCATACCTGATTTGGAAAATACGAGTTACACGCGTATTGCTAATTATCTTGAGCGTCAGGCTCGGCAGCGTGGCTACCAGCTACTGATCGCGTGTTCTGAAGATCAACCTGATAATGAAATGCGTTGTGTGGAACATCTTTTGCAACGTCAGGTTGATGCGATCATTGTGTCCACTGCCTTGCCGCCTGAGCACCCTTTCTATCAACGTTGGGCAAATCGTTCATTACCAATCATTGCTCTTGACCGTGCTTTGGACAGTGAGCACTTTATTAGCGTGGTTGGAGATGATCTGGAAGATGCGAAGATGCTAGCGCAGGAATTGCGGCAATTCCCTGCTGAGTCAGTTCTTTATTTGGGAGCACTGCCTGAATTATCGGTCAGTTTCTTGCGTGAACAAGGTTTCCGTGAAGCGTGGGAGCATGATCCACGAGAAGTAAACTATCTTTATGCCAATAGCTATGAGCGTGAAGCTGCGGCAGAGGTATTCGCATCATGGATGGAAACGAACCCCGTTCCTCAGGCATTGTATACCACTTCTTTCGCATTGCTTCAGGGAGTAATGGACACGATTCTTAAACGTAGTGGACGCTTACCAGAGCAATTGGTGATCGCTACATTTGGCGATCATGAGTTGCTTGATTTTCTTGAATGTCCGGTATTGTCTGTGGCACAGCGCCATCGTGACGTCGCTGAACGAGCTCTTGAGCTGGTATTGGCCAGTTTGGATGAAAAGAAACGCCCAACCCCCGGAATAACCAGAATGCGTCGTCATTTATGTCACCGTGGCAAGTTGAGTCGAAAAGCCTGAGTGGGCACCCTCATTAAAGATGAGGGTGCTGTTTGCTTGCTGAAAATTATCAAAATATGCTTTTATCGGTGATTTTGGGACTATTCTTACTAAAATTCTTCTAAATATTCTTTTATAACCGTTAAAAACGATAATGTGTTATTTAAATTTACAAAATGAATAATTTCATGACCTAATTTGATTGTTAATGCTGGTTACTTATTATTTTGGAAATGTTGTTTTATTTAATTGATATATAATAATTTTATGTTTGAAGGTAAACATTTAATTTTATTTTGTTATTATTATTTTGCACTATTGTAACTCAAATATATTGTTATTATTGATAGATTGTGATCGGTTAACAGTTGGTCAGCAGTGAGATGTGAATTGCATAAATTAATTTAAGTGGTAATTTTTTGCACTAAACTCCTTTCCTAATAAGACTCTCAGTGGCTTTTTTAAATTATTCAAAATTATCATGGTGTTATCTATTAATATTATAGCCAGAAATTAAAAATATCTCTTTTTCTGTTCCCAATCTTTCTGTAAATCTAGCTAAAGCGCACGGGCTCTGGCTTGACAAGGTTTTCATACCATCCGTAAACTCTTAATTGTGGTGATTTGTGGGGTAATGTGGAGATTTGGGCCATCAAGGGGTAACCTGAGTATGTTTCGTGGAGCAACGCTGGTTAATCTCGACAATAAAGGGCGGCTCACTGTACCAGCCCGATATAGAGAAATGCTGAATGAAGAATCAACAGGTCAAATGGTTTGTACTATTGATCTCCATCAGCCGTGCTTGTTGCTTTATACATTACCCGAATGGGAAATCATCGAAGAAAAATTATCTCGCTTATCCAGCATGAATCCAGCCGAGCGTCGCGTTCAACGTTTGTTATTGGGACACGCCAGTGAATGTCAAATGGACAGTGCAGGGCGTCTTTTATTAGCCAATACACTGCGTCAACACGCAGGGCTAACAAAAGAGGTCATGCTGGTTGGGCAATTTAATAAATTTGAATTGTGGGATGAGCAAGCTTGGTATCGACAAGTACAGAATGATATTGCGGCTGAGCAATCCACACAAGAACCTCTATCAGCAAGGCTACAGGACTTATCACTATAAACATGGCAAATAGTCATTTTGAGCATACCAGTGTTCTACTGGATGAAGCTGTCAATGGACTGAATATCCAAGAAGATGGAATTTATATAGACGGAACATTTGGGCGAGGGGGACACTCTCGCTTGATCTTGTCGAGATTAGGACGCAATGGGCGTTTAATGGCGATAGATCGTGATCCACAAGCCATTGAAGCATCAAAGGCTATTACTGACCAGCGTTTTTCTATCACACATGGCCCATTTTCTGAATTGGCAACATACGTAGAAGAGGCGGGTCTGGTTGGGAAAATTAATGGCGTATTGCTGGATTTAGGGGTTTCTTCCCCACAGCTGGATGATCCTGAACGTGGTTTTTCATTTATGCGTGATGGGCCATTGGATATGCGTATGGATCCTACGCGTGGGCAGTCTGCCGCAGAGTGGTTGATGAAGGCTGAAGCGGAAGATATCGCATGGGTATTGAAGACATTTGGTGAAGAACGTTTTGCCAAGCGCATTGCAAAAGCCATTGTGGCACGTAATCAGGAGCAACCCATTACGCGTACCCGAGAGCTGGCAGAGTTAATTGCTCAAGCAAGCCCAGTTAAGGAGAAGCATAAACATCCGGCAACACGCAGCTTTCAGGCTATCAGGATTTACATTAATAGTGAACTGGAAGAGATCGAACGTGCATTAGATGGTGCACTGCATGTTCTGGCACCACAAGGGCGATTATCTGTCATCAGTTTCCATTCGTTGGAAGATCGTATAGTGAAACGTTTTATTCGACAACACAGTCAGGGGCCACAGGTTCCAGCCGGTTTGCCTCTCACAGAAGCGCAGTTAAAAATGCTGGGGGGAAGAAGTCTGAAATCTATTGGTAAAATGAAACCTTCAGAAGGTGAAGTGGGCACGAACCCAAGAGCACGAAGCTCCGTTTTGCGGTTTGCCGAAAAGGCAGGTGAATAATGGCTAGTGAACGTCACGGGTTAGTGGGGGTTATTGGCAGCGATTTTATTCGCAATGCCAAGCTACCACTGTTTTTGCTGGCGATAATTGTAGTTTCAGCCACCTGTGTTGTCACGGTCGTATATCAAACCCGCTTATTGATTGCGCAAAAAAACGATCGGGAGAAACAGATTAATGCTCTGGATGTTGAGTGGCGTAATTTGCTCCTTGAAGAGAAGGTTCTGGGTGAACGCAGTCGGGTTGAAAATAATGCGATTAAACACTTGCATATGCAATACGTTGATTCAAAAAAAGAAAATATAGTGATGATTCAATGATTCCAGTTGATAACCAAAAGGTAGGCAATGAAAGCTGCACGCTCTTTAAAGTCGAAAAAGCTAGAAGATAAAGCAAGTTTTATAAGCTGGCGTTTTGCCTTAGTGTGTGGGGGCATTGTGTTTGCTTTAATCGGGCTTTTGGTTCGTGGTGCTTATTTGCAGATTTTCAAGACTGAACAATTGATAAGAGAAAGTAATTCGCGTTCTCTGCGTGTCGAATCTATTCCAGCCCCCCGAGGCATGATCAATGATCGTAATGGTCGTCCATTGGCTGTTAGTGTTCCTGTTTATTCGGTTGGGGCAGATCCGAAAGAAGTGCTTGAAAAAACTAATATTACAGATGATATTCGCTGGCAGGCTTTAGCTGATGCACTTAATATCTCTCTTGAGCAGTTAAAAAATAAAATTACGGAGAATCCCAAGGGGCGCTTTGTTTATTTGGCACGAAGAGTGACTATTTCTAATAATAATTATATCAAGGAATTGAACCTACCTGGTATTAAGCTGTTTGAAGAATCTCGCCGTTATTATCCTGCAGGGCCGGCAACAGCACATATTATTGGTGTCACCAACATTGATGGCTTAGGAATTGAAGGGGTTGAAAAAAGCTTTAATCGCTGGCTGGCTGGCGTGCCGGGATCTCGAACTGTTCGTAAAGACCGAATGGGGCGTGTCATTGAGAATATTTCATCTACGGATAGCAAACCTGGTCATGATGTAATACTCAGCATAGATGAGCGCCTTCAGACTTTGATATATCGTGAATTGACGGAAGCGGTTGAGCTAAACAAAGCAGAATCTGGTACAGCCGTGTTGATTGATGTCAATACAGGTGAAGTTTTGGCGATGGCAAACAACCCATCTTATAATCCGAATAATTTGGCTGGAACGCCGAAAGATGCAATGCGTAACCGAGCCATCACCGATACTTTTGAGCCTGGTTCTACAGTAAAACCTCTGGTGGTTATGAGTGCGCTGACTAATGGCGTTGTCAGCGAAAATGCGGTAGTAGATACCAAACCATACCGGTTAACGTATGGTTCGCGGGGGCATGAAATCAAAGACGTTGCTCCGCGTTCTGAGTTAACTATTACGGGGATTTTACAGAAGTCGAGTAACGTTGGTGTTTCTAGACTGGCGTTAGCGATGCCTGCCTCAGAACTGGTAAATGTTTATTCACGCTTTGGAATGGGCAAACCGACCAATTTGGGGTTGGTCGGAGAAAGTAGTGGTGTATTTCCGACAAATAAACAATGGTGGTCAGAGCTTGATAGGGCCACCTTTTCTTTCGGCTATGGGCTGACGGTAACACCGTTACAGTTAGCACGGGTCTATGCAACGATAGGAAGCTTGGGCATTTATCGCCCACTATCAATCACCAAAGTCGATCCTCCCGTACACGGCACTCGAGTATTTCCTGAAGCTATTATGCGGACAGTGGTGCACATGATGGAGAGTGTGGCATTACCGGGAGGAGGTGGTGTACGGGCAGCGATAAAAGGTTATCGCATTGCCATTAAAACGGGTACGGCAAGAAAAGTCGGGCCGGATGGCAAGTATGTCAATAATAAGCATATTTCTTATACTGCAGGGATTGCCCCTGCGAGTAATCCACGGTTTGCACTGGTTGTAATCATCAATGATCCACAAGCAGGTAAATATTATGGCGGTGCGGTTGCTGCGCCTGTCTTCGGCGCGATCATGAGTGGTGTTCTGCGTACCATGAATGTTGAACCAGATGCATTGCCTGCAGATGATAAAAACGAATTTATTGTTAATAAATAAAGAGGATAAAAGTGGCAGATCGTAATTTACGCGATTTATTGGCTCCATGGGGTGTTGATGCCCCGGAGCTTCCGCTGCGCGAAATGACATTGGACAGCCGTAAGGCAGCTGCCGGAGATCTGTTTGTTGCGATTCAAGGGCATCAGACAGATGGTCGACAATATATTCCTCAAGCCATCGCTCAAGGTGTCTCTGCGGTGATTGCAGAAGCGAAGGGAAAGTCTGATAGTGGCACGATGCAGAAAATGCACGGTGTGCCTGTTATCTATCTGGATGATTTGAATAGTAAATTATCTAAATTGGCGGGTGGATTTTACCAACATCCCGGCAATAAGCTGAAATTGGTCGGAGTTACTGGAACCAACGGAAAAACAACAACAACGCAATTGTTGGCGCAATGGGCTCAAGGACTCGGAGAAACCAGTGCCGTAATGGGAACGGTGGGAAATGGTTTGTTGGGCATGATAATACCCAGCGAAAACACGACAGGTTCCGCAGTTGATATTCAGCTTGATTTGCAGCAACTTGTTAATCAAAACGCCACTTTTGCTGCGATGGAAGTTTCTTCGCATGGTCTGATTCAGGGAAGAGTGGCTGCACTGCCATTTCAAGCTGCTGTTTTTACTAATTTAAGCCGGGATCACCTTGATTATCATGGTGATATGGAGAATTACGAAGATGCTAAATGGCTATTGTTCAACAGCCATAATGTGAAACAGAAAATCATCAATGTTGATGATGCTATTGGGCTGAAATGGTCGACCCGCTTACCGGATGCGGTGGCTGTCTCGATGGAAAATAACTTACCGAAAAATTGGCAGGGACGTTGGTTATCGGCCAATGAAGTTCATTATCATGACAAAGGTGCCTCTATTTCATTTACGTCCAGTTGGGGGAATGGGACAGTCAATAGTCCCCTAATGGGCGCATTCAATGTTAGTAACTTACTGCTTGTTCTTGCAACTTTGCTGTCTCTTGAATATCCCCTGGAGAAACTGTTATCGACGGCTTCGTGTCTGGAACCTGTTTGTGGGCGCATGGAGGTTTTTTCCGCTGCGGGTCGTCCGACGGTTGTCGTTGATTATGCCCATACTCCTGATGCTTTGGAAAAAGCGTTGTCTGCGGCACGTTTGCACTGTAAGGGGCAGCTCTGGTGTGTATTTGGTTGCGGTGGTGATCGTGATAAAGGCAAGCGTCCGTTAATGGGGGGCATTGCAGAACAAGGCGCAGATCGTGTGATTGTCACTGACGATAATCCTCGCAGTGAAGAGCCTCAGGCAATTGTGGCTGATATCCTGAAAGGATTCATCGATCCAGGACAGGCAATAGTGATTCATGGGCGCGTTGAGGCTGTGACCAGTGCCGTAATACAAGCTACTGAAGAAGATGTTGTCCTTGTGGCAGGTAAAGGCCATGAAGATTACCAACTGGTCGGCAATCGTCGTCTGGATTACTCAGATCGCTTGACCGTTGCGCGTTTGCTGGGGGTAATTGCATGATTCCTCTGACACTACAGCAATTAACACAGTTAACGAATGGTGCGTTATATCGTATTACTGATAAGCAGGCTGAAGCTCTGCAAATTAATGCCGTAGAAACTGATAGCCGTAAGATCATACATGGCTGTTTGTTCATCGCCTTAAAAGGGGAAAAATTTGATGCCCATGACTTCGCTGAGGACGTAGCCCAACTGGGAGCCGGGGCTTTATTGGTCAGCCGTCGCCTTGATATTGATTGTCCTCAGATCGTAGTCGAGGACACTCGCTTGGCGATGGGAAAGCTGGCGGGTTGGGTTCGTCAGAAAAGTAAAGCACGAATTGTGGCCTTGACCGGCTCATCGGGCAAAACATCGGTAAAAGAGATGACTGCGGCGATTCTGCGTCAGTGTGGAAATACCCTTTACACCGCAGGTAACTTCAACAATGACATTGGCGTGCCATTAACTCTGTTCAGGCTGACTGATGAACACCAGTTTGCTGTTATTGAGCTGGGTGCCAACCATATTGGTGAAATTTCCTATACCGCTGAAATGGTTCGTCCTGAAAGTGCATTAGTCAATAACCTCTTTTCTGCCCACTTGGAAGGCTTTGGCTCTTTGGCTGGAGTTGCAAAGGCAAAAGGCGAGATTTTTGAAGGCCTGGCTCCGATTGGAACCGCCATTATCAATCTGGATAGCAATGATTGGAACAATTGGCAGCACAGTATTAATGATCAGCAAACGGTATGGCGTTTTTCTGTCTCACCAACGACAGGGGCTGATTTTTACGCAACAGATATTTTAGAGCAACCATTGGCAACGCATTTTTGCCTCCATAGCCCAATCGGGAGTATTGAACTGACATTACCATTGCCGGGGAAACACAATATTGCCAATGCATTGGCTGCCAGTGCGCTCGCAATTTCTGTTGGTGCATCACTGGATGATATTCGTACTGGATTATCGGAATTGAAAGCGGTTGCAGGGCGTTTATTTCCTATCCTTCTGACTGAGGGAAAAGTGATATTGGACGACACCTATAACGCGAATCCCGGCTCCATGATTGCTGCTGCGAATGTGTTATCACAGATGTCTGGTTATCGAGTCATGGTGGTTGGTGATATGGGAGAGTTGGGAGAGCAGGCGATTGAGTGCCATCAAGAAGTAGGCGAAGCAATAGCACCCAAAAATATAGATAAGGTACTCAGCGTCGGGACTCTCAGTGCCCATATTAGTAGTGCGAGTGGTCGGGGACAGCATTTCATAAACAAGGCTGAATTAGTTGCAGCGCTACTTCCTTTACTGGGACAACATGAAATGATTTCCATATTAATTAAAGGTTCACGTAGTGCCGCAATGGAAGAGGTAGTGAACGGACTGAAGGAGAACTTCCAATGTTAGTTTGGCTAGCCGATTATTTGAACAATAATTATCACTCAGGTTTTCGCGTCTTCTCGTATTTGACGTTCAGAGCCATCGTCAGTTTGCTTACTGCATTGCTCATATCACTATGGATGGGGCCAACTTTGATTGCTTATCTGCAAAAATTGCAAATAGGTCAAGTTGTGCGTGATAACGGCCCAGAGTCTCATTTTAGCAAGCGTGGAACTCCGACGATGGGGGGATTGCTGATTTTGTTCTCCATCACGATCTCTGTGTTGTTATGGGCAAATCTGAAGAATCCCTATGTCTGGTGTGTCTTGTTTGTCTTATTGGGTTATGGCGTTGTGGGATTTGTGGATGATTATCGCAAAGTGGTTCGCAAAGATACCAAGGGGCTAATTGCTCGATGGAAATATTTCTGGCAGTCCGTTATTGCTTTGGGCGTAGCGTTTACTATGTACAGTATCGGCAAAGATACACCTGCAACACAATTAGTGGTGCCGTTCTTCAAAGATGTCATGCCGCAGCTGGGCTTGCTTTACATTTTGCTGACTTATTTCGTGATTGTAGGAACCAGTAATGCAGTGAACCTGACCGATGGACTGGATGGTCTTGCTATCATGCCAACAGTATTGGTCGCGGCAGGTTTAGGCCTGGTAGCTTGGGTAACGAGTAACACTCATTACTCTGCTTACCTGAATATTCTTTATCTGAATAATGCATCTGAGCTGGTGATTGTCTGTACTGCAATTGTCGGGGCAGGGCTGGGTTTCTTGTGGTTCAACACGTACCCAGCGCAAGTATTTATGGGGGATGTTGGTTCGTTGGCCTTGGGTGGAGCATTGGGAACTATTGCAGTATTGCTGCGACAGGAATTCTTGCTGGTCATCATGGGGGGGGTCTTCGTGGTGGAAACGCTGTCTGTCATTTTGCAGGTTGGCTCATTCAAACTGCGTGGACAGCGTATTTTCCGCATGGCACCGATTCACCATCACTATGAATTGAAAGGTTGGCCAGAACCGCGCGTTATCGTGCGCTTTTGGATTATCTCCCTGATACTGGTGTTGATTGGTTTGGCAACCCTGAAGGTACGCTAATCATGGCTGAGAGACTCATGACTGAATACGTGGATAAAAAAGTTGTCATCGTTGGATTGGGGCTGACAGGTCTGTCCTGCGTTGATTTCTTCATTGCACGTGGAGTGACTCCGCGTGTGATGGATACCCGTATAGTGCCGCCAGGCAGCGATAAACTGTCTGATGAAGTTGAGTGTCACACTGGCAGTCTGAATAAACAGTGGCTGATGGATGCTGATTTAATCGTTGCCAGTCCGGGTATTGCACTGGCAACACCTGAATTGCAAGCGGCGGCTGATGCAGGTGTAGAAATTATCGGAGATATTGAACTGTTTTGCCGCGAAGCGACTGCGCCGATTGTTGCCATTACGGGTTCGAATGGTAAAAGCACCGTGACCACTCTGGTTGGGGAAATGGCAAAAGAGGCGGGATGGCTGGTTGGTGTAGGTGGCAACATTGGTGTCCCTGCTCTGGAATTGCTGAAACAGCCTTGTCAGCTCTATGTACTGGAATTATCCAGCTTCCAACTTGAAACAACTTATAGCTTGAAAGCAGCGGCAGCGACCGTACTGAATGTTACAGAAGACCACATGGTTCGTTATCCGCAAGGCTTGTCACAGTACCGTGCGGCGAAATTGCGAATTTATAATCAGGCAAGAATTTGTGTGGTCAATGAACAAGATGTTCTAACTTTGCCAGAAACAGGCAAGGATAGCCGTTGCATCAGTTTTGGTGTGGATAGTGGTGATTATCAGCTTGATAGTGGACATCAACAACTGCTGGTCAATCAGCACCCGGTGTTGGCAATACGTGAAATGCAGATGGCTGGGCAACATAACTACACTAATGGATTGGCTGCATTAGCATTGGCCGATGCTGTGGGTATCCCTCGCGAAGCCAGTCTTCAGGCTCTACGTACCTGTGCCGGGCTGGAGCACCGTTTTCAGGTGATTTATATGAGAAATGGTGTTCGTTGGGTGAATGATTCCAAGGCAACCAATGTTGGCAGTACCCAAGCGGCACTCAGTGGATTGAGTCTGGAAGGCACACTTTATCTTTTAGTGGGGGGAGATGGAAAAGCGGCGGATTTTACCCCACTGAAACCCCATATATCGGGAAATCACATTCGTCTTTACTGTTTCGGTCGTGATGGAGGGCAGTTGGCTCAATTGCGTCCTGAAATTTCAACACTGACAGTAACAATGGAACAGGCGATGAGAGAAATTGCGTGCAAGCTAGTTTCTGGCGACATGGTATTACTGTCACCAGCTTGTGCGAGCTTTGATCAGTTTAATAGTTTTGAACATCGTGGTCATGAATTTGCTCGCTTGGCAGAGGAGTTAGGCTGATGACCATTCCAGGCCTCGGTAAATTTAAAACTTGGTTAACGGGAAATGTGGAGGCAGATGCCACTAATGCCGTTATGTATGATCGTACCCTGGTCTGGATGGCATTAGGGTTGGCTGTGATTGGTTTTGTCATGGTAACGTCGGCATCAATGTCCGTCGCTCAGAGTACTGTCCAAAATCCTTTTAACTTTGCAATACGTGATGCAGTTTACCTGTTAGTGTGTTTTCTGTTATCCCTTATTACACTGCGTATTCCGATGAGCTTCTGGCTGCGTTATAGCAACGCCATGCTATTAGCAGCGATCATGATGTTGGTAATCGTGCTGTTTGTAGGGAACTCAGTCAATGGAGCATCACGTTGGGTATCACTTGGGCCATTGCGTATTCAACCGGCAGAATTGTCTAAACTATCATTCTTTTGTTATCTCTCCAGCTATTTAGTCAGGAAAGTTGAGGAAGTAAGGAACAACTTCTGGGGATTTTGTAAGCCAATGGGTGTCATGATTGTACTGGCAGTTTTATTATTGGCGCAGCCCGATTTGGGAACAGTGATTGTATTATTTGTGACAACATTAGCACTGCTGTTTCTAGCGGGGGCTAAATTGTGGCAGTTCCTTGCCATTATTAGCTGTGGAATATTTTCCGTGTGCGTACTGATTGTTACTGAACCTTATCGTATGCGCAGGGTAACTTCTTTTATGGATCCCTGGCAGGATCCTTATGGCAGCGGGTATCAATTATCCCAATCATTAATAGCAATTGGCCGTGGCACTTTCATGGGGCAAGGGCTGGGAAACTCAGTCCAGAAACTTGCATATCTGCCAGAAGCCCATACTGACTTTATTTTTTCCATTCTAGCCGAAGAATTGGGTTATTTCGGTGTGGTTTTGGTATTGGCAATGGTATTCTTCGTCGCTTTCCGCGCAATGATAATTGGTCGTCGGGCATTACAGCTTAATCAACGGTTTTCTGGTTTTCTGGCTTGTGCAATCGGCATATGGTTCAGCTTTCAAGCATTCGTCAACGTTGGTGCGGTGGCAGGTATACTGCCGACGAAGGGATTGACATTACCTTTAATTAGTTACGGTGGTTCCAGTTTGATAGTGGTGTCAACTGCCATCGTTTTATTATTGCGAATTGATTATGAATTACGTCTGGTAAAAGCACAGGCGTTCGTAAGGAGCCCTAAATGAGTGGCAAAAACCGGCGCTTAATGGTGATGGCAGGAGGTACGGGTGGCCATGTGTTCCCGGGGCTGGCGGTTGCTCACCATTTAAAAGCGCAGGGGTGGGATATTCGCTGGTTAGGAACTGCGGATCGCATGGAAGCCGATTTAGTTCCGAAACATGGTATTGATATCGAATTTATTCAGATTTCAGGGTTGCGGGGTAAGGGAATAAAAGCGTTGTTTGCGGCCCCTATTAAAATTTTTAAAGCAATCCAACAGGCAAAAACCATCATGCGCCGCTATCAACCAGATGTTGTGCTGGGAATGGGGGGATATGTTTCCGGACCAGGTGGCATAGCAGCATGGTTGTGCGGCATTCCGGTTGTATTGCATGAGCAGAATGGCATTGCGGGTTTAACTAATCGTTGGTTGGCCAAAATTGCCAAAACGGTTCTACAGGCATTTCCGGGGGCGTTTCCTGAAGCGCCGGTTGTCGGTAATCCTGTGAGGGAAGATGTACTGGCATTGCCTGTACCAGCGCAGCGTTTGGCTGGGCGTGAAGGGCCTGTTCGGGTGCTTGTTGTTGGCGGCAGTCAGGGAGCAAGGATCCTGAACCAAACCATGCCAGAAGTGGCTGCTCGTCTGGGCGAGAATATTACTTTATGGCATCAGGCTGGAAAGGGTGCTCAGGAAGAAACACAGAAAAAATATGAAAATTCAGTTAAATCTGAATTCAAAGTGACTGAATTTATTGACGATATGGCACAAGCCTATGCATGGGCTGATATTGTTGTATGCCGTTCAGGCGCACTCACGGTCAGTGAGGTTTCCGCCGCAGGCTTACCTGCGATTTTTGTTCCTTTCCAGCATAAAGATCGCCAGCAATATTGGAATGCTTTGCCTTTGGAAAAAACGGGGGCAGCAAAGATACTTGAGCAACCTGAATTCACGGTTGATGCTGTCGTCGAGCTACTAACTCAGTGGCAACGTCCACAATTGCTGGAAATGGCAGAAAAAGCACGCTCAGTAGCTATTATCAATGCAACCGAGCGTGTGGCAGCAGCGTTGGTTGATGCTGCAAAGAATCATTCAGGCCGTTCCAAGTAGAACGGTGACGTAAACATAACGAGTGAAAATTAAAAAGTGAATACACAACAGTTGGCGAAATTAAGAGCTTCAGTGCCTGAAATGAGAAAAGTCAGGCATATCCACTTTGTTGGCATTGGTGGTGCTGGCATGGGTGGTATCGCCGAAGTGTTGGCTAATGAAGGTTATCAGATAAGTGGTTCTGATCTGGCCCCTAATGCTGTCACACAACAACTGATTGCACTGGGTGCAACTATTTATTTTAATCACCGCCCGGAAAACGTGCGGGATGCCAGTGTTGTTGTGGCATCCACGGCTATATCGGCAGAAAACCCAGAAATTATGGCTGCACGTGAAGCCCGAATCCCTGTAATCCGCCGTGCGGAAATGCTGGCAGAGCTTATGCGTTATCGTCACGGTATTGCGATTGCGGGAACGCACGGAAAAACCACGACGACAGCAATGATTGCTGGCATTTATGCACAGGCGGGTCTTGATCCTACGTTTATTAATGGTGGGTTGGTGAAAGCGGTAGGCACACATGCTCGTTTAGGTAGCAGCCGCTATTTGATTGCGGAAGCTGATGAAAGCGATGCTTCATTCTTGCATTTGCAACCGATGATGGCAGTTGTCACCAACATTGAAGCCGACCACATGGATACCTATCAGGGGGATTTCGGAAACCTGAAACAAACGTTCGTTAATTTTCTGCATAACCTGCCATTTTATGGTCGGGCTGTGATGTGTATTGACGATCCTGTCGTGAAAGAACTTATTCCCCAGATTGGGCGTTATATCACGACCTACGGTTTCAGTGAGGAAGCAGACGTTCGTATTACCCATTATGAGCAGAAAGGTGCTCAGGGGTTTTTCACTATTAGCCGATATGACTTGCCAGATCTGCATGTGATGTTGAATGCCCCAGGACGCCACAATGCACTGAATGCAACTGCTGCCGTCGCAGTGGCGACAGAAGAAAGCATTGAGGATATGGCTATCCTTGCTTCTTTGGCAGAGTTTCAGGGAACTGGGCGCCGCTTTGATTTTCTGGGGGAATTTGCTCTCAAACATATCAATGGCAAAGAAGGTAGCGTGATGTTGGTAGATGACTATGGCCATCATCCAACAGAAGTTGACGCCACGATTAAAGCTGCGCGAGCGGGTTGGGTGGACAAACGCATTGTGATGGTATTCCAGCCACATCGTTATACGAGAACCCGTGATTTATATGATGACTTTGCTAATGTTTTGAGTCAGGTAGATGTTCTATTGATGCTGGATGTGTATGCCGCAGGTGAAACGCCGATCCCGGGAGCGGATAGCCGTTCTTTATGCCGTACTATTCGCAGTCGTGGCAAGTTGGACCCGATTTTTGTATCAGGGCTTGATCAAATTTCAATCATTCTGTCTCAGGTGATAGAAAACAATGACTTAGTTTTAGTACAGGGTGCCGGTAATATCGGTAAAATAGCGCGCAATTTGGCTGAAACAAAATTGCAGCCATCTTTTAATGAGGTAGAGCATCATGGTTGATAAAGTTGCTGTTCTGTTGGGCGGAACGTCTGCTGAACGCGAAGTTTCATTGCAGTCAGGACATGCTGTTGTTGCTGGGCTGAAAGAAGCGGGTATTAATGCTTATTCAGTTGATACAAAAGACTTTGATGTGACTAAACTCAAAGAGGAAGGGTTTAGTAAAGTCTTTATTGCACTACATGGCCGTGGTGGTGAGGATGGTACGTTGCAAGGTTTGCTGGAGTTTTTACAACTTCCTTACACCGGCAGCGGAGTGATGGCATCTGCCTTGTCAATGGATAAATTGCGCACAAAACAGCTATGGCAGGGAGCGAAACTACCAGTTCCCCCTTATGTCGCAATTAATTCTCAAAAAATTGAACAAGTTAACGATTTTCAACTCAAAGAGTATGTTCAAGAGCTAGGCCTGCCATTAATGGTTAAACCGAATCTGGAAGGCTCCAGTGTAGGAATGACCAAAGTGAATGATTATTCCGAATTGCGTGGCGCATTGGAGCTGGCATTTAAATACGATACTGACGTGCTGGTTGAAAAATGGCTGTTTGGTCCCGAATATACTGTAGGATTTTTGGGAGACAAAGCACTTCCTTCTATCCGTATTCAGGCTCCAGAAGTGTTTTACGATTATGATGCGAAATATATTTCCAACCAAACGCAATATTTTTGTCCAAGCGGCTTGAGTGTGGAAAAAGAACAAGAGTTGTTAGATATTGCATCAAAGGCTTATAAAACGCTGGGATGCCGGGGCTGGGGACGTGTTGATATCATGGATGATGGCAATGGTAACTTCTATTTGCTGGAGGTTAACACTTCTCCTGGTATGACTAGCCATAGTCTTGTGCCAATTGCTGCGCGTCAGGCGGGACTTAACTTTTCTCAACTCGTAGCAAAAATTTTGGAGTTGACTGATTAAAATGTCGCAGGCAGCCCGGAATGTTCGGGAGCGGGAGAGTGAAGCTCAGGGATCTCGTCCGAGCAATGGTTATTATCTGGTGGGGATTATCTTCTTCTTGATGGTGGCTGGCACCATCGCATGGGGAGGCTGGATGGCACTGGACTGGATGAAGGATTCTAGCAAATTACCGCTCTCAAAGCTGGTGCTGACTGGTGAACGCCATTACACCACGAATGATGATGTAAGAAAGGCTATTTTGTCCTTGGGAACTCCCAAAACATTTATAACTCAGGATGTTAATGCCATTCAGGAAAAGATTAAACAGCTGCCATGGATTCAGCATGTGACTGTACGTAAACAATGGCCTGATGAACTTAAAATACATCTGGTAGAATACGTGCCTTATGCGCGCTGGAACGACACTCAACTGTTGGATGCTGAAGGCCAAGAATTCAGCTTGCCTATGGAACGCATTGCAAATAGGAAATATCCTATATTGCATGGGCCAAAAAGCAAAGGAAAAGACGTATTGCGTGAATATCACACAATGGCGGATTTTCTTGAAAAACACCAAATAAAACTGAAAGCAGTGAGCATGACAGCGCGTAATTCCTGGCAGTTGATATTGGATAATAATATCCGTTTAGAGTTAGGAACTAAAGATAAAACGCAGAGAATGAAACGTTTTGTTGAACTTTATTCTCGGTTGCGGGAAAACACTGAGAAACGCGTAGATTATATTGATTTACGCTATGAAAATGGTGCTGCGGTAGGTTGGACTCCTTTATTAACTGATAAGCCGGTTCAATGAATGGGCAAGAAAACAAACAGTGACTGGTAATAATACAGAGACAGGCAGAATAACGATGATCAAATCAACGGACAGAAAATTGGTAGTTGGCCTTGAAATTGGTACAGCAAAGGTATCTGCCCTGGTTGGTGAAATTCTGCCCGATGGTATGGTCAATATTATCGGAGTAGGAAGTTGCCCATCCCGCGGCATGGACAAAGGCGGTGTAAACGATCTTGAATCGGTCGTCAAATGCGTGCAGCGTGCCATTGATCAGGCTGAACTCATGGCGGATTGCCAGATTTCCTCAGTCTATCTGGCGCTTTCTGGCAAACATATCAGTTGCCAGAACGAAATCGGCATGGTGCCAGTTTCGGAAGAAGAAGTGACACAGGATGATGTGGACAGTGTTGTCCATACAGCTAAGTCGGTTCGTGTTCGTGATGAACACCGTATTTTGCATGTGATCCCACAGGAATACGCGATTGATTATCAAGAAGGGATCAAAAATCCGGTTGGGCTTTCAGGTGTACGTATGAAAGCGAAAGTCCACTTGATTACCTGTCATAACGATATGGCGAAAAATATTGTAAAAGCTGTTGAACGTTGTGGATTGAAAGTTGATCAACTTATTTTTGCCGGGTTGGCATCAAGTTATGCTGTATTAACAGAAGATGAACGTGAATTGGGAGTATGTGTCGTCGATATCGGTGGTGGGACAATGGATATCGCTGTATATACTGGCGGCGCATTACGTCATACCAAAGTTATTCCTTATGCAGGCAATGTAGTGACTAGTGATATTGCCTATGCATTTGGTACTCCCCCAAGTGATGCTGAAACTATCAAGGTTCGTCATGGCTGTGCATTGGGTTCGATAGTTAGCAAAGATGAGAATGTGGAAGTCCCAAGTGTGGGAGGGCGTCCTCCTCGTAGTTTGCAACGTCAAACTTTGGCTGAAGTTATCGAGCCCCGTTATACCGAACTGCTGAATTTAGTGAACGATGAAATTTTGCGATTGCAGGAGCAATTACGGCAGCAGGGAGTAAAACACCACCTGGCGGCAGGGATAGTCCTTACAGGGGGAGGAGCCCAGATTGATGGTCTGGCCGAATGCGCTCAGAGGGTATTCCATACTCAAGTTCGCATCGGCCGCCCTTTGAACATCACGGGACTCACAGATTATGTGCAGGAGCCTTGCTACTCAACAGCGGTTGGGCTTCTGCATTATGGCAAAGAATCTCAGCTTGGCAGTGATTCTGATGCCGATAAAAGAACGTCAGTCAGTGGTTGGTTTAAGAAAGTCAGCAACTGGCTGAAAAAAGAATTTTGATTTTTTATACAGAGGCTACGACAATGTCGCGGGCCTCGATATAAAGGCACAAAACGGAGAGAAATTATGTTTGAACCACTGGAATTAACCAACGACGCGGTGATTAAAGTCATCGGCGTCGGCGGCGGCGGCGGTAATGCTGTGGAGCACATGGTGCGTGAGCGCATTGAAGGCGTTGACTTCTTTGCGGTTAACACAGATGCTCAGGCACTGCGTAAGACGGCGGTTGGTCAGACTATCCAGATTGGCAACGGTATTACGAAAGGATTAGGCGCTGGTGCAAATCCTGAGGTTGGTCGTACTGCTGCGGAAGAAGATCGTGAATCACTGCGTACCGCACTGGAAGGTGCAGACATGGTATTCATTGCCGCAGGTATGGGAGGTGGCACAGGAACAGGTGCAGCACCTGTTGTAGCTGAAATTGCCAAAGAACTTGGTATTTTGACTGTTGCAGTTGTCACTAAACCATTTAATTTCGAAGGCAAAAAACGTATGGCCTTCGCAGAACAAGGGATCACTGAACTATCTAAACATGTGGATTCATTGATCACTATTCCAAATGACAAATTATTGAAAGTTCTGGGACGGGGCATTTCCCTGTTGGATGCATTCGGTGCAGCCAATGATGTCCTGAAAGGGGCAGTTCAGGGTATTGCAGAGTTGATTACTCGCCCAGGTCTGATGAACGTTGACTTCGCTGACGTTCGTACCGTTATGTCCGAAATGGGTTACGCCATGATGGGCTCAGGTATTGCGCAGGGTGAAGATCGTGCGGAAGAAGCAGCAGAAATGGCTATCTCAAGTCCATTGCTGGAAGATATTGATCTTTCTGGTGCACGCGGCGTTCTGGTTAACATCACAGCGGGCTTTGACCTGCGTTTGGATGAATTTGAAACGGTTGGTAACACAATCCGGGCATTTGCTTCTGATAATGCAACGGTGGTTATCGGTACGTCACTGGATCCAGACATGAATGATGAGCTGCGTGTTACCGTTGTGGCAACAGGCATTGGAATGGATAAACGTCCAGAAATCACTCTAGTGACCAATAACAAGGCTCCTCAGGCAAATACGATGGATCGTCGTTACCAGCAGATGCCTGGCGGAATCCCTTCATTGTCTGATGAGAATAAAACAGCAGCAAAAGTCGTAAATGACCAAAATCCGCATACAAGCAAAGAGCCTGATTATCTGGACATTCCCGCATTTTTGCGTAAGCAGGCTGATTAATAGCTAAAAAATTGGTTTCTCCGCTTTTTGTGCTAAACTATCCTGCCAATCATGAATTATAGTGATTGGTGGGATAAGTAACATTGCGAGATATAAACGATGATCAAACAAAGGACATTAAAACGTATTGTTCAAGCGACTGGCGTTGGTTTGCACACCGGTAAGAAAGTCACGCTGACAATGCGCCCAGCGCCGGCTAATACCGGGGTCATCTATCGTCGTACTGACTTGAATCCTCCGGTTGATTTTCCGGCAGATGCCAAATCTGTGCGTGATACTATGCTCTGCACTTGTCTGGTGAATGAGCATAATGTGCGTATTTCAACAGTTGAGCATTTGAATGCCGCACTGGCTGGTTTAGGCATTGATAATATTGTTATTGAAGTCGATGCACCAGAAATTCCGATTATGGATGGCAGCGCTAGCCCGTTTGTCTTCCTGTTATTGGATGCGGGTATTGAAGATCTGAATGTAGCGAAGAAATTCGTGCGAATGAAGGAAAGTGTTCGCGTAGAAGACGGTGATAAATGGGCTGAATTGGCACCGTACAATGGCTTCAGTCTGGATTTTACTATCGACTTTAATCACCCAGCAATTGATGCCAGTTCGCAGCGCTATAGTCTGGATTTCTCTGCTGATTCATTTGTCCGCCAGATTAGTCGTGCGCGTACTTTTGGATTTATGCGCGATATTGAGTACTTGCAATCTCAAGGATTGTGCCTTGGTGGCAGTTTTGATTGTGCGATTGTGGTTGATGACTACCGTGTACTCAATGAAGATGGCTTGCGTTTTGAAGATGAATTCGTCCGCCATAAAATGCTGGACGCCATCGGTGATCTGTTCATGTGTGGCTATAATATCATTGGTGCATTTACTGCATTCAAATCAGGTCATGCATTGAATAACAAATTGCTACAAGCTGTTTTAGCGCATGAAAGTGCTTGGGAGTTTGTCACATTTGAAGATGAAGCTGAAATGCCATTGGCTTTCCGTGCTCCATCATTAGTGTTGGCATAATTGGCGTTGGTATAATAGCTAACGTGTGTATTAATAAAGAGTGTTGAGAGCATTCCAATGATGCACCAGTGGGTTATGTTATCTGTTACGCTCCTTTCGCTGATACTTTTCATTCAGCGTTAGCACTTCTTTTTGGCTGTACTGGTACCCTCTCCGGCCAGCGCAGCCAACCGTTCCAATTTTCTTTTCAATTTTTCCGGGCTATTCTCAGCCAACATCATTAATGTTTTTGCGCTTTCATGGGTTAACTGGCGCTTTGGTAATTCTTGATTATCATTACTGAATGCTTTTGTTGACGGTTTTGAGAATCCTTGTTCATTATTATCACACTTAACCATTAATGATGGATTAATCCTGATGTCGATTGAGGATAAAGATGGTAGAATTTCGCTTCTCAACGTAGACAGTAAGACAGGAATTTCATAACGAAGCCGAGTCATCCAACTGGCATTTCCTGCTTCCAGTACCAGAATTTGTTTGCGATAATTGGCGACCCTACACCACGGGTGCAACGGTGCAGGAAGCAAACTGAGAACGGTGCGGTTGAGCTTCAATAATGCGATGGCATGTTGTTGAATGACTTGAAGAGGGCTTTTTCCGACAGTTGCCGCATCTTCAAACAACGTATCCAGTGATTGTGGGCGGCTATCTCGCATAATAGAAGCAGTTCCAGTATTTATTAATGAAGGATTAATGAGTATTTTAAATCTTTGGCGGCAATTTGGTAGGCGTTATTTTTGGTCTCACCTTTTACTGGGCATGGTTGCTACAGGAATTGGTGTTCCTACTGTTTTCGCTGGAGTGGCAGAAAGCCTAACCCATACAAATACTTCTTCTGCCCAAGGAAGCCGTAATCAAGCCCTTTACTCTTTTGAGCGCTTATTTAAATTACACTTGCTCCAATTAAAAAGTGTCCAGCGTCAACCCTCTAATTATTTAAACTACTGGCAACAACATGCCGTTCGTAATGTGATCCGTCAACTTTCTTTTGCTTTTTCTGTCACAGAGCCTGTCAGATGCGAAGTAGCAAAAGAAAGTACTCGGATTTCTTCACCATCCATGCAGCAACTTATGCTGGATACGTTACATGCCATGCTGACACAAGCACCAATGCCATTTGAAGGAATTATATCAGATGTTGCGATGGTGAATTTTGTGCTTCCTGATACCCATACCCCAGCTCTTTGGGTCGCTAAAGTTCAGGGAATTAGGGCTGGGCCAACGCCCAATCATCTATTTCTGCTTTAATGCGGCTGTTTTATTTCATCCTAATTTTAATAAGACAGTTTTTAATAAAT
This sequence comes from Xenorhabdus vietnamensis, assembly GCF_002127535.1. GTDB lineage: Bacteria > Pseudomonadota > Gammaproteobacteria > Enterobacterales > Enterobacteriaceae > Xenorhabdus > Xenorhabdus vietnamensis. The sequence goes on from NZ_MUBJ01000005.1 coordinate 143,903, forward strand.
AAATGATTTATACCCAATGAATTTCAAGATGTGTCGCGGCAGCAAGGGAGCGAATCCACGGGAGCATAGATAACTATGTGACCGGGGTGAGTGAGTGCAGCGAACAAAGAGGTAACTTGAAAGACGAAAGGTATATTGGCTACAACAATAGCCCTATCTGAGATGTACTAATTATGCTGATTAAATTACTGACAAAAATTTTTGGTAGTCGTAATGACCGCACTTTGCGCCGTTTGCGCAAAGCGGTTGATGTTATCAACCGCATGGAGCCGGACTTTGAAAAACTTTCTGATGAAGAACTGAAAGCGAAAACTGGTCAATTTCGCGCTCGCTTAAAAGAAGGTGAGTCACTGGAAAAAATTATGCCAGAAGCCTTTGCTACTGTCCGTGAAGCCAGTAAGCGTGTATTTAGCATGCGCCACTTTGATGTGCAGTTACTGGGTGGGATGGTATTGAATGAACGCTGCATAGCAGAGATGCGCACCGGTGAAGGTAAAACTCTGACAGCAACATTGCCTGCTTATCTTAACGCCTTAAGTGGGAAAGGCGTTCACGTTGTTACCGTGAACGACTATTTAGCCCAGCGTGATGCTGAAAATAACCGTCCATTGTTTGAATTCCTTGGCTTGAGTGTGGGCATTAACTTACCGGGCATGCCAGCCCCAGCCAAACGTGAAGCTTATGCGGCGGATATTACTTACGGTACCAATAACGAGTACGGTTTTGACTATTTGCGTGACAATATGGCATTTAGCCCGGAAGAGCGGGTTCAACGCAAATTGCATTATGCATTGGTGGATGAGGTGGACTCGATTCTGATCGATGAGGCCCGTACTCCATTAATTATTTCAGGGCCTGCGGAAGATAGCTCTGAGCTTTATATCAAAGTGGACAAACTGATCCCGAAACTGGTTCGGCAGGAAAAAGAAGATTCAGATACATTCCAGGGAGAAGGCCATTTCTCTGTTGATGAAAAAACGCGTCAAGTCAATCTGACAGAGCGTGGATTGGTGTTGATTGAAGAGCTATTAGTGGATGCTAAATTGATGGATGAAGGTGAATCCTTGTATTCACCGACCAATATCATGTTGATGCACCATGTAACAGCCGCTTTGCGCGCTCATGCCCTGTTTACCCGTGATGTTGATTATATTGTCAAAGATGGTGAGGTCATTATCGTTGATGAACATACAGGGCGTACAATGCAAGGGCGTCGTTGGTCTGATGGCTTGCACCAAGCTGTGGAAGCTAAAGAAGGCGTTGAGATTCAGAATGAAAACCAGACGCTGGCTTCAATCACATTCCAGAACTATTTCCGTATATATGAAAAACTGGCAGGGATGACAGGAACCGCCGATACGGAAGCCTTTGAATTCAGCTCTATTTATAAATTAGACACGATTGTCATTCCAACTAATCGCCCAATGATTCGTAAGGATTTGTCAGATCTAGTCTACATGACAGAAGCAGAAAAAATTGAGGCGATCATTGAAGATATCAGAGATCGGACAAACAATGGTCAGCCTGTTTTGGTGGGGACAATTTCGATTGAGAAATCGGAACTCATTTCTAAGGCATTAACTAAAGCTGGCATAGCACATAACGTATTGAACGCAAAATTCCATGCAATGGAGGCTGACATTATTGCTCATGCTGGTCAGGCTAGCACAGTGACTATTGCAACCAACATGGCGGGACGTGGTACAGATATCATGTTGGGGGGAAGTTGGCAGTCAGAAATGGCTAAATTAGAAGAGCCAACCGAAGCACAAATTGAAAAAATTAAAGCAGAATGGCAAGAACGTCATGATGCGGTATTGGCAGCGGGTGGATTACATATTATTGGTACAGAGCGTCATGAATCACGCCGTATTGATAACCAGTTGCGTGGTCGTGCGGGACGTCAGGGAGATGCAGGTTCTTCACGCTTCTATCTCTCAATGGAAGACTCTTTAATGCGTATTTTTGCTTCCGATCGTGTGACGGGCATGATGCGTAAACTTGGTATGCAGCCGGGTGAAGCGATTGAACACCCATGGGTGACTAAAGCGATTGCTAATGCTCAGCGTAAGGTTGAGAGCCGTAACTTTGATATCCGTAAACAATTGCTGGAATATGATGATGTCGCGAACGATCAGCGCCGTGCAATTTATGCTCAGCGTAACGATTTGCTTGATGTGAGCGATGTCAGTGAAACCATCACCAGCATCCGTGAAGATGTCTTCAAGATAACAATTGATGCTTACATTCCACCGCAATCACTGGAAGAAATGTGGGATATTGAAGGCTTGCAGGAACGTTTAGTCAACGATTTCGATTTGGAGCTGCCGATTAAAGAGTGGTTGGACAAAGAGCCTGAATTGCACGAAGAAACACTGCGTGAACGTATCTTTGAGAAAGCGCTCGAACTTTATAAACAGAAAGAAGAAATCGTCAGTGCAGAAATGATGCGTAACTTTGAAAAAGGCATCATGTTGCAAACCTTAGATACATTATGGAAAGAGCATTTGGCTGCGATGGACTACCTGCGTCAGGGTATTCACTTGCGTGGTTATGCACAGAAAGATCCAAAACAGGAATATAAACGCGAATCCTTCTCTATGTTTTCCAACATGCTGGAATCACTGAAATATGAAGTGATCAGCACTTTGAGCAAAGTTCAAGTTAGAATGCCGGAAGAAGTTGAGGCACTTGAACAGCAGCGTCGTGAAGAAGCTGAGCGTTTGGCAAGACGACAACATTTGAGCCATGAGGTTGAACAGGGAGCGTTGATGTCAGAAGCTGAGGCTCAAATGGCAACAGGAGAACGTAAAATTGGACGTAATGATCCTTGCCCATGTGGTTCTGGCAAAAAATATAAGCATTGCCACGGTCGCTTATAAATATGGTCGCTTATAAATAAAGTGAGTGGTGCCAATGGAAATAGCTAATCTGGTTATCATTGGCATGAGGTAATTTAACGAAAACCCTTAGATCTTATTCTGCAAGAGTATACTTCAATGGAAGTTCTCGCATCAGGAATAGATTTGAGGGTTTTGTTATAGCGGATTTTTCTTTATTGGAGGTTAGACAGGATTAATAGTTAGATCGAGTCATTTTCTCGAACATTCAATACCAATTCCTGCATATTTCCTACACTTCTAATGAAATTATCGTCATGGGAAATTAGTATCATAGCCCCCGTATAATCATGTAGTGCTTTTTGAAGTAATTCACGTGATTCAATATCCAGGTGATTGTCTGGTTCATCCAATAACAGCAGAGCAGGCGCATATGGCCCACAAAACAGGCAAGCTAATGCGACCTTCAGTTGTTCTCCCCCACTTAGATAGCTTACAGGCTTCAAGGCTTCATCACCGCGAATACGCAACTGTGCCAATCGAGTACGGTAACGATCTTCAGTCCAGCCTGGTGACTGCAATTGAAAGTTATGCAGTGCAGATTGGTTTTTATCAAGGAACGAAAAGTGTTGATCCATTAGACGATATGAATGTGTTATCTGGCAAGTGCCATGTTTGGGCATGAGAGAACCCGCCATTACTTTTAGTAAGGTAGATTTTCCACTGCCATTTTTACCGATGATAGCGAAACGATCACTATTATTAAGAGTCAAGCTGATTGGGGAATCTGAACCAAAAGGTAAGATGACATCTTGTAAGTAAAGTAGAGGAGCAGTAGCCGTTTGTGGGGTTGCAACTACAATTGATAATGGATCGATAATTTCCAGTTTCTCTCTGGCATCTGCAGCGAGTGATGAACTCCTTTGAATTCGTTCTTTGTGTTGTATTGCTTGCCGTGACAGCGTGGCTTCTGAGCGTCCAAGTTGACGATCAAGGAGGATTTGGGCTTGATTGGCATTTTCTCGTTTTTGCTTGCCTTGACTTTGCCTTTTACTGGTTTTTTCACGGTCTTTTTGCTTATCACGCAAAACTTGTTTCAGATTTTTTTGGGTTTGATCCACTTCGCGTTGAATACCGAGCCTTAGTTGTTCCTTACTTTCCAGCCAAGTTTCCCATCCACCAATACTACGAGATAATCCCAATCCACCAAGTTCATAAATAATCGATACATATTGTAAAAGTTGGGTATCATGGGTCACCAGCAAAATACCACCACTGAAAGTACCCAGCCATCGAGCCAGCCAAAGGCGACCTTGCCGATCAAGGTGGTTACTTGGCTCATCCAGAATCATAAAACCAGCACCTTGCCGTTTTAGTGTTAATAACCTGATCCGTGTTTGCTCACCACCACTGAGGGAATCAAAGGGCTGATTTAATATGTTTGGATTGAGTTCACCTTCCGCAAGCAGAGATTCGGTCTGGAATTGCCAATCCCAATGACCTTCCATAACATTAAAGTCTTCTTCATCACCTATCCCTGCCAGAACACGTTCATTGGCTTTCATTATTTTGGTTAAGCCCAGCATATCAGAGGCATTACCAGTAAAAGATGTCAAGCCTTGTGACAAATAACCTACATCACAAAAATGTTTTACGTTACCTTCAGTGGGAAGAAGCTGCTTTGCCAATATTGAGGCCAGCCAAGATTTACCAACACCATTCCGCCCAACTAACGCATGTTTTTCTGTGTTTAAAAACATATCAATACCAGAAAACAGAGGTGCTGCTTCACTAGGAAATTGATAGGCGATTTGCCTTGCTTCTATCAATGATTGAACATCGCTTTGCATAAACTGTGTTTCCTTAATCTTTAAAATAGTCGTTTAAATCTATTTGTTGGTTAATTTCTTACACTGTTTGCAGTCTTCTTTTACATGATATGGTTTTATTTCGAGGGGTATTTGGTAATAAAAGCAGTAAATACAATTGCACTTTGGATGAAATACAAGATTGCGATTTAAACTAATTTTAGGGTAGTCTGCAAGAGATAGTCACTTAGGTTGAATAATAAATTGCAAGAAAAAGAAAAATGATTATGGAAAAAAAACATCTGCATATTGCAGCAGGCATCATTAAAAATAGCAATGATGAAATTTTTATCACTCAGCGTAGCGCTGATTCGCATATGGGCGGCTTTTGGGAATTCCCCGGAGGAAAGCTTGAGCAGGGAGAAACTTCTGGACAAGCATTGATTAGGGAATTGAAGGAAGAGGTTGGGATCACGGTAACTCACTGTGAATTAATTGATACCATCACACATGATTTTCCTGATAGAAGCATTACCCTTGATTTTTTCTTGGTTGATGAATGGAAAGATGAACCATTTGGTAAAGAAGGGCAACCTTCCCGTTGGGTTTTACAATCAGAATTAATTGCTGATGAATTTCCTCCTGCAAATCGCAGTATTGTTGGTTTTCTAACCAAAAATGGTTGTTATTAAAGAATTTTTAATAAATTAGGGTGTTTTAAGATAATTATTACTTAAGCGTTTTTTGGACTGCTGGTTTTTAAGTGACGAGGTTAACTTAACTGGCTGACTTTTAACTTATTCAATTAATTGAATGGACTAATTGATTGGATAGGCAGCGGCACCGAATAAAATAGGTGCCGCTATGACGGTATACGTTAAGTGATATTTATGATTTTATTTGTACTGCTCAGGTTCTTCGCTCCAGTTATCATTTTCGGTGCTGTCGCTTTGACTGAGTATTCTCTTTTCTTCGCTGGCCCATTCACCCAAATCAATTAATTGGCAACGTTTACTGCAGAATGGGCGGTAAGGACTAACTTCACCCCATATTACCGTGTTGCCACACGTTGGACATTCAACAGTCAATACTTCAGACATATTACTTTCTCCCACTTGATTTGAAGGATATATCCTTCCACTTTTCATGTCGCAGCTTTGTTGGCTGAACTCACTGATCCAGTGACATATTTATAAATACAGAGCTATATAAATACAGAATCAGCCATGCTACTAGGGATTTATTCCCTGGCTGTCGTGCTGCAACTTGAAATTTATTGGACATATGTTAGCAGCAGGCTAATTCAAATGACAAATGGGCAGGTATAACACCATGTTCAGTATCCATTGGTAAGAAACGAATGGCGAAGCGTGTTTTATAGCCGGAGACTTGTGGATAAACCAATAAATTTGGCGTAACGTCCAATTTTAATCTCAGCAAATCGGCTTCATCTGCGTTCCCTTGATAAAATCCGTTATGACTGGTTTTAGGGGTGAAAACAGCAGAGTGACGTATGAGCCTCAGAATGCTCTCTAAAGCTTGTTGTAATGGTTGAAGGCTGTTTAGCCAGATTTTGACAGATTCATCCCTGACAGATTGTGGTAAATGCAGCCACAGATGCAATGTTGGTAAATCAAAGCTACAACATCCTCCAGGGATACTGAGACGTTGACGTACCATGCTGATAATACGATCTTCTTTAATATATTGGCTAATCCGGGGAGCTTGGTTCAAGGCAATACTGCGTTCTTTAAGTTGTTCTGACAAACTGTGGATCATAGCTGTATCGGCATTTGGAGCACCGAGCCATTGTTTTAATTTCGCTTGCTGGCGATCCAGCTCTTTCAACAGTTCAGAACGGACTTCACCGCGTTCTAGAATCTCAATTAATTCGGCAATTGTACGGAAAAACGAGAGACTACTCGCTTGAGAGTCCAGGTAACGTTGTTTTTCCAACTGTTGCAGTGAAGACTCAATCCTCAACCATGAACGCATTTTTTCATTGAGTGGGTGTTCAAAAATAATAGTAGAGGTTGCGTCACTCATTATGGTTTTCCTGTCTGACTGATTCTGCTTGTTTTAAATACTGTTGATGTAATTCGACAACCCGAGAGGTAATATCCTGTTCGCTGTTGTGATTAACAATGACATCATCTGCCTTTTCCAATCTGTCCTGACGGCTGGCTTGTGCAGCCAGAATATTTTCTACTTGCTCACGGCTTACACCATCACGAGCCATTGTTCGGTTAATCTGTGCTTCAGCTGGGACATCAACAACTAAAATACGATCTGCCAAAGGGATTAAATTATTTTCAATTAACAGAGGAACTACCCAAATGACATAAGGAGTAGTCACTTGGTTTAATTGTCGTTGTGTTTCTATTTGGATCAGTGGATGTAAAAGTTCATTGAGCCACTTTTTCTTTTCCGGAGCAGCAAAAATTTTTTGGCGCAGCATTGCACGGTTAAGGTTGCCATCAGGCAATAATATGTCGACCCCAAAGTGTTCTGTGATTGCTTGCAATGCAGGGGTGCCATGGGCTACAACTTCTCTGGCGATAATATCTGCATCAACAATCGGGGTACCAAGGGATGAAAACACATTAGAGATAGTCGTTTTACCGCTACCAATTCCACCTGTAAGTGCAACAATATAAGTCATTCTATCCCTTTAAATATATCTGATAGCATAATCAAATTGTAACTCAAGGGAAGCGAATGAGCTATAAACAAACACATGCAATTCTTGTTCTTGTGGCCTTGAGAAAAGATAAAAAAATATGTAGTTATATTGTTAAGTTAATATTTCGCCTAATTGAAAAATAGGTAAATACATAGCCAGCAATAATAAACCGACTACCAATGCCATTATCAGCATCAGCAAAGGTTCCAATAATTGAACCAAACTATCCGCAAGATTGATTGATTTTTCTTGATACCATTCTGCAAGATTGAATAAAAATAACTCTAATTCTCCTGACTCTTCACCTATTGTGACAAATTGCTGGCATAGAGAAGGAAAATGGGGTGTTTGTTTTAACGCATCACTTATTGGAATGCCTTGTTGAATTTGCCTGTACAGGCTCTTTACTCCAGCAATAAAAATAGGGTGCTGAGTTGCATTTAATGCACATTCAAGCCCTGTCATTAGTGTCAAACCAGCTTTCTGTGTCATGAACAGAATATGAAATATTTGATTAGTTTGTTGATAAATCGTGAGCTGCTTAAAAATAGGAAGCTTCATAAAGAACATTTTTTCTTTAGCTTTAAAAATTGGGAAGCGATGTCGTAGCCATAGATAGCTAATTAACAATATAAATATTATTATCATTAACCATACGCCATGGTGCATCAATAAATCAGAGCCTGATAGAACCCACTGTGTTAACAGAGGCAAATTGGCATTTAACGAGGAATAAACTTGCCGAAACTCTGGCAGAACAAAAATCAACATCAGAATAATAACTAAAAAACTTATAAAAACGACAATTAAGGGGTAGCGATAAGCTTTCTGAATTTTCTTCCTCAATGTATTTTGCTGTTCCAGCCGATTAATGATTAATTGGCAGCAGCTTTCAAGCTGGCCAGTTTGTTCTCCTACTGCGATCATTTGGCAGAATAGGGGAGAAAATAGTCTCGGGTAATGCGCGAGTGTTGCTGAAAATGATTCTCCCTGACGTATTTTCTGAATCATATCTGTTAGTACACATCGCCAGAGGGCGTGTTTACACTCTTGCAATAGGATAGTCAGCCCCTTGAGTAGAGGGATGCCTGATGCCAGTAATGTGCTTAACTGATGAATAAAGTGCAGGCGATATGCAATTTCCTTTTCGCTGTAATAAATAATTTTTTTGCATTTGATGGCATAGGGTTGAAGATCAAGATAGCTGAGGTATTGGAATACGCTCTTTTTGCTGTGACCAATGCTCTCTCCCTTTATGGAGTTTCCTTTCTTATTAATTGCCTGCCATTGGTAAATATATTCTATTTTCATACTATTTCATGGCCTGTAATCTGATAAATTTCTTCAAGGGTGGTGATTCCTTTTTCCACCAATGCAAGCCCTGCTAAAAAAAGAGTTGAATCCTGCTGTGAGGCAAGTAAGTGTGAGAAATTGGTGTTGGAAAGCTCAGACAGGGCTTTCTGGAGATCGGGCTTTATTTCGAGAAACTCATAGATGGCAATTCTGCCATAATAACCAGAAAAACAGTGATCACAACCAACTGCGTTCCATTTTTTCATAGAGAACCGTTGTTTTATAGAATTTGATTCTACAGAGTCAGATTTTACAGAAATAGGTTTTTCGGTTGAGTTAGTAAGTTTCGTAGATTCAGAAATATTTTCTAGCTTATTAGTAATATCAGAATTAGTGATATCAGGGAAAACTGTGGGAATACTGTCTTGTTGTCGGCAATGGGGGCAGAGTTTACGAACTAATCTCTGTGCGATAATCAGTTTCACACATGAGGCTGTGGTATAACCAGAAATTCCCAGATTCTGCAGGCGAGATAACGTATCAATGGTTGAGTTGGTATGCAATGTTGATAAAACCAAGTGACCTGTTTGCGCTGCTTTCATTGATATTTCGGCAGTTTCATTATCACGGATCTCACCAACCATAATGATGTCGGGATCTTGCCGTAGTAATGCCCTAAGGACTTTAGCAAAATCGAGACCAATCTTGTTATTGACAGGCGTTTGGTTGATGCCATTTAAAGGAATTTCAACAGGATCTTCGACACTACAGATATTCTTTTTAGTCTGGTTTAAATATTGCAGGCAGCTATACAATGTGACGGTTTTTCCACTGCCAGTTGGGCCTGTTACTAAAATCATCCCTTGTGGTAAATGAAGCTTTTGTTTTAAAAGTTGGAATTGTGATTCAGGTAAGCCCAATTGTTCCAAGGATAATTGATGTATGGTATTTAAAATACGCAGGACTATTTTTTCTCCATGCAGAGTAGGTAGTGTTGATATACGTATTGCGTAATTGTTTTTGCTACCATTCCAGTCAAATTGGCCATCTTGCGGCTGACGTTTTTCGGCAATGTTGAGCTTTGCCATGATCTTTAAACGGGCAGGGATAGCCACATTCATTTGAGGAGGTGGCGTTTGCATGGTATGCAATGCACCATCAACTCGAATACGTATTTGATAGCCATTTTGAGACGGTTCAAAATGAATATCGGAAGCTCTTTTTTGTATTGAAGTTAATATCGTCTGATTAATTAATTGAATAACAGGTGTATCCATGTCTTCATCATGGAGATCGTTTGTTTGTATTGCATCATGGTTATGAGCATAGTTGCTATCAAGGCGATCTATTCGGTACGGTTCCTCTTCATTATTTTCTGAACAGTAATTTTCTACGGATATTAATGAGTTTTCTTGTGTCAGCATGGATTCTATTTTTGCTTGTGGCCAAATATTTACATTAACGATTAAACCTGAAATAAATCTTAGTGCTGCTATGAAATCCTCATTAGGTGACTGGCTACAGGCGATTGTTATTGTGTAGGAATCTTTTTTTGTAATAATCGCGTGATATCGTTGACACAGTTCTTTTATTTCTTTTTCCATAATAAAATATTCCTTATTTATCATTATCTCTATTCCTTTAATATTGGTAGCAATTTGACTATTCTTTCTTTTGTCAGGAGTGCAAGGAGTTATTTAAAACTTCAAAGTTTCCTGACATTTTATTTTTAGCGATTCATCTTTAGCTTCACAGATTGTTTTCCACTGAGTCAGTCCACTCTTAGTATCTTGAATGGGTTTTAGAGTGGCATGGAGTCCACTGAGATTTTGCTGACCCGATATAATTATCTCCCCCTCTTTTACTGAGAGGGTGCTGATATAGCGGCTATTGTGGCCTGATGGGATGGAAGAATGACCGGAGTGGCAATCTTTGTAATTTTCAGCTTCAAAGCGACACAGTTCCACACCGGATTTATAAGGCACGATAGCTTGTAGCATATCGGTCAATGCTGCTTTTTGGATGTATCCTTGATAACTGGGGATGGCTATTGCGCCAAGAATAGACACAATAGCCATAACAACCATCACTTCAATTAATGTAAATCCTTGCTGTTTCATTTTTCCTCCTCTATGTATATCTGGACAATTTATTATGTTCAATGACAGATAAATGTCGGTGCCAATAAGCATGAAGAAAAAGGGAAAAAATGAAATATCGTTAGTAAAATTTATGAAACTGACTCGAAAAAATAACTTTATGTTACATTTTTTTGCAAAAAATTTTCGAGTCCGCTCGTAAATAAAGTAACGTCAGGAATATTGGCGGATGGAAGATGCTAACCTGTTACACTTCAAACGGCAGCATGATGCTTAGCGAAGGTTATTAGTGTTGATGATATTAAGGATATTAAAATAGTGCTTCCGGAAAGATGATATTAAATACTAAGGGGGAAGTATAAAAAATGAAGTTGCATGAAGGGTGGATTGATGGCGTGAGAAAGGTGATTTCCCCACATTGTGATTTGCGTCCAGAGGGAGACACACCATCATTACTGGTCATTCACAACATTAGCTTACCTCCCGGAAAGTTTGGAGGTCCTTATATTGATCAATTATTTATGGGAACACTGGATCCGAAAGATGATCCTTTTTTTGAAGAGATCAAGCAATTGCGTGTTTCTGCTCACTGTTTAATCCGGCGTGATGGAGAAATTGTGCAATATGTCCCTTTCAATAAAAGAGCTTGGCATGCTGGTGTTTCCTGCTACTGTGACCGTGATAAATGCAATGATTTTTCGATAGGCATTGAACTGGAAGGCACGGATTATGAGGAATTTACTGAAATTCAGTACACCAAATTAGCAGAAGTCACAGAGCTGCTTATTGGCCAATACCCTGATATTCGTAACAATATTACAGGACACAGCGATATTGCTCCGGGTAGGAAAACCGATCCCGGGCCTTATTTTTATTGGGAACACTATCGTCAATTATTGAAGGAGTGAGTTGAATGACTCTCTTTATTCTATTGTTAATACTAGCATGGGAACGTGTTTTTAAGATGGGAGATCACTGGCAACTGGAACGCTGCTTAGCTCCATTTTTTGTCAGAGTAAGATCACATTCACTGTGGAGTAGTTTGGGGATGACCTTTCTGGTTATCCTATTAACTTGGATGTTTATTGCTATTTCCAGTTCCGTTGCTTTTGGTATTCCCGCGATGGTGCTGAGTATCATAATCAGCCTGTTATGTATTGGTGCAGGTGGGCTGCGTCATGATTACCGTGGCTATATTCAGGCTGTGCGCCAAGATGATCCTGAGCAGCAGCATAAGTATCTTGCCCGTCTGACGATGATTCAGGGAACATTGCCTGATACCACAAAGGAAGAGAGGTTACGTGAGATACAGAATTCATTGATTTGGATAAACTTTCGTTATTATCTCGCCCCTATTTTTTGGTTGGCTGTATTGGGTAAATTTGGACCTGTCATTTTAATGGGATATGGTTGCCTCAGAGCTTATCAAGGCTGGTTGGCACAATACAAAACGGCAGTACAGAGAGCACAATCGGGAGTTGATGGCATATTGCATTTGCTGGATTGGCTTCCTACACGTTTGGCTGGTATTGCCTATGCTTTGTTGGGGCATGGTGAGAAAGCCTTGCCAGCTTGGATAGCATCACTTACTGATTTTCGGTCATCGCAATATAAGGTGATCAGTCAATTGGCACAATTTGCACTAAGTAAAGAGCCTCATCTGAATCCTATAGAAACGCCTGTTGCTGCCGTAACGTTGGCAAAAAAGGCGACTTTTACTATTGTGATCATTGTTGCATTGTTGACGATCTACGGAGCATTGGTTTAACAATTAGGGGATAGGGGATTGGTGTTAGTAATCGTTTGTTCCCTATCTTTTAAACAAGTAATTCGTTCCCTTGTTATAGTCCCGCCATATATGACAAGAATGACTCTGGTGGGAATTTTTATTTACTTAGTGGGGTGTTTGGCGCCTTATTTTGCTTATTTATTACATTTAAAAAGCGTTAAATCCAATCAAGTTTCTCCTTCTTAAAATCCCTTTTGGTTATAATTTTCTAATAAAATTTAAAATAATTTGTTAAAATTTGCAGGTTTTTATGATTTGACTCAAGGTCTTTATAGACAGCTAGTGAATACTTTGTTACTTTAAGACCCTGTATTCTAAATTGGTATGACCAATTGACTTTGGCCCGTTAGCTAGGGTTTAGTTACTAATTATTTAGTCACTAAGGCTTAGTTGGTTGGGCATAGTCCGAAGCAACGTTTACTTATTGAATGGCTTACAGCAGATATGGCCTATAGCAAGATTCGCCAACCAAAGTTATCAGATGTGATTGAGCAGCGTCTTGAACAGCTCATTCTCGAAGGCTCGCTACGCCCGGGAGAAAAACTGCTGCCTGAGCGTGAACTGGCGAAACAGTTTGAAGTATCACGCCCATCATTACGCGAAGCCATTCAAAAATTGGAAGCCAAAGGCTTTCTTTTCCGTCGCCAAGGGGGAGGAACTTTCGTGCAGAATAATCTGTGGCAAAGTTTCAGCGACCCGCTTGCCCAACTTATTGCAGAGAATCAAGAATCCCAGTTCGATCTCCTTGAAGCACGCCATGCTTTAGAGGGAATTGCTGCTTATTATGCAGCTCTGAGGGGAACTGATGAAGATTTCAAACGCATTGAGCAAAGTCATTTTGCTATTCAAGAAGCACAACAAAGTGGCGATGTGAATGCGGAATCTGATGCTGTCCTGCAATATCAGCTTGTTGTCACGGAAGCTGCCCATAATGTGGTATTGCTACATTTGTTGCGCTGTATGATCCCGATGTTAGAACAAAATATCAGGCGCAATTTTGAAGTTATTTATACCCGTAAAGAAATGTTGGCAGCCGTTAGTGACCATAGGGCTGAGATTTTTCTCTCTATTATGGCGAGAGAACCGGAAAAAGCCCGTGAGGCTTCCCATCGCCATTTGGCCTTTATTGAAGAAGTTTTATTGGATCTAACTCGTGAACATACTCGTCGTGAGCGTTCATTGAGGCGGCTCCAGCAACATCAGGAATAAGAGCCTGTCCTTTGGGGCGTCATAGACAAATCAAATTCCCAAATAGGGTAGGTTCTAAACTTGGCTGTACAGATCCTGACTGCTGCGTTTGTACAGTTCGTCAACTCTTTATTCAGTTATTTAAGAGTTTTAGCGGCAACATATAGCAGGGCCTATCTTCCGGTCATAACAGGCAGTTTCGTCAAAGGGTATGACCAGAAGATAGGCTCCAACAACCATTAGAAATAGATAACAGATAAGGAATACACCATGTCAGATATTTTGAAAAATGACGTGGATCCGATCGAAACTCGCGATTGGTTACAGGCGATCGAATCGGTCATCCGTGAAGAAGGTGTTGAGCGTGCTCAATTCCTGATTGATCAGGTTTTGAATGAAGCTCGTAAAGGTGGCGTTAACGTTGCTGCGGGTGCTGCAAGCCGTGATTACATCAACACTATTCCTGTTGAGGATGAGCCTGCTTACCCTGGCAACCTGAATTTGGAGCGCCGTATTCGCTCTGCTATTCGCTGGAACGCGGTAATGACTGTTCTGCGTGCATCCAAAAAAGATCTGGAGCTGGGTGGTCATATGGCTTCATTCCAGTCTTCCGCTACTGTTTACGACGTTTGTTTTAACCACTTCTTCCGTGCTCGCAATGAAAATGATGGCGGTGACTTGGTATACTTCCAGGGCCACATTTCTCCGGGCGTTTACGCACGTGCATTCCTTGAAGGTCGTCTGACTGAAGAGAAAATGAACAACTTCCGTCAGGAAATCGGTGGTAATGGCCTATCTTCTTACCCGCATCCAAAACTGATGCCTGATTTCTGGCAGTTCCCAACTGTTTCAATGGGGCTGGGGCCGATCTCCGCGATTTATCAAGCTAAGTTCCTGAAATATCTGGAACATCGTGGTCTGAAAGATACTTCTCAACAAACCGTTTACGCTTTCTTGGGCGACGGTGAAATGGATGAACCAGAATCCAAAGGTGCGATCACTATCGCAACCCGTGAAAAACTGGATAACCTCGTATTCATCATCAACTGTAACTTGCAGCGTCTGGATGGCCCAGTAACCGGTAACGGCAAAATCGTTAATGAACTGGAAGGTATCTTCGATGGCGCTGGCTGGCAGGTGCTGAAAGTCCTGTGGGGTGAGCGTTGGGATGAACTGCTGCGTAAAGACACCAGTGGTAAACTGGTTCAATTGATGAACGAAACGCTGGACGGCGACTATCAGACATTTAAGTCCAAAGATGGCGCTTATGTCCGTAAACATTTCTTCGGTCGCTACCCAGAAACTGCGGCATTGGTCAAAGATATGACTGATGACGAAATTTGGGCTCTGAACCGTGGTGGTCATGATCCTAAGAAAGTTTATGCCGCACTGAAAAAAACACAGGAAACTACGGGCAAACCAACTGTAATCTTGGCTCAGACCATCAAAGGTTACGGTATGGGTGATACCGCTGAAGGTAAAAACATTGCTCACCAAGTTAAGAAAATGAACATGGAAGGCGTTCGTCAGTTCCGTGATCGTTTCAATGTACCTGTGTCTGATGAACAGATCGAAAACCTGCCATACGTGACTTTCGACAAAGACTCTGAAGAATCCAAGTACCTGCATGAGCGTCGTAATGCACTGGGTGGTTACCTGCCAAGTCGTCGCGTTAACTTCGACGACAAACTGGAAATCCCAGCTCTGGAAGATTTCAGTTCTCTGTTGGAAGAACAATCCAAAGAAATTTCTACCACTATTGCTTTCGTTCGTGCATTGAACGTCATGCTGAAGAACAAGTCGATCAAAGATCGTCTGGTTCCAATCATTGCTGACGAAGCGCGTACTTTCGGTATGGAAGGTCTGTTCCGTCAAATCGGTATCTACAGCCCTAATGGTCAGCAGTATACTCCGCAAGACCGTGAGCAGGTTGCATACTATAAAGAAGATTCTAAAGGCCAGATCCTGCAAGAAGGTATCAACGAACTGGGTGCTGCTTCATCTTGGTTGGCTGCTGCAACGTCTTACAGCACAAATAACCTGCCAATGATCCCATTCTACATCTACTACTCCATGTTCGGATTCCAGCGTATCGGTGATCTGTGCTGGGCAGCGGGTGACCAGCAAGCTCGCGGCTTCCTGGTTGGTGGTACTTCTGGTCGTACAACTCTGAACGGTGAAGGCTTGCAGCACGAAGATGGTCATAGCCATATTCAGTCTCTGACTATTCCTAACTGTATCTCTTATGATCCAGCATTCGCTTATGAAGTTGCCGTTATCATGCATGATGGTTTGGAGCGTATGTATGGTGAGAAACAAGAAAACATCTACTACTACATCACTACACTGAACGAAAACTACCACATGCCAGCAATGCCAGAAGGCGCTGAAGAAGGTATCCGTAAAGGTATCTACAAGCTGGAAGTCTTGGAAGGCGCGAAAGGTAAAGTTCAGTTGCTGGGTTCAGGCTCTATCCTGCGTCATGTTCGTGAAGCAGCGAAGATCTTGTCTGCTGAATACGGTATTGGTTCCGATGTATACAGCGTAACTTCCTTCACTGAACTGGCTCGTGATGGTCAAGACTGTGAGCGCTGGAACATGTTGCATCCATTAGAAGAACCTCGTGTTCCTTATATTGCTCAAATCATGAGTGAGGCACCAGCAGTTGCTTCTACTGACTACATGAAACTGTTTGCAGAACAAGTACGTAACTTCATTCCTGCAAGCGATTATCGTGTACTGGGTACTGATGGTTTCGGTCGTTCTGACAGCCGTGAAAACCTGCGTCACCACTTTGAAGTTGATGCTTCTTATGTGGTTGTGGCGGCTCTGGGTGAATTGGCTAAACGTGGTGAAGTTGATGTGAAAATCGTTGAAGAAGCTATTAAGAAATACAACATCAACCCAGAAAAAGCTAACCCACGTCTGGCATAAGAGGTAAAGATTAATGTCTATCGAAATTAACGTACCTGATATTGGTGCAGATGAAGTTGAAGTTACCGAGATTCTGGTGCAAGTAGGTGACACAGTTGAAGTAGAACAGTCACTGATCACTGTTGAAGGTGATAAAGCTTCTATGGAAGTCCCATCGCCACAGGCGGGTGTAGTTAAAGAAATCAAGGTTGCGGCTGGTGATAAAGTTGAAACCGGCAAACTGATCATGATTTTTGAATCCGCAGACGGTGCAGCAGAAGCTGCACCTGTACAGCAAGCAGCGGCAGCACCAGCAGCCTCTGAAAGCAAAGAAGTGAACGTACCAGATATCGGTGGTGATGAAGTTGAAGTTACCGAAATCATGGTAAAAGTGGGTGATATCATCACTGAAGAGCAGTCACTGATCACTGTTGAAGGTGACAAGGCTTCTATGGAAGTTCCTGCGCCATTCGCGGGTACGGTGAAAGAGATCAAAATTGCCGCTGGTGACAAAGTCAAAACGAATTCTTTGATCATGGTATTCGAAGTTGCGGGTTCTGGTGCAGTACTTGCGGCAGCGCCGGTAGCGGCTTCAGCAGCGCCTGTAGCATCTGCGGCAAAAGAAGTGAACGTACCGGATATCGGTGGCGATGAAGTTGAAGTCACCGAAATCATGGTAAAAGTGGGTGACACTATCGCTGAAGAGCAGTCACTGATCACTGTTGAAGGTGACAAGGCTTCTATGGAAGTTCCTGCACCATTCGCGGGTACGGTGAAAGAGATCAAAATTGCCGCTGGCGATAAAGTCAAAACGGGTTCTTTGATCATGGTATTCGAAGTTGCGGGTGCAGCACCTGCGGCAACGCCAGTAGTGGCTTCAGCTCCTGCGGTTGAACCTGCGAAAGCAACATCAGCTCCAGCAGCAAGCAAGCCAGCAGAAGGCAAAAACGAATTTGCAGAAAATGATGCTTATGTTCATGCAACTCCAGTGATTCGTCGTCTGGCGCGTGAATTTGGCGTAAATCTGGCTAAAGTTAAAGGTACAGGTCGTAAAGGCCGCATCCTGCGTGAAGACGTTCAGGCTTACGTGAAAGAGGCTATCAAACGTGCAGAAGCAGCTCCTGCTGCTGCGGGCGGCGGTTTGCCGGGCATGTTACCTTGGCCGAAAGTTGATTTCAGCAAGTTTGGTGAAATCGAAGAAGTTGAAATGAGCCGCATCCAGAAAATCTCAGGTGCTAACCTGAGCCGCAACTGGGTCATGATCCCTCACGTTAACCTGTTCGATGAAGCGGATATCACTGAAGTTGAAGAGTTCCGTAAACAGCAGAACAAAGAAGCTGAGAAGAAACAGCTGGGCGTGAAGATCACTCCGCTGGTATTCGTGATGAAAGCAGCAGCGAAAGCACTGGAAGCAATGCCTCGCTTTAACAGCTCCATTTCTGAAGATGGTCAGAAGCTGATCCTGAAAAAGTATGTCAACATCGGTATCGCGGTTGACACACCTAATGGTCTGGTTGTTCCTGTATTCAAGGATGTCAACAAGAAAGGTATCATGGAACTGTCCAGAGAACTGGCTGAAGTTTCCAAGAAAGCTCGTGCTGGTAAATTGACTGCTTCCGACATGCAGGGCGGCTGCTTCACCATCTCCAGTCTGGGTGGTATTGGTACTACCGGTTTTGCACCAATTGTAAATGCGCCAGAAGTAGCAATCATGGGTCTGTCTCGTTCTTCCATGAAACCAGTTTGGAATGGCAAGGAATTCGTTCCTCGTCTGATTCTGCCTATGTCTCTGTCTTTCGATCACCGTGTGATCGATGGAGCAGATGGTGCTCGCTTCATCACTTATATTAATCAATTGATGAGCGACATCCGCCGTTTGGTGATGTAATGCAAAGGCCGGTATATTTACCGGCCTAATGATTACTATCGTGACAGATATTTTTTCCCTGCATCTGGCAGGTTGGGATTTCTGTCACGTTAACGTGCTTTTCAGGTTATTTACAATTCTGTAAACTGCTCGCGGTGTGTACGTCCCGGTGGAATATGGTTTTTTACCCAATGGATTTCTCGTTGCAGCTAAGCGGCAATGTGAAATACGAAGGGTATTTTCGTCTGACTCGCCGGACAAACAATTAAGAGGTCATGATGAGTACTGAAATTAAAGCCCAGGTAGTGGTGCTTGGAGCAGGCCCTGCAGGGTATTCTGCTGCTTTTCGTTGTGCAGACTTAGGTTTGGATACTGTTCTGGTTGAGCGCTATTCTACTTTAGGTGGTGTTTGTCTTAATGTTGGTTGTATCCCATCCAAGGCGCTGCTTCATGTTGCAAAAGTAATTGAAGAAGCAAAAGCACTGGCACAGCATGGTATCGTGTTTGGTGAGCCACAAACTGATATCGATAAGATCCGCCTGTGGAAAGAAAAAGTTATTTCCCAGCTGACAGGTGGTCTGGGCGGCATGGCTAAAGGCCGCAAAGTTAACGTTGTTAACGGTGTTGGTAAATTTACGGGTGCTAACACTCTGGTAGTTGAAGGCGAAAACGGCGCAACAACGATTAATTTTGATAATGCCATTATCGCAGCGGGTTCACGCCCAATTCAGCTGCCTTTCATTCCACATGATGATCCTCGCGTATGGGATTCTACCGATGCACTGGAACTGAAAAATGTTCCGGGACGCCTGTTGGTAATGGGCGGTGGTATTATCGGTCTGGAAATGGGAACCGTTTATCACGCTCTGGGTTCTCAGATCGATGTAGTAGAAATGTTCGATCAGGTTATTCCTGCTGCGGACAAAGACATTGTTAAAGTGTTCACTAAGCGCATCAGCAAGAAATTTAACCTGATGCTGGAAACTAAAGTGACAGCGGTAGAAGCTAAAGAAGATGGCATCTACGTGACAATGGAAGGCAAGAAAGCACCTGCTGAACCACAGCGCTATGATGCAGTTTTGGTTGCTATCGGTCGTGTACCAAACGGTAAATTGCTGGATGCAGGTAAAGCTGGTGTTGAAGTTGATGAGCGCGGGTTTATCCATGTGGATAAACAAATGCGTACTAACGTACCTCATATCTTTGCTATTGGTGATATTGTTGGTCAGCCAATGCTGGCACACAAAGGTGTTCACGAAGGTCACGTTGCTGCTGAAGTTATCTCTGGCAAGAAACATTACTTCGATCCAAAAGTTATTCCATCCATTGCTTATACTGAGCCAGAAGTGGCATGGGTTGGTCTGACTGAGAAAGAGGCGAAAGAAAAAGGCATCAGCTACGAAACTGCAACTTTCCCATGGGCTGCATCTGGTCGTGCAATTGCATCTGACTGTTCAGATGGTATGACCAAGCTGATTTTCGATAAAGAATCTAACCGTATTATCGGTGGTGCTATTGTTGGTACTAACGGCGGTGAACTGCTGGGCGAAATCGGTCTGGCTATCGAAATGGGCTGTGACGCAGAAGATATCGCTCTGACTATTCATGCTCACCCAACTCTGTACGAATCAATCGGTATGGCTGCAGAAATTTACGAAGGCAGCATTACTGATTTGCCAAACCCTAAGGCAAAGAAAAAGAAATAATGCATTAGATTTTGCATTATTTTTGCAGAGATATTTTGTACTCAATGGGTTTCGAAAATAGATTTCAAGTTGCAGCCAGCAAGGCAGTAACTTGAAAGATGAATGAGATCAGCGGCTTCCATATTGGAGGCCGTTTTTATTTTAATCCTTGAACTACTTCCTGTGGCGGCAAAGCTGTTTGGTTGGTGCTGATAGTGGGATTATTGCAAGGCATGTCCATTAAATCAGTGCGTAATACATTATTTTTGGCGACTGAAACCTCTTATCAAAGTTATGCCCGTGAATAGTCAATGTTTGCAAATTATTATGCCTTGCGTTTTGAATTCATTTTCATTACAGCAACAACCAGAGTGAAAAAATGACTGTATTGAACTATGTTGATACATTAGTAGAATATAAAGAAGCATCGAATGCGGTAATTCATTGGAATTTATTTGGTAAAGCAGAGTTTTAAATTAAAAATATTTTCTAAATATGGAAAACTAATTCAGAATAACGTGAAAAATACATTATCGACCGTAAAAAATGATAAAAAATAGGCGATTCAGTGCTTACATGGTGGTGTCAGAATTTAGTGAAGAATATAATTTATCTCAGGATTTTAAAAGTTATTACTCATTTTTTAATATCTCTCTTAGAAAAAATGAGTAAATTGGCTTTGTGGTTTAGTGTAATTTCCCAAAACTTGTCTTTAAATAATCATTTTCAAGTCAATTTGGTATATATAGCTATAAAATTTAAATTTGTATTTCTTGGGTTAAAAATATTGTGACTGAACTCAATTTATAGATAATATATATATTAACATGGTTATATTTGTGTTATTACTATATTGCTTTTTTACATCTTTACTATCAGGTTACATGAATTATAGCCAATGGATTTCAAGATGCGTCGCGACGGTAAGGGAGAGAATCCTTGGGAGCATTGATAACTATGTGACCGGGGGAGAGTGAGCATAGTCAACAAAGAGACAACTTGAAAAACGAAGTATATATGTAGAAGTTCGAATATAGATATGCAATATGTTAGGATTTTTAGAATACCTAGATTAAAAATGAAATTCCCTAACGAATTATTAAATTTAATACACCTGTTATTTGGAAGTCAAACTGATTGATTATGTATATAAAATCATGTGACCAAAAGTAACGATATAGCTTAAATAAACACATTATAAATAATTCCCATTCATATACAGTGATATTTTTTATTTTCTATGCTTTATTATCTAGTTTAATTTATGGATTGTAGAGGGTGATGATAAATCAAAGAAAAAATCAATATCTATTAAAGTTATAGATAATAATCTGTTTGTTATTTTGAATTCCGTTAATCCTATTTATTTGATTCGGTTATTTTTTCTTGGAAACTTTTCAAAATTAGATTTGAAAGGAGCTTATTTGTCGAAGTTGGAAATTTAAGGACATAATGATGTGCCACGAAAACATACTCTTAATTAAAACTCCGGTAGCTTTGTCAATAGCGGGTTCTGATAGCGGTGGTGGTGCTGGAATTCAAGCAGATATTAAAACAATGAGTGCCTTAGATGTTTATGCGACGACAGTGATCACTGCTTTAACTTCCCAAAACACAGTTGGAATTAGGAACATTTATAGTGTCCCAGCTATTTCTGTAGCAACACAATTAGAGTCCGTATTAGAGGATATTGCTGTTCATGCAATCAAAATTGGAATGGTTCTCACTTTGGAAATTATCAAAGCGATAGTCGAGGTTCTAAGGTTTTATTGTGGACCTATAATCCTTGATCCAGTGATGATGGCCAAATCTGGTGACGTCTTGCTACAAGAGGAAGCAATGTCAATTTTCAGAACAGATTTGCTTCCGTTGGCAACGTTGATAACACCTAATTTACCTGAAGCAGCGGTCTTGCTTGGGAAAGAAGAAGCCAGAACTTTGGCTGAGGCTGAAAGCCAAGGAAGAGAATTACTAAAACTTGGAGCCAAAGGTGTATTGATGAAAGGAGGACATTTCAATAGCAATAATTGCGTGGATTTACTCATTTTACCCGAACAGCAGACAATAAATCTCACGGCAATAAGAGTCGATACTAAGAATACGCATGGTACTGGATGCACTCTTTCTGCTGCGATTGCCGCCCTTATGGCGAATGGATTGGGCTTAGTTGAAGCAGTAACCGAGGCAAAAGATTATTTACATCAGGCCATCTTAGAATCTAATAAGTTAAGAATAGGTTTCGGTCATGGCCCAGTTCATCACTTTTTTAATAAATGGGGTGAGAAACTATGCACATTACAATCATAGGGGCTGGTGTTGCGGGTCTTGCTTGTGCGGCAGAGTTCACTGCGAGAGGGGGAAATGTCCGGATTCTTGAGCGTGGATCTAAGGTGGGCGCTAAGGCGTGCTCTTGGTGGGCGGGTGGAATGCTGGCACCATGGTGTGAAGGTGAAAGTGCGGAGCTTTCAGTCGTTAACTTAGGACAACGTGCTATCGATTGGTGGGCGAATCATACTGAAACACTTGTCTCATCAGGTACCCTTGTACTTGCTTTGGGACGTGATATTTCTGAACTGAAGACTTTTGCCAATAAAACTGAGAATTACGAAAGCGTTTATTCAGACCAAATTGCAGAACTTGAGCCGGACCTTGCCGATCGCTTTCATAGGGGACTTTTTTTTAAAGACGAGGCTTTCTTAAACCCCCGTAAAGCAATTGTTCAGTTATCTGAAAAATTGGAGAGATTGGGTGTCGAGTTTGTATTCAATAATGAAGCTAATATCAGCGATGTTAGAGGAACCGATTTAGTTGTTGATTGCCGCGGGCTGGAGGCTCGTGACATATCAAAAACATTACGCGGGGTCAAAGGTGAAATGCTCTTGATTCACAGTAATGACATAAAGATTAACAGACCCATTCGATTACTGCATCCAAGAATACCTTTGTACTTAGTGCCGCGTGGTAATGGTGACTATATGGTTGGTGCAACTATGATTGAGAATGAAGAGCGTGAACGAATTTCTGCACGATCCATGTTTGAACTACTTGGTTCAACATTTGCTCTTCATCCAAGTTTTCATGAAGCTGAAATTATAGAAATAGGTGTCGATGCAAGACCTGCATTTCCAGACAATCTCCCGCGTGTCTATTGGAAAGGCGAGATTCTTTGTGTGAATGGTCTCTATCGTCATGGCTTTTTATTGTCACCTTCAATGGCACAAATGGCGGCAAAAGCTGTTTTTGAAGGAGCTAACATTCCGGAGTCAATCGATGAATATTCTAGTTAATGGTTTAGAGGTATCTGTTTCAGGTTCTAATTTAGGACAAATTCTTGAAGAGCTTGGGTATGTAAATACCGTTCTGGTAACAGCTGTAAACGGTAATTTTGTAAGTGTGCAAGAGCGTGATGAGTTTGAAATAAAAAGTGCAGACAAGATTGAAATTTTGGCACCAATGCAAGGAGGCTAATGTGCTCAAAATATACGA
This sequence comes from Xenorhabdus vietnamensis, assembly GCF_002127535.1. Lineage (GTDB taxonomy): Bacteria > Pseudomonadota > Gammaproteobacteria > Enterobacterales > Enterobacteriaceae > Xenorhabdus > Xenorhabdus vietnamensis. The sequence continues at coordinate 167,554 of NZ_MUBJ01000005.1, forward strand.
TACAGAACTGTACAGCCGTATGATGCTTGGAACATCTCAATATCCATCGCCAACAATTTTGTCAGAAGCCGTTAAAGCCTCCAGAGTGGAGATTGTCACCGTATCTCTTCGTAGAGAGTCGGGGAAAAATAAGGCTGGACAAAGTTTCTGGTCATTAATTAAAAAATTAAATGTTCGAGTGCTCCCTAATACAGCGGGCTGCCATACGGTAAAAGAAGCAGTAACTACTGCGCACATGGCAAGAGAAATTTTTGGCACTGACTGGATCAAATTAGAAATTATTGCTAACGAAGATACTTTACAGCCTGATGTCTACGGTCTTGCTGAAGCAGCAAAGATTTTATGTGCTGATGGCTTTAAAGTCTTTCCATATTGCACTGAAGATCTCTCAGTAGCAGAAAAATTACTGCAAGCAGGCTGTGAAATCCTTATGCCTTGGGGTGCTCCGATCGGTTCTGGCCGAGGACTAAATAACATCTACGGTTTGAGAACTCTCCGCGCCCACTTTCCTGATATTCCCTTGGTTATTGATGCAGGAATAGGCTTGCCTTCTCATGCGGCGGCGGCAATGGAATTAGGCTATGACATGATCCTGCTAAATACCGCTGTAGCGCGCGCTGGTGATCCAATAATGATGGCTCAGGCATTTGCTAATGCAGTTGAGGCAGGTCGATTTTGTTATTTGGCTAAGCCAATTGAAAAGAGAGATATGGCAGAGCCTTCTACCCCTGTATTTGGTAAGGCCTATTTAACATGAAACTAGATCCGTTTTATCCCATTGTCGATAGTGCGACGTGGATTGAGTTAGTAGTCCCATTAGGAATAAAACAAATCCAATTACGAATTAAAGATGAAGATATTGAGCATATACGTAACGAAATCAGGAAAGCGAAAATAATATGTTCTCGATTTAACTGTACCTTGATCGTTAATGATTATTGGCAAATCGCTATTGAGGAAGGGTGTGACTTTATTCATCTTGGTCAAGAGGATTTGGAAGAAGCAGATTTAGACCAAATTCGTCGTGCAAACATGCGGTTGGGGGTCAGCACACATGATGGTGAAGAGCTAAGAAAGGCGATCGCATTAAACCCAGAATATATTGCTTTTGGCCCAGTTTACCCAACTATTCTTAAGAAAATGAAGTGGAGTCCCCAAGGATTAAGTCGAGTATCAAAGTGGAAGCAAGCTCTTGGTGACATTCCGTTGGTTGCTATTGGTGGAATGAAGGTGGAGCTTGCAAACGATGTATTTGACGCAGGTGCGGATATCATTTCTGTATTAACGGATATTACATTGAATGCTGATCCAGTAAATCGAGTGAAAGAGTGGCTCGCTATAACAAGAGGGCAAGGCATTGAATCGCTATGATAGGCAGCAAGTACTACAACAAGTGGGGAAGAGCGGGCAAGCAAGGATTTCTAGCGCTAAGATCTTAGTTATTGGTGCTGGTGGTCTTGGTTCACCAGTACTTCAATATTTGTGTGGAGCTGGAGTTGGTACCTTAGTTGTCGTTGATCCTGATGTTGTGGAACTTACTAACTTGCATCGACAACCTCTTTACAACGAGAGCTTAGTCGGTCTGGCGAAAGTAGATGCCGCAAAGATAGCTCTAAATAAACTTAATCCTGAAGTTGAAGTTCTTACCCATGCCACGACATTACATCCAGATAATGCTCGTTTATTGGTAAGTAATGCCGATGTCGTTTTAGACTGTGCTGATAGCTATGCCGTTAGCTACATGCTATCGGATATTTGTTCATTGCTAGAAAAGCCGCTTATCTCTGCCACTGTTCTTGGTCTTCAAGGTTATGTGGGAGGATTTTGTGCATCCGCTCCTTCTTTCAGAGCCGTTTTCCCTGACATACCAAATAATACGGCTACTTGTGCCACGGCGGGAGTCTTAGGTCCTGTAGTCGCAATGATAGGTGCTTTGCAGGCGCAAATGGCAATCGGGACTTTACTGCACTTATCCTCATCGCCTTTAGGGCAAATGGTAATTGCTGATTTAGATACTTATGCATTTTCAAGTTTTCGCTTTGATAATGCTGAAGAGCCAAAATCAGCCCCATTCCATTTCATATCAATATCATCACTAACTTCCAAGGATCTGATAATAGATCTTCGGGGGAAAGATGAGGCGCCAACTCCTGTATCCCCTGATGCGTTAAGGATGTCGGTTGATGAGTTTTGTGATGGAAGCTTTATTCCAGAGTCTGGGCAGAGAGCTGTTTTAGCATGTAGATCCGGCTTACGTGCGTGGAATGCAGCGAGAAATCTTCGTAATTATTGGGATGGAGAAATCGCGCTCATCGCTATGGCAAGTCTTGAAGCCAGATAAGGATTAAATTTTAAATTCAGTAATATCACAGAGGTGAGTTTGATTATGAGAGCAAATGAAGACCCCAAAGCGCTATCTGAGCCCAAGGTTGCTACGTTAGCCATTGTATATCATAACGACAAGATCTTATTGGTTAAGAGGAATAAACAACCTCAGCGGCTTGGTTGGGGTTTTCCTGGTGGCTCCGTACTGCCTGGTGAAAGTTTAAAGGATGGTGCTCTAAGAGAACTCAAAGAAGAAACTCAATTAATAGCTACAGTAGAAAAAATTCTTTCTGTAGTCGAAGTAAATGAATTTGATAGCGACGGTATCCACCATCACTTCATCTTAGTACCACTTCTCTGTAGTTATTTATCGGGAACTCCTGTTGCTGGAGACGATGCACTGGAATGCCGCTGGATGAGTTTCAGAGATATTTACAGTCAATCAGAAACACTAATTGAACATGTTGCAACAGTAGCTCGGGAAGCTGAAGCAATTATCAGAACACGAGCTAATTAACATCAGAATAAGGCCCATAATATATGAAAAAGATGTTTTTAGCTGGACCGTTTAAAGCATTAGTAGATCCTGAATGTCATGTTATGTCACATAAAGATATCGATCAATTCCAAAGTATCATCGAATATTTTGAAGAGCGAGGATGGTCTGTGCATTGTGCTCATAAACGTGAAAAATGGGGACGTGAATTTATGGTACCTTCTCAATGCACACTCATTGATTACGAAGAAATTAGTAAGTGTGACTATTTTGTAGCCTTCCCTGGCGTCCCTGCTTCACCTGGTACGCATATTGAAATGGGTTGGGCATCAGCGATGAAAAAACCAGTAGTGCTTTTGCTTGAAGAGAACGAAGAATACGCTTTTTTAGTCCAAGGGTTGGGTGAAATCACTTCAGTTAAGACATTGAGTTACAGAAAAGAAGCTGGTGTTGATATCACTCAAATAGAGATGTTAATTGAAGAATTCGAGAACGTTCATGAATCGTTATCACACATTTAATCAATTGTACATTGAGACACTTGATCTGATTAGTAATAACTATGAATTTGAAAATAGCCCACGTGGGCATTCCGAACGTGAGGTTCTTGGTTTTAGTTGTAAATTGACAAACCCATTATCGAGATATTGCTTTCATCCCATGAGAAAGCAAAATGTAATTTTCAATTATGCAGAAGCCCTATGGTATCTTTCAGGAAAGAATGATCTTGATTTTATATCCTGGTATGCCCCGTCTATGGCCAAGTATTCAGCAGATGGGAAAACTCTGCCTGGCACTGGCTATGGAAAAAAACTGTTGCACTTCGGATCTGACGACCTGAACCAAATTGCTAGAGCTGTCGATATTATCAAAAATGATGACGTTGATAGTAAGAGAGTGTTTATCCAAATATTCAGTGCGGATGAAGATATCTATAAGACTAATATAGACGTATCATGCACTTTAGGGCTGCAATTGCTCTTGCGTGAAGGAAAACTACATATGGTTGCATACATGCGGGCTAATGATGCGTATGTGGGGATGTTAGGAGATATTTTTTCATTCACTTTCATTCAAGAGTTCATAGCTTCAATGCTTGGGTGTGAAGTGGGTCAATATACTCATAACGTGGGCTCGATTCATATATACCAGTCTAATCAGGAGAAAGTCCAATCCATACTAGAGCGTCCATTTGAAACATTTGAGCCAATATGTTCACCGCCTGTAATGCCTAAATCAGATTTTTCAGTGGTATCCAAGGTCCTCGAATATGAAAAGAAAATTCGTTGCTCTGAATTGTCTTTGAACGATATAAATCATCTTCCATTAGACGAGTATTGGATAGAAATTATCCGTCTCTTTAAAGTAAATACTTATTTCCAAAGTGGGAAGAGTGTGCCTGATATGCTGATTGAAAGTGTCCATCCATTTCACAGATCTTTTTTATTGAACAGGTTGAAATAGGTGAAATCTAGGCTTTATTGATTATTACTACACATGAATGAATATGAGGTAATAAATGGGTACTAATTGGATGAATGAAGAGGTTTCAAACTTATTTGATCAATATGATGATTATTTGGAGGAGAGGCTTGGGTACAAGCCGTTAATTAAGAACCTTAAGGAGAGCTTGGGTCAAAATATATCAGTTCTTGATTACGGTTGTGGTGGTGGGAAAGTATCACGTCGGCTAATTGCTGGAGGCATAAAGGCGGTAACGGGAGTGGATATCTCACAAACCATGGTGAATAAAGCTTCCAGTAATATCAATCGTGGTAATAGTTCTTATCATCAAATCAATACGGGTGTCCTTAGTTTCAAGGATAATACTTTCGACGCCGCTATATGTTGTTATGTGTTCATCAATAATAATGAAAAATCTGATCTTTTGAAAATAGTTAAAGAAGTTCATAGGACATTAAAATCTGGTGGCATTTTTTACATATTGGATACTAATCCGGATTCAACCGGAATTAAGTTCAGTTCTTTCATGAACGGTGAGCCAAATAAAAAATACAATGATGGAGAACGAAGATCAGTGTATTTAGATCTGCCAGATGGAAGTATTTTTGAGATTTCAGATACGCATTGGCATAAAGACACATATTACGAAATTTTGACCGAGGCCGGGTTTAAAACTATTGAGCTTTTTGAACACAATGACGCAGATACTTCAAAGGATACTGAAGGTCTACAATATTATCCACCTTTCGTAATGTTCAAAGCTACTAAATTCTAGATACTCGATATTTGTTGGTGGAATCCCTTACTTGTTACAAAGATGCTGATAAGGGGTTCTACATGATTAGTTTCGAAGGTAAATTAAGATGGCATTAGTGAGTTTAAGTAGATTGAGATCCAACAGATATGCTTTTGGCCTATTATTGGCAGTGATAGCAACTTGCCTATATTCACTTAAAGGCATTATTGTGAAAATTATGTATAAAAATGGCATTGATAGCATCAGTGTTATGGCACTCAGGATGTTCTTTATATTGCCAATTTATATCCTTATTGGAATAAGGGTTTATACAAAACTTACTTTCAAACAAGCGCAATCAATTAAGTCTAACTGGTACTTGTGTTGTTTGATTGGTGTTGTTGGTTACTACTTATCAAGCTTCTTCGATCTGAAAAGTCTGAATTATTTAAGTGCACAACTTTCCGGATTACTCTCGTTTACCTATCCAATATTTGTTTGTTTTATAAATTGGTTTTTGTTTAAAGAAACATTTAAAAAAGATATGTGGCTGACGCTTTTCTTGAGTTATAGCGGTATTATTCTGCTCTTATCGTATGAGTTCAACTTCGGAGATACTTCCAATGTATTGTTTGGAGCAGTATATGCCGTTGGAGGGGCACTGGCCTTTGCTTGTTACATGGTCTTTAGTAAACGTTTTATGTCTAAAATACCAAGCACTATGTTCACTAGTATTGCGATGGGAGCCGCGAGCATATGTGTATTTATACATTTTCTGACAGAAGAGGGATGGAAAGACATAAATTTAACCCTACAAGTCTTGTTACTTTCTTTGACGATCGCAATAGTTTGTACTATTGCCCCTTCTTTTCTCTTGAGTGAAGCCATTAACTGCATTGGCACTAATCAGGTTGCAGTTATGGGAGCATTTGGTCCGGCGGCGACAGCTCTTATGGCAGTTTTCATACTATCAGAGCCATTCAGTAGTTATCATTTTTGGGGAATGGCTCTGGTTGTTCTATCGGCAATTTGGACATTTTTGATGAAATTTATAAAAACCAAATTACATTACACAAGAGACTAATCTCCCCAATTGTAAGGGAATAAATGTGAATATTTTAAAGTTTAGGCAAGTTAAGTATCTCATTGTATCTTGGTTTGTTTCTATCTTGGCAATTGGTTCAGCATTTGCTCAAGATATCAGTGTCGGTTTATATCCTTGGGTACCTCGCGTAGAGCAGTTTCAGACAGAACTGACTAAAATTTGGAAACAAAGATATCCAGATGACAACCTCATTTTTGTAGCTAAGGAAGTTTGGGACGGGGGCTATAATACAAATCCATCAGACCAATTGGATGTTTATGTATTTGATGCAATTAATATGAATTATTTCGCTCAGAATGGCTGGTTGTTGCCTCTGGGAAAATCGGATATTGATGATTTTGATGATTTCTTTGATTACGCAGTCGATGGAATCAAAATGGTAGGCACGGAATTATATTGGGGAATTCCTCAAGTGGGATGTGCTCGTCTGTTGTTTTATCACGCTAATGATACTGAAGTGCATATAGCTCAGACATTAACCCAACTAAAAACAACGTTAAATTCCTGCCAATATACAGGTCAGGTTCCACCAAATAAGACAGGATTAATGGTGGATATGAGTGGTTCAACGACAAATGCCAGCTTATATTTGCAGGCAGTTTATAGTCTCTATAATCAGATGCCAATGAACCTGCCATTCAATTCTGCTGAGTTTGATGCTGATGCAACAGCAAATTTAAGATCCATTATGGAGATGTCTAGCTATGACAATTCCACTAAGGAGACAGCTAGTTATCAGCATGGTGAATGGTTTGAAAAAGGGCATGGCAGAGCATTTGTGGGTTTCACTGAATCAATGGCAGTTATGAGTAGCGGAACCCTAGATAATATCGAGTTCAAAGTGATGCCATTATCGAATAATACCGAAAGTAATTCTCTATTTTATGCTGATATTGTCGGAGTTTATCCGAAGCAAAATCGAACTGATAAAGAGCTATCAAAGGTCAAAGAGCTGGCAAATGTTATGGCATCAAAAGATTATATGGTTTCAAGCTCAAAGCCTATTCCGGGTGCTTTACAGGGACCTGAATCAAACCCGCAGTATCTAATGCCCTTGCGAAAATCCATTTTTGTTACGTTGGGACATGAATATCCCATTTATAACAAGATGAGAATGCTTGTTGAAAATAGTTCTCCGGTACTTTTTATCATGAATGAGCAAAGTAGAACCTGGATAAGGGAAACAAAAGAAAATCTTCAATCAGCGATTAGAAAGGATTTTGCATGTGAGATTTCACCATAATTGAACATATAATTTTTTAGATTTTAATTTACCTTAAAGACTGGATTGTTCATAAGTAGAATCTTCATGTAATTTTAATCAATATCACTAATGGCGCAGAAATAATCTACTCTGAACGTTGAAATTTTATCTAGTGGTTAACAACTTTATATCGTGATTATCACTTTTATTGAGTGATAATCCGACAACTGATCATCAGGGATGCTGTTGTGAGTTTATGATTACTAACCTGAGTATTGGATTTGCCGCCCAATTGTAAGAAAATTTTAGGCTGAAATCGCAACAAATAGTATTTAAAACCTTAATACGCTCTTTATGCGCATTTATCTAGCATTTTATCATTGTTCAATGTTGATTTTATGTGAATGAATTAACATGCTATTCAAATTTTGGTATGCTAAGCGCCCGAAGCTGAGCATAATTCCAATGTTATGCGAGCAAAATCCTCTGACCTGGCACCCTTGATGATTGTTTTAGGTGATTGTTTTTGGATGATCGTTTTCAATGATCGTTACCGGGTGCAGACAGCCGGGTATATAAAATGACAATGAGAGCGAGGAGAAAGTCGTGCTAGAAGAATACCGCAAGCACGTAGCCGAGCGTGCAGCTCAAGGCATCGTCCCTAAACCGTTAGATGCAGCTCAAGTAGCAGCACTGGTCGAATTACTGAAGAACCCACCTAAGGGTGAAGAAGATTTCCTGGTAGATCTACTGACTAATCGTGTTCCTCCTGGAGTAGATGAAGCCGCTTATGTTAAAGCAGGTTTCCTTGCTGCCGTTGCTAAGGGAGAAACGGCCTCTCCTTTGGTTACACAGGAAAAAGCCATTGAATTATTGGGGACGATGCAGGGTGGATATAATATCCACGCTTTAATTGATGCCCTTGATGATGAAAAACTAGCCCCGATTGCGGCGAAAGCACTTTCTCATACCTTGCTGATGTTCGACAGTTTCTATGATGTGGAAGAAAAAGCAAAAGTGGGTAATGCCCATGCCAAACAGATCATTCAATCATGGGCTAATGCAGAATGGTTCCTTGAACGCCCTGAATTGGCAGAAAAAATCACAGTTACAGTCTTTAAGGTCACAGGTGAAACAAACACCGATGATCTTTCTCCTGCTCCTGATGCGTGGTCACGCCCTGATATTCCTCTACATGCCTTGGCAATGCTCAAGAATGCCCGAGAAGGTATTGAGCCTGATCAAGCCGGAACTGTAGGGCCAATTCAACAAATTGAAGCACTGAATAAAAAAGGCTATCCATTAGCCTACGTTGGTGATGTTGTTGGTACGGGATCTTCCCGTAAATCGGCAACTAACTCCGTATTGTGGTTCATGGGAGAAGACATTCCGTTTGTGCCTAATAAACGTGGGGCAGGCGTGGTATTGGGTGGAAAAATTGCCCCCATTTTCTTTAACACTATGGAAGATGCAGGGGCATTACCAATCGAGGTAGATGTTTCTAAACTTAATATGGGTGATGTGGTTGATATCTACCCACATAAAGGTGAAATCCGAAATCACGAAACAAATGAGTTGCTATCTACTTTTGAACTAAAAACTGATGTCCTGATTGATGAAGTTCGTGCCGGTGGCCGTATTCCATTGATTATCGGTCGTGGTTTGACTGGCAAAGCCCGTGAATCACTGGATTTGCCACACAGTGATGTATTCCGTCAGGCAAAAGCAGTTGCGAAAAGCGATCGTGGCTTCTCATTGGCACAGAAAATGGTTGGCCGTGCTTGCGGTACAGCAGGTATCCGTCCGGGGGAATATTGTGAACCTAAGATGACCTCTGTTGGCTCTCAGGATACCACTGGGCCAATGACACGGGATGAATTGAAAGATCTGGCGTGTCTGGGCTTTTCTGCGGATCTGGTTATGCAGTCATTCTGCCATACAGCCGCTTATCCAAAACCCGTGGATGTGACTACACATCATACTCTACCTGATTTCATTATGAACCGTGGTGGGGTATCTCTACGTCCGGGTGATGGTATTATCCATTCATGGTTGAACCGCATGTTGCTGCCAGATACTGTGGGCACAGGCGGAGATTCCCATACTCGTTTCCCAATTGGCATTTCTTTCCCAGCGGGTTCAGGGCTGGTGGCATTTGCTGCCGCAACGGGTGTAATGCCGTTGGATATGCCAGAATCCGTACTGGTTCGCTTTAAAGGAAAAATGCAGCCAGGAATCACTTTGCGTGATCTGGTTCATGCCATTCCTTACTATGCGATTCAGCAAGGTCTGTTGACTGTTGAGAAAAAAGGCAAGAAAAACATTTTCTCTGGCCGTATTCTTGAGATTGAAGGTTTGCCAGAACTCAAAGTCGAGCAGGCATTTGAGCTGGCTGATGCATCAGCGGAACGTTCTGCGGCAGGATGTACCATTAAACTGGATAAAGAACCAATAATTGAATACTTACAATCGAACATCGTATTGCTGAAATGGATGATTGCGGAAGGTTATGGTGATCGCCGGACATTGGAACGCCGCATTATAGGCATGGAAAACTGGCTGAAAGATCCTCAATTGTTGGAAGCGGATGCAGATGCTGAATACGCTACTGTTATTGAAATCGATCTGGCGGAAATTAAAGAACCCATTTTGTGTGCACCTAACGATCCCGATGATGCGCGTTTGTTATCTGAAGTTGCTAACAGCAAAATTGACGAAGTTTTCATTGGCTCTTGCATGACTAATATTGGTCATTTCCGTGCAGCAGGTAAATTACTGGATCAGCACAAAGGCCAGCTACCGACTCGCTTGTGGGTTGCTCCTCCGACTAAGATGGATGCAGCACAATTAACAGAAGAAGGCTATTACAGCGTCTTTGGCAAAAGTGGGGCACGTATTGAAATCCCGGGTTGTTCATTATGTATGGGAAATCAGGCGCGTGTGGCTGATGGTGTAACCGTAGTATCCACTTCTACCCGTAACTTCCCTAACCGCCTTGGCACAGGTGCAAATGTTTATCTTGCGTCTGCGGAATTGGCTGCGGTGGCTTCACTGTTGGGGCGCTTGCCAACGCCAGAAGAGTATTTGCAGTTTATGGATAAGGTCGATGAAACCGCAGCAGATACTTATCGCTACCTCAATTTTGATCAATTGAGCCAATACACTGAAAAAGCGGATGATGTGATCTTCCAAACCGCAGTATAAAAAAGTATATTGCAACGAATGGGGAGGCAAATGCCTCCCTTTTTTGTATCTATCATTTTTTGTATCAGTTTGTGGACTGCCTCAGAGGTAGAAGTAGCAGAAATGTTTAAAATCCAAATGGGTTATTTGGAATCTGTAAAAATGGGAGGTGTGTGATGGAATATGAATTTATGCAGGATATTACCGGTCAGGTAACAGCATCCTTTTCAATGGATCATGAAGCTATCGGTCATTGGTTGAATGAGGAAGTGAAAGATGATTTGAGTGTATTGGATAAAATCACTGCGGCTTTGCAAGATATTAAAGGTAGTGAACGTCAGTGGCAGTTGTCTGGTCACGAATATACGCTATTGATGAGCGAGGATGAGATCATGGTCAGGGCTAATCAACTCCAATTTGATACAGAGGTTATAGAAGAAGGAATGAGTTACTACGATAACGAGAGTCTGGCTTTTTGTGGAACAGACGATTTTATCGATATGTTGGCTGATTACAGAGAATTTGTTTTGCAAAAAAATAAAAAATAAGTATTAGTGTTCAATAAATTAGGTCTTTCTGCCATAATCTATATTCCATCACATTTTTGTATTATGACAGTGGCGTTCTATTTTTTGAACAGAAACTTATTTTTGAACAGGAACCTATGCCTGTTGATGGTGTTGGTCGTTAATTACGGCATTGAATGGAAATAGGTTCCAACAATAACGGTGGGCTTTGTATGGAAGAAAGCAATCTGTCAAATGAGATTAATAAAGCGGCAAGCTGGTTTGCCAGTAATCAGGATCTACTGATTCAGTATGCGGTAAACATTGTATCTGCCATTTTGATTCTTATCGTTGGCTTATTTGTAGCTAAGTTGGTTAGTAAAGCAGTTAAGCGTGTTATGTCATTGCGTGGTATTGATACCACTATTTCTGATTTTCTATCTGCGATTATCCGTTATGCAGTTATAGCGTTTACGATTATCGCCGTTCTTGGGAAATTGGGTATTCAGACTACGTCTGTAATTGCAGTAATCGGTGCGGCAGGTTTGGCGGTTGGCCTGGCATTACAAGGCTCACTATCTAATTTTGCAGCCGGTGTTTTATTGGTGATTTTTCGTCCGCTTCGTACTGGCGAATATGTCATTATTGGGGCGGTGGAAGGAACTGTCGTGCAAGTACAGATTTTCTCAACAACATTACGCACGGCAGATGACCGCATCATCGTGATCCCCAACGGTAAGATTATTGCGGACAACATTATCAATACCAGCCGTGAACCTAACCGACGTACCCAAATTATGGTAGGGGTTGCGTATAACGCGGATATTGATGAAGTGAAAAAAGTGTTGGGTGATGTGATTAAAGAAGATAAACGCATTCAACACGAAAAAGGTGTCACTATTCGTCTGCATGAAATGGCTCCTTCATCATTGAACTTTGTGGTTCGTGTATGGACAACCAATGGTGATGCCTGGAGCGTATATTGGGATTTGATGGAGAACTTTAAGCGTGCTTTGGATAAGCACAATATCAGTATTCCATTTCCACAAATGGATGTTTATCTGCATCAGCAAAATACTGCCTTACAGAAGAAGACTGACGAATAATTAAAATATTGTGGTGTGAGAATGTCTTTTTCTCACACCAAATTGGATTTCTCTGATTTTTTGATTTCAAGTTTAAATAGAACCGCCATCACTCTACCTAATGATGTATTAGAATCATTCATTTCTACTAATATCTAATCTTTCCTAATATGCATTGATATCGTAACTAATTGAATAATTATCAGGGATTTTTGCATGTTTTCGACATTTATTCAGGGCTTTTTTCTCAGTGCAGCGATGATTCTTCCACTTGGGCCACAAAATGTATTTGTAATGCAGCAAGGGAGCAGGAAACAGTTCCATTTAATGAGTGCAGTGTTATGCTCCGCCAGTGATGCTCTTCTCATCGCTGCGGGGATATTTGGTGGAAGTGCTTTGCTGGGACAATCGATACTTTTATTGCAGGCTGTGACATGGGGAGGCGCTGCATTTTTACTGTGGTATGGATGGGGGGCTTTTCGAACAGCACTATCAGAGGAAGTCGAACTTTCCCGTACTGAAAAAATTGTCCAAAGCCGTTGGCGAGTGATAGTAACGCTATTCGCAGTAACATGGCTGAACCCCCACGTTTATTTGGATACCTTTGTTGTATTGGGAAGCATAGGAGGGCAATTGTCAGCCGAACTCAGGCCGTGGTTTACCACTGGAGCGGTAATAGCATCGATCAGCTGGTTTTTTGCATTGTCATACTTGTCCGCGTGGTTTTCACCGGTTATCAATCAGCCTCGGGCACAACGAATCATCAATATTTTTGTTAGCTGTGTGATGTGGTATATCGCTTGGGGATTAATTAAGCAGGGATACAGATTTTTTATTGGTGACCATACTTCTCTATAGATAGTGTGCTAATGTTTCTGAAGCACATTACTAATGTAACTTTGCTGTATTTAAGGAGGTTTTGTGAAACGTAAATCACTGGTATTGGCCGCGATGATGACTTTGGGAAGCCTATCTTGCATGACTGCTTCAGCTGCTGATTCGCTATCTATTCCACATATTTCCACTTCTGGCAACGCGATAGTTAAAGCGGTACCAGATATGGCTACGTTAATGATTCATGTAAGTGAAACTCAAAAGAGTGCGGCAGATGCAAAGAAAAAAGTAGATGCACGCGTCGCGAAATATTTTGATTTTCTGAAAAATAGTGGCATAGAAAAGAAAGATATTGATGCTGCCAATTTACGTACTCAGCCAGAATATCGATATGAACAAAAGACGGGAAAATCAAGTCTTATGGGTTATCGAGCGTCACGTTCAGTTGAAGTAAAAGTTCACAAGCTGGATCAGTTGAATGTTTTATTGGATGGGGCCTTAAAAGCAGGATTGAATGAAATCAACTCTGTTCAGTTTAGTGTAGATAATCCGCAACGTTATCGTGATGAGGCCAGGCACAAAGCTATTGAGAATGCTGTTAAACAGGCAACAATGTTGGCAAAAGGATTCAACAGTAAGTTAGGCCCCGTATATAGTATCAATTACCGTGCCCCTGAAGCTATGCCTGTAACAATGAGCCGTCTAAAATATCAGACAGCTCTGATGGCAGCTCCAGCTTCTGACTCGGCCAGTGAAACTTATGAACCACAGAGCATTGAGTTTTCTGATCACGTTGATGCCGTTTTTGAGTTACAGCGTTAATTAGTATTATCTTCCTGACGTAACATCTGGCGTCCTAGTTTTAGCAGGGCGTCAGTAACTTTTCTCATCGCTCCGCTTTCGGGGGCAAAACGATGCCAATAAAGCATACGACGTTGGCACAGACCTGGTGTTAGATCAACTAATTCACCAGCTTTCAGCTCTCTGCCAATTTGCAAATGCGGGATCATACAACAAGTTGAGCTTTGCTTTGCCAGTTGAACAAATGCTTCGGAAGAGTTAACGATATGGCAAGGCACACTTCCCGGTGATAAATCAAAATTCTGCTGTAAAAATGCTTGGTGCATATCATCTAAATGATCAAATGCAACAGCTGGTGCTTTCAGTAGAGCTGAACGCGTGACCCCATTAGGGAAAAAACGATTTGCAAATTCAGGGGAAGCAACAAACAAATAATCCAGCGCACCTAATTTATCAACCAAACAGCTTGGCAGAGGTTGAGACTGAATACTAACCGCCCCAACGACTTCACCACGACGTAAACGTTCTTGAGTTCGGGTTTCATCTTCCACTTGAATATTTAGACGAATAGGCAAATCGGATAAAACAGGATGGAGGGCCGGTAAAAGCCACGTTGCCAAGCTATCCGCATTCACAGCAAGAGAGAGCAATAACGGGATCTCATTACTATTTTCATCGCCAAGCCATTGTGCTTCCAGAAGTTCTACCTGATGTAATAGTGCAAGCAACTTTTGCCCTTGCTCTGTGGGATGGGGAGGTACAGTGCGCACCAATAGCGGTTGACCAAACATATTTTCTAATTGCTTGATTCTTTGGGATACCGCTGATTGGGTAATGCAAAGCTTTTGCGCTGCCCGCTCGAAACCACGTTCTCTAATCACTGCATCTAGTGCTTGCAATGATCGATAATCAGGACGTTTCATTGAAAATAAGATTCTCCGTGTTTGCTTTTTTGTGTGATATAGCTCAATAAATTGAAGCTAAGCGGTTTTGTATGGATTAAAGGGTCTTATGTGATTCAGGACCATTATTTGATTTAAAAGTGTTATGTGATTTAAAACCATTATGTGGACTAAATAGCACTATGCCATATTTTTTCATGAGATGAGCCAATATTGTTTATACTAGCCGTCAGATTTTTTCTTGTAACTGATTATAGGCTGTGATCGATATGACTCAGGATGAACTGAAAAAAGCAGTAGGTTGGTCGGCATTGGAATATGTTAAACCAGGCACAATTGTTGGTGTTGGTACAGGTTCTACGGCCGCGCATTTTATTGATGCGTTAGGAACTATCAAAGATAAAATTGAAGGTGCGGTATCTAGCTCTGAAGCATCGACTGAGAAGTTAAAAAGTCTTGGCATTCCTGTGTTTGGCTGCAATGAAGTGGATACTTTGGATGTTTATGTTGATGGCGCTGATGAAATTAATGGTCAAATGCAGATGATCAAAGGTGGCGGCGCCGCGTTAACCCGAGAAAAAATTATTGCAGCGGTTGCGAAGAAATTTATCTGTATTATTGATTCGTCTAAGCAAGTCGATGTGTTAGGCAAATTCCCCCTGCCAGTTGAAGTCATCCCAATGGCACGAGTTTATGTAGCCCGTGAGTTAGTGAAATTGGGTGGGACTCCGGTTTATCGTGAAAATGTAGTGACAGACAATGGCAATGATATTCTGGATGTTCACGACCTCTCTATTGTTAACCCTGTAGAGTTAGAAAATAAAATCAATGGCATCGCTGGCGTGGTAACGGTAGGCCTTTTTGCTAATCGAGGAGCTAACGTGGTACTGGTAGGTACTGCGGATGGTGTTAAAACGCTCATTGAATAATCGTTTATTGAGGGCAGAATATCCTGCCCTCAAAATATTTTTATATTTATTCAAAAAAATAAATTTAGCGATATATATCACTTTGCTGTCTAAATAAAACTCTAAATTCTGCCTTTTTTCTGTAACGAATTATTTTACTTTGCATAACAACTTATTTACTGTTGCTTATTCTGTAGCGTAAGCAATCGTTTGTATTGCCGTTGCTGTTTTTTTTGTTATTTTGGTGGAATCGATATGCACTATAAAAGTTAGTACAACTAGGGCGGGCAAATGGTTAAAGTATCTTTAGAAAAGGATAAAATTAAATTTCTGCTACTGGAAGGCGTTCATCAAAGCGCAGTAGATAGCTTAAAAGCAGCAGGGTACAGCAATATTGAGTATCACAAAGGGGCATTGGAGCCTGAAGAGTTGAAAGAAGCAATTCGTGATGCCCGATTTGTGGGGATTCGTTCTCGTACCCAGTTGACTGAAGAAATTTTTGCCGCAGCGGAAAAGTTGGTTGCAGTTGGGTGTTTTTGTATTGGAACTAACCAAGTGGATCTTAAAGCCGCAGCGAAACGTGGTATTCCTGTATTTAATGCGCCTTTCTCCAATACTCGTTCGGTAGCTGAAATGGTGTTGGGTGAGCTGCTGCTGCTATTGCGCCGTATTCCTGAAGCGAATGCAAAAGCGCACAATGGGGTGTGGGATAAGCAAGCAAAAGGCTGTTATGAAGCGCGTGGAAAAAAATTAGGTATTATCGGTTACGGGCATATTGGCACACAGCTTGGCATTTTAGCTGAAAACATTGGCTTGAATGTTTATTTCTATGATATTGAAAACAAATTGCCACTGGGTAATGCACAGCAAGTCCATCATTTATCTGAATTATTGAATATGAGTGATGTTGTGAGTTTGCACGTTCCTGAAACGGTTTCAACTAAAAATATGATTGGTGCGGCAGAATTAGAATTAATGAAGCCGGGTGCAATTTTGATCAACGCTTCACGTGGTACTGTAGTCGATATTCCTGCACTCAGTGAAGCATTGGCAACAGAACATCTCTCTGGCGCAGCGATAGATGTCTTTCCTCAGGAACCAGCAACAAACAGCGATCCTTTCGTCTCCCCATTAAGTAAGTTTGATAACGTATTGTTGACGCCACATATTGGGGGATCAACACAAGAAGCCCAGCAAAATATCGGTTATGAAGTCTCAGGTAAGCTGGTCAAATACTCTGATAATGGTTCTACATTGTCAGCGGTCAATTTCCCTGAAGTATCGCTTCCTGTTCATGCTAAGGATACTCACCGATTACTGCATATCCATGAAAACCGTCCTGGTATCTTAACCAGTATTAACCAAGCGTTCACTGAGCAAGAAATCAATATTGATGCTCAATATTTACGGACTGACAGCGATATTGGTTATGTGGTAATTGATATCACGACACAAAATTCAGCCCAAGCTGAATTAGTTTTGCAGAAACTAAAAGCCTTGTCGGGTACTATCCGTTCGCGCTTGCTTTACTGAAAAAATATAGTTGGCTGCACTCACCCCGGTCACATAGTTATCTATGTGACCGGGGGATTCACTCCCTTACTGCCGCGACACATCTTGAAATTCATTGGGTATAATCCATCGCCATACTTTTTCTGGTGTAATGATTTCTGGCAAAGGAATATCCCAACTCGCACTGGGTAATTGTTCAACTAACTGGAAATCGTGCGCCAGTCCAATAGGATAAAAATTCTGTTGTTGCCATCTGGCGAGAGTTCTATCGTAGAAACCACCCCCCATGCCCAAACGTTGCCCTGTACAATCGAAAGCGACCAGTGGAATAAACATAATATCCAGTTCATAAATGGGTAAAACCTGTCGGACATCCAATCTAGGCTCTTCTATGTTAAAGCGATTCCGAATAAGGGAAGTGTCGGCGCAATAACGAAGAAACAGAAGATGATTCCGGCTGAAGGGATGTAGGATTGGTAAATAGACCTGTTTATTTTGTTGCCAAAGTTGTTGAATCAGCGGCCGTGTATCTAATTCCCCATCAAAGGAGAGATAGAGGGCGATTTTATCAGCTTGCTGGATCTTAGGGTGAGCCATGACCTGCTTAACGGCTTGTTGGGCAAACTGTGATTGTTGTTCAGGAGATAGGTTTTGACGTAGTTGTCGAATTTTTTTTCTAATGGATTTGCGAAGAGAAAAGAAAGAATCTGATTGCATGATACCTGCCTATTAATTAATGCAGAAAAGGATACAAAACAGATAAAAACGGAGGTTCTCCAAGATGCCGTTACAGGTGGTAACCCTTGAACCCTTGGTTCAAGGTGAACGCAGCGTCGTTTCTATTAGGCTTCTTGGTCTAGGCCAAGCATGCTCACAAGAAACAGAGCACCACATTCTATGGAAATGAAATATCGGCTCAGGGGACTTACCTGTTCACGAACATCTCAGAGAAATTTTTCGCTGCTTAACTACCTAAATAGGCCCTAAGCAATGCTATGAAGCCTATTGTATGGAACTAAATGAAGAAAGCAACTGCTTATATTAATCTATAGTGACTACTGCCTGATTTATCAACAATATTTAGCTGATGGGTCGAAATATCAGGTAATTTTGCCTTGTTCTAACAGTGCTTTTTCAATGGACTGCTGAAGCATTTTTATTTTTTGCTCCATATTGTAGGCATAATCACGGGTTTTCATCTTTTCCTGTGCCAACTCGTGACAAACATTCAGTGCCACAATAAAAACCAGTTGCTCAGTGTTAGTTACTCTGGTGCGTTCTTTGAGGTTATGCAAACGCTGATCAAGTTCCTCCGCAGCAGCTTGCAATGCTTCAATCTGCTCTGGTGGACAATTGACACGTAATGACCGCCCAAAAATCTGAATATCTACTGGTTGTGCAGACATGACACCTTCCTGATTTATTACTGTGCCGACACCTTGATTTTGACATATACCCCTTATCTTTCAAATTGTGGCTTTTAATTGGCATAGCTGCAATTTGAAATCTATTGGGCGTAAAATACATTTTGGTATAAAAACAAGGCCGACACCAATCATTACCGTACAATACCAAAAGCCCCTTTTTTCCCCTTCATCTTTCAAGTTGCTTCTTTTGGACAATGTTCACTCATCCCAGCCAATTAGTTATAGACACAAAGTAGTTGGAAGATACTAAAGTAATCTATGTCTCTGGGGATGGATGTCCTTATCATCACGTTGCAACTCGAAATCTATTGGGGATATATCGGTGTGTGCTGTCTGGTATAGCGACTCCCCTTGATGGTAGCATAGCATGAACTTATATCGCCAACGATGATCAATATACATGTCTATACAAAACTCATTACCTAATTATCAGTCATTTGATGAAATTTTGCATCAACAGTCCGTTGCACTGACAGCCGCAGAAATACATGGCTTAATCAGTGGATTACTATGTGGTGGAAATCATAATAGTAGTTGGCAGGCGTTGGTACATGATTTCGCTAATGATGGTCTAGCATTTTCTCAGGTTTTGGCTCAGCCACTTAGGGAATTGTACGAAACGACTTTTGAATCGCTGGATGACAGTAATTTCTCGTTTCATTTGTTACTTCCTGATGAACAGGCCGGAATTTTTGAATGTGCAGATGCGTTGGCGGGTTGGGTGAACCACTTTCTGCTGGGGTTGGGAGTAACGAATCCCAAGCTGACAGAAAAACCGGAAATTAAGGAAATTGTCACTGACTTACGTAATATCGGTATGTTGGGCTATGACGAAAGTGAAGATCAGGAAGAATTATCCCAAGCTTTTGAAGAAATACTGGAATATGTTCGTGTTGCAGTTCAACTTTGCTATATCGCGTTAGCGATACCTAAAACAGCAGGCAAAAATGAAAAGCCAACGTTGCACTGATTGGCGATATTCATCAATAGATTTCAAGTTGCAGCGGATGGCTGAAAGGAACTCTCAGGAGCACAGCTGATTATGTGTCTCGGAGGGTGAATACGATTAACCAAGACGCGACTTGAAAGATAAAGGGCATAATAACTAATAACGGAATTGCAGGAGAGGGTATGACTAAACAAGAATATTTATCCCGTCGTCAGGCATTATTGTCAAAAATGGCACCGGCAAGTGCTGCCATTATTTTTTCAGCCTCGCCTGCGACACGTAATTCAGATAGTGAATATCCCTACCGTCAGCACAGTGATTTTCTGTATCTGACAGGGTTCAATGAACCGGAAGCAGTCCTGATACTGATCAAAAGCAATGAAGCCCACAACCATAGTGTGTTGTTTAATCGAGTTCGCGACTTAACTGCGGAAATTTGGTCTGGCCGTCGTCTTGGCCAAGAAGCGGCACCGGAAAAATTGGGGGTGGATCGTGCCCTGCCATTCGATGATATCAATGAACAACTTTATTTGTTACTGAATGGGTTGGAAGTGATTTATCACGCTCAAGGAGAATTTGAGTATGCTGATAACATCGTATTTGGTGCCTTGGATAAATTGCGCAAGAACAACCGCCGTAACTTCAGTGTTCCAGCGGTCATGGCTGATTTACGTCCGTGGCTGCATGAAATGCGTCTGTTTAAATCAAAAACTGAACTAGAAATCATGCGCAAGGCCGGGGAAATCAGTGCTCAGGCGCATACCAGAGCAATGCGGATTTGCCATCCTGACATGTTTGAATATCAGCTTGAAGCCGAAATTCACCACGAATTTATCTGTCAGGGTGCCCGTTATCCTGCTTATAACACTATCGTTGGAGCGGGGGAAAACGCTTGTATCCTGCATTACACTGAAAATGATTGTCGCATGAAAGACGGAGATTTAGTGCTGATCGATGCGGGATGTGAATATGAGGGATATGCTGGCGATATTACGCGGACATTCCCCGTAAATGGTAAGTTTACGCGCCCTCAACGTGAAATCTATGACATTGTGCTGGAAGCCATCAATCTTTCCCTTGAACTGTACAGACCGGGTACCAGCATCAGTAAAGTCACAGAGCAAGTTGTACGCGTCATGGTGAAAGGGTTAGTAAAATTGGGAATTATGCATGGTGAAGTTGAACAATTGATCGAAACCAATGCTTATCGCCAATTTTTCATGCATGGTTTGAGTCATTGGCTGGGGCTGGATGTGCATGATGTAGGTCATTACGGTGTTGAACGTGATCGCATTCTGGAACCCGGCATGGTGCTGACTGTAGAGCCAGGGCTGTACATTGCATCAGATGCGGACGTACCGCTGGAATACCGTGGTATCGGTATCCGTATTGAAGATGACATTGTGATAACAGAAACAGGAAATGAAAACCTGACTGAATTTGTCGTGAAAGATCCGGATGAGATAGAAGCTCTGATGGCACAATCAAAGCACGGTTAAGGTTAAAGTAATCAGGAAGCTATAAATGAATGTGATTATTGTGGGCGGAGGAATGACGGGAGCTACATTGGCTCTGGCTATTGCTTCGCTGAGCTGTGGGCGATTGCAAGTCTCCTTGATTGAAGCAGCAGAATCCACTCAGGAACATCCCGGTTTTGATGCAAGGGCTATTGCTTTGGCTTATGGGACATGTCAGCGCTTGAATCAGATTGGCATCTGGCCTACGCTGCAACATTGTGTTACTCCAATAACTCACGTTCATGTCAGCGACCGTGGTAATAGCGGTTTCGTCAATATCCGCGCCGATGATTATGATATACCGGCATTAGGTAATGTGATTGAATTGCATGATGCCGGAACCCATCTTTTTGATTTATTAAAACAGTCTCCAAATATTAAGCTTTACTGCCCGGCAAGAGTGAGTTCTGTTGACCGTTTGGAAAGTTCTGTTGTGGTTACGCTGGATGATGGCGAAAAATTGACAGGAGAACTGCTGGTGGCTGCGGATGGTAGTCACTCTGCGATAGCTCAAGCATGTAATATACCATTCCAACGGCAATCTTATGATCAGGTAGCAATTATTGCCAATGTACTGACTTCTGAACACCCTCAAGGAAAAGCATTCGAGCGTTTTACCAAACACGGCCCACTGGCATTGTTACCCATGTCGGAGGGGCGCAGTTCGCTGGTATGGTGTCACCCATTGGAAAAACAGTCAGTAATCAATAACTGGAACCAAAACGAATTCCTCCAACATCTGCAAAAAGCATTTGGCTGGCGTTTGGGAAAAATGCTGGAAACTGGCCAACGACACAGCTACCCGTTGGCTTTATTGACAGCCAGTAGGCAGGTTAGTCATCGTCTGGCTCTGGTGGGCAATGCTTCCCAAACCTTGCACCCAATCGCTGGGCAGGGTTTTAACTTAGGAATGCGTGATGTTATGGCTTTGGCGCAAATCATTTCAGCAGCGGCTGTTTCAGGGCAAGACATTGGTTCTTATAAGGTACTGGCTCAATATCAGCAACAGCGTCAGGCAGATCGTGAAACAACCATTGGAATCACAGATGGATTGGTCAGGTTATTTGCCAATAACTATTTACCGTTAAAAATGGGGCGTAATTTGGGCTTGATGACAATGGAAATATTACCACCACTGCGGGATCTGTTTGCTCGTCAGACACTGGGTTGGGTTGCACAGTCACCATTGGCTGATTAATACCATTGGCAGATTAAGAGGAAAGAAAAAATGCAATCATTTGATGTGGTGATCGCAGGGGGCGGAATGGTTGGTCTTGCGCTGGCCTGTGGTTTGCAAGGTAGCGGTTTGCGCATCGCGATTGTAGAAGAGAATCCACCGACAAAGACATTTGATGCTAATGATGAATATGCGTTGCGTGTTTCGGCCATCAATGCAGCCAGTGAACGATTACTAACCCATCTTGGTATCTGGCAGGATATCCTCGCAATGCGAGCCAGACCTTATCAGGGCATGGAAGTTTGGGATCAGGATAATTTTGGACGCATTCAGTTCAATGCAGCGGAAAATGGCCTGACACACTTGGGTCATATCATTGAAAACCATGTGATCAGACAAGCACTCTGGCAGCGTGCGGAAAGTCTGCCGGATGTGATGGTTTTTACCCCATCTTCTCTTAAAAATGTTGCCTGGGGAGAAAACGAAGCCTTCATCACATTATCTGATGGAAGAATGCTGACTTCACGTCTAGTTGTTGGTGCGGACGGTGCGCATTCTTGGTTGCGCCAACATGCAGATATACCGCTGACTTTCTGGGATTATGAACACCATGCGCTGGTAGCGACAATTCGTACTGAGGAGCCTCATGACAATGTTGCACGCCAAGTTTTCCATGGTGATGGAATACTGGCTTTCCTGCCACTATCAGAGCCCCATCTCTGTTCGATAGTCTGGTCATTACCGGCTGAATCTGCGCAACAGCGCAAGTCTATGGAACCAGAGCTGTTTAATCGGCAACTGAGCGTGACATTTGATATGCGTCTTGGTCATTGTGAATTGATCAGTGATCGGCAAATCCTTCCACTGATGGGGCGTTATGCCCGTAATTTTGCTGCTCATCGACTGGTGCTCTTGGGGGATGCGGCACACACTATCCACCCATTGGCAGGTCAGGGCGTCAATCTCGGACTTATGGATGTGGCAGAGTTGATAGGTGAATTGAATCGCTTGAACCAGCAAGGAAAAGACATCGGTCAGTATCTCTATTTGGGGCGTTATGAACGTCGCCGCAAACATAGTGCTGTAGTTATGCTTGCAGGTATGCAGAGTTTCCGTCAGCTATTTGATGGCAATAATCCGGCTAAAAAATTATTGCGTGGAGTTGGATTAACACTGGCTGATCACTTACCGGGAATGAAAGCACAATTGCTTCGCCATGCAATGGGACTCAATGATCTTCCTGATTGGCTAATTTATCAAACCTCTTCGGTTGAAAAAATCTAATTCAGCCCATTATTTATAATTAGTTTTTCTCATATTAGGCTAAAGTGCTTTAAGTAGATTTACTTCACACTTTAGCCTATTTTTAATAGAAAAAGATTGTTCCCTCCTACTTTATTACAAATTTTGAGCGTTCTGACGCAATAAATTAGACAAAAATTCTGCATGATAGCGAGTGGTTTTTCGGGTTATCACTACAGCGTAGCTAATTTATTTTATGGTTCATTTCCTGTTTCAGTGATAACTTCAGCTCCTAAGGTATCGTTTGCGTGATTAACCGCTTCTTTGCTTCATGATCCAACACCTGTCGGTTAATACGCCGTATGTTTTTTTCAGGTCACGAATGTTTTCATGTCAAGAATGGAAAGAGGGAAATAATGTCAAAGCACACCCCACTATATGATCAACATCTGGCATGCGGAGCACGCATGGTAGATTTTCATGGCTGGATGATGCCTCTGCACTACGGTTCACAAATTGACGAGCATCATACAGTGCGTACTGATGCCGGTATGTTCGACGTTTCCCACATGACAATTGTGGATCTACACGGCACAGGTTGTCGTGATTTTCTACGTTACCTTCTGGCCAATGATATTGCCAAACTGACTGAGCAGGGCAAGGCACTGTATACCGGAATGTTAAATGCTTCTGGTGGCGTTATTGATGACCTGATTGTCTATTTCTTCACTGATAACTTTTATCGCATGGTTGTTAACTCGGCGACCCGTGAGAAAGACTTGGCGTGGATTAACCAACATGCTGAGAAATATGATGTTGAGATTATCGTACGTGATGATTTGGCTCTGATCGCTGTTCAGGGACCAAACGCACAGGACAAAGTTCAATCGCTGCTAAATGATGAGCAAAAGCAAGCGGTAATCGGGATGAAACCTTTCTTTGGTGTTCAGTCGGGAAATCTATTTATTGCAACAACGGGTTATACCGGTGAAGCAGGTTATGAAATAGCTTTGCCTAAAGAACAAGCGGCAGATTTTTGGCAACAGTTGTTGGCAGTAGGCGTGAAACCCGCAGGATTGGGCGCGCGCGACACATTGCGTCTTGAAGCCGGCATGAATCTTTATAGCCAAGAAATGGATGAAACTATTTCACCGCTGGCAGCCAACATGGGATGGACAATTGCCTGGAAACCGGAAGATCGTCAGTTCATTGGTCGTGAAGCATTAGAGAAGCAACGCGAAACAGGTACTGAACAATTAGTTGGACTGGTCATGCGTGAAAAAGGTGTGTTGCGCGGTGGCTTAACTGTCAGCTTCACTGATGATTCCGGTGAAATGCACTCAGGGGTTATTACCAGTGGAACATTCTCCCCAACCTTAGGATTTAGCATCGCGCTTGCACGTGTATCGCAAGGTATTGGTAAACAGGCGGTTGTTCAGATCCGTAATCGTGAAATTCCCGTTCAGGTTATTAAACCGGGTTTTGTGCGTATGGGCAAACCACTCGTATAGTAATTTTTGATTGTAATGTTTTGATTATTTTAATTTTTCAGTTGTTGTAACGTTTTGCTCAATGAACAAAAAACAAGGAGATGGCAACGATGAGTCATGTACCAGCAGAATTAAAATATACAGAATCACATGAATGGGTTCGTTCGGAAGGCAATGGTGAATACACAGTGGGTATTACCGAACATGCCCAGCAATTATTGGGAGATATGGTATTCGTTGATTTACCTGAAATAGGCACAGAGGTAAATAGAGATGATGATTGTGCCGTTGTAGAATCAGTCAAAGCGGCGTCTGATATTTACGCACCACTAAGTGGTGAGGTTATCGCTGTTAACCCAGACCTGGAAGGTTCTCCTGAATTAGTGAACAGTGAACCCTATAACGAAGGTTGGCTGTTCCGCATCAAAATAACTGATGAGAGTGAACTTGCTAATTTACTTGATGCCGAAGGCTATCAGTCACTCTTGGAAGAAAGCGAGTAACTGTATTTGATCGCCTCATTCACAAAGTCATATGGGGCGTTTTTTTATGTGTCGTTTTTATAGCCAATAGATTTCAAGTAACACAACGCAGAGCTGTAACTTGTAAGATAAAGGCATAGCTAGTTTCAGGAAATTATCATCAATGACTCAGACATTAATCCAACTTGAAAATCAAGGTGAATTCATTCGTCGCCACATTGGTTCTTCTGCTGAACAGCAAACAGAAATGCTGGCGATAGTAGGTGCAAATTCTCTTGATGATCTGACCAATAAAATCGTTCCCCGTGATATCGCATTATCAGAGCCTCCTGCAGTTGGTGAAGGTGCGACTGAACAACAGGCATTGGCTGAATTGAAAGCAATGGCGAGTCAGAACCTGCGCTACCAGTCGTATATCGGCATGGGATACTCACCTTCAATACTTCCCCCTGTTATTTTGCGTAATTTGCTGGAAAATCCTGGCTGGTATACTGCATATACCCCTTACCAACCGGAAGTTTCCCAAGGTAGATTAGAAGCTTTACTGAATTTTCAGCAAGTTACCATTGACCTGACGGGATTGGATCTTGCCTCTGCTTCATTACTGGATGAAGCAACGGCGGCCGCAGAAGCCATGGCAATGGCAAAACGGATCAGCAAGCTGAAAGGAGCCGAGCGTTTCTTTGTAGCAGATGATATTCATCCACAAACGTTGGATGTTGTGCGTACCCGCGCCGAAACATTTGGATTTGAAGTCATTGTTGATAAAGCTGAAAAAATATTGGAACTGGAAGGAATATTTGGTGCCCTGCTGCAACAAGTGGGGACGACGGGCGAAGTTCACGATTATAGTGATCTTATTGCGCAATTGAAAGCACGCAGAATTATCGTCAGTATTGCTGCGGACTTTATGGCACTGGTCATACTGACAGCACCGGGTAAACAAGGTGCTGACATTGTATTTGGTTCTGCACAGCGTTTTGGTGTGCCGATGGGATACGGTGGCCCTCATGCCGCTTTCTTTGCCTGCCGTGATGAATTCAAGCGTTCCATGCCGGGGCGTATTATTGGTGTTTCCCGTGATGCAGCAGGCAATAGGGCGCTGCGCATGGCGATGCAAACGCGTGAGCAGCATATTCGCCGTGAAAAAGCGAATTCCAATATCTGTACTTCTCAAGTTTTGCTGGCGAACATTGCGGGAATGTATGCCGTTTATCACGGATCAGAAGGCCTGAAACGCATTGCTGACCGAATTCACCGACTGACAGATATTCTGGCTGCTGGTTTGCTAAAAGCGGGCGTCACACTGCGCCATAAAACATGGTTTGACACGTTGGCCATTGAAGTGTCAGATAAGGCTCCAGTACTGGCAAGAGCAGAAAAAGCGCAAATTAACCTGCGTACCGATATTCTTGGGGCTGTTGGCGTATCATTGAGTGAAAAAACCAGCCGCGATGATCTGATAACTCTGTTTCAAGTAATAACGGGTTCTAATTCAGTACTGGATATCGGAATTCTTGATCGTGAAGCAGCGACAGAGAGCCAATCTATCCCTACTTCCATGCTGCGTAATGACGAAATTTTGACACATGACAATTTCCGTCGTTACCACAGCGAAACCGACATGATGCGATATATGCACAGCTTGGAACGTAAAGATCTGGCGCTGAATCAAGCCATGATTCCGCTGGGTTCATGTACCATGAAACTGAATGCAGCGGCAGAAATCACACCAATTACATGGCCTGAATTTACCGATATGCATCCTTTTTGCCCGCCAGAACAAGCGCAGGGCTATCACCAGTTGATCAGCCAGCTTTCCCATTGGTTGGTATTGCTGACCGGATATGATGCATTTTGTATGCAGCCTAACTCTGGTGCACAAGGAGAATATGCTGGCTTGCTGGCAATTCGTCAATATTATGCCAGCCGTGGTGAGCAACATCGTCATGTTTGTCTAATTCCAAGTTCGGCTCATGGAACAAACCCGGCTTCTGCACAGATGGCAGGTATGACCGTTGTTATCGTGAACTGTGACAAAGAAGGCAACATCGATTTAGTTGATTTGCGCGAAAAAGCTGAAAAATATAGTGACGACCTTGCTTGTATCATGGTGACTTACCCATCCACTCACGGTGTTTATGAAGAATCCATCAGTGAAATTTGCGATGTTATTCACCAAAACGGTGGTCAGGTTTACCTTGATGGCGCGAATATGAACGCTCAAGTGGGGATTACTACACCGGGCTTTATTGGCGCAGATGTTTCGCACCTGAACCTGCATAAAACCTTCTGTATCCCACATGGCGGCGGTGGCCCCGGTATGGGGCCGATTGGCGTGAAAAAACATCTCGCCCCATTTGTGCCGGGTCATTCTGTGGTAGAAATGGACGGAGTCACTACATTAGGTGCAGTATCCGCAGCGCCATTTGGCAGTGCATCCATTTTGCCAATTAGCTGGATGTATATCCGCATGATGGGAGCAAAAGGGTTGAAACAAGCCAGCCAAGTTGCGATCTTGAATGCAAATTACATCGCATCCCGCCTGAAAGGAGCCTATGAGATCCTCTATACCGGACGTGATGGATATGTTGCCCACGAATGTATTTTGGATATTCGACCATTGAAAGAAGAGTTCGGAATCAGTGAGATGGATATCGCCAAGCGTCTGATTGACTACGGTTTTCATGCTCCGACCATGTCATTCCCCGTTGCGGGCACTTTGATGGTTGAGCCAACAGAATCAGAAAGCAAAATTGAAATCGATCGTTTCATTGACGCAATGCTGGCAATTCGGGAAGAAATCAGCAAAGTGGCAAAAGGAGAATGGCCTTTGGAGGACAACCCATTGGTCAACGCACCACACATCCAGACTGAACTGATTTCTGATTGGAATCACGCATACAGCCGTGAAACTGCCATTTTCCCAACTGTGGAAACCAAAGCCAATAAATACTGGCCAACGGTTAAACGTCTTGATGATGTCTATGGTGACCGCAACTTACATTGCTCTTGTGCGCCGCTTGAAGATTATCGTTAATGATAATTTATTGAGTCCATTTTTATTGAGTGTGTTATTAACCCCTCGTCCAGCAGGACGGGGGTTTATAATTAGTGAAGATATTGAAAAATTTTTTTTGCTGCACGTCAGTGACTTTTTCTTCAAAGCATTTTTTTCTTTAGTGTATGGGAAAGGCGTAACATAGCGGCTTCGATTTTATAGGCAGCCAAGGAAGAATAACCTAATATCCAACCTTGTTTTTTTGTTACTTTCACTCTGGTTGTTAGATACTAGATGGGGAGTAAAAGGTAAAACTCAGTTACTTGCATTTGGAATTATAAAAAGCTATCTGGAAATAAATATCAAGTTGAAAGATAATCTTGTATAAAAATATAACCATAAAAGGTATGTTGGTGCTGTACAATAATTGAAAAATATCTTGAAGGTCGAATAAATCCAATTGATTATTTTTGGTATTTTAATATTATTAATGACGAAAGTGTGATTAGTTCTTAAGAAAATACGTTTAAAACTGATGACAAAAAATCAGTTAAGTATGATAACTATCTTGGACATTCTTACTATGACAATGCTTCAAATTCCACATACATTTCTTTCTAAAATAACCTCCACCAGCGTGCCGGTCTGGATGGAGTTTTATTACTTCTACAGTTAGCTCAAGTTAGCCCTTCCTTTAATCGTAAACATAATTGTCTGTGTTTTTATTAATAACAAACAATTATTGTTTAGTGATTTCATAAATTACATTATTTCTTAAATAATCCCATAAAATTCAAAAAAATATAGTGAAAATGGCATTAGCTGTGGCTAATTTTTGGCATGCCTTTTCCATACTAGAACTATGACTATAGGAGTTATAGGTAATGTTATTTAATCAAAATATCAGTTCGAACAAACAAGCTGGATTGCGAAATTGGTTTGGGTTGTTGGTGTTAATGCTGCCTGTTTTGTTGGTTACTATGGATAATACAATCTTAGGATTTGCCTTGCCCAAAATAGCCAGAGCTTTGGCGCCAAGTGCCAATCAGCAATTATGGATCATAGATGCTTATTCTTTGGTATTGGCAGGATTGCTGATTTCTATGGGGAGTATTGGGGATCGTGTCGGTCATCGTAAGTTATTATTATTGGGATCGTTAGGTTTTACCGTTGTTTCAATTTTAACTGCGTTATCTGCATCGCCAGAACAATTAATTGTTGGGCGTGCAGCTCTTGGTTTTTTTGGCGCGATGTTGATGCCATCAACACTGGCTTTGATTAGTTGCCTTTTTGAAAACCGTGAACAACGTCGTATTGCTGTTGCTATTTGGGCAACAATTCTAACTGTTGGTTCGGCTCTGGGGCCTGTTATTGGCGGAATTTTATTGCAGTATTTCGATTGGAATTCCATTTTCTTGCTGTCTGTTCCTGTATTAATCCCTTTATTGATTTTTGGCCCCGTTTTATTGCCTGCATCTGACAAAAAACAGACCAGATTTATTGATGGTTATAGTGTCTTATTATCAATTATCGCGATGACAGGCATTGTATATGCCATTAAACATATCGCTAGTGATGGATTTGAAATCGATGTCATTATTGCATTAGCTATCGGTGTGGTTACTGGAGTAAGTTTTATCCGCAGACAACACAAGTTATCTGTGCCCCTGATGGATATCTCTCTGTTCCGTAATGGTGTATTTGCGGGTTCGGTGATGGTGAATTTATTGAGTTTAGGATTATTGGTCGGTTTTGTCTTTTTTGCCACTCAGTTTCTGCAAATAGTGCTAAATATGGAACCGTTATCCGCTAGCTTTGCATTGGTGCCAGGCCAGATTATGGCAATTGCTGTTGGAATGGCAATAGTACCCGTCGCTCAGAGAATATCAGCACATTGGCTTATGCCTATTTTACTCGCTTTGGCAGGGTTGGCATTTTTCTTGATAGCTTGTGTAGGCAGTGATTTGATTTCCATCATTATTACTTTTGCATTGTTGTGCATGGGTGTAGGGGCGATTGCTTCTGTCTCCAATGACTTGATTCTGTCTGCCGTTCCCTCTTCGAAAGCTGGCGCAGCTTCAGCCATCAGCGAAACAGCATATGAAGTTGGTGTTGTGTTTGGGACAACTATCATTGGTGGATTATTGACCGCTTTTTATCAGGTGAACCTGAACCTGCCTGATGAAATTTCTCAAGAACAGGCTAAATTAGCCTTGGAAACACTGGCTGGCGCTTATACAGTGGCTGATTCATTGTCAGGCATAGAAAGGCAACTACTGGTGGATGCAGCGAAGCACTCTTTTACCAATGCTATTTATATGACAAGTTGGTTGACTGCAATATTTACCGGAATTGTAGCTTTGGTTGCTTGGTATTTAATTAGAAAATCTGAAAAAACAAATATAGTTTAACCTTAACGAACTGATAGATATTTTGGTGAAATATAGGCACTTTTTTAGGTGCCTATTCCATTATGATAGCATTACGGCATCAAGGCTCTCGTTTGATAGACGCGATTATCAGCGGAACGTGTTTAACCAGCAGAATGCATAAATATACTTTGAAGCTGTCAGATATAGACTCTGACAGCTTGATTTAGAAGATCTGCGGGAATTATTTTAACCAACCTTTTTCTTTTGCTGCCTCCAATTGTGGCAGCAGGTATTTCCATAGTTCAGGATAACTTTCGGAAACAAAGTGGAGAAGGTTATAAACTTGCTCAAAGCGAATATTGTTCTCAACCCAGCTTTGCCCTTGGTTATGCAGGTTCATAAATACCGGCATAATTCTATCGAGTGTCTTGGCAAATCGTGCTTCGGGAGTGATGGAATCTTCGTATTCATACCAAAGTTCCAGAAAATAATCGCGCTGACTTTCCGGCAATAACCCAAAAATACGGTTGGCTGCCTTAACTTCCTGTTCATGAATGGCTTCACGGGCAGCCAGATCGAACGCGATAACATCACCGGCATCGATCTCAACAATGTCATGAATCAGAGCCATTTGTACGACTCGACCAATATTTACATCCCCGGCATAAGGCGCAAAGCCAAGTACGGCAAGAGCAAAATGCCAGCTATGTTCAGCAGAGTTTTCATGTCGCACATTGTTCAATAATTTCGTTTTGCGATGGACATATTTTAACTTATCCAGCTCCATGATAAACGCAATGACATCGGTGAAAGGGCCAAAATTAACAAGAGGTACAGCTAATGACATACAAAAACCTCAATAATTATTTTTCTTCGTCTAATGAATAAGGCAATGCCTGAATGGTAAGAGTACTGCCTTCATCTTCACGGATACGGAATACACTCTCTACTTCCATATCATTATTCATGACAACTTGTACCCAGATTGAACCATCAACCAGTTTGACTGCCGTCAGCACTGAACCTGTCCGACGCCATTTATCACCTAATTGCCATTCCAAATCATCTCCAACAGCAGGCAGAACAGAGGCGTTGCCAGCCAGCCAATACATGGCCCGCTTGTTTGCTCCACGATATTTGGCTCGCGCCACCATTTCCTGACCGGTATAACAGCCTTTCTTAAAGCTGATACCGTTTTCGATTGCCTGAAGATTTGTTGCTTGCGGAATAAATTGTGCGCTGCTGGCTGCATCAATGACAGGAAATCCTGCTTCAATCTCCAGCGCCAGCCATTGCTGGCTGTCATTCAACTGCGATTGGAATTTTTCGACAAATGTCTCGGTTAATTTAGTGGCAGTAGGGCAATCCGTGACTAACAGGAAACGTTCAGTGGGAAGCGTAAAGTGGAGAAGGGTTGTAGTTTCGTGTTGGATAACAGGGGATTCGGCATCAGGTAGTGTTGGGAAAAGTGTTGCCAAAGCTTCCCGGCTTCCTGTTCCAGCTACACCGAGCAAGATATTTTCTTCATCTTTGGCAAACGTCAATTTTGAAAATACAGCATATTTTTTTAATTCAGTTAGTTGCGTATCCAATAATGAACGGCGTTCAATATAGGCAAAACCTTCGCCACGCTGAAACAGCCGTAAGTTACTCCACATCTTGCCTTTGGCATCGCAATGTGCGGTTAACACATGCTGGTTATCATTCAGTGAGGTAAGATCTGCTGTAATTTGACCTTGCAGATACTTTTCCGCGTCAGCTCCAGTAGTTGTCACTATTCCCCAATCATCAAGGGAAATTAAAGTCAGCGGGAGTGTTGCAGAAGGGGATGGATATTGTGCAGAAAACGGAGTTTGGTAAGCCATAGCAGCTCCTGCCAGTAAAGTATCTAAGAAATAACACTAATGGTAAAAGAGAAGTAGCTTAATGCAAAGGGGTTATTCTTGTTATTTATGGATGATGAATTCATTACCAATTTGTTGCGATATATTTCGCAACTTGTCGATATATTCAGTGATTGCACTCAGGCTGATGATGAAAAACAGGTCAGAATCGTTGATAATTTTGTTCGGCTATGAAATTTTGTAACCGTGATCATATTTAAAACGATGGGTAACTTGTTAATCTTTTGCAATCTGATTGTCACGATCTTACTTATTTCCTGATCTTAATATTGCTGTCTCAATGGCACAAATGAAAATGATAAAGAGGCTTTTTAAACATGGATATTGATAATAAAGCACGTATTCACTGGGCATGTCGTCGTGGAATGCGTGAACTGGATATTTCCATCATGCCATTTTTTGAGTATGAATATGATTCATTGAATGATGATGACAAACGGATTTTTGTTCGTTTGCTGGAATGTCCAGATCCTGATCTTTTCAATTGGCTCATGAATCATGGACGGCCTGAAGACGACGAGCTTTACCATATGGTGCAATTGATCCAACGCAGAAACCAAGCCCGTGGTCCTGTGGAACAATAAACTCAGGGAATCTCGCTATACTCGTCTTTTTTCCACGGGTGTGCATAGCGCAGTTGCAATTGCGGCTTTATTGGCTCCCTGGCCAATTAACAGTGTTTACTTCTGTCTTCCATTGTTTGGCATCATCATAAGTAGTTGGATGTGGAGTCAGAAAAATATTCGGCAATGTCAGGGCAGGCTGGTACTGTTCAAAGGCAATAAAGTGCATTGGCAAAAAGCCGCTTGGAGTATTACTCAGCCACCGTGGTTCCATCGCTATGGAATGGTCATTATTCTCCATGCTTTTAACCGGACAGAAAATAGTCGGATAAAAAATGCGCTCTATCAACCGCCAATCCGATTATGGGTGGCATCAGATAGTATGTCACCTGCGGCGTGGCGTCATTTGAATCAACTAATGCGCCAATACCCTGATAGTTAAAATGGACAGCTAAAATAGCGCTTCCATTTCAGCCAATATCTGCATGCACCATTCGCTTAAACGTTCATCTGTTTGTTCGAATTGGTTTACATCGTCCAGAGCCAGCCCGACAAATTGTCTGCCATCTTCGGACAAAGGTTTCGGGCTGGTAAATTCATAACCTTCTGTCGGCCAGAACCCAATAAATTGTACACCTGCTGGTAGCAAGTGGTGATACAGCATTCCCAATGCATCCAGAAACCATTCACTATAATCGATTTGATCCCCCATTCCATACATGGCAACAATTTTTCCTGCCAGATCCAACGAGGGAAGCTGATCCCAAATAGCTAGCCAATCTTCCTGTAACTCCCCGAAATCCCAGGTAGGGATACCGAGGATCAGGACAGAATATTCTTCCATCAATTGCGGATCGCAATCCTGAACATTATGCAGGTCGATCAGATCTTCACCGAGTATATCGCGTATTTTTTCTGCTACTATTTCTGTATAGCATGTACTGGAGCCGTAAAAGAGACCAATTTTCATCATTATTTATCAGCGGGTTTCGAATATCAGGGGCGGTATTGTAACAGAATAATCGCTTTTTCAGGCATAATAGCCGACAGGAAGGCGCAGATAAGCAGACAGTAAAGGAGGGCTTGTGCCAAGCGAACACAACCTGTCAGACAACCATTTATCGGAAAGTAATTCACTTGAACAATATTCAACGGAACCACATCCAGCGGTCAATCCACTGGTAGAACAATTTCTCGATACCATATGGTTGGAAAAAGATCTGGCCGAAAATACTTTAGCTTCTTATCGGCTTGATTTACAAGCCTTAAACAATTGGCTGGTGCACTATGGCCATGATTTACTTTCAGTACAGTCGGTAGAACTACAATCATTTTTGGCTGAACGAGTGGATGGCGGTTACAAAGCCAGTAGTTCAGCCAGATTGCTGAGTGCAATGCGAAGGTTGTTTCAATATCTTTATCGTGAAAAAATGCGGAAAGATGATCCAACAGCGTTATTATCTGCGCCTAAATTACCTAAACGTTTACCCAAGGATTTAAGCGAGAAACAAGTTGAAGATTTGCTTAACACACCTTCGGTTGACCAACCAATTGAACTACGGGATAAAGCTATGCTGGAAGTGCTTTATGCGTGTGGATTGCGGGTTTCAGAACTGGTTGGCCTGACCTTATCTGATGTGAGCTTACGTCAGGGAGTGGTCAGAATTGTGGGGAAGGGAAATAAAGAAAGATTGGTTCCTCTGGGGGAAGAGGCTGTTTATTGGCTGGAAAAATATCTGGAATATGGGCGTCCGTGGTTATTGAATGGTTCTGTCTCTGATGTATTCTTCCCCAGCAAGCGGGGGACACAGATGACACGCCAGACATTCTGGCATCGGATCAAACACTATGCCGTATTGGCAGGAATTGATGCTGAACGCTTGTCACCCCATGTATTACGACATGCTTTTGCAACACATCTACTTAATCATGGCGCTGACTTACGTGTTGTACAAATGTTATTAGGTCATAGTGACCTCTCCACAACTCAAATATACACTCATGTAGCAACTGAGCGTCTCAAAATGCTGCATCAACAACATCATCCCCGTGGATAGTTACAGAATTAGATGAATATAAAGGAATAAACCATGAATAAAATTACGTTTTGCCTTTCATTACTGTTAGCTGCCGTTGCTGGCAATGCCTTTGCTGACAACAGCGCTATCAATAATTCATTGTCTAAAATAAAACTTAAAGTAGAAGATATTACTTCATCACAACTGCCGGGAATGAGCACAGTTTTAACCACTCAGGGCATTTTTTATGTATCTGATGATGGCAAGTACCTATTACAGGGTCCGCTTTATGATGTTAGTGGCAAAGTACCGAAAAATGTCAGCAATAAGATTTTGATGAAAAAATTGGAAGCCTTGCAGAATCAGATGATTATTTACAAGGCACCAAAAGAAAAATATGTTGTCACTGTTTTTACTGATATCACTTGTGGTTATTGCCAGAAATTGCATGCGGACATGCAAAAATATAACGATCTGGGAATCACTGTTCGTTACTTGGCGTTTCCTCGTTATGGCGTGCAACACCAATCGGGCAAGGATATGCAGTCCATTTGGTGCAGTGCGACACCGAACAAATCATTGGACGCTGTTTTTAAAGGTGAAAAAGTTTCTCCAATCGAGAAGTGCAAGGTTGATATCGAAAAACATCTTCAGTTAGGCCACCAGTTTGGTGTCGGAGGCACACCAGCAATTATCCTGAAAGATGGTGATATGATTAGTAGCTACTTATCTCCGAAAGATTTACTAACTGAGCTGGAACAAAATGGCAAATAATCTGAAACAATAATTCAACCCATTCAGTGAATATTAGCTAGTGAATAGAAACCTGTGAATAGAGAAACACAACTTCGCCGCCGACCAGCGGCGGATTCCAGCCCCCTTCCCAACAATATCCATCCGTTATTGCGTCGTTTATACGCTGTGCGTGGCATACGCCAAGCGGATGAACTGGAACGTGGCGCAAAGGGTCTCCTCAATTACCAATCCCTTCATGGCATTGAGCAGGCCGTTTCCTTGCTGGTTACAGCATTACATGAACATTGGCGCATTATGATTGTTGGGGATTTCGATGCAGATGGAGCAACCAGCACAGCATTAAGCATTCGCGCCTTGCGTGCAATGGGATATCGCAACCTTGATTATCTTGTTCCAAACCGTTTTGAAGATGGTTATGGATTAAGCGTTCAGGTGGTTGATGAAGTTGTCAAAAAAAGCGCAGATTTGATTATCACCGTGGATAATGGGATCTCATCCCATGATGGTGTCGCAGCAGCACATCAACACGGTATTAAGGTGATTGTTACTGATCACCATTTACCGGGTGAAACATTGCCAGCCGCGGATGCCATTATCAATCCCAATTTAATAGATTGTGACTTTCCTTCTAAAGCCTTGGCAGGCGTTGGTGTCGCATTTTATCTGATGTCTGCACTCAGGGCAGAATTGCGCAAATTGGCTTGGTTTGAGCAACAAGGCATTCCATTACCCAATTTGGCTGAGTTGTTGGATTTAGTGGCATTGGGTACAGTGGCGGATGTGGTTCCCCTCGATACCAATAACCGAATTCTGGTATATCAAGGATTAAACCGCATTCGGGCAGGACGTTGCTGTGTGGGGATAAGGGCATTGCTCGAAGTTTCCAAACGGGAAGCAACAAAATTAGCAGCCAGTGATTTGGGCTTTTCATTGGGGCCAAGATTAAATGCCGCCGGACGTCTGGATGATATGTCTGTTGGAGTGGCGTTATTGTTGACCGATGATATGGCACAGGCTCGCCAGATTGCTTGTGAATTAGATGGGCTGAACCAAACTCGTCGGGAAATCGAGCAGGGGATGCAGCAAGAGGCTTTGCTGATTTGCGATAAAATTGAGCGTACCCATACTCAGTTACCTTATGGGTTGGCAATTTACCATCCTGAGTGGCATCAGGGCGTAGTGGGCATTTTGGCCTCACGAATTAAAGAGCGTTTTCATCGTCCGGTCATTGCTTTTGCTCCGGCAGGTGATGGCACTTTGAAAGGTTCGGGGCGTTCCATCAATGGCTTGCACATGCGTGATGCACTTGAACGTCTTGATACCCTATATCCGGGATTGATGTTGAAATTTGGTGGTCATGCGATGGCAGCAGGGTTGTCTATCGAACAGGGCAAATTTGATCTATTCCAGCATTATTTTTCCGATCTGGTGGCTGACTGGTTGGATATCGCCCAGCTGGAAGGCATAGTCTGGAGTGATGGCGAATTGGCGTTGGGAGAACTATCGTTGGAAGTTGCTGAAATCCTGCGTGACGGAGGCCCGTGGGGGCAGGCGTTTGCAGAACCGGTTTTTGACGGTAAATTCAAACTACTGCAACAGCGCATAGTTGGTGGAAATCATCTGAAAGTCATGCTTGAGCCACTAAATGGTGGGCCGATGTTAGATGGTATTGCATTTAACATTGATGTTAGCCGCTGGCCGGATAATAGTGTCAAAATAGTAGAATTAGCCTATAAACTGGATATTAACGAATTTCGTGGCAACCGTGATGTCCAGCTTTTGATCCAGCATATTTGGCCCTACTGAATCATTGCCACATGATCCAACACGTTTGATCGAAAGAGCTTTGATCAAAAGCTATTTGATCAAAAATAGGCTGTGTGGCAAATCTCCGGCAATGTTATATAACCAATTAGCTTTTACCCTGCATCTTTTCAATCGTAGCCAACAAAGAGATGATTTAAAAGATGAAGGGTATAAACCCGTTGGTGGATCCGTTACAATATGCGGTTCGAAAATATCCGTAAGACCATCATTTATTCATAATACACAACGTATAAGACACGAAATATGTTTGAAATTAATCCAGTAAAAAATCACATTCAGGACCTGTCTGAGCGGACAGCAGTTCTGAGGGGGTATCTTTGACTATGATGCCAAGAAAGAACGCTTAGAAGAAGTTAATGCTGAATTAGAACAGCCTGATGTCTGGAATGAACCGGAGCGGGCACAGGCGTTGGGTAAAGAGCGTTCATCACTTGAAAGCATCGTAGAAACAATTGATCAGCTCGTTCAGGGATTGGAAGATGTGAACGGCCTGCTGGAACTGGCAGTTGAAGCTGATGACGAAGAAACCTTCAATGAAGCAGTAGCTGAATTGGAACAACTGGAAGAGAAGCTAGGCCAACTTGAATTCCGTCGCATGTTCTCTGGCGAATATGACGGTGCAAACTGTTATCTGGATCTTCAGGCCGGATCTGGTGGTACAGAGGCACAGGATTGGGCTAGCATGTTGATGCGTATGTACCTGCGTTGGGCCGAATCCAAGGGCTTCAAGACAGAAATCATTGAAGAGTCCGATGGTGATGTAGCTGGTTTGAAATCAGCAACCATCAAGATTATTGGTGATTATGCTTACGGTTGGTTACGTACAGAAACGGGCGTCCATCGCTTGGTACGTAAAAGCCCGTTTGATTCAGGCGGTCGTCGCCATACATCATTCAGTTCTGCTTTTATCTATCCCGAAGTGGATGATGATATTGATATCGAAATCAATCCGGCTGATTTACGCATTGATGTATACCGTGCTTCTGGAGCTGGTGGTCAGCACGTTAACAAAACTGAATCTGCTGTACGTATCACCCACGTACCGACTGGTGTTGTAACTCAATGCCAGACAGACCGTTCTCAGCATAAAAATAAAGACCAGGCGATGAAACAGTTGAAAGCGAAACTGTACGAACTGGAAATGCAGAAGAAGAATGCAGATAAACAAGCAATGGAAGAGAACAAATCGGATATCGGTTGGGGAAGTCAGATCCGCTCTTACGTTTTGGATGATTCCCGTATTAAAGATTTGCGTACCGGTGTAGAAACCCGTAATACACAATCTGTGCTGGATGGGGATTTGGACAAATTCATTGAAGCAAGCTTAAAAGCTGGCCTATGAGGAACTAAAATGTCACAACAACAGCAGGGCGCTGAACAGGCTCCTGATTTAAATAATGAACTGAAAACCCGCCGTGAAAAATTGGCTGCTCTGCGCAGCAACGGCATTGCTTTCCCGAATGATTTTCGTCGCGAAAACATTTCCGAAGATCTGCATGCAAAATACGATGACAAGACTAAGGAAGAACTGGAAGAGCTGGGCATCGAAGTAACTGTTGCCGGTCGCATGATGACACGCCGCATCATGGGCAAAGCATCTTTTGCAACCCTGCAAGATATGGGGGGTCGTATTCAGATCTATGTTTCCCGTGATGATCTGCCGGAAGGCATTTACAATACTCAGTTCAAGAAATGGGATTTGGGTGACATTTTAGGTGCACGCGGTAAGCTGTTCAAAACTCAAACGGGTGAGCTTTCCATTCACTGTACTGAGCTGCGTCTGTTGACTAAAGCAC
Source organism: Xenorhabdus vietnamensis (assembly GCF_002127535.1). Lineage (GTDB taxonomy): Bacteria > Pseudomonadota > Gammaproteobacteria > Enterobacterales > Enterobacteriaceae > Xenorhabdus > Xenorhabdus vietnamensis. The sequence goes on from NZ_MUBJ01000005.1 coordinate 207,136, forward strand.
TGCGTCCACTGCCGGATAAATTCCACGGTTTGGCAGATCAGGAAACCCGTTACCGTCAGCGTTATTTGGATCTGATTGCGAACGATGAATCACGCAAGACATTCCAGATCCGCTCCCGCGTGATGTCTGCATTGCGTAGTTTCATGATCAAAAAAGACTTCATGGAAGTTGAAACGCCAATGATGCAGGCGATCCCTGGTGGTGCAAGTGCGCGTCCATTCATCACGCACCATAACGCGCTGGATATCGACATGTACCTGCGCATTGCACCGGAACTATACCTGAAACGTTTGGTAGTAGGTGGTTTTGAGCGTGTGTTCGAAATCAACCGTAACTTCCGTAACGAAGGCGTTTCTCCGCGTCATAACCCAGAGTTCACGATGATGGAACTCTACATGGCTTATGCAGATTACCAAGATCTAATCGTACTGACCGAAGATCTGTTCCGTACTTTGACTCAAGATGTACTGGGTACAACATTGGTGCAATATGGCGAACAAGAATTCGACTTCGGTAAGCCTTTTGTCAAGATGACCATGAAAGAAGCGATTTGCAAATATCGTCCAGAAACTAACATGGCAGATCTGGATGATATGGATAAAGCGGTTGCTATCGCAAAATCTTTGGGCATTGACATTGAAAAGGGCTGGGGCTTGGGTCGTGTTCAGTGTGAAATTTTTGAAGAAACTGCTGAAAGCCACTTGATTCAGCCGACATTCATTACGGAATATCCGGCAGAAGTTTCTCCGCTGGCACGTCGCAACGATGACAATCCATTCATTACTGATCGTTTTGAATTCTTCATCGGTGGTCGTGAAATTGGTAATGGCTTCTCGGAGCTGAACGACGCGGAAGATCAAGCAGAACGTTTCGCAGAGCAAGTTCGTCAGAAAGATGAAGGTGATGATGAAGCGATGTTCTACGATGAAGACTACGTGACTGCGTTGGAGCACGGTCTGCCACCAACAGCAGGTTTGGGAATTGGTATTGACCGTATGGTGATGTTATTCACTAACAGCCATACCATCCGCGACGTTATTCTGTTCCCGGCAATGCGTCCGAATAAATAATCATTTTTGATTAAAGTCAGCTAAACGCCCAGTTTGATTAACCGGACTGGGCGTTTTTTGCACCCATTAAAAAACCTTAAACAACTGACTGAAATATAGACAAATATTAGCGATATACTACTTGCTGGGATTCAGTAAGAGGTATATATTTGACGGCATCACTTCATTGATGCGAGTGTAGTTCAATGGTAGAACGAGAGCTTCCCAAGCTCTATACGAGGGTTCGATTCCCTTCACTCGCTCCAAATAAACCTCTATCAAAGTCAATAAAAGTCTACTGCCTCCTGTAAAATCAAAGAAAAACCCAAAATTACACTCTATTATCGTCTACCGATATCTATTGCAATATACCCCAATCAGGGGGTATATATGGGGGTATGTTTTTACACCCCTAAAAAAGTACCCCCACAGTTGCGAGGATGCTAGACATATGAAACTAACAGCTCGGCAGATTGAAACAGCAAAACCCCAAGATAAAGATTTTAAACTATCGGATGGTGGTGGTATGTATCTGTTGATAAAGGTTAACGGCTCTAAATATTGGAGACTGAAATACCGTATCGCAGGAAAAGAAAAGCTGCTTGCTATTGGCACCTTTCCGCTTATCTCTTTGGCAGAAGCCAGAAAGAAACGCGATGAAGCCAAGAAATTAATAGCTGAGGGTATTGACCCCAATCACGATAAAAAACAAAAGAAACTTGCCGCTCAGGGAGAAATTAATAATACATTCGAAAACATAGCCCGTGAATGGTATGAAAACCGTATTGATAGATGGTCAGCTTCTTATGCAGAAGAAATGATGGAAACATTCGAAAAAGATGTTTTCCCCTACATAGGCAGCAGACCGATTGTTGAAATTAAGCCTATGGAATTAATGGCAGTCTTATCTCGGATAAATGATCGAGGGGCAACAGAGAAATTAAGGAAAGTGCGCCAACGCTGCGGAGAAGTGTGGAAATATGCAATCATTACTGGTAGGGCTGAATATAATCCAGCGCCTGATTTAGCATCCGCATTTATCATACCTAAAAAAACACATTACGCGTTCTTAATGACTAATGAGCTGGCAGAGTTCTTTAAGGCTTTAAACGCTTATACCGGTAGTTTTATGGTGAAAATGGGGATGAGATTGCAAATGATAACAGGCGTTCGTCCCGGTGAATTACGCAAGGCTGAATGGTCAGAAATTGACTTCCAAAAATCCCAGTGGGAAATTTCTGCCGAAAAAATGAAAATGCGGCGCCCTCATATAGTCCCATTATCACAGCAGGCTGTTGATATTTTAGAGCAGATGAAACCAATTACAGGCCAAGGAAAATATCTTTTTCCCGGCAGAATAAATCAATCACAGCCGATGAGTGAAATGGCATTAAGTGTATTAATCAGGCGCATTGGTTATGCAGGCCGTGTAACAGGCCACGGATTCCGCCACACAATGAGTACTATTTTGCACGAACAAAATTACCCCTCTGAGTGGATTGAAACCCAGCTTGCTCATGTTGACAAGAACAGCATTCGAGGAACCTACAATCATGCCCAGTATCTAGATGGTCGTAGAGAAATGCTTCAATGGTATGCGGATTATATGGAGGCATTAGAGAACGATGGTAATGTCGTTCACTATAAATTTAAGAAACATGCTTGATGTTCATGGGATCTGACCGGATAGTTTGTATATTAATAAAATTTACCAAGCAAACCATGTGACTGCGCGGATAATAGAAAATATATTCATTAGTTATCCACAAAACCACCCGATTTTGTACACTTGCACCTATATGATTAAATTGTAAAATTTACCCCAGTAGACAACAAAATAACGACATGGAAAACATGGAGGATGGCAGTTGGATATACTGGGAAAAAGAAAATGGTTAAATCTGAATGAATGTGCAAAATATTTACGGAAAACACTTAATGATGATATCGGTGTTTCTGACGTAGCTCGCCTGATTGCTGACGGTGAGTTAAAACCATCAATTTTTTTTTACTCTTGCTGCTTTGTACGTGAAGTGCAAATCACGAGCAAGCCATTATCCCATGTGCTTAGCGAACCAGAGACTGCTATCACATCAAATATTGACCTTCTCAGCCAAGAAGCTCTATTACCTGATACGCCTATAATTCACGCAACCCCAATCGGTGACAAAATAATTTTTACCGAGGGTATCTGGCCTGCTCTGCACATTGGAATCATTAAATATGAAGCAGAAAAAAAGTACAGCGAAGAACAGGAGTTGCCCAGACCCAAAAGATCTTTATATGAGACCAAAGGAATAATATTGGTAGATGGTGAAAAAAGGTTTCAAGTTGTCCAAAAAATAGACTTTGAAAGAGAAATGATCGCGCTGGTAAAATTATCTCAATCTCAAAGAGAGGAAGAGAATGGATTTTTTAAGGCACATATAGAGCGATTTGAGCAAATAAGGAACGCTGAAATTAAAGGTGATCTTTATGACAGTTTTGTTCCGTGTGTTGAATTGCCAGAAAACTCATATTTTGCAATTAAAAAAGAAGATATAGACGCATTTGTGTCTATGTGTATGCCAGCCAACAAAAAGACATCGACCAAAACGGCTAATAAACAAGCAGAGTTTATATACGCACTAATAGCAGCTCATTATGGAGAAGATATCGCCAATAATCCACGCTCTCATATTGATAATGGTGATATAAGGATTGATCTGGAAAGTAAGGGATTTACCGTACCATCAGGGAACACCGTATCAGGCTGGTTAAAAAATATCGTCGTGTAATATTACATTTGAATTTGTAATATTACGAAAACCACCAAATTAGTTTTGTATATTCCCCCTGTCATCAACAAACGTCCACTAAAGCAAATCAAGGACTAGATAACAGGAGGGCAATATGCCAGCAATCACAATACCTAAAACAAACCTTATCCGCTTACCCGAAGTTCAACGCAGAACTGGTTACGGTAAGGCGTGGATCTACAAACTCATTGCAGATAACCGATTCCCCAAGCAAGTCAAAATCGGCACTCGCTCAGTTGCTTTTATTGAATCAGAAGTTGATGTGTGGATAGCTCAGCGTATTGCTGAGTCTCGCAGCGAGGTGATGTGATGAAACGCTCTATATTCCAGCCAACAGTAGAAAACGTAAATAACCCCTATAGCCGAAAATCAAATTAATTAAGACAGGGTAAAACGATGACATCTAAAAATGTGGCCTTAAACGGTCAGGGACTTGCTTACGCTGAAAACAGCCAGGAGCCTATTTTAGTTCAGCACAGAACTGAATCGAGAATAGATAGCCGCTTGTTTGCAAAGCGTGTCGGATTACAACAC
>NZ_MUBJ01000050.1 GCF_002127535.1 Xenorhabdus vietnamensis
CGTTGATTTGAATATCGCCACTAACGCCGAGAAATCAGCATTGACTGAATGGCGCAAATACCGGGTACTGCTCAGTCGGGTGGATTGCTCAACCGCACCGGATATTAACTGGCCGGAGCAGCCGAAGTGATAATAGGGGTCTCGTGCCCCTCACCCGCCTAGACGTCCGCGTCCAGATGCTGGCAGATTCGGTGTGGAATGTGGGGCAGGGAAGAGCAGATTTGGGGTTGTGATAGGTAAGAAGCCCTCGTGGGGAGGGCGAATTATTTACAACTGAAATTATCGCAAGCATACGACGGAAGGAATTCGAATAGCGTCATAGTGCTTACATTATGTGCTTTTGTTGCGTTTGGTATCAGTATTCTTCTTTTAGGATTGTTTGAATCAAATATTTCAAAAGTGATGATTGATCGTCCAGTAGTCATGGCGTCAGCAATTAAAAATGCATCTGCTTTACTTTGGTTAGCGAAATCATCCCTTGCTTTTTGTGCAAAACCATTACTTTGAGACCACTTCATTAAAGCAGAGTAATTCTGGCTCCATGCCTGAGATGAAAACTCTGGCAGAAAAAATGTGTTTGGCACTTCATTTTTAATCCAATCAACAATCAAGTCGTTTCCTTTTAGTAACTCTTTTTTTACTGATTCTAATGAATAAATAATTTCTTTCTTGTGGAGATTTAGAAGAAAATCCCAAAACATTTTGCAATAATCAAAATGGTAATAGAAATTTTTCGAGTTAATAAAAACATTACTATCAATTAAGAAACTCTTATTTAGCATTATTTAAAAGTCCTTTTTCGATAAAGGTTAATGACAGTATCTGCTTTTACATTCAGTAGATTACCAGCTTCTCGTAATGGGATTTTTTGCGCCATAGCATAAGATAAAACCGTGTCGGTTATTTTGGGACTATTTCGGTAAGGTATGATGTTAAATGGATCGCCACCATTGTTTTTCTTGGTATTTTTCGTACCGGATAAAGAGGTTTTTTTTACCTCTAAGAAAACGTTATCATCTATAAGTTCAGTGTTTTTCGCTTTTATAGCGGCTGCATAGTTACTCATCCGGAAAGTCTTTGCTACATTATTAATAGCATGGATATCGTCTATACCAGATTTTTTCTCAGAACTCCAAAGCTCTTGGAAAAGCCTTGTAGGCATCAATATTTCAGCAGCAACTTTGTTGCAGAAAGATTCTACTTTATTTTCATAGTCCCAATCAGAAATGCCGCCTTTGCCAATCCAAATATGGGCAACCTCATGAAACAATGTAAAAACTTGGGCGGAAAATGTGTCTGCACCATTAACAAAGACAACAGGAGCAATATCATCAACAATAGAAAAGCCACGAAACTCTGTTACATCAAGCTTTCTGTGAGGGTTATTTCCCACTAAGCTATTTTTGAAAACCAGTATTCCCGCATTTTCTATTAATTTTGTAACAACACCAAAGTAAGAACTTAGCGTAACCTTTTTTATTATTTTACTTACATCAAAGTTTAATGTTTCGGTTATATCATTGGAAACTTCGAATACAGAAGAGTTTATTGTATATCTACCGATGAATGATGGTTTTTTATCCAAGCCGGATTCTTTAAGGTATTCCCTATACCATTCGGTTTTATATTGAATGTCGTGATAAGTATCAAAGAAGTTTTTAGATAAGCTTATATTATTAATTGTTTTCCTAAAATCAGGTATCTGAGGTTCATCTATTTCGGGCGGCTTATCTAAGAATAAATAACCGAACGGAATTCCTGCAAGCTTAGCTAATTTTTCAGCTACAGACTTGGAAACTTCACCTGCGAGAAGTTTATGTGGTTTTTTAGGCGTAAGTGTTTCCGCAAGGTGTTTCGTTGTGACACCTTGTGTGCTTGCGATCCACTTAATTATAGTAGGGGACAATTGTAGTTCTATTGTCGCCATTAGCCTCACCACCTAAATTTTAATTTATACATTTAACTGTAGTATTGACTCTTGTGAGCTATGGGTCAATTCATTAATTCCTATTGTTGTTAGTCCATTGATTCAATGAGTATCACTGACAAACCAACATTCACTATACTAAACAACCCCCATTTATATGTTGCTCAGAACTTTCCTAATCTGTGAAGTAAAAAGAGCGCTAATTTATCGGCATGTGACAAAAAATATATTTCAATTCAAAACAGTATCGCTGGTTATATTATCCTTATGCACCCACTTGTACCTCTTCCCACACAACCCTCATCAATTCATTCAACCATAAGCATTCGTTACTATATCCGGGCTGTCTAATAACTAATTATCTATAAATACAAGGAAATAGTATGTCTGACGTTATTAATCCCGAACACGAATGCCCATTTGACCCGAAACACTATCAATGTGATTGCTTTATTGCCCCGGTGGGTTCATTCTCCTGGGCGTTGATTCAATTAAAACTTCGCAAGCGCGTTACCCGTTCCGTTTGGGTGAATTGCCAAGGAAATAATGAAATGTATTTGGCTATCACTCCACGTGTCAATAATTTAGCCGTAGAAGAAGGCAGCGCTTATGCGGTGGATGGTGTGGCGGTTGGCACTCAGTACGACTATCTGACGCATATCGATCTGCGCAATGAGCATGGTAACTTTGTGCCTTGGCAGCCAACGCAGGAAGATATGATGGCGTGTGATTGGGGGTTGAAGGTGAGACCTGATGTTCCCGCCTCTCCTAAACATACACTGATTTTTGACATAACTCCACTTGAAATGGTATCAGAGCGTTACTGGGGAGTAACTACTAACTATGAAGGTAAATTGGTAATGGTAGGAGACCACGCAGAAGCTAATAAATATTTTGAAATTTTTTGGTCTGCTAATCATAATGAATTGTCTATGGATTTAGAGGCGCTAACTTTCCTTGATGGAGTTGAAGATAAAAAACTGATAATTACTATAGATGGAATAAAGTACGATCTTGGTTACCGCTTCAAAGATACAACTTCTGACTCAGATCTAAGTTACATAGGAATTGAAGCTGAAAAAATCGGCGACCTCTTAAAACAAACAGGAAAAACATATCGCTTCCATTGCGAATGGTATGATTAATCTTTCAAGGCCGCGCATTGCGTGGTCTTTTCCTAACACCCTGATTTCCTTAATCCCTGTCCCTATGCCGGAATTACGCAAAATCAACAAGTTAGCAAAAGGTGGGATTTCTCACCTTTAATTCAGCACGCTTCCGTTTCAAACGGAGGCAGTGAATTAACTATAGGGATCCCTTGAGTTTAAGGAGTCTCCGATTTCGGAGGTTCCTCTTTTTTGCTGAACATGACGACTACGAGACTTATTTGGAAAATTCCAAAAAAGGTCGTCTGTGAGAAATTTTTCGCATACCTTTTGCTCATGTGAGATTTTCACAGCTGAAAATTTTTTTGCAGTTGATGCTTTTGTACATACGGGATTTTCCCGTATGTAACTGAATAGCTGACGACGAATTTCGTCGGTAGTGGGTTATCCGGCTTCCTCCAAAGTGACGTTCTCGGAAAAATCAATGAGTTAATCAACTATAGAGGAAATCCCAATGGTTGCCGCAAGGTATGATATCCCATCTTGGGTATGGTGATTTCCCCAGCACCTTTTATTTGTGCAGGTATCCCATAGGTTAAAGGGCGGATTTTTGCCCTATAGTGGCTCGTTCTCATTCTCACTCTATAACCCTAAATTTTCCCTATCTAACGAGTGTAAAATCAATCACTATGTGCCTTATTGAGTGCACCCTTTCTCTTCTACTATCCCTTTTACCCGCCAGTTCTGGAACCTTTCAGGTAAGTGCATGCGCTAAAGCAATTCACTGAGACAACAAGAAACTTAAGATTAAATCCTTATTTATCAAAATAATAGAGTTTATTTATGAAATAAAAGATAAAATTGAGACAACATAAAATAGGCTAAGTTGTCTCAGTTTTTAGATATTAATCATTATAAAACAATAAGTTAATTTAGTTGAGACAACCGAGACAACACTGTTTGTTTAATTTATATATAAAGAGAAATAGAATTATAGTTATTCATGAAAAAGCAGCTACAGCATTAACTTGTTGATTTTTATGATGGTTGAAATTCCAATCATCTTTTTTGAGATCCAAATTGCTATTCAATAGGGTATTTAGAATGTGAATCTTTGTACGATAAATCGCTAATATTGACCAAAACGTCAATTTGACTCACAAGGCTTAAAAATGAGCTTTGCTTTTAAATCAACTCATTAACAATATAAGGGCATTGCTAATTGTGTTACCCACGGTCAGTAGTGACCACTCCTTTTACCTGCCGCTCAGCCAAATCTTCGTCCCAGTACAAAGAGAACATCGCAAAATTTTTTGCCAATGACACAGAATGATAAGGTAACTCAAATCTGAGCCACGGTTAACCATCTAATTTTATTCATGAAGCAAAAACCGGATCATCTCAAGGCGGGATAGCACACTTTGGTTTTACACACACGGTGAGGGTATAGGGATTTTCACCATACCTTTTGTTTGTGCAGGTATCACCATGTTGCTCATACCTTTTGCTCATGTGAGATTTTCACAACTGAAAAACTTTTTGCAGTTGATGCTTTTGTACATACGGAATTTTCCCGTATGTAACTGAATGGCTGACGACGAATTTCGTCGGTGGCGGGTTATCCGGCTTCCTCCAAAGTGAGGACCTCGAAAGAATCAACGGGTTATACATTAAACCATGCTGATTTGCACAGTCTATCTTGGTGAGCGATGTGCATTTTTGCATATCAATATTTATCAATAGAGCAAGACCCTAATTTGAGCTTAAGTGATAACTCATTGATATCTAATCAGACGGCATATTTGCAGTCTGGTCATAGTGTAACCTACCCAATTATTTTGGGTTACCTGTCTCGTAGCCAGGAACAAGACTACATATCTTTAAGAGTGTTAGTTATAGATCACCCAATAGGTTGAACTGACCCTCTTTAAGTGGGGCAGTTTGAGTACCGAAAATATCGGTATGCAAAATCCAATGTCCGATAATCGGACTTTGGGCGTAACTGATAGTTACTCACAAACGACTTTGTGCATAAA
>NZ_MUBJ01000051.1 GCF_002127535.1 Xenorhabdus vietnamensis
GTGCATGTTGATTGCAATAGACTAGAGTAGACCTAAAAAGAAAAGACCTGATTGATTTATCAGGTCTTTCTAGGAGTTAGTTTACTAGAGTAGACGTTAGTAAACTTATGTTTGGTGCCCAGGTCGGGACTTGAACCCGCACAACCTAAAGGTCGAGGGATTTTAAAATCGTTGTTATTTTTAATTAAATCAATAAGTTAAAATACTTCCACCTAATATAACTAGCCATTATCACCCTTAAAAACCAAATAGTTACGGCTATTAGTCATTGGTAATTAGGAATGAAGGGAATATAAGTCGAATAGTAAACCTTGCATAATGCTAATCATTTCTATGCATTATCTAATTGAGAAATAAAGAAGTAGATACATCGTTAATACAACCGTTTACTGATTACATTGACAAGATATCGAAAATAACATGGTAGCAATTTCACCCTTAATAGTGGGATAACCAAACTGCACACGGAATCGCATCCAAATAGGAAAGCAAACTGCTGTCACTATAATTCCATTCCCCAGTTCCATTGGTAGGGTAACGATCAACAATTCATCAGATTAGGCTACGTAAATGAGATTAAGTACTATACTTGTACTTGCTGTAAATCATTTTGGAGGATGATATGAATAAATACGCCTATTGGTGTGCAATCAACCTATAACGATGGCGATAGGTCAATAATGCTCCAAAAGCGAATTTCTTTTTTTGATGAACAATATAGAAATAGATCATTAAAAATAAAAGCTTTTTTATGGATAGTGTTTATTTGACGTTGGGTTAAAAGGGTAAAACCATAACAGAGGAGAATACATGAAACTGTTGCATCTAATTAATTTACAAGGTTTTGGTGGATCTGAACGTCTTTTAATTGAATATTTAAAACATAGTTCTTTTGATAATGAAATTCTGTGTACAAGTAATGAAATAAATAAAAATATTGTATCTGAACTTTCTCATTTTAGGATATTTTATGCTAACAATGTTGGCTCAACAGTCATAAAATACCCAGCAATATTAAGAAAACTGGCTTTAAATAAAAAAATTGAAAATAGTAAGGCCGATATAACTATTGTATGGGATTTTATCCCAAGATTAACTAGAAAGCCTAAGAATACTCATTTTATATATTATGATCATGGATGCTCTTGGCGCTACCCACAAGATAACAAAACATTAAATTTCCTTGCTATGGTTGATTGTGGAATAGCCGCATCACATGCTTCATCTCGCATTATGGAATTAAGATTCCATCCTGTTTTCCCTATTCATACAATAAATAATCGTTTAGCTATTAAAAATAAAGAAAATACGAAAAAAAATATCAAACAAAACATTACATTAGGAACAGCATCAAGATTAGTTGGTTTAAAGGGTATAAGTATTGCTATATTGATAGTTTATGAATTAGCTAAAAAATGTATAAATACCACTCTACTTATAGCTGGGGAAGGTAATATAAGAAAAAACCTGGAAGAATTAAGCCATAAACTAGGTGTAGAAGATAAAATTAAATTTTTAGGCTATCAATCTGATATGGTCTCATTTTATGAGAAGATTGATTTATATCTAAGTACTCCTGTTACCGAACCATTCGGTTTATCATGTATTGAATCACTGTCGCATGGAGTTCCCGTCATATTCCCACTTATAGATGGTCAACCTGAAGCTATTAAAGACGGATATTGTGGTATAGGTTTAAAACCCTCAGTTTCAATTGATGAACATGAAAAACTAACTGGTATTGATATAAGTTTTCCTCATCAGGTTTATGACCCTATTAATGATCAGTTAACAGAACCTAAATTACTTTCTCACCTTGAATGTGTTAGCGCTATTGAGCGCTTACTCAACGATCCACCTTTATATGAATCAATGTGTAAAAATGCTATTGAATGGTCTAAGGAAAATATGAATTATGAAAAATTCAAAACTGAATTTGAACGCGTATTAAAAGTTTTAAAAAACAATAGCTAGTACAATTTAATCAGGGAAACATTGCCCTGATTATTATTTTAGTTTCTATGCTAAAACAGCCAATGCATATATTTGACTGTTATATAATGTATTGCATGTTAATGTTCTACCATTATTAGAAGTTCTAAATGAACCAATGGAATCCATCATCATAAAATCTAAATTTATTCCGTCATAGGGTATAAACGTTTGTACCCATCTCTCTAATTCTGAATCCATAGTAACAAAAGCGATTTTACCACGAGCATCATCTGATAAATTTACAGAGTTTCCTTTTGTTAGTCCTGAACCATAGCCACCATAAGTTCTCCATAAAATTTTCCACGAACCACCATAACCTCGTAAGTATCTAGAATCACTCTCTCTTTTGGTATAACTCTCCCCTTTAAACGCATAATTGCCTGCAGGTTGGTAATTTCCAGCTGGTTGATAGTTGCCATGGGGCTGATATTTATTATCTGACTCCCCTTTTGTATAACTGTCCCCTTTCAAGGCATAATTACCTGCAGATTGATAGTTCCCTTTAGGTTGGTACTTCGCATCAGACTCTGGTTTAGTATAACTATCTCCTTTCAGCGCATAATTTCCAGCTGGTACATAATCACCTTTTGCCTGAAAACGGGCATCCGATTCATCTTTACTATAGGCTCCCACATCAGCGGCAGTCAGGAATGATGGCTTTTTTATCCTCAAAACTTGCCAAATTCTGGCAGAAGAAAGTGACTACCGCATATTGATCCTGAACATATGTGGGAGGAATGGCAGGAGTATTTACAGCAAGGACAGCGTTAACCCCTCCTAAATTCTGCACTAGTCCTAGATTAGATACCACCTCTACAGCGCATCAGTTCGCTGCCTACATTGATGAAACATAAAATCCTGCTAATATAATTAATAAAAACTTAATATGGTGTGATATGAAAGTTTTTGTTATTAACTTAAAAAAAGATATAGATCGCAAACTATCAATACAGAACCAGCTAGGAAATATAAATCCTGATGCTGAATTTATTACAGAGATATATTATGGAAAATAACTTACTAATGAACAACTTCAAAATATCTTCCAAAAATTCGATAAGACATATCTTACTCTTGGAGAAGTAGGATGTTCAATGAGATAGTTTATTATGAAGATCATCAAGTGATTTAATTGCAGTACCTCGATCACTAAGTGATTTTAAAAAAAACTTACAGATACAGCTAAAAATGAAAAAAGTCACTCTAACATTTAAAAAATCTAATCACATAAACCAGTATATATATGGTTTCTTACTCCTTAATAAACAAAAGATAATAAAAATTGATAAAATCAATAAGGATAGTAATATAGCTAGTATTCAGCATATTCTACGCGCTGAAATTGATGGAAGAAAGATTGTATACGATGCAAATGATGGCGACCATTTAGAACGTAATTTTTTCTCATTATCTGACTATGAATGGTGTGACCTATACTTTAAACGTAGTCTGTCTGAACAATTATTGTGTAATTATCCTAAATGCCGTCCTCTTGGCTTTAATTATAATTTAAAACCCGCTTATCGAAGAATAGAACATTTTTTAGGTAATATTCGTCGTCAACTTGGGAAGGAAATTATTCGCCATTATGATCTTGAAGTTTCACCATATATTTCTGACAACCCTAAAATCCTTTTTTTAACCCGATTATGGGAACCTAATTCTAAGACTGAAAATTCATCAGAAAAACAAAAAATAACTCATGAAATAAATGCACTTAATGAACAAAGACTCATGATCCTAAAAACCATTAAATCTCATTTCTCAAGCATTGCAACCATTGGACTAAACGATAGTGAATATTCTAGAAAAATGGCACCTGATTTTATCTTACCAGCGACACATACAAATCGTCGAAATTTTATTGATATGATAAAAAATCACGAAATATGTATCACATCTACAGGACTTCACAGATCAACAGGTTGGAGATTTGGTGAATTCGTAGCAGCAGCAAGAGCTATTATTTCTGAACCTCTTGAATATATCGTTCCTGGTGATTTTAGTAACTACCTGACCTTTAAAAATGAAGATGAGTTAATTTCAGCCATTGATAAATTAACTCATGATAAAGAGCTACGATATAAAATGATGACTGACAATGAAATTTATTATAACGAACATCTTAAACCAGATAAGCTAATATTAAACACATTGTTATCTTCTTAATTAATAGCCTCACTAAAAGTGAGGCAGAATTTAATTCCATTCAATAAATAACCCTTATCTCCTTAATTCTAGCGTAGTCTTCATAATATATATTTACTTCTTTTCCATTATTTGACGTTGAAATAATACATATTCCAGCTTTACCTTGGTGTAAATGAATTCTTACACCATCAACAGGAGGCATTAATACATAATAAAACTCTACTGCGTCTTGTAACCGAAAATAACAATGAGTCCCTCGAATATCATCACTTATTGTAAATGAAGAATCTCTCCCTTGGTCTCCTAACCAAATTGATTTTAACGTACCTATTGCAGTGCCTTTTTTCTCATACCTCGCATCACTTTCAGATTTCGTGTAGCTACTTCCTGCTGCGGCATAGTTCCCTTTAGGCTGATATTTATTATCAGACTCCCCTTTAGAGTAGCTGTATCCAACAGGTTGGTAGTTTCCACGGGATTGATATTTGCTGTCAGATTCCCCTTTCGTGTAACTCTCCCCACGAATGGCGTAATTACCTGCTGGGGCATAATTACCTTTCGACTGATACCGATAATCTGATTCCGATTTCGTATAGCTTTCGCCTTTCGGGGCGTAGCTGCCCACAGGCGCATAGTTGCCTCTCGGTTGGTACTTACCATCACTTTCGTTCTTTGAATAGCTATAGCTAAATCATATTAATATGACATAATATCTAAATCTAAGATGACAAGGCATAAAATGAGATGGGCTACAGCTTAGATTTTCGAAAGCGAGTACTG
>NZ_MUBJ01000052.1 GCF_002127535.1 Xenorhabdus vietnamensis
AGGGCAGGCGTGTTACCTACATCGGACGTATTTAGACGGGGATCGGAAAGCCTCGTTAGAGGTGGTTAAAAAAATGAACTCACTACAAGAAGACAGTCATTTGGCGCATGCCCAGTCGGTGGCCATCCGTCTGTTTCCGGTGGATTCAACACTGGGTATTGCAGAAGGTGTCGAGACGGCATTGTCCTGTAAGCAAATTTACGGCGTGAACACTTGGTCAGCCATGAATGCCGGGCATATGGCGAAATTTATTGCCCCTTGTGGCGTTAAGCATCTGATTATCTTTGCAGACAACGACTGGAGCGCCACGGGTCACGCTGCCGCGATGGAGTGTGCCCGCAAGAATTTACAGGCCAGTAATGATGTAGAGAAGGTCAGCGTTCGCTGGCCGGATTTTGGGGATTTTAACGACTTATTAATGAACGGGGATCAGGCCCGACAATTGGAATTTACGAAAAAGACAGCGGAGACAGCATAATGCGTGATATTCAGATGGTATTGGAGCGCTGGGGGGCGTGGGCGGCGGATAATCGTGAGGCGGTTGACTGGCCTTCAATTGCCGCGGGGTTCAACGGGCTGATACCCAACAGAGTTAAATCCCGTCCTCAGTGTTGTGATGATGACGCCATCATCATTTCCAACTGCATGGCAAAGTTGAATCAGAAAAATAGCGATGCGCATGATTTGCTGTTTGACTATTACGTATTCGGTAAAACCTTTATTCAATTGGCGCAGGATCATGAGTGTTCTGATACGCATATCGGGAAGAGGTTACAAAAAGCCGAGGGGATGATTGAAGGAATGCTGATGATGTTAGATATCCCATTAGAAATGGATAAATGCGTCCAAAAAGAGCCAATGAATATTAGCGCGCACCAATTATGCAGTAATTTTTGAAAATAACTTTACGATCGTAAAAATGCTGCTATTGTGATAAGAGTGATAGCAATGTCACACAGCTTATTAATTTCAGACCTCGCCCAGTGCGGGGTTTTTTGTGCCAGCAACTCAGTCTTAAGAAGATGACAATTACCCGCTTTGAAATTGATAAACAAAACGGGTAATTGTCAGATTATGCTTAAGTTGATAGATATATTGTAGGGTGGGGTGATTTACTCTCTTCTACCTTTACCTTTTATGAGAATTTCTTTTTCTACCAATCTTCCTATTTCGTCATTATTTTTAATGACTAATAATGTTTTTTCGATTAACTCATTAATACTGGCAGGTAATTCTTTCGGTATTAAAGATGCCACGTCTTCAAGTTCACAGCCGAGGTTAATGATATTAATCAACTCATCGGATGCTTTAATTTTTTTTAATACGTTGGGGACATAAGGCATAAATATAAACCCCTCTGCTTCATCAATAGAAATCAGTTTCTTATCAAGAGAATGCAGCAACCCCAAAACTAAAATACTAACAAATTTTTCCGCATGTTTCTTTTCGATGCAATAACAAAGTTTCATTAAGTTCTCCTTGTACTCCACCCATTATGAACTTTCACATCAAATACGAGACCACTTTTGTGTTGAAAATAATGGATAGACACTCGTTGATTAGAAGCATTATAGCCATTTTTATATATTTTATACCATTGCCCAGCTCTTACAGCTCTTAGATCCTGCAAAACTTTTGTATTGTTAACAACATTCCGAGTTGTTCCATCTTGGACGGGCCTAAATCCTTTAGGGTATTGCGGTGCATCCTTGATTGATTTGTAAGTATGCTTAATGCCACTTGACTCATGTTTATTTTGAGTTTTCTGAGTATTCGAAGGTTTAGAAGGTCTTGGTGGTCTTGGTGGTCTTGGTGGTCTTGGTGGTTTTGGTGGTTTTGGAATCTTAATGCCTAAGATTTGATGTGTGTTTTTCTCCTGAGCTGGTGCCTGAAAGCTGTATCCAGAAAAAGAGAGTGATACTAATATAAGGCTAAATAAAACTTTTGCGAATCGATTCATATGAATACCCTCAATATGAGTAAATCGGTTTTAAAATATTCTCATTACAGAATTAGAATGACTCTGGTGTAATATGAGGCATTATATAAATACTCAATTAAACGGAATTAAAACCAGAATCGATTTGCTTTGGATAAAGTATTAATAAAAGATAAATAAAATTGATTTTTAAAAATAATATAGTTGGTGAAAACTTTGGGTTCACAACTCAACTACGAAAAGATATTGGGTAGTTCAAAATTCCCGCCCAAGTTCGGGATTCAGAGGAATATTTCAAGGCTGCGCATGGCGTGGCCTTTTTGTTACAGGGTATTCAATTTGGCTTATTGAGCAACTGAAAAATTGATAGGTAAAACCTTCTTTTCAATCTGAGTCATGAATGATACTGTTTTTATATACAGCTTGTTGATATTTAAATGGAATATAGATCAATTTGTTTGAAGTACGGGCTTGTTAGCATATAAATATTAATAGTAAGTTTATTATATAAATTTATTTTAAGAGGCTGACTGCTGTGCTTTCAAACTTAGATAGATGGGTTATGACATTCGATTTTTGTTTTAAACCTACACATATAGCGGCGCCAGATATTCCAATCGCTGAAATACTTGCCAGAGTTAATAATTTAGTTCAGCAAGGGAGAGCGGTAAGGACTTATAATAAAGGAACAAGGGCAATTCGCATATCAAAATCCAGATATATTTCTGGAGGTACTAGCGCCACATTTTTAGTACAGTTATGCGATCAAAATGCTTCTGATCCGGTTTTTGCGGATTTGGCTACTGGAAGTTTGCGTGTAGAACCCAAACTAGCTGGAGAAGGTATTGCCGTATCTTCACATGTAATCATTTCGACCACTCCATCAGCGAATACGGTAGATCATTTTAAAACTTTGGTTGAATGTGTTCCTGGGATAAGCAAGTCAATCATTGAACCATTTATGAATGCAATTTTGAAAGAAGCGTTTGAAGGTTCTGAATTTGTGAATCAGGCAACTAGATCTAGATGTAAACTTAGACCCAAATTGGAAATATTTTCACATGGCTCTCAGACCATTATGGACGCTTTACAAGGTGGAAAAATACATAATGTTCGACTTATTAGCACTCAAAAAAAAGGTGGGCTGGATAAAACTGCTTATACTGAGCTAACAGAAAGAGTTGTTAGGCTTAAAGTAGTAAAGCAGCCCTTAACTAGGGATAAAAAGCGATTGCTAGAAATATTCCGTAGAAAAGGTTTAAGAGAGGGCTATAACAAGGTTTCTATAAGTTATAGTAAAGATGGGAAGCAATCTAGTTTGGAATTAGATAGAAATGAAGATGCAGCCACTAAACTTTTCACGAAAAGTGAAAAAGTGATTCTCCCATACGGTATTAATCAGTGTGAAGAGAATATTCACATAGATTTAGAACAAAAGATGAAGGATCTTTTATAAGTAGTGAGGGGTAAATGATGAAGCTTTTATCGCCACTTAATTATTTAAAAATAAAGCATGAAGAAAAAACGTGGTACGATTTTTACCTCCCACTTACTGGCGCTATATTTGTTTCAATTGTATACTGCTACTTACCTAATCAATTTAAGCTGATTGGGAGTAATGGATTAATTTCACAAGTCAATGGTTTATTACAAGTTCTAATCGGTTTTTATATTGCAGCTTTGGCAGCTGTCTCTACCTTTGGAAACGCCAGAATTGATGATGTCATGGCGGGAACTCCACCGACATTAAAAGAAAGCTTCCGTGGAAAAATGTCACCAGTGAAGCTGACGAGACGGCGCTTTATTTGTTATCTATTTGGTTATTTAGCTCTTTTAAGTTTTGGATTATTCAGTTTAGGATTAATAACGTCCTTGGTTGGACAAAATTTTGCAGTTTGGTTTGCAGATGTAACCTCATTGCGGTGCTTGATGGCGCTGAAAGTCGTTTTTGTTTTTTTCTATTTCTTGGTGTTATTAAATATAGTAACAACTACTTTGCTAGGTTTATATTTTCTTGCTGTCAGAATACACCAAAGTGATATTTAATTAATATTATTACAATAACCAGCCAAGTGCTGGTTTTTTTCGTATCTGCCACCGCAATCATTCACAGAACCTCCGTATAACACATTGCGGTTGGCACCCTATTAACTACAAGGTCGCTCAGGCGGCCTTTTTGTTTTCTGACTGCACCAACAGAGAGGGAGGCGGAACAGTGAAATACATGGGAAGTAAATCACGTATTGCAAAATATGTTGCGCCATTCATTCTGGAACGCATGACGACAGAGACGGTTTATGTTGAGCCGTTTGCAGGCGGCATGAACATGGTGAGTCATATCAATACCAAACATAATGGCCCCATTATTGCTGCCGACAGCCACGAATATTTGATTGAAATGTGGTCAGCGTTGTTATCTGGTTGGCAACCTCCGGGACAAATATCACGAGAGCAGTACTATGCAGTAAAGAACAATAAAACTGAAATACCGCATTTAACGGGCTGGGTTGGATTTAATTGCAGTTATGTGGGTAAATGGTTTAACGGGTATGTCGGGGTAACTCAGACTAAATCACGTGTTCGTGACCATCAATTAGAGGCTCGCAACAATATTCAGCGACAGTTGACTCAATTAGATGACGTCATATTGCAGTGTTGCGATTACCGGGAATTAGATATCCCTGATGGGTCTGTTGTTTATTGTGATCCGCCCTACGCGAATACCACTGGATACCAAAACTCATTTGACTCGGCTGAATTTTGGGATTGGGTTCGCAGGTTATCAAATAGATGTACCGTTTTTGTTAGCGAATACACCGCACCGGATGATTTTGATTGCATCTGGTCGCGTGAAATTACTAGCGGTATTTCTGGAACAAAAACGACCTCAATTGAATCACTATTTGTGATGAAGCCTGAGTAACGG
>NZ_MUBJ01000053.1 GCF_002127535.1 Xenorhabdus vietnamensis
GATACCAACTGTTGTAATCTTCATGGTGGACGCTCCCGTTATTAAATGGCTGTGTTGAATACACTGCCATTTTGGCACACTGATGCCGCTTAAATGGGGGGTGAGTAGAGCTGTCCGGTCACCCAGACAACCCCCTCCGCAGAACCGGACGTGCGGAACTACCGCATCCGGCTCCCGACAGATCCGTGTCCCCACACATATTCAGCAAGAATTGAACATTGAATGTGTTTTCCATCGGGACGGATAACCCAGCATTTTCAGGATCAGATTCAGTTTCTTCCACGTCAGTCGGCGATGTCCCCCTTGACGGTTGAACCATCGGTAGATTATTCGCGTACTTTGGTAGATAAACTGCCCGACTCATCTCTGGTTATCAGAGATACCGTGGTAATTTATCCAGCCTCTGATCACTCTGATAACGGTATTCAGGGTAAGCCTTTTATCGGGCGTATTCAGATTCTTCCAAAGGAAGTCCCTGAGTCCCTTCAATTTGGCTGCAAAACGGTCTTTTCGGCTGGTTAACTTCAGCCGCCAGAAGCCTTTTCGCGTTTTCCCCCAATAACAGGTAAACCCCAGAAAGTGAAACGTCGGCAGGCGTTTTCCAGACTGGCTGGCTCTCATTGCTGCTATGTGACCCGCCGGAATTAACTGCGATTTGTCACAGTGCAGCTCAAGACCAAATTTGCTCAGCCTTTTGGGTAACACCCTATAGAAGCGTTTGGCTTCGCTGGGGTACTGAAAAGTAAATACCATATCATCGGCATATCTCACCATCTCTGCCTGCCCGTGAATATATGAACGGCTGATTTCATTAAACCATTCATCTATTACATGATGCAGGTAGATGTTGGCCAATACCGGCGACAGAATTGAACCTTGCGGACATCCGCGCACATTGCTGGACGTCTCTTTACCCACGATGACGGGCGCCGTGATTAATACCTCGATCAATCTGAGGAAACGGCGATCTGATATTTTCTTCCGGAGCAAATTCATTAACTCGTCATGAGGTATCATGTTGAAATACTTCCGGATGTCAATTTCTACTACCGCTCCATTCCAGTTATGGAATGTTTGCTGTTGCAGTGCCTTTAATGCCGCATGGCAATTTAATCCCGGACGAAAACCGTAGGAGCCGGACATAAACAGCGGTTCATAAATTCGGCTGAGGATATCACTGACCACAAGCTGGATAAGTTTATCTTCTATGCACGAAATAGCTAAAGGCCGTTTACTGCCGTCCTCTTTGGGAATTTCAGTGATCCGGGCTGCTTTAGGGTGGTACATCCCTCTGCGTATCCGCAGGATGAGATTTTGGATATTCTCATCAAGATGTTCACCGTAAGCGGCTTTTGTCATACGATCGATACCCACGGCTTTATTCCCGTCAAGCCGCAGGAACTGTCTTTTCAGCATGTCACAGCTCAACAGGTGCCCCAAATTATTGAACACCAGTTGTTTGTTAGCTGCTGATTTCTCGCCTATACGCTCAAGTTTTGTTAACCATGATAACCCGTCGTTGCTGTGTACGGTCATTGTGGCCCTCTTACGTTCGATCTGTCTGCCAGCCCTTCGCTCCACAGTCATTACTTGCTTCATGGCTACTATGGCTGACTCCGACTTCCTGATATTCATTTCTCAGGCCTTGTGTTTGGCACTTGTGCCTGAAATACTCATTCCATTGAGAAATATCAGGATCTCCTGGGTTCCGCACTGTTCTCTACAAACTCGCCGACGCCTGCGGCGCCGGTGTGTACGACTGAATGGATAGTTGCCAGTGTAACCATTCAGACGCTGCTGCCTGCTAGCTGAACGATACTATCGGCACACACGATCAAATGTATTTCGGCGCTATCGCGTTCACCTTTTGGTTTCGGCTCGAGTGTTTCGCTGTCTACGCTTCATCTCCTTTGTTACCGCCGGAGACGCAAGACTCGCTACGTAGTGGTCTGGCTAAACCCTTTCTACGACGGGACTTTCACCCGCAAGATCAGTACAGCTTTGCCCAGCGCACCGTCCATCACATCACAACAACAGAAAGTATGCATAGCATTTTGCTAGCCATTGCAGAACAACCTCTGATGGGGCATGAGTGTCCAGAGATTGCCGAAGGGCTTCGACGCCATGATCATCTTAAACATGCAATGGTATTTCCACTGACCTTTCACTTTGATATCAGTTTCATCCCTCCGCCATCGGGAGCCAACGGTTTTTTTGCGTTGTCGAAAAGCCTTGCTGAGCAGGGGCACCAGACGTAACATCCAGCGATGTGGCGTGGTCGACGGTTATCCCCCGCCCTGCCATCATCTCTTCCAGATTACGCAAGCTCAGCGCATAAGCGAGATACCAACGGACACCTTGGGCAATGATATCGACAGGATAATGCAGGCGTTTAAACGCGTTTCGGGTCAGGGAGTCACTCAGAGAGGCGTTGTTGCAGCCACCACCAATGCTGCCTGAGCCATCGCCGCCACTGTGAACACTACCAAACCCCTTCCTGTTTACGCACAAATCCTTACCGTCCGCCAATAACGTTGAAGTAACCTTGGAGAATTGCCATTCTAACAAAAACTCCGTTCTCAGCCTGAGAAAAATAAGCACAATGTACTGAATTATCTAACTCATAAGGAAGCTCATAACCTCGCGGAAGAGGATGCATAATTATGGCGCGGGGATGTAAGTATGAAAGTAGATCAGGAGTGAGCATAAAATTGGAATTGGGTAAATGATCTGCTGTTTCTTTATAACCCGCCATATAAATAACATCCGCACTACACAACCCCTCTTTGATGTTATGGAGATATTCGTAGGTGACACCAGCTTGACGAAGGTACGCTTCGTCTTCTTGAAAAAGCTTACAATTTTCTTCAGTGCAAAGTAATAATTTTATATTGTGAAACAGGGCGATACAAAAGAGAAGGGAGCGCGTTGAGCGGGAGGAGGGGTGACAGCATAATAATAAAGTTAATGATTTATGAAGAGGGAAAGATTGATGAATGGTAAAAATATCAAGCAAAGCCTGCGTTGGATGCTCTGCATTTAATCCTTCACCATTTCCCGCATTTATAACTGGAAGGCGGCTTTTTATACAATAGTTATGCACAGGCTCAACTTCGGCATGGCGCATAACGGCAATATCGGCATACGCATTGATCATTTGTGCAGTATCCGTAAATTTTTCATTCCAGCTTGAACCAGAACGGCTTGACTCACCATCAGCAAAACCTATAATTTTTGCACCAAGGCGGTTGGCTGCGCTTTCAAAACTGAGGCGAGTTCTTGTACTGGCCTGAAAAAAAAGTGAAGCAACAAGGATATCTTCATTTCTTTTTTTTATTTTTTTATCAGGTTTTGATACTTTAAAATTCTGAGCCAGATCTATAATATTCATTATAGTGTCTAAGTCTAATGATTTAATAGAGAGAAGGTTATCCTTTAGAAAAAAATTCTGCACTGATATCATCACTCACCTCTGGACTTTCATATTAATGATAGATATAAAAATAACGATAATGAAAAGACCACCAAGCAAAATAGACCGACAACCGCATTTTCTGTAAGAAGCATGCTATTGTTAAAGTTACTGCTAATATTACAGTTGAATTGAGCTACATTTTATCAAAAAACCAACCCTTTTAAGCTCATTTAGAATGAATAAGAGATAAAAAAAGAAAAATATTTATGCTCAATTAACTTTTTTAAACAATCATTATTATCCCAATGAATAGGAGCAACTTTATTAAATGCCTCTCGCGCCAAGCCAATATAATTTTTTGTTTCTGATATATCAATTCCTCTTTTTGTTATAAATGATTAAATTATGCACATATTTAAAGGGCAGATTCGACTAATAGTGCAATTTTTCAGAAGGGCCGTCAGTTGCTATAGTAGGCATCTTTCTCGCCGATTCTGTCGCATTAACAAAGAAAGTACGAGTGAAGATAAGGTGATTGATTTTTACTCAGCTAATTGATAGAAAAATGCCGCGGGTGAAATCGGACACTCTTCTTTTTGTCGGTATTGTCCTTTGCGCAACATACAGACCCATTCAATCCTTGCCAACATGGTCTGGGCTCGTCTGAAGTTTTTGAACCCCAGCATAGGACGTGTTCGCCGTTTGACGTTGCGGTGATCCTGTTCAATCAGATTATTAAGGTACTTATTCTGCCGGATAATGATGTCGTTATCCTTCGGTTTTCCCTGATTTAACTCGTCCACTGTGGCTTTATTGGCGCCACTTTTATCAATCGCCACCACGTCGGGTTATCAACGCTGGCGCATCGCCTTTTTAAAGAAACGCAAGGCGGCCTCTTTATCTCGATGGGCGGTTAACAAAAAATCAACCGTATCGCCGTCTGAATCCACAGCACGATAAAGGTAACTCCATTTCCCTTTGATTTTGATAGAGGTTTCGTCCATTCGCCACCGACGCCCAACAGCAGGCTTGCTCCGCCGATAGCTCTTTTAGGAGACCATAAAAATCTATGGTTCCCCTCCTTTTTGCAACACTCATTTTTGATGAATTTTGGGCTTGCTTAAATCTATCCGGCGTCACTGTAGGCAAGGAGCCTGCGCCTCGATGAGTTCCGCGCCTGATGAACCTTAAAACCGTGTCGGCTTGAAAGAGCCATTTTTTATGTTAGGTTTCTCATCAGGCCGGTAGGCCGTTCATGTCATCAATTATCAGTCTTCGCAAAACCAGTGGGGTAACGTTTAAATTTATTAATAATGACGCCAGC
>NZ_MUBJ01000054.1 GCF_002127535.1 Xenorhabdus vietnamensis
GATATGGGCCTCACGGATGTGATACGCCGTCGGCGCACCGTCACTGTCTATCTCAACACCGCCGCGAACAGACTCTAAATCAAAACGTTCCTGTGGGTTACTGAGCCGGTCCGGGTCGATGATTTGTACCGTGGTGGCATAACGTCCGCGACCGGGGCCTAACCTGTCGGTACGATATTGCAGCACCGCCAGCGCATCCCCGTCGAGCAATTTGTGACGAAAGCCAAGTCGCAGCATTTGGGACACGGTCTGTTTGCGTTCGACATCACAATACAGCCCCGGATCATTCGCCCACGAACGCCAGTGCGCTTCGATAACTTTGCCGTACTCATCCGCCCAGGTCGCATCAAATGCCTTGTTGCCGGTGAGCAATTTCAGCATCCGGTAATCGGGTTTAAATATCGGCCGGTAGTTCGCGCCGATGGCATTATCGAGCACACGGGTAATCGTGCCGGACGCCCAGCCATCATTGCGCGCCAAATCGCGCATGCGTGACACGATACGGTCGCGGTAAATGTTGATTTCATTGTCCGGTGACCACAGCGCCGGTTGCCAGTTTGCCAGCTGGTCGCTGGATGAGTCTGCGGCATCATAGGGAATGCGCCCGCTGCCCGATAAGGCGTTAAATTTCAATTTGGCATTCGAGGGCGGCAACGGCTCACCATTGGGTCCTAGTATTTTAACGCTCATTAGTATCTCACCCTGATTGGTCGTCGGGTCGTGATCCCCAGCTCGGTCTGTATTGCCTGAATCAGCGCCAATAAATCACCCAAGCTGGTTTGTTGATACGATACGGAGCGTGTCCCGTCACCCTGCGTATATGAAAATGAGACCCCTTTCGTTCCGGTTGACAGTTCGATATAGGCGTGCTGGGCGGTATTGAGTGCGGTTTGAAGCTGTTCACGGCTCATGCCGGTCAGCAGCGTAGTTATTCGCATGTGTTCTCCTTAGGGCAAAAGCTGTGACATATGCTTCCGTTTGGGCTTTTCCTCCGTTGACTCAGGAATAATGGCTCCCGGCAAACGAAGATCGACTTTTTCTTCCATTTCAGTTGATGGTGGCAATAAGCGGTCAGGGTTATCATTAATCGCCATTGCTAAGGCATTTAATTTCAACCCTAAATGAAATAAACCAGCTAAGGCTGCATAAGCATAAACACGGCAATCCAACGCTTCATTCGCTTTCCCATGAGGAAGTTCCCATACACTATAACGTTGGCCAGCAGCTTCTTTCATGACCAGTCTCTCTGCAATCAATTGGCTGAAATACCCCATATCTCGTTCAACGGGGAAGTGCATATAACCCGGTCCGCTTTCTTCTATATGTAAACGTGATCTAATCGAATCTTTTGCTGAGTTAACGCCTATAATAATGGGTTTGAATTGAGCACGATTTTTAGGTGTTGGTCGTTTGTTAGGCCAGATTGGAGAGCGTTTACCACCTGTTGCTGACTCCCCTTTTATCGCCCAAATTCGACGCCCCAACCGCTCTTTAGCAAATTCGTAGACTTTTTGAGTATGGTTACCACCAGAGTCATGACATGCAGCCATAATCGTGAATCCTCTACCATCTGCACGACGCCATATTTGCTTCAAATAAGCATCTAATCGAGCCCACGGCTCAGCGGTTTCCAAGTCACCTTCAATGACATCAAAAGCAATAGACCAACTTTCTTCATCTTTACCCCAACCAACAACCTCAATTTCCAGCCGATCACTTTGTGTATCTATCCCAGCCGTAAGTACTGCCACGCCCATTGGTACCTCTGCATCATAAACTTCGCGTCTGGCCAACAACACATCAGTAGGTAACCTCTTTCCATAATTAGGGCGATGAGGCAACCCCATTTGGGTATTCCACCATGCAAGCTCTTTGTCAGGATCCCCTTTTGCTTTTAGATATTTCCCTGCAATATCGGAAGGTTTATCTTTCTGCCATGGGCTAAACAGCTTTGATGCTTGATAACCAGCATGAATATTATCAACACCATATTCACCGCAATCAGGACAAATCGCTCGATATACTGCATGGCGATCAGACTCAGACCATGACCACACCTTACTAATTGCTGTTTCATCATTGTTATGCCATGCCTGATAATAATCATTGAGTGGAACGTGACGGCTGCCGCAACATTCAAAAGGCTTTGTTTGATGCCAGCGAATAGTACGCAATGCGCGTAATCGTTCCCCCTCAGACCAACCTGCACCACAACTTTCACAGTAGATTAATGCGAGGTGAGATTGATGCTTGTCACCCTCTTTAGGCCAATGAACGTGTTTAAAAAAATCAGGAAATTGACGATGTCCACAATGAGGGCAACTCACTGAAGCATGACGCTGATCTGAATCTTCATAACTTGCTGCGATTCGGCTCTCATCTTCAACAGTGGGCGAACAAGCGCGAACTGATAACCAATTAAGACCAAATGTCGCCGTTCGTTCTTCTGCCAATGTTATTGGATCACCCTCGCGAGTTATGGGATATTTATCAACTTCATCCGCAAGTAGTACACGAATGGGGCGACGCGCTAAGTTATCAGGACTACCAGCACCAGCTAGCGCAA
Source organism: Xenorhabdus vietnamensis (assembly GCF_002127535.1). Taxonomy (GTDB): domain Bacteria; phylum Pseudomonadota; class Gammaproteobacteria; order Enterobacterales; family Enterobacteriaceae; genus Xenorhabdus; species Xenorhabdus vietnamensis. The sequence continues at coordinate 2,567 of NZ_MUBJ01000054.1, forward strand.
GGAATCCACCCGGAAAGGATTTATAAAGTAATGTTTCTTTCGATGTTTTTTGTTTACTCACACCAACAATTTTTCGCAATGCAGGTGTAACACGAATAAGTGGGGTAATTCGTTCTTTTGAAAATTGCTCTGCTGCATCCTCTTTGGGTTGCAATAACAACATAGGGCAAGGATCTAAATGAGCAAAATAACCAAAGATATTTTCCAGTAAGGCTGTTTTCATTAACTGAGTACAACACATGACTGTTATGGTATGTACACCAGGTTCAGTGACCGAAAGCATAGGGCCTCGTGCAATTTCGACAGTATCTGTTTGCCATGACCCCGATGTACTACCCGCCTCTTTAGCTAGTTTGCGATAACGGTCTGCCCAATCTGGAACACTAATACGTGGCGGAGGTGTCCATCCTTTTCTTACACTCGCTAATAATCTGTCACGCTTCGTCTGTATTGAATTCAGGCTCCCCGAGACCAGTGATATGTTTGTGGACATGTTCGATTAACACCTCAGTCATCCTGTCAGCCGGCACACCCAAGTCTGCCGCCATCATTGGGGCTACACGGGAAGGCCAATTCATCCAAGCATCGCGTTGTCCTCTGAATTCAGCAAACAAGATTGATTCTGCAGTTGAAAGCTCAATCAGTTGCCCATCCTCTTTTTCATATTCCAGTTTTGTTAATAACGCGAGAAAGTTTTCTTTTATCCTTCTTGCTTCATCAAACGACATATCCGCACCAATTTCACGGATCAACCTTTCTGCTGTTTGTGTAGGTGATTCATCAACTGGCTCATGAACTTGCTGCTTTTTGCCTTTTTTAAGTTTTGGTTTGGTTTCAGGCGTCGTGGGGGATTTTCGATACCGTTCAATATTGGCATTCGAGGCATCAACATCAATTTCGTCACCATCCATCACTAGCCAGCCGCGGGCTTTCCACGTAGTGACGGTCTTGCGGCTGACGCCATGAAGTTTTGCAAAATCTGACTGATTCATATTGTTACCCTGACTGTTACCCTTGTTGTTACCCATTCACGAAGGTAACAAGTTGGGTAACATATTTTTATGGTATAAAAATTAATTTTAATTTATATATTTCAAATGGATATGTATAACATCGTAAAAACCGATGTGTTACCTGTTACCCAAATTTCAAAATTTTTTAGCTAGTGAAACTGCACGGCGCGCAATGCCCCCGTTATATAAAAGTCGCGGTAAGGACCCAAGAAATATATGACTCATGCTGATTAGGATTGTCGATAGAAATCTTTGTAATGCTTTTTGCAGAATGACTCATACGCATTACTTGCCTCATCAATACAGTGGTAACGGCCAAGTCGATATCTTTTACCATTTATCTGAGCTTGAGCTATCCATTTTCCATCTCGATAATGGACTCCCTTCCTGCCGGATTTATTGGCTTTCGTCAGTCCAATATTTTGCTGATTCTGAGAACGTGTTGCTTCTCGTAAATTCGATATGCGATTGTCTGTTTTGATACCACTGATGTGGTCTATTTGCTTTTCAGGCATAGCGCCGTTGATATACATCCAAGCAAGGCGATGGGCTTTATATCGGATACCGTCGATTTGTATTTCAATATAGCCTGTTAATGTGTTAATCCGTCCTGCAATACTGCCAACTCTAGCTCTTTGGCTTCTGTAAGATAACCAGACAAAAGCTCCCGTTTCAGGGTTATAGTCGAGCAATTCCCTGAGCCTGCTTTGTGTCAGCTTGCCCATGTAATTATCACGCCCCATATTTTGGATGCAGCAAAGCCTCCCGCTGTAATGCAGGATACATCTGAGATAGTTATTAATATTGAGTAAGTTAAATGATGTGAGTTACCGCGCCGTCCTCATTACTTCTTTGATTGCAAGGAGACTTTTCCTCTGCAATTCCAGCAGTTACAAGTTCAGACAGAAGCTCTTGCCTGCTCATCGATTTCAGACGAGCGATAGCTTCTTGCGCTAATTGCATTTGCGTTTTCATATAAACCTACCTTAGTGGGACCGCGATCCCAGTTTCACTTCGCTGTTCGTATCGCCTCACTCAACGCCCTGTTAATGGCCTGTGGTAACAATGCCTGAGCCATTTGTTGCGCCCGCTCCTGATAACCGAGCACCGGCTTAACAGTTAATGCATCACCGAACCGAATGAGCA
>NZ_MUBJ01000055.1 GCF_002127535.1 Xenorhabdus vietnamensis
GCAATACGATAAACGGGGTAAAAAACGTCTTCAAGAGGCGGCTAAGCGATTAACATTCAAATAAGAAAAAGATGAAAAAGTGATAATGAGGGTTAAATTATAACAATAAGGGGTTTTCTGACCATAGCCCCGATGTGTTCCCTTGCTCCCTCTTAGCCCTTGCGACGTCTGGCTTTCAACGGAAAAATCGATTTTGAATAGCACTGGATAAAACGTGATAACCTGTTGAATATAGGTTTTTTTATTTTTTAAAAAAATTCATGTAATCCGTTTGGCTACCTTTGGCATCATTCCTGTTTATGCTTTCTGTCTTGACCTATACGATTCAATGTGTCAATGAGGGTTGTTCTTTTTACACCAAAATTACGGCAAACAGCAGCTTTGGACATACCGTCTTCCAATGCGGTAAGAATTGCCTCCAATTTTTCATCTGTGACCGCTCGTGGCCTTCCTCCTCGTTTTCCTCGCCGATTGGCTGCCGCTAAATCGGCGATAACGCGTTCTTTTGTCAGAGAACATTCATATTTACATAGATTGTTCACTCCAAAGGGGGAATTAGGTTATACAAATGGCTGGAAAAGGATTATAAAAGAAAAATATTTACCAGTAGTAAAGCGGTGCTTACTTATAAAGCTGGAAACACGGCAATTAAAGCATATTTGATGTTAGATAAATATCTTTTTAATGAGAAAGATGAAAATAACTGAAAAGGTAAATTATTTTCGCCTTTAAGTATAGAAGGAAACTGAATTTTTTATCTAATGATATTACTATGGATAGAAGTATTATAGAAAAAAAATACATGAATGCATAAATGCAAAGCATCGCAACTGGATTACTATTAGTTGAGTATATGCTTACGAAATAAAGCAATATGATTATGGAGTTGAGTGTGAATACTGTTGGTAGATCCCAGCGAAACAAATCACTAAGCCATTCATCATATTTATCTGTTGATTGAATTTCTTTTTCGTATGCATCGTTTAATGATTTAATTTCCTTCTTATATGAGTCGTTTAGATATTGGATTTCTCGCTCACATGCCTCGTTTAACGATTTAATCTTTTTTTCATGTTTATCTCTTAAATATTTTATTTCTTTCTCATATGCATCTCTTAAGGATTTGTCTTCCTTTTCATATGTATCTCTTAAGGATTTAGTTTCTCTTTCATACGTATCTCTTAAAGATTTAGTTTCCTTTTTTGATAGTTTATTTAGTAAATAAATATTGTTGTTTTTCATTTTCATAATCTTCTATCTTTTTTATGGGCGATGGTATTTCTTGCCGCCCATCACTAATGTTAGTTATCAGGCTATTTTTATTTGTATTTTTTCATAAGGAGCACTTTCGTCTGAAAACTTAGTGTCTATTCTTTCTATAAACGCATTTTTAAATTTAAATTCATGTGCTATTTTCCCATTAATATACAGGGATGTTTTTAATTCTAAACTTTCATTTTTATCGATAGCATTAAGTAATAATGGGGATGATCTATCCAAGCTTTTCTCTAAGATTATTTTTTCTATAGACTTTGAGTCATTAATCCCTTTTGACAACTCTAGGCTTTTAACCTGTATTTTATCCTTTTGGATATCATCATCTGAACAGTTTTTCGACAACAATCCTTGGGCCGTCTCTGTAATTTCTATGTAAGTGGTATATTGCATAGTATTTCCTCCTTGTTGTTAATAACTGCCAAGTAAGCCATTTTATTTGAACATAGGCAATGAAAACTTAATGCAATAATCGTATTTCTGTAAATTTACATAATGAATTTTCTGAGAAAAAGGCATGTAAAGTCCGTCAGGCAGCGAATTTTGTCACTGTTTCCCGTTTAATGATTAGACAAAGTAATTATTGCAGAGTAATTTTAAACTATAAACACATACGCCCCCGAAATTGTGCTTCAACTTGGCGGAAGACTCACAACTCACGAGGGCGCAGGCTCATAACTTAAAAAGAGTTTAGCATATGTACATACGGAAACAACACCCCCGCCATAAGCGCAACAAAAAATGACTAGCCTTGCATTGGATTACTTTGCAGACCATCTGCCCCGTAAACCGTATCACACAGACGATTTTCTTTATGGATTGCGCATCAATAACACCGACGTGGCAAAGCTCGCCCGCTACATCCAGCATAATTCTCCCCATGCGGCTTTCTGGTTTGTGTTTGATGTTGATCGCATAGGGGCAGCGATCGACTGGACGGGGGTTTGTGCCCAATTCAGCGAAAAGTTCCATGATGTTAAAATTATATAATCATTTCAAAATGTTGAATGAAAATAATCAGCTTGCTTCCTCGTAATCATCATACTCATCACTATCATCCTAGTAAGAACAGACCTTATCTAAGCTAATTATTTTAGCCAGTCTAATTCTTATTGGGATATTCATTTCATTATTACTTATGACACGTTTATGAGTTGAAGCCTAATGCTATGATACTATCGGTCAGAAATAAAGGCTAAAAACCAATGATCAACTGCTATCACATTTATCCCCGTTAGATTGGGAACATATCAATCTGACAGACGATTATATTCTGGCAAAGCAACCGCACGTCCGTTTCCTGTAAGTTTCGCCGCCTGCGTCTGGCTAAGATCGATAAGTACAAAAACAGGCTTAACGAATGAAAGGGACTTCCCCCTCGATTGGGTTACTGTATTGATTTTCCGTGCCATCATGGGGAGTAACCAAAATATGAAAGGGGAATTATTATGACCATCGCAACTATTGGTATCGATCTCGCAAAAAATGTCTTTGCTGTTCATGGCGTTGACCACAATGGCAAAACTGTTCTGGTAAAACCCAGAGTATCACGGGCTGCGCTTCCTGAACTTATCGCCAGTTCGCCACCCTGTGTGATCGGGATGGAGGCCTGCTCCGGTGCCCACTACTGGGCAAGATTATTCCGTCAATATGGTCACGATGTCCGGCTGATGGCGCCGAAATTCGCCTCACCCTACCGTATGGCGGGTAAGAGTGGGAAAAACGATGCAGCAGACGCCCAGGCAATTTGTGAAGCCGCGCAACGGCCACATATGCGATTTGTGCCGGTCAAAGACGAGAACCAGCAGGCTATGCAGTGTTTACACCGGACGAGGCAAGGATTTATCGAAGAGAAAACAGCAACGTATAACCGCCTCCGGGGGTTGATATCTGAGTTTGGTGTTATTGCCCCACAAAGCACTGATGCTCTGCGTTACATCGTCTCTGACCAGAAGGAAACCTTGCCAGTGCAGGTCAGGCAGTGTGTTGATGACCTGTTGGAACATATTACCAATATTGAAGAAAAAATCGCTGAATATGACCGAATTTTATCTCGAGTGGCTAAAACGGATCTCCGTAGCCAACAGTTGATGGAGCTGAAAGGTATTGGTCCCACAACTGCCAGTGCGCTGGTAGCCAGTATCGGTAATGCACATGATTTTAAGAACGGGCGTCAACTGGCCGCCTGGCTGGGGCTAACACCATCGCAATACAGTAGCGGCGGAAAATCAAAACTTGGCAGGATAACAAAAGCAGGTGACTCATACCTGCGAACGCTACTGGTACAGGGTGCCCGTTCCGTCCTGATCGGCGCTGAAAAAAGAACAGATTCGTTCAGCCGCTGGGTCTGTTCACTGGTTGAGCGAAGAGGATACTGGCGGGCTGTCGTAGCCATTGCCGCCAAGAACGCGAGGCTGTGCTGGGCATCGCTGCATTATGGTGATGATTTCAAGCTTTACTCAGCTCATTGATAACGCGAAACAGAGTAATCATCTGACCTGCAGCTCGTTGATGGTAAAGGGTTAGACCCCGTGAGATATATCTGTGTATTGTACTGGATACATGTATCCGTTTAACGAACAAGAATCTCACGCGCGTCTTTCATCAGGGTCCGAATCGACAGTGATTCATCATGGCTGATGTTATGAACTCCCGCTCCTCACGGAGTAAGATGGGAATTCATCAATAAAATCCAGCCAGTTTTGGGAGGAGATTATGCCTAATCTCATCATC
>NZ_MUBJ01000056.1 GCF_002127535.1 Xenorhabdus vietnamensis
GATATGGGCCTCACGGATGTGATACGCCGTCGGCGCACCGTCACTGTCTATCTCAACACCGCCGCGAACAGACTCTAAATCAAAACGTTCCTGTGGGTTGCTGAGCCGATCCGGGTCGATGATTTGCACTGTGGTGGCATAACGTCCGCGACCGGGACCTAACCTGTCGGTACGATATTGCAGCACCGCCAGTGCATCCCCGTCGAGCAATTTGTGACGAAAGCCGAGACGCAGCATTTGTGACACGGTCTGTTTGCGTTCGACATCACAATACAGCCCCGGATCATTCGCCCACGAACGCCAGTGTGCCTCAATCACTTTGCCGTACTCATCCGCCCAGGTCGCATCAAAGGCGTTATTGCCTGTGAGTAATTTCAGCATCCGGTAATCGGGTTTAAATATCGGCCGGTAGTTCGCGCCGATGGCATTATCGAGCACACGGGTGATAGTACCGGCCGCCCAACCGTCATTACGCGCCAAATCGCGCATACGTGACACGATGCGGTCCCGATAAATATTGATTTCATTATCCGGTGACCACAGCGCCGGTTGCCAGTTTGCCAACTGGTCGCTGGATGAATCTGCGGCATCATAAGGAATGCGCCCGCTGCCCGATAAGGCGTTAAATTTTAATCTGGCATTTGAGGGCGGCAACGGCTCACCATTGGGTCCTAAGATTTTAACGCTCATTAGTATCTCACCCTGATTGGTCGCCGGGTCGTGATCCCCAGCTCGGTCTGTATGGCCTGAATCAGCGCTAACAAATCGCCTAAGCTGGTTTGTTGATACGACACGGAGCGTGTCCCGTCACCCTGCGTATACGAAAATGAGACCCCTTTTGTTCCGGTTGACAGTTCGATATACGCTTGTTGGGCGGTATTGAGTGCTGTTTTGAGCTGTTCACGGCTCATGCCGGTCAGCAGACTGGTTCTTTGTCGCATTCATTCTCCTTAGGGCAAAAGCTGTGACATGCGCTTCCGTTTGGGCTTTTCCGCCGTTGATTCAGGAATTATTGCCCCGGGGAAACGCAGATTGGTTTTTTCTTCGGGCTGTGCCGGGGGGGCGATTAACCGCTCAGGGTTACCGGCAATATTGTCTGCCAGCGCATTCAGTTTCAGCCCCATGTACATCAGGCCGCATAACGCAGCGTAGCTGTAGACGCGGCAGTCCAGCGCTTCGTTGGCCCGACCGGGAATCTGCTCCCACACACGATATCGCTGGCCACCTGATACTTTAATCACCGACCGCTCGGCCAATAACTGGCTGAAATAATGCAGGTCACGGTCAGCCGGAAAGTGCATATAGGCGGGCGCGGCTTCATTCGCCGATGGGGGTTCTAAATGCAGGCGGCCACGAATGGCATCTTTTGCCGCATTGACGCCAATAATCACCGGCTTAAATCCCGATTTAGAGCGGGAGGTAATGCGTTTAGTCGGCCAGATGGGTGAGCGTTTGCCGCCCCGGGCTGATTCCCCTTTGATCGCCCAGATACGCCGACCCAACCGCGAACGGCAGAAGTCATACACTTTTTGAGTGTGATGACCGCCGGAGTCCATGCAGGCTGCTATCACTGCAAAACCCCGACCGTCTGCGCGACGCCAAATTTGTTTCAGGTAAGCATCAAGGCGTTCCCATGGTTCGTCTGTTTCCAGGTCACCTTCAATCACATCATGGGCAATCGACCAGCTTTCTTCACTTCGTCCCCAACCAACGACTTCAATTTCAAATCGGTCGTCCTGGGTATCGATGCCTGCCGTAATGACGGTTGTTCCGTCTGGTACTTCTGCCGCCCACACCTCACAACGCTCAAGGAGCTTTTTCTCGCTCAGTGCCTTTTCTCCCCGATCTTCATAAGGCTCACCGAGGACAAGGTTGATGAAGGTCTGGCGCATCAACGGATCGTTCTTCACCCGCAACCATTCGGCCACCAGATTTTTCCACGCGGCATTCGGGAACAGGCTGTACCCCGCCCAGATATGAAAACCCGCATGACCTTTAAAGGGCTGACTGGCGCGCCACCCCCCCCGTTTAATCATGCCGGGTTTGTCACTGTCCTGAATGACGCAACCATGATGCCGACAGACATAATAGGCGGTCTCCGGTAAGTCGTTGCCGTACTCATCCTTTTCCCATTTGATGCCGTAAGGGGAATCTGGACTGCCCCATTCCAGCACCTGATATTCCCCGCAATGGGGACAAGGCACGTAATAGTAACGCTGGTCACTGTCTTTAAAGGCTTTCTCTATCCGGCTGGTTTCTTTTACGGTGGGCGTAGAGCCCAAGACAATTTTTCGGTTCCAGAACGTTTCAGAGCGTTTAATGCCCAGCGCTATTTGATCCCCCTCTGCACCTGCACCACCAGAAGGATAACCGTCCACTTCATCAAACAGAATGATGCGACAAGTGATACGACGAAAGCCACCCGGCGAATTAGCCCCGACCAGTGTCAGGTTAGCCCCGTTGGAAAAGGTCTTTTTCAGGATAGTCTGGTTAGAATCTTTGGCTTTCGCTTCGCCGGCGATATCTTTCAATACCGGCGTATCCCGCAGCATCGGGGCAATTTCGGTCTTGCTGTAATCTTCCGCATCCTCTACGCGGGGCTGTACCACTAATATGGGTGATGGGTCATGAGACAGATAATAGCCGACAACATGGTCCAGGATTTTGGTGTAACCGACTCGTGCCGATTTCATCACGGACACTTGAGTCACATTCGGATCGGTAATGGCATCCATCATGCCATCCTGATATTTAAACGAACGAAATTTACCCGTTTGCGCGGCATTCTCTTTTGACAATACCGCGTATTTATTCGCCCATTCGCTTAGGGATAAAGGCTCTGGAGGTCTGACATCAGCACGTTTCTGAACCAGTGCACGGGTGAAGTTTTGCCATGCATTATCCCCCCTCGGCCCTGTTTGCGCTGTTATCAAGGCTTAACTCCTCCATCGCCTCATGAATGATTTCCTGAAGTGCGGACACAAACTCCGTATCCGCAGACGTTGTCGCCAACGCCCGGAGCCGGGGTCCGTGTTCAGGGGCTATTGCTATTAGACGAGTTCGCATCCGTGAATATTCCTGCCCTACCGCATCAATCATGTCTTGATAGGGTAAGACCGCGCCGGATTTCAGGTCGTAATCGTACTGGGTCAACAGCGCTAAATAGTTTTCCTTCATGGTACGCGCCTCATCCAGTGACATCGTTGCGCCACGTTCAGTCAGAATGCGTTCAACAATTTTTGCCGGGGTATCGGGGTCTGGGTTGTTACCCGACGTGTTACCTTGGGAAGTGTTACCCTGCTTGTTACCTTTGCTGTTATCTGCTGCTTTTTTTTCCGGTCGGGTAACACTTTTCCGGTAACGCGCAATGTTGGCATTTGATGCTTCAACATTAATGTCGTCACCGTCCACAACCAGCCAGCCACGGGCTTTCCACTGGGTGACGGTCTTGCGGCTGACGCCATGAAGTTTTGCAAAATCTGACTGATTCATATTGTTACCCTGACTGTTACCCTTGTTGTTACCCATTCACGAAGGTAACAAGTTAGGTAACATATTTTTATGGTATGAAAATTAATTTTAATTTATATATTTCAAATGGATATGTATAACATCGTAAAAACCGATGTGTTACCTGTTACCCAAATTTCAAAAGTTCATAGCTAGTGAAATATCGCGGCGCGCAATGCCCGTGATATATCAAACACTTAGGAAGGACCCAAAAAATTATGCAGCGTTACCATTGCTGTTACCTCGCATTACTTGCCCGCATTCACATTTAGTTTTGATCATTGACCATGAATTGGGACTGCGGTCCCAGTTACTATTTAGCTGTTCGAATTGCTTCACTCAATGCTCGGCTAATGGCCTGTGGTAACAATGCCTGAGCCATTTGTTGCGCCCGCTCCTGATAACCGAGCACCGGCTTAACAGTTAATGCATCACCGAACCGAATGAGCA
>NZ_MUBJ01000057.1 GCF_002127535.1 Xenorhabdus vietnamensis
TGCTGCGATCACCAAATACATGTGCCACAATCCGCTTCATCGATGGCTCCCAAGCATACCAGAGCCAGCGTTGGTTTTTCTTGTTACCGACAAATGACCCTTGTTCGTCTAGTTCACAAATAATCTGGATATCACTTCCTGACAGAGGCAGTGTGGTTACATTTCTTGGTGTGAGCTTTTTAATGTGCGCATGACTGTGTTAATACCAACCTTCAGGACACGTGCTGTATCGCGGACACCGGAATTATTCATCACCATATCAATAATCCGCTCTTTCATGCCAGGATTACAGGTTTGATAGGTATAGGTTAGTTGAAAAGTTTTACGGCAGGCGTAACAGTGATAGCGGGGATGTCCAGTGCGCCCTTTTCCATGTCCTTTCACCTCTTCTGTTTTGTGACAGTAACGACAAATCACATCAACTTTAGCCATCTCTCACCCATAATAAAAAGTGGGGATTTTATCACAACATCTAATCATTGGGGACATGACCAATATACAAGCCAGCAATACCGGAACTTACTCAGCAGTTATGATATGAGAGCGAGTCAGGGGGATGTTGGGGCGTGTTGAGATAATGTTGTTGTTGAACGTTTCTTTGGCAGTTTGAAACATGACTGGTTCTTCAAACCCCATCATGAAAACCTGGCGGAAATGAAAAAGGATGTGCTGGATTATCTGCATGATTACAATTTAACACGATTGCACACGGCTAATAATGATTTAACGCCCGGGGAATTTGAAATGGCCTTCGTAAAAATGTCCAATTTTTTTTGAGCGCAACACCTGAATATGCTGTAGCAAATCCAGACGAACTTAATCATTCTAAAACTATCATTAAATCACATTAGCAACTATTTTTTTAATTTATTATTTTTTGACCATATTTTTCTATTTGAAATCAAAAAAATCGCTATTACACTTATGATACTTTTTCTCTCTTTTGAGTCTTTGTTCATAACGCTCTGGGGATGAAAAACGGAAATAAGTGTTAATTTTTTATCTTGTAAATCGCACTTACGATATCAAATAGTAACTGCATAACAATCGCTTATAAGTAATAAGTGATGCCATAATTCAAGATATATCTTCATAACATATTGTAAACTCCAAAAAATTATCAGGCTGCTGTTGAAGAGCAGAGGCGGTTTTTTCTGATTGTGTTTATTGTTTATCAATATCATGACATAAGGTAAATAAGAAAATATGGAGGTAGTGATAAAGCTGATGTTGCAAATTTAAAATTAATCATTTGATTTCAAGGTTAAAATTCCATAGCCGTTTTCTCATATCAGGTTTGATTATGAAGGGGGGAATGATGTTTTTCCATGTTGTCAACAAAAATAATATTATCATGTTTGCTTTAACAGTGGGGTTTATCATTTTAGCGTTATTTTTTAATAACAGTCGATTGGGGATTATTGGTTATGTCGATAAACATTGTCAGAAGAACACAGCCTGTTTGATTGATATGAACGAAATCATTCCTTTTGACTGGGACAAAATGTATATCATCGATAAAAGAATGGAACCTAAGGATATCGAGGGTATTATCGGTGCGGCATTTAATGAGAAAGCCAATCTTTTTTATAAAATTGTCTTTGTCAGAAATAAAAAGGTAGTTTATTCAGATAAGTATAATCCTTCGGATAAATCTTACGAGAAAAAATTTATCAAGCCTAAATTTCATTATCCTTATGAAAGAGAAGGTAATTATTTTAGTCATTATGCTATCTCAAAAAATAACTCTATTCTTTCAGTAGAAATTGAACATAATCCACTTATAAGTGATAAAATTTACTACAAAATCTCCCCTTCTAATGTGCAGCAAGTCAGAGGGAGAAATTTATAAATTTCTCCGGATTCTTTAGGAAATTCAGTAAAAATATAAGATTAGGTGCAGGATTGCTATTTTTGCTTAGCCTGCACTTCTTTTATTAGCTTTATTGTGCTGTTTTTAGTGGGTTTGCGAAATTGGCTTTTGTTGTTTTCTTGCTTTAATGGAGAAGAATTATCGGCCAGATTATCTTTTACAGTTTCTGATTTTTTATTTTGCTCTTTTAGGCGTTTTTCCAGAGCACATGTGGCCTTTATGTTTTCCAAAGTACGAGTTAATCCTTTTATCAGACGCTCATCTTTATCTGCTTGAGCATACTTGAGCTGTTTTTCCAACGTGTTTTTCTTAATATCACATCCCACCTTACCTTGGTTTGCATAGGTGGCACTCATATTGAAAACGATCAATACAGATAAAATCACGGTTTTCGACATCATGAATCATTCCTAAGATTATTGAGGTTACTTATCCAAAATTTTATACTCTAATCTCGATTTATTCCTGAAAATTCCCCCAGATTCACAACGAAGAGGAAGCTGAGGGAGGCTTTTATCTTTTTTGTTGAGAATGAGGTTATAATGCCTTTTTAGTTGTCTGGTATGGCATCAGGCAAGTTATCAATATTCCGCTCTCAGGGTTAAATCGAATGTTAAGTTATAGTCATTGGCAAATACTCTCAGTCGTCCGTGGCCGAAAGGCGAATGGATTATTGTCAACTATCTTGAAATACATCTTTCGGAAATCTGGCCTAGTCGGTATTTTGATGGCGACGGTCAGCTTATTGAACGGGCAGTACGTAAAATTTCCATTGAATAGTTTGATATCAGTGAAATCAGCCATGAGATAAAATGATATTTTTAGTTATAATTTAATACTCATGGCTAGGTGTCTTTATATTCACTTCTTTATTTTTGTGTTCTATATTAGTCGGGGAGAAAATCAGAAACATGTATTATGGTATCTTAGGTAACCCCGCCTTGTGTATATTATCGTTCATTCATTTACAATTAGACTAAAAGTATTCTTTCGGCCACAAGATAAGTTAATCAGATAGTTTATTTGATTAACTTAAAATAGGTGGTTGCAAGAATGGTCTATAATCTAGAGAGTTTCATTTTTATTTGAAAATAAGATAATTTGATGCAGGTGATGAATTTGTAACCTGTGATGCAGTGATTTGAAATTATAGGAGTTAATATGCTGAGGGGTAGCATAACTATCAAAAAAATAAGAGAGATATAATATATTGCGTCAGGCTGTTGTATTATGGTTACTATAAAAAGAATAAAAATACAAATTAGCATCATTCTTGATGATGAAAAAGAAGCATCGGAATTTATTATTATCCAGGCAAGAAAATTTCCATCAGTTGTTTCTCTTTCAAAAGAGAAATGCCTAATTAAAGCCAATTGTTCTTTAAGTGTGAATGTTTTTATAATTAATTTTCTGAGTTTAGGGTTTTTCTCGATATAGATTTTCTTTCTTTTTTTATTTATCGGTTTACTAGTACTACAGCCGTAATCATCCCAAAATTAACGTGTTATCTGATAATCAATAAACTGAGAAACCGTATCATTTCAAGCTGTTCTACGGGCATATTTCCGATTGAGAAAAACAAATACGGCTGTAGTACTAGTACTACAGCCGTAATTGCGCTGTAAGCCGATGATCTCCCCGGCGGCGATAGTGACATAGTTGCGCCCGGTATTGATGCCGCCGTCTCCAGTCTGACCAATGTAAAATCTGTTCTATTG
>NZ_MUBJ01000058.1 GCF_002127535.1 Xenorhabdus vietnamensis
TCGTAACAAGGTAACCGTAGGGGAACCTGCGGTTGGATCACCTCCTTACCTAGAGATAGTAGTTTTTGTTGCAGTGCTCACACAGATTGTCTGATGAAATGTAATATGAGCAGCGCGTCTGCGAAGAAGACTCGATGTCCCCTTCGTCTAGAGGCCTAGGACACCGCCCTTTCACGGCGGTAACAGGGGTTCGAATCCCCTAGGGGACGCCACACTGCTCAGGCCCTGTGTGAAAGGCGGTGCCCCCTGATATTATTGTTAAGCGGGCTGTAAAGTCGGTTTACCAATAATAGCTCTTTAACAATCCGGAACAAGCTGAAAATTTGAAACACCCAGTCCCAGTCGTGAAGACGGGATTGGGGAGTCTCTCAAAACTCCAGTCCGAAGACACCTTCGGGTTGTGAGGTTAAGCGACTAAGCGTACACGGTGGATGCCTAGGCAGTCAGAGGCGATGAAGGACGTGCTAATCTGCGAAAAGCGCCGGTGAGCTGATATGAAGCGCCATCAGCCGGCGATGTCCGAATGGGGAAACCCAGTGCAATCCGTTGCACTATCATTAACTGAATTCATAGGTTAATGAGGCGAACCGGGGGAACTGAAACATCTCAGTACCCCGAGGAAAAGAAATCAACCGAGATTCCCCCAGTAGCGGCGAGCGAACGGGGAGCAGCCCAGAACCAGCATCAGTGTCAGCGTCAGGAGAACGGTCTGGAAAGGCCGGCAGTAAAGGGTGATAGCCCCGTATCTGAAGACGCTGGCAGTGGGAGTTCGATGAGTAGGGCGGGACACGTGGTATCCTGTCTGAACATGGGGGGACCATCCTCCAAGGCTAAATACTCCTGACTGACCGATAGTGAACCAGTACCGTGAGGGAAAGGCGAAAAGAACCCCGGCGAGGGGAGTGAAAGAGAACCTGAAACCGTGTACGTACAAGCAGTGGGAGCACCCTTTGGGGTGTGACTGCGTACCTTTTGTATAATGGGTCAGCGACTTATATTCTGTAGCAAGGTTAACCGTATAGGGGAGCCGCAGGGAAACCGAGTCTTAACTGGGCGTTAAGTTGCAGGGTATAGACCCGAAACCCGGTGATCTAGCCATGGGCAGGTTGAAGGTTGGGTAACACTAACTGGAGGACCGAACCGACTAATGTTGAAAAATTAGCGGATGACTTGTGGCTGGGGGTGAAAGGCCAATCAAACCGGGAGATAGCTGGTTCTCCCCGAAAGCTATTTAGGTAGCGCCTCGTGAAGTCATCTTCGGGGGTAGAGCACTGTTTCGGCTAGGGGGTCATCCCGACTTACCAACCCGATGCAAACTGCGAATACCGAAGAATGTTATCACGGGAGACACACGGCGGGTGCTAACGTCCGTCGTGAAGAGGGAAACAACCCAGACCGCCAGCTAAGGTCCCCAAGTCATGGTTAAGTGGGAAACGAAGTGGGAAGGCTCAGACAGCCAGGATGTTGGCTTAGAAGCAGCCATCATTTAAAGAAAGCGTAATAGCTCACTGGTCGAGTCGGCCTGCGCGGAAGATGTAACGGGGCTAAACCATGCACCGAAGCTGCGGCAGCGACACGCAAGTGTTGTTGGGTAGGGGAGCGTTCTGTAAGCCGTTGAAGGTGTGCTGTGAGGCATGCTGGAGGTATCAGAAGTGCGAATGCTGACATAAGTAACGATAAAGCGGGTGAAAAACCCGCTCGCCGGAAGACCAAGGGTTCCTGTCCAACGTTAATCGGGGCAGGGTGAGTCGACCCCTAAGGCGAGGCCGAAAGGCGTAGTCGATGGGCAACGGGTTAATATTCCCGTACCCGGTGTTACTGCGAAGGGGGGACGGAGAAGGCTAGGCTGGCCGGGCGACGGTTTGTCCCGGTTTAAGCGTGTAGGTGGGGTGACCTGGCAAATCCGGTCACCTGTTAACACTGAGGCGTGATGACGAGGCACCACGGTGCTGAAGTAGCTGATGCCCTGCTTCCAGGAAAAGCCTCTAAGCTCTAGGTAACATTGGATCGTACCCCAAACCGACACAGGTGGTCAGGTAGAGAATACTCAGGCGCTTGAGAGAACTCGGGTGAAGGAACTAGGCAAAATGGTGCCGTAACTTCGGGAGAAGGCACGCTGGCACTAGGTGAAGGGCCCCGCGCCCGGAGCCGAAGCCAGTCGCAGATACCAGCTGGCTGCAACTGTTTAATAAAAACACAGCACTGTGCAAACACGAAAGTGGACGTATACGGTGTGACGCCTGCCCGGTGCTGGAAGGTTAATTGATGGGGTTAGCCGCAAGGCGAAGCTCTTGATCGAAGCCCCAGTAAACGGCGGCCGTAACTATAACGGTCCTAAGGTAGCGAAATTCCTTGTCGGGTAAGTTCCGACCTGCACGAATGGCGTAATGATGGCCAGGCTGTCTCCACCCGAGACTCAGTGAAATTGAACTCGCTGTGAAGATGCAGTGTACCCGCGGCAAGACGGAAAGACCCCGTGAACCTTTACTATAGCTTGACACTGAACCTGGAGCCTTGATGTGTAGGATAGGTGGGAGGCTTGGAAGTGTGGACGCCAGTCTGCATGGAGCCAACCTTGAAATACCACCCTTGAATGTTTGAGGTTCTAACGTAGGCCCGTCATCCGGGTTGCGGACAGTGTCTGGTGGGTAGTTTGACTGGGGCGGTCTCCTCCCAAAGCGTAACGGAGGAGCACGAAGGTTAGCTAATCACGGTCGGACATCGTGAGGTTAGTGCAAAGGCATAAGCTAGCTTGACTGCGAGAGTGACAGCTCGAGCAGGTACGAAAGTAGGTCTTAGTGATCCGGTGGTTCTGCATGGAAGGGCCATCGCTCAACGGATAAAAGGTACTCCGGGGATAACAGGCTGATACCGCCCAAGAGTTCATATCGACGGCGGTGTTTGGCACCTCGATGTCGGCTCATCACATCCTGGGGCTGAAGTAGGTCCCAAGGGTATGGCTGTTCGCCATTTAAAGTGGTACGCGAGCTGGGTTTAGAACGTCGTGAGACAGTTCGGTCCCTATCTGCCGTGGGCGTTGGAAGATTGAAAGGGGCTGCTCCTAGTACGAGAGGACCGGAGTGGACGCACCACTGGTGTTCGGGTTGTCATGCCAATGGCACTGCCCGGTAGCTAAGTGCGGAAGAGATAACCGCTGAAAGCATCTAAGCGGGAAACTTGCCTTGAGATGAGTCTTCCCTTGTCCCTTGAGGACACTGAAGGAACGTTCGAGACGAGGACGTGGATAGGCTGGGTGTGTAAGCGTTGCGAGACGTTGAGCTAACCAGTACTAATGAACCGTGCGGCTTAACCTGACAACACCGAAGGTGTTTTGGGCTGAGAGAGCAGATGACAAAGTTTCAAAGCAGATGACAGCTTGTTCGGGGTTGAAACCAGGATTTGTCTGGCGGCAATAGCGCGGTGGTCCCACCTGACCCCATGCCGAACTCAGCAGTGAAACGCCGTAGCGCCGATGGTAGTGTGGGGTCTCCCCATGTGAGAGT
>NZ_MUBJ01000059.1 GCF_002127535.1 Xenorhabdus vietnamensis
GCAGTGAGCCGAAAGTTACCCAAACCCTTAGCCGTCCTGATCCAGAGCAGCAGCGCCGCAGGTAAGAGCAGTCTGATGGATGCCGTCTTGAATCTGATCCCCGAAGAAGAACGTATCCAGTACAGCGCCATGACCGGGCAGAGTCTGTTTTACCTCGGTGAAACCAATCTCCAGCATAAAATCCTCGCCATTGCCGAAGAAGAGGGCGTGCGGCAGGCGGCCTATGCGTTGAAGCTGTTGCAATCGGACGGCGAGCTGACAATGGCGAGCACAGGCAAAGATGAGACGACCGGCACGCTGGTCACCAAAAGCTACACGGTGAAAGGCCCGGTGATGCTGATGTTAACCACCACCGCCATTGATGTGGATGAAGAGCTGCTGAACCGTTGTCTGGTGCTGACGGTCAATGAATCCCGCGAACAGACCGAAGCGATCCACGCGTTACAGCGCCAGAAGCAAACGCTCGAAGGCTTACTGGCTGAAAACGAGCGGGAGTATCTCACGGCACTGCACCAGAACGCCCAACGGTTGCTTAAGCCGTTGAATGTGGTGAATCCGTATGCCAGTCAGCTCACGTTCATGAGTGATAAGACCCGCACCCGCCGTGACCATATGAAATATCTCACCCTGATCCAGAGCATCGCCCTGCTGCACCAGTACCAGCGGAAAATCAAAACGGCCGAACATCGCAGTAACACATTGGAATATATCGAAGTCACGAAAGACGATATCCGGCTGGCGAACCAGCTTGCGCATGAAATCTTAGGCCGGACGCTCGACGAGATGCCGCCGCAGACCCGCAAGTTACTGCTGCTGATACAGCAGATGGCGCAAGATAGGGCAGCGAGCGAACAGAAAACGTTGCGTGAAGTGCGCTTTACCCGGCGGGATATCCGCGCTTACACCAACTGGAGTGACAGCCAGCTTAAGCTGCATTGCCAGCGCTTGAGTGACATGGAATACCTGCTGATCCACGGCGGCAGCCGTGGGCACCTGCTGCAATACGAACTGCTCTGGGAGGGTGACGGCGACAGTGCTCACTTAAACGGCCTGATCGTCCCCGTATGATGATCGCAAGTCTGGGCAGAACGGAGGCAAGTCTGTCTCAAGTCTGCCCCAAGTCGGGGCCAAGTCTGGGTAGCCGAACTCACTCTCACGCCACAGCCAGACAGGATTAACCGCCCGCAAGTCTGGCTAAACCCAAAATCACTGTTCCAGTCACCTAAGCAAGAAAATCACACCGTACTGCTATCGCTTCACTTTCACCGACAACACAAGGAGCTGACTGATGCCAAACACGCATGACTTCACGGTAATGACCTTACGCCAGCAATTGGATAACTGGCTGGAGACACTGACCGCACAGGGGAAAAGTCCGCAGACCCGGCTGGCCTACCGCGCCTATTTAGTGCCGTTCGTGGACTGGTGCGAACAACGGGCTGTCTGCACCGCCCCGCAGGTCTCGCTGTCGGTGCTGGAAAGCTGGCAGCGTTATCTTCGTGCCTATCGCAAGGCGGACGGGCAGCCTTACCGCAACAACGGTCAGCGTGAACGGCTCAATGCCCTGCGGTTGTGGTTCCGCGCGCTGCTGCACCGCCACCAGATTTTGTACAATCCCGCAGACCAGCTCGTGCTGCCGAAAAAAGAAAAACGCCTGCCTGCACAGGTGATGAATGTGGCCGAAATCGGGCAGGTGCTCGACAGTCTGGATTGCGGGACGCTGCACGGCTTTCGCAACCGGGTGATGCTGGAAGTGCTCTGGAGCAGTGGCATTCGTCGCATGGAACTGGCGAATCTGCACCTCGGGGACATTGATAGCGGGCGTGGGGTGCTCTGCGTGCGTCAGGGCAAGGGGCAGAAAGACCGGGTTGTGCCCATCGGCCGCCGGGCGCTGGGCTGGCTCACTCGCTATCTGGCGCAGGTCCGCCCGCGACTGGCGGCGCACCGGGACAGTGGTTACCTGTTTATCTCCGACCGGGGACGCGGCCTGTCGTGTGATTACTTAAGCCAATTGGTCGGCAAGGTTATCCGTGAACAGGCGCAGCTCGACAAGCCCGGTGCCTGCCACCTGTTCCGCCACTCGATGGCGACACAAATGCTGGACAACGGTGCCGACACCCGGCACATCCAGGCGATACTGGGGCATGAACGGCTGGAGACCACGCAAATTTATACGCGGGTCGCCATCGGGCACTTAAAGACAGTGCACCAGCAGACGCATCCGGCAGAGCGTGACAATCCGGCAAACGGCAGTGTCAGTGCAGCAGAGAGCCACTCAGGCCGTGCCCGCGGAGCGTCGGGCGGCGAACCGAAACCCCGGCGCACCGGACAGTCCGCCCGTCCCCGTTGAGTTCGCTTAAGTTCAGTGCGGGGGCAGACCGTGGCCGGACTGCCCGTTGGCATCAGTGCCTGCGGGGGTAAATGGGCAATGGTCGGCCTGTCCATCGGTGTCCCCAATCAGTCAGTGCAGGCCGCCCAAAGCCCATTCAACATAATGTGGGGGAATTATACGCACGGCGCCGATGAGCAAGGGTAACCGCCTGAGCATCAATGAGCGGCTTAATGCGTATAATTAACATTATGTCTGGCGCCCCCGCTGTTCGGCATCGCGGGGTGTGGCGCACAAGGCTGCGCCTTCTGCTGTCAGCACCGGCACCAGTCCTCGGCAAAAATCGGTGTTCTTCTTTAGCTGCTGTGCCATCGTCAGGCAAACAAACAACGCTGTAGGCAGGTCGGCCTGCGGCCTCCGCTAATTTACCTCCCCCGCCCCAACCCCGCTGCACTGGCTGCGCCCGGCTCGCAGTCACTGCGCTCCTTGCTCGTTGCCGTGCTCGCCATCTCCGCCCCGTGCAGCCCCCGCAGGGGGCTTCCCTTGAACAAAGCGGGGTCATGTAAAACCGTGCCCAATCTGAAACATCGGTGCTCCAGAGCGTCGCAGGGCGCCGCTGGCAGGCTCTATGCCGCCCGCACCCGCAGAACGGCTGCCCGCCGCCCAGACAAGCTGGTCAGCGTTCACCCGTTGCCGAAAATCCTGAAAGTGCACCTCGGCGTTTTGGGTTCGTGGCAGTTAATGGAACCGATAAAAACTGTTCTTTAATGGCATGATATTGAAAGTAAAAATGACGTAAAAAAGTATGACTGCACCCGAACCCGTCTGAGGATGGCCTCAACGAGATAGACGGGGAACGGCTCTACCAGAAAGGCCACCGGTTACGCCAGCTGGGTCAGCATCTGTTTGAGTATGATGATGCCGGGCGGATGACCGCCATGCAGCTGTGGCAGGAGGGGCACCGCCCGCAGCTGACCAAGTTTAGGTGGAACAGCCAGAACCAGCTTACCGGGGTACAGACGCCGGGCGGCCAGCAGTGGGACTATCGCTACGATGCCTTCGGGCGGCGTACCGA
>NZ_MUBJ01000006.1:0-7832 GCF_002127535.1 Xenorhabdus vietnamensis
TTTCATGTCACGTTGCCAGAAAAAGCCAGTGAACTCATTACCCGTCTGACTGATAATTTCCAGATTTTAAAACCCGCATCTTCAAGTTAATTGCGTATATCATCGATATCTAATAGATCCGCTATAGGTTTGGGACTGATTAGATCACAATATATTTCCTGATAAAAAGATGAGAACTCTGATGATAGATCTATACCCAAAGTGCTTATGGCATCAACGCAACTAGCTTTATCTTCTCTTAAGATATACCAATCTTTAGATTTGATATAACTACTTACTTCTTCTGGTATCATATTTTTTTCCACTTCTACGAGTAACTTATTATTTAGACTTATCTTTCTGAATTTGAGGTCTTTCTCACTTTTTCATAATTATTAGTTCGGTGGTAGCTTATATAAATTCAGTTCTAAATCTATAATAGGTTAATATTAATTTTATGCATCAACTATTTTTTAATACTAATGGATTAAAAGCGACCATTTTTTCATCCTTGGTCATTCTGCATGGGTAAAGGCCTTCTTTATATATCTCAAATATTTTTTCCAAGATTGATTCTTTTTGTTCACCTAATACATACCGTTGAATAGATAACATGTTTAATTGAGAATATACCTAATCTAAAACATCAAAATAAAAATCTTCATAGTCAGAATTCTCTTTTTTTATTTTTTCTTTCGATAGATTAGTGAAATTTTATCATAGTGAGCAGAAAATTCTTTACTTACATCATTTAAGTATTATTCGGCTTCATGAAATTCACTTCTTAACCTAAATTTACTTATAGAGTTTTCAATTAGGTCTGGCCAAATTAAATACCCATCGGGCAATAACTGATCAAAAGATAAAGTCAGTGCTAATTCAGGATCATGAATTTCTAAATAATAACCAGATTGATTATTAAGAATTCCTGAAAATAATTTTTCGGATAAAAGAAAAACTATTGGCTCAATGATAAATTTTTTTTATATCAGTCATATATCACCTTTATTTATTGAAAATTTTATCCCACAATTCAAAAGCTCTTTGTTTTCCTATCTCAGGATTCTTAGCAATATCTTTCGATCTAATCGGCACACCATTCATCATTGCTTTTTTCGCTTTATTTTTTATGTCAGCAACTTGTTTTTCTATGACATTAGTAGGCTGATTTGAATCAATTTTATTCAAAGCTTTTTCAACTGCGGCAGAATACAGTGATGGCTATTCCTACCGTGACTAAATAAGCCGGAAGAGCATTAGATTCTTCCGGCTCTTAATCAAGGTAATTTTTTTGCTATTTTCTTAGATGATAGAGCCTTCCAAGCTATTAAAATGTCTGCTTCTCCACAAACTTTATTGACTTTATCAAGATAGGTTTCTTCTACCTTCCATAACCAAAGTTCATCATTTAATTTTTCTAATGAGCCATTTTCTTTGTCACTTAGTATCCATTTTTTTAAGTTAACATTCTCAATCTTAATTTCAAGGTGAGAATTATTTATAATATTATAAGGATAGACCATTCTTAGCATGCTATTATTGTATCGTTCCTTGCCATTAAATCTTCCTGGTGTTTCCCTTTTAAAAATAGATGGATTTTCATATGGATATATACTTGCTAGATTATCTCCCCCTGCATAATAGAATGCTTTTGTTATCTTATCAGTATTATATGTTATCCCATAAGAAAAATTCATTTTTTCAACTAATAGTTTAATAAATGAAATAATTTTATCATTATTTCCGTTTGCATTAGGAAACTGAATATCTATATGGTAAAAACCACCAAATTCATTTGTTATATAACCAAAGGAAGATAACCACGGAGTATGATTTTCTTGCTCAGAGTAAATTCTGAAAGCAGTTGCCTCTTGAGTGAAAATTTTCTCTTTTAGCTCAATAAAGGAGATTTCTACTAAGTCATGATCTCCCTTATGATCGCTATTTTTTATATATTTTAAATACCCTGCACCGGTTATTGTAATATCAAAAATACTAAAAAATAAACTACCTAACTCATAGGCCATCATTGGAGAAAGTTCATTTGAATTATATATCGCTATACCTGTATACATAGCTTTTTCCTATATACTTGATATTAAGTCATCTAACATTGATTTCATATCCTTAGCTTTATATGGATGTTCAAAAACTAAGATCTCACCTTGCTTATTGGCAGGTAAGTTATCCATAGCTGTTTCATTACGCGTAGTTAGTGTTGGTAATTTCTTACCCATGTCAGTCTTTGAAGCTAGTTCAATTGAATGAACTTTACCATTAACATCAACGGCCATAATATCAGGTCTTCTTCCTGAAGTTCCCTTTCCATTAGCAAAACTATAAGATCTATTTAAATAAATCTTTTCAAATTTACCACTCATGGCAAGCTTATTAGCTATTACTTCTGAAAATTGGTCATGGCCAGGTGTTTTATCTTTTTGCCCCGTACCATAAATCTTAGCTCCGTTGACTTCTCTAACAGGACAAGGTGCTAAACCCAGCGGATCAATAAAGTTTGCCGGATTATGCACATAGCTGTAAGGGTTAAAGCCACCTTCAAGCCCTATGGGGTCAGGCGAGATATATTGCCCGGTCTCCGGCGAGTAATACCGAAAACGATTATGGTATAACCCACTTTCCTGATCTTCGTACTGTCCCATAAACCGTAGGTTACAGTTAACATGATAATCCGCATCATTGGAAGCAATGACCTGTGAGCGTTCCGCCTTACCCCATGTGGTCAGCCGCTGTGCCCAGACTAGCCCGCCTTCCTCGTTCAACATCTCACGCGGTGTGCCCTGATGGTCACTGACAATATAGTGTAGCTTGCCGCACTCAAAACGTGCTGATGGTGTCAGTGTGCCCGGTTCGTAGAGCCAGCGGATGCGCTGTTCGTCTGCTGGCGTACCATCTGCATAAATCGGCGTTTCTTCGATAAGCTGGTTACCGCTCCACAAATAATCATGGCCTATGATGGCATCAGTTTTTACCGTTAAATCTGGTTTCCCATCCAGCCACAATTTTAAATTAGCGGCCGCCAGTTTACCATCATGCACTTTCAGCTTGCGAATTCGTCGTCCAAATGCATCGTATTGATAATGCCAGCGCGAGCCGTCCGGGGTTTCACATTGCGTTAATTGATTCAGCACATCCCAGCGGTAACGCCACACTTGTGGGCGGAAGCCGTCACGCTGCTCAGTTTTTTCGATAAGCCGCCCGTTGGTGTCATAACGGTAGCGGAGATTGCCGTGCTGCACCACTCGCCCCGCCTGCTGACGCTGCGTTATTTGGGTGATTGCATCTTGGGTATCCACGGGAATGTGTTGGCTTAGATTTCCATTGGCATCATAACTGAACTGCTCTTCATACGGGCGTGCCCCCTGATACAGTGTCTGTGTTATCTGACCGTTAGCATTGTAACGGTAGCGGGTTTGTCCCCAGCGGCCATCATCAATCACCCGGAGGTTGTATGCCCGGTCATATTGCAAGCTACGGTTGACTGCCGTAGCTTGTGGTGGAAAGTGGGGATCGTTCTGTTGCAGGGTTTCTCGGAATAGGGGGGTTACCCGTCCTGCCGACTGATGTGCCAGTAAACCTGTCGCGGTGTAACGGCTGGCCAGGATAAAGCCGTGGGCGCTTTCCCGCACCGTTTCTTGTCCCAATGGGTCATGCTGTAAAGACAACGGGCTATGTTGGTTAAACTGGAAACGGTTTAACCAGCCCATCCGGTTATAACCAAAATGCAGTGTATTCCCGCCCAGCGTTTCTGCAACAGGCAGATCATTAAGGTCATCCCATTCATGCGTGATTTCACGCCCGTTCAGACGCTCACCAATCAGATGCCCTACATCGTCATAATCAAATTCCACTACCGCATCCGCTGAGACGGCCCGGGTCATCCTGCTTTTGGGGTCGTAGGTATAGGCAGTCTCGGCCTGCAAGGTATATTCTAATTTTCCGGCCTGCCAGTATTCCTGCCGCAAAATCTGGTCGTTAGCATTATAACAAACACGAATCAACTGACCGTTGGGATACCGTGTCAGGATGCGGCGCCCTGCCCGGTCATAGGTATAGTCGATCGCGCGTCCCGTGAAATCGGTTTCACGGATAATTTGCCCGGCTAAATCCCGCTCATAGCGATAAGTTTCACCGGTCGCCATCGTCACACTGTTCAGGCGAATTAGGCGGTCATAACCAAAATGCAGGACTGTCCCATCCGGGCGGGTCATCTGAGTCAGCAGGTCAAAGGCACCATAGGTATAACGGGTGCTATTGCCCTCACCGTCCATGATCGCAGTAATTCGGTGTTCATTGTCATAGTCGATATGCTGTTTCACCCCATCCGGCAATTCAATTTCCGTGACGCTGTTTTCCGGGCTGGCATGAAACGCGCAGTGCTGATAACGGGTTTGCTGACCCAGCGCATCCGTCACACTCCTCAGCCGCCCCAAGCCATCCTGTTCATAGCGGGTGGTGTAACCATTGGGGGCCAGAACACCATGAAGCCGATGTTGTTCATATTCATAACGCCACTGGGTACCATCCGGCAGTACCCGTCTGAGGATTTCGCCATGCTGGTTGTAACGGTACTCTTCCAATCGCCCCTGCGGGTCGGTCACGGCATCCAGTGCGCCCTGGTCGCTGTAGTGAAAAAGCCATTTTTTACCATCCGGCAGTTTGGCCTGCAACAGTTGACCGTATTCATCATAGTCGTAGACAAACACGTCACCGGAAGGCAGCGTCAGTTGGGTCAGTTCGCCGTAGAGGGTGTATTCGAACTGTGTTTTTCTGCCCAGGGGATCGGTTTCTGAGAGTTTATGGCTCAGATCCCATTCCAGCACCGTTTCCCGCCCCAGCGGGTCAACTTTGCGGGTAATCTGGCCGTTTTCGTTGTACCAATAGCGGGTACGTCCGCCTTCTGCATCCAGATAGGTGGTGACTTTGTTGACATCATCATATAAAAAACGATCCTGCCAGTAGCCCTGTGGGGTACTGACCGAGACCACCCGTCCCCGGTTGTCATACCCCATCGACACATCCGTCGAATCTGTGTCATGCCAACGAGTCATGTAGCCACGGGGATCGTATTCGTGCCACAGGTGACTGAACTGAAACGAATGGCATTCTGACAGATAATGTTGTGCGTCATACCGACAGGTAACCAGTGTCTGGCGCAGTTCTCCGGTCAGGTACGCGATAGAAGCCAACCGATTCTGGTCGTAATCCAGTAACACACGATAACCATCGGAATGGATAACCTGTGACAGCCGGTATTGTTGCTCCTCAAAGGGATCATCATAATGGAAGGTGATTTGGTTATTGTGACGGTCACGGATAGCAGACAATAACCGTTTATCGCCTGCCGGCTGTTCAAAACTCAGCGTTAATTGTGTCTGACGATCAAACAGGTGCAACCCGCCTGTTAACGTGCCAAACAGCAGATAATGCCCGGCATGCAGGTTAACCGAGAACACGTTTTCATCCGGCGTATGGAAGGTGTAGACAACCCCATCTGCATCGGTGAAATACGTCACCTCCCCCGCTCGCCTTAACTGTTGCGACCAGTCATCTGATCACTTAGGACCGAACAATCCTGCAAAATTTTCGGTTGAACGATAGGTACGCACTAATGACAGCGGCAAGGTGCCCGGCAGGGAAAGCATCGGCCACTGTTGTAGGAAATCGCCTGTGGCCATATCCACCGGGTCACCACAGTTATCGTTTTCGTTCGGTTTTTTACTTTGTTTCTGGGTCGATTTTTTCGGCTTATCCGATTGGGTGACCCCTTTTTTATTGCGTGGCAAGGGTAATAACCCGGCAATCACCACCGCCCACTGCAAAGCTTTATTGCTTTCCTGCAAAATAGGGAGCGCTTCTCCCGTTTCCTGGGTAATGGAAATGGATCCCGTGGCACTGTTGATATTGGCGTCACAGGTGGTGCGGTGCCCCAACCGGGCAATCGGCTTGCCGTTGGCAAACACGGTCTTTGCGCCTTCAGCGACCACTCCGGGAGGATGGTCACTGCACACCACCGGATCGCCTTGCCGCGCGACCGGTTTACCCTCAAAGAACACATTGGGTGATCCTTTCGCAATGGTGCCTTTATTGCTGCCATATTGCCCGATGGCGGCGCCAATTCCGGCACAGGCGCCACCGACAAACCCGCCGGCAGCAGCGGCAGCCGCAACCACAACCAGTGCCGCTCCTCCCGTGGCCACCACCAGGGCACCAACCGCCACTGCTGCGACAGCACCCAGTAAAATCCCGCCCAGCGCCCCCCATAGCCCGGCATTTTTATTCTGATGGGCAATGGCATCGCCTTCTCTGGCCGGATTTTCACCTTCGGTTGCCACGGTGCTCATCCCCATGCCTTTGGCGATAGCGTGGCCAACTTTATCCCCGACATACATACCCGCGGCTCCACCGACTGCGCCGGCGGCTAATCCCACCGCAAAAGGGGCCGCCGCGCCCGTTGCCACCGCATAGGTAGCACTGGTTGCCAGCGTGGCATTGGAGAAGGTATCACTTTGTAAAAATTCCAGTGCCCGGTCAGATGTGGATTTTTCTGTCCGTGGCGGTACTGGCGCAGGCTTGCCTCCCTTTGAAGGCGATGTATGATTGTGTGTGGCAGGTGATGGAGAGGGTCGCCCTGCCGCTGCTGCGCCCATAATCACATTCTGTGAAACACTCATGTCACACCTCCCTGTCAGGTATTATCCTTCGGCTCATCACGCAACCGGAACGTTGCCATCATGGTCTGCATCTGTTCCCGCTGTGCCGCCGTCATCTCCCCCTGACAGGTGCCGGTGAAAATCAGCACTTGATTGGGGGTGTTAAGCAGCAGCATTAATTGATGTACCGGACCACTTGGGGCACGCCAGCGAAATTCAAAGGTCTCGGTTTCAAGGCCGTTCAGTTCCCCGGACTCATGGGCTATTGCCTCATAATCTTTCAGTTGCTTGCCAATCGCCGTCATTTCCCGCTCGGCAAACTGACTGAATGCCAGCCCCCACGGCAAATTGTCACGGGAGATGGCGAAACTGGTGCCATTTTTCTCATCGGTGCTGTTCAACACCAAAATACTGGTATCCTGCCAGCTGGCGGGCAGCATAATAGAACCTTGATTGAAGTGGAAAGGCGCGAGATCAAGTTGATTGTTCATGGACGTTCCTTCTTGCTTGCCGCAATTTAAAAATCAATATGCGTTATTTGTTGATGTTAACCTGGCCGCCTAATACGGTGACCCCGCTGTCATTCAGCTCAATACTGGCGCCCCCAAACGAAATTTTAATGTTGGCTTTCGTCATTTGAATGGTGCCGCTGCCGACTTTCAGTGTGATATCATCCTGGGCTTCGTACAATTGGGTCCCCGCCCCGGCTTTACCTGCGTTTGCTTTCACCTGCACCACATTGGCTTGTGTACTGCGTTTCTGGCAGATGTTCTCGGTCAGGTTGCCTTGCTGGACGGTTTTATGTTCATCCCCCGTCTGGATGAGCAGGCTTCGGTTACCGACTTCTACGACCAGACTCTGGTCATTTTTTACCGTAGTCTGCATATCCTTCTGTGCATGCAGAGCCAGCCGCTCGCTGCCTTTCGCATCCTCAAACAGCAGTTCGTTGTAGCCCTCGCCTTTGTGGGTTTTGGAGCGGAACGCCATCTGGGTTTTACTGCCCGGCAGCCCGCCCGGCGGGATGTTGCTGGCGTGGTAGGTACGCCCGGTAACGATCGGCTGGTCCGGGTCGCCATGCAGAAAATCCACCACCACTTCCTGCCCGATACGCGGGATCGCCAGCATCCCCAGCCTTGCCCCGCCCACGGTTGGGTGACCCGTATCCAGCACGAACTCTGGTCA
>NZ_MUBJ01000006.1:7932-205684 GCF_002127535.1 Xenorhabdus vietnamensis
TGACCAGAGTTCGTGCTGGATACGGGTCACCCAACCGTGGGCGGGGCAAGGCTGGGGGATGCTGGCGATCCCGCGTATCGGGCAGGAAGTGGTGGTGGACTTCCTGCACGGCGACCCGGATCAGCCGATCGTCACCGGCAGAACCTATCACGCCAGCAACATCCCGCCGGGCGGGCTGCCGGGCAGTAAAACCCAAATGGCTTTCCGCTCCAAAACCCACAAAGGCGAGGGCTACAACGAACTACTGTTTGAGGATGCGAAGGGCAGTGAACGGCTTGCCTTGCATGCGCAGAAGGATATGCACACCACGGTGAAAAATGACCAGAGTCTGGTCGTGGAAGCAGGGAACCGGACGCTGACAATTCAGACAGGAGATGAATTCAAAACCGTGCAGCAAGGCAACCTGACAGAAAAAATCTGCCAGAAACGCAGTACACAAGCCAATGTGGTGCAGGTGAAAGCAAACGCAGGTAAAGCCGGGGCGGGGACCCAATTGTACGAAGCCCAGGATGATATCACGCTGAAAGTCGGCAGCGGCACCATTCAAATGACGAAAGCCAACATTAAAATTTCGTTTGGGGGTGCCAGTATTGAGCTGAATGACAGCGGGGTCACCGTATTAGGTGGCCAGGTTAACATCAACAAATAACGCATAGTCATTTTTAAATTGCGGCAAGCAAGAAGGAACTTCCATGAACAATCAACTTGATCTCGCGCCTTTCCACTTCAATCAAGGCTCTATTATGCTGCCAGCTAGCTGGCAGGATACCAGTATTCTGGTGTTGAACAGCACCGATGAAAAAATGGCACCAGTTTCACCATCTCCCGTGACAATTTGCCATGGGGGCTGGCATTCAGTCAGTTTGCCGAGCGGGAAATGACGTCCATTGCCAGGCAACTGAAAGATTATGAAGCGATAAACCATAAATCCGGGGAACTGAACGGCTTTGAAACCGAAACCTTTGAATTTCGCTGGCGTGCCCCAAGTAGTCCGGTACATCAATTAATGCTGCTGCTTAACACCCCCAATCAAGTGCTGATTTTCACCGGCACCTGTCAGGGAGAGATGACGGCGGCACAGCGGGAACAGATGCAGACCATGATGGCAACGTTCCGGTTGCGCGATGAGCCGAAGGATAATGTCTGACAGGGAGATGTGATATGAGTGTTTCACAGAATGTGATTATGGGCGCAGCAGCGGCAGGGCGACCCTCTCCGTCGCCTGCCACAAATAATCATACATCGCCTTCAAAGGGAGGCAAGCTTGCGCCAGTACCGCCACGGACAGAAAAATCCACGTCTGACCGGGCACTGGAATTTTTACAAAGTGATACCTTCTCCAATGCCACGCTGGCGACCAGTGCCACCTATGCGGTGGCAACGGGCGCTGCGGCCCCTTTTGCGGTGGGATTAGCCGCTGGCGCAGCAGGCGGGGCCGCGGGTATGTATGTCGGGGATAAAGTCGGCCACGCTATCGCCAAAGGCATGGGGATGAGCACCGTGGCAACCGAAGGTGAAAATCCGGCCAGAGAAGGCGATGCCATTGCCCATCAGAATAAAAATGCCGGGCTATGGGGGGCGCTGGGCGGGATTTTACTGGGTGCTGTCGCAGCGGTGGCAGTGGGTGCCCTGGTGGTTGCAACAGGAGGGGCGGCACTGGTTGTGGTTGCTGCGGCCGCTGCGGCCGGCGGGTTTGTCGGTGGCGCCTGTGCCGGGATTGGCGCCGCCATAGGGCAATATGGCAGTAATAAAGGTACCATTGCGAAAGGATCACCCAATGTGTTCTTTGAGGGTAAACCGGTCGCGCGGCAAGGCGATCAGGTGGTGTGCAGTGACCATCCTCCCGGAGTGGTCGCTGAAGGCGCCAAGACCGTGTTTGCCAACGGCAAGCCGATTGCCCGGTTGGGGCACCGCACCACCTGTGACGCCAATATCAACAGTGCCGCGGGTTCTATTTCCATTACCCAGGAAACGGGAGAAGCGCTCCCTATTTTGCAGGAAAG
Organism: Xenorhabdus vietnamensis; assembly: GCF_002127535.1. Lineage (GTDB taxonomy): Bacteria > Pseudomonadota > Gammaproteobacteria > Enterobacterales > Enterobacteriaceae > Xenorhabdus > Xenorhabdus vietnamensis. The sequence goes on from NZ_MUBJ01000006.1 coordinate 9,936, forward strand.
CAATAAAGCCTTACAGTGGGCGGTGGTGATTGCTGGGTTATTACCCTTGCCACGCAATAAAAAAGGGGTCACCCAATCAGATAAGCCGAAAAAATCGACCCAGAAACAAAGTAAAAAACCGAACGAAAACGATAACTGTGGTGACCCGGTGGATATGGCCACAGGCGATTTCCTGCAACAGTGGCCGATGCTTTCCCTGCCGGGCACATTGCCCCTGTCATTAGTGCGTACCTATCGTTCAACTGAAAATTTTGCCGGGCTGTTCGGTCCTAAGTGGTCAGATGACTGGTCCCAACAGTTAAGGCGAGCGGGGGAAGTCACGCATTTCACCGATGCAGATGGTGTTATCTATACATTTCATACGCCGGATGAAAATGTGTTCTCGGTTAACCTGCATGCCGGGCATTATCTGCTGTTTGGCACGTTAACGGGCGGATTACACCTGTTTGATCGTCAGACGCAATTAACGCAGAGTTTTGAACAGCGGGTAGGTGATAAACAGTTATTGTCTGCGATCCGTGACCGTCACAATAACCAAATCACCTTCCATTATGATGATCCCTTTGGAGAGCAACAATACCGGCTGTCACAGGTTATCCATTCCGATGGTTATCACTTATTACTAGATTACGACCAGAACCGGTTGGCTTCTATCGAGTATCTGACTGAAGAACTGCGCCAGACGCTGGTCACCTGTCAGTACAACGCACAAGATTATCTGTCAGAATGCCATTCGTTTCAGTTCAGTCACCTCTGGCACGAATACAATCCCAGTGGTCATATGACCCGCTGGCATGACACGGATTCAACGGATGTGTCGATGGGATATGACAACCGGGGGCGGGTGGTCTCGGTCAGTACCCCACAAGGCTATTGGCAGGATCGTTTTTTATATGATGAGATAAATAAAGTTACCACCTATCTGGATGCAGAGGGCGGGTGTACCCGCTATTGGTACAATGAAGACGGCCAGATTACCCTCAAAGTTGACCCGTTGGGGCGGGAAACGGTGCTGGAATGGGATTTGAGTCATAAACTCTCAGAAACCGATCCCCTGGGCAGAAAAACGCTGTTCGAATACACGCCCTACGGTGAACTGACCCAACTGACACTGCCTTCCGGTGAAATATTTGTCTATGACTATGATGAATACGGTCAACTGTTGCAGGCCAAACTGTCGGATGGCAAAACGTGGCTTTTTCACTACAGTGACCAGGGCGCACTGGATGCCGTAACCGACCCACAGGGGCGATTGGATGAGTACCGTTACAACCAACATGGCGAAATCCTCAGACGGGTACTGCCGGATGGCACCCAGTGGCGTTATGAATATGAACAACACCGGCTTCATGGTGTTCTGGCTCCCAATGGTTACACCACCCGCTATGAACAGGATGGGCTGGGGCGGCTGAGGAGTGTGACGGATGCGCTGGGTCAGCAAACCCGTTATCAGCACTGCGCGTTTCATGCCAGCCCGGAAAGCAGCGTCACGGAAATTGAATTGCCGGACGGGGTGAAACAACATATCGGCTATGATAATGAGCGCCGGGTCACTGCGATCACTGATGGTGAGGGAAATACCACCCGTTATACCTATGGTGCCTTTGACCTTCTGACCCGGCTAACCCGCCCGGATAGGACAGTCCTGCATTTTGGTTATGATCGCTTAATTCGCCTGAACAGCGTAACGATGGCAACCGGTGAAACTTATCGCTATGAGCGGGATTTAGCCGGGCAAATTATCCGTGAAACCGATTTCACGGGACGGACAGTCGAATATACCTACGACCGGGCAGGCCGCCGAACCCTGACACTGTATCCCAACGGTCAGTTGATCCGTTTTTGTTACACTGCCAAAGACCAGATTCAGCGGCAGGAATACTGGCAAACAGGAAAATTATTCTGTGAATTACAGGCTGTCACCGAATATACCTACGATGCTCAGGGCAGGATGATCCGTGTCACCTCAGCAGATGCGGTGGTGGAGTTTGACTATGACGATGCAGGGCGTGTGATTGCTGAACGATTGAATGGTCGGGAAATCAGTCATAAATGGGATGACCTTAACGACCAACCGATAGCAGAAATTCTGGACGAGGATACGCTGCATTTTGGTTATGATCGGATGGGTGCCCTCAATCACTTCCAGTTCAATCAACACAGTCCTCTCTCTTTGCAGCATAACCCGCTGGGACAGGAAACGGTGCGGGAAACTGCCCTAGGTTTTATCCTCGCCAGCCGCTACACCGCGACAGGTTTACTGGCACATCAGTCAGCAGGACGGGCAACCACCCTGTTCCGGGAAACCCTGCAACAGAACGATCCCCACTTTCCGCCGCAAGCAACGGCTGTCAACCGTAGCTGGCAATATGACCGGGCATACAACCTCCGGGTGATTGATGATGGTCGCTGGGGACAAACCCGCTACCGTTACAATGCTAACGGCCAGATAACACAGACACTGTATCAAGGTGCTCGTCCCTATGAAGAGCAGTTTAGTTATGATGCCAATGGAAATCTAAGCCAACACATTCCCGTGGATGCCCAAGGTGCAATCACCCAAATCACGCAGCGTCAGCAGGCGGGGCGAGTGGTGCAGCACGGCAATATCCGCTACCGTTATGACACCAATGGGCGGCTTATCGAAAAAACCGAGCAGCGTGACGGCTTCCGCCCACAGATTTGGCGCTACCGCTGGGATGTGCTAAATCAACTGACTCAATGTGAAACGCCGGACGGCTCGCGCTGGTACTATCGATACGATGCGTTTGGGCGGCGTATCCGCAAGCTGAAAGTACATGATGGTAAATTAACCACAGCCAACCTCCAGCGCTGGCTGGATGGCAAACCGGATTTATCACCCAACCCCTCTAGCATCATGGGGTATGACTACCTATGGAGTGGTGACCGGCTAATAGAGGAAATGCCGTTATATGCCGATGGTACCCCTGTTGAAGAACAGCGTATCCGCTGGTTGTATGAACCAGGGACGTTAACCCCATCTGCTCGCTATGAACGAGGCAAACTGCACTATATCGTTAGCGACCATCAGGGCACCGTGCGGGAAATGCTCAATGAAGACGGTGGCTTAGTGTGGGCCCATCGGTTGACGACTTGGGGTAAAGCCGAACAGTCACAGGTATTAGCCTCGAATGATGACGACTATCACGTTCATTGTCATTTACGCTTTGTCGGGCAGTTTGAAGATGATGAAAGTGGATTATACTATAACCGTTTTCGATATTATGATCGGAAGACTGGGCAGTATTTAGCACCGGACCCGATAGGATTGATGGGGGGGATGAATCCTTACAGTTACGTCGAAAATCCGACGGGTTGGGTTGACCCGTTGGGGCTGTCAGGATGCCCTCTCATTGATCGAATCGTTAATGAGGCGAATAAAGTTGCATCACCGGGAGGGAATATAACGTCCAAGCAAGCACAAATATTGAGAGGTAACTCACCTGTTGTTCAAAGACGTAGTGCTGCTCAAAATAAATTTGCAAGGAAAGAATTTGAGAAAACGCAAAACTATTTAATGCAGCAGTGGGAGGCTAATACAGGTAGGACGTGGCCAGCTGGAGCTACTCCTCACCATATCATTCCGTTAGAAAGTGGCGGAGCAAATAAATGGTGGAATTTAATGCCAACTCATGGAAAATTACCTAATCATTCACTACCCGGTATACCTGGTCCACATGCAGCAGGAGGAGTCCTCCGCACTACGATTCAACAAGGAAGGAAAGCTCTTCCGCCAGGAAGTATAACTGACATGAGACTACCATATGATTAATATTAACGATGAGTTAGAAAAAATAGAGAAGGCCAAATTTTTTTCTAATATGGGATTATTTGATCTTCATGATCAAAATGTAATTTTAATTGAGAATGTCGAAAAAGTGTTTATTAACCCCTCAGATATTGAATTTAAAGGGACTTATAAAAATACTGAATGGCTTCCAACTTCACTAACTCAGGATGATCCATTTTATAAAAAGCAAGACAATCCTAAAGACCTTATAGAAATCAGGATGAAAATAAATAAAGCAGTTATGAATTCAACCAAGGAGCTAGATAAAAGCAAATTTATATCTAGGCCACATGATTTTCATCAAGCAGCAAGGAATGCTATATGCTATGCGTTCAGGCAATATATGTCTGAAAAATATTTCAATCTTGGTAATAAATGGGAAAAAATAGTGGATATATATTATGCGGGACATTGGCCAGTTGGAATTTCTAAAGAAAAAATAATAGTTATTTAATATAAAAGAAGGAAGATCATGGGGATCTTCCTTCTTTATTGTTCTTACCGTGGCGAATACCCGTGATAGGCCAGTGCGGACTGGAGCCACCTTACCACATCCTCAGCTTAATCTCACTGAGCTGGTCTTGCTGGTACTGGCGCTTCATATTGCGGGGGCGTCGCTGTCAGGGATCAGCACTAAGCATGAGTGAAATAGAAAGAAACATAAAGAAAGCCTTAGAACGGGGAGAAATTGTTGAGATGAGTTCTATTCCTAGTTATAAAGGATCTTCCAGAATTCTAGTAGGTATCACAATAAAAGCTGAAGGTTCTGGCGGCTTCTATGAATATGTAACTATTCTTAACCCCCCAGGAATGTAAGTAATGAGCATGAAAAATTCAAATAGTATATTGCCCCTGCCTGAGCATCCAAATGAGTACGGTCAGGATGAAAACTGGCCATTGATAGATGGTCAGCGCTCTTTTCCTAAAGATTATATTGATTTTATAACGCAATATGGCACTGGCAGACTTGCTGATTTCATCACTATATTTAATCCGTTTAGCAAAGATGATAATTTGAATTTTTTCAGGCAGAAAGAATGGATTATAGAAGATTTTCAATCTTTTGTTGATTCTGATCCAGATTATTATCCGTTTATTCTTTATCCTGATACTAATGGGCTACTTCCTATAGGTGTTACTGATAATGGTGATTATATTTTTTGGGTCGCATCATCAGATAATAGTGATTTATGGAATATAGCAGTTATTGCGGCAAGGGCACCAGAAGTGGAGTATAGGAAAGAAAATTTCTCTGATTTTTTAGAAGGTGTTTTGTCAAAAACAATAAAGTGTGTTTCATTCCCTGATAGTTTTCCTTCTAAGAAGATAGAATTTAGTAGTTTTTAAAAATTGACCAGAAGATCCCTGCGATCTTCTGGTTTATTCTTTTTATCGTAACGAAGCTATATTATTGATACTCTTTCTCAACATGATAGTACCGTAAACTGTCTCAGGCATAGCGGGAGGCCAGATTAACCGTCTCTTGTCAAATTTAATAGTTATTCTACTACCCTTGTGAATCCCCTCTAAAAAACATTATTTTATTTCAATGATCTACTACCGTGAAAACAAGCTGCTCTCACGTATAGGAAATAAAGTATATTCCTAAAAATCCATCCAGAAGCATTACACTATTTTATTATTCTTTAATTTCCAAAGGGGTTTTACATTTAATTCCGGTTAGTTCTGATAAATCAACATCTTTTCTTGTCGTGTGAAAAATTTCTTTACGCCTTTGACTAAATAGATGCTGGCAATGCACACACATATCATTAAAATTGCTCGGGTTTTTAATGGCTTTTAATGTCCTGACGGCATATTTACCACACCGACACCTGACGACATAAATCGCATTACTTTTTCCGTCACTCCGTTGAGACAAAGGGCGGACACCTAACACGGTAAAAAATCCATATTCATAGCCTTGAATCTGTATCAGGATGTTGATTAAATTTGTCTCCCTTTTGCTTAAACGTAAATCATACGTCGTTTGGTAAGGAATAAAATAGTTAGGGTGTTTTTTATTTATCCTGTTCTTACCCTTTTCTTTGGTATCGTTCATCACTTCTTTTAATCCATTTTATAGCACATTAAATAGATTCTAATTTAACTATTTTCATTATTAATTCAATAACGAAAAAACTAACCTTAACATTTAAGTTAAATCGGCCAAATCGCTTCTTCTCATTGTTATACATTAAAAATGATGAAAATACATATTCCGCAAAATATGGACATGACCTACAATTTTATAGGATTATGTAAATAAGACATCTAATCAGATAAAAATTTGACCAACTGTTTTTACGCACTATTTATTGCCATGGTAATAAGTAGCGAAGCCTCAACGGTTGCGACCCTTGAGGCTTCTATAATAATTAAATATCGTCTATTACCCTAAAAAGGATATCGATATAAACATGAAAGTATAGCGCTTTATATATAAGGTATATTGACTGAAATGGCATTACATAATTTACTTTTTTGTGATACAGGTCATAAGTGCTGTGTTAGTTATGTGAATATAAGACCTGAATTCAGCAGAGCATGAATTAAAACATTAACGCGACAATATGACTTATTTTAATTATCGAAACAATTATCAATAGATTAAAAAAAGGAAAATATTACATTCAAACTAAACTTAGGGGATAATGTTCTATCCCTTAAGTTTTAAGCACTTCATTTGACTATTTTCCTTTGGACAACACCTTCTGCATCACCATCTGCCCGAACATGCCCGCAGATTGCCTGACCTGCCCCACGCCCTGACTCATCATGCCGGCCATATCCCCCATCCGCACACCGGCCCAGGCCAGTGCACCCAGCCAGACCATCGGCAGCACAATAAACAGCGTACCCATCACCAGCCCCATGATTAAATCGTCTGAGGTATTCTGAATGCCGGCCAGATTAAACAGGCTGTGGGTTTCTGAGCCGTACAGGGCTTCCAGTAAATAGCTGTCCAGCCAGCGGGCAGTTTCCCACCAGAACGTCAGGAAATTCAGCGCGAAAATCACAAAAGTCAGCGTGAATACGGTCTTAAACTCATACGCTGCAAACAGCAGGATCAACGGGATTAAGATATACAGCGCCATCAGGATCACCGCCTGCATCATCGGCAGAGCCTGACGCACCGCGTCGAACATCGGCATGCCGAGTAATCCGCCCAATAGAGCACCAGCCGAAGCACCAATCCGATTAGATCCATCTAACAAGCCGGGATCGGCATTGCCGCCATACCCGGCATAGACATAACCGTCCTGAGAAACCGTCAGATTCACCGGACTGACCAGACGGCGGATCACCGCTTCCTGATATTCCTGCGTATCTTTGCCCAGTATTTTCAAGGTTGCAGACAGGCGCAGCCACAAGCCCGGATCGGCTTGTGCCAGTACCCGGTCTTTCAGTCCGGTTTTGGTGGCTGACCACCAGGCTTTGCAGGTCGGATATCCGCCCTGCCCGGTATAAGGCCGCCCACTGTCCCGGCTCGCCTGCCACGGAAAGTCGGCTCTGGGCGTACGCGATTGCAGGGTTTGGTAATCACCGGCTAAAAACGTGCGGCTGCCCAGCCAGTCGATATCATTCAGGTTAGCCGGATCGGTGGTTTGCCCCTGATCACGTTGTTTCCACTGATAGAGCGCCAGCGCATAACAATCGTGGGTGAAATCCTGTAACTCCGCCGCCAGTGCCGGGTTGCTGATACGGGTATGCTGTACTTCAAAACGCAGTTGCCGTAAATCCGGCCGACAGGGAATAGAGGCCACTGCTGCCTGCGTTACCCCCTTGGACAACCGGTGTACCACCGCCCACCAGAGGGGTACGGCTGCCGTCTGATTATTCAGGCTGGATATCACCGGCGCATAACCACTGCTATCCGGTGCTTTCGGTGTCCAGGTGCCACAACTTTTGGCACGGGACGGGTCGTACTGAAGGGTCGTCAGGCTGACATTGACCAGCGGCACACAACACACCACCATGACGAAAAAAGCGCAGTACAGGGTGTTTTCAATCCGGGCGAGCGACTGTAACCCACCATTGCCCTCTTCTTCGCCACCTTCACGCACTTTCAACCAAATGGCTATTACCTTTATCACTAAAGGCAGCGTAAACAGCCCGGTTGCAATCAGTATTTGCCACAGGCCATTGTTGACGACCCAACCGAGTAAGGTCAGAAAATATTCCAGATAACTGTTGGTGGTCATATTGTGCCCTCAACATGGCCTGACAGGGCATATTCACACAGCAGAATAAACAGCAGGCTGACCACTATCATCCTTATCAGCGTTGCGTGGTGTTCCGTCTGATGTTTTACCCTTTGCCAGATTTTCCGGCAGCCCCAAAGCAGCCATCCGTAAAGGCTTAATCGCCACAACAGCCAAAGTGATTGATGACTTTCCATCCAGCGATTGAAGGCAGAAAGGTTTTCGGGATAGCACATCCCCGCCCAGCCTGTTGCTAACGTCACCATCATCACCAGAGCGATAACCAGTAATAACCCGACACCTTTTCTGACTATTGAACGTTTCTCTGCCATCATACGCCTTACCTGCGCTCACGCTTTGGGGCTTCCAGCTGATAAAAGCGTGCATCGGTGCTGTCCGGGATCTGTTTTTGTGGATGCATTCTGATGCGCTGGGTGTCCCGCTCGATAATGGTCAGGATGGCATTGTGAGCCAGTTCGCGTTTCAGCTGCATCTCATTTTTTAACGCATTGATTTCCCGGTCCAGTGCCTCAATCCGCCGTTCGCCTTCTGCCAGTGCTTCCGATTGTGCCGCCGCATTGGGTTCTGACATGCCGGTGATAAGCATCCGCCGCATCAGCAACGCCGTCTCTGTGGTTTCTGCCATCGCCAATTCGCCCGCCAAACGCGCTGTCAGTGCGGCCCTATCCGGATCACGCTGCAACGCCTGAATAACACCCTGAGTCACAACCAGACTGCCGGTTTTCAGTTTCGCCAGATTTGCAGCCGTCGGTTTTTCCGTGCCGCTGACCAGTTTCACCAATTGTTCTGTATTGGTTTTGGTATGCGCTTCCAGCATCGGGGCAAACCCCGTACCTGCGACTGTTGTGCCCGGCTGGTGTTTTTCACCACCACTGACGCATTCTGCTGCGTGGATACAGGTACGGATTGCCCGGTCGCCCAGCACGCTGACCACCGCTTCGGCCGCTTCACGTGCATTGCTGAATTTGCGGCAGGCACTGCCCTCACAATTTTGGGTGCTGACAGACGACTGGCTCAGTACCGGCAGCTGATTCATCATATTAAACCCGGCGCTGGCTAAATCACGGGTCGGACGAATGGCATTCTGTCCCTTGCCCCCCTGCCGTTGGCCGCCAATCCACGGATGCCCACTGGCACCGGTCATTTTGCTGCCGGCGTTATTGACGCGCACCGCATCACCATCCCCGCCGTTGACCAGGCTTTTGTACTCCTGCAAGGCCGCCGACTGAGTCCATTTGGTGTTCTGCGCAAAATCCATCATTTTATTGGCCATCGCCCGGCAATTGAACTGGGCTTTGTCGAACGCCACATTGGCCTGCAAAACGCCGTTAGTCAGCATGTCATACAGCCCCGGATTGGCCCGCTGGATAATCATCGCCGGCAAGCTGGCTACTGCACCGGTCGCGCCCTGAATCACATCACTCATCAGGTTCTTGAACCCGGCCGTGATACCGTTCAACTGATTGCTGACAGTGGCTTTCAGGTCAAAATTGCCGCACATCAAATCCGAGCGCCAGCCCAGCTCCAATCCGCCAAGGGTGGCTGAACCACTGCGACTGGCAGGTTCAGAAATTACCGAACCGCCCCCCAGAGTATAGAACAGCGTATCGGAAACCGCACCGCTGGCTTCTGCCCCATAGCCCAGTGCGCTGCGGTTCACCTGCGGCAATGTCAGGGACAGCCCGGCTGAGTTGGCCTGTGCAGAAGCGATGGTCAACCCGCTGACTATCAGCAATAAGGCGGTTCTTTTCGTCATTATTTATCCCTTTTTCAGATATCCGTACTGCTGAGAAAACGCTGGCCACGCCGCTGGCAACAACTGTAAGGCTGCCACAGGGCATACGCCTGATTGCCATTGATTGCAGCAGTGTGTTCCCCGTCAGGAAACACAGCGCAGGACGGGCTTAACTTCGGTGATAACCGCTGCCATTGGTGATTTTTGGCACCAGTATTTTCGATGACCGGTTCCGGTGGCCAGTAACCGGCGGTGCGTATGCCTTTCAGTGTTTGATAAACATGGGGTTGCCCGACACGGGTGATGATATCCGCCACCCGCTGTGCCACCACGGCAGACGCCTTATCATCATCGGTCTGATTGACAAACCCTGAGCGCGGATAAATATTGCCCCACATATTGCCAGCCATCTGGCTGCCCAGTTCCCGCTGACCGGGGATCAGGGCTTCCGGATAGAACGATTCCGGCAAACCGGAGCGCCACGCCACAGTATCCAGTGTACTGAGAAAATAAGGCATCAGGAGTGTGGCCGCGCTGCGGCACGAATAACCGGGAATTTGTCCGCCTATCAGGTTAGTCGCGGGATGCCCGATGGCATCAGCATATTTGAAACGCAGGCTAGTACGCCGTTGCCCGGCAATTTGGACATTATGATGACCCCCGCCGGCACTCAGGTGAGATAACGCCCCGGTGACCGTATTTTCCAGTCCGCCGGATAACTGACTGACCTGCGCCATTTCTGACCACGGGTTACCACCGGGCGCATGATAGGTGGACACCACCGCTTCGGGGAGGTAATGGGTCACCTTAACCGACGTTTTCACGGTACAACCGTGCCAGCCACAGAGCAGCCAGTAACAGATGCCACTGACCCGCCACTGAATACAGGCGGGCGAGAGACTGCTGGCGACAATCTGGGCGGTATTGATTGAGGCCTGTGTAACCGGGGAAAATGCCGCTATTAGGGTGATGAGCGCAGGAAAAGTCACACGTTGAATACTCATGGTTGATTTTGTTCCCTAAGCGCGTTGGCTTTTGCCACATCCGCTGTGCCATACACCACATCCCGATCATCAAATACTACTGCCGGATACTTTTGCACGCCTAATTGCCATGCCTGCACCATGGCATAATAAGCCTTGATCAGTTGCTGTTCCTGCTGACGCCATTGGGATGATTGTAGTATTGCCTGTGCTTGCTTTGTGGCCTGTTGCAGATCGGCAGAGAGTTGTGTGAAGATTTGCTGCTGTTGTTCAGCAGTATCCAGCCAGACGACATGACTGTCCGGCGTCAGATTCCCCGATGGGTGCTGACGGTCGGTATACACCACTGTGCCCGCACCTGCACTCCCTGCCACACTCCATCCCAGCAAAAACACTAAATACGGCTTTTTCATCCTCTCCGCCTCTGCTGCAAACCCTCAGACCAGAGTGAAGAAAGCCACAGTAAAAGTCAGCCCGTAACTGATTTTCTGAAAATGAAAATAAACACACCGGCTGACAAAATTTGTGATGAACTCAATGAAAAATATGCCGATAAAACAATCAGCACCCCATCATAATGAGCAAAAAGTACACGCATAAATAACGGGCTTTGCCTGTCCCTTTCCTGCCCAGCTATCGGGTGGAGTAAGTCAACGGAAACCGAGCGGCAGCACCGACTGATACACTCTGACCACCATTATCGATTTTGAAAAAGAAGACAATATATGATAAATCCAATGCAAAATGAAATAACCGTTCCAGAAGGCTGGTTTCTTCTTATTAATGGCGAGATCCCCTTTTATTGCGATTGTGGGTGCACTGTCGCCGATTTTGCGGCAGCGGGAAAACTGATCGGCTATAACAAAAAAAACGGAATTTATTTCAAGTTCGCCTATGAATCCACTGACATAAAAGGGTATGAACCGCAGCCGGGAATATATGTTCTGACTATCAGAAAATACAATTACACACACAATTCCGGTCATTTTAGCCAATGTATTTATGCGGAAGTGAAACAGACGCAATGTCCGAAAGAATTTAAAAATATCATGACTGATATGTTAAAAATGTCGGAAGAACAGTCCACTTTTGAAGAAATAAAACGGCCAAAACCACAAGGAAAGTGCACACCTCAGTTACAGCAGTGCATTAATGATTTTTTTACTCACGTCAAGAAAGACCGCACAGAGGAAATTATGGCCTTAGTCACCTCTTCAATGTATGAAGACGGAGAAGAAAATATTCTTTATTTGCGTAAATTGTACTACGGAGACTATGAAAATCCCTTTCAGAGAAATAATTTTATTAAAAGTGAAATACATAAAAAAGTGGTATCGGAGATCTACAACTACTTTGAAACACTCGATAAGACAAGAAAACTTGAAAATGGCCGGGATCTTTTTCCCTTTCTTTTTAGTTCCCCAAAATATGATATCAGCACCATTGTGCCTAAAAATGTGAGTTTATGCGAAGTGCTTATGAGCATGAGCCATCTTCAGGATGAAAAAATCATGTGATAAAGCGTCAGAAGACTATTATCCCCGGCAGTCAGGTGGGATAACGCCCCGGTGACGGCATTTTCCTGTCCGCCGGATAATCGGCTGACCTGTGCCATTCCTGACCACGGATTACCGCCGGGTGCATGATAGGTGGAAATCGCCGCTTCAGGCAGGTAATACGTGACTTTAACCGAAGTTTTCACCGTCCAGCCATGCCAGGAACAAAACAACCAGTAACAAATGCAGCTGACCCGCCACTGAATACAGGCAGGCGAGAGACTGCTGGCGACAATCTGAGCGGTATTGATTGAGGCCTGCGTAACCGGGGAAAATGCCGCTATTAGGGTGATAAGCGCAGGAAAAGTCACACGTTGAATACTCATGGTTGAGCCTGCTCCCTGAGTGCACTCGCCTTTGCCACATCCGCTGTGCCATACACTACATCACAGTCATCAAATACCACCGCAGGATACTTGCGCACACCTAATTGCCAGGCATCAACAACGGCACGGTAATCATTGAAAATTTGTTGTTCCTGTTCACGCCATTGGGGAGATTGCAGCATAGCCTGTGCTTGAATAGCGGCTTGCTGCGGATCGGCAGAAAGGTGAGAGAAGATTTTTTTCTGATATTGTTCAGCCGTATCCAGCCAGATAATAGGTGTCTCTGGGGAAAAATTGACGGGAGGATGTTGGCTGTCAGTATAGATAACCATTTTCGCATTGGCCGATAATGATGCCAGCAATCCCCCCCAGAATAATAGAGCCGACTTCCACATAGTGCACTTCCCGTTTCATCAAGTACCGGGATAGCCTGAAGAAATACGTTGCAGAAATCAGCCATTAATTAGTTTTCCGAAAAATGAAAAAAAGAATTGATGTGCAAAGCAAAACATCCCCTATCATTCATTAATGGCCACACGCGAATCCCGTCATCGCCCAACCATTTCGCATCCATCTGTCTGTCTCTGCCCAAAACGCCCATTTCGCCTGATGCTCTGCTGAACCTGAGCTGGCTGCCAGATAATCCGTAGAAGTCACATAAAACTCCCGTGCCCAGCCATTGTAGAGATAAAAATTACCCCATTCTTCATAGAGCTGTTCGAGTGCATATTTGGAGGCAATCCGGCTGCCAAGTGATTTGCAAAGTTGTTTTGCCTCAGAATAAAACGCTTTCGTCAGGCCGGAGCGCTCAAACCAGGTGTGAACCGTCAAGGTCAATTCGACCTGCTGCCCGGTCTCATCAGTACCGGTGAATCTTACTCCGTCAGGATTTTGTTGCACCGTCACCACATCACCCGATACCGTGACCGCTGGAGAATCACTCTGCCAGCTTACCCGGCCTGTATTGCCTGCCGTGATAAGGCGAAATTTTGCACCACGCCAGAAAACGGAAGGCCCTCTGGTACCAAATGATTTCTGGTTGGCATTGCCGCCCTGACTATCAACAGCAACAATATCCTCAATACGCAGCGGCGAAAAAAATTCAATCACTGGCGATTCTTGTTGCTGATCACCGATCCGCGCAATAACCTCACCTTTTCCCGGATGGTGGCTGACAACAGTTACAGTTGCATTTCCCCAGTAGTCTGTCTGGGTTTTCACAGAAATCATCTCGCTGAAGTCCCCCGACCACTCAACAGTCTGATCCGAAAGCCCCCAGCCACGACTGTCCATGACCGTGACGGTGAACGTTACCTGCTCAGTGCCATTAGCTACCGCATGGGTTTTATCCACCCGAATAGTTGACAACAGGGCTTCTTCAAACATAATCACGGGTGCAGCCAACAGCTCATCGCCGACTCGGATCTGCACCTGATGCTCGCCTGTCAACGTACTACTCAGCTTAACCTGTGTTTGCCCCTGGCTATCCGTTTCTGTTCGTTCTGAAGACAACACACCGCGATCCGTTTGCCAAATCACCGACTGATTTGCCACGGGTAACCCCAATGAGTCTTTCACCGTGGCGGTCAACACCACCGTGTCCTGGCCATCGCTTTTCGCCCGGTCTTTATCCACTGTGATCACGGGTTTCAGCCAGCGTTCAAACGTCACCGGCGCAGCATGAAGTGTTTTTTCCGCCACCTCTGCTTTCATCGTTGCCGTTCCTGAGGTTTGGCTGACTAACCGGGCTGTCGCTTCTCCCTGGCTGTTTGTCTGCCCCTGCTTATCCAGCAGTTGCCCGTTATCCGCTGACCATTGCACTTTGCTGTTAGCAACGGGTTGATCTGCTGCATCGCGCACGTTCACCGTATAAAGGATGCTGTCCTGACCATCGGCAATAGCCGTTTGTTTGTCCGCCTGAAGCGTATGAGTTAGCGAGGCAATAAAGCTAATTGAAGAATACATCACCATTTCGCTGCCAACCACCACCGTCACTTCCGCATTTCCTGACACCCGGCTGGTTAAATAAGCGGTGGCCTGCCCTTTCGCATTAGTCATTAATGAAAATGAGGAGAACTGTCCAATATTGGTCTGCCAGCCAACGGCTTGATTTGGAACAGGTTGACCGTCGGCGTTTTTAACCGTGACAGTCAAGGACGCCATGGCTTTTCCATTCGCCTTAACGCTCTGTTTATCAACGGTGATTTCGGGTATCAGCACCGCATCAAACTGTACCGAAAGCGCCATGGTAACGTGCTCATCGACAGCAACGCGTACGGTGTGCAGACCCTGCTGACGGCTGCGGAGCACAACCGCTGCCTGCCCCTGTGCATCCGTGTTCTGCCGGGTTTGGGCTAATTCGCCTTTATCACTTGACCAGATAACCGTTTGATTAGGGACGGGAGTCCCCTCCTGATCGGTAACAAGGACGGTATAGATCACATTATCATGGCCATCGGCTTTAGCCTGCGTTTTATTCGCTGTCACCTGCAATCGCTTTTCTGTCGGCAAACTCACCATCATGATTTCTGCCCGGTTGGAACGGTTACCCCGGCTGTCGATGGCTATTCCCGCAAGCCGAACAGGTTTTTCCGTGGCTTTCGGCAACCGTAACGTCACTTTCTCCGGCCGTTGATCAAGCATTTTCCCGCCTGCCTGCTGTAATTCAGCCGTATCCAGCTCTAAACGTGCCAACGGATATTTGGATTGGATAATCGGTACAAAGGTCACTTCCTTGCCTTCATATCCGTTGATTGATGCAGGGAAAGCCAGTGTCAGCAACGTTTGTTTCTGATAATCCAACACCATATCGCTGCGGCGATTTACAACATCAAATTGGCTGGATCTTAAATTGCGCAATGGCGCGACTGCGTTTGGATCAAACTGTTGGCTGAACGGAACGCCCAATTGATAATTGAGGTTCAGAGTAAAACGGTTCTCACTGACACCTTGTTTACCCTGCCGAAAATCTGCGCCCAGTGTCACTAAGGGAACTGGCGTGTAAGTCAGCCCGGTGGTGACGCTATACGGATTTTTCTGGCGTTCTGATTCCCCCAATAATGCAACCTGCTGCCCGTAATAGTGTTCATACTTCAATTGCCCGCCCCAATGAGGAAAAGCAGGCAAATACGCTTCGGCCTGAATATCCCAGCCATTGGCCGGTCTTGCATCAAAATCCGTGAGCCTCGCGGTTTTCCAGTGAGATAAGCGCTGGTAAAGATTGGCGGACAATTTGACGTTATCATGCCAGGCTTCCAGCCCAAGACTGTAACGGTGATGCAGCTCCGGCCACAACGCATCCCAGAAGACATTGGCACCCCATAACCAATTATCGGCGACATAACGATAGCCAAATCCGACTGCCGTTGTTGTCTGACCGTGATGGTTTTTTACCCCTAACTGGCTGAATGCAGTACCCGAAACTGGTTGATAAAAAGGCAGTAACCAATCAAATGAAATGTCTTTTAACGAAAAATGATTGTCGAAAGGGAGTGTGAGGCGGGCATTGCCGTATTGATTTAACCACGGTGTCAGTGTCGACGCCACCGCAGACGTTAACTTCTGGGCGGCCATTGTTTTTGCCGCTTCGCTGGGTGATTGCGATTGAGTAAGTTGACTCCATTGGGCGGTGATTTCGGCCAGTTTTTGTGTCTGCGGGTCTTGGTTTTGATCTTCTGGCATAGCCTGACCGGAAAAACTCAGTGACAGACTTAACAAGCTGATAATCAGAGATTTTGTTCTATTATACCAAGTGGATTGGATTTTTTGCACCACGAGTTGTTACCCTTTTCATTCATGCTGAAAGGGGTAACATGCCGAAAACACAGCTTAAGTACCGCGCTTAATTCTTTTTTCGAACATGAAAATTAAACGACTGTCACCCATTGGATTCAAGATGTAATCCCCGCGCAATATCCATTTTTCTGGCCACCAAAACCGCCGCTTCCAGTTCACTGCACTGATACGCCCGCATTAATGCCCGTCGCTCCGCTTTTTCTTCTTTTTCCGTCATCCCCAGTGCCAGATAAAGGCTCGGTGGCACCACCCGGAACAAGGCTTCGATTTTTTTCGCCAGCACTACGCCTTCGGTATAGCAGCGCGGGAGTTTACTGGCGGAGAGCAACACGGCTTTTTGTTCCTCGGTCAGTTTTTTGAAGCGGGCGATTTGTTCGACTTCATCCGGCGGCATGGTCAGGCACAACCACCATTCAGCCATATTCAGCATTTTTTCAGCGGTATCCGGGTAGTCAGCGAGGTTTTGGGTTGCGAGCCACAGCCAGGCGCCCAGTTTACGCCACATTTTCACTACCTTGGTCATATAGGGGGAGAGCAGCGGGTTGGTGGTTGTGATATGCCCTTCATCGATCACCAATTGCAGTTCTCGATCCTGATATTGATCCCGTTCGGCCAGATTATTCACGGTGTTAATGAGTGAGACCATCGCCAGTGCCATTTGTGCCGAATAGTTTTCCCGCGCCAGTGTACCCAAATCAATCAACGTGACATCCACTTCCGGCCACGGCGTACCGGGACGGTTAAACAGTTCCCCTTCAAAGCCCTGGGTAAACATCGACATGGCACCGGCCATTTCATCCGCCCGTGCCCGGCGATGTGCCGTGATTAACGGCTGACCGTGTTCATCCTGTTGATGGTTTCGGGCGATGGCATACAACGCATTTTGTAAGTCTGAGGCCACCATCTGACGTCCCTCAGCAAAGCTGGTGTGTGCTGCCATCATAATGGCTTCACGGATTAACCCCCGATCCGAGCGGGTCAGGCGCTCTTCCTCTTTTTTCTCACCGCCAGTGATCATCAGCCGGGCGGCAATTTCCATCTCACCCAGAATATCGCGCTGTTCATCATTTTCGTCTTCCTGCGATTCATCAGGAATGTCCTGCCATTTATTGGGACTGAGTTGCAGCAGTTGATGGGCATCGGCAAATAGCGCCAGACTGACGCCACAACCCGGTTTGATACCGATTTTATTGACCGTCAGCCCCAGACTTTCGTAATAATCCGCCAGTAAACCAAAGCTGTTCCCCGCTTCCACAATAAACAGACGCGGTCGGTGGATCGCCATCAATTGCACCAGGGAGGCACACAGAGTCGCAGATTTACCTGCTCCTGTCGGGCCAAACAGCAATAAGTGGGCATTCTGGGTGCGATCCTGTTTGTTCATCGGATCAAAAGTCAACGGTGCCCCACCACGATTAAAAAAGCTGAAACCCGGATGCCCGGTGCCTGTCGAACGGCCTGTCACCGGCAAGAGTCCCGCCAAATGTTGCACCCAGCTCAGGCGGGTAAACCAGTGTTTTTTGTCCTTCTGCGGGTTAAAGCCCATCGGCAGGGCACGCAAATATGTATTCAGCGGGGAAACACTGAATTCCGGTCGCACGGGTTGTAATCCAGCACTCAGTAATGTGGAAGAAAGCTGATGAACCCGCTGATTCAGATTACCCAAATCCTTGCCACGCACCAGAAAGGTCAGCGCACTGCGATACAGTTTATGGCGTCGCCCCAGTAATTCCTTCACTTCCAGCACATCCTGCCGGACACGTGCTGATTCAGTATTTTCCCCCACCGCATTTTTTGCCAGCCGGGTAAAATCTTCTTCCAATGTGTCCTGTGCCTGCGCCACGATGGTCAGCGTGACCACGGTGCCTTCCGGCATCATATCCATCAGGGCATTGATATGATCACCCCGTCTTACTTCCCCTGTCAGCGTGCCCGGCTCCGGCGGGCGGCGCAGGCGTTCGACCGGAATGGCTTTATGCGGCAGGCCGTCAAACCACCAGAGTCCGTTTTCGGGATCAGACACCGGCGGGGTAAACCACAGACTTTCAGCAAAATCATTATTGACGGGAAGATCCGATTGTGTGGATGCCTCGTAACTCACAGTACGGTAAAAATCAGCCTTTTCCATGCCCCAGTCCGGGGCCGGATTAAAATGGCGCAATAGCCAGCTGTGAATCTGACCGCCATTTTGTCGAATGGCAATAATGCCAGCAGAAGCCAGTGATGACACCAGCCGTTCACAGACCTGATTAAGTGCAGCGACGGATGACAGAGAAGGGTTATCAGCACGGGATTTGTGGCCAGAGGAGTGCCAGCGGTAGACCACCATACGCGTCTGACGTTGCTGACCTCGCCAGGGTTGCCCGGTAATCAGAGAGTCCTGAAATATCCCGTCAGGCTGAGCAATCCCCTTCAGGTGGCGTTCCGATTCAGACAGAAAGGTGTCTGTAAAGGCCGTGCCTTGCGCCCACGGTTTCACATAGTCCTGTAATGTGTTGAGATAACTGGCCGGATCATCTTCATCCTGACAAAAAAACTGCACCACCCACGGTGAAATATCGTCTTCTTCCAGACTGTCCTGAATCGCATCTTCCAGCTGATCCCGAATCTCAATCAATCGTTCAAGGGGACGACCTTCCGTTGCCACGGGTTCAATGCGGTAAACCGCCCCCACGGAAATACCGTCGTCCAGCAACAAACATTGCCCGTCTTCCAGATATTCCACCCAAGGGAGATAATCGATGATGGAAGGGTTAGCCCGGTAAACCGCAGCCTCATCTGCCTCACGTAGTTGGCCGGGGCGATTCAATGCTTTAATGTTTTGCATTACAGTACCTCCGTGTGTTCACCCGGCAGGGCATACTGCACCTGCTGATAAAACGGGAACACCGTACTGTATCCCGGTATCGGTGTATTGCCTGCGGCCAGATGCGGATAAACATACATCACCATATCGGGATTGGGTAAGCGGGGAAACTGCTGGCTGATTTCATGCTCAACCGAACGACTGTAATGGTAAGGTTCTTCCAGTGCCCGGTTTCGTTCGGCAGGGGTTAACGCCCGGCGCAAGGTTTGTCTTACCTGTGCTGCGCTATGGCCTGCCTTGTTTCCCTGCCACATCGCCAGCACCGTCTGCTCCCCAGCAGGGAGTAAGGTATCTTTCGAGGTTGCGCAGCCTGCCAGCAGCCCGGCCAGACATAACACGACAGACTGTTTTATTTTCCGCATACTCGGGTCTCCGGGATGTCAATGGCGGTAAATGTGACAAATTCGGGGTGTACCGCCAGTTCTGATAAGGTAAAAGGTAGTCGCTCCCATTGTTCAGGTTCAGCCCCGGCGCTATTCTCAACTACCGCCTGCCACTGGGTTTCCGTCAGGCGAAAGACAGTAAAATCACCCTCACCCAACTCCCGGCATTCTCTGCCGGCTGAAAAATATAATCGGTACTCTTTTTTACGGACAGACCGCCAGTAAAGCTGAACGGGCATGGGTTCAGAATGGGGTGTTATATTGATTTGCAGGCAATAAGGCGGGCTGGCACAAAACAGCCATTGAGAAGAAGTCGTTTCCATTAATCTAAGTCTTCCTGAGTGACAGATTGGGTAGGTTCACTAAAACCGTAACGCACCTTACGTCCTGTCGTTTCATAATCAATCGCCAGCGGTTGTGTGATATGCACTACTAACCGGGCACCGGGTGGAACATAAACCGCATCAAACGTCTGGCTGTAACGTTGTTTGAGCCATTCGGTTATGTCATTCATGCCACCGGCCATGGCTTTTCCTAATGCAGATTGTCCGGCATTGCCCGTTAAGGCTGACATGATGCCGCCAGCACCGTTGGTTTGCGCGGTTCGCTGACTTTCGTTCAATGCGTCCCCGGCTGAATTCATGGCCGAAAGGGCAAACAACGTCGGCAGATAGGTGCTGGCGTTGGATTTACGCTCACCGCTGATACAGGGAATGCCATTTTCATCAGACAGCCAGCCGATGCCCTGTGGATTTTGCCCGGTGCCCGGTAAGGTACGCACCGTACCATCCTGAAAAACAAAGGTGATGGAATTGACCTGCCCCCGCACGCAGGAGAGTGTCCAGTCGCCACTGGCCGAACCGGAGATAACAGCACCTTCCACTTCCGGCAGTTCGATACCGTTGGCGGTCAGGTTGTCTTTGCCGATAAGAATTTTGAACGGATACGGATCAGTGACCGTGCCATTCACCGGAACACGGCCTAATAACGCGGTCATCGCCTGACTGCCCACTAAAGTGGCATTTTCAGACAGGGTATAGACCGGTTTTTCGTTTTCTTCCTTAAGCGAGGAATTTTGGGGTGTATTTTGCCCAGTGGTCGGTTGTTCACTTAAAAAAGAAGTCGAAAATTGTGCCGTGGTTTTTCCATTGCCCATAGCTTGCATATCTGAAGACTTTTCATCAGCAGGTGTCACCCAGATGAGTTCATCCTGCCCTCTGACTGGATTGGCGGCATACTGACTGCTTGTCAGCCCCAGCCCAAGCGGCATCTGATTATCCTGAGCAGGCAAAGGCGTTGAATTTAACCGCTCTGTCAGCAAATCAATCTGTGCCAGCAATCCCCTTTGATCGTCCTGTAACTCGCGCTGGCGCTGTTCATCCTCCTGACGGATGGCGGCAACCGCCGCATCTATCTGGCCGGCGACATCGTGGTTCTGATTTTTTAACTGGTCATTTTCTTTCAAAATATCGGCATTCTGCTGGCCTAAGCGTTTCTGCTCTGCCCGCACTTTATTCAGTGCCCCTATCAGGGTACGCAGGGTATCCTCCGGCGTATCGCCCCCTACCCCCAGCGCCTGCAACTCCTCCGGTGACAGCGTGGCCAACACATTATTCGCCGTCGTGCTGGGCGCTGCACCTTCCGTTGAACGGCAACTTTTGATGCCAATAAACCCGCCGATAAGCAGCACTATGGGCACCAGTATTTTCACCAACGCATTGGATTTAACCTGCATGACGTCCTCCCGGTTTCACCGATGCCGGCTCAGGTATAAGGGCGTTATCCGGCAGCCCTTTGGTGACGAGATACAATACCGTGGTCTCTTCCGGTGTCCCCGCCTCACCCAGCCAACGATGCTGGAACGTTGCCGCTACAAATTTCCCCTGTAAGGCCCGTGGATCAAGGGTGATTTTTCGTTGGATGGGATTGCGCAATTTCAGTGCTACCACAGTATGATTGTGCAGTCTCCAGCCTGCCAGCGGGATAATTTCAATCGGCTCTGACGGATAGAGGGTGGTGATGGATGAGGCCAAATGCAGGTTCATCGGCTGAATGCCGGTAACCGGCTCGACAGTACGTAATGGTGCATAGAGCTGCTGTGCGGCATAGCGGATCAGCGTTACCGGCACGGGCGTGGATAATTGGGATTTGCTCTGGGATTGTGATTTTTTAGTTGAATCAGGTTGTTTTTCATCCGAATAAATAATCCGTACCGGCTCTGTTGGCCCCGCTTTGGCGGCGGTGATATCCAGTAAAATGATTTCGCCATTTTCACTGTCCTGCAATTGCAGGCGGGTTTGCGGGAAAGCATTGTTGGCTTTCAGGTAAATCGCCCCGCCTGCGCTTTGTACCCGCAATTTATCGCTGAGCAACGGCGGAAAACCGACACGGACATTCCGGTCAGCAAAAATAATCCGCTCCTGTCCGACCTTGAGCGCAATGGATAACGGAATGCGTTCCCATTTCATCAGTTCATCGGCCTTTGCGCCGATGCTAAACAGCAAGAGGCTGACCAACCCCAGCCAAAAACAGGTATAGCAAGACTGATATCCTCTCATTGAAACACGCCCTTTTTCTCTTCCAAAGGTTGCGGCATGGCTTCCAGCCGCTGTGGCATTCCGTCGTAACAATCCAGTGCCAGCCCGAAGGGATTACGCTCGGCATCGCCTTCCCAGCGCACCACTTTCAGCGGATAGCGCACTAATGCCCGTTTAACCGGTTCGGCGTGATAATATTCATCGGCCACCAAATCCAGCCGGACCACCCAGTTATTTCGGTCACGCACCGTCACACTGCGCGTCCCATAGCCCCGGCCGGGAATTTCATACACCACGCGCACCCGGTCGAGCAGCTCGCCACTGTCAGCACGGGTTTTGGCATCTTCCCGCAGAAAATCCTGACACGCAGGCGTCAAATAAGGTGATAAAGCGTAAATTTTGGCCGGATAGTCCTGTGCGCCGTTTTTCGGCCAGGCGTTTAGTTGCTGGAAAATATAAAAGGCAAAACTGTAGACACTCGGCGCAGGTACTTCCCACCACGGGCGGGTACTGCCGGTGCGTAAGTCCGGCGGATTATGGATGGTAAGATTACGCGGTGAAGCCATCCAGCCGCTCAGGGTCAGCAGCAATACCAACACCAAAATGCTGCACACCATTCTCAGAGTCAGAATATGCTGATCCCGATTTTTGATCGCATGACGAAACCGGCTCATCGCAGGCTCCTGCTGCGGCGCAACGACCAGCCCTGAGCGGTAATAATCCATGCCGGATCACCGATACCCAGCCGGCGTTTTTTCTCTTCCAGCTTCAGCCAGATATAATTTTCCGGCTTGCCACGTTTAACATGCGCAAGCCAGCGCCCGCCAAAGCTTACCAGTAACAAGGGCATGACCAACATGCCGGTCGGGAGCATGACCCAACCGGCTAACGGGATCAGGGGAATACTGACTGCCAGTCCGAGCGCGATCCCAGTCAGTGCAGCCAGTCCCATCTCAGGCGTAGTAAACCCGCGAAATACCACCGGTTCGGCGTTTAAACGGTCAGGTAAAAAAGCGATCGTTTGCATGGTAACTACCTTAAAAGATAATGCTGGCCGATTTCGACAGCAACCAAATCACGGCAACCAACAGCACCACGCCAACCACGACGATGGCGCCAAATTGGGTCCAGGTCGATTTGCCATCCCGCACTTCGGAAAAAGTTTCGACGGCGGCCGAGGCGACCTTAAAGAACGCCACTGCCGAGAGGATCAACCCACCAATCACAATGCCATCCTGCGCGTACCCTTTCGCCTGTCCCAGCAATCCGCCTCCGCCACCACTTTTGGGCGGTTCAATAGCGGGCAAATCGGCCCAGGCTGATTCACAGGAAAATCCGAATAACAGCATGAATGTACTGAGCCGTGTCATCAGGTTTGTGCTGATACGTCGGCAGACGGTAAAAATGTGCTTCATGTTCTATCTATTCCTTTTCATCATGTTCGCTGCATTAACTGGCAAACATCCAAATAGCCACGACCAGCAATACCGCGGTTCGAAGGGCAAACTGGCTGAGGGTCTGATTACGCACTTTTTCATTTGCCCAGCCATTCCAGACATCTACCGCCGCCCAGGCCGCCCAGAAAAACAAGGTGGCTAAGAAAAATCCGACACACACCAGATACAAAAAAGTGATATCAAAGTGCCCGGATGCCACTTCAAAGGCATTGCGTTGCGCCTGCGTCATTGCGGGTTTTCCTGACGGTAATAGCCGGATAAGGTGCCTGACTCACGAGGTTGGGCACGGGACGGAGTAAGGTAGTGATCGATACCGGCTTTGATGGTATTGAGATCGGCTTTGATGCGCGGATAATCAAAGTCATAACGAGGGCGTTTTGCTGTGTCAGACTGATTTTCTGCGATGCTTGCGCGTTCCAGTGCCATTTGCACCTGCTCAATCAGACGCTTTGCACTCGCCAGTTCGTCTTTTTCGGCCGCATGAGCCCGTGGCATACATAACACAGCCAGCCCCAGCAGGCCGACAGAACAAGATAGCGAAAAGCCACCGCGCATAAATATTCACCTCGTCATGGATTTCAAAATGCCGAGGATGCGGTGTTTTTTAAATCCGATCAGCAATAAACTCTTTATGCTTTGATGAAAATTAGCTAAATAGTCTGACTAATTTATTGGGTTAACGGTTTAATAATGAAGGAAGATACATGCTGCGAAGCTACTGGAAGCCAATAGCGACGATGAATCCGGCACGGAAATAGCTTATACCGAACAGGACGGCCCAGCGTTTTTGTTTTATATCGCCGATATTCCCACTCTCGTGCGTAGCGTGCTGCCTAGTTTTCATCACACGCTACGTAAAGCAGTCAGCCAACGGCTGGGCAGGCAGTACTGGATAAATCACTGCGAACACTGTGGCGCACAGCAGAATGATACCGACATGTTTGCGGAAGTCGGTGGCGCATTTTTCCCGGCCTCCAAAGAGCAGGCGGCGGCTATTCAGCTTCACCGTATTGATCAGCCGTTTGTGGGATATTGTGAAGATATCTCATATCATCACTACCATTTTGATCCGAAGCTGGATAACCGAATCTGTAAATCCTGTGACTGGATTGAATCCATGACGCTCATTGAAGTTAACACCAGCGACGTATTGTGTTTATTGCATTAATCTAATTATCCCTTTACATTAATGATAAATAACTAAAAGGAAAATATTTATGTCTATATATTCATTTTGGAATAACAAGGGTGGCACAGGAAAAACAAGTTTAGCATTTCAGTCTATCTGTAGTTTTGCAAAAAAGCATCCAGACAAAAAAATATTGGCCGTTGACTTATGTCCACAAGCAAATATCTCTGAATTATTTCTTGGCGGACAAGAAAACAATGGAAATAATCAACTACTGATCGCTCATGAAAACATACCAAGAAAAAGTATTGGTGGATACTTCGATAATCGACTTTCATCGCCATATTCTCCATCCAATTTTATACCACAGGATTACATCCTAACACCATCATCAGTAAATAGTAACATTCCTGACAATGTTGATTTAATTTGCGGTGATCCATTAGTTGAACTACAAGCAATAGCAATGAATACATTAGCTAATGCTAATTTGCCAGGAATAAATTCATGGTTAGCAGTCATTGACTGGCTAAAAGATCTATTAGTCAAGACTAATGATTATTATGACGATGTATTTATTGATACCAACCCAAGCTTTGCTATGTATACACAAATAGCATTAGCCGCATCAGAATATATTATTGTTCCAGTAATGGCAGATGACTCATCACGTAGAGCTCTACAGAATGCCTTATCACTCATATACGGTATAAGCCTTCCATCCCCTATTTATTCAAAATTTACATTTTCTTTTCTCATGAATGAAGCAGGTAGAACTTTACCTAAAATTCATTTAGTCGTAAGAAACAGAATTACTCAATATATGGGTGATGCATCAGCATACCAAGCAGTACTAACAGGAATTAACGATGATTTAAATACAGCCATCCAAAATCATAAAAAATATTTTTCCTTTAAAAAATCCAAGGATGGAATTATTAGTGTCAGAGATTTCCAAACAACAGGAGTTGTTGCATTTGCTAGGGGCTGCCCTTTTTCAGAAATGAAACCAGGAAGACTTTCAGTTAATGGAAAATCAATTCAGGTAAACAAAGAAAATCTTGATAAAGTTCGAAATGCCATTAGTGAGTTGGTTGAAAAAATCTAGTCTAAATGCATTTTTACTAAACAGAATGGCTCACATATAAATCAATTCATAGTGAGCTAACTATATTTTGTCTATCACTTCCTTTAATTATTTTAACAGGGTGAGAGCATGAATGTTATTAAAATGAGATAACTGATTGAAAATGACTTTTTGACACAGACAGATATATTTATTTTTGTGAAAAATAAATATATTATTGCTAACAAATATTATTTATTCAGAGTAAAAAACGTTCATGCTCTTACCCTGCTTATTTTAATAATAGGTGATCCTGATTGATATCAATAAGAATCATATAATAGATCTTGATTTAAAAAATAAACGCGAAAAATAGAACTGTCCACAATATTCAACTAGATCAAATTCAGTACAATAATCATTTCTGACGCGCCGCTGAGCGGCTTGTCTGCTGACGATGAAATACAAAACCAAAACCCGTTTTGCATTTCATCGTCCAGCACCAATTCTCATATATACTTCTTAAACATCGACGTTGTGATCACTACCGCCATCCCCAGTATTATCGCCGCTGGCAACAATATCACCGTGGGATACACCACATCCGGCCAGGATAAATACAGCACACAAGGAATGGTGCAGGCCGGTTTAATCCCTCGCTTGGCATGATGATAAACAAAACTGGATTCATACCCCGCGCCATAACGGCGTAAATCCCGCCGTCCCAATCCGTCAACCAGTGCGACTAAAATCACCATCACAAACAGGGGGACGGATAACAGCAGGATCGCCAGCCGGATCAACGTCACCATCGTGATAAACACCGTGGCCAGCCCATATTCCCGCAAATAATCCGATACCCCCTGCAATACTGCATTGAATTCACGCATAAAATCATTGCGGCTATTGACCTGATATTGCCGTTGCCCCTGTATCCAGTGCATAAAACCACTGTCGACAAAAATCCATTGATACGCCTGTGCCAGCCAGTCAGAAACCGTTTGTGAGGGGTTTAACAACAACAGGCTTTGGGTAAACTCCGTCGATAAAAATTGCAGTTCAGTGTTCATCATCGTCTGGCTGTGAGCAAAGCCCTCGTCCGGCCAGAAAAAAGTCATACCAAGATATTCCAGTAACAAACTGAATAGCCACGACATCACAATAAAGCCAGTGAGTTGCCACGGCCATTCCCATAACAGGCGATACAACAGCCCATGCTTACGAGGTGGTTGGGAAGCGGGGCGGGATTGATTTTCTGACTGTGCCATGACGTGAAATTACCCCTACTCTTCCCACCAGTTTTCACGGGTGCGGTAGTGCCGTCGCATACGCTCGGCGATTTTCTGCAAACTTGCCGGCATCAGGGCATCATCGTCATCGCCGGTTGGCAAAGGCATGCGAATCTTCCACAACTGTCCGCCTTCCAGTAGGGCAAACGCCTGTCCTTTCGGCAGGTTAATCATCTCAGCAGGCGTCACCAGCGGTGTTTTGACTGTGCCGACCCTGTCCTGCGTGGACGAGGTGAAATCCTGCCCCTGTTCAACATCGGCGATATCAGAATGCCCTGAGACCAGGGTCTTACTGTAGATTTCCACTTCGGGCAGCTGGCTGGTAAGTAACTCCGCCGTCCGATTATCCCGCACCCGCAACATAACCAAGGTATTGAAGTTACCAATCACTTGTGCGGTTTTAGCCGGGCTACCGATGCGGGCTTCAATATCCGATGAGGTCTGGGTATAGGCCGTCACCTGCATGCCCGCACCGCCACCTTTGTTGATTAGCGGGATAAACTCATCGCCCATCAGTTCATTGAATTCGTCACAATGCAGGTTAATCGCGAGCTTCCCGTCATGGCGCACTGGCAAGCCCGCATTCATGCCATATTTATAAATCTGCCCGGCTACACTGACCAAATCCGCAAACATGCTATTGCCCACCGCCGAGGCCACATCGCTGTCAGACAGCGCATCCAACCCGATATAGACAATGCCGTTCTTGCGGATCACCTGTTCCCAGTCGAAGATGGGGCGCAAATCTGCCATATTGAGATAATCCGGTGATAACAGCTCAGCAATTTTACCCGTGGTCAGCTTTTCCAGCAGGGGCAGCAAAGAGGCGACAATTTTATCAAAATAGGTACGGTCATAACGCACGGCAGTACGTAATCCGTCCAGAATCGGGTCATAGAGTTGCTTACCCGCTTCTGAACTCAGCGTGACTTCCATTGCCCAGAGCCGGAACGCATCAGGCTGCCCCTGCATATTGCGCGGGATATCTTTTTCTTTCAGTTTACCGAGGTAATGGTTAATTTGTTCCAACAGAGCTGGTTGCCTGTCTTCCATCACTTTAGTGGCATACAGCTGATACAGTTCGCTGATATTATTGACGTAACGCGTGATAAGCGTGTAATCCGGCCGGTGCCCCAGTGCAACTAACGCGCGGGCGACAATATTGACAAACCGCCAGGCAAACTCACGAAATGCCGCACTGTTCCCTTCACCACTCAATTGTCCCGCCAGACGGGAAGCGACTTCCGAAACCCGGCCAAACCGCCCGACGGCATTATAACGCGCCGAAATTTCCGGCCAGCCCAGATGAAAGAGAGAAAGCTCATTGCCACGCCCAGCCCGGTGCGCTTCCGCCCAGATACGCCTTAACAAATCAGCATCACCTTTGGGATCAAAAACAATCACTACCTCACCGCGCCGAATATCCTGCATAATGAGCAATTCAGCCAGCCGGGTTTTTCCCACCCGGGTAGTACCCATCACTAAGGTATGCCCGACCCGTTCGCGCAGATCCATAAACACCTCGGCTTCCTGTGGTTCAATACCGTGGATCACAGGATTGCCGCCCACCGGAGGCAGTGGTCGCACCGGATTTAACGGCGAATCTTTGCGTAACAACGCTGATAACCTAGGCCAGCGGTATTCGGTACGGCGTTCCAGTACCCGGACAAGCTGATAGAACCGGGATGGCTGCACAAATCGTTCGACCTCTGGTCGCCGCGTATCCTGCAAACGCTGGGTATGCTTCTGCTGCCAGCGAAATCCCCTGCCCAGAAACAAGCGCTGATGACTGACGGGAATTTGCTTTGTGCTCATCAGGTAGCGTGGCAGACGGCGCAGGTTTCGGCGATAGCGGATAACCTGAATGCCCTGCCACGTGCGGATCATCGACAATATTGCAAAACCACCGGCCATCACATAACTGATTGACGGTGCCAGTGCAATCGCCCACGGTGCCCGGATGCAGATAAATGCCGCCACAGCTGAAACGACAGCAGTATTCAGTTCTACCGCCGGACGCAGCAAGGCTTCAACCACATAACGACGGCTCATAGTGAGGGTTGCTGTGTGAGTGTGCTTTCAGTGATCAGCACCGGATAATGTTGCAGTTGCAAACGACGCGCCAATTCTGAACCGGAAGCCGGCGATAACAGGATATCCGGTGCTAAGGTGCGCAATGACTGTAATCCTGCTATTGTACTGACATTAACAACCAGCCCCACCGCGTGCAATTGCGCAAGCCGTGCTGCATGCTGGCTTAGCCACTGACGTGAATCGGGATCATCGCCAATCAGAAATAACGCCCCAATGCCTGGTAGTTGCAGTGATCGGCTTGTTACCTTTCCCGGTGTCAGTTCCGGTGTTTTGACCGGCAACATGACCGCTTCACCCGATACTTCTGGCGAGAAATGTTGTGGTTGTACAGAACGATAACTCGGCTGGGCATTAATGCTTTCATAAAAGGGCGAAGCATCTTTGCCGCCTAAATCGGCAATCACGTTAAGTTCAGCCTGGCAAGTATGAATCCATAACAGACCGATGATAGGCAACAGGTTCAGCCGTTTCATTGTAATGACGTGATATGCCATCCCTGCTCCCCCTGTCGTAATAATACTGGCATCAGACCCTTGCCAAACCGGAACCAATACCCCGCATCATGATTCAGTGTAATTTGTCGATTATGTACCCGTTCCACAGGAATATGATGATCTTTGGCCCATTGCCGTAAAGTGTCATCATTACTTTGGCTGTCTACCAGATAGATATCAACGGGTTGCTTTGCAGCCAGGACTTCGGCCAAACGGGTTTCACATTGCGGGCAATCTTTGGCTCTGACAAACAATGCCAGCCGACCATTGGTCGCACTCGATTTTTCCATATTGACCGGCAATACATCCGGAAACAGCCGCTGCCAGGCGGCATCCACTTCCCGCTGGAAACGCAGCTCTTTTTCGGTACGGGCAAACTCTGACTTAACCCACTGTTCAGCATAACGGCGGCGCTCGGTATCGCTTTCGGCTTCAATACCTAATGTCGTTAACGGATCAAGCCCTGGCGACTGGATACCCCGTGGCCCACTCATCAGGTGCTGATAACGCTGATATTCATCGGCACTTAACTTCCACTGTTCAGGCTGACTTTTCAGGGATTGCTGCTGGCTTTCTGTCGTGTGCGTCTGCTGCGAAGCTAACGGTGTGGGTGTTGCTGCCCACACAGAATGGCTCAGCAGCAACCACGTCAATAGGCCTGTTCGGTGTAATTTCATCAACGCTCTCCCGACTGAGTGGGTTTAGCCGTAACCGGGAGTTTATAGCCCTGTCGTAAATGGTGGCAAACCACACGCTGTACCTCATCCACTTCCAGTTGCCAGGCCGGACCAGCCATCACCTGCAATGCCGTACGCAACCGAACGGGGCCTAACTGTGCGTGTACTGACGGCAGCGGCTGGCGATATAAGATTTCATTGGTGTTTTCAGGCGCACACAATGTGTAGCCGGATTGACGCAGTACATAACGCATGGCATCAGCCACCGTGGGGTTCAGAGAAGCAGGAATATGAACTTCAATCAATTGGGAAAGCGGATCACGCTGCACCGCTGTCGGGTTGGTACTGACCAGTACATAGCGGCCATAGCGGACGACTTCCTGCGCTGGTCCGTAAATATCCAGTGAAACAGTTTGAATGTTTTGTGTCCGCGTAACGGAAGGAAAAATTTCTTCTGTTGGTTGAGGCGAAGGGGTTACACAAGTCGTGCATCCGGTCAGCATGAGCGCGATCAGGCTCATTAACGCATTTATTTTCATTCCGGTCAGGTTCCTGCTCAGTCATCAATAGCATCGACTATGCAGGGAACCCGGTAATTTATTCAATGAACAACTCAATTGTATTTGCTGAAAATTAATATGCCGAAACAGACGTTATTAAGTGTCAATGTGATGGTTTTTATCAGTGGGTTATTCAACCGCTGGCGGGTTTTCATTAACCGACTGACGTATTTTTCGTTCAATAAAATTGCCGTAGTCATCGAAATAACGGCTGGGCCAGATTTCAGCGGGTTCCATTCCCAAACGGGTCGCGATGATCAGTTCCCCTTTAGGCCATGAACGGGACAGGGTATTTGCCAGAGTGGAAGAACTGAGTCCCGATTCGCGGGATAAAGCGGCGAGTGTCGTACCACGTTTGCGTAATGCACAAATAATTTCGGCTGGGTGCCAGTCTTTCTGAGTGTGAATCATCGTCATACCTGCTTCCCCTTCTGTAGATTATTGGTGGTAGCTCAGACAGGGTTTGCGATACCGGAGTTATCAGCCGGCGAGACATGAGTCTCCCCTGCCTGAACCACCATAGAAAGGATGATAGCAGGCGCACTGGTAGAAACTACCTACCAGTGGATAACAAACGAGGTCGCAAATCCCCGACTATCGGATTTTGCCGATAGCTTTTTCACTTTAACGAATTCCGTTATCTAATTCAATAATCGAACAGGTAAGTCCAATAAGTAAATAGGGTAAATAAAATAACCAATATTGGAAAATGAACTTAAATATCAACACAATAAATTCAATATATTGCCATGATATTCAGGATAGTAAACGAAAAAATATCTATTAATGGTTATTCACATGTTACTCATCAGGATCAAAAAAGGCCCCTTTAGGAGCCTTTTTTGAAAGATATTCTTCACACACCGACCATCACAAGGAGTAGGGGCGGGTGCTTACACAAGTAGAGTTTCCCCTGGTTGCAGATTATATAACACGCAATAAAATACGTCAATGTATGTGATCGGTCCTGTGAATCTGAACAAAACAAACGGTATACTGTGCCAAATTCATAAAGGACGCCGTAAGATAATGACTATTGAAGCAATTACCCAATCACTTTCCGCCTCCAGATTTGCCACTTATCAGTCACCTATTCTTGGCGGGAAATCCCCTGAACAATGTTTAGGTGTTTATTTATGGAATAAACAACTGGCCAGTGCTTTCTTACCTGCGTTACAAGTCATTGAAGTTTCATTACGCAACGCCCTCTATCAGTCTTATATTCACTATGAAGAAGAACGGATTGAACGCAATTTTGCCAGCCATGTTTGGGCAGAGAAAAAATCCCAAATAGACCGCCATTGGTTCGTCAATGCGTTCACACAACGGAATAATCCCGGTGCTTATAAAGGCATTCAGGCAGCCATAAACCAGTTAGAGAAAGAGAAAAAACCTCATACGCCTGAAAACATTATCGCCAAACTGACCTTTGGTTTCTGGGTTTCTATGGTCAGAAATGATTTTGATATTCAAAAAAAACCTTACTTGGTACTTTGGCCCCATTTGAGAGGTTCAGTTTTCCCAAACGCATTAAATACACAAACAGGCCGCCCATTATCGATTAACAGCATTGGTAATGAGCTAAAAGAAATTAACAAAATTCGTAACCGGCTCTCTCATCATGAACCTCTGTGGCGTGATCAAAAAGCGTATCAGGTTGAAGATATTGTCAATAAAGTGATTGAGCATTACGAACGTTGTTTAAAAGTTATTGATTGGATCAACCCTTCCAATCTCAAACTATTAGATATTATTGAAAATAATCAAAAAATGGCAGAGTTATGCAGCCTTCATTCACTCTGGAAAAATAAACAGCTTCCGGAAGGAATATCATCACTGCACATCAATAAAGATTGGAGAAAATGAGTCATTTTAGACGCTTCTCATACCGGGGAAATTGTTCATATTTCGGATAATCACATTTTAATAAAAAGCAGAAAAGATAAGGCGATATTTTTTGGAAGAAAAGAAGAACTTCATGATGAAATTGATACATATCAGCAATATGATTTAGTGAAATATTACCCAGAATCAAGCACTGGACGTTATTCCAATGCAAAAAAGATTATCAAAGTGTAATTTGTCATTTAATGACTTCAATTTTGACTTACCGGAGATGTGAAATTTCTCATGACGCTATCAAGCTCAAGACTGGGATTATAAATAAAGAATTCTCCTTTCATCAGAATCTGAGCATTTCGCTGTGCACCGGTATATTCTATATGATTACCATTACGGGTGATGCTAAATTCAGATATCCCAGATAAGTGTTCAATATTGACTATAGAATTATCGTTATAAGAATGATATATGTGACTTGCAACAGTGCCAGAAAAACAACAGGCGGCCGCTAAACAACAACCACCGGATACAGCAATAGATGAATGTACACTTTTGGGAGTAAGATATCTGATGTTAATGTCGCCTCTATCTAGGGGAGGCGAAATAATGGCAACTTTAGGCTGTGTTATAGACTGTTTTAGATCCGTTTCACTCATCACTGTTCCGTCTTTCTTAGTAATTCCCATCTTAGCACCCATGCCAACCCTTACTTCCATAATCTTGTCTTGTAGTGCCTTATTATTTTCAATTTCATCGGCATTTTCGTAACCAGTGATCCCTAAACTTTCTGCGTTGATAATGATCATCGGCACAACAACGTCTATGCAGGTAAGTAGAATATTATTAAATGAATCAATTAAATTCCCGGTAGGAAAAATAGATTTTGTCTTTGAACATGCTGGGTCTTTAAAGGAGACGTTAACTTCGGGGAAATCGCCAATAACACCCGGTATATCTGTTAATTGGTATTTAGGAGATACATCAGGCATTGTGCATACAATATTTTTATGCGTATTTGTGTTATAAATATTCAACTTACCATCCGGCATTAGCAATTTTTCTTCGGGTAAATCTCTTATAACCAATGGGATAGATGAGGTCATATTCCCACAATTAATATCCCACGACACGGTATTACTGTCTTTTTCAAGCTGTGCAAAAGTGCTAATCACCTTTTTAGACTGATAATCTATATCAATGATAAAAGCTTTATTGCTTGTTGTTTTTTCTCTACCTAATCCATGCAATTGTTTATTATTTTTAATTTCTCCATCTAAAGGCACTCCCATTATATGCCTAATAATTTCTTCTTTTACCTTTTTCTCTTCTGGTAAATGTTTCTGTAGCAAAACTATACCAGTGGAAGTTCCACCTCTGACATAATAGAGTGGTATCTTAATTGGGCGGGATATATTTTTCATAAAATCACCATTGTGAAATCAATATTTTTTTAAAGGTCTTAATATGGATTCGACCGTATCCACATCTCTTTGATAGGCTAAACCATAATCCCAATTTTTCTGAAAAGTTTTATTGTGATAAGTATCAAACAATCTATCCCAGACAGTAAATATAAATGAATAATTTGTATTGCTATTTTTGTACCCTTTATCATGATGAACTTCATGAAATCTCGGCGTTGTAATTAAATAAGATAATAATTTTTCTGCTTTAATGGGGAACCTAATTCTTGAGTGGTGAAAAATGGCAATAATGTATCCAAAAACAGAATGAACCAAAATGGTTTCTAACGATATTCCTAATAGGGAAATTATTACTAAATTAAAGAACATGTGTAAGATTAACTCTACAAAATGTACCCTCAGCCCTGTTGTGGCATCTAAAATCTCATCAAGATGATGAATTTCATGAAATCTCCACATAAATTTATATTTATGACTCATGCGATGAAATATGTAACCTGACAGATCAAGGATGATAACACCTATGAATATATCTAATAAAGATGAAATATTCCCAGTATAAGATAATACATGTGTTAAAGGATGGTGGCTTGCATAAAAAACAACAGGAGCTATGAATAAAATAGATACCACTCTTGTCAAGAAAAAATTAAAAAAGTTATTTTTCCAATGACGATTATATTTATCAGGTGTGTAATCTATTCTTATGTAAACAATAATGTCAGTGATGAAAATAAATAAAAACCAAAAAAAAAAGAATATAATCAATCATCATACACCTTTCACTTTATTAAAAAACCTCGAAAGTGTACTTAATGACAAATCAACAAGACATAAATAAAAAACAAATAAATGCAAGGTATTAATAATACATTAAAATCCTATCAATGTCTTAAATGAGTCAGGTCGGGATCTCACCTTTTTTATATAGTTATTATGGATAAAAAAATCTATTGGCTTAATAAATAAACAAGCCCTGTTAAAACAGGGCAATATGTTGATAATAATAAAAAAACACTCAGAACGGGATCTCATCCCACTCCATTTCCTCCGTTCCTTCCGGCAACGCTGAACACTGCGCCATCTGAGTGGGTGCACTTTCCTTTTTAGCCGGTTGAAAGGGCTGGGGCTTCTGAACTGGTTTCCGTGCGCTCTGCGGCGCAGCCACTGGTTTTGCATCGCAACGGCTGCCCAGCATCTGCATGGTGCCGTTCACATTGACCACCACTTCCGTTGAATAGCGATCCTGCCCTTGTTGGTCTTGCCACTTGCGTGTCTGCAACTGGCCTTCAATGTAGACCTGAGCCCCTTTTTTCAGGTACTCCGCTGCAATTTCTGCTAATTTGCCGAAGATCACCACCCGGCGCCATTCGGTTCTTTCCCGGATGTCGCCGGTTTGTTTATCCCGCCAGTTGTCTGACGTGGCCAGTGACAGCGTTGTCACCGTGCCACCCGTTGGCAGGTAACGGATTTCCGGATCCTGCCCCAGATTACCCACTAAAATAACCTTATTGATTCCGCGCGAAGACATGCTGATTTCCTCCCTGTTACGCTGACTGACGTTGTGTCCAGCGCCCTTGTTTCAGCGCCAGTTCTGCCTGCGCACGGCTGGCAAAATATTCGGTTGATTCACGGGAGCACGGAACGCCCGCCTCCATTGTGCCGATATAAAACCCCGCACGGCTTTGTAACACAGCTAACGGTAACTGCTTATGGCAATATTGCAGTGCCAGCACACCAATCGGTGCAATATTCATGGCGATATCCTGTTGTCTTTAATAATCAAGGGACTGCCCTGAAACATCAGAGCAGTCGGTGGGGTAGACGGAATATCAGAATGAATTTTCTGCATATTCGGTTTGCGCAACACCGTTCTGGGGGGGTGCCGAATCAGACTGCTCGGCCTGATAGACTTTGTCCTGACCGATTTTGATCCAGTCCACTTTAATCAGACGGGCTTTCAGGCTGACGCGCTGTTCACCGGCATGGTCACCGCGTTTCAGGGTAAAAATATCAGTGGACGGGTT
Organism: Xenorhabdus vietnamensis; assembly: GCF_002127535.1. Lineage (GTDB taxonomy): Bacteria > Pseudomonadota > Gammaproteobacteria > Enterobacterales > Enterobacteriaceae > Xenorhabdus > Xenorhabdus vietnamensis. Next base: position 46,213 of record NZ_MUBJ01000006.1, read on the forward strand.
GCTTAAAGTGAAGCCCAGCAACACTTTTTTATCCTCGTCTACCGATTTCTGGCAACGGCCAATCAGACTGGTCGCTTCTTTACCAACCACCGTGATATCAAAACGCACATAGACCGGATTATCACTGGGACCATTTAACGCATTGATCACACAGCTCAGGAACGTGCCACTGGTGGTGCTGACATGACGGATATTATTCAGATAACCCAGTCCTTTGATATTCAGGTTGAAATAGTCGTTTTTGGTTAAGGCTGTGGTGTTCTCAGACATACGATGTTCTCCATGGAGGTAAAAATACGGTGTGACGGAGAAAACCCTATCCCTGACGGGAAGAGTTTTTCCCGCCGGGTGTCAGACATAGACGTTGCTGACGTTCTGATAAAGAATAAAAAAACCTTCATTGCCGTTGAACCGGCAATATCTGCTTCCAAAGGGGTGCAGATGTACCACGTTAATGCGCTCCCTTTCAGGCTACGGGAGTTTGGCAGCCACCCAGAGGCGATCGTTGCAGGCTCATCGATCTTCAGGAAACAGGCTGATTCTTCAGGCATCTCGTCAGCGCGTCAAACAACAACCAGATCTTCATGCGTTCTGATTTTTCCGCCGGGCTTTACGCGATTGGGCTACCGCTTTGTCATTCAGCATCCCCTTGCAGGCCGGATAGTTTACACAGCCCCAGAATGGCGAGGTTTTCCCCTGCCGCTGCCGCATCCGGCGGCCACAGTTCGGGCAGTCCGGGGTTTTCGGTAACGTCAGATGAAAGGGTTGGACTTTACCCCGTTCCACTAAATGCAACAGCCATTGCACCTGTTTCTGCATAAACACAGCCAGCGATGCTTTACCCTGCGCGATATCATCCAACGACTGCTCCCATAACGCGGTCATACCGGGACTAGTCAGCACCTCCGGCAGGCCGGCAATCAGCTCCTGCGCCAGCGAGGTTGCATGGACCGCTTTCTTTTTCCGCTCAATCAGCCGGCGTTTAAACAAGGTGTCCAGAATGCCGGCACGGGTCGCTTCCGTGCCTAGCCCGGCACTCTCACGCAGGACCTGCTTTAATTGCGGATCACTGACCAGACTGGCGGCATTTTTCATCGCAGCAATCAGCGTGCCTTCGGTAAACGGTGCCGGTGGCTTGGTCTGCAATGACCGGATGTTGGCTTCAATAATCTGACACCGGTCACCCTGATGCAGCACCGGTAAGGGCAAATCCGCTTCCTGTTCTGCTTGCTCTCCAGTTTCATCGGTAAACAGTGCTTTCCAGCCTGTCACAACATTCACCCGCCCTTTTACCCGGAAGCGTTGCCCGCCGATATCCAGTATCACATCAGTCACATCCGTTTCCTGCTCAGGCAGAAACTGCGCCAGATAATGCTGACGAATAAGCTGATAAACCCTGAATTCATCGGCCGTTAAACGGGTCATATCAAAGGGATGGCGTGTGGGAATAATCGCATGGTGGGCCGTAATTTTTTTATCATTCCAGATGCGGGAAACCCGTTGTCTGTCCAGCTTGCTGATCATATCGGCCATAGCCGGGTCCGTTCGCGCCAGAGCCGTCAGTACCACCGGAATATCCGCCTGCATGGGCACGGGCAGATATCCGCAATCCGTACGCGGATAAGTCGTCGCTTTATGGGTTTCATACAGAGACTGGGCAATGGCCAGTACCTGACTGGCACCCATGCCCCAGAGACGGGACGCCGTCTGCTGCAATGTCCCCAAATCAAAGCAGAGTGGTGGCGGGGTTTTCTCCCGTTTTTTGCTGACTGCCATCACCGTGGCTTGCATTGCCTGCTGACAACGTTGTTGTACTGCCTGCGCCACAGCCTCCCGGAGACAGCGGTTTTCGGCATCGCCATCCTCCGCGGCGGGCAGCCATTTCGCCTGAAAGTGGGTGTTGTCTTTTTCCAGCTTCACCATCACCTGCCAGTAAGGTTTCGGCACAAAGTGACTGATTTCTTTATCTCGGTTCACCACCAGAGCCAGCGCCGGGGTCTGTACCCGACCGATGGATAACACGTCCCCGAACCCCAGCGCCTGGGCTTTCAGGGTATACAAACGGGTCAGATTGATACCCGTTAACCAATCGGCGCGTGCCCGCCCCAGCCCTGCCTGATAGAGTGCTTCCGTCTGCTCACCCGGCAAAATTGACGCCAGTGCCTGCCGGATACTGGTTTCATCCAATGCCGACAACCACAACCGCCTGACCGAACCAGTGAAACGGCAATATTCCAGCAACTCACGGGCGATGATTTCCCCTTCACGGTCGGCATCGGTGGCGATAATCACTTCCTCCGCCTGTTTCAACAGTTGTTCGATGACGGCAAACTGTCCCGCTGTCGCTTCCTTCACCGACCACTGCCACTGCACCGGCAGCACCGGCAGCACCTCCAGCCGCCACGGCGGACCAAACTGCTCACCATAATGTTCGGGGGCGGCCACTTCCAGCAAATGCCCGATGGCCCAGGTCACCGTGATACCGACACCAAAGAGAAATCCCTGCCCACGTTGTTTTACGCCCAGAACGTTGGCAATGTCTTTGGCCTGAGAGGGCTTTTCACATAAATAAAGCTGCATCTGTTCACCTCCATTAACCTTGCACTGTGGAACGTAACGGGGAGGAGAACGCGGAACGCTGCTTGCCTGACAGAATATCGGGATGCGGCTCTCCCAGCAGTTTAATGGCATCCAGCCCTGCCTGAGTTTTCTCTGCAATATCCTGTCGGGTGACCGCCAGTGAACGGTAAGAGCGCACAAGACCGTAAATCTGGCGAATGGCACGGCTGCCGTTGTGCAGAAAGGCATCCCGCTCTGCACGTGAAATCAGCCCGTAATGAAAAACCTGAAACGTTTTCATCGCCAACTGGTCGTAACCAACCAGCAGCCAGACACAGCGATAACCTAATGGCGAATGACTGTAGACCCCAATATTCAGGGGTTCGACAGAGGAAACTGAGGATAAGGTGATCTGCTTTGGTACAGCATTCAGAGTATCCTGCAAGGTGGCAAGACTCTGTTGGAGATTGGTGGACGCAGCTTCCAGCTTCTGCTCCAGTTTCACCAGCCAGGCATCGGCATACGGATTATCGGCAGCGACATCCACACTAATGTTACCGGCCCGTTTGATCACCTGAGGCATCCCAAGGATCTCCGCAACCTGATGCATCTTGCTGATCTCTTCCCGCCGGCGCCCTGCCCACAGCCGGATAGCATAGTGAGTATGTAATTCAATCGTTAATGAAGAGGTTAAGACTCCGGCGCGCCGCTGCGGCTGGGATGCGGGTTTTTCTTCCAAATCTGACATGCACAAAGACTCCCATTTAGCCTTGATAAGTCAGTCAAACTATCAGGGCAAAGGAGGCTGAAATTCAATGGATAACCAATTATGGAGACAAAAAGAAAAACCGGCAGAATTAACCTGATGTTAAAAATTGATTCTTTTTCAATCAATGCTGGCAGTACCAGCAGTGTGTGATATTTATACAACAGAAACGCTAAAGTTCCAGCACAAAGATTGAATCTCTGAGTGTACCGGATTGTTGATGCCTGTTATCAAAAGGAGATAGCTATTCGGTTTCCGGAAAATGGTCTCAGCACCGAAGGAAAATGGTGATTCAGCTCCTCGCAGTTGTCGCTGAGGCTGAGCGTGAACGCATTCTTAAGCGTGCCAATAACGGCTGCCCTAAGGCAGAATTTCTTATTCGACGCGTTTTACATCAGGATGACGCTCTGTTGCTGCCTCATGGAAAATGTCTCCCAGCCAGCCCGGAATTTCGTCCTCAGTCATGTCGTCCGGAATAGCGATCTCGTAAACCCGGGAAAATTTGCGCTCTGTCAGATCTGCGCGGAACACCAGCCAGCGTTCGCCCTCTCGTTTGACCCCGATGTGTCGTCCAAACACGTTGTAGATCAGCATTATTAACCTCGCTCAAAGCAGACTGTCCGATTTGATTGTGTGCGGCCTGAAAAAACTGTCAGGTCAAATTTGAGCTAATACACCTAAATCTCCTGCTGATTCACTCTGGCTGAAAGCTGTGCCGCACTTTCTTTGCGTTCACTGTAACGATCAGCGAGATAATCACTGTGACCCCGGATAAGCAAAGTGAACTTCATCATTTCTTCCATAACATCCACAATGCGGTCGTAATAGGAAGAAGGTTTCATTCGCCCTGTATCATCAAATTGCTGCCATGCTTTGGCGATGGATGATTGATTCGGAATGGTAAACATACGCATCCAACGCCCCAAAATACGCATTTGGTTGAGTGCATTGAAGGATTGTGAGCCGCCACTGACCTGCATAATTGCGAGTGTTTTCCCCTGTGAAGGCCGTATCGCCCCTTCAGAGAGGGGTATCCAGTCTATCTGCGCTTTCATAATCCCCGTCATGGCACCGTGGCGTTCGGGAGAACACCATACCATCCCCTCAGCCCAGCGTACCCATTCTCTGAGTTCCTGCACTTTAGGATGGGTGTGGTGCATCGTCAGGCAATGGCAATCCTGAGGGATTGAAGATATGTACCTCTGCCCCCATCGTCTCCAGCAAACGAGCCGCTTCTTCTGTTGCCAGTCGGCTGTATGAACGTTCTCGCACTGAGCCATAGAGCATCAGAATTCTTGGTGGATGCTTAAGTTCAATAACACTAAATCGTTGTGCTGAAATTTCCGTATCAAATATCTCTGGTTTAATATTGTTTAACTTATTTTTAAATATGTTCATTGTTCCTCACGATCATTTTGCTATTCGGTAGCCCTGCTTATCAATAATTTTTTCACCGTCTTCTTTGGTGAATGCGCCTTTTTGCGGTTTCGGTAAAATATCCAATACAACCTCAGACGGGCGGCACAGTCGGGTATGGTTTGGCGTGATAACAATCGGCCGATTAATCAGGATAGGGTGTGCCAGCATGGCATCAATCAACTGGTCATCGCTGAATTTATCTTCCGTCAGACCCAGCGCTTCATACGGTTCTACATTTTTACGCAGCAGCGCACGGGCAGTCATGCCCATATCTGCTATCAGTCTGATCAGTGTCTCACGGGAAGGCGGGGTTTCCAGGTACAAAATAACTTCGGGTTCGACGCCACTGTTACGGATCAGTTCCAGTGTATTGCGCGAAGTACCGCAGGCCGGATTATGATAAATGGTGATATCTGTCATCACTTGTTCTCTTTTAGTTTACCGGGTAGCCCGGACCACAATTAATTAAAGGTTGATTAAAACGACAGGCGCAGTGCCAGTGCGGCCAGCGTCACGAACAGGACCGGAATGGTCATCACGATCCCGACGCGGAAATAATAACCCCATGAAATAATGATGTTCTTCTGCGCAAGAACATGCAGCCAAAGCAACGTCGCCAGACTCCCAATGGGCGTGATTTTAGGTCCCAGATCACTGCCAATAATATTGGCGTAAATCATGGCCTCTTTGATAACACCCGTCGCCGTGCTGGCTTCAACAGAAAGTGCACCCACCAGGACGGTAGGCATGTTGTTCATCACCGATGACAGGATTGCCGTCAGAAAACCGGTGCCCAGCGTGGCTCCCCAAAGACCATAATCAGTCAGGGTATTCAGCATGCCTGACAGGACATCGGTGAGACCGACATTACGCAGGCCATACACCACCAGATACATCCCAAGTGAGAAAATAACGATTTGCCAGGGCGCTTTTTTCAGTACGTTGCCCGTATTGATCACATGGCTCCGGCGAGCAACCAGCCATAGGACAAGAGCGGCGACAGCAGCAACCAAACTGACGGGTACGCCTAAAGGTTCAAGAGCAAAAAAACCTGTCAACAACAGGGCAAGCACAATCCAGCCGGTTTTAAATGTTCGCACATCACGGATAGCCTCACGCGGTAATTTCAATTTCGCAACGTCATAGGTCTTCGGAATATCTTTGCGGAAAAACCCGTGCAACATGGCAAGCGTAGCAATGATGGCGGCGATATCGACCGGCACCATCACTGAGGCATAGTTATGAAACCCCAGTTTGAAAAAGTCAGCCGAGACGATATTCACCAGATTGGAAACGATCAACGGTAAACTGGCGGTATCGGCAATAAATCCCGCCGCCATGACGAACGCCAGCGTGGCTCCCCGGCTGAAACCGAGCGCCAGAAGCATCGCAATCACTATCGGGGTCAGAATCAACGCCGCGCCATCGTTTGCGAACAGCGCGGCGACACTGGCCCCGAGCAAGATAATGTAGGTGAAAAGCCAACGGCCTTTCCCTTTTCCCCAACGTGCAACATGCAGGGCTGCCCATTCAAAAAAACCTGATTCATCAAGCAGCAGACTGATGATAATGACGGTGATAAAGGTTGCCGTAGCGTTCCAGACAATTTGCCACACCACTTGAATATCACTGACATGGACAACACCGGTGATCAAGGCAAGTGTGGCACCGATGACGGCGCTCCAGCCAATGCCAAGCCCTTTTGGTTGCCATATCACCAGGATCAGAGTCAGAATAAAAATTGCCCCTGCAAGCCACATAGTTTTCTCCTAAATATACATATGTGAAAAATCGAATATGTTTGAATAAATTTTTTTCTTGTTACTGACAGACGGATTTACCGCTTGTTGTCGGGTTAATCTTCTGAAATCGCGTACTCAACTGAGCTATCTCAGCCTGCTGACATTGAAAAGCCTGTTCAAGGACATTGGCTGCCCAGACAGGGATATGTGGAGACAGACGATAGTAAATCCATTTACCTTCCCGTCGATCTAAAAGCAACCCGGCTTCGCGAAGCATGGCCAGATGGCGCGAAGTTTTAGACTGCGGCTCCTGAAGTGCCGTTGAGATGTCGCAAACACACAGCTCGCCAGTCTCACGCAGCAGCAACATGACGCGGAGGCGTGTCTCATCGGAGAGGTATTTGAAAAAATGAAGCGGGGTAAGCTGAGTCATAAACACTCCTATTGCTGAACTGAATATCATACTCAGGAGTAATGGCTCGTCAATAATACATTTGTTTAAGTAAATATGTTTTTGAGGAAAGAGTTAAAAACCCGATTGCTCAATATGATGTATTTCACGGGAAATCAGCTGATCATAAACAGGCGATTTTTTAGTCACTGCTGGCAGTGCCAGCAGTGCTCATTTTTCAATCAATGACATTACAATGATATTTCGCCTGTGTCAGTCGCTGGCGAATCTCTTCCACCATACTGCGGACATGGGTTTGTGAGGAGGGTGACGCAGGGTGTTCAGTTTCCTGTGTGCATCTCACTGGCATCTTTGCAGGAACAGGAATTGCAACAGTAGTTTCAGCCTGTGCATACAGTTGCCCGTTCCGTGCCCGTTTCATTATTGTCAGCAGCCAGCCGACCGGATTGCCGATTTTTCCTGCCCGCAACGCCTTGTCCAGACAGCTCAGTATGGTCTGCGCTTGTTCAGCAGGCAAGGCCTGCAACTGGCTGTTCAGCATCGTCACATCTTCCGGTTCCAGTTGTCGGCAAAGCCCTTCTGGCAGAAAAACAGCGGATTGCGGATCGACGTATGTTTTTTTATTCACACTCTGTGTGAAAGAACGTACATAACGGTTCGGTTTAGTTGATTCACTGTAAGGCATTGATTTCAGACTGAGTTCGGAGTCCGAATTCAGCTTAACCTGCCCCTCTTTTTGACTCAGTCCGGTTTCCGAACCCGGCTTGATTTCCCTGAGTTCGGTTTGATTATCCCCTTGTTGAAGAGATTGACACATCACCCTTTGCTGCGGCGTCTGAACGGCACTTAACCTCTCTTCCAGCAAGCGAATATGACTATGGCGATGGCGCATCAGTGGGTCTTCTTTGATGTCAGTCATGACCTCCCAAGCCGTCTGGCTGATAGTGCGGTTTTTACTGCGACAAGCTTCCGCCACGGTATCCAGCCAGTGGGGATCGAGAATTTCAGCATCACGGCAGGTCAGGGGTTCATCGTGTTGGGCGTAAATATTACCCCGCACCCGCCCGTGTTCATCGCGGATACGCTTGCATAAACTCAGCCAGCCAGTGATTCGTAACATCAGCAATACCCGGCTAACGGTTTCACGCGATGCCTTGCCTTTATAGGGGGACGCCAGCAATACTTGTAATTCGTCATAACTGGGGAAAACTGCACCTTCATTTTGCTGGGCGTACAGGCGGATCATCATCCAGCCCGTTTTATCCAGCGGCGACAACCGATCATCCAGTAATAGACGGCGGGGATAGGCATCCTGAATATTCCCCATAAACAGCAGACCACTGCGCAATTGTGAGACGTCATCGTCGGCACGTTGTTCCAGACGCATTTTCATCCTGGCGATGGTATGAGCAATTATGCTGTCTGCTGACAGGTTTTTCATGATCCCGTTCTCCGGCTTTCGCCTTTAACTATTTGTCTGTAAAAATAATGTCAGGGATGCACCCTGTAGCAAAAACAAGGTGCAGAATGACACGACTTCAATACTGGTTATTTACGAATTTCATTGTTGTAACGTTCATGGAGCATCAGCTCCCACGATTGCCCGTTATCACGGCTCAACAACCGCCAGAACAACCCCACATTGATTTTCAGATACCCAGTACCTTTTTCTTTCAGCCGGATATAATTACGCTCTCCCCGCTGGTAACACCTCACCTGATACTGTGCCTTGCGACGAAATGACAGCGGGCTCATCAAGGGCACATGCAGGCCGGGCATAATTTCCGTTAATTTTCCTGACATCGTTTCCTTCATATTCCTTTCATGCCTGTTTTTTCACTGGTGTTGATGATCTACTCTGTTGCCAGTCTTTGACGGCATTCCAGACAGATGTCAGCGAGATACCATGGTGCTCAGCCACATCCATCATGATATCCAGCCCTTCGACGCTGTCCGCATCGGCAATCTTTGCCGCCTGCCAGCGTTGCCACAGGTCCCTGTTTTCCATTTCGGTCAGCACCGAAACCCGCCCTGATTTCGCTGTGATGCCAGCAATACGCCGACGGGCCGCAACTTCCAGGCTGGACAGGCCAAAAAAATAGTGCATCAGGTCAATCGATCCACTGAGTTCCAGCGCCCGGTCAATACGTTGCATCCGTAGCTGTTCGATACGCGCCTGATGTAAGATGCGCGCCAGATTGGCATGGTGAATTTGCACGCTCAGCACCGATACCGGGCTGTTGCCCAGATAATGCAGATCCTCAATCGTCAGGCTCTGTAACATCAGCATCTCCGAGGGTGCCGGCCCCAATGCCTCGCAACGGCGGATATAGCCGTTTTTCAAATCCATCACCAACTGCAATAACAGACTGTTGGTTGCTTGCGATAAATGATTCATACACTTCCTCCACTATCAGGCCAGTCAAAACACAATGAATGAACAACACACTGAGAAGCAGGCACCCCGTACCGATATCGCTACATCGTTAACGTCTCCAGTGCAACCCCCCGCTGAAGCTCACGCAGACGACGGATAACCCGAATGAGGCGTAAGAACTTCACGGTCTGGGTATCGTCCAGTAAAGGCACTTCTTCCCGTCCGGCCGTCCCCAGCAAAACGGCTGTCAATGTCAGTTCATTGCCATCATTAGCAATTTCTCCGGTCAGGGAGTGCAATAAAGACGAAAAAGGATGAGCATCCTGCCCGTCAATCAGGCAAAATCCCGCCGCTCCCGCATCCGATACAGGCAGCAAATCGCCGTCACAACCCATCACTTCCGCCAGTTCAAACGCCAGCCGGAAGGCCATACTTTGCAGATGATCGATATCGTCCTGCATCGGGGAAATGTCCCAGACGGAACTGACCGGCTCCAGCCCGGTCTGGGCAAAGTGCAGGCATTCGGTTTCAGAAACAGATATTACCGTTTCTGGCGGGTTATCCGCACAATCCGGCTGATAAGGTGGTATCACCGGATTTTTGCAGGGAGAAATGGCAGGCGTTTGTACTTTATCGACCGGAGCGCGTGCTGCCTCAGTGTCAGGCGAAATTATTCGCGGATTCGATTCCTTGTTTTGTATTCGAACCCGATCCGCTTTATTCGTCTCAGGCTCTTCCGGTATAGAGCCAAACGCTGTAGCCTGTTCGCCAAAAAGTTGCCGACGGTTACTTTCTTTCGGATCTAACTCCAGTATCCAGCGGTCATAATTCAATAATGGATGCGGCAATGCCTGTAATAAATCGCCGATCAGTTCATCGCGGAACATCTCCGGTGACCAGTCTTCCAGTGCATCAAACTTACGGCAACAGAGACCAAAAACTTCATCAAAGGTTACAGTAGGTTCCGGGTTTATACTGAAAACATGTTGTTGCCAGAAGTTATCGGCATTCTGACGCAACGCCAATAAAGGACGTATTTGTGGTGTTCCCAACCCGGACGCCAACAGATTAGGCATCCACGGGTAAAGGTACTTCACGGTATGTTCCATCCGGCTGATGTGACCGTCGCTAACGGGAAAACCGGCTTCACTGAGCAACGCTGAAAATTCACGCAAACTGATTTTTTTCTTTTTCTGCGCTTCATAAATCGCTCTGGCCTTGCAGATCCCTAATGCTTTTTCAATAAAGCTGAGGTCACCCCGCAGTTCATTTTCAGCTAAGTGCCCGATAACACACTGTAGACGCCCCGGCCACGGTTTAAACAGGCAATGCACACGGTAAAAACGTTCATCGCCGGTTTCCCGCCACAGCTCGGATAGAATTTGATAGCGCGTATTCCCGCCATCACTGAAGATATAAACCTCGTCACCGTCCGGATCGCGGGTGACTTTCGGCACCGTATCCAGCCCACGGGCTTTGATCGAGGCTTTAATATCGTCATAACGGGGATTGCGGCTGGTGCGGGGGTTATCCGGATTCGGGCGAAGTTGATCCAGCGTTAATACCATTGGCATTTCCGCCATCGGCTGGCCATCATCGAGCGTGACGACTGCCTGCCGCCCCTGCTGTAACAAGGCATTGCCTAAATTCAGTGTATTGCGTCCCATCTTTACCTCCCGCTGCCATCGAAATCAGAAAAACGGGTATATTGCGCCTCAAACCGCACACGTACCGTGCCTGTCGGTCCCTGACGCTGCTTACCGATAATAATTTCGGCGATCCCAACATCTGGAGTGGCCTCGTGATAGACTTCATCGCGGTAAAGATGCAATATCAAATCAGCGTCCTGCTCCAGCGAGCCGGAATCACGCAGATCCCCATTATTGGGGCGTTTCTCAGGGCGGGCTTCGACTTGTCGGTTAAGCTGGGACAGTGCCAGCACCGGGCAATCCAGCTCTTTGCCTAACGCTTTCAGGCTGCGGGAGATATCGGCTATTTCCTGTGTACGGTTTTCCTGTCCGGGGGCACACATCAGCTGAAGGTAATCCACCATAATCAGGGCAGGCTTGCCATATTTACGGGTATAGCGGCGGGCACGGGCACGCAATAAGGCCGGTGTCTGGTGGCTGCAATCATCAATAATCAGCCGCTTATCCCATTGGGTAAACTGATCCAGACTCTGGCTGATGCGTCCCCACTGTTCATCATCCAGTAGACCGCTGCGCAGAGCACTTAATGCTACGCTGCCTTCCATCGCCGACAAACGCAGCATCAGTTGGGCGATCGGCATTTCCAGACTGAAAATCTGCACTACCGCATCCTCACAGCTTCGTAATGCACCGAGGCAAAACGCCAGTGCCAGTGCGGTTTTGCCCATTGAGGGGCGGGCAGCCAGCAGGATCAGATCCCCCGGCTGTAAGCCACAGGTCATTCCATCCAGCACCTGAAACCCGGTCGGCGTGCCGGTGATCCCGTTGCTGCCCTGAATGCGTTCCAGGTGAGCAATCAACGCCTCCGCCCCTTGCAGCAGGGTGACTTCCTGCTGCTGTCTGGCCGCCCCTTTTTCTGCCAGGCTGAACAGCTGGCTTTCCGCCTGTTCGGCCAGGGTAGCGGCCTGAACATGGGGTTGAAAAACATCCACGCTGAGGGATTTGCCCAGCACCAGCAACTGACGCAACTGACTTTTTTCTGCCACCATGCGGGCATATTCCACAATATTGGCGGCACTGGGCGTGTTTTTACACACTTCCGCGACGTAGGCAAAGCCCCCAACGCTGTCCAGACACCCCTGATGAGCCAGTAAATCAGTCAGGGTGAGCAAATCATACGGCGTGTTTTTTTCCGTCAGCTCCGCGATGGCCAGGTAAATGTGCCGATGTGCCGGAAAATGAAAATCTTCCGGCGTCAGCAGTTGAACAAGGTCATCCCAGCGATCATTATCCAGCACCAGTCCGCCAATCACGGCAACTTCCGCATAATAATTGCAGGGCTGGTCTTCGCTGACGGTCTGTATAAAATCATGCGGAAAGTCCATCTTTGGCCTCCTGACTGACAGTATTCAGCGCAGCCACTAACCGCTGTTGCAGACAGGGTGACGAGACCCAGAACAGCACTTCGTTGGCAGTTAAATACTGCGGTTTACCGTGCTCCCAGCCACATTCCAGCAGGGCCAAATCATTTGGTGTCCCGTGCATCAGTGACAGTGCACGTAACTCTTCTTCACCGCGGGGACTGAAATGTTCAACGATGTCAGACGAAACGTTCCAGACAACCGATAATAACGCCTGAAATTTTGCCAGCGCCGTTTTACGATCCGGCGCATCAACAAACACAAACCACTCATCCTGCGTATCCGTGAACGGCAATTCGGCATTGTCGTAACAAAAGCAGACAGCACGCCAGATAACATTCATTGCACGTCTCCCGTGGGTTGGTAAACCAATACCGCATCAAACTTCGCCGCCCATTCGGGGAACAGTTCACAAGCCAGACTGTGCATGGTCCGCGCCGCCGCCGGACTTTTGCGTGAAGTTTTGTATTCCAGACGATGGACAGGCTGGGCACGGACATGCCCCAGTTTGTAGATATCCAGCAGATCAATACGGGTGTTCAGCAACTGATAAACCCTTCTGCCACCCAACGCTGACGTGTCGTACCGTTGCTGTTCGATAATATCGGTCAGCTCATTGAGCGTATCCCGATCCAGATTGGTGCCTTCAATCCCGTTCGCCAGTATCTGAATGACGGGTAGTTGAATGCCGTAATTTTCAAATGGTTTGAGGCGGGTCAACATCCGCAACGTGCCGCGCAGAAACTCACGTACATCCGGCAGAATAGGTTTAATTATCCCCAGCACAAACTGAGTGGCGGTCAGTACCACCAGTTCAGTCATCACGCCGGTAGCGCCTTTGGAGTCAATGATAATGACATCATATTGATGAAAACGTGGATGTTGCAGGATATTGCGCAGGCGCAGGCGGCCATCCGGGGCATGCAGCATGGCCGTCGGCAGAAGCTCATCAGGATCATTGGAGACAATAATATCGAGATTGCAGATCGCCGAGCGGGAAATGATCGCATCTGCCTGACTCAGATCCACCGTCTGCATCAGCAGTTCATACAGCCCGGCAGGCGCTTCATAGTCCAGGATAAAAATACTGCTGGACGTGGGTTGGGAATAATCGGCGTCAATCAGGAGAGTTTGTAGACCGGCATCAGCAAAAAATCCGGCCAGATTCGCGGCATGGGTGGATTTACCTTCGCCGCCTTTGGGGGAAATGATGGGAAGTATTTTCATTAGTACACTCAATAAGTTAAGTGTACAAATTGTCAAATTAGGGAATTTTACATTAAATTAACTTACGATGGGATTGAAAATCCCCGTGTCGGTGGTTCGATTCCGCCTCCGGCACCACTTCAACTTCCAGTGAAGTCCAGCCCAGTCAAACAATTCTTAGCAAATCCTGCAAAATCAATACTATTTCCTATTTCTACGTCTAGTTTCGTCTGTTGCAATCAATATGCAGCGAAAGACATAATTCGGGGCACTTACCGTTCGATTACAAGGATGTCCTTAATAATGAAACTTAACGCCCGGGGAATTTGAAATGGCCTTCGTAAAAATGTCCAATTTTTCTTGAGCAGAACAGGCTCCCGCCAGAAGGCTATTTGGACATTCATGAGGCAATGAGGGATATCACCTACTATTTGGACGGGTATTACAACGACATCCGTCTTCATCGCTTTAATGGGGGAATGCCCTCCCCTCAGAAGACGAAAGACAATGGGAAGAGGCAAGAAATGTGTCCGAAACTTCTTGACTGCTACACACATCCACTATTCAAGATATTACTTCAGGGCGAGTGTCACGTATTCAAAGTGTGTATTGTGAATTTCATTGTATTGCATCTAATTCTGTTGAGAGCATATAAATTGCTTTACAACCTTAATCGTAAAGTTGTGCTGCAATCAAAGCTTTCAATACATTAAATACACAACCAAAAAAAATTAATAAATACATTAATAATGATATAGATGTTTTAGAAGAAACTGTAAATGATGTTAGATTTATTATTTTTGAAGGTATTGGCATATACCCATATGGGGGAACTCACGTCAAAAAACTAAAATAAATAAAAGAAATAAAGATAGAAGGAAGGAATAAAAATCAAAAAGAGATCAAGGCACTATAAAATATAATATTTTATAAAAAATAAATTTTATGATGGAAAAATCCATTCGTTAAAGTTAAAAAGGCAGGAAAAAGTAAATTTAAGGATGGTTTATAACATATTCTATTCTTTTTATAATCTTCTCTCCTATCAGACAATTTCAAATAATAGGGCGGTATTTTACTTTGTAGAAAAAACAATCATTACACAAATGTTGATAATTTCGCGCATTCAATACGATTTTATTGATAGGTTTCGATATCTGTTATGTGTGATTTTTATGCAAAATGAACGACACCTCACAAGGCGTTGGTGCATGCCTTTTAGCACTTAAAAGTTTTACTTGGGAGCAATTATTGGCGATTCTAGCTGTTATTACCACTATCATTCTGTATCTTGTGAATATCAGTGAATATGATGCTTATCATTGACTGTTAAATCAGAATCCAGTTTCGCCAGTGGAAACTCAATTAGTTACAATAGTTACTACCACATGTACAATTATTTTTTACAACAATAAGTTAACAATCATTATGACATACAGTTTATTATCTAAAGATATTTGGGCCTTGGGTTTTATGACCTTTGCCTTATTCGTCGGGGTAGGAAATATCATTTCCCCGCCTATAGTTGGCTTGCAGGCGAATGAGCATGTTTGGAGCTCTACTGCTGGCTTTTTGCTCATAGCTGTGGGCCTAGGTACATATGCTGACACTG
Organism: Xenorhabdus vietnamensis; assembly: GCF_002127535.1. Lineage (GTDB taxonomy): Bacteria > Pseudomonadota > Gammaproteobacteria > Enterobacterales > Enterobacteriaceae > Xenorhabdus > Xenorhabdus vietnamensis. The sequence continues at coordinate 61,376 of NZ_MUBJ01000006.1, forward strand.
TATCTATTCGGGGGTTAGCATGAGTCAACAATGGACATCCCGTCTGGGGCACGTATTAGCAGCAACTGGCTCTGCCGTTGGCATTGGTGCCATCTGGAAATTCTCGTATGTTTCAGCAACAAATGGTGGCGGTGCATTTCTGATTGTATTTTTATTATTTAGCTTTGTGATTGGATTAGCGGTTCTGTTAGCTGAAAACATACTGGGAAGCAGTACGGGTGAAGTGGCCGTTGATGCATTTAAAAAATTACTTGGTAAACACTGGGGGTGGGTTGGCTTTACAGGTATATTTAGTTCATGGTGTATCTATAGCTTCTACAGTGTTGTCGGTGGTTGGACCATAGGTTACACGGTAATGGCGAGTACAGGAGAGTTGAATATTACAGACATCTCTCAGCTGACATCCATTTTCACTAATTTCATCAGCAATCCATGGTGGCCAATACTTGCACATCTGGCATTTTCAGGACTAACCTGTTTCGTGGTATTATCTGGTGTGCAAAAAGGTTTGGAAAAATCAGTTAAAGTCATGATGCCACTGTTATTCTTGATCATGATAGTGTTAATTATTATCGGCATCCGCTTACCTGGTTCATCAGAAGGACTAAAATTATTCTTATACCCAGACTTCAGTAGCTTAACCGGAAAAGGTGTTTTAGATGCACTAGGGTTGGCATTTTTTTCACTGTCTATCGGTTTGGGTATCCACATTACGTACAGCTCCTATTTGCCTAATAACAAAGGTATTGGTAAATCGAGTATCTGGGTTGTCATCCTCTCCTGTTTGGTCTGTGTATTGGCTGGCCTGATGATTTTTCCAGCTTTGGCCGCTGCGGGCTTAAAACCAAATGCGGGGCCCGGATTAACGTTTATGACGATGCCAATTTATTTCGCCAGTCTGCCTGGTGGCTCAATCTTAGCAGTCACTTTCTTTTTATTGTTGTTAATGGCCGCGCTGACCTCATCAATTTCATTACTTGAGCACATTGTTGCTTATGTTCAGAAGCGTTTTAAATGGTCGCGTCGTAAAACAAGCTTAATAGTCACCGCATCGATTATGTTAATGGGGATACCTGTTTCCCTATCTTTTGGTCCTCTAAGTCACGTCACATTAGGTGGAAAATCCATCTTCGACATGCTGGACTTTATTACTTCCAATGTTCTAATGCCTTTGTTCGGGATTATCATTTGCCTCGTATTTGGCTGGTCACGTAAGGTCAATGCACTAATACCGGATAATATGTCATCGAGGAACCGTCAGTGTTTACTGTTTATATGGAGATATGTCGGACCTTTATGTATCGGAGTAATTTTGGTACACGGGCTTATTTGATTGTGTTAGGCGTTGATGCTAAATCTTCAGGCATGCCAGACTCTTCAAGTAGTGGATACGGTGGATCAACTTTTGAAGGTTCATCTGGGTAGGCTTATTCTCCGAAAGGAAAATAATCACAAATAATAATGGGTAACTCATCACCTGTATGAAAGCGTCTGAATGGACGCTTTGTTATTTCAGGAAACATTCATTTTAGTCAGGTGTTCAAGTTATAGACGTTTGATAGTCACATAACGAAAACGACCAAATTCAAAAGAAAAATAGACATCTGTCGATGTCTATTTTTTGCAAAAAAAATCAGACAATTACACCATACTCATCATCAGAATTGCCATCTAAAACCGACATTCATACTATTGTCCTGGTGACTGCTGGACAGCAATCCACTATAACCAAGAGTGAATGAAATGTTGTTACTTGTGTTCATCTCTGCATTAGCTTTCAACACTACGCCATCACGGGAAATCGGAACACTGCGGGTCACAAACGTCGTGTTGCTGCCACGGAATGACAAGCCAGTTGCTCGTTCAGACTCACCGTATTGATGCTGCCAACCCAGCTCTCCATTCAGAGCAATCGAAGAGCCCCATGAAGTCTGCCAGTTGTGATTGGCTCGTAATCCCAGAGTGGAGAGTGTCGCTTCAGTGTGTTGGCTGTCAGCATGGAAGGCGGCGGCGGCACCGTTTTCGTTAACTCCCTCATTGCGGAAATTGACATAAGCCAGATTAGCGAATGGTTCCAAATTCACAGCCCCTGCCGATAGAGGGTAAGCAAGTTCCGCAGATAATTGCGATGTACGCCCACTGTATTTCGCATTCTCATTGTCACGCTGGCTGCCATAGCTGATAGAGCGGGTGGTATCAATACGATGCCACGTGAATCCGCCATTGGTGCGCAAAACAAAATCACCAAACTGACGGTCACCATAAAGAGCAAGATGATAGTTATTGCTGTCAGCAGTCGCGCTGTTACCACCATCAAGAGATGTGCGGGTGTAGCCAGTAGCTATACCGAGACGGCTGTATTCATCTATAAGGGCATCCGCGCCTAGGAATACTCCGTAGTTGGAAGCCTGATAGCCGCTCGCATTTTCTGTACCAGAAGCGTGGCTCCATGCACTAAGCAGTCGAACCCATACACCATTATCATCTCCATGAATATCAGGTGAAGATGAACGGCCTTCGGCCTGACTCAAACGAGAATTTAAGGTATCGCGTAAATAGCGACTGTCATTCACCAACAAGGAAGCAACATCGGCGTGGATCTGCCCATCAAGCTGGCGGATCGCATATCGGGCTTGTTCCGCAGAGCTGCTGGTCAGGATACTTTCGTAGACTGGATTACCGATGCCAAGGGTATCAGCAGCAGTTGCCACAGAACGCTCATTTTGTGTCTTAGCTACATCTGCAAAAGCGGTCTCATTGCGTCCGACATGGAGAATGACGTTACTAGGCTGATAAGACAATTTAGTGCCAAGGAAGAGATAATTCGGAACGACGTTATCAAAGTGGCCGTTGATATTCTGCTTCGTATTAAGAATATCGTATTGCTGACCAGTCAGGCTTCGTACTTCTTTAAAGGAAAGCAAATTTCCTGTATTTTCAAGGGAAACGCTAACCTTTCCGCCATTGAGCTGAGCACTTTTTTCAACCTGAATGTTGTCACTGCGCCCATCAGCGGCAATTTCAACAGCGTAATGAGAACCCGGTTCAAAGGTAAGTTGTTCAGCGACTTTAAGTGTACCAATAGAGTTCCCCGGTGCAACAGTTCCGCCACTCTGTACATTGAGTGTACCAACCGCACCATTCCCACCAAGAACACCACTTTCCATTACCGAAACGGTGGAAGAGACGCTGCCACTGACATTCAGCAACCCCTGCTTGACCAGCGTTGGGCCAGAATAGGTATTCTGACCACTGAGGACCAGCGCACCTCTGCCTTGTTTAGTCAGCCCGCCATGACCGTTAATATCATTGCTCCACAAATCCAGAGCACACTGACCAGTCTCACAGACACGTTCAGTCGGCTTGCCTTTATCTAGCACAGCGCCGACACCCGGAATATCAGCAATAAACTGACCGTTGCCGTAGGCCACACCATCAGGATCTGGAGTACGGAATTTTTCAGGAATATCTTCTGCGGTATAGAACATACCGGGGCCATTTATCGCTTTACCGAGGTTAATCAATCCCCAACCGTAAATTTCATCAATCCCCTTATCTCCCATATCAGTCGCCGTAGTAAGCAACACGGAAGACACTTGAGCTCCGGTCATATACGGGAAACGCTCCATCAATACCGCAAGACTACCACCAGCATGTGGTGCGGCCATAGAAGTACCACTGTAACGAGCATATCCAGTAGTAACGTCATCCACTTTTCCGCCAATGATTGAGCTATAAATTTTACTACCGGGCGCACTGACACAAAAACTGGCAGTATAGCCACAGCGCGAGGAAAAGCTACTGATGGAATAAGGCACGCTATTGGTACTATTCGGATCTTGCTGCAAGCTAGCGACTGTTAGCCAGTTTGGTACAATATCTGGCACAAACCAGGCCAGACCAGCAATGGCATCCGGATTACTGTAATTCTTACTATTACCCGCGGCAAAAATCGTCACAATGCCACTGCGTGCAGCATCAATTGCCCCCTGATATGCACCACCGGGTTTTGTACCCAAAATTGGTTTTATTTCATCGAACTGCTTTTGCGCCTCAGCTAAGGTAAAGTGAGCTGCTTTCGGATCGCTACCGCCATCCTCAAGTTTCTTATCAATACCGATCCCCCAGCTATTGTTAATAATACGGGCACCGCTGTCTATCAGTGCATTCCAACCAGCTTGGTAAACGCCACCATCATTGCCTAAGATGATGCCATCTTCGGGGCCGGGATCGCCGTTATCAGCACCGATTATTTGGGCGTTATAGGCCACACCATGCATTGCTTTGCCATCTCGGCTACCTGCTGCAATACCTGCAACATGGACGCCATGATCGCCTAAAGTGCCGCCTTTATCTATGGATGGTGAGCCGTCATAACGGAATGAATCGCCTTTTTTCACCTTAATATAAGGATCGGTATATTCACGTATCCCAGAGGTAACTAAGTTGATAACCTTATCTTTTCCCACAAACTCAGGATGCTTGGCATAAACGACCTGATCAAATATCCCCAGCTTGATCCCTTTACCGGTATAACCTCTGGCATAGGCTTCATCAGCATGAATGACACCAAGTCCCCATTCAGCCAAAAACTCACTGGAACGCCAGGTTGCAGGATCACCAAGCCGCCCTTTTTCAACATAATTTTCCGCATAAGCTCCAAAGCTGGCTGCTGCCAGACAGCAAGCTATGGCGTGGTAAAGTATTCGTGGCTGGGTTTTGACCGATAAACGCGTGGTAGTCAGGGTGCTCCGAGGTATTCTGTGTCGCTCATTCATCTTAGTTACCATCCATTATTAATTTGCAAAAATACCAGTTCTTATGTTTTTTATTATGTAGGCGGGTTGAAACCATCACCTGCATCACCTAAACACACCATAAAATGCCACATTTCATTAGTAGTCATTTAATGATTTTTTAATAAAAAAATAACAAAAAGTATTATTTTGAAAAATTGGCGTGGTTCTTTCTATGTTAAGCGTGACGGCGTGGTATTGAGACCACGCCGTGATTTGTTTAACTGTGGGATACTTTTGCTAATGATCGCAGGCGGGCTTCATACCCATTAGTTATCACTTTGCTTAGCTTCACTTTCTAAAGGTTTTTTTTCTGATAATGGCATACTGCCGCGCAATGTAGAATGGCGTAAAGGTTTTGCTACTGCTGCAAGCAACAGGCAGGTAAGTGCAGCAAAAGCCCCAAACGAAAAGACGGTCATTACAGGAGACAACAAGCGTCCCATAAAACCCAGCCCCAACGCTCCCAAAGAATCACCACTAACATCTTGTGCAGTAACAAAACTGTTCACCCGCCCCAATAAGTGATCCGGCGTATGGCTCTGAACAAGGGTAAATTGCAGTAAGGATGCAAACGCATTCAAATATCCATAACAAACCAAGACAAGTAATGCCAGAACGATATTTGTGACAACTCCCAGTAGGGATAAGGTGATAAAGGAGCACAGTACACATACAACAAGCAGAACTCCTGATCGTGAGCTTCGCCCTATCCATCCACTGGTGAAAGCACCTAACATAGCTCCCAAAGGAACGGCGGAATACATCAGGCCAGTCGCTGACGGCCCTTGGTGATATACTTCCTGAGATAATGCAGGAAACAGAATGCGAACCGCTCCTGCGATACTGAGCAGCATCCCCACCAATATGACACTGCCCACAATTTTATGCTGACAAACAAATTTCACCCCGCTTACCAATGCACTGATCGGATGCTCTTTATTGCTTAGCTGAGGCTTCATTTCCGGAAGCCTCATCAGGGGTAATAATGTGGCTAATGTACCGATTGCTGCAACGGCAAAGTTCCATCCTGGCCCACCAGCAACAATAATAATACCTGCCAATGCCGGTGAAATAATGGCACCTATGCGAACAGTAATCATGCTCAAGGCACCTGCAGCGGCCAGATTTTCCCGCCCTACTAAATTGGGGATTGCCGCCATTAACGCCGTCATCCCCAACGCACCAAAAAAGCCATCCCAGATAGAAAGAAAATAGAGCATATACAATGATGGCGAATCTAAAAATGCGTTAAAGCTCAATGCCACAAAACCGATACCACAAGTGCCACGGGCAAACAAAATAAGTTTACGCCGATCATAACGGTCAGCCAGTATTCCCCCCAGAATTAACCCGATAAACATACCGACTCCATCCAGTGCAACCACAATTCCTACCTGTAAGGTAGATCCCGTCAGAAACTGCATCTGGACAGGAACACCAACTGTCAGCATTCCCAATGCAAAGACAGATAACATACGGGCAACAAAAATGGCTCGGAAATGCGCATTATTTCTGAGCAAACTAAAATCCAAAAAGAGTGATGAACTGGCCATAATGCTCCATACGATGCGATGGCGTTAAACGCGATAAAGTTACTTGCGGTCTTGTTTCAACAGGCTATTGTTTTCAACAGGCTATTCTTCTCAACAGACTATTCTTCTCAACAGACTATTCAGCAGCGGTCCCCACTGTTTCAATGAAACAGGAGAAAGGATATCTGCATGTTCACAATCTTGCCGATAGACCTTCAAATGGCGAATCCAGGGTGCCCATGTCTCTTCGACATCCAAATCAGGAGGCAACGTCCGCTCAGCCACAAATAACGTGGCTTCACCATCATATTTTTGGTTAACGGCAGATAATAAACTACGAACAGCGTCTTGATAGTTAGCCACAATATCCTCGAACATTGCCTGTTTTTCCTTGCGCAGTTGCGGATCACGCTCATCTTCTGTCGTCGCCATAAACTCCGCCTGTTCACGGGCAATTTCTTGTTTGGCTTCCTCTTCGCTTAACCCTCCCCAATCCTGACCTTCCGGGGGATAAGCGTCCAATAATCCTAAGAAAACGACTTCTTCCCCTTCCTGCTGTAAACGAATCGCCATTCCCTGAGCCAACATTCCACCCAGAGAATACCCCAGCAAGCAGTAAGGCCCATAAGGTTGGATATTCCGCAAAGTCGCCAAATGACGTGTGCACATTGCATCAAGGCTGTAACAATCAGCAATCACGCCATGAGGACGAGGGGACTGTAACCCGATAATCGGAAAATCCCCCTCCAGATAACGCAACAGCCCACTGTATTGCCAGGCAAAGCCCGACGCTGGGTGTATACAAAACAGCGCTGGCCCAGAGCCTTCCCGTAACGGTAAAACCTCTCCCATTCCACTGTTTTCAGCCAAATTTTTCTTCTGTTCATCCGTGAGTTCATCAATTGCTCGTTCAGCAACCATTCGCTCGGTAACCAATAATGCACTCAATTTTTCTACACTTCGCGCGACTATGATGTTGCCAACTGAAACATGATAATTAAAGCGTCGGCGTATTTCGGCTGCCAGACGCATTGCCAGCAACGAATGCCCTCCCAGAGCAAAGAAATCATCATCAGCCCAAACAATTTCACACTCTAAAATTTCGGCAAATAACTTAGCTAGCTGACTTTCTAAACCAGCTTGTGGTAACCGGCCTGCCGTTAGTTTCTCTGGCAACGGGAGAGCCTTGCGGTTCAATTTTCCATTTGCACTCAGCGGGAAATTTTCCTGTATTACATAGCTGACAGGCAGCATATAAGCTGGCAATCGTTTCATCATCGTTTGTTGCAGTGCGGCAATATCCAATGTCACACCTGATTGAGGAATCAGCCAAGCAATCAGCTGACGTGCATCGACATTCCCCATTGCCTGACCTGATTTACCCAACTCGCGTGCAGCGACCGCGGCCTGAGCTATTCCGGGTTGTTCCAGTAAAACTTGTTCAATTTCACCCAGTTCAATACGCTGACCACGTATTTTTAATTGCTCATCACTGCGCCCCAGATATTCAACTTCACCATCTTCTGACCAGCATGCAATATCTCCTGTTCGGTACATCCGTTCGCCAGATGCAAATGGATCAGCCACAAAGCGGCTGGCTGTCAGATCGGGTCGGTTCAGGTAGTTTGTCGCCAACTGAATTCCGCTGAGATAGAGATCACCAGCTACTCCAATAGGGACAGGGCGCAACCAAGGATCTAAAATACGCAATTGGGTATTCCATACCGGGCGGCCGATAGGCACTCCAGAGCTACTGCAATGCGCCAATGCCTCGCCGAATGCCGGTTGCCATGTCACATCCACCGCCGCTTCCGTTGGCCCATAAAGGTTATGCAAAGGTGCCGCCATCAATGTCTGATAGCGATGCGCCAGTTCACATGACAAGGCTTCACCACTACAGAAAACCCGTCTCAGGCTATGGCAGAACGGCGCTTCTTGTTCTCGTAACGCTAATGAGTCAATTAAAGTTGCCAGCATTGATGGCACAAAATGCAATGTCGTAACATTGTAATCATCAATAAGTTGGAGAAGCGCTATAGGATCGCGATGTGCTTCTGGCGGTGCCATCACTAATTGGGCGCCTGTCATTAAAGGCCAGAAAAACTCCCATACAGAAACATCAAAACTACATGGTGTTTTCTGCAATACCACATCATCCCCTGTCAATTGGTAAGCTTCCTGCATCCACAATAAACGGTTAATAATAGCTTGGTGGCTCACCATAACCCCTTTGGGTTTTCCCGTAGAGCCAGAAGTGTAGATAATGTACGCTGTATGTTCAGGCGTCACATTGGCGGCAGGATGGACAGGCTGCTGTGTTTCATTCGCCAGTTTATCCAATAACAGTTTATCCAGTAACAACAAAGGCGCCTGATTGGCAAAACGTGCCCGATGTTCACTTTCCGTAATTACTAATCGAGGTTGGGCATCTTCCAGCATGATGGTCAAACGTTCATCAGGATAACCGGTATCAAGAGGCAACCATGCAGCTCCCGCTTCCAAAATCGCCTGTAACGCCAGACTCAGCCGAACCGAACGTGATAATGCAACGCCGACAATGTCCCCTGTTTGTACCCCCGCTTCAATTAGACGATCAACTAACAAGCGAGTTTGGAGGCGCATTTGCTGGTAAGTCAGACGATGATGGCAATCCAACAATGCCAAATCGTCAGGTGTTTTTCTTGCTTGTTCAATGACAGCCTGATGAAGTGTCCCGGAAGGGATATCATGATAAGTGTCATTGATTTCCTCAATGAACGCGACCTCATCAACCGATTGCAAAACCCACTCACGCAGTGCAATCTCGGGCTGTTCAATTAATTGTCGGATCAAAAGCAGTATGCGTTGTGCCAAACGCTCAGGCTGTTTAACACTTTCACGATATTCCATCAATAGACGCAGACGCTTACCCGGCAACACCAGCAATGTTAAAGGATAATGGGTATAACCACGGTTATTGACACTCTGACAGGCGATGTTTTGGATCTCTTCTTGATTCTGCTTCACTTCCGGATAATTTTCGACCACCAACAAAGTATCAAAAAGCGTGCCAGTGCCGGCAATTTGCTGGATTTCACCCAACCCAATATTGTCATGTTCAATCAATTGGATCTGCTGGGTCTGTAGTTTTTCTAGTTGTGGCAACAGAGGTTGTGCCATATCTAGAATAACCCGAACCGGTAAGGTATTACTAAACAGCCCAACATGCTGGTCTAGCCCGTCAGTCTGCCCAAACCGCCCTGAAACCGGGGAACCAAAAACAACATCAGGCGAGCCGCTGTGAATACTCAATAGCAAAGACCAAATGCCTTGCATCAGAGTATTAAGGGTTAAACCGCGTTGCTGGCACAGGCCGATTAACTGCTGTTCCATCGCTGGCTCGAGTAATACTTCAAGCTCCTTAACCTCACCAGTATGGTGTTGTTCACCGAACAAACATGTTGGTTGAACATTTTTCAATACCTGTTGCCAACATTGGCGGGCAGGCTCTGCCTCTCGCGCCAACAATTGTCGAACCACGTCTTGATAACGTCTTTCAGGTTTATTTATTTTAGGTTCATGTAAGGCCTGTTCGCCCTGATTCAGCAATGCCAAAAGGTCTTGCACCAGAATAGGTGTTGACCAGCCATCAACGATCAGATGATGGGCATTCAGTAATATCGTATGGCGTGAACTTTTACCGTGGCGAACCAGCAATGCATGTAACATCGCTGCTGGCTGCTGGAAGAGATCTCGCGCAAGTTCTGTTTTCTCCAGTTCCCGCAACGCCATCTCTTCCTCTTCCGCTGTTAATTCAGGCAGTTGATGGAAATCGAGCGTCCAATAATCTTTATCATCAGAGATGAGCGGTATCAATTGCAGTGGAGAGGGGTATTGCTCAGTATCAAATTTCGCAGCAAGCTGAGGATGATGCCGGACTAAAACTGACAACGCCCGACGTAATTCAGCAACGGTCAATGACCCGAACAGGGAAAGGCGTGTCAATGAATTATAACTGCCATGTTCGGTGGCTGTTTGTGCGTGGAATAATAATCCTTGTTGCAATGGCAGCAACGGTAATACCGCAGATAATGGGCCATAACGTTCGGTCAATTGAGTCAGATCGTTTTCCTCAAGCTCTGCCAGCCCAGTTTCTGCGGCGACTAACGTTGCCATAGCCTGTAGGGGCTGCTGTCTGGCAAACTGAATTAGGCACTCAGCCGCCCATGCCATACCTTGATGTAATTCTGCAATATCCTGATGACTAAAAATACCATCAACCCATTGCCAGTTAATTACCAACTGTGGAGTGTTCCCTTGTTCATCAACAAATAGGTTGATTTCCAAACTATGGTTCAGTGGCATTTCGGGGTCTTGGTAAACAGCAAACGCATCCCGGAAAAGATTTTTAGTCCGTTGAGGTGCCCATAAATTATCTGCCTCGATAAAACGCCCCAGGTAATTAAATAATATCTCCGGCGTTTTTTGCTTCGCCAGTATTTCCCGTCCCGTTTGGTCAAGGTAGCGCAACAAACCATAACCTATCCCGCGATCGGGCACCGCACGCAAAACACTTTTCACCGCCCTGACCATCTCAACCGGTTGGTATTCTCCTGTTTGTGGCAGACCGACCACTATCGGGTATTCAGCAGTCAACCAGCCAACAGTCCGAGCCAAATCGCCATTTTCATCTAATTCAACGCGACCATGAGATTCTAGCTGGAAGCGTAACTGACTGACGTTAAAATGGCGATAACAAGCCATTGCCAATATGGTTAATAAAACTTCTTCAACATTCGCCTGATATTGCTTGGGCAATATTCCCAATAATGCGGCCGTTTGTTCGCCGCTCAATAATGTTCGTTCCGTACAGGCGCTTATTTGGCGATCCCGCTGTACATCCAACGGACGCAGCCCTAATAGAGGCGTTTTTTTATTCAACATTCGCTGCCAAAAAGGCAATTCGGCTGCTCGTTGTGGCAGATTTTGGCGCAGATAATCGTTCCAATCGTACAGAGAATACTCTTCCGTTGGCAAAGTCATGGTTTTGCCGTTTATTGCAGCTTCGACTCCCTGACGTAATTCATCCAATAATATTCGCCACGAAACGCCATCTGTTGCCAAATGGTGAATAACAAACACTAATCCCTTAGATACATCTTCATTGCCATCACTTTTTTGTTGTAATAAACAAGCGTGGAATAGCTGACCATTCGCGGGTTCCAGATGCATAACCGCATCGTGGAAGGCTTTCTCTGCACAGGTTTCAATATCTGCGCAATTTTGCCGTATGCTGCAATAAGTTTCCTCAGATACAGAAATTGGATCACGGGTAAATTCACCAACTATAAGCTGGTCATCACGGGTCAACGCGCGCAATACAGGATGCGCTTGCACTAAAGCAATCAATGCCTGCGTTAAATGTTGCGGCTGTAATTCTGCGGGGACACGGATAAATACACCATGAGCAAAACGGGTATTAATCCCATGAGATTCAGCAAACCAACGCAAAATAGGCAGACTATCAATCGCCCCTTTCTGAATACGCTTAGAAGTCTGTTTTGCAATGGTAACAGGCGTCATTTTCAACGCCATACGCGCAGGTGTACGCTCACTGAAAATATCCCGCGGACGTAACTGCCAACCGAGACGGCGTAATTGTGTCCCCAGCGCCATCGCAGAAATACTGTCACCTCCCAGTGCAAAAAAATCATCATCTGCACTGACTTCCTGCACTGCCAATAGGCTGGAGAATGCTGCACAAATGGATTTTTCCTGCTCACTTTCCGCTTTTCTGCCCACTGGCAATGGAAGTTGCTGTGGCTTGGGTAATGAATTGCGGTCGATTTTGCCATTAATTGAGGTAGGTAAGGTTTCCAACACCATCAAGAGAGAAGGAACCATATAATCAGGCAGCTTCTCTGCCAGTGCAGCCAACAGTAAAGCAGAGATATTCGGCAGAGCGCGCTGTTGCCCATCTGGGACGGCACAATATCCCACCAACCGATATGTCGCACCGATAGGTTCAGCAATCACTACCGCAGAACTGATCCCCGGTAAATCAACCAAAGCATTTTCTACTTCACCTAATTCAACGCGGAAACCACGCACTTTAACCTGATGATCCACCCGACCAATAAATGCAAGCTGCCCGTCAGACCGCCAGCGCATAAGATCACCAGTGCGGTACATCACTTCACCATGACGGAACGGATTAGCGACAAAGCGTGTTGCCGTCATTCCCGGACGATGCAAATAACCACGGGCGATACCCGCACCTGAGAGATACAGCTCTCCCACCGCACCAATTGGCACGGGTTGTAGATAACTATCTAAAAGCCAGATATCGGTATTGGCAACCGGACGCCCAATCACTGGCTGATCGGCCACCTGAATACTGGCTCCCAGCGTATCAATGGTATATTCGGAAGGGCCATAATAGTTATGGATATCAATTTGCGGCTGCTGTTTAAGTAATTCCCATAACCGTGGTGTGGCCGCTTCGCCGCCAATCATAATAAACGCAGGTTGGTGGTTGCCTTTTTCCAACAATCCACTGTCAATAAGTTGGGTCAAAAAAGAAGGGGTAATATCCATGATATCAATCGGCAGCAGATTCATTTGCTGTACCACGCCCCACGCATCCCGTCTCAGCTCCTCATCAAAAATATAGAGTTCACAGCCTAAAATCATACAAAACAGGGGTTCCCAAGAGGAATCAAAGGAGAAAGATGCAGTGTGCCCCGCCCGTGCCCTTCGGCCATGTTGCTGATAAAAATTCTCGATAACAGGCCCGAACAGATGCGTAGCATGGGAGATTAATAAATTCAGTAACCCACCATGTGTGCTCATAACACCTTTTGGTTTACCTGTCGATCCTGAGGTGTAGATCATATAAGCCAGATGTTCACCGCTCAGTTTTTCGCGTCGTTCTTCGTCTGTGACAGGTAACGAAGATAAACCGGAACATTGTGCCACTATCTGCTGATCGTCCAGACAAATGGCCTTGGGTACTTCAGGCATTCGTGCCAACGTATTCAAGTGAGTGATCAGCAAGGCTGGCTGAACATCGTCACACATTAATTGCAAACGTTCCGGCGGGTAATCAAGATCAAGGGGAATATAAGCAGCACCACTAGCCAATACTCCCAGAATCGCAATAATTGAATCCACTGAACGAGGAATGCCGATGGCAACCACATCCTCCGCCCCCATTCCCTGTAACAACAAGAAACGTGCAAGCTGCATCACTTTTGTCATCAATTGGTGGTAGCTAAGCTGTTCATTGTGACAACGTATAGCGATAGCATCAGGTTGCCGTTCAACCTGCTGCAAAAAGAGATCCAGCACAGAAGCACTAGTTACGGGCGCCTGGATTTTCGGCCCACAAGACCATCTATCAAGCCGTTGTTGTTCCTGTGGTGGAATGAGAAAGGCGAACGCAATAGGCTGCTGCGGCTGTATCAACAATTGATTCAACAAATAGCTGATCCGTTCAGCATGCCACAGTAAAGTTTGTTCACTATATTTTTTCCGATTCGCAATCAGTACCAGCTGGAGCTGATCATCGTAACAACACAATTCAAACTCTAAATCATCCACCGGCCCCATGGCGAGTGTATGCGTTTTGATCGGTTTACCGCCTAGTTTCAACGTCTCATTGTAGATTTTGTAGTTGAAAACAGGGCCATAAAGCGCATTGCTGCTACCAGATAATCCCAGATCACAACGCAGTTGTTCAGCTTCATACCGCTGGTAACGGCGAACCAGCTTCATTTCATCCACGAACGTTCTTGCTACTTCTGCAAGAGTCATACTTTCTTGCAGTTTTATTTGCAGCGGCAAGAGATTGACTACAGGTCCCATCGCACAAAGTGCCTGAGAACCCAGACGCCGCATAAAAGGAAAACCGATTGACAGATGTTTTTCTCCGCTCATGCGATAAAAATAGATGCAGAGTGTAGCCATCACAATTTCAGCCGGCGGGAACTGCCGCAGTAAATGATCCTCACTGAATGGGGCAAATTGAGAAAGTGGGAAATAGCAATGGTGATGTAAAGGTAAGGAAGTTCCTGTATTCGCAATCTCTTCAGTGGAAAGTGAAACGGAAGCACCACGTTCACGGGTATGTTGTTGCCAGAATTCGGCTGCCTTTGCTTTTGCCGGTGATTGCTCCCATTCCTGATATTCTTTAACGACCAAATCGAATGAACAGAAAGGGTTTTCAGCGGGCTGTCTCCCCACGCTTAACGCGTTATAGATATCAATAATGCGCCGTGTCAGTGCCTCAAAACTGAAACCATCAAGCATAATGTGATGGAAACGCTGATACCAGAACCATCGTTCAGGCTGGGCATCGACCTTCATGATTACCTGCCGATAAAGCGGACGTTCCCCGTCAGCGGGCAATTCAGCGGCTAGATCTGCCTGCATTAATGCCTGTGACGCACTTTCCCCCCGCTCGTGGGTAAAATCAAACCACTCCGGCGCAACAACCTGTTGTGCATGACGGAAAGCAGGGATTTGCTGTACAGCTTCTCCCTGTTCATTAATAAAATAACGCGCATGAACGGTATCGGCCTCAGCCAAACCTTGGCGGATCGCCGTATCAAATAAGGAGCGATCCAGTTCTCCATGAATTTCAATATAATGCGCAATGGTAAACACATTACGGTGACTGGCAATTTGGTCAGCCATCCAGATTCCGGGCTGAGCAGCCACAAGCGGCAACGTCAGATTGACTGATTTAATTTCAGAAAGTTGCAATACATTAGGCACGTTTGATTTCCTTGCTTATCTACTCTACAGACTAAACCATCGGCATTATCACTT
The DNA here is from genome assembly GCF_002127535.1 of Xenorhabdus vietnamensis. Lineage (GTDB taxonomy): Bacteria > Pseudomonadota > Gammaproteobacteria > Enterobacterales > Enterobacteriaceae > Xenorhabdus > Xenorhabdus vietnamensis. Next base: position 76,518 of record NZ_MUBJ01000006.1, read on the forward strand.
TGATTTATCTATGTTTTATGCAGATGTGTTTTATGCAGATGCAGTTCACGCAGACTGGCTGGGCGCATATCCACCCAGTGCTCTTCTATGTATGCGATACAAGCCGCCCGTGAATCCGGGCCAATAATCTGCTTCCAACCAGCAGGATGGTCAGCAAAAGCTGGCCAAAGGCTATATTGCTGTTGATCGTTTATCAGTACATAAAAAGTGGCTTCATCATCATCAAAAGGATTCTTTTGTTGCAAATTCATCGTTGGTTCTCGTCATAGTATTTGGGACTTCAATAATCGGTTTACTGCATCATTTTTCAGCCAGTAACCAACTAAGGCCATCAATTAACCCACCACGCCAGCACAGCGCATCATGCCCACCATTAAACACGCGATAATTCACGTTGTGTCCTGCCTCCTGTAATGCGGCATACATTTGCTCATTTACAAAATGGATATCTGCTTCGCGGGAACCCGCTTCCTGAAAGATTTTCAATGACGAAGGCATAACTTTTTGCTCAAGCAGTTGCTGGGTCAGCCAGCCGGGTTTATGTTCTTCGGATGGCATAAACTGTCGAACAATTTTGCTGTCAGGCCACCAAAAAGAACCCGATTGCGTGAGAACACAACCAAAGCGTTGTGGCCAATGAAGTGCGGCATACAGTGCCGCCAGCCCACCGTAACTCTGCCCTGCAATAACAGTTTGTTCAGGATCATCGCTGAAAGCGGTATGCTGTGCGGCAAGCGGCAAGAGTTCATCCTGAATCGCTTGCCAAAAATCAGAGTTGCAGGGAAGCTCCCGCTCTCGATGAGGCATATCAATAACATCAATCAAAAGCCAAACAGCCTCCGGTATCTGTTGTTTTTCAGTCGCTGCATCAATCACCGGAAAAATTGGCATTCTCTCCGCCCAATTCAATCCATCCAAGAGAATGATAAGAGGACGAGAGCATGCGTTTTCTTTTTCCGTTTCTTCACCACTGGAATAAAGCCAAACATGCCTTTGATTGTTGAGCCGCTCACTATTCCAATGCAAAAGCAAAGGCTCTCGTTTATCTACCTGCGCAATATGATTTGGGCTTATTCCATTAATTGGGGTTAATGCCCATGCGCTTTGTTCAAGTGCATAGGGCATGTGAATTGCCGATAAAGGCAAGCCAAGCCCATTACGGTGATGGCTCTGTAAATTCAAAGGATCTGGAATGGATAATGGAAAGAGTGAAATCCACCATTCACGTTGCTGTTGATTACGCTGTTTGATTTCATCGGAAAATTTGGGGGGGAGATATGTGTCAGTGGCAGGTATAAATCGATAGCTTCCTCTCCAATCATCTTCAAGGTTTACTGACCAATACCAGATATCTGTTTCAGGCAATCGTTGCAAACTTTGTGGATCCGGACGATGGTGATTGGTAATGCCATTGATATCGATATAGATTTTTCGAAAATTTGAGTTTTGTTCATTCCCGTAAGGATCTTGCCAGAAGAAGGTTGTTTGAACTTGCTGGTTCCTCGTCACTTCTATGATCGGAGTTCCTAAAATAGCAATATGTTCCCACCATGATTCACTACCAACATTAGGGGCAGATAATAAATTATCTACCGTACCTGATGGCTGAAATACTAACTTCATCCCCTTCTCCCCTGCAAAAACATCTGCTCATAAATGACATATACATTTGATACACCGCGCCTGATGCAACTCACTCGCAACGATTCACCAATGGAAATAATTATCATATAGTAATGATATTGATAATTATTTTCGTTTGCAATATCATTCAATTTATTTTATTAATCTTAATCACTGGCTAACAGAGTTAATGGAGCATTATCAGGAAATATGGCAGGAGGCCTTCACTATTCAGCTTAGCCAGAATGGTGTCGCCTTATTTATCTAACTGATTTTTAAATTTTTATTTTGAAAATATCTATATTGAGAGATGAAATCCATGGTACTGCCTATCAAGAACAAAGCATCTAAAACCGCAAAAATAATAACGATAAACTATAACTATAATAAATTATTTTTAACGTTTACTTCTGCCTTACTGCTATCTCCATATGCTTCAGCAAACAATGGGACTGTCAATAACAACGAATACACCGTAACTGTCACAAGTACAATTAAAGGGAGTTCTGAAAAACACTTTGTAGAATCAGACAGTACCGCCGGCACCAAAAGTCTCACTCCTCTTATCAAAACTCCCCAGTCAATCAGCGTTATTAATCGCACACAAATGGAAGCACAAGGTGCAACAACTGTTGCTGACTCCCTGAATTATTCAAGTGGTGTTGTGACTAACTACCGCGGCTCTTCCAACCGTAACGACGAAGTGATTGCTCGTGGTTTTCGTTATGCGCCTAAATTCCTTGACGGCTTGAGTTATGGTACGAACAGTTCAGGAGGCACCGTAGGTCAAATTGATCCCTGGCTATTAGAACGCATAGAGTTGGTGCACGGACCAGCATCTGTGCTATACGGTCAGGTCAGCCCTGGCGGTTTGGTTAACATGACCAGCAAAAGACCCACAGCAGAGACCATTCGTAAGGTCCAGATGAAAGCAGGTAATCAGAGTCTGGGTGAATTAGCCTTTGATTTCGGTGGGGCATTGGGTGATGACATTCCCGTTCTTTATCGTTTAAATGGTATCGTCAGCACCCAAAAACAGTTCGTCAAAGATTATAAAAAAGAGCGAATTGCCATTGCTCCTGCGCTAACATGGATCCCCAACAATAATACGACGTTTACATTATTGACCAGTTATCAGTACGATCCCAAAGCGGGATTCCGTAATTTCTATCCCAAAAAGGGCACTGTAACGCCAGTTCCCAATGCGGGTTATATCCCCCATGATATGAATCTCAGTGATCCTTCATATAATCAGGTCAGACGGGAACAATCCTCTATCGGTTACATCCTTGAACATGACTTCAACGATATCTTCTCTTTCCAACAAAATCTGCGTTATTCAACATCAAATGAACGTTCAAAATATTTAGTTTTTGCATCAGACCCTACTCCTCCCACCATTAAACGTTTTCCACAACGCGAGCATAATGAGTCTCAAGGAGTGAGCATGGATAACCAACTGAAAGCGTTTTTTTCAACAGGAAACTTTGAGCATAGCGTCATCAGTGGGATCGATTATAAGTGGGTAAATAACCACAATAAATTCTGGCGTGACTGGGATGAAAAAGGAAAACACAATTTTGATTGGTCAAACCCAGTTTGGGGTATTCCCGTCGATGAAAAAGAACTCTCCCTTGCTTTAAATGATAAAAAGAAACTCCACCAGTTAGGCGTTTACGTACAAGATCAACTCAGTTGGGAGAACTGGAATTTAGCTCTGTCGGGACGTTATGACTGGACCGAAACCAAGCAACAAGACATCATCAAAAATAAATCAACAACCCAGAAAGACCGTGCTTTTACAGGACGTGCGGGATTACTGTATGCCTTTGATAACGGTATTTCGCCTTATATCAGTTACAGCACCTCCTTTGAACCTAATCTGTCTCAAGGAGCACCGGGGACACCTGCCTTCAAACCAACAACAGGTGAACAAACTGAGATAGGCATCAAATTCCAGCCAAAAGATCACAATACCCTGTTAACCCTGTCTCTGTTCGATATCACCCAGAAAAACGTGACCAGTCGTAACCCTGTTACCCGCTTTAGCGAACAAATTGGTAAAATTGGCTCAAAAGGGGCAGAAGCCGAAATTAATTCCCAAATCACGCCAGAAATCAATCTTATAGCCAGCTATAGCTATACAGATACCAAAACCAAAAGCGATAACAATACCTCACGGATCGGCAAAAGAGTGCCTTCAATCCCTGAACATGCAGCTGCTGCATGGGGGAGTTACAGCTTCACTCAAACTGCTCTGAAAGGATTCACACTGGGAGCCGGTATGCGCTACATCGGCTCCACGTCTGGTGATTATGAAGAAACATTCCACGTTAAGCCCTATACCCTCTACGATCTGATGGCGAAATACGATCTTGGTGAAGCCTCCCCGCAATTAAAAGGAGCCAGTGTACAGCTGAATGTGAATAACCTGACCAACAAGCGTTATGTTGCTTCATGCACAAATGAAGGTGCTTGCTTCTATGGTAACGGACGCAGCATCGTTGCCACGGTGGAATATACCTGGTAAGCCAAAACTTATTGATCTCAGTGGCAAAAATCAAAAACTTTCTGCCACTGTAAGTTGCTTCCATCAAGGCGCATTTATACTGATTGGAATGATATGTATTGGAGTACTTTTGTATTTCAAGCGCAACAAGCCATAAAACTGAATAATATAACCAATCTATTATTTAAAAATAATAGGGAAACATCGTGCTTAATTTAACTGCTGAATATCACACATCCGAATTACTTGGCTTTAATTGTGATGATTTTGTGTTCCTGTCCTCAAATAAAAGCCTGCATGCACAAGGGTGTTTTACCAAAATAGCAACCCCCGCCAGTCATCATGACGATATTGGCAATTTATTAAGTGGTAATTCATTAAGTGGCAATCTATCTCAATTATTCCATCAGGCTGAACAGGCGGGGATTAAAAACCCCATTGCAGTAGGGGCAATTCCTTTTGATAAACAACAACCTTCTGCTCTCTATATACCTTACGAATACCGTTGGCTAGAACGGGACACCTTACGTTTTTCGGCTCTGTCCCCCCTGCCACGGTTACAATTGCAGCAGAGTCATTTATGGCCGGAAAAAGAAGAATTTTGCCGGATGGTCTTTCAGGCAGTCGACGCTATACATCATGGTCTGCTTGATAAAGCCGTCCTTTCGCGTCTGCTGAATATTGAATTTGATCGAAAGCCTGACACTATCCGGCTTTTTATGCAGCTTAATGCCCAAAATCCCTATAGCTACAACTTTCATCTTCCGCTAGAAAACAGCACGTTAATTGGTGCCAGCCCAGAACTTCTACTACGCAAGCAGGGCAATACCATTATTTCTCAACCATTGGCAGGTTCGTCACGCAGAAGCCGCAATATCGCAGAAGACAAAGCCTTGCGCCAATCGCTGCTGCATTCAGCTAAAGATCAGCATGAACATCAATTAGTGATTAGTGCGATACGAACCGCACTCACTGAACATTGTACTGAACTCATGATCCCTGATTTGCCCTCAATATTCAGTACCCCTTTACTCTGGCACCTCGCCACAGAAATACGAGGCGAATTACGCAATAAACATGCAGATTCCCTTTCGATTGCCAGTTTACTCCATCCAACGCCAGCGCTTTGCGGGACACCAAGAGAGCGGGCATACGAACTCATCGCTCAACTCGAACCTTTCAAGCGCAACTATTTCGGCGGCATTGTCGGTTGGTGTGATGCCAGAGGCAATGGCGAATGGGTTGTTACTATTCGCTGTGGGGAAGTATTCGAAAACCATATTCGACTCTTTGCCGGAGCAGGCATCGTTGCTGACTCCCAACCCAGTTCCGAATGGCAAGAAACCGGTGTGAAACTTGGCACCATGCTACAAGCGCTAGGATTATCTGATAGTAAGGAACGTGTGTTATGAGTATTGAATTTAATCGCTGGCCTGAACCATTATCACAGCGTTATCGTCAGCGCGGCTACTGGCTTGACCTCCCCCTTTGCGACATACTCAGTCGTCAGGCTGACAACGAAAATATCGCTCTGGTTTGCTCAAATCAGCAATCCGCTAATCAACAATACAGCTATCGCCAATACAGTTATCGCCAACTTAATCAACTGGCGGATAATCTGGCCGCATCCCTCAAGCGCCGAGGTGTCCGGCATGGGCAAACCGCCTTGGTGCAGTTAGGCAATATCGCAGAATTTTATATCACCTTTTTTGCTCTACTACGTTTGGGCGTAGTTCCCATCAATGCGCTGTTCAGCCACCAGCGTAGTGAGCTATTGGCTTATGCTGAGCAAATTAAACCCTCACTCTTGATTGCAGACCGTAGCCATTCACTGTTTTCTGACCATGCTTTTATTCAAGAACTGCATACCCGTTACTCTTCACTAACCAATATATTTCTGCGGGGAGATAACAACAGCCCGATAGACTTAACTGTATTGATTGATGAAAAAGCAGACAACTTTATCGCAACACCCACGCCAGCGAACGAAGTGGCTTTCTTCCAGCTATCAGGTGGCAGTACGGGTATCCCCAAACTGATCCCCCGAACTCACAACGATTACTACTACAGTATTCGCGCCAGCGTTGATATCTGCCATTTCAATGAACAAACACGCTATTTATGCGCCCTTCCTGCCGCACATAATTATCCGATGAGTTCACCGGGAGCATTAGGGGTTTTTTATGCCGGGGGACAAGTGATTATGGCTAATGATCCCAGTCCATCAAGTTGCTTCCCTTTGATTGAACAGCATCGGATTAATGTTACTGCTTTAGTACCTCCTGCGGTAAGCCTGTGGCTGGAGGCCATTGCACTGACAGGGGATAAGTCACCACTTGAAAGTCTGGCGTTATTGCAGGTAGGGGGGGCTCGCCTGAGTGAGTCACTGGCACGGAGAATCCCATCAGAACTGGGCTGCCAATTACAGCAGATATTTGGCATGGCCGAAGGATTGGTCAATTACACACGCTTAGATGATGACGAACAAACCGTTTTCACTACACAAGGCCGTCCGATTAGTGATGATGATGAAGTATGGATCTCCGATTCTCTGGGTAACCCACTACCTCATGGTACTCCTGGCCTGTTGATGACTCGTGGACCTTATACTTTCCGCGGATACTACCAAAGTCATCAATATAACAGCCAAGTGTTTGATGAGAATGGTTTTTACTGTTCGGGTGATTTAGTTATTCAAACAGAGAAAGGTTATCTAAAAGTTGTAGGCAGGGAAAAAGATCAAATTAACCGTGGTGGCGAAAAGATTGCGGCAGAAGAAATAGAAAATTTACTGTTACGCCATCCACTCGTGCTGCACGCTGCATTGATCGCTATTCCTGATTCACTGATGGGAGAAAAAAGTTGCGCCTATGTTGTTACCCGTGAAGAGATAAAGTCGGCCATATTGCGTCGCTTTTTACGTGAGCAGGGTGTCGCTGATTACAAACTTCCCGACCGTTTTGAAAACGTTCCGTCCCTTCCCATGACGCCTGTCGGAAAAATAGATAAGCAGAAATTACGCCAAATTGCACACAGCACATTCATTCATGCCGCCCCTTAACGTATCACAGAGGTTTAAAATGAGTATTCCGAAAATTAGTGATTATCCTCTCCCCACCACTCAAGAATTACCAGCCAATAAAGTGAATTGGTCACTTGATGGCAAGCGTGCCGCGCTACTTATTCATGATATGCAAAATTATTTCCTCAATTTCTGGCAGGCTGACAGCCCGCTGGTGAAGCAGGTTATCAATAATATTGCGAGCCTAAAAAAAATGTGCAAAAAGCAGGGAATACCGGTTTTTTATACAGCCCAACCCAATCATCAGAGCAATACAGACCGAGGATTGCTGAATGATATATGGGGAGCGGGATTAAATCAGTATCCTGAGCAGCAAAGTATCACTGATGCATTGACACCTGAAAGTGATGACACTGTATTAACCAAATGGCGTTACAGTGCTTTTCAGCGCTCAGATTTGGAACAACAACTAAAAGTTATGGGGCGTGATCAATTAATCATCTGCGGTATTTATGCGCATATCGGTTGCATGACAACAGCCACGGATGCCTTTATGCGTGATATCCAACCTTTTTTTATTGCTGATGCACTGGCAGATTTCAGCCACGATGAGCATATCATGGCATTACGTTATATTGCCGGTCGTTGTGGTCGCGTACTGACAACAGAAACACTGCTGAATGAGCTATCTCCACAACCTGCGCAACCTGAATGGACACGTGAGCGCCTTAGAGCTGAAATTTTACCTCTATTGGATGATGATTGCGGTGATATTGATGATCATGAAAATATGCTGGATTACGGCCTCGATTCGGTGAAAATAATGTCACTGGGGGCACGCTGGCGCCATGAGAGCCATTATCAGATTGATTTTATTTCACTCATGAAAACCCCAACTTTAGCAAACTGGCTCACTCTGCTGACTGGTAAATCAGAGTCCAAATAATGAACATAACTTTTGATTTCAGCAGTAAACATGTTTGGGTCACAGGAGCAGGACGTGGCATCGGCTATCACATTGCCAGTCGATTCAGCCAGGCCGGAGCGAAAGTCATCGGATTGGATCTCGCATTTCCAGAGCCTGATCTGCCTTTTACTGCCTATAAGTTAGATGTCAGTGACCATATCGCCGTGAGCCAACTCTGCCGGAAATTACTTACAGAAGAGCCTCATTTAGATGTATTGGTCAATGGTGCAGGCATCCTTCGCACAGGACGTACAGAAACTCTGAGCTGGGAAGATTGGCAACAATGTCTCAACGTCAATGCCGGCGGGGTATTTAACCTATTTCAAGCCGTGATCCCGCAATTTCAACGACAACGAAGTGGAAACATCGTTTCTATCTGTTCTAACGCTGCTCATGTGCCAAGAGTTGAAATGTCTGCTTATGGCGCTTCCAAAGCTGCAATGCGCAGCTTGTGCCAAAGTGTTGGGCTTGAATTGGCTCCCTACGGTGTACGGTGTAATCTGGTTTCTCCCGGTTCAACGGATACACCAATGTTACATTCTATGTGGCAAAATGATATGCGGAAAAAAGTGGCATCCAGACAAAGCATTATTGATGGTTTTCCTGAAAAATTTAAGTTAGGCATTCCTTTGAAAAAAATTGCCCTGCCGGAAGAAATTGCAGATACAGTGCTTTTCCTTGCGTCAGATCTCGCCAGCCATATCACTATGCAGGATATTGTCGTTGATGGTGGTGCAACTTTGAGTAGCTGAGCTGAGAGACCACTACTAAATATTACCCAAACAAAAATATATCATCTAGTTACTTCTTAACCGAAATTCAGGTTATACTGCTGCCCTTTTTTATCCTTTTTGTAACTTATAGAATACACAATGGAACGCTTTTTCGAAAATCTGATGTACTCCTCCCGCTGGCTACTTGCGCCGGTTTATTTCGGTTTATCATTGGCATTGCTTGCCCTTGCAGGAAAATTCTTCTATGAAATCTATGCCATAAGCATGGAATTTCATAGTATGGATGAAGCCAAGCTAATCCTGAAACTGCTTACTCTAATCGATATGGCTATGGTTGGTGGGTTGGTGGTCATGGTGATGTTTTCTGGCTACGAAAACTTTGTCTCACGTCTGGATATCGACGCACACAAAGAGAAACTGAGTTGGTTGGGGACAATGGATGCCTCTTCACTCAAAAGTAAAGTTGCAGCCTCAATTGTCGCTATTTCTTCCATTCACTTGCTGCGTATCTTCATGGAAGCCAAGGAAGTGCCAGACAATAAACTGATGTGGTATGTCATTATCCACCTCACCTTCGTTTTATCTGCATTTATAATGGGATACCTTGATAAACTTACCCGCAGTCATCACTGAGTGATCAAATTAACAATCATTCCCTTGATGTCGGTTGAATTCAATCGGCTGGCATCAGGGGAGCCGCCTCTTTGATATACTCCCGTTCATATTCTCCTTTAACAACTTTTCAATAAACTGATCCACCATCATTTCAACCACTTCACTTCTGGTTGTCTCCAGCCGATTGGCCAGACCATCAATTTTTCTGAGTACAGACATTCTCAGAGAAAGAGAAATCGGCTTTTTCTTCTCTTTATCAAGAAAAACATGGCTTATAGCTTCTTCAGCATTGAGGCTGAGGTGCTGGACAAGCAACTCTTCGATCCTTTTCACATCCTTCTTGGTCAGCATCCCTTTATCAATTAACTGATAGGTATTCCCCATTTTGCTGAACCGGATATCAGCACAATAAAGATCTCTCAATTCCCGTAATGCACGTGTTAATGTTGGCTCCGAACAATTAAGTTCCCTAATGATCCTGGCTTTACTAATCGGTTTGCCATGTGAAAGTAATAAAGTTAACTTGAAATTTCTGAATTGCTTGGGATTGAGCAGCATTTTTTATTACCAAGTTAGGGGCAAAAACCCCCAAACTTCCTACTATTAACTAAAAACTGATTTTCAGAATAACCACTATCACAGGCAAATCAATATCAAAACAAATTAAAATCATTAATAATTTTTTACCTGTTTCGGGTTCTATGCTGCTTCAGATCCTATGCCATAATGCTTTGCTCGCTCAAGAATATTCATCGCCCAACGTTGATGGGTGGCTGGTTCACACATCATCCCTTGTGATTTGAAAACTGCCTTACTGGAATTGAGAATATTCAGCGCTTCGGCGTGATCATGGGCACTGACCATCAATGCTCGTTGGATATATTTAATTTGCCTTGGATGTATAGCCGTTTTCCCCACCAGACCGTGGGCAATATCTAATTCCAGCTCTTTCTCAAGCAATTGCAAGTCATCAATATGCTCACAAACCGGCGCAGTCAGGGCAAATCCTCGCGCAACAAAAACGGCAACCAGCATTTTAATAATATATCCCATCGGCCCATCATAAAGGGTGAAATTACGGGGGCGCCGCAGAGACATAACATTCATCAGATCATTACCGCCAATGCGCAAGGCAATAATGCGATCCCTGCAAGGGTGTATTTTGAGAATGTCAGCAAGCTGATTCATTTTCTGGACGTCAAACACCTCTTCGCTTTCCAGTGTTGGCATAATGCATAGATGCGTTGATCCAATAATATCCCACCAACCAGACAACGAAGCGTGGGTAAATTTGGGTAAAACCAGCCCATCAATGACACTGAGATTAACGTTGGCAACTAGATATTTCGCCATCATTTCATTACGCGGGCGGATAAAAATCAGGGGATGATGGCGTTCAATGTTGGAAGAAAAACTCTCAGCTTCTGCCAATGTTTGCATAATTTCCCTGAGATTTTCGATGGCAGCAGGAATCTCCTGCTCACTGACGGCATCTTCCAGACAAATAACCAACGAGCGCAGATCAGGGATCTTATTCTGCAACACAATTTCTGCAATGTTTTGGCGGGTAGCTGGCATATACAGAGTCGCGCCAAGTTGATATGGAGAAGGGATCGGTTTCATCAGGCTACCTTTTTGATGATAGTTACAGCACGGTATTGGCCTATTAAAGTACCGACTTCCGTAATCACAACATTTTTCTGACGCGCCAGATGAACCAATAGAGCAACATCAGGATCATCTTCGGAACGCACGAGCACATGTTCTGGCACACGCCGTAATACTGCGCGGGTTGCTTCTGCAATGCCGGGTTTAATACGGTTAATGCTGTCAATCTGGTATTTTTCAGCAAGATTGGAAATCACCGTTTTGCTCAATTGCAGCAAAGGTGCTTTTTCCTGTGGCAGCCAAATAGCTTCAGGTATAGCAGCCAAATCTAATCGATCACGGCAATCAGCAACAGTCTCCACTAACAAACGGCTGCACTCAAACTTGATCAGATGATCACATTGCACACAACCATGCAGGCCTTCTTCACGCCAGATCGAACGCGATATCAGCCCCGATACTGGTGCTCCCATAATGCCAAAAGGTATCAGCCAATCATCATCGCTGGCTGCCAGCCACGAACAGCCACAAGGATCTGCCAGCACAACCAGACGAGGGATCCCCGAATAACCCGCCCTCCCCGTCAAAGATCGCGACAATTCTGTAGTAATTGCGCCTTTGCCAGTCCAGCCATCGACAAACACTATCCCATCCGTGCCATGTTCCTGCTCGATATACGATAGCGCTGTATTATCTATGCCACGATCCCGAATAATGCTGATGCCATAATGATAAGAATGCCTGCCCATTTTCCTGAGGGCCTGATGCAACATAACCCCCAAAGGAACACCAGCCCTGACCAAACTGACCAATACAATCGGCGTATCTCCAAAGCGGGATATCAGTGCCTTGGCTAGCATTACAACTTCCGTCACCAACCGATCGGCCCCTTGTTCAAGTGCTTTATCAAACAGTTCAAGGTGATAAGATGTTGGCTCTGGTTCCTGACTTAACATATCTGAATAATGACGAGCACCAGACTGGATTAACTGCTCCTTAACATCAACAGGCGTCATCTCAATTTGAATGGGTTCCAGCAGAAATTGAACATCATCAGAAGCATAACTCCCGGAAAAAGGAGGAAAGCTATTCATTATTTACAGCTCCAAATAAAGCATTCATTAATATGTCAGAAAACTGGCTTTGCTGGGGCATACCAAACCAATCACACAGTTGCATAAAACGGTGATCGCTCAGACTATCTCCCAGACCAATAACCGGGAAAATGCCTCTCTCGGCGCGAAGCCTTTGCAAAAGGTGATGAGTGGCCAACCCCTTGTCAACACACTTTGGCAGCACAGTAAGATTATTATTGTTTTGATGAAAGTAAAAATTATTATTAAAATCAATATCTTGATTAAAGCCTTTTTCTTGAGCCAAGGCTTCAGCCAGTATATCAAGCTCATTCAATCTATCGTGCTTACGGTGCTTAATGATCAGGAAAACCGGCACATCACCATACTCATAATCAATGCGTGCCCATGCGTCCATGCCATAAGACGCGATCAAATGCCGGCTCAGATGCTCCAACTCACGCAGTTGATCCCGATACAACATCAATTCCGATAACACTTGCGACTGCCAATGCTCATCAACAGAATCTTCTGGCGTAAGAAGTACCGCACCATGCGATGCAATGCGCCAAGAACTGAAAGGAATTTGCACACGGCTGAGCTGCTCTGTATTTCTGGCCGTGACCGGAATAATCTCCGCGCAAGCCAACAGCCAATCAACCAACATGGATTGTTCTTCGGTCATATAGCTGTGGGAAAAATATTTTCGATCCAGTGCTCCCACTCGAAGAGTCGATATATCCGATATTTTTTTCAACTTCCGGCGAGATTGAAATAATGTGTCATCAAGATCAGTCAAAAATACGGGCTTAATCATATCCAACAATCTCTACAACCGGAGAAACTTGGGTAAGCTGCGCTATCAAGGTTGGATCAACGGACATTTTTGGCGTTTCAATACAGAGTAGTACACGGTCAAATTTCTGGTGCGCAACATTGTAGAGAAAATTCGGAATGCTAAGCCCGTAATTATCTGTAAAAGCCATTACAGATTGAATAGCGTGACCACAAGAGATAGGAGAACGGGTTGTTGAACCAAATACCACCGAGGCGCCTTCCTGCTCAAGCCGTTCAGCAAGCAGGAACGGCTGCCAGACAAATTCACTGGAACCCAATACCAATACGTTTTCACCTGCTTTAGCCTTGATTTTTGCACCAATATCACACTGAATTTCATCCAATCCCAAACGTCCCCAACTCTGTTGTCCGATAATGCTGATTTCCCCCCGAGCCGTAACATTGACTTGAGGCATCACCGGAACCGGGGCAGATATATCAGCATCCCACTGCCAATTTCCTTCAACCAGAGACACCACAGAAACCGGCAATGGGCTGCGTTCCACAATCGATTTCCCGCTCCAGTCCGTCAATGTCACTGTGACAATATGTTCAATATGCTCAAGCCCTGTATTACGCAGCGCATCCAGCAAATTCAGAAATGTGTTACCCGTGGTTGCTTCATCATCAATCAGAACCAGAGTTCTGGCATTTATCACCCTTTGGCGCAAGCGATTTTCTTCTGGCCAGTAAATCAGATGATCCGTAGCATGACTGTGATTTTCCTTAAACTCACACAATAAGTCTCCATCAACTGGATGACGTGTTGAAGTCAAGAAAACTGATTCATCAACTTTGTGTTTTGTTTCCTGATACACGCCCGCCGCAAGTCCGACAGCCGTTTCTGCCATACCAATATACAGGGCTGGGCCGGGGAGATTCACAGGGAATCGTTCAGACAATTGCTGGTAAACCGAACGCATGATCGATGGCGTGACCGGAATATGTCGTCCTAAAACCTTACTGACAAACAGGAATGCTCTTTTGGGATTACGACGTTCAGCAATATCAAACAATGCTTCCAGAGATGCAGCGCTACGAGCAGCTATCACCGTCAACGTCCCACTATTTAACTTTTTTTGATAGATCTGTTTTTGATAAATCTGTTTTGTATAAGTTTGTTTCTTATAAAGACCGGTGTCACTCAACACTGTCATGATGATGCCTTTTAAAAAAACCTCATCTCATTTGAGATGATGGATAAAAGCGGTAACTATCTTTTTGTAAATCAAATCCCGCTATTCAATCAGAGACAATTGTTAAATTGTCGAAAGCCAATACGGTAACTTTCAGTATTTATTCTTAATTCGGTGAAAGATACAGCGCAGTCTAGAGTTGACGATAAGTATATGTCAATCATATTATGATTTTTTAGTTCAGAATTTGTTTGACTTTTTTTCATGAAGGAGAAATCATAAAACACGAAGCCAGATGTTCCCCAAGCATGTAGTTAACAGCCAGTCATACTGTTTTATGGGAATCATAACATGACAGATTTCAGCCATTTATTTGTCATATTATGATTTTTAAATACGTGAAATTGCCGTAATTCACCGACAAACAGAATAGAGGTGTCATTAATGGTTTCGTTAAACAAAAATCAGTCAGTTTCGCTCGCCAAACAGAGCACATCACTGGCTAAGGTAGATTTTGGTCTGGGATGGGATCCTGTGATCAAAAAGAAAGGCTTTCTAGCGGGTTTATTCGGCGGTGGTAGCGATGAAATCGATCTGGATGCAAGCTGCATGCTGCTTGATAAATCCGGCAATGCCATCGATACCGTGTGGTTTGGTCAACTAGAATCAAAATGTGGTTCTATACAACACTCTGGCGACAACATGACGGGTGAAGGCGATGGCGATGATGAAGTTATCCACGTCAATCTGCTTAAACTTCCCGTAAATGTCGAATACCTTGTATTTACGGTTAATAGTTTCCGTGGTCAAACCTTCAATGATGTTGAAAATGCCTTTTGTCGCGTCATTGACCAAAACGGTAAAGAATTGGCTCGCTATCAGTTGAATGAACAAGGTACCCACACAGGCATTATCATCTCTTCCCTGCACCGCAATGGTGGTCAGTGGGATTTCACGGCACATGGCGTTCCTTGTATTGAACGTACCATTGACGCAATGCATTCGCAGATCGTGAAGACGGTGGTGGCGTGGTAATGAATTTAACTCCTGGGGGCAATGCCCCCGTATCCAACCAAACTCTCACTGTTCGGGTTCTGTCCGGTTCAGACATTGACGTTTCTGCATTTCGTCTATATGCAGATGGCAAAGTCAAGGGCGATCCTGACATGGTGTTCTATGGTCAGCCGGTCAATAACGACAATACCATTCGCTTGACTGGCGGCAACATCAATACCTCATTCAGCATCAACTTGCCCGCATTGGGCCAGGATGTTCAGAAAATCGCGTTCACCGCAACCTGCGACGGCAACCAAACGATTTCCAATCTGCGCAATCTTACTATTCGGGTTGAACTGAATAGCAGCGTGATTTTGCAAGGAGATGTTGAAGTTCAAGGACGTCCAGAAGCAGCCTTAATCCTCGGTGAACTGTATCGCCGTAATGGCGAGTGGAAATTCCGCTTCATCGCCCAAGGTTTTAATGGCGGCCTCAAGCCACTGGCGGAACATTTTGGCATGGATATCATTGATGATGCGCCAACCTCAACACCTGCTCCGGCATCCACGGCACCAACGCCAAATAATGTTAATTTGAGCAAAGTCTCTCTGACTAAAGAAAAGCCGGCTATCAGTCTGAGCAAACGCGACAACTACGGTAAAATCCGCATCAACCTGAATTGGAATCAAACCTCTTCATCTTCCTCAAGGGGGATATTGCAGGGCATATTTGGCTCAAACAACAATGTGGATTTGGATCTTGGCGCATTCATCCGGCTGAAAGATGGAAACCTAGACGTTGTACAGGCATTAGGAAATAGCTTTGGCGATTACCGTTATGAACCTTATGTAGAACTACAGGGCGATGATCGCACCGGTAGTGTAAGTGACGGTGAATGGCTTCACATCAATGGCCTTGAATGGAAAAACATCAGTGAAGTTTTGATCTACGCCTTTATCTACGAAGGTGCGCCTAGCTGGAACAAAACCGACGGTGTAGCCACAATCTATGTCCCTGACCAACCACCAATTGAAACTCGCATGACAGAAGGAAACAACAACAAGGGCATGTGTGCCATTGCCCGTCTTGTTAATGAAAACGGAGCCATCAAAGTAGAACGTATCAATCAATACTTCAAAGGGCATAAAGAGATGGACAGAGCGTTTGGATGGGGCTTTAGCTGGACATCAGGTAGTAAATAATACTCTATTATACACAAAGCGTTTTTACACAAGTGGAGGGACTTATGTCCTTTTTAAACAAAATCAAATCGGCATTCAACTCAGGACGTGAAGAACTGACCACCCATGTTAGTCGCTTCAAAAACAGAAAGTTCATGGAAGGCACGGTAGCGGTATGTGCACATGTTGCCATGGCGAGCGATGGTGTCAGCTCAGAAGAAAAGCAGAAAATGATAGGATTCATCAAAAACTCTCCTGAGTTAAATGTTTTCGATACCACTGAGATTATCGAATTCTTTAACAAGCTGGTCAGCAGCTATGAATTTGATACTGACATTGGCAAAGGCGAAGCGATGAAATTCATCATGGCCCTGAAACAACAGCCGGAAGCAGCGCAGCTTGCTTTGCGCGTAGGGATCGCAGTCGCCAAAAGTGATGATGACTTTGATGATGACGAAAAAAATGCTGTCCGCGAAATTTGCTTAGCCCTTGGCTTTGCACCAGCTGATTTCGAACTATAATCGCAGATAATTTAAGAGACTTACTCTATGTCATCCACGCACATTGGTTTTCCGATGGAAACCGTTGCTGTATTCATTATTCTGTCGGTTGGCGCGCTCTTTCTCGACCTATTTATGCATCGTCATGATAAGCCGATTTCGCTGCGCAGTGCCGCTCTTTGGTCTATTTTCTGGATTGCGATTGCTTTTGTTTTCGCGGGATTTCTCTACGTTCATCATGGTGCAGAAGCAGCGAGTCTGTTTGTAACAGGCTACGCATTGGAAAAAGTGCTCTCTGTCGATAACCTGTTTGTCATCATGGCGATTTTCTCTTGGTTCGCTGTTCCTGACCGCTATCGCCACCGAGTCCTGTATTGGGGGATTATCGGTGCCATCGTCTTCCGCGGCATTTTCGTCGCCATCGGGACAAGCCTTTTGGCACTCGGGCCGTGGGTTGAACTCGTGTTTGCAGTTATCGTTGGCTGGACAGCAGTCATGATGCTGAAAAGCGGTGATGATGGTGATGAAATCGAAGACTATTCACAGCACCTTGCTTACCGTATGGTAAAGCGCTTCTTCCCAATTTGGCCGAAACTGCACGGTCATGCTTTTGTGCTGAACCAAAAAGAAGTAGATAAAGAGCTGGCTAAACCAGAAAACGCCAATGTGAAAGTGGGTCGGGTAGGCAAATTAATGCTTTATGCTACACCACTGATGCTGTGTCTGGCAGTGGTTGAACTATCTGATGTGATGTTTGCTTTTGATTCTGTACCTGCGGTTATTGCTGTCAGCCGGGAACCTTTAATTGTGTACAGCGCCATGATGTTTGCTATCTTGGGCCTACGTACGCTCTATTTTGTGCTTGAAGCATTGAGGAAGTATTTGGCGCATTTGGAAAAGGCAGTGATCGTTTTGCTGTTCTTCATCGCCATTAAGCTGGGCCTGAACGCCTCTGAGCACATATTCCACCACGGCTATTCAATTTCAGCGACAACCAGCTTGTTTGTGGTAATTGGAGTACTGGTAGCCGGTATTTTTGCCAGCCTGCTGTTCCCACAAAAAGAAAACGCAAGCTAAATCCGGTATAAAACCTAATTAATTAACACGTAATAAAATGAGGAAATAATAATGGGTGTATCTCTTTCTAAAGGTGGTAACGTTTCTCTAAGCAAAGAAGATCCAGGCATGAAAAACGTTCTGATCGGTCTCGGTTGGGATGCCCGTGCAACTGACGGACAAGACTTCGACCTTGACGCATCAGCTTTTCTGCTAGCAGCTAACGGCAAAGTACGCGGTGATGCAGATTTCATTTTCTACAACAATCTCAAATCATCTGATGGCTCCATTATGCACACTGGCGACAACCGTACCGGTGAAGGTGATGGCGATGACGAATCACTGAAAATCAAACTGGATCAGGTTCCTGCTGATGTAGACAAAGTGATATTTGTTGTCACAATCCATGACGCACAAACTCGTCGCCAGAGCTTCGGTCAAGTTTCCGGTGCATTCATTCGTCTGGTTAACGATGATACTCAAGTTGAAGTCGCTCGCTATGACCTGACCGAAGATGCTTCTACTGAAACCGCTATGCTGTTCGGCGAACTGTATCGCCACAACACAGAATGGAAATTCCGCGCAGTAGGTCAAGGTTATGCTGGTGGTCTCGCTTCTGTTTGTGCTCAGTATGGCATTAATGCTGCTTAATTTAGGTATTACTCAATTAAGCATTTCAATGTGAAGATGTAAGTTAACATGAAATTAAAAGCCCTGCTTAATAATACAAGCAGGGCTTTTTTTAGGGAAAATAAAAATAAGTGCATTAATTATGTATTATCCAAAATAAGTCCAAATCTACCTAATTGATAGTGAATCTCCCAACTTAAATGTAACCCTTTTTCGCTTCCCTCTTGCCCGCCAGATTCCATCAAAGCGACCTGCATTACTCGCGGTATACCTGACTGTATGACGAATATTGCGATGACCTAAATAGTCTTGAATCAATCGGGTATCGACACCATTATCCGCTAACGCATAACCACACGAGTGACGTAACATGTGCGGATTAGCGCAAATCGCAATTTCTGCCTTGATACTTGTATTCCTAATAATTTTATAGAACTGTTGCCGTGATAAAGGCTCACCAGTTCTGGAAATAAATAACCATTCACTTTTGCCAAATTTCTCGAATTTTTTACGTATAATAAACCACTTACGTAATAATTGAATTTCCCGGGAGACCATTGGGTGGATAGTGGAAAAACCATTTTTCAGACGATTAACGCTCAAACTCCGGTCACGCAGATCTACATCAGACACACGTAGCCCCAACAGTTCAGAAACGCGAAAGCCATGAATAAATCCCATAAAAAGCATACAAATATTACGCTCAGCATTAGCACCTTTTTCTAGTTCAGCCAATAATTGTTCAATTTCATATTGAGTTAAATATTTACGTTTTAGCATAGTGTATGATTCTCTGTGGTAGTTAGTTATCTTCTCTTATAATTAAATTCATTCATGAAGCAAAAACCCTTCATTTGAAATATTGACTGCCAAAATAAAATATATTTGGATATAGACCTATATAATATAATATTTAATATGGCTACGAGAGGAGTGGTCATGATTACTGTCAGGTAAACCATGAAATTACTTCGATAAAAAACCATCTTAATCCCCCAATTATAAAAAACACAATAACATTACAAAAATAGAATTAATCATATAAATAAATTATATTTTTACTGCCTTACATTAAGCAAAGGCATTGAAGAATTTCAATTTATTTAAAAATAACTCCAACAAAGCAAGCAATCTATTTAGCCACAAAAATACGTATAGTGGAAGTCACGGAAATATATTCCACAATACTATTCATAAATAAAATAGGGCGTTAGTGAAGAAAACGAATGACAATTAAATGACCAATTCATTTCATAAATATGACAATATGATTACAAGAAGATGAATTGGTGAAAATATAAAAATAACCACTTGAAATTTATTAATCATAAAAATAAAACCAAAACTTTATATTAAGTAATCCATATATAATAAACCAGAAAACCACATAAATATTTACCGAGTTCTTACTTATTCAGATTTTAGATAAGTATTTCAAATGGATAAATATACAGTTATTTTTTGCGAGTTGCTTCGCAAAGAGTAACATTATCGATGGCACATTAGCCAGCTAACCGCTAGGGTAGATATCTATTCTTAACCAATGAATGCGATACAGATGAAAAACACGTATGAATTCACGGTGCAGTACGGGCGAAGTGCTGATAGAGTATCGTTATATATCCCAATAACACAAGGAACGTACAAATGAGCCTTCATGTTTCATTTCGCCAGACTGACATTGGTATCCCAGAATTAATACTGAATGGCAGTACACTCAGCGATGCTGGATTTACCGCGAATGAATTATTTCATATCTCACAATTTTCCAATGGTGTTATTATCTCCCTTGTTGATCCCAACGCAGACTTAGCCAGTTTGATCAATGAAGTAGAAGATAATCCATACGAAGGAATCGACAATATTCGTGAAAATGGTGAACTTTATATTGCAGGAGATTGGCTAACCATCAGTAATTTAGTGGAACAACCAATTAACATTGAAATGGAACCTGGCAAGATTATTCTTAAACCTAAATTGATGGAGATGCTGGCTTAAAAGCAGTGCTATAAAAAAATAGTTTTTCATCAATTAGCCGGAAAATATTAATAAGAATTCCGGCTTTTAATGTTCTCCAGTATTAAATACAGTATTATTCAAAGCTGTATTTCAAACTCTGTAACCTATTTTCCACCAGCTAAATCAATAAAATTACCAGTGACATACGATGATTCATCAGACAGCAACCATGCAATAGCCTGAGCAACTTCTTCCGGCTGCCCTCCTCGTTTCATCGGTAAGGAGTCTTTGATTCTCTCAACCCGCTCAGGCTCCCCACCATCGGCATGCATTTCGGTATAAATGAACCCAGGGCGCACAGCATTAACTCTAATTCCCTGTGCCGCCACTTCTTGCGCCAGCCCGATTGTCATCGAATCAATAGCACCCTTTGATGCCGCATAATCAACGTATTCATGGGGAGATCCCAGTCTGGCAGCAGCAGATGAAACATTAACAATGACGCCACCTTGCCCACCGTGACGCAAAGCCATTCTCTTGACCGCCTCACGCGCACAGAGAAAAGCCCCAGTGACATTGTTTGCAAAAATTTCATTCAGCCGCTCTACCGTCAACTGTTCAATGGTGGCTTGAGGCTTTAATATTCCGGCATTATTCACGAGTCCAGAAATATACCCCAACTCTTTTTCTGCCCTCTGGAATAATGTTATCACTTGTTTTTCATCTGCTATATCCACCTGAACCGCAATTGCTGACTGCCCAAGGACACGGATCATATCCACAACTTCATAAGCTCTATCTTCACGATTACGATAACCAATACAGATATGATGCCCACACTTTGCCAAACAGAGTGCGGTGGCCTTACCGATACCACGGGAACCACCGGTCACAATCGTCACTTTTTGCGCTTTTTGCATTTCTTTCACAATGCCACTCTCCATCTGCTGTATTATTTTTTCACATCAAAACTTTGGATAGCCGTTATCCATACTTCAAATGGCTATCATATTTATTTGATTTTCACTGTTTTTTCCTAAGTGTAAATGACAGAGCATAATCTAAGAATTAAATACAATTCATTATCTAATAAAAAGGTTAACTAATTAAAAATAAACATCTATAAGTATATAGTTATAATGTCTCCAAACATAATCACTTGTTCTAAAAAGAAATACAAATACGTTGTCTATAAAAATAGAAATACTCCTTCTGCTAAATTTGCAATCATAACATTCAAAACTATACTCCAAACTGCAAGAGTAGATTTCGGGTTTCAGTACTCTAATCAGAGGAAATATATGATGAAAAGCTTGAAGTTATCAGTTGCAGCATTACTGGTGTTGTTTTCAAGTACAACGCTTGCAGCACCAGCAATATCAACCTCAGCCGAAACTGTGCCAAAAACAGCAACGGCAGTAAAATATGATGTTAAGACAGCAAAAAACAAAACTAACTCGTTAGAAAAGAAAGTAAACAAAAAGGCAAAAAAACAAAAAGCGTCAAAGAAGAAAAATAGATCAGTAAAAAAAGGAGCTAATACGGCTCTTTGTAAAGATGGGACTTATAGCAAAAGTAAATCCCGCAAGGGGGCCTGCTCTCGCCACGGCGGAGTTTCTAAGTGGCTATGATATTTTAATTGATGTTTCATCATACACAATTAGGGAGCTAATGCTCCCTAATTATTTTTTAATCTGAATCGCATTATCTAACTGGATATAATAAAAATTTAAATCATTATACATAGTTAAAATGAAAACCAAAAATTATGAATATGAGCCTTAGTTAAATACAAACACCAAAAAATGACACAATCAGATAAAATTTTTAAAAAACAGCAAAGTAATAACCACTAGATTAAGAAGTACAAATGTATACATGAAAATAAATGTAGATTACATTAATTTTAAAAATGTATTCATTAGATAAATCATAATAATTATTACACTAATTTACTATACGAAGTGAAAAATATAGATATTTGTTAGTAGAGTGCTAAGGTTTATTGTAGAAATTAAACTTATGAATGACGAATAACAGTAGCTATATATCGCTTACTCTGCTAATATTCGTTTGTTTTTTATCCAGAGTAATAAAACGAGGAGAAGCAAATGCCCTCTCTCATGATGAGGACAAGTGCGGTCTTCGCTTTCTTTATCTCATTAATCTTCACCGGTTTGAGCCATGCCTCGACCAGTACCTCAACAAGGCAAGAGTATTCTCACAATGGTATGCAAGTAAATTTGCCCGATTTGCGAAAATACCCTTCAGGTACACCTCGAAAGAAAGCGTTTTTAAATATTATTGTCCCTGTAATTGATCAACATAATCACAAGATTATGCAAGACCGCAAATGGCTCCTGACACACCAAAAAAATCATCATTGGTCTGTACAGGATAGTAATCGATTAAGAAAGATCTGCATGGATTACAAAATGACCTGCAACTCACCAAAACAGGTCAATTGGAATATATTGCTAAGTCGGGTTGACATTATCCCTACCCATTTTGTCGCCACACAGGCAGCTGCTGAATCGGGTTGGGGAACGTCAGAACTCGCTAAAAAAAATAATAATCTGTTTGGGATGCGTTGTAGCTCTTGCGGCAGAACCAAAGGAAAAGTCAAAGGTTATTCAGATTATCCAACCATTAATGCTTCTGTCGTTGCTTATATGAAAAATTTGAATACGCATCGTGCTTATGAGTCATTGCGTTCTTCACGTGCAAAGCAGAGGACAACACAGGAGCCACTGAATACCAGTAAGCTGATCGATAATCTCAACGGTTATTCTGAGCTGGGAACTGACTATAATCGCTATTTACATAAAGTACTTAATGGCAATAGGCAGCTGATCTTACAGGCTCAAGGGCTGACTATTCAATAACTCTCCCCCAATAATCCACCTTGTATTAATTACAAGATGGATTATTTTTTTATAACCTATCTCTATATTACCTACTATAAACATAGGTAAATTCCATACTATAATACTCACCAGAATTACATTCTTTCTCCCAACGATAAATGATTAGCCAGAGCCTGATATGAACTTTTTCTCTTTTGAGTTTCTTGGATCGTTTGTTATTCTGCTGGTTGTCTATTGGCTTTTACAGAAAGCTCCAAGGCTACAGAATGGCGTATTAATTTTAGTTAGTTATTTATTTTTATTCTCTTTCGCAGCAAAGTTCGCCTATATTTTATTCGCCTATACCTTATTTATTTACTTTTTGACGAATATTCTTAGCCGTTATTTATCCAACAAAGTTATATTCACTCTGCTGACATTCGGGATTCTCGGCTGTTTCACGGCTTTCAAATATTACTCTTTCTTCCAAGAGGCAATTCAGCAAACATTGGCTAACGTTGGGATCAGCGTGGAACTACCTGTACTTGAATTATTGATGCCGCTGGGGCTGTCATTCTACGCTTTCCACTCAGTCAGCTATGTCGTATCAGTGTGCAAGAAAGAGCTACCTGCTGCTCCACTGCCTGATATCATTTTGTATCTTTGCTTTTTCCCCAGCATCGTCGCCGGGCCGATTAATCGGGCCAAAGATTTCATGCCACAGATTCAGGCATCATCCAGAATTATACAGGAACCACTGAAAGCGCTGTTATTGATAGCACTTGCCATCACAAAACTCTTTTTGCTCAGTTCCACACTCTCTGAATATTTTGTGAATCCTGTCTTTGAAGATCCAACCAGCCATCATGCTGGGCAAGTGCTTGTGGCAATTTATGCTTATGCCTGGAATATCTACTTTAACTTTTCTGGCTATACCGACCTTGTTACAGGCCTCGCCTTACTATTAGGCTTCAAAGTGCCACGCAATTTCGATGCTCCTTATCTTGCCGAAAACTTACAAGTATTTTGGCGACGCTGGCATATAAGCCTGTCAACGTTCATCCGTGATTATGTCTATATTCCATTGGGCGGTAATAAAAAAGGAATATTGCACAAAAATCTGAATATGTTCATAGCCATGGTGATTTCAGGGTTATGGCATGGTGCCGGTCTTAGTTTTATTATTTGGGGTGCCATTCATGGATTAGGTTTAATTCTTCAAAATATCAAGAATGCCTTCTTTCCTGCTTCAAAGAAACACTATGAACCACAAACCAAGAATCCCATTTCTTTATTTTTATCCCGCGTAGTGACATTCCATTTTATCTGTTTTGCATGGATCTTTTTCCGTAGCCCGACGTTTAATGATGCTCTGGCGGTATTAAATCAATTGTTCTCCGGCGAAATATTTTCCTCCTTACTATCCAGTGGTTATTTATTAATGGTTTTCTGGGGATTCTTTATTATCTATCCCTGGTTGGTGAATCTCAGAAACCAAATTGAAAAAAATCATGGCCTAATCTCTTGGGTTTATTATCCAATTCCCTTAGCCCTGATCCTTACTTTGGTATTTATTTTGTCACCTTCAGGAATGCCAGGATTTATCTATGCCAACTTCTGAATTTAGATCTAATCTTAAAAAAGTCGGACAAGTGGTTTGTATCGTGACCTTGACCAGTTTGATGCTAATCTGGCTGAATCAGGGTTCACTGGATAACTTCTGGCAACAGAAATATCACCGCAATAGCCCTTGGGCATCTATCAAGGGAGAACCATTGTGGGATTTAGGTAATAATATACAGCAGGGTGCTATTGCTGCCGGTGGGACTTTTTTGGCATATGCACAAGGAAAATATCAGGACAACCCATCATCGGCCATGAATACCGATAACCATCGGACAGTATTCCCACCTGAATTTCAGGTTGGTCTGCGCTTCCTAAAAGGTTACTTGTACCCCATAGAAAATCTCTCTTACACCTTTCCTGAACTGCTGAACAAAGACATTAAACTCGTTCAGCCTTTCGCACTGCCAACTAATCCAGTAGAAAGTTCTGTTACTGAAATAACCCAGAAAACCCACGTTAATCTGAGCGTAAAAGATAAGGTGTTATTTGCCGGTGACTCAATGATGCAGGGAGTAGCCCCACATTTAAAACGTCGGCTGTCTCAGGAATATGGTATTTCCAGTATTAATTTAAGTAAGCAAAGTACGGGTTTATCCTATCCTGGCTTCTTTGATTGGCCAAAAACTATCAGCGATGCCTTGAGAACTAACCCTGATATTAAGTTAGTGGTCGTGTTTTTAGGCCCAAATGATCCATGGGATATACCATCAAGGCGCGGAGGCCCTTATTTGAAATTCGCCAGCGAAAATTGGGAGAGCCTCTATCGCCAAAGAATCGAAACTATCTTAAATGATGCACGTCAACATAAGGTCGATGTTATTTGGGTTGGCCCACCAAATATGCGCCAGAAAAAACTCTCCAGCGGTATGGTGTACCTTAATAAATTATATCAAACAGAAGTAGAAAAAATGGGGGAGATCTATGTTGCGGTTAATGATATGTTCAAATATCAATCAGATAATTATTCAGACTATGTTGGCGATGGCAGTAGTACAATCAAACTCCGCAGTGGAGACGGTATTCATTTCAGTTTGAAAGGGCAACAAACCATCTCTGATTATCTATTTTCATTGATCACATTTATTCAGGAACCAGTTAAAGAAAATGCGACTATTTAGCATGTTCCGTAGGTTTTATCAGATAATGGGGGCAAGTCTGGTTATCGCGCTCTCAGTGAGCCTATTATCGTGCCAAGGAAAAAAATCCAAGCCTTCATCGGAACTTCAAACAACACAAATACACCGCCAGCAGCAATTAACGGATTTTGGTGATCCCAACCTCGCGCTATTGGCAGATAAATTACGCCACAGCGATACTCGCCAGCTCCATTTTGTGCAACTGGGTGATTCACACACTGCTGCCGATTTCTTTACTGGCAAGTTACGCAGTTTATTGCAGAATCGTTATGGCGATGCAGGGCCGGGATTTATTCCGCCAATGAGCATTCCCGGCCAGCGTAACGCCTTAGTGCAATTCACTGGGGATAAAACTGGCTGGTGGCTTTCAAGCAGCCGCAAAGACAATCGGGCGGATTACCCTCTGGGGGGATTTATTGCTATCCCGGAAAGTGCCAACAGCGCGATACAACTCGATTCCTCCACTGCCCGTGGCAAATACTGGTTGAGTGCACTTTATCAATCCCATGATACAACTCAAATCAAGACACCAACTACCACAATGAACTTATCGGCGACACAAAGTGAATGGCGTTTCTCGCCAGAACAGACCACGAGTTTCCCCACCAATCTTTATCTACAAGATACGCAATTGAAAATTGGTGGCTGGCTGATAAAACGTCAAAATCCCGGTGTTATGTTATCCGCATTGGGCATTAATGGCGCTACCATTAATATGCTGGATAAATGGCAACCACAATGGTTTGAAACACTGGCTCAGATGAAACCGGATATGGTGATCTTCTCCTATGGCACCAATGAAGCCTTTAACGATTCGCTGGATCTGGCCGCTTATCAAAAAGACCTGATATCCAAAGTACAAGACATTCGTAAGACAATACCGCAAGCCGTTATCCTGCTGATTGGGCCGAATGATTCACTGAAAAACAAAACCGCAGCAAGTTGTAGTGAACAACAACCCGCCCTGCTTGATAACGTGATTCAGATTCAGCAAGCCGTTGCAAAAAAACAACGCACTCTGTTTTGGGATTGGCAGGAATATATGGGCGGGTCATGTTCAGTCCGAGGATGGGAACAGCAAAACCTTGCCCGTCCGGATTACGTTCATCTCTCTGCAGCCGGTTATGAACGCAGTGCCGAAGCGCTTTATAAGCAATTTATGGGGTTAGTTGAACGATAATTCAAACAATGAGCACGATATGTCTTATCAAATTCTGACAACAATAGCAGCCAGTGAACGTAAATAGCACGGGAATAACATAAAACGGCATCTTATCCATCATAAGATGCCGCTTGAAAAGGCTTTATCTAATCACAGCATTGCGAAATAGATCATGCCAATAATCGCGCCGGTTGTACCGAGAATGGTTTCCATCATCGTCCAGGTTTTCAGGGTTTGTACTTCTGTCGCACCGGTAAATTTACCGAACAGCCAGAAACCGGAATCGTTCACATGGCTAAGTACCAAAGAACCACCGGCAATACACACTGACAATGCCGCCATTTGTGCACCGGAATAGCCCAGTTCCCCAATCACTGGCAGAACCAGCCCCACCGTAGTTAAACACGCCACAGTTGCTGACCCCTGAATCACACGTACCGCACCCGACAGAATAAAACATGCCAATGCGATTGGCAGACCAGCACCAATTAAGGCATTACCCAACGCAGGGCCAACACCAGAATCCACCAGCACTTGTTTGAATACACCGCCGGCACCCGTTACCAGCAGGATAATCCCCGCTGGTTGAATCGCCGCAGAGCAAACATCCATCACTTTCTCTTTGCTCATGCCACGACGGATTGCCAGACCGTAAATCGCCACCAGACAAGCGATCAAAATCGCCGTGAAAGGATGACCAATAAATTCCAGCCAATGGTATAGCGTAGATTGTTGATCAACAAAACGCGCACCAATGGTTTTTAAACCAACCAACGCCAATGGGAACAGTACTAACGCCAGACTGAAACCAAAGGAAGGCATCTGGCTTTTTCCAATGCTTGGTGTGCTCAGATCTTTCGGTAAATCCAGAGTTACATATTTGCTGATAAAGTCACCGTATAGCGGGCCAGCCAATAACATGCCGGGAGCTGCGGCACTCAGCCCAATCAGGATCATCCAGCCAAAATCAGCCCCCATTTGGGAAGCCAGCATCATCGGAGTTGGCCCCGGAACCAAAAACGCTGCGGCGGCTGCAATACCCGCAAACAATGGGAGCGCCAGTTTCACGACATTGCCATTAGTACGACGCGCAACCGCAAATACCACACCAATCAACAATACGACTGCCACGTCAAAAAAAAGTGGTAATGCACAAATAAGCCCAGCCATACCCAATGCATAGTTAGCTCGCTTTTCACCAAAGCTACCCAGTAATTTTACTGCAATCTGGTCTAAAGCCCCTGTTTCATGCAGGATCTTGCCAAACATCGCACCGAGAGCCACAACAACGGCAAGGAATCCCAAAGTACCTGCCATACCATTTTGCATTGTCTGAGTGATTTGCTCCAATGGCATACCAGAAAAAATCCCTGCCCCCATGGAAACCAGCATCAAGGCAATAAAAGCATGCATTCTGGCTTTCATCACCAGAAACAATAATAGAAGAACAGAGCCGACAGCTGTCAAAACCAGAGTTAAAGTGCTCATGAATGCCCCTCGCTGATACGACCAACGGTTTCTATATGATCAATGGCTTCTACATGATCAATAGCTTCTGCATGATTGATGGATTGAATGTGTTCAATGACTTTAATCGCATTTTTGATGACGTCATCAAGATCAGGTTTGATATCAATATGTCGGACATCTTTTTCATCACTGTCTGGCTCTTCCAGTGTTTCAAATTGTGAGATCAGCATTTGCGGTTTGAAGAAGTGCCCTTTGCGTGCTTTCAGACGGCTTTCAATTAAATCAAAACCCCCTTCCATATAGAGGAATGACAGGTTGTTATTGCCATCACGCAATATATCCCGATAGCTTTTTTTCAAGGCAGAACACACGAGCAGAGAGACAGGGTTAGTACGCTGCATGGCAAAAATGGCATCATTGAGTGCCTTCAACCACGGCTGACGATCATCATCATCCAAAGCGTGGCCTTGCGCCATTTTGGTAATATTAGCGCGGGGATGAAGAAAGTCTCCATCCAGAAATGCAGCCCCAAGTTCATGGGCAACACCACTGGCAACCGCGGATTTACCGCTGCCGGATACCCCCATAAATACAAAAACATGGTTTGGCTGTTGGGTATCACTCATATCAAACTCCTTTATGCAGATCTTACTGCTTAGCGATCTCTGTGACTTACCTGCAAAATTTTAGCTATGAAATATTATCTATAAAATATTACCCACAAAAATGTTACCGGTAACTTATTACCGGTAACATTAACAGCAGCGCAGGATGGTGAGCAATCAATCAAGATCGACAAAAAAGGAAAATGTGAGGCTTATCGCACTTGAAGATGAGAAAGCATCATTTTGAGCTACAAAAATTAAACACTTTTATTTATTAAATGCTTTCGCCCAATGAAAGGGTAAATCCAACATCGATAAGAGTTTGCTCCAGCTTTTCCCCCTTCAAACGAGCAAGCAGAGATTCCGCAGCCTTGCGCCCCATTAGCTCACGAGGAGTCAGCACGCTGGCAAGTTTTGGCGTCATTACCTGACCGATATCATGGCCATGGAATCCGGCTACCGCAATCTCTTCCGGCACTTTGATCCCCTGTCGCTGGCACTCGAAAATCGCTCCGATAGCGATATCATCATTCGTACAAAACAGGCCATCAACGTCGGGATATTTCTGGCAGGTTTCCTGTAAAAGCTGCGCTCCCAATGAATAGGATGAACTGGCTGGCGTCATTATTTTTCTCGGTTGCAGCCCAGCGCTGTACATTGCCATTTCATACCCCTGCAAACGGATCAGTGTTCGCTCGTCCTGTCGTGCACCAAGATAAATCACGTTTTTGCGACCACGTTTGATCATCGCCATCGTCATCTCACGTGCGGCTTCAAAATTATCGATCCCAACGGCAATATCAAGGCAGGGTGATACACTGTCCATCAGTTCAACCACGGGAATGCCTACTGTCTGCAACACTTTCAACGTCTTGGGCGTATGCGTGCGCTCTGCCAGAATCAAGCCATCAATATTGTAAGAAAGCAGGGAAAGCAAACGTTCTTCTTCTTTCTGGGCGGAATAACCATAGTGGGCAAGCATGGTCTGATATCCGTTGCGATCAGTTACATGCTCAATGCCACGAATAACTTCGGCGAAGACCTGATTAGTCAATGAAGGAAGCAAAACACCTATTGCACGGCTGGTGGAATTAGAAAGGATATCTGGTACACGGTTGGGGATGTAACCAAGTTGCTCCACAGCTTCCGCGATTCGTTTTCCCAATGCTTCAGAAACCTGATCTGGATTACGTAAAAAACGGCTGACCGTCATTTTAGTGACCCCAACGAGGTCGGCAACATCTTGCAAAGCTGGGCGTTTTTTCTTCATGTTAAATGTGATGCAATCAGTTATTGATAGATACAGATGAATAGCAGGCGGTTTTAACATATTTATACACAATAACAACATGCTTTTTAGTGAAAAATGCCACCCCTCTCTCATCTCGTTAAGTAACAATTTTTGAAACTGTGATGATTTACACTCGCCTGAGTGAATTCCGATAAATAATTTGGGGCGTAAATGCGGGATGTAGCGTATCGGGTTCAAGCAGCAGGCGCATGGCAAAACGCGCCATATCCGTGATGGGAAAATGAACACTGGTCAATGCAGGATGAATAAATGCCGCACGTTCCCCACTGTCGTAACAGATAATGGAGATATCTTCGGGAACATTCAAACCCTGCTCAGTTATCGCCAACAGTGCGCCAAGAGCCATTTCTTCACTACAGAAAAACAGGGCATCAGGCCGTGACATTACCGATGTTGCCAAAGAAGAGCTTGTTAAAATAGCGCGAGTTTGCCGATAGCCACTTTGCAGATCATATTCTCCCTCCAAACAGGCAATCGGCTGTAATCCAGCATCCTTCATCGCATCCAGAAACCCTTGACGACGTTGCTGGCTTGGATTTCGGGACAAAGAACCACTGATACAGGCGATACGAGTATGTCCATATTCAATTAATGTCTGGGTTGCGAGATAACTGGCTTTATGATGATCAAATACGACACAACGCTCTTCCAGCCCTGCCACCAAACGATCCAACAACACAAAAGAGCGCCCTGCATGGGCAAGTTGTCGCAATTTATCATCGCTGATGGTACGCACATGCAGAATCATTCCATTGCAGCGCAAACTGTGCAGATGAGTAATGGCCTGCCATTCATTTTCCGCACTATTTCTCCCCTGCGTAACCAAAAGCTGTTTGCCATGCAATTCTGCTTCTGTCTGAATGCTATCCATCAAAGCACCGAAAAAGCCGCCCCGATAGGACGTTGTCACTAATCCCAGAGTATTGCTCTGATTAGATGCCAATTCACGCGCGGCCAGATTGGGACTGTATCCCAGCGCCATAATGGCATTTTCCACTTTGGTACGTGTTACCGCCCTCACATTTTTATCACCATTGACAACCCTTGATACCGTGGCGCGGGAAACACCAGAGTAAGCAGCCACATCTTCCAGTGTTACCATGCTTTTTCCTTGTAATTCCAAATGAACCAGTTCCTGTTTTATTGAAATGTTGATAAATACATGTGATTGATTTCCAATATTTCATTCAATAGTGACGAATCCAGAGCAACATCAGCAATCAAGGGGTGTGTCACCAATGCCAGCAGAGCAGCCTTGCGATCACCATGCACTGCGGCTTCAATCGTCAAACGTTCAAAGGCTTTCACCTGCTGCGTCAAAGCAAACATGTTGCCCGGCAAGCGACCAAATGCCAGAGGGTGTGCTCCTTGAGCATCCACAATGCAGTTAGTTTCAACCACCGCATCATCTGGCAGCCCATGAATAGCTCCGCAATTTACTGTATTGACAACCAACTGTGTGCCGAGATTATTGTGGATTGCAGAAATCAATTCCAGTGCGACCTCAGAATAGAAAGATCCACCACGAAAACGCAATTGCTCAGGCTTGTGATCCAACTTTGGATCAGCATACAGCTCAAACAATTCTCGCTCCACTTGCATCACTTGCTCTGCCCGTGTTCCTTTATTCGCCGCACTCTCTTTTTCTTCCTGCAACATTTTATCGGTCTGGTAGAAATAGCGATGATAAGGACACGGGATCGCCCCCAATGCCCGCAAAAACTCCGGCGGCCAAGGTTCTTCCCTGATATTGTTCATCGTCAATTCTGCGCCGTTGCACAGCAACTCCAGCACTTTCTCTGTTTCATCCTTGCCATTCACCAATACCTGATGCACCCAAACCATATGGTTGAGACCAGCAAAACGCAATTGAACATCCTGATATGAGTGCTGCAACATATTGGCGATCATGTGATGCATCGTGATCGGTACATTGCACAATCCGATGATCTTGGCCTTGCTATAACGAGAAACGGCTTCTGTCACAATCCCTGCCGGATTGGTGAAATTGATGATCCATGCATCCGGTGCAAGATGTTCAACTTTATGCGCTATCTCCAACAAAACGGGGATCGTGCGCAACGCTTTGGCAAATCCACCCACCCCCGTTGTCTCTTGCCCGAGCAAACCATATTTCAATCCCAAACGCTCATCAGCAGCGCGGGCGGGAAGCTGACCAACACGAAGCTGAGTGAGGACAAAGCTGGCTCCTTTGATCGCTTCATCTAACGAATAGTGCACACGAACCACAACCTGCTGTAAACCATGATGATCCAGCATACGGCGCGTCAGTCCCGCAATGATCTCCACCTTCTGTCGCCCAGCTTCCACATCCACCAGCGCCAATTCAGAAAGTGGGATCATTTGGATACGTTGAATAATTCCTTCGACTAATTCAGGTGTATAACTACTGCCACCACCAATCACAGTAATTTTGATCGGTTTCATATTTCCCCCTTTTTTATGCTGTCTGACGATCAGATGCTGGCAAGCGCTGATAGAGATCAATTATGTTGTCGGCAAGATCTTGAATTACCATCGCGTTCATCAAGTGATCCTGGGCATGAACTGTGATCAAGTTGATAGGCAATTTTCCGCTTCCTTCATCCAGCCCAATCAGTTTTGTCTGGATAACATGAGCAGCACGGGTTTCCCGTCGAGACTCCTCCATCAACACTTCGGCCTGCCGGAAATCTCCCTCTTTCGCCTGCTGCAAAGCCATTAAGGCACTGCTACGCGCACTACCGGCATGTACCAGTAACTCAATAATGTGTTGTTCAAAATTCTGTTGTTCAAAATCAATAGACACGTTTCCATCCCCCTGAAATTATTGCTTCACCGAAGCCTGTGCCCGCTGCTCTTCAGCCAAAAGCTGTTTTTCATACACCTTGAAGAAGGGATACCAAATCAGCAAATCAATCACCATCAATAACCCGACCAGTACAAGTGCCCGATAATCCCAGGCAGCAGAAATCAACGCGCCAATCGGGGCTGGCGCAGTCCACGGTGCGATGGCAATCATCTTTTGCACTAAATCCAAATGCAGGGCACCATAAGCCAACACCGCATTTACCAGAGGCACAAGCAGCAACGGGATCAATAATGTGGGATTCATTACGACCGGAGAACCAAACAGCAACGGTTCATTGATATTGAACACGGCCGGCACAACGCTCAGTTTGCCAATAGTTTTCAAATGAATTGAGCGACTACGCAGATAAAGGAACGCCAATACCAGTGTCGAACCTGAACCGCCGATGCAAACATAAAAAGACCAATAAGGCGCGGTCAGAATTTGAGTGGTTGCCATTCCCTGAGTCATTAACGCAGCATTGGCAGCGATATTGGTCATAAAGATCGGATTAAGCAGCCCGGTGACAATATTGTCTCCGTGAATACCGGCAAACCACAGTAAATTAGCGATCAACACCAACAACATAATGGCGGGCAATGTATCTCCGACAGCAATCAGTGGCTGAAATAGCTGCATTACGGCAGCGGGGAGCAACAGATTAAACTCACTTTGCAGCAACAAACTAATGGGATAAACCGTCAGCAGAATACCAATAACGGGATACAGCAATTCAAAAGATCGGGCAATAGCAGGTGGAACCTGAGAAGGCATACGGATGGCGATATTGTATTTTTTAAGTAATCGAATCAACTCTACCGACCAAATTGCGCAAATCAACGCAGTAAATACCCCTGCCCCTCCCAGAAAATCTAGCGGCATTTTATTTTCAACCTGTGGCGCTGCCGCCAGCAAAAACGCCATTAAAGACAATAAAGCAGAAGTCAATCCATCCAATCCATAAGACTTTGCCAGACTATAGGCCGTCCCGATGGAGACAAAGACACTCATCAATCCCATCGTCATAAAGAAAGGCATCGTAATGGTTGTCCAATGGGTTTTGGCAAACGCCAGCCAAGCCTGACCGAAGGAAGATGAAGTTTGAGCATCAAAAGGTGGATTAGCCACAATCAACATAATACTGCCGATAATCAGAAAGGGCATGGCGGAGATAAAACCATCACGTATCGCGATAATATGCCGCTGCCCACCGATCTTGCCTGCAATGGGAGCGATATGGCTTTCTATAATACGTATCATGGAAGCATAAATACTCATAGACCCACTCCGTTTGATGAAAATTTTATTCCAACAGACTCAAGGCATGTTCCAATACCTTATCACCGCGAAGCGCGCCGTAATCCAACATATCAATCAAGCTGATGGGCTTACCCAGCGGTTCAACCAGCGCGGTAAAACGGGCAAGCTCATACCGAATTTGCGGCCCGAGCAAAATCACATCGGCTTCATGGATACATCCTTCCAATTCCATAGCTGGAACAGCCCTGATCGCCACTTCCAGCCCCTGTTTTTCAGCTTCCGACTGCATACGTTGCACCAACATGCTGGTGGACATCCCTGCCGCACAACACAATAAAATTGTTTTCATAGTTTTGTTCTCTTTGTTGTTATCTCGTTATTATTTCTCTTAAATAAATTATGAGAGCGCTCTCATTTAGGTTAAGGTAACAGGTTATTTTGCGATTGCTGCGATGGGAGTCTCATAATTTAATAAGCCATGATGAAGTAAGTAGATGAAACGCTCGGTAATACAAATAATAAGTAAAGAAAAATAAAAGGAAGAATTTGACTGATTTATAAGCGAAAAAAATGGTAGAATTTTTCCGCCCTAAAAAATTCTTACAAAACAGCTGGATAAAATTAGAGTGTTCCCCGTACCTACGGGGATAAACCTGCCGCTCGTCAGTAAACCCGCTTCCTTTGCCTGTGTTCCCCGTACCTACGGGGATAAACCGGTAAAATACAAGACAAAAACAGGCGTAATCAAGTGTTCCCCGTACCTACGGGGATAAACCTATGCATTAAAACCCCACAAGAAGCCTGTCCGTGTGTTCCCCGTACCTACGGGGATAAACCGGACAATGTGCAACTGAATTTCAGTGAATCCTGGTGTTCCCCGTACCTACGGGGATAAACCGATCTTATGGAATTCGTCCAAAATAGTTGAACAGTGTTCCCCGTACCTACGGGGATAAACCGGACAATGTGCAACTGAATTTCAGTGAATCCTGGTGTTCCCCGTACCTACGGGGATAAACCGATCTTATGGAATTCGTCCAAAATAGTTGAACAGTGTTCCCCGTACCTACGGGGATAAACCGGACAATGTGCAACTGAATTTCAGTGAATCCTGGTGTTCCCCGTACCTACGGGGATAAACCGATCTTATGGAATTCGTCCAAAATAGTTGAACAGTGTTCCCCGTACCTACGGGGATAAACCGGACAATGTGCAACTGAATTTCAGTGAATCCTGGTGTTCCCCGTACCTACGGGGATAAACCGATCTTATGGAATTCGTCCAAAATAGTTGAACAGTGTTCCCCGTACCTACGGGGATAAACCGTGGATAAATAATCAGCTATCCTGAGATAGATGGTGTTCCCCGTACCTACGGGGATAAACCGGGTATTCTGAGGTGCTATCTGTGGGACGTGTTGTGTTCCCCGTACCTACGGGGATAAACCGCCACCAGAGAAGATGGCTGGTTGGATTCAAGCGTGTTCCCCGTACCTACGGGGATAAACCTGGATGAACCCATCGGGATTTATACCGACATGAAGTGTTCCCCGTACCTACGGGGATAAACCGAAAATATTAGGATGGGAAATAAACGATGAGTGGTGTTCCCCGTACCTACGGGGATAAACCGCAATTTACATCATGAGTAAAAAAGAAGTGCGCGTGTTCCCCGTACCTACGGGGATAAACCGGTCTGCGCGGCACTGGACGAATTTCTGATTGAGTGTTCCCCGTACCTACGGGGATAAACCGGAACTGAACCAGAAACTGTTCTCAGTGATGGGGTGTTCCCCGTACCTACGGGGATAAACCGGTGCGGCCTATATTAAAATTTATGACATAGTTGTGTTCCCCGTACCTACGGGGATAAACCGGAAGCTTTTCTCGGTACGGTCGTGATTGACGGGTGTTCCCCGTACCTACGGGGATAAACCGTTTCACAATCTGGTGACTCTGCAATGTCATGCCGTGTTCCCCGTACCTACGGGGATAAACCGGTGCTATCAAAATCAAAGGATGGCAAAAAATGGTGTTCCCCGTACCTACGGGGATAAACCGAAACCGGAGGAACGCCGGAACAGTTTGCAGAAGTGTTCCCCGTACCTACGGGGATAAACCGCTAACCGGATTGCCTCCAATGCAAAATTCCCCGTGTTCCCCGTACCTACGGGGATAAACCGTTGAACCTGTCCGCCTAATATCATGTACTGTGGTGTTCCCCGTACCTACGGGGATAAACCGCCTAGTCATATCCAAATCACTAGCAGTCCATAGTGTTCCCCGTACCTACGGGGATAAACCGAAATTATCAGAAATAAACCATCAAAATCTAAAGTGTTCCCCGTACCTACGGGGATAAACCGTTGAGATTTTTGCGTTCTACTCTTCGTCGATACGTGTTCCCCGTACCTACGGGGATAAACCGTTATCGCGGTGATAACGACAGCATTGCCAGCAGTGTTCCCCGTACCTACGGGGATAAACCGTCCTTAGTTGTTTTAGATATTAAGTTGGAAAAGTGTTCCCCGTACCTACGGGGATAAACCGAGGTTACAGATAATCCCAATGGATTCATTAAAGTGTTCCCCGTACCTACGGGGATAAACCGTTAATTCGGATAAAATGAAGCAATAACATGAGGTGTTCCCCGTACCTACGGGGATAAACCGGGCTTTACGAAAATATCTTTAGCTTCCCGATGGTGTTCCCCGTACCTACGGGGATAAACCACAAAAAGCTGGCCGCCAAACTATTTGTTGTGGAACCAGCTTGCTTAAGATTAAAACTATCAGGATTCAGATGAGAATGCTGATGCAGACGCAGATACTGATGCCGAGTACAGGTAAGCAGCCCATTCACCATATTGACAAACAAATATAGCAGCAGCTTTTGATGATAATGGATCTGCTAATCTCTTAACTTTATCTCTTATCTGTGCCGCAGTATTTAACGAGGTTCCTACATAAGTTCCTGTAGGTAAAGCCATTATCTGACCATCGGAAGATCTGATGTTTCTATTAAAATCAATTAGCTTCATTGATTCATGAAGTAACTCGTATTCTCTTAAGCCTGCCCCAAAAATTTCAACACGAACCATGTAAGTAGCCATTTTTTAGCCCTCTCAATATTATTTAAGAAAAAACCAAACCATCTACTTTCTTGATCACAATAAGTTATAGCCACATCCCATATTTCTGAGGGGATTGTGGTTCGTTGGTGAATGTAGCAGTCATTAATATCTTCACGCCATATCAATAAATCACAGTTATTTGAGGAACCACTCTCCCTATAATTCAAGGCTGAGATTCCCTTAATTTAAAAAATGGTAGGATTAAGCATTAATTAGAAAATAATAGAGTATTTTGTAGCTATAAAATTTATAAATATCTATTCTTTAGTAAGGAAACTTGCTCAAAATACCATCCTGTTAAAAGCGGTCTAAACTCGTCAAAATGCCGTAATACCTTTCAGTATAGCAGTGCTAAAAAATGTAAGGAGTAGAAAACTCCTCATAATAGCTTACATATGTCTTTTGTAGAATAAACAGGGTATTTATAGCTATTAACTCCGTAGATACGGGGAACACAAATAACCTATTTCCTCGTGATAATAATGTTAGCATTGCCAAATTGACGAATAACAACAGCGGTCATTTCTATCTCTCCTTCTGTTTAAATAAAAGTAAAACCTTTCTCTGATTTCTACTACACTATGGGACTAGGCTATAAAGACATATTTATGGTGATTTACTAAAATTCAATCTCACTGATTCTGGCAAATACAGAAAAGTATTCCCCGTAAGTACGGGGATAAACCGTTATTATTTTCACTTTTATGGCTTATCTATTTATGTTCCCCATAAATACGGGGATAAATACCTACTTGGATAAAAAAATTTATACGCTATATCGACTTGAATAATTGATGATTATATTCTTATTTTTATAAGTTATTTTTTTCTTTTTTATGGCATCTTGCATTTACACATTGACATCCAATGAACATAGGCTACATTTTACAACAATCGGACAGAAAATTTTTTATGGGGAGCAGTTATGCCACGATATCCAACCGAATTTAAACGTGCTATCCAAGAAAAAATTATATCACCTCGTAGCGTCAGTATTTCTTTTCTAGCTAAAACACTGGGAATATCTAAAAGTACGTTATATAGATGGCTCAGAGAGGCTATGGAAATGACAAATAAATTCCCAAGAGAAAAAATTAAACATCCAGAACAAACAATGTCACTAAAATCCACTCAGGAATTATTACAGATCACTATAACGACAGTCATTAAAATTTAAATCGTGATGTTATATAACTTTTACTATTACTTCCTCACATAATTTTAAATGTGATCAATATTCCATATAAGGAAAATACTAATGAGGGAACAATATAAGATAGGGTAATTTATCCAAATCCGTTGTTAACGGAAAATATTTGACTGATTTTTTAATTAAAGCGCTATTTTTTTCAAGCAGGAAAACACTTTGATCACCAACACAACAGAAACAACTTACTGGAATCGCATGGTGCCGGAACTCACTGTGACTGATTTCTCTGCATCCCTCGATTTCTATCAACGAGTATTAGGGTTCAAAATACTAATTCGACGCGAAAATCCTGATTTTGTCTATTTAAGTTTAGGTGAGGCACAATTAATGCTGGAAGCATTCCATGATAGTGGCTGGAATACCGGAGAACTCAGCAAGCCTTTAGGTCGTGGAATCAATTTTCAAATTGAAGTGGATGATGTCGCCCCAATTCTAGCAAACCTACAAATTAACAAAATCGAGCTCTATCGCCCACTGAAAGACAATTATTACAACATAGGTGATACCCAAGCCTGCCAGAGAGAATTCCTTGTTCAAGACCCAGATGGTTATTTACTCCGGTTCAGTCAATATATCGAACACAAATAAGATTAACAGTATTTTTTAATAAAATCCGATTGAAATTTTATTTCAAGGTAAAAAAACATGCCTGAGTTAATAAATAATTTTGCTTACCTCACTCAATATTGGGGAAAAGCCAAAAAGAATCCATATTCTGATGAAAATTATCATCTGCTGGCCTATCACTGTCTGGATGTTGCCGCAGTAGGCCAATTATTATTGGCCCCACACAAAAAAATCACCCAAGATCTCGCAGAATTTTTGGAGCTATCACCAGAGTCATTGCAAAATCTGTTTTCATTCTTTCTGGTTCTGCATGATATCGGCAAATTTGCCTCCGCATTTCAGCAATTATATTCACCAGAAGATACCGTTCTGATTAAACCTAATCAGCTTAAACCCTACGATTCCAGAAAGTTCAGACATGATCAGCTAGGATTATTTTTCTGGAAGAAAATTCAGGACGATGTACTGTTTGCATTAGTGGGAAACGATAATCTGCAATTCAGAGAAAAAGATCGTGCTCAGGATACTTTGATGATATTAATGCAGTTTATGCTCGGTCATCATGGTAAACCCATTGATGATGGTAGCTGGAAAGCGGTTGTTGACTTTACTGAACCCCAAAATATTGATGATGCAACAGCATTTACCCATGAGCTGCTTAAACTTTTTCAACCTCATCTGCCACTGGAAAAATTACTGTCAGAAGAGTGGCAGCACCGCCTGAAACAAGTGAGCTGGCAACTTGCCGGTATTGTGGTGCTGGCAGATTGGATAGGCTCTGACAGTTATCATTTCCGTTATCAAACCAAAGCTCTTTCACTGGCAGAATATTGGCAGCTTACCCAAAAACAAGCTCAGATTGCCCTGAATGACATTGATATCCATAACACTCCGGTAATATCTCCTTACACTTCTATCCAAGAATATTACCACTTCGCTCCAACCCCATTGCAAAAATGGGCTGAGGAAGTTCCGATTGATGATTCCCCGCAACTTTTTATTCTGGAAGATGTAACCGGAGCAGGCAAAACAGAAGCTGCCCTTGCCCTGACCCATCGCTTGATGCAGGCCGGCGCTGCGGACGGCTTCTATTTTGGCCTGCCGACAATGGCAACATCCAACGCTATGTTTGACCGGATAGCCAAACACTATTTTAAAATGTTCGAGGAAAAAAACGGCAAACCGCCCAGTCTCGTTCTCGCTCATGGCGCACGTGAGATGAATGATGATTTCCAAGACATCATCCTGACTTCTGAACACAATGACAGTAATTACACCAGAGACGATACCACCGCAACAGCGCAGTGCCATCAATGGCTGGCTGACTCTAACAAAAAGGCTTTATTGGCATCAGTTGGCGTAGGCACTATCGATCAGGCATTGCTTGCGGTTTTGCCGAGAAAATACCAGTCACTCCGGTTGATCGGGCTAAATCGCAAGGTATTGATCTTCGATGAGGTACACGCCGCAGATGAATACATGTTTGCGTTGCTGGAAAGTCTGCTGAGCCTACACCTGCATCAAGGGGGTTCCGTCGTATTACTGACTGCCACACTCTCTTTAAAACAGCGCCAACGGCTGGTGAATATCTGGTTATCCACCAGAGGAATACCTCCACAGAAATTGCAGGAAACGGCCTTTCCATTAGCAACTCAGGTCACATTGAATCCAGAAAACCCGCTTATTGAAACACCCTTGCGCAGTCGCGCGGATGTCAGCCGTACCGTCACGGTAAAAAC
The DNA here is from genome assembly GCF_002127535.1 of Xenorhabdus vietnamensis. Classification (GTDB taxonomy): domain Bacteria; phylum Pseudomonadota; class Gammaproteobacteria; order Enterobacterales; family Enterobacteriaceae; genus Xenorhabdus; species Xenorhabdus vietnamensis. Next base: position 117,880 of record NZ_MUBJ01000006.1, read on the forward strand.
AGTCAACCATCTGGATGAGTGTGTACAAATCGCCCTGAACGCCGCTCAAAATGGGCAATGCGTGGTTTGGGTTCGCAACTCCGTGGATGATGCTCTGCAAGCCTTCCAGCTTATTCAGTCACAAATGGATAAACCGGAAAATTGCCTGTTATTCCACAGCCGCTTTATTTTGTATGACCGAAAAACAATCGAAAACCGTGTACTGGATATATTTGGCAAAAAAAGCACACAGGAAGATCGACAAGGAACGATCCTAATTACAACGCAGGTGTTTCAGGAAAGTCTGGATGCAGATACCGATGTGATGATTTCTGATATCTGCCCAATCGATTATTTGATCCAGCGGGTTGGTCGCCTACACCGCCATACCCGCGATACAGAGGGAAAATATCAGAAAGGCATTGCCGACAATCGCGCTGCTCCTGAGTTATATCTCCATACACCAGAATGGGACGATCAACCTAAAACTGATTGGCTGAGCAAAGATTTTCGCAATACCCAATATGTTTATCATTCAGGCGGGCGTTTATGGCTTGGCTTGCGCGAACTGCTGCGCTTAGGAGCCATTCGTATGCCAGCCGAGGCCCGAACCTTGATCGAAGCAGTTTACGGTGAAGGTGCGGATGAACAAATTCCCGATGCACTCAGAGCCAAAGATAATGAAACAATAGCGGAAGGTCGTAGTAAAGACGCCATCGCACGATCGCAAGTCCTGCAATGGCAGAGCTATGAATACAGTAAACGCAGTGCTGGCGGCTGGTATGACGATGACAGAGATATCAGCACCCGACTTAGCGATATCGAAACGGTAAGCGTATTGCTGGTCAAACTGACCGAAAGCGGTGAGCTGATACCGTGGATAAATGATGAAAAATTCCCCGTTCAACTCAGTACCGTCAAACTCTCAAAAAACAAATTTGCCGATAAGTTGCAACCTGTACCGGAGTCTCTTTCTCTGGCAGTAGAACGGTTACAGGAGAAATTTAAAGCCGTCAAATACCTGCAAATCTGGCTGCCTGAGCTTGACCCCAATTTTACTTACGATCCCAACATGGGTTTTTATGAACCCCCTAAGCAGGAGACGTGATGAATCTCGTTAAAGACGCATGGCTGACTTTTAGAATGAGAAATGGCGGTGAACAAAAGCTGCCGCTGGCGGCAATCTGCGATCCCGCCGTGATGGATTTTTCCCTGCCACGGGCAGATTTTCAGGGGGCGGCTTACCAACTGGCAATAGGCTTGCTGCAAACAGTTTTTGCTCCCGAAGATAAATACGAGTGGCATGACTTTTATGAGCAAGCCCCCACACAAGCCGATTTGCAGACCGCTTTTAATCGCGTGGAACATGCCTTCAATCTGATAGGGGATGGCCCGCTGTTTATGCAGGATTTTGATTCGTTAGCTGAAAGAAAATCCACCAGCATTTCAGGATTACTAATTGAATCACCTGGTGAAAAAACATTAAAGGATAATACCGACCACTTTATCAAACGCGGTCAATGTGAAGTGATTTCCCCTGAAATGGCCGCCATTGCCCTATTCACATTACAGATTAATGCCCCTGCCGGCGGTGTCGGGCATCGTGTCGGGTTACGAGGCGGTGGCCCATTGACAACGTTAATTCAGCCACAAGAATTGGGCGCTTCACTATGGCAAAAACTTTGGCTCAACGTCATTAATCGAAAACGTTGGTCTTATTCAGACCCTGATCTCAATAGCTCTGCTATTTTTCCGTGGCTGGGTAAAACCCATACCAGCCAAAAAGCAGGCACAGAAATCTACGCACATAATGTCCATGAACTGCATATGTATTGGGCAATGCCACGGCGGATTCGTCTGGAAGTAGACGATAAACCAGCCATTTGCCAATTAACGGGGCAAGCAACCAGCCAGTCTGTTTCTGGTTATCGCACTCAAAACTATGGCAACAATTACTCTGGCACATGGAAACACCCCTTAACGCCCTATCGATGGAATCCGAAAAAATCGGATGAAGAACACCTTTCCATCAAAGGGCAACCCGGCGGTATTACCTACAAGATCTGGGATAGCCTGACTTTTTCCGATAACGAATACGGTCAAGATGCAGCACAGGTTGTCGAGCATTTTAACCTACTCAGTGATTATTTTGCGGGTGAGCAGAGCGCCACCCCACGGTTATGGGTTTTTGGCTACGATATGGACAATATGAAAGCCCGAGGTTGGTATTCCACCATCCTGCCTCTATTCTCCATGCCGATTGACAAAAAAGATGCCATTTTCCGGCGTGTCAAAACATTACAAAACCTTTCTATCTATGCATTGACTCAGTGTCGTACCCAAATCAAAAGTGCATGGTTCAATCGCCCGAATGATGTCAAAGGCGATATGTCGTTTATCGACGCTGCTTTCTATCAACGTACCCAAGCCGCTTTCTTTAAGGCAATACAGCAAATTGTCAGCAGTCAACACAAGGCTTCCTCTCTATCCACGAAGGAAGCCACAATCTGGCTCTATCAACTCAAAAACACCTGCTTTGATCTCTTTGATGAGTTCGTACTGTCAGAAGAAACCGATCCCAAGCATCTGCCTAAAAAAATCGAGGCACGGCAAATTCTTACCAAATGGCTGATGGTCTCCAAAGATATCAAATCATTTATGACAGAACACAAGATAGAAACCAAATCATCTAAAAAGCAGAAGGAGGTCATCAATGAATAATCTGAGTGAAAGTCGCTTAATGCTCTGGTGGGAAAGCATGTTTTTATCCCCTTCGGAGTTGAAGGAAAAAAATATTATCCCTGCACCAACGCTCTATAAAGCCGAATTAAAGCGTTGCCAGGATATTGACGCGGTGACATTGGCCGAAGGTTTTCGGGCGCTATGGTTCAATTTGCCTAAAGACATTACCGGCATTACCAAAGAAAACGTTACTGAAGAAAATATTACTGAAGAAAACACTACTGAAAAAAGCACGGCTGAAACAGAGATTACCGAAGAGACCAAGCAGAAGAACATAATCCTGTGGGCAATGATTGCCATGACTCTGGTGTATGTAAAAACCAACACCACCACCAATCTGGCAACCGCCGCAGGTACTAAAACCGAAAATGATAAACCGACTGTCAGCACACATCGCTTCGCCCAATTGCAAGCCGCCAAAACGCCAGAAGAATTCATCATTCGTTTGCGGCGTATTTTGCAACAACTAAAAGGTCAGGTTTCTGTGCTATCCCTCGCCAGAGATATTGAAAAATGGATGAAGGAACACCACCAACCAAGACCGCGTAGAGCCAATAAACGCCTCAGCGTGCAATGGGCGATGGATTACTACAAGGCTGCTAGATAACCCGCAAAGGGCATTATCTTGAATCACTTTTTAACTCGAATAGTTTTTTATTAACTCGAATAACTTTTTGTCTACAAGGAATTCCAAATGAGCCAATTTATTCAGCTACACCTGTTAACCTCCTACCCGCCAGCCAACTTGAACCGTGATGATCTGGGACGCCCTAAAACCGCCCAAATGGGCGGGTTTGAGAGATTAAGGATCAGTTCCCAGAGTTTGAAACGTCATTGGCGAATCTCTGATCTGTTTCAGGAAGCCCTTGCTGACCATCTTGGTTTTCGCACTAAACGTTTTGGCTTTCAGGTTTACCAACGCTTGCTTAATGGGGGAGTAAAAGAAAAGCAAGCCACAGAATGGGCTGTCGCTATTGCAGAAGTCTTTGGCAAAAATAAAAAAGATGAACCGCTGGAAATTGAACAACTGGCACATATCAGCCCAGCAGAAAAAGAGGCGGCCTTTGCGCTGACAGACAAACTTATTGCGGAAAATCGCGCACCCACAAAAGAAGAGTTGCAGTTACTTAGCATAGCAAAAACGGCCGTGGATATTGCACTGTTTGGTCGTATGCTGGCTTCCAGCCCGGCCTACAGTGTCGAAGCAGCCTGTCAGGTTGCCCATGCTATCAGTGTTCACAGTGTTACCGTGGAAGATGATTACTTTACTGCCGTGGACGATCTCAATAACGGTAAAAGTGATTCAGGCTCAGCCCATATCGGCGAAACGGGTTTTGCGGCTGCCCTGTTCTACAGCTATATCTGCATCAACAAATCTTTATTAATGGAAACACTGGCAGGCAATGAAGCACTGGCAAATAAAGCCATTGCTGCCCTGACAGAAGCCGCCGTCAAAATTGCTCCATCCGGCAAACAAAATAGCTTCGGCTCCCGCGCTTATGCCAGTTATGTGATGGCAGAAAAAGGCGAATATCAGCCCCGTTCTCTGTCTGTCGCGTTTTTAAAACCTATTGACGGAGAAGATCAGGCAACCGACGCCATCACTGCACTGGAAAAACAGGTGAAAAACTTCGATAACGTTTATGGCGCTTGCGCTGATATACGCTATAGCATCAATGCCGTTACCGGTGAAGGTAGTTTTGCTGAGTTGGTTCAGTTCGTGACTGAATAAAAAGGGGCCAATATGAAGAATTACTTGGTCTTTCGCTTATACGGCGCATTAGCCAGTTGGGGGGTGGAGGCGGTTGGTGAAAACCGGCCAACAGGCATTCATCCCACCCGCTCAGCTATCTTGGGGCTATTGGGCGCAGCGTTGGGTATCCGGCGTGATGACGAAGCACAGCTTGCCGCGTTGCAGCAGAGTGTCAAAATTGCCATCAAACAGAACGTTGCTGGCTCATTGATGCGGGATTACCATACTTCTCAGGTTCCCTCTCAAGAGAAAAAACGAACTCATCTTACGCGCAAAAGTGAGTTAAGTGATAAATCTAAATTAAACACCATACTGTCTTCGCGGGATTACTGTTCTGATGGCTTGTGGATTATCGCCATTTCATTGACAGAGCAGGCCAGCTTCACACTTTCTGCCTTGCACGACGCGCTGGTAAAACCAGTCTTTACGCTGAGTCTTGGACGAAAATCCTGCCCTTTGGCACTTCCGATGATGCCGAAACTGGCAGAATATCTGTCATTAAAAACAGCTCTTGATACGCCTTTTCCACCCTTAACCCAATCAGAGAAAGCTGATCGCTATCTGTTAAGCAGTCATGACTATGATGTAGTGAGCTACTTCTGGGAGGGAGATAAAGATGAGATCGATATTCCTGATACCACAGTATTGACCAGCCAGCTCTGGGATGAACCATTATCACGCCGCCGCTGGCAGTTTACACAACGCACGATGCATCAGATATCGATAACGGAGGGAACACATGTATCTGTCTAAAGTCACTTTGCGACCTTCTGTTTATCATATACAAGCACTGTCACGACAGACGAAAAATGATGTCTATTCTTCCCACCAGCTCTTGTGGCAACTGTTTACAGAACAACAAGAGCGCAATTTCCTTTTCAGGGAAGAGATAAATTTAAATGGCAGACCTGAATTTTTTGTGTTGTCCACCACCACACCGATGGTCAATTCCCCTCGATTTCAGATCCAGACCAAGCCTTTTGCCCCTCAATTACATAATGGGCAAAAACTGGCATTCAAACTCCGCATGAATCCCACTGTCTGCCTGACGGATAAAGATTCACGCAAACAACAACGCCATGATGTTCTGATGCATGCCAAGCGTCAGGCACAGGATTCTGATATCAGTGCTGATGAGATTGAATCATTGATGATACAAGCCGCCCAAACTTGGATACAAGATGAGAAACGGCTGGCTAATTGGGGTATCCGCTTCGATTTCACTCCAGATATTGAACGCTATACTCAACATCGCAGCTTCAAAACCTCTGGTCAGAAAGTGGCATTTTCCAGCGTAGATTATCAGGGCGTGCTTACCTTGTCAGATAGCGAGCTTTTTCTTGAGCAATACTGCAAAGGATTTGGTCGGGCAAAATCCTTTGGTTGTGGGTTAATGCTGATAAGGGCACTGTAATGGCATTTATTCCATTAAAACCCATTCCCATCAAAGACAGGAATTCGATGATCTTTATTGGCATGGGGCGTATTGATGTCAAAGATAATGCGTTCGTTGTAATTGATGAAGTCAACGGTGAACGCATGCATATTCCCGTCGGCTCCATCGCCTGCATTATGCTGGAGCCGGGCACTCGCATCAGCCATGCCGCAGTGAAACTGGCCTCAACAACCGGGACATTACTCATTTGGGTAGGAGAAGCAGGAGTCAGGCTCTATTCCGTAGGGCAGCCGGGAGGTGCCCGTTCAGACCGATTGCTTTATCAGGCCAAACTAGCGCTGGATGAGGATTTGAGGCTCAAAGTTGTCCGCAAAATGTTTGAATTGCGTTTTGGTGAACCTGCTCCCCAAAAACGCAATGTTGATCAACTTAGGGGAATAGAGGGCGCTCGTGTCAGGAAAATCTATCAAATATTGGCAAAACAATATGGGGTAAAGTGGCATGGACGCAACTACGATCATACAGATTGGGATAAAGGAGATCTCATCAATCGCTGTATTAGCGCCGCAACCTCCTGTCTGTATGGCGTAACGGAAGCCGCGATTCTGGCGGCTGGTTATGCGCCAGCCATTGGTTTCCTGCATACAGGCAAACCCTTGTCATTTGTCTATGATATTGCGGATATCCTGAAGTTTGATACCGTCATTCCCATAGCGTTTAAAGTTGCTGCCACCAATAGCATTGCACCTGACAGACAAGTCAGGATTGCCTGCCGCGAAAAATTCAGAACAGAAAAAATTCTGAAACGCCTTATTCCCTTAATTGAAGAAGTCCTTGCCGCAGGCGAAATTTCTCCCCCACCTCCACCTGCCGATGCACAACCTCCCGCCATTCCTGAACCAATATCCATCGGCGATATTGGGCACAGGAGCCAATAAATATGAGTATGACCATTGTTGTAACAGAAGCCGTTCCCCCTCGGTTACGGGGACGTTTGGCCATTTGGTTGCTGGAGATACGGGCAGGCGTTTATGTCGGGGATATCTCCCATAAAATCAGAGAAATGATTTGGGAGCAAATCACGGCGCTTACCGAAGATGGAAATACCGTTATGGCATGGCAAACCAATACCGAATCTGGATTTGATTTTCAGACCTATGGTGAAAACAGAAGGGAACCGATAGATTTTGATGGCCTACGTTTAGTTAAATTTAAACCACTTTCAGAGGATTAGTTTGGAGGAGTTAAAAGGCGATGAAAAATGGTAGAATTTTCCCTGCTAATAAAGTTATTTAAAAACAGATAACTATATTTAGAGTATTCCCCGTAGGTACGGGGATAAACGGCTCAGTTCCAGTAGTCAGGCATTGTTTTACGAGTATTCCCCGTAGGTACGGGGATAAACGGACTAATTCACCCGCTGCATCATTACTGGCAGGGTATTCCCCGTAGGTACGGGGATAAACGGAGCGATAACTTGGTATTACTGATATCGAATCAGTATTCCCCGTAGGTACGGGGATAAACGGGCTGCGCATGGCGTGGCTTTTTTTTCGTATTCGTATTCCCCGTAGGTACGGGGATAAACGGTTTAATGTATTCACTCCTGATAATAGCATCACGTATTCCCCGTAGGTACGGGGATAAACGGCAGCCGCATATCAGGATGCCACTGACGAGTAGTATTCCCCGTAGGTACGGGGATAAACCGCGCCTAACGCGACGTCTGACGACCCAGATCAAGTATTCCCCGTAGGTACGGGGATAAACCGCGAAAAGGGCAGCACTGGGTGGATGACGAAGGCGTATTCCCCGTAGGTACGGGGATAAACCGTACACATCTACTCTAAAACCTAATACTCAGATGTATTCCCCGTAGGTACGGGGATAAACCGGGCGGGCGTCAGGCGGCGGCAGCCAGCCGCCAGTATTCCCCGTAGGTACGGGGATAAACCGAGGCGGCGTATCAGGAGGCTGTAGAGGAGCAAGTATTCCCCGTAGGTACGGGGATAAACCGCATCGATTCATTGATAGCCTCTCAACATTTAGGTATTCCCCGTAGGTACGGGGATAAACCGACCACGAACAATTACGAGCGCTCACACCGGATGTATTCCCCGTAGGTACGGGGATAAACCGGCTGCTGCAATTACAGCAGATTATCAACAAAAGTATTCCCCGTAGGTACGGGGATAAACCGCTAATTTTAACTGTTTTTTGCTTTATATGTTTGTATTCCCCGTAGGTACGGGGATAAACCGCTGATTTACAGAAAGCACAGTCACAAACAGTCGTATTCCCCGTAGGTACGGGGATAAACCGTTATTACACCAAATGGTGATGCTATGGGGATGGTATTCCCCGTAGGTACGGGGATAAACCGATAAATATTCTGCCGGTACATCCCCATAAAATGTATTCCCCGTAGGTACGGGGATAAACCGCGTGGAACCAGAGGGCAAATGACGGAGGGTGGGTATTCCCCGTAGGTACGGGGATAAACCGATCGTGATGGACTACGAACAACACCGGAAATTGTATTCCCCGTAGGTACGGGGATAAACCGGTGATCGTGAACAATGATGTCGCCTGTGAGGTGTATTCCCCGTAGGTACGGGGATAAACCGATCAGTACGCCGCGCTTTGTATCAGTTCCTACGTATTCCCCGTAGGTACGGGGATAAACCGGGCGGTATAGCCTGAATGATTTGCACGCTGCTGTATTCCCCGTAGGTACGGGGATAAACCGGAAGTTCGCTCTTTAACAATATAAACCCCACAGTATTCCCCGTAGGTACGGGGATAAACCGTCGAACACTACCGCAGAACGACAAGTTCCATGCGTATTCCCCGTAGGTACGGGGATAAACCGATAACTACGCTAAATTAGCGGTTTTCTCAGGTGTATTCCCCGTAGGTACGGGGATAAACCGCTCGACGCCCTCATAATGTATACCTTTCTCAGGTATTCCCCGTAGGTACGGGGATAAACCGAACAGATGATGGTGATGTATTCGACCCGTCATGTATTCCCCGTAGGTACGGGGATAAACCGGAATAGCAACTAACGCAATGAACCATTTGTACGTATTCCCCGTAGGTACGGGGATAAACCGGATTAGCGAGCGCCTTGCTGTAGCAGTAGCAAGTATTCCCCGTAGGTACGGGGATAAACCGGGCTTACTGATTTCTAATGGTTTTATTACTCCGTATTCCCCGTAGGTACGGGGATAAACCGATGCCAAGGTGCGTCTGGAACATCGCGAGGAAGTATTCCCCGTAGGTACGGGGATAAACCGGCCTTTGTCTCTTCCCTATCGATCAGGTCGAAGTGTTCCCCGTAGGTACGGGGATAAACCGCTCAGTTCAGCGATTTTTTGCGGACGCTGCCAGTGTTCCCCGTAGGCACGGGGATACATCATATCGGTCAACAGCGGATAAAATATCAGCAGAATATTCCCTACAAATATATAAACACCCCAAAAATTGTTTAATTATTACACATCACAGTATTTCCGAAAGCTCGATAAATGACTCCAATATGTTGAGTATAAAATACATAAATATAACCACCATTTAAATAAGACATAAATAATCCAAAGTAAGATTACTAATCATCACTGAATGATGATTTATTGTGGAATTAGTCATATATAAATAAGAATAGAAACTTTCCTGTACTATTCTCTTATTTTAAATAACCAAAATAAAAATAAACATTAGGCATAATCACCATGCGAATTAATTATTTTTACTAAGATATTAGGGAGATAAAACCAGCTTTATTTGATAATAAATCGAACGAATCTTCTAAATTATGCGATATTCCATCTACAAGCATAATTCGTTAATGATTGCCAAAAATACCTATGATAATCTACGCCGCTTTCCATCCTGAGTTGTTCATTTGATATACAATTAACTGTCCAAAATAGGAAACGAATTAATTTATGAACGTAACTAACACCAGTAAATTGTTAGCCGCTACTCTGTGTCTTGCAACCTCGTATAGCTACGCAGATAGTGATCGCCCACTTTTTTCATTGACTATGTCAGAATCCGGCGTTCAGAAAACGAATAATGATGGTAGCTTATCCCAATCTACTAAATCGGAATCTCGTATTCTGCCAATTTGGGGTGATAAAGCTCGTGAGAAAGGTTACGACCTGCCTGAGCCGTTTGGAGTTAGTTATGGTTATATAAATCTGCGGCAAGATATTGTTGTAGATAAAATCGGATTTATTATGCCCGAAAACCCCGATACACCTGATGCTATAATAATTAATGCAGGGAAGACTCGAGAACGCAATGAATCACATATGCTTAAGCTAGATACATGGGTTATGCCATTTTTAAATGTTTATGGTGTATACGGAAAAACAAAAGGTTCATCGGAGACTAATATCGACAGTATATTATTTGATTTTGGTTTTCCAGGTATGAAACCAGTCCCGCTACTCAAAGATGAACCCTTTACATTAGATTTTAAAGGTAAAACCTATGGTGGAGGCCTAACATTAGCGGGGGGTTATAATCAATTTTTTGCAACATTAGATGCAAATTATACACAAACCAATTTAGATATTTTAGACGGTGATATAAAAGCCCTTGTTATAACTCCCAGAATTGGCTACGAATTTACATTTAAGCCATTATTTGCCGGACAAGGTAATACCAAAGTCCAAGTTTGGACTGGTGCCATGTATCAAGATATCACTCAACGTTTTAAGGGTAAGGTCGCTAATCTAAATATGACAGGAAAATTAGGAACAATTGTCAAAGGATTCCTTGAAAACGACCCTGAAATGTCATTCGACGTAAAACAACACCTCGCCCACAAATGGAACAATACTGTGGGCGCTCGCGTCGAAGTTACCCGTAATTTCAACGTATTATCTGAAATCGGTTTCGGCAATAGAAACAGCTTCTTTATTTCCGGTGAGTTCCGTTTTTAATGTTTGATCTCACAATATTCAAAAGGCTGGTGATTTCCAGCCTGCTTATTTTTACTGTTTCATCAGCACACGCTGATATCTTGCCTGATCGGCAAAAAATTGATGGTTGGTTAAACGAATTAGGCGGCAGCAACCATTTTGATGACCGCAAGAAAATTGACTGGGGTGTATTGCCCGGCCCTTTTTATACTCCTGAAATGGGCGTGGGGATTGGTGTCGCCGTGGTTGGTTTATACCGCCCTGACAGTTCTGATCATATTAGCCAGACATCTTCATTGGGGCTCAGTGGTTTTGGATCATCGACCGGTGCATTTGGCCTGAATTTCACCAATTATAATTTTCTTGCCAACGACCAATGGCGGTTATTTGTTTCCGGTACAGTAAATAACACCCCGACTTATTATTGGGGCAAAGGCTATAACGCCGGTAAAGATAATAGCAATAAAGAGAAATATCATTCGCAGGAATTTGATATTCGCCCCCGCTTTCTTTATCGCGTCACCAATGCCACTTATATGGGATTAGGCTGGAATTTTTCATCCGTCAATGCCAGTGATCCAGATATCGGCGCTAAACGATATTTTGATCAATCTGTTGGTGGCTGCTCAGTAGTAAGTTCCGGTGTAAGTGCCTATTTTAGTTATGACACACGGGATTTCTTACCCAATGCACAACACGGGCAGGCATTCGAGATCGTTTATACCCATTTTTCTCCTGAGTTAGGCAGCGATCATCGTTTCCATACCACGCAATTGCAGTTTTCAACCTATCACCAGTTATCTGAAAAAACGGTTCTGGCCTTTGATAACTATGCCCGTTTCAGTTCAGGCGATGTGCCGTGGAATCAGCTCTCACTGCTCGGAAATGGTCAACGGATGCGCGGGTACTATGAAGGGCGTTATCGTGACCACAACATTCTCACATCACAGCTAGAATTAAGGCATAAACTTGACTGGCGCCACGGTGTGGTCGGTTGGATAGGCACCGGTACATTGGGGAACTCTCCTTCACAATTGGGGACAAAACATTGGCTTCCTTCTGTTGGTGTTGGCTATCGCTTTGAGTTTAAGCCACGCATGAATGTCAGATTAGATTTTGGTGTCGGTAAAAACAGTACTGGGTTCTATTTTCAGGTTGGGGAAGCGTTTTGAGATTATTAGTTACCCTGTATCTCTGCTTTTTATTGATGGCATGCCAAAATAAACCTCACCCTATTAATTCGGTAAAGCCTGCCCTCGTCAGTGATACCCACGAACAGTCACAGGAAAATTGGGACGCATTACCACCTATTGATCCACCAGAGGGTTTGAGAGCCTGTTGTGCTTTTGGTTATAACCTCAAGGCCCAACTCTGGAATATTCCCATTCCTCTCTACAATATTGGCAATATTGTAGAAGCCAAGAAATTGGGAGAGCATCGTTACAATGACAGTATTATCGGTGCCAGTGCCGCATTGTTGGGAATAAGCAATGAAGAAGTTGGCCTGCTCTACACCCATAAAGGTGGGTTTATTGATATTTCTCATGTAAGGGATACCGCCGACTATACGCTCTATCTGTTCAGTCAAATTAATGCCCATCTTGGTCAAGAGTGGAGATTAACCCTGAATAATGAACTTGCCGCACGTAAAATTCACTTTTTTGCTTTTACGCCGCCGGAAGATCCTGCTGAACGTTATACACTAAGCGCTTATCTGGCCGCCAAACTCGCTTTTCAACTTGCAGCCTGGCATGAAATCGCGCAATGGTACGGCTATCAATCAGTTCCGGGATTTTCAGAAGGTATTTCAGCTTTTTCACCGGAAGATCTCTATTCGAATCTGCTGGGTGCACGACTGGCACTGACGTTGATCTTAGAAGGTCACGCACCTTCTGTGGCACAGTTCTCATCCTCCATGGCTAAGATCTTGCAAATTGCTTTGCATGAACTCGGAGATTACCCCAAGTCGGGTACAAAAGAGATGTTTGACAGCTTAGATGGCTTATGGTGGAACAGTTATCAGCGCATTCCCGAGAAATTTTTAGTACTGCAACGGAATTATGATATCCAAGACAATCGCCATCCATTCATGCCTTCGGGTAAAGAGGGCCTTGCCTTACGCCTGTCTTTGCCTGAGCACTATCAGCACTTTTCGTTGGATAAACTAGCTGAATTCCAATTATGGCCAACCAATGAGATGAAAAATCTACCTGCCCCAAAACAATACTGGGCAGTGAAAGATTTTAAAATGCTGGCGGAAAATGCCCAATATGAAGACGGGAAGCAGAAGCTAAATAAATAGGGAGTGGTAAAATCCGCCTATTTAATAATATATGTGAGGAATATACCTAATTGATAGATGTATTCCTCTATTCGGATTATTTTATTTGGATTACTTACCCAATCCCCCCAATACCCTACGTATCGGTGTATGCTGTTTAATCAATTCCTGCAAAACCTCTTTCAATAACTGACTTTTGCCATTACCCAGTAGCTCCAGTACACTTTTTTCATGAGATTCAGCTTTGGTCAGCAGCCCTTTTACCACATTTTTCCCCGTTTCAGTCAAACGTACCAACGTAACACGGCGATCACCTCCGCCATTGGAAAAACGAGCGACATACCCCTGTAATTCTAAACGCTGCAAAACACGGGTAATAGTCGGCTGTTTACTCACCGTTTTCTGCGACAGAAGGCTAATGCTAATCGAGCCACTTCCCGCCAACGTCGATAATACCCGCCACTCCAGTACTGACAACCCTTGCGCTTCAACGATATCATGGAATTCAGAAGAAACCAGCATCCATGCTTGCCCAAGCAAAGCAGGCAAGTAATTGTCAACAAACACTTTTGAATCTGGCATAAGTTGAACAACCCTTTTATCTCAGGAAGTTTTTTGTCCTCCAATGTTAAAAGGTTCCCTAGTGAAAAACACGTCCATAGCAATCATTCAGTTAATATTTTCCTGATAACAGTGAGCCAAATCTCGGAACGTATGTATTCAACCCAAGCTGTTTCAATATCATGTAGGTTGTTGCCATAGATGAGGAAATAACAAGCAATTCTGCCGTTCTTCGCTTAGCGCTAAACAGAGCATTTATTTTCACGGCAGCTCTCAAGAACAATCCCCCTTTTTCAGGGGTAATTTTGCTTATAAATGCGCTATTTTTCCGCAGTGATTCCCATTACAATCCTGACAGAAAAATAACCTCCGTTTGAGACAAAGATCATTGTGGTGAGGAACACCCGTCAGGAACATTCGTTACACACTTAAAAGGACATCAAGCATGAATCTTCAGGCTGGACAGAATATCGTTCTATCTACGACTTCTCTTCGATTGACACTTTCTTACCCAACAACTCCCTCTTTTCGCAGTGAAGTAGATGCCTCCGCTTTTCTATTGAATGCCAATGGGAAAGTCAGGGGAGATAGTGATTTCTACTTTTACAATAATCCCTCAGCCGCAGATAACAGCTTGGTTTTGGAGACATCTCACCAAAGCAGCGTTATCACTGTGGATCTGACAAAAATAGATGCCGATGTGAGCAAAATTGCTATCACGCTGGTGATAGACGGCCCTGATTCAGTCGCCAATCTTCAGCAACTGAAATTTGAAGCCCCAAATATTGCTAGCTTCACTGTTTCAACCTCCGGCAGAACTGAAAAGGCAATGATTATTGCGGAAATTTACCGTCATTCCGGCAACTGGAAACTTCGGGCTTTAGGGCAAGGGTTCAATGGTGGGCTGGAGCCTCTGGCTGTGAATTTTGGTGTGGATGTGGAACAACCTGTGCCTTCAAATAATCCACCACCTAGCCCAACCATCAGCCTTGAGAAAAAACTACAGGACAAAGCACCACGCCTTATAAACCTCGCCAAAAATGCAACTATCAGCCTGAATAAGCACAAACTACAATCAATAAAAGCACGAGTCGCATTTGTTCTTGATGCATCAGGATCGATGCACGATCAATTCAAAAAAGACCATGTGCAGGCTGTGCTGGATCGTATTGCAGTACTGGCCGTGCAATTTGACGATGACGGTTCAATGGATCTCTGGGGCTTTGCCTCAAAACACAAAAAATATCAGGACGTAACCCTAGATAATCTTGATGGCTACATTCACACAATACAGACCGCTATAAAACGCTCTATGTGGGAAATTCTTCCTGGTCTCGGCGGTGTAAATAATGAACCACCAGTTATGGAAGAGGTTATCGACTTTTTTAAAGACAGTGATCTACCTGTCTATATTGTGTTTATTACCGACGGTGGTATCAGTAAAACTCGTCAGATCAAAAATGCCATTAGACGTTCAGCAAATTATCCTATTTTTTGGAAGTTTGTTGGTTTGGGTGGTTCGAATTACGGAATACTGGAAGATCTCGATAACTTTACCGATCGTCGTCTTGATAATACCTATTTCTTTGCGATCGACAATTTTGCCACCGTAAAAGAAGATCAACTGTACGATCTGTTATTAAAAGAGTTTAAAGACTGGCACGATGCCGCCACCGCTGAACGAATTCTGTAGTTATGCAGTATGTAATTTATAACTATGAGCGCCCCAAATTAGGGGCGCTGGATTCATCCTAAAATCGCATAGAGTCTCTCAATTTCCTTTCTCCATATCTCCTGATTTTTCAGCTTCTGATGTTTCGGTTTCCGAGCCAAATCCTCTGACAAATTTTTTTCCAATACTACAATGCGTTGAAGAATGTTCTCTTCATCCGCTAAATTCACCAATGTTTCTGATTCATCATGAGTGCTTCCCTTATTCCTAACCACTTCTTTTTGAGAAGAAATCACCTTTTCATTCAGGAACTGATAATACCCATCACTGGATGTCACTTCTTCCAGCTTACCGTTTCTAATCAATAAAAAACGATTGGCGACGTTATCAATAAACGCCCTATCATGCGAAGTAATCAATATTGTCATTTCATTATTAATCAATTCACTTTCCAATTCCATTTTGCCAAAAATATCCAAGTGGTTGGTAGGCTCATCGAGAATCAAAAAATTGTGTTTATTTAACTTCAAAATTAAAAACATTAGTCTGGAGCGTTCACCACCACTTAAGCGCCCTACCAATTTATTAAAATCCGCATATTCAAACCCTGCCGCAATCAATTGTTGCTTACAGGTGATATCGTCGATATTCGGCGTGTTATTTCTAACCACATCAAAAATCGATTCATTCAGCGGAATTTTCTCCAATTCCTGATCGAGATAGCCCATATTACACTGCGGGGAAAAAGTGATATTTTCGGTATCGTAAGCCGAATTATCCAACTGCTCATCATGCTTCTTTCTTGCCTCACTGTAAGTCTCAACTAGAGTATGAATCAGCGTAGATTTCCCCACGCCATTGTCCCCCAACAAGGCAATTCTGTCTCCCGGCCGGATATATAATCCATTGATTGAAAATAAAAAATTAAACTTCCCATCCTGTTGATAACCAATCCATTTTTCTTCAATCTGCAACATGTGTTTGGATTTGATAATGTCAACATCCAACGATAATCGATAGGTCTCTCCTTCAGTTATTTTAGTTTTACTTTTTTCGAGTCTTTCAACCCGCTTCTCCATTGATTTGGCTTTTCTGGCAAACTTTTCGTTATCGTAGGTTTTTGCCCAATATGCCATACGTTTGGCACTTTCTTGTATGCGTCGAATATTCTTTTCTTCCGCTTTCAACCTCAAGGCATCAGCTTCATCTTTTTTTTGTAACTCTTCAAATGCCTGACTAAATGGCAGGGAAAATAACGCCAATTGTTGATCACGTAAGAAAATTGTCTGGTTGGTAACGTTATCCAGAAAGTTTCGGTCATGGGAAACAATAATAAAAGCACTCTTTAGATTATTATTAAAAAAATTCTCAAAAAACTTCAAAATATTAGCATCTAAATGGTTACTGGGTTCGTCAAATAAAATAATATCTGGCTCTACAATTGCACTCATGGCAAACATTAGTTTTGTCTTTTGCCCGCCACTGAGATCAGCGACTTGGGTTGTGAAATCTGTATCCTGAAAGCCAAAACTATAAAGCATTGATATTGCTTTATAATCACTATATTCATCAATCTGTTTTACTTTTTTGGATATACATTCCAGCAAAGTCATTTCAAGCAATGAATCATCAATGAATTGAGAGACCATTTCTAATCTCAGGCCATTAGCATACTCAATTAGTCCATCATCCGGTTTTTCAATGCCAGCCAATAGCTTAAGTAAGTGAGTTTTTCCTGTGCCGTTATAACCGACCAATGCAACTCTGTCGTTTTCTTTAATAGTTATGGAAAGATTGCTAAATAATGGCTTTGAATTAATACTAAAGTTAACCTTATTACAATGAATCAGCGTTGACATTGTTATGTCCCCATCATAAAAAACCTTTGTTAATCTCATATTGATGTTTATTTTGCAAGCAAAACTTATATATTCAAAGAAAAACCAGGTCAAGCCATTGTCATAATAAATGAAGGCATAACTGCGAAATTTTATGTGTCTTAATGTTATTATTTAATCCTTTTATGAGTAAATCTTTTTAATGATGGCAGGAGTGATAATTATGTGAATCCATGATTAACGTAATAATTACAAAAAGGTACTTTCCAGTAGAGGTACTTTCCAAAATAGAAAAGCACCTTGCTCTATAAAAATAAGATCTTGATTTAATCCCAATGAATATTGAGATCTGCATAAAAGAGAAAAAACATCCCACGAACACATCAAGAAATATACGCCTTAAATTCGTTGCTTAGAAACGATATCCCACACCGATATTAAATCCATTGATATTAAGTCGATCTTCACGACCTTTTAATGATGAACCTTCATAGCCAGCATAAAGGCTGAGGTTTGGAATGGGATTGATTTCCACTCCAGCACCATAAGCGAAATCGGTCGATTTATTATCCAGTTTTACAGAATAAGAAATTATTTCCCCATTTTTTCCACGCTCAGTTCCTCTCCCGAAAACATCGACTTTTGAATGAACAAAACCCAACACCCCATAAACACTCACATAATCATTAATTCGGTAAGCTGGGCCAGCCATCAACGAATAATATTTTAGATCAGCATTGGCTTTCCAAGAACGGTAAACACCACTACCACTACCATTTTCGCTGCCTTTCATATAAGTAAATGAGCCAATAATACTCACAGGAGAATCCCACTCATAACGGTAGTGAAAATTCACGCCACGAATATCTTTAATATCTTGAATCTTACTTTGAGCATAACCCACAGCGACAGTCTGTGTATCAGCATAAGCAACTGAGCCACACATAAAACCGGATACAACCAAAGTTGCAAGAAGTGCTTTTTTCATCACCATTAATTATTACCTTTTATGTTTATTAAACGTTTTAACCGTTTAGTTTTAACCGTTTAGTTTTAACCGTTTAAAGTATAGATAGTTTCTGTAAGGCTATCGGGTAAAATGCAACAAATGTGAACAGGATTGAATTATTAACATTGTGGTATCAATATAACGTGTGGATATATTTCATCAAAAGAACGAAATACCTCTATTTAAAACCCAGTATCAAATTGATATCTATTGATATTTATTTTTGATATTGCTCCACCACAATGTAATTTTGTAAATTGGCTATAATTTTTTCTCTAATCCAAATAGATAACAATAAGGTACGGCATGATAAATAAATTTATATTCCAGACATAAAATAATCTCTCATGGCTATATCCCGTCAGCTAATACAGGAACCTCAACCAACAAACCAACCGAAAAAACGCGCCACTATTTTTGATTGTCAGTCTCAAATGTCAGTATTACCTCACTTAACTCAAGGAAATGACAATGAAATTAGAAACTTTATCTATCCATGCCGGTTACTCACCAGATCCAACAACCAAAGCTGTTGCTGTCCCCATTTATCAGACTACTTCCTACGCTTTTGATGATTCCCAGCATGGTGCAGATCTTTTTGACTTAAAAGTCGAAGGCAACATTTACTCCCGCATGATGAATCCAACAAATGATGTATTGGAAAAACGTGTTGCCGCTTTAGAAGGTGGTATTGGTGCGCTTACAGTTGCATCTGGGATGTCAGCTATCACCTACGCTATTCAAACCATAGCAGGCGTAGGTGATAACATTATTTCGGTGGCGAAACTCTATGGTGGTACTTATAACTTAATGGCACACACTTTCCCAAATATTGGGATTGAAACCCGTTTCGTGGCTCATGATGATATTGCTGCCACTGAAGAGATGATTGATAAAAAAACCAAAGCAATATTTTGTGAATCCATAACCAACCCAAGCGGGAATATCATTGATATTCAGGCATTGGCAGATATTGCCCACAAGCACGGAATTCCCCTGATTGTCGATAATACCGTCGCCACCCCTTATTTATGTCGCCCGTTTGAACATGGTGCAGACATTATCATCCACTCCCTGACCAAATATATTGGGGGACATGGTAACTCGATTGGCGGAATTATCGTTGATTCAGGTAAATTCCCGTGGGCAGAACATCAAGATCGTTTTGCTATCTTGAGCACACCGGATGCTTCATACCATGGGATAATTTACACCGAACATTTTGGTATCGCGGCCTTTATCGCCCGCTGCCGTGTCGGGCCCCTGCGCAGTACTGGATCAGCGCTTTCTCCATTCAATGCTTTTCTCATCTTGCAAGGCCTTGAAACATTGGCACTGCGTATGGAACGTCATACCGAAAATGCCCTGAAAATCGCACAATATCTGGAACAACACCCTCAAGTGTCATGGGTTAAATATGCAGGACTGCCTGCACACCCAGAGCATGATTTGGCTGTGCGCTATATGGGAGGAAAACCCGCTTCAATTCTTTCTTTTGGTATCAAAGGAGGAGAAGAAGCTGGTATCCGTTTTATTGATGCCCTGCAACTGATTGTGCGTCTAGTAAATATCGGTGATGCCAAATCATTGGCTTGCCACCCAGCTTCAACAACTCATCGCCAGCTAAATGATAAAGAAATGGTAAAAGCAGGCGTATCGCGTGATCTGATTCGCCTATCCATTGGAATCGAACACAGTGATGATATTATTGCTGATCTTTCACAAGCACTGAGTGCAGCAAAATAATTATAATCCTGTCCCTTTATTTATAGATTATTAAAGTAAGGGCTGGCAAAACCAGCCCTTCAACCATCAGGCTTTAAATGTTATCCACGGCTTTATTCTTGCCACTGACTGGATTAACCCTGCCTGCTCTTGAATTTCGATCACTGGTGTAATCGGCTTATAAGCTTCTGGAGCCTCTTCACGCATACGCTCGCTTTTCAAGGTGATGCACTGCCACGGTAATCGACCATTCTTTTGGATATCGGGCCATTTACCACGCATTACCTGACGTCGCACTGAACGACCAGCTCCATGTGAACACGACCATAACCAATCTGAATTACCTTTTCCCTTCACCAAATAGGAATAATCTCCCATTGAGCCGGGGATCAGTGCCAATTCACCTGCTCTCGCTGGTGTTGCGCCTTTACGATGTAGATTCATTCCCTGCTCAGGAAAAATAATATTATGCGAAAGGTCCACAATCAGCTTGCTTTTATCCTGTGCAAATACTTTCTGCCACGCCGAGCGAACCAACTCTGTGAGAACAATACGAATTGAGGTTGTAAAGGAAACAATTTGTTCAAATATTACACTTGAGTACTTATTATTGTACATGTACAATAATAAGTACGTAAGCATTATGAGATAATGACCATGAATGTTATGAGTTATTCAGCATTTCGAACGCATTTAGCCAGTACCCTAGATAAAGTGAACGATGATCATCAACCCATCATGATCACTCGTCAGAATGGTAAACCAGCGGTTGTACTCAGTTTGGAAGATTTTCGCGCTTATGAAGAGACTGCCTATTTGATGGCAAGCCCTAAAAATGCAGCTCGCTTAAACCAAGCTATTGCAGAAGTGGAAAGCGCTAACACCCTCGAAAAAGGCTTGCTGGAAGAATGATTCTATCTTGGGCAGAAACTGCATGGGAAGATTATCTTTATTGGCCACAAACCGATAAAAAAACCCTAAAACGCATTAATACTCTTATTAGGGATATCGCACGGCAGCCCTTTGATGGTCTCGGTGATCCAGAGCCCTTAAAGCACAACTGGTCAGGATACTGGTCTAGGCGGATTGATCGCGAGCATCGTCTAGTTTACAAGGTGACAGACACAGCAATAGTTATTGTACAATGTCGCTATCACTATTAATTTATATGCCGAAATTTTCCCATCCGAATCGCCAAAATAAAAATGCGCAATCGACTACCTCCGGTACGATTGCGCTGTGATAGGCAAGCAGTCTATTCCAAGCCTATTTAAATAATCTTCCCAGCCCCCCCTCCCCAACTATCCCTTTTTCCTAATAATCCGACGACGTTTATTAAACAGATCCGGCAATATTGCCTGCGATACACATTGCCACTCAATTTGATCAATATCGACGCCCTGTTTGGCGAAATGATCAGCCAGCGCGGACTGACATTGTTGAAGGATCGCAATATCACAATCGCCTTCCAGGCGCAGCAGCAAGTCAGTTTGAGTCAACCGATAATCGCTGGTCAGTGGCAGGGTATTGGCAATAATCCGTGAACAAGGATCGGCAAAAATACTCACTTTTTCGCCATTGTGTGAAGGTAAAATCAACTGATCATCACTGCGCCCTTCTATACGCTCTATCGCCAGTGCCGGATTGCCACAAGTACATGGCGTTTTCTTCACCACCAGAATATCGTCAAGCTGATAACGCACAATAGGTTGAGTTTCCCGCGTAAAATCTGTGATGATCGGGTTAAAACGTGATTCATCGATCCATTTCGGCTCAATATGCAGAAACTCTTCGTTAAGGTGCAATGTTCCATGTGGGCAAGTACACGCTAAGAAACCTTCCGTTGCCTGATAAACCTCTCCCACTTCCCGGAATACGCCTTCCAATAATTGGCGATCTTGTGGCTCCAGCACTTCTGCCGCCGAAATCACTTTAGCGGGCGACAATGACGCCTCGCCTTGCTGGATTTTCAATGCCAGCGCGCGCAATACTTGAGCGGGCGCAACAACGATCGTGGGTTGGTATTCCACCAGCGCTTGCACCTGCTGATTAAAGTCAGCGAATAAATCAAAAAAACGGAAGGATATCCAGCGGTTCTGAACGCTATCGTAGAGATTGTTTCCTGCCCGTAAAAACAGCGCGACCCGCTCACCGTGAAATAATCCGTTTGGCAGCATTTTGGCGAGCATGGTTCCTGCCCAAATGCTCCGCTCTTTAGGGCTAATGACGAAAATTCCCCGCTGCCCTGATGTGCCTGACGACATTCCAACGCTGAATTTACCGACTGTTGGTTTGAAATCTCGTGACTGTTCGCTCAATCGCGCGCACTCCAAAAGCGCATCACGCTTGAGACCTGCCGTATTCATTTGATCGAAATTTTCCATCATGATGGCTTTATTCATGAGCGGATATTTCGCCAACGGCAAATCACCATATGAGGCAAAATAAGAACTTTTCGCCAGAATCCTATGCCGAAATTTCGCTAGCTCTCTCGATTGATGTTGTTCAAGCTGCTGTCGGCTGGAAAATTTCCACTGCTTTTTGGCTCGCCAATAATACCAAAGCGTTTTAAGAATCATTCCAAATCTCCCTCGTGACATAGCTGGATAGGAACCTGCTTTTGGTCAATTTGGTGCAACTTATTCAATGTTTCATAATAAGCACGGCTGTCATCCATAATGATATTTGCTAACTTTGCTGGCCCGCGCAGTTCACGGTAGTTACTTGGTGACCAAGCCGCATCACCCGCCAACAATACCCAACCCTGTTCAGCCAATACACAAAGGCCGAGGTGCCCAGCCGCATGGCCGGGCAGTGGAACAATAAACATCTGTTTCTGGCTCTCTGGTACAGCGTAACCTTCACCCAATACCGACAATTCTTCTGGCATCGGGCTGGTTTCAAACCCTTCATAAAAACAGGCTCTGGATTCAAAATCTTCGGGGATTAATCCCCGTACAAATGCTTTTTTCAGTGCAGCGATACCACGTAAGTTACGGGTTTGCTGCCAACCTTCCCCCGAACAGATAAATTTGGCCTGCGGGAAATCCCGCAATCCAGCAATATGATCACCATGAAAGTGAGAAATAATGATGCCATCAATATCACGCGCTTGGATGCCTTCCTCTTTCAGCTGCATCACCAATGAATCTTTGGTGTCAAAGTAGACTGGCGTGACCGTGCGATATAATCGAATGATCCCACTGCGGGTATGATCGTAAAAATGGCTGGCATACCCGGTATCAAGCAGCCAACGCTTGTCATTGCACTCCAGCAACCATGCACGGGCTGGAAATTTACATACGCGAAGACTGGCACCTTTAAGTGCCACGCAGCCGGGATGAGTACAGTATCCCACCTCAAAAACACTCATCTTAACCATGTGAATCCGCCTGCTGGTCTATCTGTTTTAACCAATTGGCTGTTAAATGAATACCTTCTTCCATGGTATAAATCGGCGAATAACCCAGCTCTTCCCGTGCCTTTGAGTTATCCAGTGTCATAGAATAATAAGCCGCCCCAATACCGTAACGAGTCAGCAACGGCTCTTTTCGGGTGAGCATAGCCACCCCTTCCATTACAGCCGCAACGCCATACAGAAATGGATAAGGCAATGATTTGATCCGATAACCAAACTGCATCTCGTCAAATAACTGCCCTAAGGTCTTCGCCAGTGGTTGTGGCTGCTGATTGGTAATGTTATATATCGCCCCACTTTGTAAACCTTCGCGTTGGGTTGCCAATGACATGGCATGGACAACATTCATTACATAAGTGAGATCCAAGGCATTCTTTCCACCCGCAGGCAAGGCCATAACACCTTTACTGGATTTAACCTGAGCCAGCAGGCGCGGCAACAACACTCGGTCATGCGGGCCAAATAGCCCACGGGGACGCAGGATAATATAAGTTGTGTCTGGATAGCGGCGAATCAGTTTGAGTATGCACTCTTCCGCCAGGAACTTCGTCCGGGCGTAATCATTAGCAAAACGCTGGCTACGCTGATTTTCGGTAATATGCTGTTGATGTGAAAAATTAAAATACACGGCCGGAGTAGAAATATGGACAAATCGCTGGATACCACATATTCCCGCCGCCTGTGCCAACATATGTGTCGCAGTTAAATTGATACGTTCAAACTCATCCGGATCACCCCAAGGAGAAGATTTAGCGGCACAATGCCAGACTGCATCACAATCTGACATCAGCTCAACGGCTTCATCTACCGTTAATGTCTCCAGTTCAGCACGGCGAAATTTGGCTCCCAACTGAATTAACGACTCTCCCGCCTGCGGATCACGCCCGGTTGCCACCACCGTCTCCCCACGCGATAACAGGTAATCAACGGCATTACGACCTAAGCCGCTTGTTGCTCCGGTTACAAGGATTCTCATGGTTTTAAAATCATCTCACTTAATGAAAGCCCTGCCGCAGTACCAAGCAACATCACATAATCACGACCATAATAGCGATCGGTCATCATAGCTTCATGCAGAGCACTGGGAATTGATGCAGCAACCTGATTACCGCGATAACGATAAATATTCACAAATCTCTCATCCCTGATATTCAATCTCTTGCGAATATGTTTCAGTCCTAAATGGCTTGCCTGATGAGGAACCACGGTATCAATATCAGACATTTCAAGATTGGCACTCGCCAGTACACGCTCGGTAAAGCCTTCAATTAATGAAGCAGTCAGTTTAAACAGTGGCTTACCTTGCATCTGGAACAGAAAATCACTATCTTCCATGCCCGCACGAAGATTCTTGCGGGTTCCGCCAGCCCGGATCTCGCATAATTCGAGGCCTTCTGGATAAGTTTCATGTTTGTAGGTCACAATCCCACTTTGCCCATCTCCTCTTTCGACGATCATACAAGCCGCCCCATCACCAAAAATCAGTGAGGATTCCTGATGTGACCAATCAATGCCACGGGAAGCCATCTCTGCGGAGACAATGGCAATACGCCGATACTGTCTGGTCGCCAACAATCCACTGGCAGCACTCAGGGCAGAGATAAAACTCACACAACTTGAATTAATATCAAAACAGGCGGTTCCTGCCTTTAATCGGCTCACTTTTAAGATATGTGCAGCGGAATAAGGTAAAGCTTGAATTGGGATTGCAGAAGCTGAAATCAGTAAATCAATTGAATCCGGCGAAATTTGATGCGTTTCTAGAGTATTATGCAATGCATCTACAGCTAATTTAGCTTGAGATGCTTCATAATCAGAATGATAGCGATATTCTATTCCGGAATGCTTTTCTACAAAACCACTCGGTTTATTTAACTTCAAATCTAAATCGGATGAATACACTTTGTTTTCTGGCAAGGCAGTACCAGACGCAATGATCTTTAATGGGATCAATTCATTTGAATTTTTCATTTTTTTATTACTTCCAAGTGTTAATTTTTTGTTTAAATTTATTATCAGAATATGAAGTTAGTTCTGAGTATAGGGGCAGAGTAAATTAGTATTTATCAGATAGTCGGTTAAACAGGAAGTAGATATTTATGATACATCATATTACTAAATTGAAATATCTGACACAGATGCATGAAAAATAAAAAATTTTCTCGGTTCATCATTTCAATGTCATAAATTTTTTTTAATAGAATTAATGTACCATGAGATTTAATCATGGGGTTTGTTGTGTTTATGTGAAATAAAAATAAATATTAATTTACAAATAAATCAACTTAATTTATTCACAAGTAATAGTTTTACTGTATTTTTATTTCCAAAGTAAATTATTCGAATCACATTGTTAAAAATAAACATCAATTAAATATCAATTAAATATTTTTGGTTATTTACACCGCCAAATAAAATAGATTGATTAATTTATCATCCTATATATTTAAAAAATAAAAATGATGAATGGATAACTCTGAATAAAACATTGTTATTCAGAGAAATGAATTCAATAAATTAAATCCTATTTTATTTTTAGTTTCTTATGCACCTCTTCATTTGCTAGTTTGCTTGCGATCAAAATGTGCCACAGTTGCCTGTAAAATTAACTGGCACAAGATGCCGATAACAATCGCCGTTGATATCCCTGCCATAAGATCGGTAAATAAATGCCGACGTAGTTGAATAATGGAAAAACCTATCAACATTCCCCACGTTAGCCACAACAACTGCCAAAATCTTTGTTTTCCTTGCCAAAGTGCATACACAGACAATGCAGTTAACGAAGCATGTAATGAAGGCAAACAATTTTGTGATGAATCTATCGTGATCAAGTAAGCCAGTATACGATCTGTAATTTTGTCGCCCGTAATCGACGGATAATCGAGAGTGGTGGGATAAAGTAAATAGATCAAACCGGAAAACAGGGCACAACCCTGCATTGCCAACATTAACCAACGTACACGGGATAGTGGGCAGAACAGATAAGCCAACGGTATCAACAGGAAGAAAGAGAGATAGAACCAAACTCCATTGGAAGAAAATGCGATCCATTCGTCAATAACAGAAAGTTGCAATATCGTCACTTGATCGTTCAAATAATAGTTAGCTGTGAAATGGTAAATAACCCCAACTGTTCCCCATCCTAATAAACAACACCATAATCGGTATCCTAGACGTTCAATTTTCCTGTTCATTCTGGCCTCCTGCTTAAGTGACAGTGCTTGTTCTCACACTTTCGCCATAATCGATTTATTGCATCAGCTAAAAGTATTTTCATCGCCTGGATTTATTTAACTTAAGCTCTAAATCAAAGGAATATACTTTCTGTTCCGGCAAAATGTACCAGAGGAAATAATCTCAGATTAGAGCAATAACTTGAATTATTAATTTTCAAAAAATATTTATTTTTGTTATTTCTTATCTTAAATGGTCGTCTCAGAAAAAATGATTTCTGAGGGCAGGGTTAGAATAAACTATTATTTATCAGATAATCGAGGGAACAGAAAGAGGATATTTATTAAATAGAAGGGAACTAAAAACAAATTCATATACAATCAATTGAAAATAAAATTATTTTTAAATTTAATTTATATTTAAATATCCTAAAGATAAATTAGTAATATTTTTGAATAAACTGATTATGTCCAAACATTTCTCACAAAAATCATTCCGGACAAACCAACACCTTGCCCTTCATCACTTTTGCGAGCATGATCGCAATACCTTTACCCATTAATCAAACAAGTTACATGCCTACAATCAAAGCACTCCAGGTCGCAATCTCAAACCTTTCTATCTGGCGCAAGGGTGATCAACGTGCACCACATAAGCCATTACTATTGCTGTATGTACTCTCTCAATATCAGAAAGGCCATGAACGACTGTTTGATTATGGGGAGGAGATCCACCAGCCATTACTAGAATTACTCAACAACTTTGGTCCAAGACGCAAAAGCCACGATCCTTCCTTACCCTTCTGGCGTTTACGTGGTGATGGTTTTTGGGAGCTGCAAAATACCGAACTCTGCACGCCACAAAAAGGCAGCAAACAACCACCAAAACGTGAACTAATTGAATTTGGTGTAAAGGCTGGTTTTGACCAACAAAACTATCAGCTATTACGCAAAAAGCCGGCTGTCATTGATAAACTGGCACAACAAATTCTCAGTGAACATTTTCCTGACAGCATACAGGAACTGCTCGCCAATCAATTAGATTTCTCGTTAAGTGATACCCGCAAAATGCGTGATCCACATTTTCGCCAGCAGATACTGCGCGCCTATAACTACGAGTGTGCAATATGTGGCTATAACCTGCAACATGACAGTACTCCCGTTGGTCTGGAAGCAGCGCACATCAAATGGAAACAATACGGCGGCCCCTGTACCGTAAATAACGGGCTTGCCCTTTGTTCATTGCACCATTCCGCATTCGATATGGGCTCAATCAGTATTGACCATAATATGAATTTACTGGTTTCAGAAAGTATTAATGGTGGGCCGATAGTTAAGCAACTTTTTTGGAATTTTGCAAAACAGCCAATATTACGTCCCCAGAACAAAAACTATTATCCGTCAGAAAGTTTCATCGACTGGCATCGTAATCAAGTCTTTAAAGAATAACCCTCAAATATTAAAAGGGGAGCAACGTCTCCCCCAATTACTTAATTGAATTTCAGATCACTGACTTGCTTTCAGTTTTTGGAAATACTCTTCGTACAAGATACTGGCATTGCCAACATCATTCTGCCATTCCCCTTTTTGGATCACGGCTTCATCTGGATACAGAGATTTATCTTCTGCCATTTCCTTAGGCAGTAATTTTTTCGCCTCTAGATTCGGGGTTGGATAACCAATTTTCTCAGCTACTTGCGCTGCAATCTCTGGACGCAACAAGAAATTGATCAATTTCATCGCACCATCAACATTCTTGGCATTCGCTGGAATAGCCAAGCTATCCATCCAGAAAATCCCACCTTCTTTCGGCCAAATAATATCAACAGGTGTGCCAGCCTGACGTGCAACATAAGCAGAGCCAGTCCACATCATACCGATATCAACTTCACCTTCCATAAATGGGTTAGCAGGGTTGTCAGAGTTAAATGCCAGTACATTTGGCATCAGTTTTCTCAGTTCCTGATAAGCGGCTTCAATCTCTTTCGGATCGGTGGTATTGCCGGAATGACCCAATTTCAGCAACGCCATCTGGAAAACTTCACGGGCATCGTCAGTCAGCACTAAGCTGCTTTTGTACTTCGGTTGCCAAAAATCAGCCCAAGCAGAGAGGTTTTTTGGATCAATAGTATCGCGATTAACGCCAATCGCCGTTGCCCCCCAAATATAAGGAATAGAGTAATCGTTATTCGGGTCAAAAGACTTATGCAGCAAATTAGGATCAAGATTATGGAAGTTGCTCAGTTTACTGGTATCGATTTTTTGCAACATCCCTTCTTTACTCATTTTTGAGACAAAGTAAGTGGATGGAACCACTAAATCATAAGCACCATCTTTATAGGTTTTCAGCTTGGTGTACATGCTCTCATTGGATTCATAGGTAGAATAAATCACCTTGATCCCAGTTTCTTTAGTGAACTGGTTGAGCAAGCCAGGCGGAACGTATTCAGTCCAGTTGTAGAAATACAGCGTTTTGCCATCATTAGCAGCAGCGGCATTTACCGAACCAATGCTTAATGCCATCATTCCAGCGGCTAACAGATAAAACCACTTTTTCATGTCATGTTTTCCACACAGTTAGTGCGTCAATATCGTATATAGGCTCTGCATGAACCTACCCCCCCAAAAACGGCTATTATAAAAGCAGCATTTTGTAGGGTAAAGCCACTTGTTAAATTGCAGGTTTATGAATTGTACAATTTATACAATTTAATTGTACAATACGCCAACCATGCACATAATATATACAAATGCAGGAGAAAACATCGTGGATACATTCACCATTTCACACGCCCGCGAAAATCTAGCAGCAGTTATCGATCAAGCTGTGGCTGGCCAACCCGTAGAGATTACCCGTCATGGTCGAGAAACTGCCGTGATTATCAGTAAAAAAGAATTTGAAGCACTCCAAAAAGCGAAATTGGACGCTGAATTTGCTGATATCGTCGGCCTATTAGATACATCGAACAGGGCATTAACAGATAGATGATTCGACACGTCACTCCCGATGAAGTAATTGCCCTTCATGATTATCTTTTACGTCGTTATGCAGGTGTGCCCGGATTGTCTGATCCTGGCCGAGCAAACGCGATAGTTAGCCGAGTGATGAACCGAGAATTTTATGAAGCTATCACTGATATCTATGAACTAGCTGCAACATACTGGCTCGCCATTGCCCGCGGCCATATTTTTATAGATGGAAACAAACGAACAGCTCTGAATACCGCTATATTATTCCTGAAACGTAACAGAGTAAAAGTTTATGACCATCCAGAATTGGTTGAATTGACGGTAAAAGCAGCTAAAGGAGAATTTGTAGCTGCACAATTGGCTACCAAACTCAGAGAACTTTTCAAACCAGAGGTTAATCCTTACTGATATTCATCGAATTGTTTACCTATGGCAAAAACGATTACAAAATAAGAAAAGCGTGGTCAACCTATAACCACGCTTAAACAACCATGCTTAAACACCCACGCTTAAAAGAAGATTAAGACTTACCCGTGCGATCGCGCATTACAAATTGGCTAATCATCACCAAAACCAACGACATAAGTAACAAAATCGTTGCCAATGCGTTCACTTCCGGCGAAATCCCTACTTTTACCATTGAATAGATCTTAAGTGGCAGGATTTCATAGCTTGGCCCCGTCACAAATGAGGAAACAACCACATCATCCATTGACAGAGTAAAACTCAGCAACCAACTCGCCATGACTGCCGGCATCGCCAGCGGCAAGATGATTTTCCGCAGGATGGTCAGTTCACTTGCTCCCAAATCACGTGCTGCTTCCAGCATTTTGATATCGAAGTCTTTCAGGCGGGAGTAAACCGTGACAACCACAAACGGCAGGCAGAAGGTGATATGCGAAAACAACAGCGACCAGAACCCCAGTGAGATGCCGAGCAACATAAACAGCACTAACAAGGAAATCGCCATCACGATATCTGGCGACATCATCACCACAAACAGCATACCGCCAACGAACTTTTTGCCACGGAATGAGTAACGATACAAAGCCACCGCAGTTAAAGAGCCAATCAAGGTCGCAAACGTAGCAGATGCTACCGCCATTGTCAGAGAGTGGCCAGCCGCTTGAAGCAGGCTGTCATTGGAAAACAGCAGACTGTACCATTCGGTGGTAAAACCCTGCCACTTAATACCAAAACGTGATTGGTTAAACGAACTTACCAGCAGAATGAGAATCGGAATATACAGGTACGCATAAATGATGGTCATGAAGCCACCGCGCAACAGGCGTCTGATCATTCCAGTTCCACCTTCTTGTTCAACAGCTTAGCTGCACGATAGTAAACCAATAACATCAACCCCATTACCAGCGTCAGACAAATGCTGGTCGCCGCCCCAAACGGCCAGTCGCGGATATTGAGGAATTGACTCTTAATCACGTTACCGATCAACAGGTTCTTTGCTCCGCCCATCAAATCCGCCACATAGAACAGCCCCATCGCTGGCAGTAATACCAGCAAACAACCGGCGATAATGCCCGGCATGGTGAGTGGCACAATAATGCGAATAAACGTCTGCAATTTCCCTGCCCCCAAATCGCGCGCCGCTTCCAGACAGGGTTTATCCAGTTTCTCAATGCTGGAATAGAGCGGCATCACCATAAACGGTAGCAGGATATAAACCAGTCCCAATACAACCGCTTCAGGGGTATACATAATGCGCAACGGTTTATCAACAATCCCCACCCACAGCAGAAAATCATTCAAATATCCGCGGGTACTGAGGAACATCTTCAAGCCGTAAATACGGATTAGCGAGTTCGTCCAGAACGGAACGATCAGCAGGAATAACATGAGTGGACGCAATTTCTGCGGCATGCGTGCCAAGAAAAAAGCGAACGGATAACCAATCACCAGACAGCACAGCGTCGCCACAATCGCCATATTCAGCGAATGCAGCAACACCTCAGCGTACAGCGGATCGAACAACCGGGTATAGTTATCCAGCGAGAATACCATCTTCACTAAATTGGCATCATCACGAGTCAGGAAGCTGGTTCCGATAATCATCAGATTCGGCAAAAAGACGAACAGCATCAGCCAAGCGACAATGCCCGTAATGACGATATTCTGGAATAGTTTACGCGTCTTCTTCATCGACCAGCACAACCTCCCAGCTTTCTACCCAAGTCACGGCAATTTTCTGGTTCAGGGAATGGTCAACATCAGGATCATCTTCGTTGAAGAATTCACTTACCATGACCATCTTGCCATTTTCCATTTCGACCACTGAATCCAGAGTCATGCCCTTGTAGTTACGCTCACGGACATAACCAATCAGGCCTGATACCTGCTCACCGTTGTTGATTTCTTCCACGCGCAGGTCTTCCGGGCGCAGCAATACTTTCAACGTTTGCCCGACCATCACAGGTAGCGAAGTGAAAATATCACATTCGTGGCCTTCAACATTAGCGCGTATCCGCTGCTCATCAATACGGTGCAATACTTCAGCATCAAAGATATTGATTTCGCCGATAAAGCGGGCAACAAACAGGTTTTTCGGCTCTTCGTAAATCTCACGTGGAGAACCATCCTGTTCAATGCGTCCGTCACGCATAACCACGATGCGGTCTGACATGACCAGAGCCTCTTCCTGATCATGGGTAACGAAGATAAAGGTGATGCCAAGCTTACGCTGGAGCGCCTTCAGCTCATTTTGCATCTGCTTGCGCAATTTGTAATCGAGCGCGGACAGTGATTCATCCAGCAGCAAGACTTTGGGTTTATTGACTACCGCACGGGCAATCGCCACACGCTGCTGCTGGCCGCCGGAAAGCTGGGCAGGTTTACGCTGGGCAAACTCTTCAAGCTGAACCATACGCAATGCTTCTTCAACACGCGGAGCAATCTCTTTTTCCGGTGTTTTCTGCATTCGAAGTCCAAAAGCGACGTTTTCAAATACGGTCATGTGGGGGAACAAGGCATAACTCTGGAAGACCGTATTAACGTGACGGTGTTCGGCGGGAATATCGGTAATGTCCTGCCCTTCCAGTAAAATTTTGCCACAATCAGCATCTTCTAGCCCGGCAATCAAACGGAGTACTGTGGTTTTGCCACAACCGGATGGCCCCAGAATGGTCAGGAACTCGCCATCATTGATTGTCAGATCAAGCTGTGAAATAACTTGTTTGCCATCGAAGCCCTTATTCAAGGCTTTCAATTCAACAAGTGGTGTCAGAGAGGTATTCTCAGTCATTTATGCTATCATCTATCCCTTGGAATAATGCAGATAGAACCGCCACGGGAAAAGACTGTGTCAGCTAGCAGGAGGCATCATTTCTCCGCTAAAGCTCAAAGCCAGTGGCGCCGGTTGAAATTACGAAGCGCGCATGATAAACGCAGTAAGCCCAAATTGAAAGCCGAAACAATGACAATATGTCATTTTTTATTATCATTTCACAAATGATAACGCTTATAACCATCTTGAACTAAATATTACCGTATGAAAATTATTTTCCACCCTCCATTTTGGAATAAGTTAAATATTGTTATTTTTCAATTAATTATCACAAAAACCCAAAGCAAACTCCATAGCCATGCGATACCCCACTCACCGATACTTCCAAGAGACTCAGGCATTCATTCTTTTGTTATGACATTCTGACTCTCTTTTCATACTGACAATCATATTGATAGCTGTCATTCCGATGATGGATTTCTTTTTTATTATTGAGGTCTATTAATTTATTAGCACTATTTTTTATTGTTTTAATAACTAATTTTGTAATTCTTGGATTCTCCTAATAAGTTCATTTTCCTGTGGTGAGAAAGGTGCCTTACTATAGCAATTGACCGCCTTTCTGAGAAATTGCATTTATTAGTCTAATCCACCAAATAGCACCAATCAACTGCACATCTAACTAATTCTTCCGTAGCATCAATATACCAATCCGTATTACCTTCCCTTTTAAGAATAACCGGTATCTCACTACACCCCATAATAAATTTTTCAACCCCAATATTTTTAAGCTGAGAAATAACTGACTCTATTAACCAATAAGCCTTTTCTTCATCGCCGCTTTTATAAGCCAAAATACTTTCCATAATAACTTCCTGCTGAATATCATCAGGAACCACAAAGTTCACTTTTTCTTTTTCCAACTGAGATTGATAAAGCCGTGACTTTATCGTCCCTGTTGTAGCAAGAATCGCAACGTTATTAATCCCTTCCATTACGATTTTATTACAAGTAATTTCAATCATATTCAGAAAGTACATTTTAGTTGATGCTTTTAACTCATCATACCAATAATGCGCTGTATTACACGGCATAATAATACACCGTGCTCCCGATGACTCTAATATTCTCAATGAAACCAACATGTTATTTAATGGCGATACTCCACCAGAAAGTATACTTTCCGTTCTGTCTGGAATATCAGGAAAAGAAACGGTAATAACAGGAATATGTTCCTGATCTCTGTTTGCTGGTGTATATTGAATTATCTTTTCCATTGTATCTACAGTTGCGGCCGGCCCCATGCCGCCAAGAATGCCAATTATTTTTCTCATATGCCATCTCCATAAGTAATCGTTATGATGGCATATAAATTACGGTTCGTGATTGCAATATTTCTATGGCCTATGTTGAATTTGCATGAACCGTTTTATTTATTGATATCAGCAAACGTTATTTTGTATGGTGGATTTATGTTTAATAATATTGAACTGAAATGGTTATATGATGCAGTAATGTTGGAGGAGTTACGAAGTTTTACACTTGCCGCAGAACGGAGGAATATATCTCAATCTTCTTTTAGTCGCAGGATTCAAGCTCTTGAGAATGCTGTCGGTTTTGAAATATTTAATCGTAACTCGAATCCATTACAGCTTTCATTGCAAGGAAGAGGTTTTATTGTTTATGTCAGGAATCTTCTTGGTGATATAGAATATCAAATCGGTAAGTTAA
Organism: Xenorhabdus vietnamensis; assembly: GCF_002127535.1. Taxonomy (GTDB): domain Bacteria; phylum Pseudomonadota; class Gammaproteobacteria; order Enterobacterales; family Enterobacteriaceae; genus Xenorhabdus; species Xenorhabdus vietnamensis. The sequence continues at coordinate 152,303 of NZ_MUBJ01000006.1, forward strand.
AAGGTGGAGAAATATCTAAATACCGAATTAATATCACCGCAGCTCATTCGCTTTCTATTTCTCTATTACCTGAGTTAATTTCTGGTTTTGCGGAAAATTCAGATAAGGTTTTTAATATCGAATCCATTAATGTTGATGAGGCTGTCAATAATCTCAAAAACGGTAAAAGTGATTTTATTTTGTCTTTCTTTAATGAAGAATTGATGACATCACCGTTCCTTCATCATAAGGTGTTGGATGCTCGATTATACCTTGTCTCTGGCTGTACAGCGGATGGTAAACCGTTATATCGGCTGGAACATACGCCTTTGCCATTAATGAAATACACCAATGAAAGCTATATGGGGCGTCAGGTAAATCAGTTGCTGGAAAAAGATTTCAGGGGACGGTTTACTTATTTTTGTCTTTCCTCCATGAGTGAACTGCTGAAACGTATGGTGCTGGATGGTCACGGTGTCGGTTGGCTGCCGGATTATTCAATCCGTGAGGAACTCAAGGAGCAGAAATTGTGTTTACTGGAACCAGAGCAGGCTTCGATAAAAATGGGCGTTTTTATTTATCGGACTTACTCCCGCCTTAATCCTTCGTCAGAGCGCTTTTGGCAATATATGCGCAAACGGTGGACAGCAATCTGACCACCAGCCTGCTATCAGATTAACTTGCTGTAATCGCTGCTGAATATAGCAAGTCTGCTCACGCTTCTTGGCGAACTATTTCATTTTGCTGCTCTGCCCGTTCATCACTACCCTGCTTTTCTTCCAATTTAGCAATCACGGCGGTGGAAATGCTGTTACCTACTACATTGGTCGCTGTGCGCCCCATATCAAGGAATTGATCAATGGCAAGGATGAGCAAGATCCCCGCTTCTGGCAGGCTGAACATCGGTAATGTCGCCGCGACCACCACCACCGAAGCTCGCGCAACGCCAGCCATGCCTTTGCTGGTGATCATCAATGTCAACATAATCAAAATTTGTTCGGTGAGACTCAGATCGATGTTGTAAGCCTGTGCGATAAAAAGGACGGCAAAGGATTGATACATCATCGATCCATCAAGGTTAAAGGAGTAGCCCAACGGTAATACGAAGCTGGAGATTTTTTTCGGTACACCAAAGCGATCTAGCGCGTTCATGGTCTTGGGATAAGCGGATTCACTGCTTGCTGTGGCAAAAGCCAATGTCACAGGTTCCCGAATAAGTTTCATCAGTGAAAACATGCCATTGCCGAGAAAAAAGAATCCAACAGCTGACAGAATCGCCCAGAGCAAAAGCAATCCGAGGTAAAAGAGTCCAATAAGTTTGCCGTAATCATAAAGCAAGCCCAAGCCTTGTACGGTAACGGCGGAGGCAATGGCAGCAAACACGGCAATCGGCGCAAATGACATTACATAGTCTGTGATACGAAACATGATGCGCCCCAGATCTTCAATCAAGGTCACAATGGGGCTTTTTTTCTGGCCGTTGTGGCAGATATAGGAAAGTGCAGCACCAAAAAAGATCGAAAAAACCAGGATTTGCAAGATCTCATTATTTGCCATCGCAGAAGCGAAGCTGCTTGGGAAAATATGGCTGATAAAGTTTTTCAACGAGAACCCGCTGGTATTGAGGCCAGTATTTACCTCTTCCTGCTGTGGAATAGTGACATTAAGCCCAACGCCGGGCTGAAATACGTTAGCCATCAGCATACCAATACCCAGTGAGACTAATCCCGCGGCAATGAACCATACCATCGCTTTAAGGGTAATCCGTCCTACGGAAGATGACCCGCCAATTGACATTAATCCCGTCACAATCGTGGCAAATACAAGTGGTGCGATGATCATTTTGATCAGGCGCAGGAATATATCGGTGATAATGTTGATATAGGCGGCAATTTCTTTTGTCTGACTGGCATCAAGATAATGATGAAAACCCCAACCGGTAATAATCCCAAGCAGTATGGCGATAATGATTTGTCGCATGAGCTTTCGCCTGTTCATGATGACCTCTTATTTTTTGTTTTCTGATTTTTACTTGATTGGATGTTTACATTTTTTTAACTTTTGATGAAATGCAAATGAAAGATACGGTATGCAGAAAACGCATGACTATATAAGGATAGAAATTAATTCCACAAATTAAATCCATTACTTCATCTATAAAGATATTTTATTGAAGTTCTGCCATAAATGGAGACTAATCTTTAGAAAAACGCTTAACTAAATACCATCAAGATAATTTATTTAATTTGTTACTGTGAATATTAAAAATATAACAAATCAAATTATTCATGTTTAATTAAGATAATGCTGATTTTCGACAACTTATCACATACTATAAGCCAAAGAAGAGATAGGTTGTGGTTTATTTGGTTATCTTGACGGCCCTAATACCTACATTCTCCATGCTTTTGTTAAGAAAAGCTCCAAAACCCCCAAGAAAGATTTGGATCTGACCAAATACCGCATGAGAGAGGTGAAGTATGAGCAGATTACACGCACTTAAAACTAAAGCATTACAAAACCCAGAGGTCAAGCAAGCTTATGATGAATTGGTACCTGAGTTTGAACTGATTAATTCACTTGGCGCATGATCGTTACAGTCATGCGCTTTGCCTGTATTTTCAATCTAATAATTTAGTTTAATACAATATCGGATAAACCCCCGGCCCAATTGGCAACCCAGCGAAATACCATCCCACTAACAGCAGTATCCAAACAGCATAAAACACCAAAGGATATGGCAGTATTAACGTGTAATAAGTGCCTAGCTGAGCATTTTTATAATAACGCTGGAGGAATCCCAAGAAGAGGGCTACTGAAGTTTTTCACGATATTCGGCAATATCCACTGTAATCCTTCAGCGCCCAGTAAATTTTTAACTCTGATGAGTTCCCCATTGGTGGGATTTTTTACACTCAAATCAAACCAAGAAAAAATAGCCATCGCTATCATTAAAACAGCAGTTAAATAAACGAATAAAACAAAAGGATTTGGAATTTTATTTCCGACTTTTTCAATCCAACCAAGAATACGCCCCGGACTTTTATTGACAGGAATAGTTGCTTCACTCATGGTTTTTTCCTTTGTGTTTGCAGTAGCTATTATTTTGTAATCAGGTAGCTTCGAAAGAAGGTAAATGAAGGGCGATAGTCGCTAAGGTTTTCACTGCGGTTTTCATCACGTTCTCATCAAAATCAAACCGCTCATGATGGTGACCTGCACTGAGCTGTGATCCGAAAATGAGGTAGGTAGCCTGACCGCCATTCGCTTTGACTCGCTCCATAAAATAGGTCGCATCCTCCGAACCCGCAGGTTGTTGAAAACTTTTGGCAACAGATGAAAGCTCTGGAATATGTTGTTGGGCTTGGTGATAAATAAAATCGACCCATACAGGGCTGGGTTGACTGCTTTGGGCGGCTCCCATTAATTTTATGTCATATTCAACACCCTGCATTTTTGCTGCGCCATCAATAATATTAAGGGCCTGATGATAGACAAACTCATTGATCTCATTAGTTTTACCACGCGTTTCCACTTTCATTAATGCGTAATCAGGTATAACGTTACGGCCAATGCCTGCCTGTAACACTCCGACATTAATGCGTGAACTGCCCTCGCTGTGGCGAGAAATAGCATGTAACCCTAAAACGGCATGGGCCGCAGCTAATAAGGCATTTTTTCCCTCTTCTGGTTTTGCGCCAGAATGGGCGGCAACGCCACGATAAGTGACATCAATTTTGGTAGTGGCAAGAAAATTATCACTCCCGCAAACCAATTCACCTTGAGGCACACCAAGACCGATATGGATAGCGATAAATAAATCCACATCATCAACGACACCCGCTTCCGCCATTGATTTTGCCCCACGAGTGCCCTCTTCCGCAGGTTGAAAAATCAGTTTTATTTTTCCTGTCAGTTGGCTTTCATATTTCTTCAATATATTGGCAAGCCCCAAGCCGATTGCTGTGTGGCCATCATGACCACAGGCATGCATCATCTGTGCGTTGCAAGAAGAAAAACCTTCGGCGTAAGGGAAATGTACATGAGTTTGCTCCTCATTCTGGTCGAGAGCGTCCATATCAACCCGAAAAGCCAATGTCGGCCCCGGTTTGCCTGTATCGAGTGTCGCAACAATGCCAGTGAATCCGCCAGAAAAATGGGGCAACCATTTAGTCAAAGCCCCCTGCTTAATTGCGCGCTGTTCTTGTGCCTGTAATACTGATTCTGGAGGTAGCCCCATTCGGGCATCTGCCTTGATAACCTCTTTTCCCATTTTCAGGCTATAACCTAAACGATGTAGTTCATCTGCCACGATAGTTGCTGTTCTGAATTCAAACCAACCAGATTCAGCAAAATGGTGGAAATCTCGACGCCAGCTTTGTAATTTCCCGGCGATTTGCCGAATAGATTCGCTTAGTAAAATATCCATAATAATATTCTCTTAAAGTTATCCAAGAAGATGGAAGTTCTTTTATTTAGTCAATATTGACTTACGTTAATAAATCAAATTAGTTTCATTCCAATTAAATTTTTTTTATTTAATTTGTTAATAATTGAAAATATTTTCGTTCTTTGATCGGGAGCTTATTTTTATTACTAATTTCTAATGTAGACAATAAATTTCATTTAAATAAGATACAATTAACTTTGCCTATATAATTAAAAGTTATCGTGAGAGAGAACAATGGCAACACCAATAAAACTCAATCAATTACGTGCTTTTGTTGAAATCAACCGTTATGGTAGCATCAGAGCAGCCAGTCGTTTTTTATCACTCTCCCAACCAGCTTTGACTAAATCGATACGAGAATTGGAAGATGCACTCGGTGCAAAATTATTTATCCGCAGTAACCAAGGTATTCATTTAACAGAGTGTGGAAAAGGTTTTCTACAACGCGCAAGTTTAATACTTGAAGAGCTTCGAATTGCTCAAGAAGATATTTAGCAACATATTGGCTTAATTGGAGGTGTCGTTAATATTGGTGTTGCAGGCAGTATTGCACGTACAATTATGCCAAAGATAATTACGCAGTTTCACCGGGATTACCCAACGGTAAAATTAAGGGTTGTAGAGGGGCAATTATTGACTATGCTGCCTCAACTTAGACTAGGTGAATTGGATTTTACCGTGAATACCTATTATCCCGGCAGTTTAGATGCAGAATTGAGCTTCGAAAAGTTGATGGAAAAAGAGTACAAGGTGATTGTACGCAAAGGACATCCAAAAACGAATGCAACCTGTTTGCAGGAATTGGCTGATTGTGATTGGACTATGCCAACACCGAAAGGCACTTATTATCGTAGCTTATTTGAAAACTTTTCATCGCTGAATAAACCACCGGTCTTTAGCGTTACGTGTGAAACATTGATGACTTGTATGAGTTTAGTCGCCGAAAGTGACTTTTTAACGATTGTGGCAGTCGATGTGGTTAATGAGATTTTGTTTGATCAGCAGTTTGTAGCTTTGGATCTTGAAGAACAACTTCCGTTTGCGACTTTTGGCCTTGTTCAACGAAGAGATACAAAACTGACTCCTGCAGGAGAACATTTGGCGAGGCTTTTTCGGATGTATTGTCGGGAGTGATTTTCGTGCTCAGGATGGAAATTTTGATCATCGTTACCTTTACAAAACTGGTGATATATTTTTATCGAATAAGCAGTGCATTAGGCACATCGTACAGATGTTCAGGATAGTGTGATTGTAAACGGTGATCTAACAGAGCCTGAAAAATATCAGCACAACTATCGTTCTTTGCTATTATTTTTCCCTCTTTATCAAACTGTATGTTAAGTCTGAATTTTTCAGCATGTAGTCTTAAGCTTTCCATAAATGAGGTGTTTTTATAATATCCTTTCTCTCTTATTGCTAAAGCTCTTCTTAGTTGCATAGCATTATTTCCCACATATGTCACAAGTGGCAATATATCAGTAAATATACTATTAAACTCTGCTTCATTAGTAAGTGCGGTAAGGTTGCTTAAATACGCCTGTTTGTAACTAAGAATGGATTCAAAAATCCTTTTATCTTTGATAAGAATATTCCCTTCAAGGATAAAAAAATCAAAATTCATTGCTATATTAAATTTGGGTTCATTATCAATTGTTAACGTATAATCTTTATAAATAAGTGATTTTATACCTTTTTTATTTTTCGTCTTCCAAGATGAATCAGCTTTTTTCACACAATAAAGAACCACATCATTATGAACTAATTTAACAGAGTAAAAATCACAATTTGCAATATTTTTCACATCCTCAGCTTTCTTAGCTTGAATCTGATTAGATGAAAAATCAATCAATTTTTGTGCTTCAGTTTCATTTGCTCCAATGTGAAGTAGACTACTTTCATTATTCTGAGCCAATAGTCCGTAATTTATTACTTCACTATATTTGCATCTTTCTTCACTAATGAAACTATTGAGTTCTTTTCTTAATTCATCAGAAACACTGACCCACCAGCCTGTATAATGAACAGCAGAATTTCGTATACTTTTCCGATAAACCCATAGAGTTAAAGATGCATCATCAATATTAAAATCCTGCAACCTATTGAGCATAATCAAGGCCTTTGATTTATAACAATAACTGACTGTACATTTTGCGACTCATACTCAATATTAGGCTGGATATCCTTATTTGCAAGCACGATACCAGTGAATTCATCTTTCCCAGCGGGAAATCTGTATGTTATTTCATACATTCGCCAATTAAAAACAATTAGCATTGGATTCAAAATCACCTGCCCTGATTTATAAGATAACCAGAATAACCATATTAGGAAAATGATAAATCCAAAGAATTTTGTATCTTGCAAATAATCAATACTCATGAATGATACAATATAAGGTAAGACATAATTCATTAAGTCTGCGGGGGTATACTTTGCTGAAATAACTTTAATTATTTGTCCTTCAGAACCGGTCAACTTAAGAGTCAGCCACGAAAACACAAAACATATCAAACATATAATAAGAAACCCCAATGATAAATAAGGTTTATATAAAGGTAACTGACAGGAATCACTGAGCAAAACATTCAAGCAAAAATTTCCTGTGGCTTTTCTCTTATCATAATCCTGTATAAGGAGGATCGTACTTAATGGCAAATATGAGCCAAGAAATATGGCAAGTGCTATAAGTAACCTTGGTTTCATACTCTCCTCCTTCTAGATATTGCGCATAGTTATAACTAAGCCATTCTTGCATCCCTTTCGTTTCAGTGCTTTCTTGGCCTATAAGCTTTAAATATTAACTATAGTGACAATATGGAAAAATACATTCAAAGAGCCCTGAATTCAGCAATTCTATGCCCGATCGATAAGTAAACCCCCCGATATAGAATCTATATCAGATTGATTTTAATAATCATCGAATAAGCCCCCATTCATCAAACTGTTCCTTAATCTCTTTAATAGAAGTCAGTTTAATCTTAGGTATAGTTAATCGTTCAAACAATGCAGCATAACATTTTCTGCTTTTTGGTGTGACAACAGTAATATGATGGATCATTTTCCATTTGATGCTGTCTTTATTGCCTGCCAGACCACCATAGCGGTTATGTTGGAAAAGAGTTCTGTTTGCATAACGCAGCAGGCTTGATGGCGTCGAGATATCTAATAAAATAACGCCTGTTGCTCTGGATAGGCGCTGTGGTAGACATTTTCTATAGTTTCCGTCTATGACCCAACTTTCTTCTTTTATTGCCATGTCATGCAATGAGATGAATTCATCTACAGGACGTTCCTGCCAGTTTGTATTTAGTAGATGAAAAAGCTGATCCAAGTGAATCACTTTCAAATTACATTTTATGGAGATGGCATTGGCAAGCGTAGATTTACCACTATTTGAAGGCCCCATAATACAAATTCTATTTCCTAAATCTGAAAGTTCCATAACAGCCTCCAGTAATTATAGATTTACCTCTGTTATCGGTATCACTGACATTAATGAGACGCCCAATTTTTCACATGTAAAACACTTAAAAATAGGAACTCAATTTAATTGTAAATCACAGCATCTGTGCATAGATGCATACACAACACGTTGATATGATTAAACTCATAACGATGTAGATAGCTAAGTTTTATGAAAAGCCTTGCAAAATCTGAATTTCAGACATAAAAAAAGACGCTTTCTTTTAGCGTCTTAATTTTGAAGGCCGGACTCGAATTTCACACCCAATAGACTGATATCAATGTATTTTATAAGTAGAAATAAATGATTATACCCGCACTTGTACCCACAAGTTAAAATCCGTACAAAAAATAGACATTGCGAGTGGGTATAAAGCCATACCAGTAGAACACCGATATGGCCATCAAAGCAACATTCAGGCAGGCAGGAAAGTTTTCTTCAGAGGCACCAAAAGTTTGGTTTCGATATCGACTTGCTCGTAGTTCTCAATAAGCGCACGGACGAGATCATCAAGCGTCCAGAGCGTCAGAGGTATCGTCGAACGGTCGGCTTCATATCGAGCATCTTTCGTAAAGCCCCCCGTACTGACATAAAGCCCGCGATCATCTTTATGGCGACCGCCGATAAAGCTGCGAATCTGCTGACTCCCCATTTGCTCCCTGCGATGTTTTACCTCAACGATAATACGTGGATTTTCAAAACCGAATCCATCAGGTGAAGCAATGATATCTTTACCCCGATCGGCTCCCGCAGGTGAAACCTGCGTTTTATAGCCCATACTGCGTAAAACTCCGGCAACCAGATTTTGCATCTCGTCCCAATCAAGAGAGTTGATGCGATCTTTGATACCTTCAAACGCCAGCATTTCCATATCGCGCAGCGGATCAGAAACGACCTCATCTTCATCAATCGCAATTGGATTCTGAGTAATAACATCTACAGTGGGTTTCTTATCCTGCAAAAGCTCTTCTAACGCATATTCCGGAAGCTGGAAAACCGTCAGCGTGGAGCCCAATGTATTTTTGGTAGCAACAGACAATCGATCGCGATCGATTTCTTCAGTATTCCATTTAACCTGCCGAGCGATTCCCATTCCCTCTTCCACCCATTCAGGATGATATTGGAAGTCGGACGTGACTTTGCCTAGCAGATAAGTACGGTTGGCTGGCGAATAGGTAATAACCCAATCACCCTTTTGGATTTCATTCACAAAACGCCAGACCTGAGATGCACCAGAGCGGGCACTTCCCAGCTTCGTTAAGGGATCGACTTCCTGGTATAAGCCGAGTAACTGGGCTCGGGACAGACCTGGTTTGACCAATGGTGCCAGTTGAGGCCAACCGATACCCACGATTTGTTTATCGCGAAAATCGTCATAAAGTTTGCCGCCGTCGCCGCGAATCATCCACATTCTGTTGCCCATACCCGTCCCTTCATGAGGAAAAGAAATTATGCTGAATCATAAGCTTGTTAGCCGTAGGCGTCAAAACTCTACAAAATTACTTCGCTAACATTCCTGGGTAGTGTTTAGCGATAATATCGTTCATCCTCTCAACTAAATCCAGGCGCTTAAAGATCAAGTGCGCAGAGCCCTTCTGAAAGTAACGAATACTGAAGAACTCATCCTCGTAAACATCTTTAGCCGAGTTGTCACGAATATGATCCATCAAACGTATAGTGACATCACCACGATTATCGGGAATCGGTTTACCATCCAGCAAAAACAGCATTCGTTCCAGGTCCGCTAATTGATCCCGCCGCCAACCCCAATTCAGACTAAAGCCCCAGCGGTTATACGTCACCAGATTGTTAATGATGATCTTCTTACCAAAGCTGCAGGGACTATTGGTTTTGTAATCCCATGATAGCCCTTTGAAGACATTGATGATCCCACGTTCGAAGACATCCATTTTGTTGAGATGCAACTGCTCAAAGGTATTGAGGATATTCGCCTCACTGATTACAGGGAGGTCGCCCTCTTCAAGGTTCTTATGCCACTGATCGCGGGCCTGCGCATCCATCAAAGCCATCATGCCGGATTTCAACATCAGATCGCGCCAGATGCTGCGGTCTATATTGCGGGTGATCGCAGGTATCGCTTTATCAACGTCTTCAGTCAGCCAACTATCATAACGGTGCCCGGGTTTCATCGCCCAGTCTTGCGCTGTACCACCGCCGACTTCTGAGGTTAACCTGGATATAGCATCAAGCTGCTCGATAATCTGTTTAATCTGCACCAGTGCAGTATCGCGGCCAGTCACAATGCGTTCGATACTGGTCGAGAGGATGAGTTCATTGTGTTCCGTCAACACGTCGGGTTCTGTTTGCATCGTAATCGTCCATAAAAGCAAACACGCCTGCCGGGAGTGGCAGGCGCATTATGTGATGAATAAAAAGGGTGGGAAGTTCAGAGGTAAAAATCAGGAATGAGACTCGAAAAATTTACGTATTCGTCAGCCCGGTAGCACGCTTTGCCCTGAGAATATCGGTAGCGCTCAGAAATGGTGTCTGCTCCTGCCAGGTGAATCCCTTACGGTCAGTACGTACCAGTTCATAGCGTTCCACCAGGAAATTCACCGCATCGGCTAGATTTATTCCCGCCTCGATATGTTCTTCGATGGCCGTATCGTCGTGGAATGGCGTGTCATTAAGTGTCAGGCCGTAATGATGCTCCAACAGATACGTTAACAGTTGCTGCCAGACCTGCACGGGCGACAGACGTGACAAAACCGGCACCGTGGCCGGTACAGTTGAAATGTGCATGGGTAGAATCCTGAGAAAAGAAGAAGAGAGAAGGTGTTACGGGGTTGGATAAATAGAAATGTAAACGTAGCCGCAGCTACCACGGGTATCAGCTATGCAGGTTAAACTCGCAAATTGAATGGTCACCTGATGTTGCTGCTGTGGATTTAGCTCACCGGAACGCAGCATTGCTTCCAGTTGACTGATAAACAGCGGGAAAGCCTGATCCAGTTTCTGCAGTTGCTTCGGAGTAAAATCCCCCGTCAACCCAGCCCTGTCAGCCAGGTAATGCAGACTGTTGCCTTCCTGAACTAATCTAGCGCCAAATCGTGGGGTGATATCGCTTTGTAGCCCCCATTCATGAGGTGGTGTGATTGACATGAAAACCTCCGTTTAAAGCAAACCCTGCTCAGCAAAAGAAACCACTTCATTCCCAACAACCAAATGATCCAGCACTCGCACCTCTACCAGTGCTAACGCTTTCACTATCCGCTGAGTGATGTGTTTGTCCTGCTGACTGATTTCTGTCGTACCTGACGGATGGTTATGCGCCAGAATTACCGCAGCGGCATTGTGTTTCAGAGCCAATTTAACCACTTCGCGGGGATGCACTTCGGTATGGCTGAGTGTGCCGGTAAATAATGTTTCGCATCCCAGCAGGCAGTGCTGATTGTCGAGATACATCACGATAAAAACTTCACGCTCCTGATGAGCCATCTGTAATTGCAGCCAGGTTTTAGTGAAGCTGGTGGAGGTAAATGGCTCACTCGGTTGACGCTGATATTTCTCCAGCAGGCGTAAAGCCCGACGAATGATACGTTGCTCGTTTGCAGGAAATACCGGGGATAAATTGAATACAGACATATTTTCTCCTTAAAAAAAGCCTCGCCGGTTTATTGGCAAGGCTTGAGGGAAGGGATAATAAAAAGGTTCATGAGGCAAGCTGCAGCATATTCTCAGCCATCATCCACAGAGCGCGGTTAAGCTTCACATCACCGTCGATACCTTTTACAGCACGGGTATGGGCACGTTTGCCTTTAGTCGTTCGCCCAGGCAGACCGCCTTTAATCAGGTTTTCCTGAATGCGCTGATAAGTGGTCCACAGGTCGTTGCTTTCATCCTGCCAGCGGCGTGGAGAGAGTATCTGCGATTCCGTCACCGGCTGATGCTCTTCACCAAAGCGATAGGTTAATGCTGCTTTCGCCATCGCCTGCTGTGCTGGTGGCGGTAACATTAGCGACTGCATGGCATCGCGTTTCTCTTCTACTCGGTCAAAAATCCCCAGCACTTCGTAAGCCCCTTCAATGACTTTCTCCGCTACGTTGCCTTTATGGGGTACACGAACCTCCCCAAAAGACTCACCGCAAATCAGCCCATTTTGACAAACCGATCTGAATAACCCCGGCAACATCTGGTAAGAGCTGGAGCCGTCATGACTGTTAAGCAAAATAATTTCCGGTACCTGTTTGCCAGTGATCTGGCCTTCGCGACGCAGGCGTAGCATGTGCTTCGTATGTTCGCGTTTGCTCTGGTCGCGTACTCGGGTCTGGCAAGCAAAGAAAGGCTGGAAACCTTCTCGCTGTAGGTTATCAAGTAGGGTAATGGTCGGAATGTATGTGTACCGATCGCTGCGGGATTCATGCTTTTCTTCGCTGAACACACTCGGCACATAGTGGGCCAGTTCATCACGAGTTAGCGGGCGGTCGCGGCGTACAAGATTGACCGCACCAAAGCGGCTGGCTAAACGTTTCATAATTAATTCCTTATAACAATACATAAAAAAGACCATGCCTCATGATGAGGCATGGTCTTTTTGTACGAGTGAACAGTGAAAGAAGATTGTGTTAAATATCGGGTGAAGTCACACGGATAGTACAGAGATAAAAACGACTGTAATTTAAATATTACCAGCCAGTATTCTGCTTCCTGATAGCCCGGTTGAGCGTGTCCAAATCTTGTATAGTTTTTTCTTTTACTGTGTAGGTGGTTCCATTCGGGTCAATAGTGACTGATTTCGGAAAATGATCCTTTATGATTTTAACCGTTGAGGGGTGACTAAAAAATCGATATCTGAGACCTGTGCTACTGATAAAGTCTCCCTCTGATGGGGTAGCCAGTTCATCTGGTGGTTGCGGCTCATACAAAACCCCGACAAAAAAACCACCCCCGCGCATACCTTCCAGCCCATTAATACACAACTGATGTGAGTGTTTTTTCCTGTTCCATCCATTTCTGGCCATGTCATGAAACGTTCTGTACTTAATGTTGTTCAGATCGAACAAAAGCGCTTCATCGTCGTTTGATCTGTTAGTGTGCACAGGAATCACCTTACATGAATAATCAATCTTTACTTCGAGGCCGTCAGCGGTGTGTTGTCTATATTTTACTGTTACCTTTCCGATAAAAAATAAAAATAACGCAGGTTTGAATTCACTATTATCAGGGGCATGAAGTTTTGTCTGCAGGTATGCAATTACTCTTCTGAGTATATCCCTCTTGTTTATTGCTTCCGCAGGCTTTGGCACGTCACTAAACATGATGTAAGGAAGCGTTTCGATAAAACTATCTCTTTGAAACAAACGATGAAACGCATCGGCTGTTCCCCTGACTATTCCATCAATAGTCAGATTATTGATTTCAAAACCCGCATTAAAAACCCTTTCTGGCACAAGGTTTTTATTCGCCACCAGTTTACCTGTAGGTAAAAGTGTATCGTTATCCATTCTGTACTTCAGGGCATCGAGCAGCATGTCCTGAATAACAGCTGAACTGCTACTACCCGTCCTCTTCGCCAGACTCAATATCATCTGATGAAGTTCAGGATAGGAAAAATTAACTGTTATTCGATTTTTACTTGCCATCACAAAACCACCATAAAGTGCAGCACTTTTTAGATTTTAACAGTGATGCACCTTTTTAAAAAGTGACTTAAATCAAGAGAATGCTCGATGCAAAAACAACCACTTTCGGCAATGCCCGGCATGGTGGCATGAGCAACAGTAAAATGTTCATCTGCTTACTGGGGCAAGAAATAGCCCCGTAGTCAGCGTACCGGGATAACTTAAGAGTGGTTTTAGTCCGAATGGCGGGAGTAATAACAGCCAGAAAACCCAATACAGCAGGGGCATACGAGGTAGCAGGTGGCGATTTCAGTGATTATTTACTGCCGGACACTAATATTATGCTTATTGTTGTTCTCTACAGTATGAGCAGGAATAGGGGTATACAGAGATCCACAGGGAAGTGGGTATAGAACCGTTAAGAGAGAGTAAAGCTATCAGCAGAGGCTCAAGCCAGTAGTAGTGTGAGGCAGTGTTTTCTTTGATCGCCCTGTAACTGCGTTAAAAGTTACCGAGGCTCTCATGGGTATGTCACCAACATCATGAGAGCCCAGAAATGATACTCAAAGAATGTAACAGCGAGAAGAATGCCTACCATATGCAGCGTCTGGAAGCGCTGACAGCCTTCGTGATGAATGAGCATGCCCGTGTATTAGCCTTCGGGCTGGATTTAAGCCTGCCGCAGCACAACCAACATAAGGGATATGAATCTGCGGTTATAACCCGTTTTATTGCCTCGCTTAAGGCACAATTAGCCGCTTATCTGAAGAGACGCAGCAGAGAAGGTAAACGAATATACTCTTGCCCGGTGTATTACGCATGGGCCAGAGAGTTCGGTGAGATGAATAGCAACAAGCATTATCACCTGGTGCTCTTGGTTAACCGTGAGGTGTTCAGTTGCATGATGCTGAAACTGGGGTTTAAGGGTACCGGAAGAGGATTATTGCTAACGATGGCAGCTAAGGCGTGGTGCCACGCGCTGAAACTGAAGGGTAAAGCGAAGGAGAGCGTAAGTTATCATCTGGCAGGCATATTTGAGCTGAACCGCAGAGAGGGAACCAACAGCCTTGATTATGAGAATTACCTGAATCGGATCTGCTATCTCGCCAAAAAACGTTCCAAAGAAAATGAGGACGGCGAGCGTAACTTTGGCTGCAGTCAGTTTAAGACCAAAGCGAAAAGTAATTTATTACCGGAGAAGTGATTGTAATGACGGAGCACACAACATGACCTTAAATCAACAGGTTAGTTTTGCTCCTGTCTTTTACCCACTCAAAGACAGAAGGAAAATCGTCATGAACAATCTACTGACTCCCGAGACCGACCTGATGAACGATAAGCTGGTGGATATGGTCTTCATCACCACCTTCACGGGCTTAACCGATAAGTGGTTCTACAAGCTGATTAAGGACGGGATGTTTCCGAAACCTATCAAGTTTGGCCGCAGTTCCGCTGGCGGGAAAGTGATGTCAGGCGCTGGGTGATGGAGCGCATAGAAAAATCCCGCTAATAAAGCCCTTTAGCGCTTCTCTGTACGCCCTACCCATAATCATTACAAATACATACACTATGTCGGTAAACGCCTGACAGGGCTTTTGCTGCGCATTATCCGGTAGTAATGCTGTGGTGATGAAATGGATAGCTTCTCAGTAGGGTTACACATAATTAAAAGGGGGAAGTGTTGGATTATTTACTGACACTTGCTCCCCCCAGACTAACCACAGGTAAATTTAATTATTAAAGGTCCAGCTACCGGAATCGGTGACAATACTGGCTTCGAGAATACGGTCACATTTCATATATTTGAAAGTAGCCACATCACCGAATTTATATTTGTAAGGCAGGATTCTGTTACCGACGCTCTCCATTTTACAGTTCCCTCTGTTAACCCGAATGGATTTCAGTACCACATTGTCATCAGTGATAGTGAGCTGAATAACGCCATATTTAGTATTCCAGCCTTCATTGCTGACAGAGCTGCCGAACTGTACTTTAAACGGTGGCGTCGTAGATTTCTGTACCTGCTGTTGCTGAGAGGATGTAGGTTTATTAGCCTGCTGGCTACCAACGCCATTAATACCATTCAGGAGGAGGCTCCTGGAAACTCTAATGGTACCCGGTTTGCAGGATACGGTGCTGGTTTCCTGCCCCATTGAATTCATGACCGTGTAATAAGCATCACCTGTACCGTCATATTCCGAATAATTAAAAGCGATAGCGCCTTCAATATCGTCACTTTCTCCGCGCAACGTGAAAGAAGCGGTTCCTACACCTGTATTAACAGCCAGATTCTGTTTCGCTTCGCCGGAAGCAATATCCAGTTTAATAACGGAGCCTCCCTCTTCGGAGTCACCACCCGGCTTTTCAAAACTGATATAAACAGTATCACTGGCATGACTGAGCGTCATTTGCTCGCCGTTTTCAAGCATGCATTGCAAGTCGTAACCTCCGCCTGCATGAGCAGACTGAGCAGCAAATAACGATATAAACAATGCAGGAATAATTAGTGGTTTCATTAAATGCTTTCCTTATCCAAAAAAATGGTCCCAGACGTTACCCGCCCACTCAATAGCCCTATCTTTCCCCTTACGTGCAAGCTCTTTGACTGGACCAGGTAACGGAACAGAATCAATAACGTCGTCAAGTATCCCGGAGATCACGCTGGTAAAGCCGCCTTTCGCTTCAGTCTTTACGTCATCGGTTTTGTACTCTTCCTTAAATTGCGAGGCTGTGCTGCTTTTAGCCCGATCTGGTAATGCACGGATCATCGTTTCTACCAAACGAAGGATGTTGTAGCCCTCATCGGCGGAGATCGGGATTACCGGATATCGCGTAAAGCCAAAACGTTCAGTAATGTAAGATTCTTTCTTTTCGATGTTGATGCGCTGTGTTGGGGACGGCTGATGCAGGTATGTATCCCATTCACGGAAGGGCTCGATTTTATCAACCTGGTTGAGGACGAACAAAACGCGCTCACCCCCACCTGCAGGGAACAGGACATTATTGTAGAAATGCTCATCTGCAGAAAAAGCTCGATCATCGCCTTTAATCACCCAGAGGATGAGATCCAGTGAGGGAAGCAAAGTACGATAAAGATCTTCGTACTCTTTATCCCGTAAAGCATTCTCACCGACGCCAGGGATATCAATGATCTTCAGCGAACGTTTACCAAAACGTATACGCAGCTCCTGAACCTCACGCGTGCAGGCTTCAACGTCACTGACCGCACAAATTTCGCCTTGAAATAGCGCATTACACACGCTTGATTTACCTGCGCCGGTCTTTCCCATAACGCCAATTACAGGTTCATAGTCGATAGCTTCACTGATTTTGTTAACCAGGTTTTCCCGCAGTGACTGAGGGAAAACATCGAGAATATCCCTGATGTCAGGTATGAGCGGCGAACTGTCGGTTTTTATCCCATTGCTATCATTAAACATATTGTCCCATAGTCCTGAAATCCCCCCTTCTCTTCTGGTGATGCCATTAGCATCAGTAATCATCCGGCCTTCCCCCTTTAACGGGTCATCCATAAAGGTCTCTTTGCTTATGTTGAAATGAACGTTGCCAGCTACTCTCTGAAGGTCTGAATAACGTCACTGATGAAACGAAAGTGTGGAAGAGCCGAAATAAACTCCTCACTGGCGGTGAGTGCATCAAGTTCAGGCTTTCTGCGAAAAGAGGTGTCAAGAACAGTCACAGCGTTAACGTCTTCCATCCGAAACACCTGTAGCTTTCTGGCTCGAGTAGCCACAAGAAACCAGTTTCTGGACTGGAAGATCAGGCGGCGAGGAGCCACTGCGTCGTAGCTCTTACCATTGACTAATAGCGTAACGGCTCGGTAGTCACGGATCGCTTCGGCCAGCTCCAGAAAGCAGGTGGTTTGGGTGATTGGCGATGGCAATCCTCCATGTCCGATAAGACATGGTGAGCACCCAGAGCTGCTGGTAATGAGCCGGATTAATCTGCGGTTCTGGGCCGGAATGATCCCCGAAATCCCAGAATTGAGGATAAACGTAAAGGTATTGGGTATATGCTCTCGACCAGTTCGCCGGATAAGTCGATAGCTGCCACTAGAATGTTCAAGATCCAGATGGATTAGACGCTGTTGAAAATCCCGCTGTAGAGTGCGCTCTGAGACACCAAACTCATTTGCCAGCGCTTTCAGCTCCAAGGATTGACCAGCCAACAATCGGCTGATAATGACCGATAGCCTTACAGAAAGGCGGTCATAATGATCATGTTGTGTTTTCATGGTGAGAACAGTCCTGAACTCCCAAAATAACCAGATATTGATATGGGAGATTATGACGTACTGGTTCGACACGTTATGTCGTACCAAAGGGTGGTGGATTGAAAAAATGGTGGGGGTAACTGCTGTTATCTAATGCTATGAAATATATGTTAATTAGTTAATTCCAAGGCGAAGTCATCATCAAAAAAACGACACAACCTGTCGCATTCCGCATTGTCAGAAAGGGACTATCTGCTGCTCACGAAAATGATTTAGTTCTGAAAAAAGTTATAAACCAATATGAGTCCGTGCATTGATTACGTTGCCGTAGGTGGAATATGGTGAGGTTTCTTTTGATTGGCTAAACGCATGAGAAAGTGCAGTGATTTTAGGCAGGAATAAAAAAGTTCAAGACCGAAGTAATCTGACAGCTACCCGTATGAATAACCGATAATTGTCAGATCTGGTCTGAGCTAAGACAATCAATTAATACTCCCACGCCTCAAACGCCAGTGGCATCTTATTGAGCAAATCTCGCCGCTCGCGCCAGTTAGAAATCAAGCGGTCCATATGTAGACGGAAACGCTCGTTGTGATGACGCTCCAGTAGATGAACCAGTTCATGCACCAGAATATACTCCAGACACTCAGGTGGTTTCTTGACCAGTTCCAGATTGAGCCAGACTCGCTTTGTGGTGGTATTACAGGTGCCCCAAAAGGTTTTCATCTTTTTTATGCCCCAGAACGTCGGGGAAACGCCGGTTCTGTCTTGCCATTCGGGCAGTAATTTAGCGACCTGCCGTTTCAGCTCATGCCGATAAAAGTCGGTTAATACCAGCTCCTTATTTTCATTGCTCGTTCCTGGCTGAACATAAAGCTGGAGTTTATTATTTCCCGCAATCTTCACCTCATGACGTCCCTGACGCTCGATCACAAACAAGCGATATTTACGACCCCAAAGATAGTGGCATTCTCCGCTGACCATCTCCCGCTCGGACTGGCGTGGCTGTCTGGCGAAATCCTGCTGTTGTTTTCGGATCCAGCGGAAGCGGGAAGCGACCGCCATCCGTATTGCCGTTTCTGTCATGTGTTCCGGGGCTGAAACGCGGACTTTACCGTCAGGCGGCAGGACGCTGATATGCAAGTTCTTAATCACCTTACGATTGACCTGTAAGCGCAGCGTGCCTATCTGCATGACCGGCATCAGTGGTATTCCTTTTGCTTACGGGCAAGCTCAAGAACGTCATCAATATTGACGTTATAACTGGCGGTTTCTTCGCGCAGCGCGCGGGCAAGCTCTCGTTCCTTAAAACGATCGCCAATCCACTCCGCTTTTTTGGTATAGCGGATTGTCGTATCAATACGGGTTGCCAGCACCTCGTCATGACCGAAGTTATCATAAAACGCGCGCTTTGCCTGCGTATCCATCGTTTCAGGATAGGATGCCCCGTTGGTTTGTTCTGGGCGGATGACCTGTTTGCTCAAATCCCGGATACGCTCCAGATACTGCTGGTAATCAAGCGCATTCTGGCGGCGAAGGGTAATCAGTTCATCCAGCAAAAGCGACATGCGCCCGTAGTATTTCGGGTTCACTGGGTTTTCATCCACGATGGTTTTACGCACGTTGTTTTCGATGGTTTCCGCCATCGCATCCTGATTGTTGCGGATCTCGTCCGGTAGAGCAGCGGTTGCTGCTGCGCCTTTTTCAACAATCAGCTCAATCAGGCTTAACTCTTCGAAATCCATCAGCACTTCGCTACCGTCGGCGCGAACGTACATATCCAGCAGGTGGCGCATGGCGGGCTCAAAGCGCTTCATGTCCAGCAGATCGCCGCTGGTCAGTTTAATGTCGTAGCGCAGTCTCTCGAATTTAGCGACTTCGGCGCAAATGCTTTCTACTTCCTCATCGGTATAACCCGCTTCCTGCATTTCATTCGCCAGGCTGGCGTATGCGCGCAGCAGGCGGGCGACATTCTGATAGAACGACAGGCGCAGCGCCTCTTTTTCGCCTAATATCGTCTGGTTTTCCCCCGACTGACCACAGAAATAGTGCTGATAGTCCTGCAATTCGCGTGGTGCCTTGACAGGTTCGCATAGGCTGCGAACTACCTCCAGCGCGCTGTCGAGATCCAGCTTTGCCTGCTCCAGACGATTTTTTAGCAGTCCATCAACATCATCGCGATCGTAATCGTCAAACGCGCCCGTGGTGTAATTGGTTATCGCTTTATCCAGCGAGCGGAACAGATCTTTATAATCGATAATATAGCCGTATTCTTTATCTTCCCCGTCCAGCCGGTTTACCCGACAAATCGCCTGAAACAGCGTATGGTCTGTCATGGTTTTATCAATATAAAGATAGGTCGCAGACGGTGCATCAAAGCCGGTTAGCAGCTTATCCACCACGATAAGCAGACGCATTTGCCCCGGTTCATTTATAAAGCGCTGCTTAACGTCTCGCTCGAATTCGGCGATACGACCAGCAATCTTCTCTTCGCTTTGTTCAAAATAGTCAGCCAGCATTTTGCGATAGGTCGAGAATTTGTACAGTTTCTCGGTCAGGCCCGCGCCGGTTTCTTCACCTTTGATACTGGCAGCATCGGGACGGAAGCTGGTTACAATTGCCACTTTTCCAGCCAAATCGGTCTGGCTGAACATCTCGTAAACCTTACAAGCCTGATACACACTGCTGCATACCAGCATGGCGTTGCCGCGCCCGTCCATCAGCCGCGGGCGGGTATCCATATCCAACAGAATATCATTAACGATCTGCTCCAGCCGCGACTTACTGGAAAGCAGTTTCTGCATTGAGCCCCACTTCTGTTTAAGCTGGGTTTTGGCTAAATTCGACAGGCCACGCGTTTTGGCTTCAAACCAGTCATCGACCTTTTTCTCAGACGTCAGGTACTGGTCAATATCGCGGGCCTCATAGCGCAGATCTAGCACCACCCCGTCGGCCACTGCCTCATCAAACTTGTAGGTGTGGATATAAGGGCCGAACACCTCCACTGATTTCTTTTTATCTTTCTTCATCAGTGGCGTACCGGTAAAACCGATGAACAAAGCTTCCGGAAGAATGGCGGTCATCGCGTTATGCAACTTGCCGGACTGCGTGCGGTGGCACTCATCCACGAAGACAAACAGATCGCCTTTGGCGCGGAACGTTTTCGTCAGGGATTGTTGCAACTCGGTGATGAAGTCGTCGGTTGCCGCAGCGTCTTCCGCTTCGCTACGACGACCAAACTTATGCACCAGAGAGCAGATGAGCCACGGGTTCGGATGGTTAAGCGTCGCAATAAGGTCGTTGCCGCTAGAGGTGCGATAAATCTCTTCATCCACACCCATAAACACGCTTTCGATCTGTTCATCCAGCTCGGTGCGGTCGGTCACAATCAGCACGCGTGAATTCGGCACATTTTCGCGGATCCACTTCGCCAGCCAGACCATCGTCAGGCTTTTACCCGAGCCCTGCGTGTGCCAGATAATCCCGCCTTCACGACGGGCAATATGCTGTTTAGCCGCCTCGACGCCAAAGAACTGATTATGGCGACAGAGCTTTTTCACCCCAACGTCAAAGGCCATGTAGTTATGGACGATATCCAGCAGCCTTGATTTGTTGCAAAGGCGGCTTAAATGGAAGTCGAGCTTATGCATGTATGCATCAGTATTTTCTTCTTTCCATTCCAGATAATATTTTTCCGGCGTTTCGATGGTGCCGTAGCGCAGCCCCTGCGTATCGTTACCCGCCATCACCAGTTGCATGGTGGTAAAGAAATTGCGGATAAAGGTTTTCTTTTGATTGTCGAGATTCTGGCGGATGCCTTCGCTGACGTGGACTGAAGAGCGTTTAAGTTCAATCACGCCCAGCGCGATGCCGTTAACGTACAGCACCAGATCCGGGCGCTTGCTGTATTCACCTTTTATCGTCACCTCGTCGGCGATGGCGAAATCATTGGCTTCAGGATGCGCCCAGTCAATCAGCCACACGGTCTGATTCTGCTCGCCCGCGCCTTCCTTCTCCTTCACGCCGTAACGCAGCAGGCGATAGACCTCTTTATTGGCGTAATACAGCTTCTTGCCTTCGCCCAGCGCGGCGGCGGAATCCAGTTGCCGAAGCACGCGGGTAATCAGCGTATCGCTGACGCCACGCCGTTTCAGCCATGCGCTCAGTATGTCCGTGTCGATATTGCTGTCACCGGCATATCCAGCGCTCCGCCCCAGATAGCGGTATCCTAAATCTTTAACAAAAAACTGAATCAAACGCTGCTGTGTGGCGCGTTCGCGCTGGCCGATAGTGCTCAAAGGGCGCTCTCCCTAAATGTTCAGCAATGGAACTCCATCACGCGGTTGATGGCAAATTGCAGATTCTTATCGTCAAATAACTTCATCTTACGACTGGCCCAGCGTTCACCCGCAGGCCACTGGTACAGCCCCTCTTTCACGGAGTCCAGCGTGGGCTGGCACTCTCCCCGGGTCAGCAGCCAGTCAACGGTTGCCAGCAGCTCCAGACCAAACGGCGATTCAAAGCCGTCAATCAACTGGCTGACCTGCTCCAGCGCCGGTAACCACGCTTTGGCCTCGTTGTTCAGCCAGAGGTTGACGTGTTCTTTTTCCTGATCGTTAAACCATATAACGTCCAGCGGCTGGCTGTCCGGGATGCGTTTCTCGGCTTTCAGATATGTGCCGTCCAGCGCATTAAGCAGATGGTTCAGGTTGGGGGCATAAGGGCCGTAATAATGCGCTTCAAACCGCAATTTGAGCACATCTTCGTGCTGGTGCAGTTCAATGGCACGTTGTAACAGCCATGCCAGCTTTTGGATTTCCAGCAGGCTGCACTCCATCCCCAGCACCCAGTAGCGGCGCACCAGTTCAGCGATCATCGCTCTGGCAGGAGTGAGCTTTTTTACGCCGGTGCTCTTAGCGACGTTCTGGTATTTTTCGGTAGGCTCATAAATCAGGATTTCAGTGCCCGGAAGGTCGCCCAGCGCAGATTCAATCCGCGCCCGAACGTCCGGCCAGTTCAGGCCTCCGTTGCCAGCACCCAGCGGCGGAATGGCGATAGACTGCACTTTCTCCTCGATCAAAAAGCGACGTAAGTCCTGCAAGCCGTCTTCAATCCACTCCATGCGGGAGTCGGTGCGCCAGTGCTGTTTGGTGGGAAAGTTGACGATCCAGCGCGGCCCCATCAGTTCGCCGGTTTCGGTAATAAACATTTTGCCGGTCATCACCTGCTTTTGTTTACAGGCGAGGGCATAGGCTTTCATATTGTCGGGGAAGCGCTCTTTGAACATCAGCGCGATGCCTTTACCCATGACGCCGACGGTATTAACCGTATTCACCAGTGCTTCCACGGGCGCGTCCAGTAAATTGCCTTGTGTGTATGTCATCATGAGAAGTACCACCCGGCCCGTGTGTGAACGGGCATTGACAGATTGCGTTGCGACAGCCACTGCTCTAATTGTAACCTGACGCCATCGTTGTAACAAATCATCCCGCCCAACAGCGTGATGGGGCAGTGCTGCCAGATTAACGCCTCGGCCTGATAGCGTTCAAACTTGGCCGGATCGTCCGGATCGCGACGGAAATCCCGCGCCTGTAAGATAGGCCAGTCGATCTGGTTCAGATCGTCCAGACGGGTGTAGTAGTTAACCCAGTTATAGTAGGCGTGGCTGTCGGTAAACACGAAAGGGACGTTTTGCTCCGCCACGTTTCGCAGGCTGCTGACCAGAATGACGATCTCTTCATTGGGGCGCTGCTTAATGCCGCCGCGCCCGCTGCGGATGTTCATCAGCATCGGCGAGAAGGGGGTAAAGTAAAACGGCACATAGTCATGCAGCGTCCCGCCCGTCCCGACAGGCACCGGATGCCCGGCGCGTTTGTCGATAAGCTCTGGGTTACCGATATTGATCCAGTTTGCAGCCTGTGCTGGGCTGTTGCCGCAGTGCAGGCCGTTGTCCAGTATCCACGGAATATTGTCCCGATGGACAATGCGCCAAATCAGGGCTTTTTCTGGATTGAGGCTGGAGCTGTAATCATGAGCCATGTGCATTCCCTTCTATACTAAGCGGGTTTTCCCGGTTAACAGTTCCTGCATCATCCCCTGTTTAAGCTGGCGGGTTTTGTCCAGACGCTGCTGCAAGGTCTGAATGTCCTTGTCCATATCGGAGAGGATGGCGGAGATGGCGGTTTGTTCTTCTTTACTTTCAGGTAACGGGATTTTAAAGCCTAACATATCTTTATTAGTTATCTGATTGATAGTGGCACCCATAATTTCGGCGATTTGCTTTTGAATAACGTTAGACTGAAATTGATGAAATATAAATCCATATATATCAGTTCGAAATACTGACATAAATGCACCGAATGCCGAACCTTGCGCATTTTTGTCAATTAATGCGCATTTACCAATAAGTTGGCGACTGCCATTTCTCACACACACCAAAATATCACCTTCTTTCACAATTGTGCGCTCAGGTGGTTCTATACTGACGAAGACATTATCATCATAAGCTAAGTGATTATTTTGAATATTGGATGAGCGTAATACCAATGTACCATAATCAGATGTATCTTCAGGTTTGTAAGTTAATCCAATAATGCAATTACCTAGTTCACCGAGATTAATACAACTCCAATCCTCAGGGATTTCCCCCAACTCACTCTTTTTATATCCCTTAACAGACCCATCATCCCGCAACGCAAACTGTGGCAAACGGGTTTTACCCGTTAGTAGTTGCTGCATGGTGGCTATTTTGATGGCTTGTTTTTTTGCGATAAGCTTTTCTGACGCTAAAATAAAGTCATCAATATCCGATAATGTATTAGCTATAGCGCTTTGTTCTTGCTTGTTTTTTGGGCACGGAATCAAAAATGCTTTTACAGCAACTAGCGGTACACGACGGTGTCCTGCACTTCCCACCATTTCTGATTCCAATGATGCTCTGAATTTTTTATCAGTTGTCCAAAAATAGATGAAGCGAGAATCGGAATCTTCACTTTCCCTTAATACATGAAATTCTGTACTACCAAAACCTATGTTAGTAAGTAATTCAGCGGTATGGCATCCCTTTCCATTTTCAAAGCATGGGGTTATTTTTGCTAACAACACATCCCCTTTTTCAAAATAAGTGAAGCCGCTTTTAACTTCTTTAAAAGGAATCTGGATACTATTTTTTAATTGTGCATCCTCACTAACATCCTGCATTCCAATAAATGAAACCAGCTCATGATCGCTGACGTTTTTTTTCTTTATGCTTGTTTTAAACAAGTTGCCAAATGGTACGCACTCCCAATCCTTAGGAATAACCCCAACTTCCGTCAGTTTAAACCCCACAGGCACGCCTTTCCCCGCCATACCCGACTGCTGCTCACTCACCATTAAATCCACCATCACCACACCAGCCCCATCGCCCGCAAATGCCCGGCCACCTTCTCGCTCAACGCCCCAACGGACGCTTCAAGTGCCGGTAACGGTTCAGCATAACGCTCTTCCAGTTCCTTCACGCGCTCTGCCAGTTGCTGGGTGATACGCTCAATCTCCGCCTTAATCCCGGCCTGTAATGTAGCCAGCCATTTGTCCTGTACCATCAATGTTTTAATCGCAGATTCATCCAGAGTGGGATAATGTTTAAATACCGCGCGATCCAGCGCCTTCTGTGCTGCTTTTCGTACTTCTTCCGCATTGGCTTTCGTCTTAATCAACGCCAGGCAGCGGGTCAGCGCTGCCAGCTCATCCGGGTCGGCGGTAGTTTTCTTCAAATGAGTCAAGCGGACATTGACCAGCTCTTTCGTCACCTTATCTTTGTCGTTCTTCGCCTCGGCCAGCAGATCGTCTTCCCCGGCCTGCTCTTCGACAAACTCCGCTAACTGACGGCCGGCTTCTTCACTGCGTTCCTGTGCGCGGTTCAGCGCATCCAGTAGTTCCGGGAAACATCGAATTTCCACCAATGAACGGGGCAGCACATCGGCCTTGTAGCGCCGCTTGTCAAACTCAAAATCGTGCGCTTCTTTCCAGACGTTTTTTCCTTTCTTGTCTTTCACTGGCTGGAGTTCGCGAATTTGCGCGGCGGCTTTCCAGCCGTCCTGCATAATCACGTATACATCGTCCTGCATGACATCGGCCCAGTAGTCCATCAGGATCTGGTACACACTGTATTTATTCAGCAACTCGCCGTTAGCATACTGCGCCAGCAGCATCTCGCTGATATCGTGGATCAGTTCCTTCGGTTTATCACCTTTGCCTATATCTGCCAGCGCCGCCTCTTTCACCCATGCCTTAAACGGCAGCAGGCTGCGGGTGGTAAAATCCTTAAATTCCTGATGCGCCAGAATGGTCGGCTTAACCTGTTGGGCTTCTACCTGCGCCCGACAGTAGCCGGGGCGATCGTCGGCAAACAGCACGTCGCGCAGGGTGGGGAATACCCGCCAGTAATCCTGTAGGGCATCAACATCGCGCGCCGGAATACCGCCCTGTAGGTGGGCGGTCAGATCGTGCAGATCTTCCGGCTCGCCGCTGTCGATATAGCGGGGGATATTCAGGTTGTAATCATTCCCGGCGATATCGATTAACGCCACCATTCGGCTGTAGCCGGGCACCGTGCGCTGGTGGTTAAACACGTCCACGATGCGGTGAATATCCCGGCTGCGCAGGCGGTTCTTATTGCCATCTTTGATAAAGCCCCGGCTGGCGTCGATCATAAAAATGCCTTTGCGGCTGTGGGCGTGCTCCTTGTCAATCACGATAATGCACGCTGGGATGCCGGTGCCGTAAAACAGGTTGGCTGGTAGGCCGATAATGCCTTTGATATAGCCCTGTTTAATCAGGTTTTCGCGGATATTCGCCTCGGCGTTGCCGCGGAACAGCACACCGTGCGGCAGGATCACCGCCCCTTTACCGGTGCTTTTCAGGCTCTTGATGATGTGCAGCAGAAAAGCATAATCCCCGTTCTTCTCCGGTGGAACGCCCCAGACGAAGCGCTCAAACGGATCTTTTTTCGGATCCAGTCCGCTGGTCCAGTTTTTATTGGAAAACGGCGGGTTGGCCACGGCGAAATCAAAGGCTTTCAGCCTACCGTTGGCTTCTTTCCACTGCGGATCGCTCAGGGTATTGCCCTGCCAGATTTTCGCAGTGGCATTGTTGTGCAGGATCATGTTCATACGCGCCAGTGCGCTGGTGGCGTTGTCCATTTCTTGCCCGAAGATCGACAGCCCGCGTCGCGTTTCGTCGCTGACTTTGAGCAGCAGCGAGCCGGATCCGCAGGTGGGGTCATACACCGTGGTATCCTGCGGCGTATCGGGCGTAATGCCGATCACTTTCGCCAGAATGCGCGACACCTCTGCCGGAGTATAAAATTGTCCCTTGCTTTTACCGGATTCGGTGGCGAAGTGGCGCATCAGGTACTCATAGGCATCGCCCAGCAGATCATCGCCATCGGCCCGGTTGCCGGAAAGATCCAGCCCCTCGAAGATACCGACCAGCTTCGTCAGGCGGTCAATCATCTCTTTGCCTTTACCAAGCTTGTCTTCGTCGTTAAAGTCGGCCTCGTCAATAACGCCTTTCAAATCGTTCTCTTCCGCCAGCTTGCGGATGATTTTGTTAATTTTATCGCCGATTTCTTTATCGTTCTTCAGCGCGACCATATCGTCAAAGCTGGCCCCTTTCGGGATAACGATCATTCCGTAAGGGTCGCCTTTATATTTGTCGGACACATACTTCATAAACAGCAGGGTCAGCACATAGTCTTTGTACTGGCTGGCATCCATCCCGCCGCGCAGTTCGTCGCAGCTTGCCCACAGAGAGGAGTAGAGTTCGGTTTTTTTGATAGCCATTAAATATCTCGTTTTACACGGTGATGTGCCGTAAGCGGGTTACAGCAGATCGGTGTTCAGTCCGGCGGCTTTCAGCCGACGGGTTAAGTTACGCATTTTGCTGAATTCAGTGCCGAGGCTCTGGCTCAGACCGGTGCCTTCACAAAAAGCTTTTGCCGTAATGTGTTCCAACTCGTCGGCATACTTAATCATTTGCAGATGCAACTCGACGGTGTACTGGTTACGTGGAGCTCCGGATAGCGCTTGCTGGATACGATGGTATATTTCGTTTTCATTCATAAAGGCTGGTATCCGTGGACATGCTAGATAATTTAGCTAAAATAGCTAAAATTGACATTGAGTTCAATGAGTAAGACGTTCAGCGACTCTGATTGCACGGTTTTTGAACAAGAAAATATCTTTGAGCAAATCAACCATCTAGATTTTCACACTGGCGTCTACGAAATCAGATTTCTGGGTTAGTTTCCTAAAGATATCGCTTATTTGTGACTATCATACATTTACATTTTTTATGCCTGACCCAGCTATCCAGCAATGATAGCTGAGTCAGGCATTGCAAGACGTGACTGTGGCCTTAAAGCCGATTAAACCAACTCGATCCTACGATTGCTATCAGTGTTCTTGCATAGTTACTTATTCTGGCTTAATGGGTTATTGATTTTTGCATAATCAAAAGGAGAAAAGATTTTTTCTCGATTCGCATCCAGATAATCAGCCCACCACTGCAGCATCAACCTACGCTCCCCAAGATGCTCGGCCTTATGAATATAAGCCGCCCGCACAGAACTACGCTCCTGATGGCTCATCTGCCTCTCCACCGCATCCCTCGACCACAGCCCCGACTCAATCAACGAACTACAAGCCATAGTTCTAAAACCATGACCACAAACTTCAACTTTCGTATCGTATCCCATCACTCGCAGCGCTTTATTTACCGTATTCTCACTCAGGGGTTTACGCGGATCGTGATCACCAACAAAAATCAGCTCTCGATTCCCACTCATGCTTTTGATCTGTTCTAAAATGGCTAGTGCTTGCCGCGACAAGGGAACAAGATGTGGAGTACGCATCTTCGAACCACGCTGAGAATGCTTAACACCTTCCAACGGTTCACGCTCACCTGGAATCGTCCACATGGCCGTTTCAAAATCCACTTCTGACCAGCGTGCAAAACGTAGTTCACTTGAGCGGATAAACACTAATAAAGTGAGTTCGACAGCTAATCGAGTTAAATGCCTGCCGGAATAATGATCAATGCGGTGAAGTAATTCATGTATGCGATTAAGCTCCAGAGCCGCACGATGCTGTCTTTTCGCCGTAGCAACTGCACCGGCAATTTCTTGAGCAGGGTTGTAGTCGATTAAACCGCTCTGTACAGCAAAGCGCATAATCGCGGTAGTTCGCTGTTGCAAACGGGCGGCGACTTCAAGGCGTCCGGATGACTCGACTGCTTTGATGGGTACAAGTAGGTCTCGCGTTTTCAGTTCTGCGATGTTCCGCTTACCGATGGCAGCAAAGAGATTATCTTCGAGACTTTTCAATACACGAGCGCTATGCGCTGAAGACCATTTCTGATTACTGGCATGCCAGTCTCTGGCAACCACTTCAAACGTTATTGCCTCTTGCTCCTGCTCTACCTTAACGGCTTTCTTATTCTCACTTGGATCGACACCATTAGCTAACAGCTTACGGGCTTCATCCCGGCGTGCCCTGGCATCCGCCAGCGAGACTTCGGGATATTTCCCCAGCGCCAGCATCTTCTCCTTACCGCCGAAACGATAACGAAGCCGCCAGTATTTAGAACCGTTAGGGTGAACCAGCAAAACCATGCCTTCACCGTCAGTAAGTTTATAGGCTTTTGCTTCAGGCTTTGCCGAACGAACCTTCACATCACTCAGAGCCATGATGAGTATCCTTTCAAGGGTTCTGTGTGGGTACAAACATTATCGAACCGGGATATACCCGCAGATGTACCCACATCAGTAAGTTGATGTAGATTGAATCAGGTTGACTTAGGTTGAGTGAAAAAGCGAGGAAAGCCTTGCGGATACTGGATTTCAGGCACAAAAAAAGACGTCCGTTGACGTCTATTGATGTTCCGATGGTGCCGAAGGCCGGACTCGAACCGGCACACC
This sequence comes from Xenorhabdus vietnamensis, assembly GCF_002127535.1. Classification (GTDB taxonomy): domain Bacteria; phylum Pseudomonadota; class Gammaproteobacteria; order Enterobacterales; family Enterobacteriaceae; genus Xenorhabdus; species Xenorhabdus vietnamensis. The sequence continues at coordinate 181,970 of NZ_MUBJ01000006.1, forward strand.
CGAAGGCGGTTGATTTTGAATCAACTGCGTCTACCGATTTCGCCACTTCGGCACTGAAGGGTTCGGAGAACGGAGGTGATTATACCTGTCAGAAGAACGTTCGCAACACTTATCCTTTCAATTTTGTTCAAGTGCTGAAAAAAGAATCACTCATGACTTTTTTTGACCAATGTAGCTCAAAACACAACCTTCTTCACCACTGCATCGCACACATCCCCCCTCTCACAATACTTTCCTGCCAATAGACAACCTATAAACTCCTTATATAATTCCAAACAATACACTGCTATGAGGTAAATTATCATGACTATTATCAGTTGGATTTTTATAGGTATCCTTGTGGGTATCGTGATCGGCGCCATTATGGCGATATTTAAGAAAAACAAATAACGGCTTGATTCCCCACTTGAATGCTCTCTGATTGGTTAATCCAAAAAATGAAAAAACGGCTATATAAACTGTGTGCAATTTCTGCCCTGACATGGGCGATTTCGGCTTGTGCGGATTCTGATGTGAATTATCAGAGCAAATTTCAACATTCCAATGCACAACCTGCAAAGTGGGAAGTTCACGAGGGTAATGACAAGAGCAATAAAATGTCTACTGTGCTGGTTGATCAATATTCGCAATCCATCTTTGATAAAGTCAGTCCTTTGGGGATGGCAATCGTAGTCATCGACAATAACCATGTTGTGCATCGCAGTTTCGGGGAAACTTATCCAGGGAGCGGCGTTCAGCCACAGCAAAACTCTTTGATTCGTATTGCTTCTATTACCAAATTGATGACCAGCGAGATCATGATTAAATTGGCACAGAATAAACGCCTTAAGATTACTGATCCGTTACAGAAATACTCGAATTACGGTGTTCATGTGCCAGGCTATGGCTCAGGTCAGCCAATCCGGCTGTATCATCTGGCAAGCCATACCAGTGGATTACCACGGGAACAACCGGGTGGGAAATGGGGACGCCCTGTGTTCATTTGGCCGACTCAATCAAACCGCTGGGCTTGGTTGAAAACAGCAGGAATAGGTGCAGCTCCCGGCACAACGGCTTCCTATTCCAATCTGGCCTATGATTTTTTGGCAGATGCTCTTTCCAAAGCAACGGGAAAGCCATATACGCGTCTGTTGCAAGAAGAGATCACCCGTCCTTATCATATGAAAGATACAACGCTGACCCCCTCTCAATCCCAATGTGCCCGTTTGATGGCAGGGGTTAAACCCAGCCCTTGTGTAAATACTATTGCCGCAGCGGGTAGTGGTGGGATTTATTCCACCCCCGCAGATATGCAGCGCTGGATGCAGCAGTTTTTATCTTCCCATAATCAATTGCGAAAAAAGACTGCCAGCCGTGAACAAGGTATCTACTTTAAACGAACCGATCTGACGTCAATCAAAGGAATGGATGTAGCAGGTCTGGCGGATGGCATCGGGCTTGGATGGGTGTATATGGATGCCAAAGGCGATGTTCCCGGTATTTATCAAAAAACCGGCGGTGGCGGCGGGTTCAATACCTATATGGCGATGATCCCTGAACAAAATATTGGCGTGTTTGTGGTAATGACGCGCAAAGAACAAAGTAAATTTAGCAATGTGACTAGCGGGGTTAATGAATTAGTCGCGGCATTAGCACGTAATCATAATCAAATTTAATTTTGTTATTAATAAATTTTGTTATTAATAAAATAGTACCAGATACCAATCAGAGCATTACACAGTTAATACTCTGATTGGTTATGATAGAAAAATAAACGTAGTTAAATATCAGCCTGTTATGTTTTCCTATGCAAAAGTAAGTAAATACTCACAACAAAGAACAACAAACTTGGCAGCAACGCCCCTAGTATCGGTGGCATGCTATAAACCAGACTGAGCGGGCCGAATATCTCATTCAAGACATAGAAAACAAAGCCCATGCTAATACCTACAACTACCCTGAATCCCATTGGCACGCTGCGCAGTGGCCCGAAAATAAAAGAAAGTGCCATCAGCATCATCACCGCGACCGATAAAGGTGCAAAAAACTTCTTCCACATATTGAGCTGGTAACGTCCAGCATCTTGCTGCCCCTGCTTCAAATATGTGATGTATTGATGCAAATCACGAATAGAGAGAGCTTCAGGCTCAAGGGAAACCACTCCCAGTTTTTCAGGTGTCAACCGGCTTTCCCAAACCGCAGAAAGACGCTGTGATCCAGTGATTCGCCCATCCTGCATTAAATCAGACTCTTCAACCTGAGATAATTTCCATTGATGATTATCTTTGTCATACACCGCCGAAGCAGCATATCTGACGGATAACAATTTTTTATTTTCATTAACATGGTAAATATTGATGCCATTCAGAGAATTATCCTTGCCCACGCTCTTTATATAGACAAAGTCCTGCCCATCCTTCGCCCACAACCCTTTGGTCGTAGACATCAGTGAGCCTCCGAACATTTTTTGGGAGCGATAATTACGAGCAAGTTGCTCTCCTTGTGGGGCCACCCATTCACCGATGACCATCGTCAGCAAGACCAGCGGAATCGCCGTTTTCATGACAGAACCCGCCACTTGCAGGCGGGTAAAACCAGAAGCCTGCATCACCACCAGCTCACTGCGTGTTGCCAGTGCTCCCAATCCCAACAACGCTCCGAGCAAGGCGGCCATGGGAAAGAAAATCTGAATATCTTTGGGAATACTCAACAATGTGTAAATGCCGGCAGAAAATGCAGTATATTCTCCCTGCCCGACCTTACGCAGCTGATCGACAAATTTGATAATGCCGGAAAGGGATACCAGCATGAACAAAGTCATCAGGATGGTTTGCAGGATTGTCCGGCCGATATATCTATCCAATACCCCAAACATCATGACGCTCCTTGACTCTTAAAGCGTGAACGCAGTTTGCGCATGGGTACGGTATCCCACAGATTCAGCACGACAGCCAAGGCAAAATACACACCGTTGACCAGCCACATCCAAAACATAGGATCAATTTTGCCTTTCCCCCCATTGGAACGCAGGGAACTTTGCAGCAGGAAGAAGATCAGGTAGAGCAACATCGCTGGCAGCATACTGAGTATCCGTCCCTGACGCGGATTCACAACACTCAATGGCACGACCATCAGCGCCATGATCAGCACCGAGACAATCAACGTCAGACGCCAGTGGAATTCTGAGCGGGAATCATGGTCAGTGTCATGCCAAAGCTGCTCCATCGATTTTTGTTCAACTTTGTTGCCATCGATATCTACTCTTTGATGCCCAATCACTGCCTGATAATCCTTGAACTCAGTAATGCGGAAATCACGCAATTGCGCCGTACCTTCATAACGCGTCCCCTTGTGGAGTACCGCCACTTGGTTACCATTCAGGCGCTCTTCCATATGTCCACCATCCGCAAGCACAATGGAAGGACGCTGATCATTCGTCGGACGCAGCTGAGCCAGAAAAACATTTTCGAACGTATTGCCCTTCACATTGCCGATATAAAGCACCATGTTGCCATCGCGGGAAGGCCTGAACCGCCCTTCCATGATGGCTGCCAGGCTTGGATTGGCTTTTACATCCGCCACCACTTGCTCTTTATATTTGGAAGACCATGGAGTGAACCAGATAACATTGGCAGCCGCTAACGCTGATGTAAGCAAAGCCAGAATAAGGGCTGATTTCACCAATGCACTTTTGCCCAACCCACAGGCATGCATGACGGTGATTTCACTTTCGGTATAGAGTTTGCTGAACGTCATTAATACCCCGAGAAATAAACTCAGGGGCAGAATAAGCTGCGCCATATCTGGCACACCTAAACCTAACAACGATAGAACCAAATTTGCAGGAATATTTCCTTCTACTGCCGCACTCAATACATCAACTAATTTCTGACTGAAAAAGATCAGCAGCAAGATGAAAAGTATTGCGATTTGGCTTTTCAGGGTTTCCCGTACTAGATATCTAATGATGATCACGCTTATTACGCCTGTGAAAACTTGTCTTTTTGCAGGAAAGTCGCTAACTTCGTCGTATATCTACCATTTATATGAATCAGTTTGGCTTCCCCATTGCTGAAATGATACCAAAGCATTCCATATATTGGTTCCCAATTAGAGCACACTTATCGTTAGCTAAATACCAAAAAATAATGTGCTTAGCTTAACATAACAGTTACTTTTCTTTGGGATGCATTAATGCGTAACGTGATATTTTAGCGATTGTATCCGTCTTTGTCTTTAAGATTCAGGAGAACTCATGGAGTTTAGTGTAAAGAGCGGTAGCCCGGAAAAACAGCGTAGTGCCTGTATTATTGTCGGCGTGTTTGAACCCCGCCGTCTTTCCCCTATCGCAGAGCAACTTGACAAAATAAGTAACGGCTATATCAGTGCCTTATTGCGCCGTGGTGAACTTGAAGGCAAGGTAGGTCAAACCTTGTTGCTGCATCATGTTCCTAATGTATTGTCTGAACGTATTTTGCTGGTTGGTTGTGGAAAAGAACGTGAACTGGATGAACGCCAGTATAAGCAAATTATCCAGAAAACGATCAGTACCCTCAATGAAACCGGTTCAATGGAAACAGTTTGTTTCTTGACAGAACTGCATGTGAAGGGACGCAACAATTACTGGAAAGTACGTCAGGCAGTCGAAACAGCCCAAGAGTCACTATATGTTTTTGACCAGCTCAAGAGCAGCAAAAATGAACTGCGTCGCCCACTGCGCAAAATGGTGTTCAATGTACCAACCCGCCGCGAACTGACCAGCGGTGAGCGTGCCATTCAACACGGTCTTGCCATTGCATCAGGCATCAAGGCAACGAAAGATTTGGCCAATATGCCACCCAACATCTGTAATGCCGCGTATTTGGCATCACAGGCGCGCCAGCTTGCTGACAACGCAGCTAATCTGATAACCAAAGTCATTGGTGAAGAACAGATGAAAGAGCTGGGCATGAATTCTTATCTGGCGGTTGGTCAGGGTTCGCAGAATGAATCCTTGATGGCAGTCATGGAGTATAAAGGCAGCAAAGATGCCAATGCGAAGCCAATCGTACTGGTAGGAAAAGGGCTGACTTTTGATTCCGGCGGTATCTCCATCAAACCATCCGAAGGCATGGATGAGATGAAATATGATATGTGCGGTGCAGCTTCTGTTTATGGTGTCATGCGCGTTGTTGCTGAACTGAAACTGCCAATCAATGTCATCGGCGTTCTGGCAGGTTGCGAAAACATGCCCGGCGGACGAGCTTATCGTCCCGGAGATGTTTTGACCACCATGTCCGGTCAGACCGTTGAAGTAACAAACACCGATGCGGAAGGCCGTCTGGTACTGTGTGATGCGCTGACTTATGTTGAGCGTTTTGAACCGGAATTGGTCATTGATGTGGCAACCCTGACAGGCGCTTGTATCGTTGCACTCGGAAGCCACTACACGGGGCTTATGTCCAACCACAATCCACTGGCGCATGAGCTGCTGAACGCTTCAGAGCAGGCAGGAGATCGCGCATGGCGTCTGCCGTTGAGTGATGAATATACCGAACAGTTAGAATCCAATTTTGCGGATATGGTTAACTCATGCGGACGTTCCGGTGGCGCAATTACCGCTGGTGCTTTCCTGTCCCGCTTCGCAACGAAATACAACTGGGCACATCTGGATGTTGCCGGTACAGCATGGCGTTCAGGCAAAGCGAAAGGAGCGACAGGTCGTCCGGTTGCACTCCTGTCACAATTTCTGTTAAATCGTTCAGGTCTGAATTCTGATGATTAATGCCCCAGCTACTTATTTTTATAGATAAACTCGATAAAAATGTGGCACAAAGGTATTAAGGAAATAAATGGAATTAAGGGTATTGCAATCGCGATACCCTTTTTCGTCACTGTTTCCCATAATCTTGTAACCAAGAAACTATGAAAAACGCTATCTTCTATTTATTGGAAAACCAATTATTGGAAAACCAGTTATTGGAAAACCAGTTACTGGAAAACCAGTTACTGGAAAAACAGCTATTGGAAAAACAACCAGCGGAGCAATCATCGCCAGATGATCTACAACCACATGAATGGCTGGCGTGTCAGCTTGCTGCGGACCAATGGCGTGCAGGGAAGCGGGTTCTGATTGCTTGTGAAAGTCAGCAACAGGCAGAAAAATTGGACGAAGCATTATGGCAACGTGAGCCAAGTCAATTTGTACCGCACAATCTTGCTGGAGAAGGCCCCCGCTATGGCGCACCAGTAGAATTGTGCTGGCCACAAAAAAGAGGTAGTGCTCCCCGCGATGTGCTGGTGACACTACTTCCTCATTTTGCAGACTTTGCCACAGCTTTCCATGAAGTGATAGACTTCGTCCCTATTGATGAAAATCTGAAACAGTTAGCACGCGAGCGATATAAATCTTATCGTGGCGTCGGCTTTAATTTGACCATGGCAACCCCGCCAACCTATTAAATATCAAGACACAATGGAAAAGACACCCGATAATCAAACGCAATCTGAGCCATCTCTCGATAAAACGTACAACCCGACAGAGATAGAGCAACCTCTTTATAAACACTGGGAACAGAGTGGTTACTTCAAGCCGAATGGTGATACCAGCCGTGAAAGCTTCTGCATCGTCATTCCGCCACCAAATGTCACCGGCAGCCTGCACATGGGGCACGCGTTCCAGCAGACAATTATGGATACCATGGTGCGTTACCAACGCATGCAGGGAAAAAATACCCTGTGGCAAGCGGGAACTGACCACGCAGGCATCGCAACCCAAATGGTTGTTGAGCGTAAGATCGCGGCAGAAGAAGGCAAAACCCGCCACGATTATGGCCGTGAAGCCTTTATCGACAAAATTTGGCAATGGAAAGCGGAATCGGGTGGCAATATCTCCAACCAGATGCGCCGTCTGGGTAACTCCGTGGATTGGGAACGCGAGCGCTTCACCATGGATGAAGGTCTGTCCAAAGCGGTTAAAGAAGCTTTCGTTCGCCTGTATCAAGAAGATCTGATTTACCGTGGCAAGCGTCTGGTTAACTGGGACCCGAAACTGCGCACAGCGATTTCTGATCTGGAAGTTGAAAACCGTGAAGTAAAAGGTTCCATGTGGTACCTGCGCTATCCGCTGGCTGACGATGCCAAAACCGCAGAAGGCAAAGAATATCTGATTGTTGCCACAACCCGCCCAGAAACCATGCTGGGGGATACCGGCATTGCCGTTAACCCGGAAGATCCACGTTATAAGGATCTGATTGGCAAAGAAATCCTTCTGCCGCTGATAAACCGCCGCATTCCTATCGTTGGCGATGAGCACGCAGATATGGAAAAAGGCACTGGCTGCGTGAAAATCACCCCAGCCCACGATTTCAATGACTATGAAGTCGGTAAGCGCCACAGCCTGCCAATGATCAACATCCTGACCTTTGACGGCGATATCCGCGAAGCTGCAGAAGTGTTCGATACCAATGGCGAAGCCTCTGATGTGTATTCGACTGATATCCCTGCTGAATATCGCGGTATGGAGCGCTTTGCCGCACGTAAAGCGATTGTGGCAGAGTTCGAAAACCAGGGCCTGCTGGTTGAAATCAAACCTCATGACCTGACTGTGCCTTACGGCGACCGTGGCGGTGTGGTTATCGAACCGATGCTGACTGACCAATGGTACGTCCGCACTGCACCACTTGCAAAAGTGGCGATTGAAGCGGTTGAGAACGGTGATATCCAGTTCGTACCAAAACAGTACGAAAACATGTACTACTCTTGGATGCGTGATATTCAGGATTGGTGTATCTCCCGTCAATTGTGGTGGGGCCATCGCATTCCGGCATGGTATGACGCACAAGGCAACGTCTATGTTGGTCGAGATGAAGAAGAAGTTCGCCGTGAAAACAATCTGGGCGCAGATATCACCCTGACCCAAGACGAAGACGTACTGGATACCTGGTTCTCCTCTGGCCTATGGACGTTCTCCACGCTAGGCTGGCCTGAGCAAACGGAGGCGCTGAAAACCTTCCATCCGACCAATGTGCTGGTTAGTGGCTTCGACATCATCTTCTTCTGGATTGCCCGCATGATCATGATGACCATGCACTTTATCAAAGATGAAAACGGCAAGCCGCAAGTGCCATTCAAGACCGTCTACATGACAGGCCTGATCCGTGATGATGAAGGTCAGAAGATGTCAAAATCCAAAGGGAACGTTATCGATCCACTGGATATGATCGACGGTATCTCACTGGAAACATTGCTGGAAAAACGCACCGGCAACATGATGCAGCCACAACTGGCTGAGAAAATCCGTAAGCGTACTGAAAAACAGTTCCCGGAAGGCATTGAAGCCCACGGTACTGATGCCCTGCGTTTCACACTGGCAGCTCTGGCTTCCACTGGCCGTGATATCAACTGGGACATGAAGCGTCTGCAAGGTTATCGCAACTTCTGTAACAAGTTGTGGAACGCCAGTCGTTTCGTGCTGATGAACACTGAAGGACAGGATTGCGGCCAGAACGGTGGTGAAATGTCGCTATCACTGGCAGATCGCTGGATTCTGGCAGAATTCAACCAGACAGTTAAAGCCTACCGCGAAGCGCTGGATACCTACCGTTTCGATATCGCTGCGAACATTCTTTACGAATTCACGTGGAACCAATTCTGTGACTGGTATCTGGAACTGTCAAAACCAGCTATTAACAAAGGATCAGAAGCGGAAGTCCGCGCGGCTCGCCATACGCTGATTGAAGTGTTGGAAGGTTTGCTACGTCTGGCGCATCCAATAATTCCATTCATTACAGAAACCATCTGGCAACGGGTGAAAGTGGTCAAAGGCATTGATGCCGATACCATCATGCTGCAATCTTTCCCTGAATTCGATCAGACGAAAGTTGATGAACTGGCACTGAACGATCTGGAGTGGATCAAGGAAGCGATCATTGCGATACGTAATATTCGTGCAGAAATGAATATTGCACCAAGCAAGCCACTGGAAGTTATGCTGCGTGATGCGAATGATGACGCACAACGCCGCGTTGCTGAAAACCTCAACTTCATTCAGGCGATGGGTCGTCTTGCTTCTGTTACTGTATTGGCAGCCGGAGAAGAAGCGCCTGTTTCTGTCACCAAACTGATCAACGGGGCAGAAGTATTGATCCCAATGGCAGGCTTGATCGATAAAGATGCAGAACTGGCACGTCTGGATAAAGAAATCGAGAAGCTGGATAAAGAGATCAACAGCATTGAAACCAAACTGGCTAACGAAGGCTTTGTCAGCCGTGCACCGGAAGCCGTTGTTGCCAAAGAGCGCGAACGTTTGGCGACTAACAATGCAGCGAAAGAAAAATTACGGGCGCAGAAAGAGGCTATCGCTGCTCTGTAATTTTTTTAGTTGAAATTTATTCATGTAAAGCCACTGCAAATAAAATTGCAGTGGCTTCTTTTCTAAAATTAATTGAAGGTTTTTCAACAAGCTGATTAATATAAATTATTAACAACTACATTATTATGTTTATAATTAAAAATACCTAGCTATTTGGATAGAATACATCAACATGAATATAATCTTCATGTAGTTGATAATCATTTTTTAATAGCTCAGACATATCATTAATCATATTAGGGGATCCACACATATAAACTTCAATGTCATCATTCAAGTCAATTTCTTTTCTGAAAACATCTTGTACATACCCACAATGGCTTTCTAAATGTTCTTCTTCATTCTGGCGGGACAAAGCCATATGAAAATTAAAATTGTGCAGTGTGTTCTTCCAGTTATCTATGATTTCAGAGAAATAGTGTTCTACTCTTCTTCTTCCTCCCCAAAGAAGATAAATTTTTCGTTCATTAAATAAGCCAGATTCTATTATGGATTTTATAGGAGCAAATCCTGTTCCTGTCGCAACAAAAACAATGTCCCTAACCTCATCATGATACCCGGAAATGAAGTCGCCATAAGGCCCGTATATCCACAATACATCATTGACCTCAAGTTTCTCACAAATTAAATCTGAAAAAACACCATTTTTATTCTTAGCTACATGAATTTCAACATATCCATCATTTTTAGGAATGTTTGCAATAGAATAATATCTGTATTCTCTATTAGGCACTTCTATTCCGATATACTGGCCTGGAATAAAATTCATCTTAGATCTTTTCGATAACTTGAATTTTAAGATAGTAACTCCAGGTATTCTTTTTATATCACATATAACAGCGCCTTCTTTGGTCTCAGATAGAGTTTTATTATCACCATCCAATTCACAAGCAATGTTACTTTTAGCAACAGCACAGCATGGTAAAAAATAATTCTCATCTAATTCTTTCTTTGTTAACCCAATTTTATTACCAACAATATATTCTATATCACCGGATAGTAATTTTAACTTACAAACCCGGCAGGCTCCCAACCGACAACCATTTTTTAAAGAATGTCCATTAAGCTCGGCTTGTTCCAATATAGTGAAATTTTCATCAGAAAAAAATTCAATTTCCGTTTTATTGATACTAACAAAATGTTTCATATTTCAGCTAAAATCATTCCATACCATTTAAATATTCAATATATCTCTTCCCAGATGCAATAAACTCTTCTGGTGAAAAACCACCGCCAGATTCTTCAACAATAAAATTACCCTGATAACCCTCACTCGCCATGAAAGATAATACTCTGTGATAATCGAAGTTCCCTTCACCTAATGGCAAATGAACATGTTCACCATTTAGGACATCATTGAAATGTGCATTTTTAATATATGGGATAACTCTTTTTAATGCTTCATTGTATTCTCTAGTACTTTTTTTATGCATAAATGATTCAAAGTGCACAATGTCCAGTGTTAAGAATACACCATATTGATTACATAAGATCTCATGCTGCTCATCACTTAACACGATATACTTTTCTCTGTCACTTCCTGTATTTTCTAATAAAATGGTCATGCCATTTTCTTTGGCTATCTCTGATAATTTCTTGATAGATTTAGATAACTGTTTGAAATCAAAATCAAATATCCCATTATCATCAAATTCAAGATAACCAGGATGAATCGTGATGTATTCAGCACCAATCTTCTTAGCTTCATAGATGAATGATGAGAGATAATCAACAGCAATAATTCTGTCTAGCTCTTCACTGTTAGCTATATCTGTTTTTATTCCAATATATGGCGCATGAACAGAATAATAAAGATTATTCTCTTTTTTTAATTTATTCAATACAGAAATTTTATCATTCCATTTTTCAGGGTAATAATCAATTAAATCCCTTAACTCTTTTTCAAATTCAATTTCAATATTCTTAAAATTCTTACTTAATTTATCAACCAGAACTTCTATTTCTGCCGGATTTTCAAAAATGTTTGTTGAGAAGCCAATTTTTTGAGAAATATTCATAATCTTTCCTATTACAACTCTTGCTGAGAAATTTTATTGCTAGACAGTCTATTAAAATAGAACCTTCTTTCTAAACCTAAGTGTTCTGGATTAATAAATTCATAAGTTTCAGGGAATTTTTTGATTCCACTTTGGTGAATACCGGCACATGTTGAAAATGCATGTTTTCCTAATAATGGTTTATTTGGATAAGGTAGTTTATTTATCACTTCATAATAAAAATTACACAGTTCAATCAAATCTTTCATAACGATATCGGTTTTAAATCTATTACTATATTCATTTCTATAAAAAAGGATTGCCATAACCTCTTCAAATGAAGCATTTCCGCAACGCTCTCCGACACCTCCCAATGTGACCTGTACTTCATCAGCTCCGGCATCAATTGCACTGATTGAATTAGCTACCGCCAAACCCAGATCATTATGACAGTGAACAGAAAACCTTACATCAGGGAACTTATTTTTAAAAAAGCTAATAAGTTTATTAACGTATAACGGCGTAGCACAACCTGTTGTATCTGCAAAACAGATATCATTGACATGATAAGATGTCAGTAAATTAATTTTCTCTTCTAAAAGTTCAAAACTTCCTCTTGATGAATCTTCCAGGATTGCTGATACCTTACCTGTATAATCACTATTAATTATATATTCTAAAGAATCCTTTAACATTAGCAGTATATTATTTTTAGTTGAATTAAATTTCTTTTTGATATGTATTTCCGAACCAACACATAATAAATTTAGTTTAGGTTTTTTAAATCTATTTAAAGCCAAGATTGTTTTTTCAATATCAACTTGTTTCAATCGGCATAATGAAGCAATATATGTATCTTTGAAATCTATATTAGATGATGCTGCTTCATAAAAAAAACTTTCACTGCATTCATCGGTTACCATACCAATTTCAATAGAATCAACACCTAGATCAATTAAACGTGGTAATAATTTCAATTTTTTTTCATTTGAGAGCAAATATCCAATACCCTGCTCACCATCTCTTAATGTTGTATCAAAAAAACATATTTTTTTCATTCAGCCACCATGATATTAAGATAAATAAAACAGATGATATAATCAAACTCTTTAATATAGAACCAGTGCGTTTACTAATAAAATAAGCGGTTATAACAGTAATTATGGCAAGAGCATATTTAATTTCAAAACCAAAAATTAAATTACTAATCTTTATATTATCAAGAGATATATTCACGATAATACTGCCAAGAATGAAACATACAGAATAATCTAATGAAGCAATGAGAAAACCATCTTTTTTAATTTTTTTATTACTTATTAAAAATGGTATTATCCTGAAAAAGAAACTAATAGCTCCCATCAATAATATTAGCATCATAATCAGACTCCCTCTTTAATTCTTAACTCATAAAACGCAATACACATTCCGATAATAATCGGTATCAAGACATCCATAAGTTGAACATTTATTTCATTTATGAATGGAGCACATATCCCTCCTATTAGCGTAGCAAAAACAGAAAAATCTTTTCCTGCCCGCTTAGCCGCAAGGGATGAAAAATGTATTGGAATTAACATCACTAAAAAAAGAGAGATGGAATCATAATTTAAATAATTTGAAGATACATACCCTAGCAATGTTGCCAAAACGGCAATAAAAAAACTTGGTATAGATACACCTAGATAATAATCAAATTGAGATTTTCCATCAGGAATTTTCTCTGAAACCAGATGAGTGTGAGTCACGGTGTATGTACTGGCGCTAAATGCTAACATTGACAATAATATTTGTCCCTTAGGTATACCATGAAAATACTGTGACATAACCATAGACATCAGAAAGAAACGAAAGTTTATGATTAGAGTCAGTATTATCACTGATAAGAAAACTCCATCAGCAAAATGATTAACGACAGCGACCTGCAAAGGTGCAGCAAAAGTGAATACAGACCCAGCCATCGTCTCTATTAATGAAATTCCTTTATTTTGATATAGAGCACCAACAGAAGCAAAAATAAGGAAAAAAGAAATACAGACGGGTAAAGAATCTATCATTCCTTTTTTGAATAATGAGTTTTGCATTGAGCACCAACTTTTAATATTAATAAATTCACACTAATAATCACGACATAAAAAACATTACATTAAAAAATATGATAATTCAATGTTTTCAATACCATCTTAATGAGATCGATTATTATTTACATTTAATATATGTTTAACTAGTCATATTTTATGTCTTCATATTTTGTGTGCGCTATATTAAAAATACCTTAAAATCAAAAAGATATAAAAAAATAATAAAATAGAGGAGCCTTTTCAATAATTATAAATACCTTATTAAAAATTGTATTAATCAACATCATTTACAAAACCAACTATCAATTATCATTTTTATCATGATATTTTTATATTGAAATTAAATTACATCATATAATTTCATATTATATATAAATCTTCTTGGTATAAAGGCCAGAACGGTGGTGAAATGTCGCTATCACTGGCAGATCGCTGGATTCTGGCAGAATTCAACCAGACCGTTAAAGCCTACCGCGAAGCGCTGGATACCTACCGTTTCGATATCGCTGCGAACATTCTTTACGAATTCACGTGGAACCAATTCTGTGACTGGTATCTGGAACTGTCAAAACCAGCTATTAACAAAGGATCAGAAGCGGAAGTCCGCGCGGCTCGCCATACGCTGATTGAAGTGTTGGAAGGTTTGCTGCGTCTGGCGCATCCAATAATTCCATTCATTACAGAAACCATCTGGCAACGGGTGAAAGTGGTCAAAGGCATTGATGCCGATACCATCATGCTACAATCTTTCCCTGAATTCGATCAGACGAAAGTTGATGAACTGGCACGTCTGGATAAAGAAATCGAGAAGCTGGATAAAGAGATCAACAGCATTGAAACCAAACTGGCTAACGAAGGCTTTGTCAGCCGTGCACCGGAATCCGTTGTTGCCAAAGAGCGCGAACGTTTGGCGACTAACAATGCAGCGAAAGAAAAATTACTGGCGCAGAAAGGGGCTATCGCTGCTCTGTAATTTTTTTAGTTGAAATTTATTCATATAAAGCCACTGCAAATAAAATTGCAGTGGCTTTTTAATTTTACAACCACACCAATCCAACAGCTATTATCAAACGTAAATTACATCAACAAAAATTGTATCAACATAAAAAACGCCAACGACAGAACCAAACTTTTCAATATCGAATGAGTATATTTGCTAATAAAATAAGCCAAAACAACCGTCAATAATGCAAGCACATATTTAATATTAAACTGTTCGATTAATTCACTAATTGATAAATTATTTAATGATATATTGACAATAATAGTACCCAGAATAAAACAGATGGCATAATCCAGTGAAGTAATCAGCAAGCTCTTTCCTTTGAACAAGCTGTTGTTATTCATCAAGAAAGGTGCTGTTCTTAATATAAAACTTATCACTCCCATTAATACTATCAGCAGCATCATGATGTTTTATCCTGTTTAATTTTCCACTCCCATAACGCGATTACTATTCCACATAAAATAGGGATGACCAGATCCATGACTTTCATATCCACTTCATTCAATAACGGTGCGCACAACCCGCCCATGACCGTCGCCAATACGGACATATCTTTACCGGAACGCTTGGCTGTCAGAGACGCGAAATGAATAGGAACCAACATCACTAAAAACAGTGAAACGGATTCATAATTCAAGTGTTCTGCCGAAACATATCCCAACAAAGTGGCACAAAATGTAATCACAAAGCAGGGGATGGCAACCCCTAGATAAAAATGAAACTGGGATTTTCCATTCGTAATATTTTCTGCAGAGAGATGTGAATGCGTCACCGTATAAGTACTGGCACTGAACCCTAACATCGACAGCAGGATCTTTCGTTTTGGGATACCATGAAAATACTGTGACATTACCATTGCCATCAGGAAAAAGCGGAAATTAATCAACAATGCCAAGATGATAACAGAGAATGCCGCCCCATCCGCCAGATAACCTACCGCAGCCACCTGCAAAGGTGCGGCATATATCAACAATGATCCGACCAATGTTTCCATTAATGGAACACCATGGCTTTGATAAAGAGCACCAATCGAAGCAAAAATAAGAAAAAATGAGACACAGACAGGCAATGAATCAACCATGCCCTTTCTAAAGAACGGATTCAACACTTAGCACCTATATTTAAAATTGTAGAGTAATCGACTAGCATCATAATAATGATATATCCAATAAGCTATTTCGTTGAAAAATAAGGCATAATATACCTAATGATATTATAATTTGTTTATCAATATCTGTGACGCTCTTCAATATAAGAAAAATTTCTCAACAATTTATGAACAGGAATCAGTCTAACAGTTGTAAATATTTAAATAAATAGTCTAATAAAAATTGCAACCACATCACCATCAGCAATAGAATCATATAAAAACACACTGATATTAATCATAAAAAATAACAAAATAAGAGCAAAACAGAGAATTAAAACCAATCATTAATATGATAGTAAAAATACAAAGAAACTCCTAATCACTGAAAAAAACAACCATTAAAATTAGCATTTTTTAATAAAATCCATTTAATTAAATCACCGTGTAAATTTATAGTGGAATATCTATAAAAAGCATGATAGAAACTTAACTACACCTTACACAACAAAAAACATAAAGATTCAGAAACATTTATTATTTCATCTCAGCATAGGTCATCTCAACAAATAATAGGTCACCTCAATAAATATTTAATTTAAATAAATTTAATATTTATTTTTTATCATCAGGAAGAAATAACATATGAAAAAGCATAAAATTGTCATGTGCATCATCCCGTTAACTTTAGCATATGCCACAACTTCAACTGCCGCATCTCTGAACTACAACCCGGATAGTGTATCAGTCACCACTTCATTAGGAAGGCTTTGGGGCCAAGCAGACGAATACCTCTATAATTCCCAGACTGGACATAAAAATAGCGAGCTAAACTGGAAAATTAACAATGCCCCAATTATCAAAGGTGATATTTCGTGGAATATCTTATCAAATTTAACACTGAACGCGCGTGGCTGGATAACATTGGAATCAAGCCATAGCAGTATGGATGATTATGATTGGGAGCGTCCTGAAAAAGCAATGTGGACTAACTGGAGCCATTCCAACACAAACCTAAATTATGCCAATGAATTTGATATTCATTTAAAAGGCTGGTTACTAAAACAACCTAATTACAGTTTCGGGGGCGTATTAGGTTACCAGCAAACCCGATTCAGTTGGACTGCTATTGGAGGTCATCAGATATGGTATGACAAACACGACAAAAGAAGTGACCATGATTTTTCAAATACTTCTGTGATTGGTTATAAACAAAAATTCAGTGCTCCCTATATAGGATTAATCGGACAATACCGTTACCACGATTTTGAATTTAATGGATTGCTAAAATTCAGCCCGTGGGTTCAAGCAAAAGATAATGATGAACACTATCTGCGTAGAGATCCTGGCCCTCTTAGTTACCGTGAAAAAACCAATAAATCACTCTACTATTCTGCCACTCTTAATGCAGGATATTATATTAATCCGAACACTAAATTATTCACAGAATTAAGCTGGAATAAATTTACACAAGGTAAAGGAGATACGGAAATTTTTGATCGAAAAACAGGGGAATATATTTACTTTGGTGGAAATTCGGCAGGCATTGCAAATACTAACTATAATATTACAGCGGGTATTCAATATCGCTTTTAATTTAATAAAACAGGTGCCTTTGGCACCTGTTAAATATTGCCCCCTATTAATATAAGTAAACAAATGAATAGAATATAACTTTATTTTATATACGAAGGCTTTGTAATCACCGTTATGATAGCAAACATAATTTTTAATTTTAGCCTTCGGAGATATAATGAAAACCATCATAAGTATACTACTGGTAAGCATCTTCCAACTAAATATCTCTCATCTTGCTTATGCACAATCCACCCTTGATAACATTCAATCTACAGGAATATTCAGAATTGGGACGGAAGGTGCTTATGCACCATTCAGTTACCATGATGCATCTGGAAAGCTGACCGGATTTGATGTAGAAATCGGTCGTGAAATTGCTTTGCGTATGAAAGTTAAACCTGAATTTGTTGAAGGCAAATGGGATGGTTTGATTGGTGGCCTTGATGCCGGACGTTCCGATGCAGTAATGAACCAAATCGCCATTACACCTGAGCGCGAGAAAAAATACAGCTTCTCCCTGCCTTATGTGGTTTCAGAAGCGGTATTGATTACCCGAAAAGACAACAATGACATTAAGACGTTTAGCAACTTAAAAGGAAAAAAATCAGCACATACCCTGACCAATAACTTTGCCCAGATTGCTCGCAACTATGGTGCAATAATCATAGGTACTAATGGTTTCAGTCAGGAAATAGAACTGGTAAGTACAGGCCGGGCAGACGCAACAATCAACGATAAACTTTCTTATCTCGATTACAAAAAACATCGCCCTTATGCGCCGGTAAAAATTGTTGCTGCGGATACTCAGGCTGCAAAAACTGCCGTACTGCTGCGTAAAAGTGATAAAGAATTAAAAGCCGCAGTAGATAGAGCCATTACTGAGATAAAAGCGGATGGTACTTATCAACGCATTTGGGATAAATATTTTTCTGAGGGAACTGTTGAACAATAAAAATAAAAAAATAAATAAGATCAGTATCTATTGAATTTAGAAAAAGCAGGCGTCATTGATGCCTGCATTATTATTACTACTGAATATCAGTAAAAAGAAATCGGATATTACCAACCTATTGCAAAACCAGCCCCGAATACCGCACCATCCGAGTTATTCCAGCTTGTAGAAGCCTTAATATTTATGTTTTCAGTCAATTTTGTCTGGGCACCAACCGCAATAGCACTGCCATCATGATATTGCCCCAAGCCAACACCAACACTAAAACGATTCGCATTACTGAAAGGAATATTGGTCATTGCTGCAACACTGGCAATACCTGCGTTAGCACGTTTTTCTACACGGTTAATTTTGTTATCTAATTGACGAACATTCTGACGCATTTCAGATTTTAAGGCGTTAAAACGTTTTTCAGAGTAAACATGGTACTCACCCATTTTTGTATTAACACCCTGAGCATATTCATAAATATCATCTGCTTTTGCGTCAAGCTTATTAGCCCTTTCTTCAGAAGCCTTCTTAACAGTTATGATTTTCTCATTTAACTCTTTTGTTTCTTTAACTGATTTTTTACTTTCTTGCTGAGTTGCCAAATTGATTCTTTTATTTACCTCAGTTTCTGTAGCGTTTTTTTCAGCTCTATCTGCTGCATTTTTAGCTGTATTCACATGATTTTCTATCTCTTTTACCGAACCAATTACTACTGTTTCAGATACCACGGCCGCTTGTTGCGCCGTATCCGCTTTTGTTGCCGAATCCGTTGCCGCTTGCGCTGACTGCACTGCCGCCTGTTGCGCTGTGTTCGCCTGTGTTGCCGAATCCGTTGCCGCTTGCGCTGACCGCACTGCCGCCTGTTGTGCTGTGTTTGCCTGTGCTGCCGAATCCGCAGCCGCTTGTGCTGACTGCACCGCCGCCTGTTGTGCCGTGTTCGCCTGTGTTGCCGAATCCTCGGTCGCCTGTTTCGCCGTGTCCGCCTGCTTCGCCGAACCTGCTGCCGCTTGTTCTGATTTCGTGACAACCTGTTGGATTGTAGAAAGCTTCACAAGAGCATCATCTATTTCTTTTACAGCCCCTCTCGCTTTATCTCCAATATCTTTTTGTAATTCATTAATAACACTACTTTTAACAGCATCAAGCTGCTTTTTATTAACCGCGTCGTTCGGGTTCTGAGCGTCGGCAATATTAACTAATCGTAATTGAGTTTGGTTATCACCAAAGGACACTACATTACTCTCATCTACTTCAGAATTAGGGCTTCCCACAAAATATGAGGTTGTATATGTGGGGTTGGAAAAGAAACCACGGCGGTTCAATTGAGCTAAAGTCACTGCATCTTGATCTTTAATGCCATCAGCAATGTTTGTTAACTGTTTATTTTTAGTGATATCAGTGCTATTTCCAAACGAAACCGAATTATCTCTGTCTGTTTCGGCCTCTACCCCGATTGCAACTGCATTAGTATGGGAAGAAATAGCTGATTGCCCCAAAGCAATACCATAAATTTTATGAGCAATAGCTTTCCGCCCTATTGCAATACCTTGCTTTGCCTTAACGTTTGATTTATGGCCTATAGCTACCGAATCGCCACTCTTATCATCAATTTTTCCTATAAAAGCGAAAGAGTTAGAACTGGAATTGCCAATTATTCCATCGCTCAAGGCAACAGAATTAGGGTTATTATCACCAATACGCCCGTCGCTCAACGCAACAGAATCCCAGCTATTATCGCCAATATACCCTTGGCTCAAAGCGACAGAGTGATGTCCACGTTTTCCAATTGAACTCTCAAGTATTGCAATGGAATTTACAATGCCGGAATAATTATTTCCTATATCTAGGCTACTATTATCTATACTACTATCATCTGATACAATATATTTAAATCCATGCTCTTTAATATCAGACTGATACACTCTCAAATATTCTAGCAAATTCAAAAAAGGATATTCTGACACTGATTCTGAATCAGTATTATTGCTGGCATATGATACTGATACCATACTAGCTAACATCAACAAAGCCATTGATTTAAACAAAACATTTCTCATTATTTATTTCACCGTGATAAAAATAGATAAATTCACTTATTAAAGCAAAAAATTAATCCAATGAAACACCAAGAATAAACTCAATCTGTCTTTATTAATTCCTTATAAGAAATCACATATTTATATAAAATCAAAATAAACACAGTTCTTATCTTGCGAATTAACAATAGAATATGTTGCATAAGTTGTAACTTAATAAATAAAATTAAGATAATTAAACTTGTGTGCTTATTGAGATGAGTCTATCAGTAGATATTAAAACCAAATAAAAGACAAGTTTTTTCATTCATGAGCCTTACATTACAATGCGTATATCAGAATAATTCGATCTTTTACATCTTATCTGTTATCGCTAATTTTATGATTTTATTGATATTAAATAAACCATTTAAGACTTATCCTATAATACACATTAAGTTAACAATTAGACGCACTATTATAATTTACATCAATTCACCATTTAATTCTGAAAACAATTTTCATTAATAAAACACTTTAAAAACAAATTAATGAAATTATTTATTTTAAATATGAATCTAAAAACACAATAACATCATTGCTTATGATAACTCTACTCCTTGCCACATTTATCAATATCACTGGCTCATAATAAAGTTCTAAGCTATAACTTTATTGTATATAGCGTTCACCTTTTCTTGCCATATCATCATTAAAACAAGCCTATAAAAAATAAACATATTTTTAATATTTATCGATTAGGAAGAATCTATGACCCCAGATTGGCTCAGTTTAGCGCTGGATTCCCTTTGGCCGATGCTTTATGCAGGTCTCACATTTACTATTCCCCTCACGCTGATTACTTTCGTACTTGGGATTTCGTTGGGATTCGTTGTTGCTTTAATCAGGCTGTATGGGCCTAAACCACTGGTTGCGGTGGTTCGGTTTTATGTTTGGTTAATTCGCGGTACACCGCTGTTGGTGCAACTTTTTCTGATCTTCTACGCCCTGCCCAGCGCAGGTATTACATTGGAAGCCTTCACTGCTGCCATTATCGGCTTTACCCTGAATGTTGGTGCCTATACCTCAGAAGTCATCCGCGCAGCACTGACTTCGGTTCCCAAAGGGCAATGGGAAGCTTCTCACTCTATCGGCATGAGTTGGTGGCAATCAATGCGCCGGATCGTTCTGCCGCAGGCGACAAGAGTTTCAATTCCACCCCTGTCCAATACCTTTATTTCGCTGGTAAAAGATACTTCTCTGGCTTCCGTGATTACCGTACCGGAAATGTTTCTGGCGGCACAGCGTGTCGCCGCCGTTACCTATCAACCACTCATCTTATATACCGAAGTCGCTATTCTCTACCTCCTCTTGAGTTCGGTGTTGTCAGCACTGCAAACCCGCTTAGAAAAGAAATTCTCCCAGCAGAACGGCGGTAACCAACAAAACAGCAATAAGGAAGGCAAAGATGATTCAGCTCACCAACATTGAAAAAAGTTTCGACGGACAAAAGGTGCTGAAAAATATTAGCCTGACCATTAAGGAAGGCAGCTTGACGGCACTTATCGGCCCTTCCGGTAGTGGGAAAAGTACTTTACTGCGTTGTATTAATCTGTTGGAGATCCCACAAGCCGGCAAGCTGAAAATTGGCACGGAGCAAATTACATTTAACGGTAAAGAACGGCTATCGCATCGGGAAATTCAGCGCTTTAGCCTACAAACCGGTATGGTATTCCAGAACTTCCAGCTTTTCCCGCATTTAACGGTAATTGAAAACATTATGGAAGGGCTGATTTGGGTACAGAAATGGTCACGCGAACGAGCCAGAAAGCGAGCATTTGAGTTGCTGGAAAAAGTCGGCCTGTCACACAAGGCGGATGTTTGGCCAAGCACTTTGTCGGGCGGTCAGCAACAGCGTGTGGCAATCGCCAGAGCAATGGCACCTTCACCCAAGGTACTGCTGTGTGATGAGCCAACGTCAGCACTCGATCCTGAATTATCTAAAGAAGTTGTTTCCGTTTTGAAACAACTGGCAGGAGAAGGCACCACCATGTTAATGGCAACGCACGATTTACGTTTGGCAGCCAATCTTGCCCATGATGTCGTATTTCTGGAATCCGGCGATATTATTGAAACCGGCCCGGCAAAAACCATCTTCACCCGCCCCAGTAAAGTACGTACTGTCGAGTTTATCTCAACCCTGACAGAAACCTTACCGGATTGGGAAATCTAGCAAGCAGTCACGTTTAATATCAGCAACATCATTTGTTCGGAGAAACGCAATGAAAAAAATTTTGAGTTTGTTACTGGCAGGCGCGACTGCCCTTGCTATTGCTTCCCCCAGCTATGCTGGTAAAGATTTCGATGCCATAAAAGCCTCTGGCGTCTTTAAGGTTGGTACAGAAGGCACTTATCCCCCTTTTACCTACCACGATGCCAGCAATAAATTAACCGGTTTTGACGTAGATATCGCACGGGAAATAGCCCGTCGCCTGAACGTCAAACCTGAGTTCTTGGAAGTCAAATGGGATGGTTTAATTGCAGGGCTGGATGCCAAGCGTTTTGATGCTGTTATCAATCAAGTAGGCGTCACTCCGGAACGAGAAGCAAAATTCAGTTTCTCCATTCCTTATACAACCTCTCAAGTCGTGTTAATCACCCGCAACAATAACAGTGATATTAAGACATTCACTGATATTAAAGGGAAACGTTCCGCCCAATCACTAACCAGTAATTACGGCCAACTGGCGACATCTTATGGTGCGAATTTGGTCAGTACGGATGGTTTTAGCCAAGCCATTGATCTGGTTGCTACCGGGCGCGCTGATGCCACACTGAATGATCGTTTGTCATTCCTCGATTTCAAAAAACAGCGTCCTAATGCTCCAGTGAAAGTTGTCGCCCAGAAATCCGATGCAAGTAAATCAGCCGTTTTACTACGCAAAGGCGATCCGGAACTGATAGAAGCAATTAATAAAGCACTGCAAGAGATGAAAGATGACGGCACTTATGCCCGTATTTCCGAGAAATATTTTGGCGTGGATATTTCTAAGTAAATCTGGAAAATCTTAAGAGATTGCATGACCACTTTAAAAGTGGTCACAAAACATGAATTATTTCATTTAATTATTTTATGCAAAGTATATGGGGCTACAGCCCCGTATTTATTTGGTTATTTTTTCAGGTCACGCAATATCAGGTACTCCTGAGCGATTTAAATACGGGGTTCAAAAGCATAAATCATCAGTTTGTTATTTTTGTCAAATCCATAAACTCTTAAATACAGAACATCATAGAGATTAACAACATCGACTTGTGAGTAACGCGCAACATACATTCTTCCCCTATGCCATGTATAAAACAGTTGCTTTCCCCGATCAATAACAAGAGGGAATATTTTACGAATTAAAGACAATACCCATAAATGAATTAAAATCATTGTAATAGAAAATAGAAAGAAACCACCATCTAGTAATAAGTTTTTTCGTACTCTATATTTTTCATAAAAACCATTGTCCATATAACTAATATGAAAATATTGAGGTCACGATATACTCTTTTCATCAGCAATATACTCATATAGCAGAATCAACATAACCTGACATATTCAATATGCTCCGTAAACAACTCATCAACTGAACATCTTTTTTGCCTCCTTATCGCTTTTGCTCCGCCCC
>NZ_MUBJ01000060.1 GCF_002127535.1 Xenorhabdus vietnamensis
AAATGCATTAGCCATTATGTTTAGCCTCTATAATGCGTTGCGCCTGCTCAGCCCACCAAACTAGCCGCGTTCGACTCAGGAGCCACGCCTCTTGTGGCCCCCAGCGATAAAAATAGGTGATGTCTGCCGCTAATCGTTGCCATTGCTAGAGGGGGTATAAGCCAAAAAATGGGTTAAGAACGCCTCACATTGACGGAAATCAGATATTGCCATCTTTTTCAGTACCGTTTCAGGCACGCCCGATACCAGAGTAATCAGTAATCTCATGGCGGCCAACGGGTTGGATTTTTTATCCATTTCATAAAACTGCTCAACCTCAATCAATGCAGGCTCCCGCAAATGAATTTCGGTGTAAACCTCTTTACCGTCATTGCTCTCAATCTGTTTGTTTAGTGTGATAACTTTTGTTTTTTCCATGACTGCCTCTTAGTTTTCAGTAACTGAAATGCCTGCCCAGCGAACCTCTAGTTCCGCTGATAATTTATACAGCCATATTATTGCAATATATGCAACAAATCAAATTAATGATGCAAATAATGCAATATTATAAATTACACAAATTATGGACACACAAGGAACGGCAGAGCTATGTGACACTGCTGTTTGGTAAGGTTTAATGAAAGGAAGCTGAGGAGTGGGTGATAAATATGGGGCTGACTGTTCACGGAGTAAAGCCATTCATGATGAAGCTGGAAATACGAGGACAGGATACTGATAAATCTTTGCACTTTGGTGTGCGTTCTGTAGGTGATGTGGGTATGTGATATTTACGAAGGGTATCGGTTAGACGTCCATGTCTAGATTGGTATGAGATCAGTAACAATGATGTTTGTGGTTACAAATCCCATGATTATTAACTTTGGCTATCCTAGTCATGGAATCACATGCATGGTTCTATAAAAAACTATATATTAATATCCAACGGCAAAAATAAACGGTGTTGAATTGACGACTGAAGCTGCTGGCTCAGTTTCTTGCAAATACACCCAACATTTTTCTGTGTCCCAGTTAATGACTTGAAACCAGTCATTAGCAAGATTTAAGTTTGTTGGGTGATTAATTTTTGTTGAGACATATATCGCCAGTACCTGATTTGGAAATATTCGTGGGAAGGTAATAATTTGAGTACCCTCACTCAATTGCTGTTCCCCCTGCACCCACTGGTGAATAACGCCAGTATCTCCACATTGCCACCAACCATTCACTGATTTCTCTGCTGTGTTTTTACTTCCATATCGGGCATCACTTTCTGACTTAGTATAACTATCTCCCTTAATTGCATAATTTCCAGCAGGCTGTGCACCAATATTTTTCACAAATTCTGCTTTTTCTGGGATATCTGCCCCGTTCTGGTCTTTTGCTAAACGAGCATTAGCATTATTATTTGCATTAGCTGCATTCTGATTAGCAATATTAGCTAAATCATACGCTGTCTTCACCGCTTTCGAAGTTGCAGCATAAGTTTCATCGTCGTTATTTACTGAATTGCTCAGGATGACAAATCCCTTTTCTCTCAGTGTTGCCTCTGGGTGATCCCGGCTTTGGGCGTGTTCCTTCATCGATTCTTTGATCGAATTTTTGATATAGCAAGGGGATGGAACGACAATAAAACCATCACTTTCTGCGCAGACTGGAACATCAGATTTATTACATTCATTGCTCATACTAAATCCCTCATTTGATCAACAATACACATTGCTAAATAACATGAAGGCGGTGGGATACTGCCCCGCCAGTGAACATCAATAAAAAGGTTCATCAATACTGGAGAGAACTTCTGATTAGGATGGCACGGAATGGTTGTTTGGAAATTAATAAAATCCATATCCCACTGATAAAACTATGAGATAGATAAAGGTGAGATTTCTCACATTTAACCTAACTCCTTGATATCCCTTATTTCCGTCAGAAGACCGGAATTCCTATCCTGAGAGGTAAT
This sequence comes from Xenorhabdus vietnamensis, assembly GCF_002127535.1. Classification (GTDB taxonomy): domain Bacteria; phylum Pseudomonadota; class Gammaproteobacteria; order Enterobacterales; family Enterobacteriaceae; genus Xenorhabdus; species Xenorhabdus vietnamensis. The sequence continues at coordinate 1,940 of NZ_MUBJ01000060.1, forward strand.
TACGAAAAATCAAAAGGTTAGCTAAATGGGATTTGAAAGCTCTTTTAACTCCTTGATTTCCTTAATCTCTGGCACAGTGACAGAATTACTTAAAATCAGCAAGTTATCTAAAGGCGGGATTTCCCGACTTTAACCCATTGATAGATAGCATTTCCTGCATGGTGTAGGTTTAGCGCTATGTCATCGTTCCGTTTGAAACGTAGGCATGGAAACAAACTCTGATGATTTTTGAGGTTAATGAATCATTAATCCCAGAGGCTACCCTCTTTAAGATGTTTGGTTGAAAATAACTCAGTACGTTTAATATACCTACCTGCTGCCGTGGTCCTCACTTTGGCAATAGTGCTCATGCTCTTGGTAAATTCGTCTTTATTCCAGCTATAGAGAACATCTCTATGGTTACTTTATGTGCTGAATAAATGCAATAAATGCATTGTTTCTCAATGTATTGCTTGGACACAAGGGGCTGGGCAAAACGACTTAACCATTTGTTTTTATTTCACTCTTTTGAGCACACCTCTTGCTGCTGCGATGAGTCATAGTCAGCGGAAGAGGTGGCAGAAAGAGTGATTGAAAGCAGTTGCACAGGACGGGGAAAATGCTCTACCTCGTTTTTAGCTGCTGTAACGTTCCAGTTTTGTTTTTTGCTGCTTTTACTCCTTGATCCACCCATGAGTGCTATATCCTTGTGGCTCTTCCGCTGGAATGCTGTTCAGAGAAGAAACAGAATCCTCGTTGACGTAAACATCAATAAATTGGTTACCTTCATCCCCAATAATAAATTTCCCTGTTTTCCTCTCAAGGTAGCAGCTACCACATGCCCCCAGTATATGCCTGAAAAATCGTCTGGCTACTTGTGGTGTGGCGGTTGTTGGTTCGCAGTCATAGATATATTTCTTCCTCCACGTTGGCATCATTTCCGGCTGATAGTCCCACCATACACTAATCCGCAATTCATCATGACCCGCATCAAACCAGTTGATAATCGTTCGCCTGCCAGCAATAACCAATTCCTGATACCTGAACTTCTTTTCTTGCTGTTTATTTTCGGATCGCCCGTTAAGGTCTATGCGTTCTCTTTTTATTGCCTCATTTAAAGCAATAACCATGAGTTTTAAAATGTACCTTTGTTTTTCTGATTTCTTCATTTTTATGGCTCACAATTTCAAGAAAATATTAAGTAGGTAACCGTTTTTAGCATTTAGCGAAAAAAACGCGAAATAACTGTACCATCTGTACCACTTGGAATATTTCAATTAAATATCAATCAATTAAGGGGGTACAGATAGGAAAAATAACTATAAATAACTGTCCATATCTGTACCATTGAGATTAAAACTCCTGCCTTAAATCTATGCCTAAATCTGTCGGCTCAATCGAACCTTTGCAGACCACACAGGGC
>NZ_MUBJ01000061.1 GCF_002127535.1 Xenorhabdus vietnamensis
GACACCTAAACGTTTTGCTCTTTCCCATTGATAGTCATCAGGAAAATTTTGGACATCCGCAATGAGTCCCTCATCAGGGATTTTCGTGGCGGGTTTATTTTTCCATATGAAAGGTTAAAACCACCGACTTTAGTCGGTCAGCTTTAGCTGCGATACTGTGTTGCACGAGAGGTGCAATATGGATTACAGATATGGCAGCCACACGGTATTTCAAATTGAATATCATTTTGTGTGGGTCACGAAATATAGGTACAAAGTACTGACAGGTGAAGTCGCTCTACGCGTGCGAGAATTAGTCCGTCAGACATGTGAAGCATTTGAAATCAGGATATTAGAAGGAGTAGTGAGCAAAGATCATGTTCACATACTGGTGAGTAGTCCTCCAACATTAGCGCCCTCAGAAATCATGAGGAGACTGAAGGAAAGGACAGCGAGTAAGTTGTTTGACGAGTTTTCGCATCTGAAAAAGCGCTACTGGGGTCAACATTTTTGGGGAAGAGGCTATTTTTGTGCCACGGTGGGTCGATTAACGGAAGAGATGATAAAGGCTTATCTGGCGCATCATTTTGAACCTAACCCGAACGATAACTTCAGGATGGACAATTGACGCATCGTTCAGCCGATGCGTATCCGGACTTTCAGTCCGTTAATCACTAACCCACCGACTTTAGTCGGTGGTTGTTGAGTGCGGGTCATGCAAGGTTCTATTTTATTGCACCACCGGAACAAGGTACGCAGGGAGATTTCAAAATGGGCACTCGTTTGTTCGAAAGTCAACGAATGCTTGTCTTTGTATGCCAGTACTCGCTTTCGAAAATCTAAGCTGTAGCCCATCTCATTTTATGCCTTGTCATCTTAGATTTAGATATTATGTCATATTAATATGATTTAGCTATATCAGTCAGGGAGTAAACTTGTTTTGGCTGGCTGCGCAAATGGGACACAAAGGGCCTGAAATGCTATTCCGACATTATGGCTCGTATTTAGAAGCCTACAACGGAAATACCGAACGCCAATTCAGTTCCCAAAATAGAAACTGAACTCAGCATGACAGTGCAGGGACTTCAAAGTGCACGTAAAATGCACTCAAGCACTAATAAACAACCAAATACTTATTAAAAAAACAAATAATTATAAATATAATATCGCGGGTTCAACTCCCGCCAGCTCCACCAAATTTGGTAGGACAGTGTCAGGACAACAACTTGAAAAACAGCCAGTTAGCAAAGTTGAGTGGTCACTGTCATGACAGTAAATGGACTTAAAAAGATACGCAAAAGATACGCGGCTCTTTTCCCAAATACCTCAAATTTTCCCCTCTGAGGTGTTTTTTTTATAACCAATATGTTTTTCTTTGTAAGAAAGTGTAACAAAAATACATGCCATTCTTGCCCGTTTTGAGTCTGATTTTTCCCTCAGCTCATCCTTCTTAAAACCTATATTGAAGAACAGTCATCATTATTTTGTTCAAAAAATTCACTGCTAAAGTGCTCCGCTGAACCAGTGCATTTCTGTACACATAAACAGCACTTTTAAATATTCAGATTTTTTGATGATATTTGGCGATCAGGTGCGCTTTTGCCAAAGAAGAGCTCAAGTGAGGATGAGAAGTCAGTGTCGCTATAGGGCAGAAATTACCCTTTAACCTATGGGATACCTGCACAAATAAAAGGTGTTGCGGAAATCTCAATACCCCCACTTTAAAGATGGTTGGGATTTCAACCATGATAAAAATCAATCAATTATACTCAAATAACTCACTGCGAACGTAATACGTACTCAGGCACTCAGTTACATTAAGTAACCCTATACTGGACAGCTTAAACTCAAGCCCTCCTACTGTGGTGATTTTCACCCTAGTTGATTAACTCATTGATTTATCCGAGGTGGTCATTTTGACCACCCGAGGATATCGATATTCCTTTGCGCCGGGTTATCACACATACAACACACAAGAGTGACTAAATAAGATTTCAAAATAATAGATCACTTGGAGGGAACTCAGTCCGATTTTTGCGATCTGATCAATTGCGAAAAATCACAAATCACCCAACGGACCGAGTTATGCCTATCATAGCACCCATATCTCAAGATGAACGCCAGAAAATGAAAAAACTTATCCATAAAACGTGTGATAAGAACTATGCCCGCCGATTGCTCGCGTTATTGATGCTGCATGATGGATGTACTGTGACTTACGTTGCTAAACCCCTCTCTGCTGCACGCTCTTCTGTCAATCGCTGGATTGAGTGGTTTACGTTATATGGATTAGAAGGACTTAAAAGCTTATCGGTGGGCAGGCCTGCTGTCTGGGAGCTAACGCCACTCTATCAGCTTCTGACTTGATTATTACAGCATTCTCCCCAAGATTTTGGTTATCTTCGCTCACGCTGGAGCCTTGAACTCATTGAAGTGGATATTGATTTGAATCCGAAAATTGGGGCAGATTGGTGTTTCAGAGGCCAGCAAAAACGGGTTGTTACACCGGGAAAAAATGAAAAATATTACCTTGCAGGTTGCCTCAATGCCCAAACAAGGAAAGTCACCTATGTTAAAGGAATGAAGAAGAATTCTGATTTATTTATCAGAATGTTAGAGGCACTTAATCACCAATACCCCCACGCAGAAACTCTCACGTTAATCTTAGATAACTATTGCATTCATAAAAGCAAGCGGGTTAAGGATTGGCTGGCACAACATCCGAAATTTAACCTCTTGTTTTTACCGGTCTATTCTCCCTGGTTAAATAAAATAGAACGGCTCTGGCAATCACTCCATGAGACAGTCACACGTAACCATTGCTGTCAATTTATGTGGCAGTTGCTCAATGATGTCGATGAATTTTTGGGATCGTATTCATCACATCAAAAAGCGGGCATGAAAAAAAGGAGTGTAGCGCTATTATGAAATCTTATTTAGCTTTATTTCAACCTTCTGCTTAAACCCTAAGTTATTGATAATTTCGGAGTCCTCAATTTGAAGAAGCCGGATAGTTTGAGCGGTTCCAGAACTGGCGGGTAAAAGCCATTGAAGAGCAGTGGGAAAGTAAGCTGCTGTTGCTTGTAATTTTCACCAAACTAGTATAAAAACATACAATAAAACTTAAACCGAAGATTGATTTCATAATTCAATCTTCGGTATTGATTCTATTAATAATCTACTAAAAATCATAAATCACTATAATAATTATATCCCCAGAATTCCCACGGACATATTTGATACACAGCCGGTTTTCACCCCGAAAGT
>NZ_MUBJ01000062.1 GCF_002127535.1 Xenorhabdus vietnamensis
CGAATGGAAGAAGGTCAGACCTGAGCATGAAAGCAAAATAAGAGGATTGGTCGGACAGGCTGCTGACTTAGTTCTGGATCTTGTTCTGGCTGAAACAGGTAAGGGTAAAATAACACGCACCGAATAAGGCGAATGCTATGAAACTCAACACTCAATATCTAGCTTTCGGCTATCTGGCGGTTCTTTCTGCTTTGGTCTGGTTCGGCTACGGCAAATATCAGGACAAGGCTGAAGAATACGCTAGGTTAAAGCTAGTGTATGACAGACAGGTCGCCATTACCGACAACGCCTACCACTCTATCAGGTTATTTAATGACATCTCATGAATTAATAGCGAAAACCGACAGCAGTCAGCCGTGGATTCTGAGAAAACGCAGGCCGCCATCAAAACAGTGGTTGTCAATCATGAGTGTGCCAATCGTACTGTGCCTGATGGGGTTGTTATCCGGTTGCAGCAACACACGAACCGAATACGTTCCGGTGCCACCGATACCCATTCCGGCGCATCTGCTCGCTGACTGTCTGTCTCCGGTAATACCGGACACAATGACATGGAGTGACAGTCTCATTCTGAATGAGCAGTTACTGACAGTCATTGAGCAATGCAATTTGGATAAGCGGGCGATACGGGAAATAGAAGAAAAGGGCAAATAACGATGAGTGAGTTAATTTTTAACTACATGGTAGGTGGCTTAACGGTTATTGGCTATCTGTACATTCTGGTTAGAGCATGGAATTGGCTATTCACGTGCCTCTTCAAGGCATATGACAAGCGTCGCAAAGAAGAGCGAAAACAGAAGGCTGTTAACGAGTTGTATGATGCATTTGAACTTGACCGGATACAGGATGGTCACACCATGAAGATAGCTACGAAAGGCGGCTTGGTGATTATGATGTATCGGCAACAATCAGATGGCAAATAATAACCTGCCACCTCAGAGCAAATGATTCTGGGGTGGCAGGGGTGGGTTGGGACGCAGTGCATTAACTGAAATTAAAATTTTTTCTTAGAATTGGCTTTGTATCAGAGGACGAAGAAAAAAATAGTGCTATACATTCAGTAAGCGTTTAAAGTTCTTGGCTTCAAAAATAGTTATATTACTTCTTTGGAAATAAAGGCAGGAAAATGAAAGATATAGATGTGCGGCGTGCTGTTCACTCTAAGATACTGAAAGAGCATCACAAAGATCCGAATACATTGATTATTGATGAATTTTCTTTGAACCAAGGTTCATGTCGTGTTGACATTGCGGTAATTAACGGAGTTATTCATGGATATGAACTAAAAAGTGAGAGAGATAATCTTTTAAGGCTTCCTAATCAGATAGAGCAATATTCTTTAGTGATGGATAAAGTAACGCTAGTTGTAGATGATTCTCATTTGGCTGAGGCTCAAAAGATCATCCCTGAATGGTGGGGGATCAAGGTGGTTAATCAAGGGAACAGAGGTGCAGTTCATATACATAGTTATAGGCGAGATAAACTAAATCCTGACGGCGATGTTTTTTCATTGGCTAGGTTACTTTGGAAGGATGAATGCCTTAGCATTATGGAAAAATGGAACATATTGAAAGGTAATAAAAGCAAACCCCGCTTTGAGCTATGGGATATAGTTGCACAGCATACCTCACTTGAAAAGTTGAAAGTTGAAGTGAGGCATACTTTAAAGCAAAGAACTATGTGGAGAAATTAAGGTACAGAAGGATATTGGGATGAGTGCCGTGAAAGCTGCTCAACGACCATGGTCAAGTGAGGTATGCTGTGCAACTTTTCTCCAGACTTTTGAGCCCCCGGATGAAACATTACCATTAGCCCTATCGTATATATATGAGTCTCCCCAGCTATAATGAGGGCCAAAATAATATGGACTACTGACTAAAATCTGAGATAGATTCTGGGTTTGTTCCCAGCCATTGCTTCTGGCGGCAGTTCCTTTAACAAGGATCCAATTATTCCAATCAGAATAACGAACTGAAACATACGGAGACATAAATCGTGGGTCAACATTACTTATTTCTGCACTAGATGTAGGGTAGTCACTAAATCCAGGGGGGCTGGTACTGCCAGTATTCTCCATTATATGTTGCCATAAATTCCACTCTTCTCTTGGAATTGTATGTACAGCATGCTGAGGAATGCCAGCTTGAGATTTTGGATAATAACTACTTGAAACTATAACTTTTCTCCAATTTCCCATACTACAAATGCTTTTATAGAGGTGAATGGCATCTTGGATTAAGGGAGGCGTTAATGGCGATATATCAGCGAAGTCGATGATGATATCAACATCCTCAGCAGCAAGATTAATCCTATCAAGTAAATATAATATCAGTCCTGATCTATCCGGAGATACTTTGATAGCTGCGCCGTTATGAGAATTTTTTAATACGGAAAGTATATATTCTTCGGAATAATTTGGAGAGACGATAGGAATTAATTCCTTTCCGTGTGCTCTTGCATTCTGAACACAGATATCCAATGGGTGACTCATGATATCACCATGATCATCTAAATAACCGACATCAACGAATACTGGGTGATCAGATTTCCATGAGTCAGCTAGTGTCTCACCAAATGATGAAAGGTGTTCCATTAAGCTTTTTTTATAGCATTCGCTTTCGAAATCCCAAGGTATATCTAGAACAGAAATAATGGGCGTTAATCCGAGGATTGTATTGGGTGAAAGCTCTTTGAGGGCTTCGTATTCAGCAGCTTTCCATCTAATTTGCGGGTAGTAATGGAGTATACTCATATTTAAATTTCCTTGAAAAATATAAAAGGAAAGAAATATTACATGCTTATTTTTTAATCCCTGCGTAAATTATGTTCTAAATGTGACTTGTTTCATTTCTTTTTTTAAAATCAAATAACAAACTACAATAGTTATAATTCACATGTTAATTGTTTTATTTATTGACAATGTTTTATTCCCTTACCCATTCCCTGAGTGGCTAAAGGAATATTGATAATCCATGCTGCCACCTCGTACCCATCGCGTACCCAACGCACACGGGCTGGTGGCATTTTTATTTTCATCGCGCACCGAAAGCGCCGCTTAATTACACCGAACCTAACCCTATAGAAATGAGCCTTCGAGGTAACCAGTTATGGCTG
>NZ_MUBJ01000063.1 GCF_002127535.1 Xenorhabdus vietnamensis
GAGGGCTTTTTTTTGGGCATCTGTCAGATTAATTTTCATGGGCGCGATCCTGCGCTGATATGAATGAAAAATCAAGCATCTTCAATTACGACGGGTATAAATCTTTGCCTGTAATTTCTCAATAAAAAATTGCCTTTTAATGCAATGTTGCGTTATAATGCAAGTATCGAATAGGGAGAAAAGAAAAATGGCCTACACCGTATCTTATCATCCAGAGGCCGAAATCGAAGCCGATGAGCTACCGATTAATATTAAAGTTAAATATGATAAGGTTATTAATAAATTAGAAATAGATCCAACTAAGCTAAGAGAACCACACACGAAAGCATTAGGTGAGGGGCTTTTCGAGCTGAGAACGATGGGAACTGATATTGCAAGAGGCATTTGGGTTTATCAATCAGGTCGTAAGATAATTATCTTACGTGTATTTGTCAAAAAAACGCAAAAAACCCCACAATCTGAGATAGATTTAGCCAAGAATCGATTAAAGGAGATTCTTAATGAAACTGACAACGCATAAAGAGTTGCATGATAAGTGGATGAAAGATCCTGAATATAGAGCAGCTTATGAAGAAGAAACCAGAAAAGAGCGGTTGCAAGAAACCTTGCAACAATGGCGGGAACATGCAGGCTTGACACGTCAAGAGATCGCCAAAATCATGGGAGTTAACGCCTCTACAGTCAGCCGGATGGAATCAAACGTCGATAAGGCCAGTATCAATACATTAGCGCGTTATGCTAAGGCGTGTGGTGTTGAAAACCCCATTATTGCACTGTAATAAATCGAATTCATTATTTTATATAAAGGGCTATTAAAGCCCTTTATTTGTTTTTCTACTTTATAAAAAATATAATGTTTATTATTTATGATAATTTAAAAGAAATTAAATAAATTGAGTTTTAATCTATTTGGTCGTATAATTATTTTATTGAAACAGCAATATCGCTGCTTCACGGTAACGCCCCGCTTGGCGTAGGAAAATAAAAAATGAGTATACAAATTTTGAAGATAGGTCAGTGTTTGGTGAGTAATTTAGGTGATCTCTACGTGGTCAGTGAAGTCTTTCGTCTTAAAAAAGGGTATAATTATCGCTTGATGTTGCCGTGGTAACTACTCTATCGCATGGCGTTATTATGCGCTCTGGTTGGACGTTGCAAGATAGGATAATGTCACGAATGGAAATTCAACAACGCATAGGCGATATTAATCAATCGAGATAATCTTTATTAAATTAATTTTTCGCTAAAAACCATAAACTGTATTTTTAATCAATAAGATGTTTCGGAAAATACTGAAAGTTATTTTGCTATTTTTAATAAATAATATTGTACTTTTATCTTTTTGGTCGTACGATAAAGGTAAGTCCACTTGCCGTTCACTTTCACATACGTTTCATCCAGATGCCAAGCGCCGACACCCGTTGGATGACGCCAATACCATCGTAGTCGTCTTTCCATTTCAGGTGATAGTGCTGAACCCAACGATAAAGAGTCGTATGGTCAACATTGACGCCACGCTCAGTGAGCCTTTCCTGGCGTTCACGGTAGCTGATGCCGTATTTGCAGTACCAACGAACGGCCCACAAAATGATAATGCCTGTAAAATGACAGCCTTTGAATACATTCATACGGTGAGCTCCCGTTACTCAACATTTAACTTAGCATCATCAGTGACTCAAACTTTGCAACAGTGCTCCCTTGGTCTATATCCATACCGACAGAAATACTAACTGTTATTAGGTAAGCTAATTAACAAGCGGTCTTTCGATATAATGAGGACCCTGTTTGAAAGAAAATCATCGCCTAACAAACCATCAAAATCTATCTGTTCATTTGGGGACTGATAAATAAACGCAGAGAGTTTAACGCCGTCAGGTGCCACAATGGTTTTCTTTGGGCAGTGCTGCGTTAATTTAGCACACCCCTCCTTTGAGCGCGTGAAAAGCATTGTGTGGCTTGCACCAGTATCAATAACCATACGATGTATCTTCTCATTGCCAGATGATACACTGATTTCTATCCCATTCTTTGTGCGGGTAAACGGGATAGATTGCCAACGGTAGCCATCAGGAAGTACTTTAAGGTTGTCAGCTATCGTCAGCATCTTTGATGCGTAGTCGATAATAAGTGTTTTGTTTTTGGCAACACCTAACCCTAACACCCCATCTATAATAAGTTGTCCATTGTTGCCTAACATACCGTTACCCCACGGTTTGAATATTTCAGCGTCAATATCTGAAAGGCGTTCACCATTAACAGTAATATTGGCTGCCCTTGCCGCTATAGCAGATTTGTTACCTCCAAAAATATCAACGGTATTTTGCACGGTTGTTGTGTGATGACTCCATCTTGGAAAAATTGAGTCAAAGACGGATTGAGGGAGATAAAAGGCACCGGATACCCCAGTATCAATTGCAAGCCTGTTAACTTCTTTGCCATTGATATTGAGCGAAACAGAAGGAGTTGTATTCTCAAGGTAAATAATTGAAGCGGTTATATCTGCTTTTACTACTTCAACTGGAATGACTGTAAGACACAGCGCCATGCACGCATTCAGGACTCTATTCATATTCAGCGATCCGTTAAGGTCAGTGGATAATATTTAGCTCTAATTTGTTTCCCCTTATTAAAACATAGCAATGAGTGGGTCATGATTCCAATTTATTGATAATGATGAATGTTCAGATAATATCCAATGACTCGGTCATGCATTTCCACGGATTTTGAAAAAGACAACGTTTTACG
>NZ_MUBJ01000064.1 GCF_002127535.1 Xenorhabdus vietnamensis
TTTCATGTCACGTTGCCAGAAAAAGCCAGTGAACTCATTACCCGTCTGACTGATAATTTCCAGATTTTAAAACCCGCATCTTCAAGTTAATTGCGTATAATAAACAATTCACCTGTCTTCTTTTTTTATTATAAATTCATCACCAATATTACTGTATTGCTGTATTGCTGTATTTTTTATTCAATTTATTATGAGAAATTAATTATCAAAAGAGAATAAATTAGCAATATATTTTTAATAAAATATCAGTGATTAGTCAAATCAATAGTGCGTTCAATGTAATAGTATTCTGAACCGGAACCGCCAATATTTCCGGTTTAGAATTTTTCTGGTATAAAAACAGAGCACTATCAAGTTCCTTTTAGGGGAAGTAAAGAAAAAGTTGATCTCGATAGAGAAGTTATCAGAAAGGAAATTGATCCTTATGCTTTACAGTGCTAAAGTTAATAGCAGTTTTTGAATGAGAAATTCTGGTCGGCCACGCCGAAAGGTGGCTAAATGCGGTCAGTGAGTCACGAAATTCGCTAACTGCTAAAAAGAAGAAACCCCATAATCTGAGCAATCTTGGCGGAGTGAGCAGAATTACGGGGTATCATAGTGCAGAAATCGTTTGTGGTTTCTGCATAGGAGTATAGAACGATGAGACTTCTATTGCAACTTTTTGATCCCCGCCATAAGTGCAGGGGATGTGTTTAAAAATCAACACACCCTATCAACTTCCGGTAGCCCTATTCGTACCCGGCGTGGCGAGTCCAACGCTTTACGGCGCGGGGTCTCTAAAATTCACCGGCGTTATACGCCTAACCCGGATATCCGGGTGCCTAACGGCACGCCTGCCCGGTTGTCTCGCACCCTGAAAAGTCATGACTGGCGTCAGGATCGCCAGCTTATTGCCCTGCGACAGAAAGGGTATACACCGTATTCAGAGCGTAAAAATCCGCACTTCGTACCGAAACCGATGCGTATCAGTGCCCGTTCTGAAAGCCGTGAAGCCTTAACTTCCCTATCACTAGCGTTAGCAGCGAATACGGATTTTTTCCCCGGTCACGATTATCTGTTTGAAGTGATGGTACCCTTTGAATTTATCGCCAAGGCGATGGGAGTACTGCATGAATACGATAACGGTCGTAAATCGTATGATGTGGCACTTCATGCGCTGTCTGTCTTTGAGCAACTGGAGCAAATCGTCGTCCATAGGGATAAAAACCGGGATGTTGGCCAAAATAAGCCCGTGCGCATTTGGTTGAAACCGGAATTTTTTATGTCTAAAGGTATTCCGCGTGACGAAATCCGACGCAGCCTGATTGACTTCCAAAACTGGGCTATCAAAAGTGGGCAGCTTGAAAATCTGGAAAAAAAATACCAGCGTCATTTATTGAATATGGCTCGATTGGGCATTGATATAGAAAACAAATACGCGTTGTGTAATCTACTGAAAAAGATTAAACGTTCAGTAGTAGCCCAAGATTTGCAGAAACAGAAAGCTGAAGCACTCAAAAAAATCGAAGATAGTATTGAGTCGTTAGATCGCAAAGAATCAAAAAATCTGGAAGCCGAACTAGATAGAACGCAATGTTCGGTCGATAATCTGCGAAAGAAGGATAAATCAGATTCAATTTACTGGCGTATGTTTGTTGCATGGCAAAAAACAACAACACCGGTTGCTGTCCATTATGCAAAAAACAAATTAAAAACGCGGTATCCTCATGTAAACGAATATTCTGAGCAATTCTATCGTTTGTTGCTTGAGCAAGAGGGTGCCATTCTGACCTAAACGCATTTATTGATGCTAATTTCAAATGACCGTGCCGATGCGCGGTTTTTGTGTTTGCCTCTCGTCAGGAAACACGCTTTTTTGCTCAATTATCCCCCTGTTTGATGCCTCCTTTCTTGGCCTTTTGGGTTTCAAAATACCGCGGTTCCACTAATCCCTCTCGTTTGGTACAAGAAATATGCAATTAATTTCGAATAGATCCCCATGTATACAATTAACTTCGAAGTTTATTTCTGAACAAAGAGCCTTATAAATAAGGAATATCGAGTTGAGCCTAAAGGCTACAACTCTCGATATTAACCCCTTAATAAAAAAATAAGAAAAAACACACACAAAAAACAAAAAAAGGACTTCGCTTGCAGCGGCAAATGCCGCGCCGCTCAGAATATTAATCACTACTTTATAAATAATAATTACAACATACATTTACATCTTTACCTTCATCAATGAGAAATATCGCTTCCCATTTCTTTTGTCTTCGACCATCCAACTCTTGAGTAGCTGTCAGTTCTATGAAGTTAAGGCTTAGCAGGGAAGGGAGGGGTATTGGGTACTCTGTAAGTCCCCTCTTTGCGTCGTCGGATTGCGTTTTGGTGCCCCATAAAGCTATTGTGTGCCTCCTTACCATGCGCTACGCGCATAAAAACCAGCACTATACTATCTCTCTCAGGAGACAGCTTAGAGAGAGAATGTAATGAGCGCATCCCAATCACTTAGCCCTTGGCACCGTGCTGGAATTGAGAGGTGAGGCGTGGATCCTCTCAGATTTCCGGCCTTATAGTGCCTAAGCGGGAAGCCTGTTGCTCCCTGATGACTAGAGCAACTGTCTTCAACCGTATTTTTTAAGAAGTCAACTGATGGTAAGACTCATCCCATATTTGGCTATTTCTAACCATTGCGTTAATGATGGTCAGAA
>NZ_MUBJ01000065.1 GCF_002127535.1 Xenorhabdus vietnamensis
GTCATGCCGGTATCCACCGTTTTGGGATCACCCGCTTCATTGTTGCCGTTAACCGGCTTCACGGTGATCGCGAGGGTTTTCCCTGCATCGGCCTGTTCCAGTTGTTTGCTCAGGGTGCCGGTTTTGTTCTGGGCATTCTTGCCGTTGTCCGGTACGGGCTGGTAAGTTGCCGCCGGAGTGCCTTTTTCATGCCAGGCATATTGGGAGAGGTCAGTGGCATCCCCGCCGTTACCATTAAAGGTGTACTCAGCCGTCAGCGGTTTATTGATTTCCAGCTCCCCGCTCAGGACAATCTTGTCGATAGCCGGTTTGGCATTCGGATCTGCCACGCCGCCCTTGCCGTTACCGCCGGTAATGCCTTTATTGGTGTTCGGATCGCTCACATCGGTGGTCAACGGGGCTTTAGCCCGCAGATTGGCCTCGTTCGCTGCCAGTACCGACACCTCCAGTACCTTACCGATATCACTGCTCTCAATGGTGTACTTCACCTTATCCTTATCTGTCGCCCCGGCTGCCACCCGGCCTTCACCGTTTTTCTGTGCCCGTTCTATTGGCTCTTTTGTTCCTGCGGCATCTGCCAGTGCAACGACCCGTTTCGCCGTGGTGCCTTTCTCGCCCCAGACATAGAACGAACGGTCTGTGGCATTGCCCTCTTTGGCATCAAACTGATAGACGGCATGCAGGACCCCCTTGACATGCAACACCCCTTCCAGTTGCAGGTTGCTGATGCTAGGCGCTTTGTTTTCATCAAACTCAATTACCGTCTCCTGCTTTCTGTCCGTGCCATCAAGGGTGGTGGTCAGTGTCCAGTTACCGGTTTTCTGCCCGGCGGTGACAACCACTTCGTATACGCCGTCTGACACCTCTTTCACTTCACCGATTTGCGGCTCTTTGCCTTCCCCCTGCAATGTCCCTGTGGCATTGACTTTGATGCTGTCTTTTGCACCGGTGACCGGCTTGCCCTGTTTATCTTTCAACGCAATCCGCAGGGTTTTGGTGGAAACGCCATCGGCTGCCAGCGCATGACTGCCCTCTGCCGGTTCAACAGTGGGACTGCTGGGATCGAGGATATCCGCCAGTGATTGCCCAAAAGTGATGGTGGCAGGACGTTTCATCTGCTTGCCGAACACTTCCGGTGTTAGCGTCCATTTGCCTTTTTTCGCGCCGGCGGTGACCGGCACTTCATAGAGTCCACTGCCCGGCGGCACTTCTTTGGCCTGCCCATAGGAAGGCATGTTGCCTTTGCCATACAGCTCGTGGTTATCCCCGATCAACTTAATGCTGTTCCCGGCACCGGTGATGGGGTGACCATTGATATCTTTCAGGTTCAATTTAATGACCGTCTTGTCACCCTCATTGGGCAGTTCGCCTTTTTCGGGAATAAACTCAGATTTGTCCAGATCAACCAGATCGGCTTTTGAAGCACCAAAGGTGATTTCCGTCGGGGTTTCCAGTGGCTTGCCCTCTATCTTGGTAATGATTTTCCATGCCCCGGTTTTATCACCGGCTTTCACCTTCACTTTGTAAATCCCGCTGCTTTCCGGCTCTTCCCACACCTTATCGAGGGTCGGTTTGTTTTTGCCGTCGCCGGCCAGTTGATCGCCGTTGTCTTCAAAGGTCATGCTGTCCCTGGCGTTCGGGATCGGATTGCCGGCGTTATCTTTCAGATGAAGTGTCAGTACCGTGCTGTCCTCGTTGTCGGCGGCGAGAACGTTCGTGGCGGGCGTAAACTGCGAGCCCCGGGTATCGACAATCTCTGTCAGCGACTGACCAAAGTTTATAATGGTCGGTTTCAGCGCCTTGCCGTCTACCGTCGGGGTGATTTTCCAGGTGCCTTTTTTCTTGCCGGCGGTCACTTTGGCCTTGTAAATCCCGCTGCCTGCCGGGTCTTCCCTTATCTCGCCCAGTGATGGGTTGGGGTTCTGGCCGTACAATTCGCTTTTGTCATCGGTCAGCTTGATTTTATCGGTTGCACCGGTGATGGGGTTGCCATCCTTGTCTTTCAAATTCAGGATGATGTCGGTGCTGTCACCTTCCTTGTTCAGCATGCCATTTTCCGGTTTAAATTCCGTCTTATCCGTGTCGATCATGTTTGCCAGCGAATCACCAAAGTCGATGACCGTTGGGGCCAGTGCATGACCATCCACCGTGGGCGTGATTTGCCATTTACCGTGCCTGGTACCCGCAGTAGCAGTCACCTCATAAATCCCACTGCCTGCCGGCACTTCTTTCACTTCCGTCCCCAGCGCCGGATCGTTGCCGTCACCGGTCAGTTTTGTTTTATCATCGGTCAGTGTGATGCTGCCTGCCGCACCGGTTACCGGCTTGCCGTCCTTGTCGGTCAGTTTCAGGCGGATAACCGTCCGGGTTTTACCGTCAGCCACCATCGATTTATTGGTGGGTTCAAAGCCGGAGCCGGCCGGGTTGACCGCGGAAGCGATGACCTGTATCTGGGTT
>NZ_MUBJ01000066.1 GCF_002127535.1 Xenorhabdus vietnamensis
TGACGGAAATCACTTGTTTTCCGTCATATCCTGCCGCTGGAGAAAATTGAGGTATAAACTCCTTATTTTTTACGTGACAAACACTGTCGGAATGAGACATTGTACGACAAGCTCAATTTTAAGGTTTGTCGTACATGTTGATTGGCTATATGCGAGTATCAAGCAATGATGAACGTCAGTCTGTTGCTTTGCAGCGCGATGCATTGATTGCTGCCGGAGTCGACCCCCGCCATTTACATCAGGATCATGCCTCTGGTGCGCGCGATGATCGCCCGGGACTTAAGACCTGTCTTGCAGAGGTGCGCGAAGGTGACGTGTTGATAGTCTGGAAACTGGACCGGCTTGGTCGCTCACTCTCACATTTGATCCGAATTGTAGAAGACCTGAAAATTCGCGGTGTCGCCTTTAAGTCATTGACTGAAGCCATCGATACAACAACGCCACACGGCTCGTTCCTCTTTAATCTTTTCGGTACTCTCGCTGAATATGAAAGAACGCTTATCACGGAACGTGTTAATGCGGGCCTGGCTGCAGCTCGCCGGCGGGGGCGAAAAGGTGGAAGACCACCGGCGATAGATGCCGAAAAGGTTGAGCAGATCCTCACTGCTCTGG
Organism: Xenorhabdus vietnamensis; assembly: GCF_002127535.1. Lineage (GTDB taxonomy): Bacteria > Pseudomonadota > Gammaproteobacteria > Enterobacterales > Enterobacteriaceae > Xenorhabdus > Xenorhabdus vietnamensis. Next base: position 613 of record NZ_MUBJ01000066.1, read on the forward strand.
AAACCGGTGCCAGTAAAGCGTCAGTGTGTCGCACATTCAGGGTACCGCGCTCGACACTCATTGATACGCTGCGGCGAATCGGCTGGACCGGGCCTGGATCCTGCAATCTGAAGGCGGACCAGGCCGATGTCCTTTCTTGACGCCAAATCGCACGATACCCTTTTTGCGTTGCCTGAGATTTATGAGGAGGCGCTTTCCCGGTTTGCACTGTCCGGCGAGGATGTTGCATTCGCCAGATCGCATCGTCGGTCTCATAACCGCCTTGGTTTTGCTGTTCAGCTCGCACTTATCCGCGACCTCGGCCGTACACTGCGTGCAGGAGAGGTTCCTACGGGGGCGGTTATCGCTGTTGTTGCGGATCAACTGGATATTGACCCTGCCGTTTTTACGCTTTACGCCCAACGTGAGGAGACTCGTCGGGAGCATGCCCGCGAAATTGTTTCAGCCCTGGCTCTTCGTTCCGTTCGGGTCAGCGATTACAGAATGCTCATTCTTGCGGCCGCACGCGAGGCAGCAACCACCGAACGGGGGCTGCCAATAACCAGAGCGGTTATCGACCAACTGAAGGACAAAAAGTTGCTGGTCCCTGCCCCGACACAACTCATTCGCCTGGCGATGGCGGGTCGGGCAGCCGCCCGCCGACTGTCCTACCGGGAGCTTATCAGGGATCTGGAACCTTCATCCATCACCGCACTTGAGCAACTGCTTACCGAACGAGCCGGTGAAAGGAGCCTTCTTGGCTGGATAGCTGAAGCGCCGGAGGGGGTGAAACTCAAAAATCTCAGAGGACTGATTGCCCGGCTGGAGGTATTACGAGCAGCGGCAATCTCCGATGAGCAACGCAAGAGGATCCATGTAAACCGTTACGGCATTATTGCCCGCGACTCTCGTGTTTTACATGCACGTGAGATACAACGTCTGGCGCCCGAACGACGACGTGCCACGCTGACAGCCTTCACCATCGAAAAGCAGGCGGCAATTACCGATCTGGCTATTGATATGTTCTGCAAATTGATTGGCAGCACGAGGCGCAAGGCAGAGATAAGCCAGAAGGAGCGTCGGCTGAAAGCCGCTGAAGTGCTTGAAGTCGTGGCTTTGGATCATATAAAGCTGGGTCAGGCGCTTCTGGATGCCCGTGACGGCAAGACAGATTTTGCGTCAGCGATAACGGCATCCCTCGGCTGGGACGGTTTGATCGCCAGCATGGAGGCTGCTGCTTCTGTAGCATCTCCCCATCGCAATACAGAATTTGACGAGCTTATCGGACGGCAAAAATCATTACGTAAGCTGGGTCGGCTCATTTTCGGCGCATTTTCCTTTAGGGCATTTCGCGCGGATGAACCGATTCTGCTGGCTGTAGATCATCTGCGTGCACTCTATCGCGGTCGAAAACTCCCCTCGCGGGTACCGCTCGATTTTATGTCCCGTAAATGGCAGCGGCGTGTCAGTCCGGGCGGGGGGAATACAGATTTTCAGGCATGGGAGGTTGCCGTATTTGTTCATCTACGGGAGCGGCTGAAAACCGGAGACATATGGGTTGATGGCAGCAGGGCGTGGCGCAGTTTTGAGGATTATCTTCTGCCGCGACATGTTTTCAACCAGATGCGTGCGGAATCACGGCTCGGACTTGCTATCCCTGACAATTTTTCACAATGGCGTGCGGAGCGTACCGCCACACTTAATGCAAAACTAAAAGCGCTGGCAAACGCCGCTGCTGATAATGCCATACCCGATGCAGAGATTTCCGGCAATGGGCTGTCCGTTTCACCAATTCGCGAGGAAGACAGCGACAGGATTACCACACTTAGTCGTAAGTTATA
>NZ_MUBJ01000067.1 GCF_002127535.1 Xenorhabdus vietnamensis
TAAACTTCTGGCATGTTCACCGTGATACAATCAGGAAAGCGCCCCATAACTAAAACCCGTCAAATTCGTCACTAATAATCTTCATGATCTACCTCCACAGGAGGCGGAAACACTTTAGGCAGATCGGGGCGTAGTTCGTGGGCTTGGACTGCTCCGTTGGTGGCCTCTACGATTGCCATAACGTAATCAGCCTTAACTCGATTACCATTTAACCAACGATGAACAGCTGGTTGTGTAACACCGCAAGCCCGTGCAAGAGACGCTTGACTACCTGCAATTTCAATAGCCCTTTTTATGTATAAATTAATCACTTCGTATACTCTTTGTTATAAACATTTAAGCTACACTAAAGCATAAAATAACTTTTTGCAATAATTTATCTTATTTGAAATTCAATAACAAAAGGTATAGATTCATGCGCATGAAAACATTTGCAGAACGTCTAAATCAGGCATTACGCGCCGAAAACATGAGTCAAGCTGAACTCGCAGGTAGAGTAGGAGTATCCCAACCTGCTATTTGGCGCCTTACGTCTGGTCAAACAAACACAAGCAGAAAGCTAGTGGAAATAGCTCACGCCTTAAATGTGAGTCCTGAGTGGTTGATGCATGGAGAAGAGCAGCTAAATACAGAGAGACCTATTTCTGTATCAGTTAAAAACGTTATTGATGACAATAGCTATCACATAGAATCTCTTAATATTCAGTCAAATACTGATAGCGATGTAGTTAATTCAACGGAATTCACTGAATCCATTAAGGGCATCACATACACAACAGAACAGGCTAACGCTTTATTCGGTAATCGCCCTTCCCAGTCAGTTAAAGTGATAACAGTGCTCGGTGATGGCATGTCACCTAGCATAGAGCCAGGAGATCTAATCTTTGTTGATGTTTCAGTGAACCATTTTGATGGGGATGGGGTATATGTCTTTGCATTGAAAGATCAACTGTATATCAAACGATTACAATCAATGTACAAAAAATTAGCAATCATTTCAGACAACAAAAGGTATGAAACTTGGTATCTTGATGAAAAAGAAGATTTTTCTCATATTAAGATTATTGCCAAAGTACTCTTGCGCCTTTCTTCTGGTCATCAACGATTCGCTTAAAGCCCTTCAAACTATTAAACAAAATTTAACCGGGTTTACCCGGTTTTTTATTTCCTATAATTATAAAAATAATATGAAATTACTTTTATAATTAAAAAATTAACTAATATTATCAAAATCTTAACAAAAAATCCCACAATTCAATAATTTTTTGTATTGCAATAAGTTATTACCTCCTGTAAATTCATCTCACGGACAAGAAATCCAATGAATGAAGGTGATATGATGTGAAAAAAATAAAACTATCGGTTGGTGATAAATATCATTTAGAGAGTGCGCTGGAAATTAATGCAGAAATGCAAGCTTTATTAATACCATTGTTGACCATAGTTGAAAAGGAAGTCGATCCTGATACTTACGTAATGTTACGAGCAGTAAAACGATTATCAATGTGTCAATATCACGATCTTAATGAATTAAATAATAACTTCGAGTAAAAACTCAGGGTGAAACATGATAAATAAACTACAAGCAGCCGTCGAAATTGCAGAAGAAATTGAAGCCTCAATATTTCCCGTAATGACTGCAACTCAAAATGAAGCTGAATCGGACACTTATTTCATGTGTCGTGGCGTGCATCGTCAGACTTGTGATTTAGCTCAGCGGTTAAGGGAAATAAATAAAGAATATATTATAGAAGATAATATCGATACAGACCGTAATTTAAATATTGAATTAGAGCCTGCTCGTAATTTAATAAAACAATCAATGGTATTAATAGGCATACTCATTGATATTGAAAAAAATGATGAAACCGCAATTGCTCTTTATACTATATCAAATTTAATACTAAAAGCTGGCAAAGAAATAGCACGAGTCCAAGGGGTAGAATATTCATGAATAACATCTTCCATCATATCCGTGTCAACAGTGAAAGACTCTCAGAAATGAGTGATGAAAATTTACAATTTTTATTTTCATCAAGCCATGAAGTCATCTATTCGATAACAAGTGGCATGAAGGCTATTGCTAATTTAGCTAGTGCAGCCGTTAACGGTGAAGAATATTCCCCCAATGATGCAATGACTGACCTTGATAGATTATCCCGACTGTTCTCTGTATTGCCTCTTATTATCGAAGCTGAATACGAAAACAATGTAAATGCAGTGAGTGAAATAAGAGAGAGAGAGTCAGTAGAAAAAGAGAATAAATTAATTGAATCAATAAGGAGTCACTATGACAACACTTAAACCCATTGAAGCCGCAACTAACCAAGATA
>NZ_MUBJ01000068.1 GCF_002127535.1 Xenorhabdus vietnamensis
GAGGCTGACACAATCCACCGCCACAACATCAACCGTTGCTCATGGGTTGGTTCATAAAAGCCCGCTTTCCAGCCATGAGAAATAGTCAGTACCAATTCAAAGCCCAGCAATAAGTTATTGTCATATTTGCCCGTGTCCAACGACTTCAATGCCTCCTCATAACTCATGATTCCACTGTTTGCTGCCTCAGTGATGACAATCACACCATACTTGCCGTAATCAAATGATGTTTCAGTGTTATGATGTTTGTTCATTATTTGCCCTCCGGGGTATAAACTGCTTTGTCGTGTTGGTATTCACCGTTCCAGCTCTTCTTCATGGGAAGCTCACCTTTCATGTACAGGGCATAGAGACGATGACAGCCTTTTTCCAATAACACGGCGGTGCGGGTGATAAAGGGATCTTGTCCATGAGGCTTGATTTCGTTTTCATCTTCGGTGAGATAGCGGTCACGGGCATAAGAAGCGACACGCCAGCGCGGTTTTTTCTCCGGGTCTTTCTGCTCGTTGTACAGCCAGTTCCGTTCCATTGCCCACCACATGATTTTGGTGGTATTCACACCGTTAAGGCCTTTGCAGAAAGCAGGGAGGGTCATGCCTTTGGTAAAGTGTTTTTCCAGACTACCCACCGTTGCATTCAGGGTTTTATTCTCTCCCTCAAGGCGTTCGACATTCTCGGCATACACAGACAGCATTGAACGTAACTTCGCTGGGTTACTTAACAATTCCGCTTCTGTTGTGATGGCATCACGACGGGTAAAGTAGAACTCGGTCAGGTCGTCGAAATAGTTCCACGCCTGGTCTGTTTCTAACATCTTGGAGTGGTTAGCAGCACCGCGTTCTGTCCATAGTCTGATTGACCGTGCTTTGCTCGAAATTTGCATACCGATATTTTCGGTACGCAAATCTGCGAGTTCTTTTCCTGTGATTTGGAAGTAATGTTTGCCTTCCTCGAATCGGGATTTGTTGTTGTCGAAATTGTCACGGATGTTTTTCTCAGTAGCCCCATATCCCACCGCTAACTGTTCAGTCGTCACAACACGCTGACCGCGATACTCAACAATCTGTAGTTCTTTGGCGGATACTGGAACTAATTCATTTTTATTGGTCATTATTTCGCTTCCTTAATTTCAATCTTTATTCTTTTTGCTAGACGGCGCATGACTCTATTGAGTGGCACTCTTTTGAATTCACCTTCTGTCGGAAAATTAGCGAGGTATTTTTCGAATTTAAGTAATCTTGCTTTTCGTTTCTTCCTAATCGCATTCCTTGAGGGATAGTCATTCCCATATAACCTTGCTGGGTTTTACTTCTTTTTCTTTTCGCCATTACCACCCCTCCTGTATTTTGATTTGTGCTTGTCGAACGCAGCGCAGATTATTCTTGGTGCATTCCTTTTCTTGTTTGAGATCTTTGGCTAATGAAAGCGCTTCACCCCATTTATTGGCAGCCCGGCGAAATAATCCTTTTAGTTCTAAATCCCGTGCTAATTGCTTTGCTTGTTCATATGCAGTCATTATTCGCCGCCTGTTTATTCATATACTTTCTTAATGCTGTGCTATGGTTATGATGCAATAAATGTCTTTCTTCGTTATTCTCTTGGTTATATTCAGCCCATATTCGATATTTAAGGTCAGCCGCTAAATATTTTGCTTTCCCCTAATATTCGGCTGCAAGGTCATACTTTTCTTCTTTCTCTTTTTGGAGAGCTGTACTGGCAAAATATAAATAGGTTTCACTTTTCATTCCTAACTCCTTATTTGTAATCAGTCTGAATTTGGCGTAAGCGAGTCCCCAGCAATGGCGCTGTAATTAAAATTGTTTTGTTGGTTTTATTATTAATCTAATTTGGCTATTTGTATTTCTAACTCAGATATTGTTTCATGTAATGAGTTAATTTTATTCATTGCTTTTGAATACTTTTTCCGTAGGGCTATCTTTTCTCTCTCTTGCCTAACATCGGCTTTCAGTTCTTCCAATATCTGAGCATGTCGTTTCTTAAATTCAGGCCGCATTTTCCCATTGCGCAATGCAGGGGTGCCGTCTTCCTGAATGACTTCTTCGGCAGGGAAGTTACTTGGCCTATCTTCCTCATTAAACTGCCTTTGTGCCCGAACGTAAGCTAATTTATTCAGTGCACCGCTTTCACTCAGATAAGCTCTGTTAGCACCGCGAACGACATAAACTTCACGGATTTCAATCTGGATATCTTGGTTAGTTGCGGCTTCAATGGGTTTAAGTGTTGTCATAGTGACTCCTTATTGATTCAATTAATTTATTCTCTTTTTCTACTGACTCTCTCTCT
>NZ_MUBJ01000069.1 GCF_002127535.1 Xenorhabdus vietnamensis
GATACCAACTGTTGTAATCTTCATGGTGGACGCTCCCGTTATTAAATGGCTGTGTTGAATACACTGCCATTTTGGCACACTGATGCCGCTTAAATGGGGCGTCCATCCCATTATTTCGACGGATTTTGAAAAAGACAACGTTTTGCGAGTCAGTCTTGCCAAGTGCTGACGAAGATTCAGATTATGTCTCTTTATGCGTTGTGCATAACGCTTGCTGACTACGTGCAGTTTTCCCTCCAGCGTTTTTTCATAGTTTCTCCAGACATCAGTCATAGAGATCACAATGTTGAAAAACGTTAGCAACTCCATCAGACGCATCAATGTTTTCTTTGTCCTTGAACCAAAAACGTGGGCGATCACTTTTCGCCTAATCCTGTCATAAGCATAAAAGAACCAACGAAGCTAATTCTTTGACTTCACGTACGACCACTGCTCATCCATTTCATATCAGACAATCACTTCTATGCCGGGAGCAACGGTTTCTGTTACCGATTTGGGTCTGAATTTTTTAAATGACGAAGGACGGTATTCAGACCAATCCTCATCACACGTGTGTTGCCCGACATCTCATTCTATTCATAGCCATATCGACGATTTGCTTATGTGTGCCGGGATGACATGCGACATAAGTGGATTCAAGTTACCAAGAATGACGGCAGGATTGACAAAAACAACGTTGATGGTCAGAGCGTGGGCGCCCATTGCAGTGGATCTCCTTAACTGCATAACAAAAGGGGCAGGTTACATCAATCTTTACCATCTGAATGTTCTCCAAATAGGCATACTATTAATATGTAGCATGAGAGTTACCTCTTAGTTTCTTTGATTTAAGATTCAGCATCTTTAATAAAAACGGGTAACTCTCTTCTTTTCAAATCGAAGTGTCAGAACTAGCCTGAACTAATACAAATCAATAATTGCGAACACTTTATCTCTTAATTCACCGCGTTCGTCTGATTCCCACGGTAAATTAAGCAGAATATTTACAACCGTCTCTTCAAGAAAACTTTCGTCAATATATTCATTCAATTCATTAGTACTACAGCCGTATTTGTTTTTCTCAATCGGAAATATGCCCGTAGAACAGCTTGAAATGATACGGTTTCTCAGTTTATTGATTATCAGATAACACGTTAATTTTGGGATGATTACGGCTGTAGTATTAGATAGTGCCGTCATGAATTTATCTATGTAATAGTAACCCTTTATTACATGAATGATGACTTTAACCATGAGCACACCTGCACACCGTCGTCACGATATCTCTGAATTTACTTGCGCCTCACCTACCAGGGCGCCTGGGGACGTGTCGCTTATGATAATCGACAGTTTATTAATGCGGTATTCTGGATTTTATGGACAGGTGCCCCCTGGTAAGATTCCCCCCCGATTATGGTGATTGGAAAAATACGCATCGCCGTTTTTGTCGGTGGCGTGACAAAGGCGTATGGGAAGGATTGCTTGAAGAACTTATCTCTGAACCGGATTTCGAATGGCTAATGATTGACGCCAGTCACATTAAGGTTCATCCCCATGCTGCAGGGGCAAAAGGAGGCAATCAGGATATGGGACATAAAAAAGGGGGCTTAATACCAAGATACACCTGGCCTTGGATGCGCATGGTATACCGGTCAGAGCGCTTATTACACGCGGTACCACAGCGGATTGTTCACAAGCTGGGGTCTTGACTGAAGGAATCGATGCGGAACATTTATTGACGGATCGGGGTTATGATAGCAATGCCGTTGTTAAACAAGCAAAAAAACAAGGCATGGAAACGCAAATTCCCAGCCGCAAAAATCGCAAAATGAAACGAGAATATGACCGGGAACGCTATCGGTTCAGGCAGTTAGTTGAAAATGCTTTTCTCCACCTTAAACGTTGGCGTGGTATAGCGACCCGTTATGCCAAAACTAGTGCCTCATTTCTTGCTGCCGTTCAGATCCGTTGTCTCGTTCTTTGGTTAAACATTTTATGACGACATTATCTAATACTACAGCCGTAATCATCCCAAAATTAACGTGTTATCTGATAATCAATAAACTGAGAAACCGTATCATTTCAAGCTGTTCTACGGGCATATTTCCGATTGAGAAAAACAAATACGGCTGTAGTACTAATACTACAGCCGTAATCCCTATTGTGCCATGATGGGGCTCTTCTTCCTTAAATAAAAGGCGGTGTCACATGCCATCCCCTGCCAAAATCTGGGAACAAGA
>NZ_MUBJ01000007.1:0-89325 GCF_002127535.1 Xenorhabdus vietnamensis
GGCAATAGCGCGGTGGTCCCACCTGACCCCATGCCGAACTCAGCAGTGAAACGCCGTAGCGCCGATGGTAGTGTGGGGTCTCCCCATGTGAGAGTAGGGCACTGCCAGACATTCAATGCGTCAGGAAAGCCTCCCGTCCCCGGGGGGCTTTTTTGTGTTGGGGATTTCATATCAGCTTATTACTTTATTCTTCTTAATTATCTTCTTTATTACTCTTTTCTATTTCATAAAATAAAATGAAATAATTTCATTTTTAGTTCAATTACTCGACTTCCACCTTTCCTTTTGGTTAAATTTAGCTATCTAGAAGTCTAAATTTTTCAACTAAAATGATTGAGGTTTCGAGCAATGCCAATTCGTGTACCAGATGAATTACCTGCGGTGAACATTCTCCGCAATGAAAACATCTTCGTTATGACGTCAACACGGGCTAATATTCAGAATATTCGTCCATTGAAGGTATTGTTACTTAACCTAATGCCAAAGAAAATAGAAACAGAAAATCAGTTTATTCGGCTATTATCTAACACACCACTTCAAATCGATATTCAATTACTACGTATTGATAGTCGCCAATGTAAAAATACCCCTGCTGAGCATTTAGATACTTTTTATTGTGATTTTGATTCAATAAAAGATCAAAACTTCGATGGCTTAATAGTAACAGGTGCCCCTTTGGGACTTGTTGAATTTGAAGATGTAATTTATTGGGACGAAGTTGAAAGAGTCGTAGCTTGGGCAAAAAAACATGTTACCTCGACACTTTTTGTTTGCTGGGCGGTTCAGGCTGCATTGAAAGTTCTTTACCATCTTCCTAAACATACCCGAAAAAATAAACTATCAGGTGTTTATCCTCATTCAACTTTAGATCCTTTGGCATTATTAACACGCGGATTTGACGAAACATTTTTTGCACCTCACTCGCGTTTTGCTGATTTTCCTGAGTGGCTAATTCGGGAACATACGGATTTAGATATTTTGGCCTGTTCAGCAGAGGCAGGAGCCTATTTATTTGCCAGTAAAGACAAAAGATTAGTATTTGTGACAGGGCATCCTGAATATGATGTAGGTACATTAGCCGCAGAATACACGCGTGATTGTGTCGCAGGTTTAGAACCGGAATTGCCTGTCAATTACTTTCTGAATAACGATCCTGAGAATAAACCTATTGCAGCCTGGCGTAGTCATGGTCATTTACTATTTTCAAATTGGTTAAATTATTATGTCTATCAAATTACACCATATGATCTGGCTTTTATGAACCCTTCTTTAGATTGAGTCCAATTTGAATTTTAGATAGAAAAATGAGAGATTGCTGAAGCGAGCCATTTCTCATTTTGTTAATTTTCCTTTCATAACTGTTGTTCAATAGTCATCCATTATTTCTCATGCATAACAAAAACTTAATATTAATGAATGTAGTTTTTTAGAATTTATTTCCCCATTTTTTTTGCTTTTAAATATCTTTAATTATTTGATTTTTATTAGTTAATTATAAATTTCAAAAATAATGGAAATGGGTTTTGATTTATTTTTTTAATTGGTTAACCTTAATCAGGTGATTGTTTAAAAGTGAGAATGAGTGTTTAAAAGTAAACAGTGGGGAGATTATGCAGCAGGTATCAACAACCAAACTAACCTTTGTTAGGCCTTTTGGAGAGGAAGAAAATCAGGTGTTATCTTCTGAATCTATTGAATTTTTAGAAGATCTAACCATCGAATTTTCTGACAGACGTACAAAATTATTAAATGAGCGTGTGCATTGGCAGAAAAAAATAGATAACGGATTATTACCTGATTTTATTTCAGAAACCACTTCCATTAGAAGTGGTAATTGGAAAATCCAAGGGATACCTGACGACTTAAAAGATCGTCGAGTTGAAATAACAGGCCCCGTAGAACGTAAAATGGTCATCAACGCCCTAAATGCAAATGTAAAAGTATTTATGGCAGATTTTGAAGACTCATTGGCGCCTGAATGGGATAAAGTCATTAATGGGCAAATTAACTTATGGGATGCTGTCAACGGCACGATCTCATACACTAATGAGCAGGGTAAACGCTATGAGTTGAAAGCAGACCCCGCAGTATTGATTGCTCGGGTTAGGGGATTACATTTGTCGGAAAAACACGTCCTCTACAAGAATGAACCAATTTCTGGGGGATTGTTTGATTTTGCACTCTATTTCTACTTGAATTATAAGAAATTACTGCAAAAAGGCAGTGGGCCTTATTTTTACCTGCCAAAAATACAGAGCTACTATGAAGCACAATGGTGGAGTGATATTTTCAGTTTTACTGAGTCACGCTTTAATTTGCCAAAAGGCACGATTAAAGCAACGGTTTTGATTGAAACATTACCCGCCGTATTCCAGATGGACGAAATTCTGTATCACTTACGCCATCACATCGTTGGTTTAAATTGTGGTCGCTGGGATTATATTTTCAGTTATATCAAGACATTGAAAAACCATGCTGATTGTATTTTACCGGATCGTCAATCAGTGACGATGACACAACCTTTTTTGAATGCCTATTCTCGCTTGCTGATTAAAACCTGTCATAAACGTGGTGCGTTTGCGATGGGAGGAATGTCGGCATTTATTCCTAGTAAAGATCCTGTGCAAAATCAGCAAGTAGTGGACAAAGTCAGAGCGGATAAAGAACTGGAAGCAAATAATGGTCACGATGGGACATGGGTCGCACATCCAGGGCTTGCAGATATTGCCATGACAGTTTTTGACACAAAGCTGGGAGAGCATCAAAACCAATTGACGGTTTTGCGTGAAGAAGATGAAGAGATTACAGCTGAACAATTGCTCGCACCGTGTTCGGGAGAAAGAACAGAAGAGGGTATGCGCGCAAATATTCGTGTTGCAGTCCAGTATATAGAAGCTTGGATTTCTGGGAATGGATGTGTACCGATTTATGGCTTGATGGAAGACGCAGCTACAGCGGAGATTTCCCGTACTTCTATTTGGCAATGGATTCGCCATGAAAAATCACTTTCTAATGGCAAGAAAGTGACAAAAGAGCTGTTCAGGGAAATGTTGAAAGAAGAGCTGGACGTTATTAAACAGGAAGTGGGTGAGCTACGCTTTAATCAAGGGCGGTTTATGGAAGCGTCTAATTTGATGGAAAGAATTACTACTCAGGACGACTTGATAGATTTCCTGACGCTACCTGGTTATCAGTTACTAGACTAATTAAAAAAATAATAATGGCAGAAATATCCGATTAATTAAGAATAGGAAGTAGAACATCATGACCATTTCCCGGAAACAACAAATTGCTCAATTGGAACAAGAATGGCAACAACCACGTTGGAAAGGTATTACTCGTCCGTACAATGCTGAAGATGTCGTTAAATTACGCGGTTCAATCAATCCTGAACACACTTTGGCGCAAATAGGGGCAAAAAAGTTGTGGGCATTGCTGAATGGCAGCTCGAAAAAAGGCTATGTGAATGCTCTTGGGGCACTGACAGGAGGTCAGGCACTTCAGCAGGCTAAAGCCGGTATTGAGGCGATTTACCTTTCCGGCTGGCAAGTGGCAGCAGATGCAAATAGCGCATCTAGTATGTATCCAGATCAATCATTATATCCTGTCGATTCTGTTCCTAACGTGATCAAACGTATCAATAACAGCTTTCGTCGTGCAGATCAGATCCAATGGTCAAATGGTATTGATTCAGGCAGTCAGGAATATATTAATTATTTCTTGCCGATTGTCGCAGATGCCGAAGCTGGATTTGGTGGCGTACTCAACGCATTTGAACTGATGAAAGCGATGATTGAAGCTGGTGCTGCCGCAGTTCATTTTGAAGACCAACTGGCTGCGGTGAAAAAATGTGGGCACATGGGTGGCAAAGTATTGGTTCCGACTCAGGAAGCTATTCAGAAGCTGGTAGCTGCACGTCTGGCGGCCGATGTATCTGGAGTGCCAACCTTGTTGATTGCACGCACTGACGCAGATGCAGCCGATCTACTGACATCTGATTGCGATCCTTATGATAAGGAGTTCATTACCGGCAAGCGAACCAGCGAAGGTTTCTATTGCACACGTGCAGGCATTGAACAAGCGATCAGCCGTGGGCTGGCTTATGCTCCTTACGCTGATGTTGTCTGGTGTGAAACCTCTACACCGGATATTGAAGCGGCTCGTCTTTTTGCTGAATCTATACATGCAAAATATCCGGGTAAATTGTTGGCTTATAATTGTTCACCTTCTTTCAATTGGAAAAAGAATCTGGATGATAAAACTATCGCCAATTTCCAAGAGCAGTTATCTGCCATGGGATATAAATTCCAGTTCATCACATTAGCGGGCATACACAGCATGTGGTTTAACATGTTTGATTTGGCCTACGATTATGCACGTGGTGAAGGAATGAAACATTATGTTGAAAAAGTTCAGGAGCAAGAATTCGCTGCCCTTGAGCGTGGTTATACATTCTCTTCACATCAGCAGGAAGTAGGAACGGGATATTTTGATAAAGTGACTACTATTATTCAAGGAGAAGGTTCTTCTGTTACCGCACTGACAGGATCGACAGAAGAGCAACAATTCTAAGTTCATTATATTGATAGAGGCTGAATTATTAGGGGATTCCAAAAGGAATGCCCCTTTACGTGTCGGATAAAGGTGGCCAAAGATGGGAATAGATCTCGCACACTTAATTGCACAAACCATTTTGCAGGGATTTGATGCGCAATATGGTCGATTTCTGGAAGTCACTTTAGGTGCTCAGCAACGTTTTGAACAGGCTGATTGGCATGCTGTACAGCTGGCTATGAAAAAGAGGATTAACCTTTACGATCATCATGTTGGATTAGTGGTGGAACAATTGAAGCACATTCATACTTCATTACAACATGATGAAGATTACATTGCTGAAGTCAAAGCTGTTTATACTCGTTTACTGCCTGACTATCCACGTTTTGAAATTGCAGAAAGTTTTTTTAATTCAGTTTACTGTCGTTTTTTTCAACATCGTAATTTGAAGCCAGAAAATTTATATATCTTTTCTTCTCAACCACCTTCCCGTTTTCGTCATATTTCTCGCCCATTATCACGGGATTTTTTTCCTGATAATAACCTCACATTAATGTTGCGAACTATCTTAAATGATTTGCCATTACGTCTTAAATGGGAGGATTTAGATCGAGATATTGGTTATATCACGCAATATTTACAGAATATATTTTCAGAAGGTGATTTATTACACTCCACATTCCAAATTGCTAATGAATTATTTTACCGAAATAAAGCAGCCTGGCTGGTGGGGAAAATCAGAATGGGAACGACCGTTTATCCATTCTTGTTGCCGATTCATCACAATGAATCAGGAAGAATTTTTATTGATACCTGCTTGACCAGCCACGATGATGCCAGCATTGTTTTTGGTTTTGCCCGCTCTTATTTTATGGTTTATGTCCCCCTGCCTGCGGCTTTAGTTGAATGGTTGCGTGAAATTCTTCCTACGAAATCTACGGCAGAATTATACATGGCAATAGGTTGTCAGAAGCATGGTAAGACAGAATACTACCGTGAATATCTGACATTCATTAATATTACTCAGGAACAGTTTACGATCGCACCGGGCGTGAAAGGCATGGTGATGCTGGTTTTTACTTCTCCTTCATTCGATCGCGTATTTAAAATTATTAAAGATAAATTTGCGCCACAGAAAGAAGTTTCTCAAGAGCGTGTTCAGGAGTGTTACCGTTTGGTAAAAGAGCATGATCGCGTTGGGAGAATGGCTGATACACAAGAATTTGAAAACTTTGTTATTGATAAGCGTCATATCAGTCTTGAGTTAATGGAAGAACTGCAAAAAGAGATATCAGAGAAATTAGAAGATTTGGGAGATAAGATTTTAATAAAGCATCTTTATATGGAACGTAAAATGATGCCGCTGAATATTTATATGGAACGAGTCAATGAAGCGCAATTGAAAGATGTGATTGAAGAATACGGAAATGCCATAAAGCAATTAGCGGCTGCGAATATTTTTCCGGGTGATATGTTGTTTAAAAACTTCGGTGTTACACGTCACGGAAGGGTGATTTTCTACGATTATGATGAAATTTGTTACATGACAGAAGTAAACTTTCGAGAGATTCCTCCGCCACGTTATCCAGAAGATGAGTTGGCTAGTGAACCTTGGTACAGTGTAGCTGGTAACGATGTTTTTCCAGAAGAATTCCGGCATTTTTTATGTACTGACAAGCGTATCAGGTGCTATTTCGAAGAGAGTCACAGTGATCTATTCAAAGCAGATTACTGGCGAGCATTGCAAAATCGCATTAATAACGGACATGTCGAAGATGTTTTTGCTTATCGACGTAGGCAGCGATTCAACCAACGTAATGAATTCAATGGTGAAGCAAATGAAATAAAAAGTTCGATATAGTGCCTATCATAGATAAAAATAATGTTTTATTGAATGATAAATAATAGGGATGACATAGTGCTATTTAAAAATGACTGGCTATTCATTTATTGATTTTCGATGATATGATCTGATGGGTCGCGATGAAATTTGGTTGAATAAATATAGTTATGTAATTTAATAACTATAATATTAAACATTAATGGAGTATCCCCATTCATTTTTTATAATACTTAGGGAGGAAGGAATGGCTAATATCATTTTATACGGTGATATTTTGCATATTAAAAACATGTATGCTAATGGCAGCTACCTTGACACTTGTGGGCATGCAACTTCACTAGGCGAAAAATATAATGTCCTCACTTCTGCTTCTCCGAATCGTGATACAGGCTCCGGTTCATGGCAGATTTTATCCGCAGAAGGTAAAAGTTTAGGCTCAGAAGTTTACAGTGGTGATACTATATTTCTATTGAATTTCTATCAGAATAATGGGGGATATCTGAGAGTCAGTGGTAATGCTCCATCACCTGAACTTTATAATGTTTACACCGCAGACAGGCCCGTACACGCTCTTGATACCGCGATATGGCATCTTTTTTCAGATACGACTCATGAATTTGATGGAAAAGTTCGCGAAGGTAATATCATTCATTTACTGAATAACTTTAACAACGTTCATGGTGGGTTTCTTGATACCTGTGGGCATTCAAATCATCAAGGAACAGCATATAAAGTTTATACTTCGTTGCTATCAAATCGAGACAATAACAGCGGTACATGGACATTATCAAAAGCCATTAGTTAATGGTAATTTTTTAATATTGCTTTATTAACAAATTAATTGTAGTCACATTATCAATTATCTAAATGACTTTTTAAATGGAATTTATTTATTTTTCAGCGCGGAAATTAGCGATTACGTAATTTCCGCGTAAAAAATATTTAAACAATGGAATTATGCTTTTGCATCTGCAATGGCAGTGCGTGCCAGTTCTGTAATCTGGGCATAATCACCTTTGCTTAATGCATCACCCGGTACAAGCCATGAGCCACCAATACACAGAACGCTATTTAATGCCAGATAATCACGATAGTTTTCAGGAGAAATACCACCCGTCGGGCAGAAACGTATTTGCGGGAATGGGCCTGCGATGGCTTTCAGTGCCTTAACCCCACCGTTTGCTTCTGCGGGGAAGAATTTAAAGCATTTCAGGCCATAACTCATCCCCAACATTAATTCAGAAACAGTAGAGATCCCCGGAATAAGAGGTATCGAACCCGCAGTTGCTGCTTTTAACAGCTCATTAGTCAATCCTGGGCTAATGACAAATTGAGCACCGGCTTCAGTGACAGCAGCCAATTGTTCAGGATTAATAACAGTACCTGCGCCGATAATTGCTTCGGGAACTTCTTTAGCGATCAGACGAATGGCTTCCAGCGCATATGCAGTTCTTAATGTCACTTCCAAAACACGAATTCCACCGGCAACCAATGCCTTTGCCAAAGGAACAGCATGTTCAATTTCATTGATAACAATGACAGGGACGACTGGGCCGTCGGTCAGGATATTTTCTGCGGTTGTTTTCCAATTATTCATGAGCAGTTTCTCTCGTTAATTAAGAACACAAGGGATTTAAAATCCTTCACTTATTAAAATGTAATGCAACATAAGGCTTGTGAGTGGAGAGCATATCGTTGTAAGAGGTGATAATGGCGATGTCATTATGCACCATATTTTTCAATATGATTTTTTCATTATTCTGACAGGCGGCAAAACCATAAGCCTGATTACCGCATTCAATTTTTAAAGCTGAAACGTAACGGCTTGTCAACAAATCAGCTTTTAGATGGGGTTTTGTCAAAAATTACTTAATTCCACCGTATTCCCGGCTAACTGCTTTTGCAGCCCGCATAACAAGGGCCCCGAGTTCAGTAACTCGATCATCAGAGATGCGTGATATCGGGCCAGAGATAGAAATAGCGGCAAAAGCTTCATGATGCTCATCATAAATACAGGCAGCAATACAGCGTAATCCCAACGCATGTTCTTCATCATCAAACGAAAATCCTTGCTTACGGATCTGTTCAAGATTTTCTGTCAATGCTGCTGAGGTGGTACAGGTATGTTGTGTATAAGCTCGCATTCCTTTCTTATGCAGTAATTGGAGGCGTTTTTGCTCAGATAACGTAGAAAGTAGTGCTTTGCCCGCTCCGGAAGCATGCATTGGTAATTTTCCACCGATGGGAGCAGACATTCTCATCAACGCATTGCATTGCACTTGATCGACAATTACAGCTTCGTATTCATCAAGATTAAGAATGGCAAGATTGACGGTTTCACCAGAATCCTCCATTAACTGACGCAATATTGGATGAACCAATACCATCAGATTGCGGCTTTGCAGAAAACTACTGCCAACCACAAAAGCATGGGAAGCAATCACCCATAATCCCAGATCACCTATCTGGCGGACAAAACCATGTTGCTGCAAGGTAGTCAGAAGACGATGAGTGGTGGAATTAGGGAGGCCAGCTTGAATTGCCAGATCGGTCAAGGTAACGCCGACAAGTGAATCGGAAATATATTCCAAAAGGGTTAGTCCTCGACTTAAAGATTGAACCTGACCGCTTGCAGCGGCACTGTTTGTCGTTATTTTAGTTTTTTTTGTGCGTTTGCTGGCAACGGCTGTGCTCATAAGATGCCCTCTGAATAATCGTCTGTTTGCAGCAATGGTTGCTGCGATGGATACAAAATGGAATTTATTTTCGTTTTCTTATTATGGATGATAAAGAGGGGAAAAACACATCCGATGTGTTAGATGCTCTCTTTCAGCCGATTTTGCATCGAAAACTTCAGATAGCTTAGTGCTGTTGGTGGGATAAAAGAATGGGCTGGAGTGATAGATGTCAATGTATTGGGTATTGTTAATACTGTTCAGGTCTTCTTACCTGTATGCTTGCCAGATGAACATCAAAATTATATTTCCTCAGAAGAATGGGTGAGGTATACCGCAGATTACATCATCAATGAGATTTATTAAGGAGATGTAACCGGTAGTGCGACGGTTCCTCATCCCGGTTTATAACTGATATAAGGAAAACTAACACTATGTTAAACGGGCTGAAAGGTAAGCGAGTTGTAGTGACAGGTGGAGGCCGAGATTTTGGGCAAGCCATTTCTGTCTGGTTGGCACGTGAAGGTGCTCATGTCGATCTCTGTGCGCGTCAGTTGGAGAGTGCAGAAACCACCTGTGAAATTATTCACAGCGAAGGAGGCATTGCAAGAAGCTACCTATGTGATGTCAGTGATGCACAATCAGTGAGCAGTTTTGCCAATCAATTACTGCAAGACAGCCAACCTATCGACATTCTGATATTGAGTGCGGCACAATGGCTAGAAGGTCATCTGGGCGATGATGATAGTGATGCCGATATTATCAGTACAGTGAATTCAGGCGCGACAGGGGCCATGTTACTGACCAAAGCGTTATTACCGAGCCTGCGTCAGTCACAAGGCGCCGATATTATTGCAATGGTATCTGTCTGTGGTATTCCGAACTTTACGCAATCTGTTGCTCATCCGGCATTTTTTGCTGCCAAACATGCCATGAGTGGTTTTTGCCAAAATATTTCCCATCAGTTAAGCAAAGACAATATCCGTGTAACAGGAATTTATCCGCCTGATTTCGAAGTCAATGGATTTGATGAGGTACTTGATGACCATAAAACAATGGGCCAATAATTACTTAATGGTCGTTCAATATGGGAAACCATACGATTTGTTCTTACTCAACCTCGTAGTTGCCATATGAACGCAATTTATTTCCAAGGCCCGACGCGTGAGGACTTAAAATAATGAATGGCAGCTATGCCACAAAATATCGCGGCAGGGTATTTTCGTACTGATTGCACCTCCAAAGTCTTTTGTGCTCGAATTACGTCGTATCATGCTAGTAAAAACTTATGCTCCATGATTGCACGAAAAGATAGGTTATACACCGCATAAGGATCTAGATATTCATTTGTAATGAATGATATTTATATGCAGGATCTTTGTATTGGTATTGCCGGGCTTGATGCCCGGCTCAATCATTAATACTGTGCTTTGGTTAAATCTTTGGGATAAATAAAGAAGGCAAACCAGAGTTATGTGTCATTGCAACTGATTCTGGCGTGATGGTGAATTTATTTCGTCATACCTCAAATAAACTCCGATGCAATGTCTGAATCACTTGCTCCGCATTTTTACTGGGAACGAGCAGACAGATATTATGGCTGCTTGCACCACAGCTGATCATGCGAATATTAAATGATTCCAGCACCCCAAAAACCCCTTTTCCCAATCCTTTGGCCTGTGAAAGTTCATTGCCAATAATCGCAACTAGCGCCATATCTTCTTCGACTTCCACACGGCATAACGTAGCAAGCTCAGTTAGCAACGCATTGGTCAGCAGGCTGCCATTAGTGCTGGTGGAACCTGTGGTATCCAGCGTCAGGGCGATGCTCACTTCTGATGTGGTAATCAAATCCACCGAAATATTATGACGCGACAGTAGGGTAAAGACTTCCGCCAGAAAGCCCCTTGCATGGAGCATTTTCAGACTATGTAGTGTCAGCAAAGTTTGTTTGCGGCGTAATGCTAATGCGCGAAACAGCGGGGGATTTTCTGTTTTATCACAAACTACTGTCCCGCCCGTATTTGGATCTTTGCTGGAGCCGACAAATACTGGAATACCGCAGCGAACCGCAGGTAACAATGTAGCGGGATGGAGGATTTTGGCACCAAATGTCGCCATTTCTGCCGCTTCATCAAAGGCAATTTTATCAATACGCTTAGCCGTAGGGACAATCCGTGGATCAGTAGTGTAGATACCCGGAACATCAGTCCAAATATCAACGCGCTGTAAGCCAAGAGCTTCACCCAGCAAAGCTGCGGTATAATCACTGCCACCCCGCCCCAGTGTAGTTGTGCGGCCTTTTTCTTCTCTGCCAATAAAACCCTGAGTGATAACAATTGTATTGTTCAGGCGAGAATGAAGATGCTCCATCGCTAAAGTATGGAGCTGAAGAGTATCCGGCTCTGCCCGACCAAAGTTATCATTGGTTCGCATGATCCGGCGGATATCAAACCATTCGGCATCAGTATTGCGTTGGCGCAGTAGCTCCACAAACAATAAAGTAGACATTACTTCACCGTGGCTAACCAATTCATCTGTCAGTGCTTCTGAGGTTGCGAGTGATGCTGCTTCCGATAGCATCTCAATATTTTCCAGCAGACGATCAATTTCTTCGCGAATCACCGCAACTTCGCTCAATCGGTCAATAACGGCATATTGAATGTCACGGATCTGTTTCAGGTAATTCTCCCGCTTGTCGCTATCGCAGCCAGCCGCCAATGCAACCAGCAAATTGGTCACGCCAGCAGACGCTGACAGAACGACCACACGGACATTTGCGTTTGCCAAAATAATATCGGCGCAGTTATTCATGGCATCAAAGTCTGCCACACTAGTGCCACCGAATTTTGCTACAACATACAGCGATTTAGGAGATGAAACAGCACACATGGATGATAACCTTTTGTTCGGAGAATAGACTTTTAGAAATATCGGGTTAGGCGCATTGAGTCAATGCTTGACCATGAAACATAAATAAATTTCATGATGGAAATGAAATTATCGTTTTTGCCTATCTCAATAATTAGGGCTGGAAATTGCTGACTATTTTGACCAATATCAGCAATCACAAGGAAAGGGAGAACAATCACAGAATTAACCCGTTACAATCTGTGTATTCCTATTTGTTTATTGGCATTGTTTATTGACAGTTGATAGAGAGTATTATTCATGAAAAACATCAATCCTAGCCAGACTGAAGCTTGGAAAGCATTGCAACAACATTTTGAGCAAATGAAGAACGTGCATTTGCGGGAACTGTTTGAACAGGACAAAGAACGGTTTACGGTATTTTCTGCGACATTTGATCAACAGATTCTGGTGGATTATTCCAAAAACCGCATTACCGCGGAAACATTGGCAAAGTTACAAACTTTGGCGCAAGAAACTGAGCTGACCGGTGCAATTCGCAGCATGTTTTCTGGTGAGAAAATCAATCGCACTGAAGATCGTGCTGTACTGCATATTGCTTTGCGCAATCGCAGTAATACCCCGATTATGGTGGATGGGGAAGATGTGATGCCGCAAGTTAATGCAGTGCTGGCGAAAATGAAATCATTCAGTGAACGCATTATTGGGGGTGAGTGGAAAGGCTATACAGGCAAAGCCATTACAGATGTCGTCAATATTGGAATTGGTGGCTCTGATCTTGGCCCTTATATGGTGACAGAAGCATTGAAAGCATATAAAAATCACCTGAATATGCATTTTGTTTCCAATATTGACGGAACCCACATCACTGAAACATTAAAAATCTTGAATCCAGAAACAACCTTGTTCCTGATTGCTTCCAAGACTTTTACTACGCAAGAAACGATGACCAATGCACATTCTGCACGTCATTGGTTCCTGCAAAGTGCTGTTGATGAAACGTATGTTGCAAAACATTTTGCGGCATTATCAACCAACGAACAAGAAGTCAGCAAATTTGGTATTGATCCTCAAAACATGTTTGAGTTTTGGGATTGGGTCGGGGGACGTTATTCACTCTGGTCTGCAATTGGCTTATCCATCGCACTTTCCATTGGTTATGAAAATTTTGAACAATTGTTGAGCGGTGCTCATGCGATGGATAAACACTTTGAGCAAACCGCCTTTGAACAGAACATTCCTGTTTTGCTAGCACTGATCGGCATCTGGTACAACAATTTCTTTGGTGCGGAAACTGAAGCGATTCTGCCTTATGATCAATACATGCACCGTTTTGCTGCATACTTCCAACAAGGCAACATGGAATCGAATGGTAAGTACATCGATCGCAATGGCAATCCGGTGAATTACCAGACAGGGCCGATTATCTGGGGTGAACCGGGCACTAATGGTCAGCATGCTTTCTATCAGCTTATCCATCAGGGAACCAAGCTGATCCCTTGTGATTTTATTGCTCCAGCAGTTAGCCATAATCCAGTTAGCGATCATCATAGCAAACTACTATCGAATTTCTTTGCGCAAACTGAAGCGTTGGCATTTGGTAAAACGCAGGTTCAGGTGGAAGATGAATTTGCGCAAGCAGGAAAAAATGCTCAAGATGTGGCGAGTGTTGTGCCATTCAAAGTGTTTGAAGGGAACCGTCCAACCAACTCCATTTTATTGCGCGAAATTACGCCATTCAGTTTGGGCGCGTTAATTGCCATGTATGAGCATAAAATCTTTGCTCAAGGCGCAATTCTGAATATTTTCTCATTTGATCAATGGGGCGTAGAACTGGGTAAACAATTAGCGAACCGTATTCTGCCTGAACTGCACGATGCAGAAGTGGTAAATAGCCATGACAGCTCCACAAATGGTTTGATTAACCGATTCAAAGAATGGCGCTAATCTGAACCGTCATCTTATTTGATCTCTACTCCCCTCAATAAATATTGTTATTGGGGGGAGTTTTTTTATAATTTACATAATTTGTTATCAACTTTTTATTTTATTAGTCTGCAACATGATATCCTCACTCTCCATTCGTTGTGCTGTCGGGGAAATTGATATACCCCCGCAATGGGAAAATGACATGGCAGATGACACTATATTAACTTCAACACCCCACATATTAATTTCACCTTCTATTGACTGGTTATCGGCTGATGAGACCGACCTTCCCGAAGATATTTTAGATTGGCTGATGGAAGTAGGCTCAATGACGTGCCGCTTTGAACAATATTGTCAGCAGGTATCGGTTACCCCTTTTCGGGAGTGTTTTATCACAGCGGAAGAGTTAGGAGATGAAAGTAAGCACTTGCCTTTAAGTGAAAAATATTGGTTGCGTGAAATTGTTCTATATGGAGATAACATCCCTTGGTTGTTGGGGCGTACCGTTATTCCGACAGAAACACTGACTGGACCGGATAGGCAATTGGTTGATGTGGGGACAGCGCCGCTCGGACGCTATCTTTTTAGTGGTAATAATCTAACTCGAGATTATATTCAAATAGGTCGGCAGGAAGATCGTTGGGTACGACGTTCTTTACTGAGATTATCGGGTAAGCCATTGTTGCTCACGGAAGTTTTTCTGCCTGAATCACCTGTATATAAAATAAACAAAATAAAAAGGGAGAAATAGATTGGAGGCCAGCATGATGCAAAGTAAATGGCGTGCGTATTGTCGTTTAATGCGTATTGATAAACCCATTGGTGCGTTATTATTGTTATGGCCAACATATTGGGCATTGTGGATCGCCGCAAAAGGCATGCCGAATTTGCATGTATTGTTAGTCTTTACTATCGGTGTATTTTCCATGCGTGCTGCGGGATGTTGCATTAATGATTTTGCAGACCGAAAATTTGACGGGTATGTGGAGCGGACAAAATCTCGTCCTCTTCCTAGTGGCGACATCACTGAAAAAGAAAGCAAAATCTTGTTTGCCACACTGGTACTCATTTCTTTTGCGATGGTGCTGACACTGAATAAAATGACGATTGCACTGTCGGTCGTTGGTTTAGCATTGGCGTGGGCTTACCCTTTCGTCAAGCGTGTCAGCCATTTGCCACAAGTTGTACTGGGGGCCGCTTATGGCTGGTCAATTCCTATGGCATTTGCCGCAGTAAGTGAGTCCTTACCTTTAGAATGCTGGCTGTTATTTTTGGCTAATGTCATATGGTCTGTGATTTATGATACACAGTATGCCATGGTGGATCGTGATGATGACCTGAAAATCGGTGTGAAATCGACCGCTGTGCTCTTTGGACGCTTTGATAAATTGATTATTGGTATTCTGCAATTCATCATGCTGGGCCTTTTGGTTGTGGTTGGCAATATGGTGAATCTGGAAGGGATATATTATTGGACGATATTGTTGGCAACAGCACTATTCGTTTATCAACAAAAATTGATTGCAGATCGGGAAAGATCATCCTGCTTTCAGGCATTTATGAACAATAACTACGTCGGTTTAATTTTATTCCTCGGTATCTTTTTCAGCTATGTCTAGCATGATATACCTTTGATATAACGGGCGGATTACCGCCCGTTGATTTATTATTTTCCATGACCAGCTTAACGTCGTTATTGCTGCTCTTGTACTACCTGTGCAGGTTCATTTTGTTCTGGTGGCATGCTGACACTTTCAATCGTCAAACGAATTTCAGGTGACATCAGCTCACTTAATACATGATATAGTTCCTGAGCGCAGGTAGTAATTATGTCGCCGCTGTCTTGAATATAGCCTTCTTCGCGCAGCGTATTGACTGAGCTGGCAAAAACCGCCTTGTCAAAGAACTCTGGTGCATTGATACCATGTAGTACAGACAGACGTTGAGCTAACATCCGGCTCTCTTTTTCCAGTACACCACGGCTGATTTCAGGTGTGGCATTCAACAAAGAAAGCGTGATGGCATAACGTTGCAGCGTTTCTCTGATACCTGCCGCCAGTAATTGCAATGGGCGAATGCGTGCAGGATTCAGCACCAGCATTTCTTGCTCTTTGTTACAGATAAGGCATTGATGCGTCAGCTCATCAACCAGAGTACTGACGACATCAGAGAGCGTTTCTTTACTATAACGCATG
Organism: Xenorhabdus vietnamensis; assembly: GCF_002127535.1. GTDB lineage: Bacteria > Pseudomonadota > Gammaproteobacteria > Enterobacterales > Enterobacteriaceae > Xenorhabdus > Xenorhabdus vietnamensis. The sequence goes on from NZ_MUBJ01000007.1 coordinate 16,068, forward strand.
AAAAGCTCTTGCTTGATCAGCGGATAAATCAACGCTACTTGTCTGAGCAACTCACTGCGACTAATGCGGCGGTGATGCATAACAATACTGGCAATTAGGGATGGCAGGATCAACAAGTGTTGGATATTGTTGCGATAATAAGTCATCAATACCGCGCTTTCACGTGGCAGGATAATAATATCCCCTAGACTATCTTTTTCGACCTCGAACTTATTCATCAGCAAAGCATGATCCAACAACTCTTCCGCTGTTTTGTTTGGCACCGTGATATCGTTAGTGTAAGGCACATTACGCAGTAATTGCAGATAGCAATCCAACTGCTCAATAAGCTGTTCGCGAGTAAGTGCTCTCTGGCGTGATGATAATAATGCCGTGGTGCATAAATTGATAGCATTGGCCGCAGCAGCATTATTGATATTGACCATAATATTGTCAGCCAGTTTACTGACTGTTGGAGCCAGCCATGTTGGACGCTGGGATTCGATTGGGTCAATGGAGTCACGCCATTCTGGAGCATGTTGGTTCAGGTATTGTATCAATGGGATCGGCTCACCAAAGTTCACGTAACCCTGCCCCAGATTACGTAATTTGCGCAGTCCCCGCACCATCTGGAAAAAACCTTCTTTTTCTTTGGTTGCACCACGCAGTTCTTTGGCATATGTCGCCACTTCCATCACATGTTCATATCCGATATAGATAGGCACAATAGTGATTGGTCGAGATTCTCCTCGAAGCATCGCTTGCAATGTCATAGAGAGAGTTCCGGTTTTTGGATCAAGCAAACGACCAGTGCGGGAGCGTCCCCCTTCGACAAAGTATTCAACCGAATAACCACGGGCAAACAGCTCACCGAGATATTCACGAAAGATGGTTGAATAGAGCTTATTGCCTTTAAACGTACGGCGGATGAAAAATGCGCCAAGACGACGGAATATCGGGCCGGCAGGCCAAAAATTCAGGTTAATTCCCGCGGCAATGTGCGGTGGAACCAGCCCTTGGTGATAGAGCACATAAGAGAGTAAAAGATAGTCCATATGGCTGCGGTGGCATGGTACATAAACCAGCTCATGGCCATCCTGCGCCAACTGGCGAACACGTTCGGCATTATGAACATTGATACCTTGATACAAACGGTTCCATGTCCAACTCAAAACTCGGTCGGTCAAGCGTACTGTTTCATAGGAGAAATCCGCAGCAACCTCTTCCAACATATTGATGGCATTCTGTTTTGCCTTTTCTGGAGAGATTTTTTTGCTGCGTGCTTCATCAGCAATCGCTTTTTCTATTGCCTTTGATGCCAGTAACTTATTGAACAGATCCTGTCTGGCAGGCAAGCGAGGCCCAACTGCCGCAAGACGTTGACGGGAGTAGTGTATCCGTGCAACACGGGCAAGTTTATTGGCGATGATATTATCCGTACCATGTTCGTCGGCCATACGGCGTAGAGACACAGGGGTGGAGAAACGCACGAAACTATCACGTCCAAGCCATAGGATTGCAAAAAACTTTTGCACGCCATTTAGTAAACGTAATTGCGGAGCTGTATTCCCTTCTTGCCCTTCGCGCCCTGGAGAACGACCAAACATGACAGAAACAGGCACCATCTGGATATTCAAATCAGGATTATTGCGATGCAAATCCAGGTAAGAATGGAAAATCTTTACAGATTCATATTTTGGAGCATAGCAACGGAACACACGGGGACCGTTATCGATAAAAACACAACTGGGAAGCTGTGTGTCACCAATTTCCAAAGGATTCAACGGATCCGGCAAATCTTGCGCCAGACATTGTTGACGCAAGGTCAATAAGTCTGTTTTTGAGTAGTACGGTAATACGTACAAAATGGGCCGAGTCGTATCAAGACGCAGCTCCGCAATGGGATCCGTAGGGATTAGTTTACTTTTTACTAATAATTTTAGTGGTAAATTCAATAACTTATAGTATATTTTACGCCAGCCTGACATAACTGCTTTAAGCCTCTTGTTAGCAACGCGTCGCAAGGATACCAGAAACAGATTTTGAGATCTGTGGAAATAAGACAATAATAAGAGCTAAAAGTTATATAAACATACAAATATTAAGTTCACTGAAGAAAGTTCTTATGGCAAATCAATCAACAGGTTTGATCCGCATCATTAAAGCGGCTGAGTATTCAGCGAAAGGAATTAAGGCGGCATGGCAGAATGAAGCGGCATTTCGGCAGGAAACAATTGCTGCCATACTTGCGATCATCATTGCATTTTCTTTAGATTTTGGCTTATTCGAGAGGCTCCTTCTCGTTGGCTCTGTTATGCTTGTAGTTATTGTCGAAATCCTCAACAGTGCTATAGAAGCGGTAGTGGATCGTATTGGCAGTGAATATCATGAATTATCGGGTCGGGCGAAAGATATGGGGTCTGCGGCAGTATTGCTTACCATACTTCTGGCGCTGTTTATCTGGGGAATGATCTTTTGGTCATATTTCATGCGTTGAGATGGTGTGTTTTTTCATCAAAGCACGTTATTTAGTTGCTTTTACATGCTGACAGGTTCCCAATTCGAATTTACCTGTATATACTCACAGTCGGACTGTATAAACAAACAGGGGGCGAAATGAAAGCATTAACTGCTAGGCAGCAGCAAGTTTATAACTTGGTGCGTGACCATATTTCGCAAACGGGTATGCCACCAACACGAGCTGAAATTGCAGCACGTCTTGGTTTTCGTTCACCTAACGCAGCAGAAGAGCATTTAAAAGCACTTGCGCGTAAAGGGGTGATAGAGATGATATCTGGTGCATCCAGAGGTATCCGTTTGCTTCTTGAGGAGGAAGATGAAGGTGCGGGATTGCCGCTGATCGGTCGTGTTGCTGCTGGGGAACCACTATTAGCTCAGGAACACATTGAAAGTCATTATAAGGTTGATCCTGAATTATTCAAACCAAGTGCTGATTTTCTGTTGCGTGTGAGTGGGATGTCTATGAAAGATATCGGCATTATGGACGGGGATTTACTGGCTGTGCATAAAACACAGGATGTTCATAATGGGCAAGTCATCGTGGCGCGTATCGAAGATGAAGTCACAGTAAAACGCTTCAAGCAAACAGGAAACAAAATCGAGTTGATTGCTGAGAATCCAGAATTTCAACCAATTGTTGTCGATTTAAGCGAGCAGAGTTTCACTATTGAAGGGTTGGCAGTAGGCGTTATTCGTAACGGGGACTGGGTCTGATTGTAAAAACAGATAATTGTACTTTGCCATTCTCTGGGGCGGTCATCTTCCCCAGTACCCGTTAAACTTGAGTTTAGCGGGTACATTGAAAAATATGTGATTATATTCAGTTATGACCGCCTTATTGCCTAATCCGGCATCAATCGTTCTTTTCTTATTTCTTTTTATTCTCTTCAACTGAATGATTGTGCTGGCATGTATCACGCTCCATGCAAGATTCAATCTCATAGCAGGAAGAACATATACCATGGACTTCTATCACGCTATTTCGCAAATGAAACCCTGTACCTTGAGCTAACTGCTGAATAGCGGACTCAATATCTTTTGCATCTTTCTCGGTTACTGCATTACAAACTTCACAGATAAACATAGCCGAAGTATGGCTGGGTTCTTCAAAATGATGACAAAGAACATAACTGTTTGTAGATTCTATTTTGTGAATAAAACCTTGTTCCAGTAGAAACTCCAATCCACGATAAACCGTTGGAGGCTTTGCTTGTGGTTCTACTTCACGCAATAAATCCAGTAAATCATAAGCGCTTATTGCACCAGGTTGCTCTGTAATTAAGCGAAGAATTTCAAGGCGTTGAGGTGTCAAACGAACCCCTCTTGACAGACAGATTGCTTCAGCCTGTGCCAGTAACTTTTTTTGATTGATAGTTTTCATTACACCTCTCACACCTACATGATGCTAATAACTTTAATGTTACCATTTTTTTGGAGTTGGGAGTGGAATCCATATAATGTTCAGTTCTCTTCTGGTATGTAATATACCTGTAAAGAAGAGTGGTTATCTTGCCATTATGAGACACTTGATTTACAAATACACGTTGATTGGAAATAAAAGTAATTCGTGGATAAGAACAATAAAATGGGCTAAAAAACGGAGAAAATAAAACTGGAAATATTGGATAATATCTGAAGGTTTGAGTTGGTTTATCATGATAATTATATTGGTAGTTAAAATCGTGATTTTTTTAAATATAGCATTCTAATTGTTTCGTTTGGAAAGGACAAAACTTCAGCATTAAAAACATTTGAAATACAGCTTACTTGATTAATGGATTAAAAATGAAAGAATTACTGCAAAACCACCCCAATAATAGAAGGTTTCCTGTTAATGGTTTTCGGATAATCAAAAATATCCTCAAGGAAAGAAAAGGAGTGGCATTCCTCAAGCCTATTCAGGCAGTTGGTTTAACCATTCTTTGGGTTGCAACACTTTTGCTGAGTGTATTATCGCTCGGAATAACGGTATTGATCTTTAATACCCCTAATATATCTTCAGAGGGGTATCTGCTCTGGGCTGGCTTGGTTGGTTTGAATTCACTTGGTATATATCTCTCCATTTGCAGTCTCCAACGCATCAAAAACCTTCCTATTATTGAACAAAAAAGCTATTACTCACAGGCAAAGTGTTCTGTTTTGTCGGAAGAAAAACGTCAGGCATTACGCTTGCATATCGTCAGCTGCTATTACGACGGATTTTGGACAGAAACATTAGAACATTACCCTTTGGAAAGCCGTGTTTCTCACGATAATTATCAATATCGTATTTTACCTCTGTCTGATGCAAAGCCTCATCAATCCGAAGTTTACAAAAGTTGGGGCATTCTTAATGAAAAAGATTATTGGGAAATATTGCATGAATTATGGGCAGGGATGCATTCAGAACGTTTTGCGGTTGATGCGGTTTTTACCGATGGAGAAATGTTCAAGGTGCTTGGTAGTTTGATTGAAGAACAGCCTGAATATGTACAGCAATGTTCTCGTTCAATTGATGGACGTCCTCCCGCTTTACTTTGGGGATTTGATCTTTGGCGAGCAATTGTACTGAGTCGAAACTGTTTTTCTGCCGGTTATATCAGTGAAGAAACAGCGTGGAAAAATATACTTAAAACAGCCGATTATGTTTATGAAATTTTTGGCAGTTTTGATGAATTCCACACAAATTACCGACTAGGAAATGCTTATTGGAGTCGTGATTTTGACACTGTGAAAGAGCGCCTGAAAGAATTTTTGTTTTACAAAGAACATTGTGACTGGCCGATAGCCCAATTACCTTGGTTAAATGCGAAAGGCATTTTTATAGAACAATATATGAAAGACGGTTTTGCTGATGTAGTTAATTCCATATTGCGAGATCAAATGGAAGATTCACTCGATGATGAAATAATGGATGAGGATAGTAGCCATACTGAAATTCGAGTTTTGCACTAATACCCTACAGGGATAGGAATTTACACTATATAGTAAAAGGAAAAACATGATTAATCATGCTTTCACCGTTCGAGACAAATTGACTGAAAGCGAAACTGTCATGAGCTAAATAGCGAATAATACATGTGAATAGGCTATGTTAGGTGATTTTCCTCAAGCCATTGATGATGCAATTTTAAGTAGTAGTGCAACGCACCAAAATCAAATGATACAACGTCTCTCTGACTCAGAAAAAACGCGCCAATTTGCACTGGTAATTTTTGATATGTTGAGTGGGTATAAGGGAACTTAAGTGGCAATATATGAGTTAACACAAGATACGCTAGTAAAAGTTGAGATGACTTCATTTGAAACGGAGAAACTGAAGGAGCGACAAGATATTCAGCGTCTTTTAAAATCACAAATTGAAGCCATTAGCCCTGACACGTTAGTGATCGCAGAAGAATATAGTCATTTTGTTGGTTCCAATCGTCGTCTTGACTTACTTGGTATTGATAAGTCCGCCAATCTCGTCGTTATAGAACTTAAGCGGGATGATGATGGTGGTCACATGGAACTTCAGGCGATTCGTTACGCAGCTATGGTTTCGAATCTAACTTGGGAACAGGCCGTTAGTGCCTATAAGGAATTTTTGAGTCAAGCAAGACAGGATATTGATGCTGAAAGCTCGATGTTAGATTTTTTGGCATGGGATTCTCCACAAAAAGATAATTTTGCTAAAGAGACACGCATTGTTTTAGCTGCTCGTAACTTTTCTAAAGAGATTACGACATCGGTTTTGTGGATGAATGATATAGGAATGGACATAACTTGTGTTCGCCTGCAACCTTTTCGAGTAAGCGAAAAACTTTTATTGAATATTGAGCAAATTATCCCGCTTCCTGAAGAGATGGATTACCAGATAGAGGTACGTTCCAAAAAGCGAGAAAAAAGAGCTGCTCGTAATAGTGAAAAAAATCACTCATCACTTAATCTGTATGTCAATGGGAAACTTTATCGGCAAGGATTTCATAAGTCAGACATTGGTTTTTATACAATTAAAGCACTTGAGGATCATAAACTAATTGATGAATCTGGTTTTCATTATCTCCGAAATAATAAAACTTGTTCGTTTCAGTTACTGAAAAAATATGAAGAAATTAAAGGAGTTGGAGATAAATACAAAAAGTATCGTACTCAGTTAGAACCTGAGTTTGGCTATCAAGGTGAAGGATACTACATTGCTCGAAATTGGAGCTTTTCTAGTACAAACCGATTTATCAATGAAGTTCAAGAGAAATTCTCAGCACTGTGCTTTGAGTGGGACTAATACAAATATTCAGTTTTGGTTGAGTTTGAAGCGATCCTTCTCGCTCTGTATAATCGCCCGCCTTGGATAATTTGGGGGAGTTTGTATTCCCCCTGAGTATTTCCTAATGGCTGAATAAGCCGAAATAGACCAGAATATAAAGCGACGATATCGGCGCTATCTTTTTGATTTTTAAATGAGGTTTGTGATATGCACCCATCATCTCGCTTCTCCGTTGCCCCCATGTTAGATTGGACGGATCGTCATTGCCGTTACTTCCATCGCTTATTAAGCAAGGAAGCTCTGCTTTACACGGAAATGGTCACAACGGGCGCGATTATTCATGGCAAAGGGGATTATCTGGCCTATAACGAACAAGAACATCCATTGGCATTACAATTGGGTGGCAGCGATCCTGAAGCCTTGGCGCAGTGTGCGAAGATTGCGCAGGAACGGGGTTACGATGAAATCAATTTGAATGTTGGTTGCCCTTCTGATCGCGTGCAAAACGGTCGCTTTGGTGCTTGCCTGATGGGAGAAGCGACGCTGGTAGCCGATTGTGTTAAGGCGATGCAGGATGTAGTGGATATTCCGGTTACCGTCAAAACCCGTATCGGAATTGATGAACAGGATAGCTACGAGTTTCTGTGTGATTTCATTGATACTGTCGTAAAAAACAGCGATTGCGATAATTTTGTTATTCATGCGCGCAAAGCATGGTTGTCTGGTTTAAGCCCAAAAGAAAACCGCGAAATTCCGCCTTTGGATTACCCACGAGTTTATCAATTAAAGAAAGATTTTCCGCAACTGACGCTTTCTCTTAACGGTGGTATTAAATCACTGGAAGAAGCAAAGCAGCATTTACAATATGTTGATGGTGTGATGATTGGTCGGGAGGCTTACCAAAACCCATCGATTCTGGCACGTGTGGATTGTGAGTTGTTTGACCAAACAGTTCCTGTGACCAATACGGTTGATGCGGTTAAGTCGCTTTATCCTTATATTGAACAGGAATTGTCTCAAGGTACTTATTTAGGTCATATCACCCGCCATATCTTGGGAATTTTTCAGGGGATTCCCGGTGCACGCCAATGGCGTCGCCATTTGAGTGAAAATGCCCATAAGCAGGGTGCTGATATTATGGTTGTTGAAAAAGCACTGGAAATGGTAACTGAGCGGGTATAGCCCGCTCAGAGAATAGAATTTCAGGACAATAGATATTACGGGATCAATAAGCTGGAACCGTGGGTTGCACGGCTTTCCAGTGTCCGGTGTGCTCTTATTGCTTCGCTCAATGGGAACTTCTGGCTTTCTGGAACATCTACATTGATTTTGCCGCTGGCAATGAAATCAAAGAGTACTTTGCTGGCTTCATTCAATTCATCACGGGTAGTGATATAACCAGACAGAGAAGGACGAGTGAGAAACAGTGAGCCTTTCTGATTGAGGATCCCTAAGTTTATCCCTGTTACAGGCCCTGAAGCATTACCAAAGCTGACCATCAGTCCCCTAGGGTTCAGGCAGTCGAGAGAATCCAGCCACGTTGCTTGACCAACGGAATCGTAAACCACATCTACTTTTTTACCGTCAGTGATATCCAAAACACGCTCTACGATATTCTCGCGATTATAATTGATGGTCTGCCATGCCCCGGCTGCTTTGGCAAGATTGGCTTTTTCATCTGAGCCAACCGTCCCAATCAATTTTGCTCCCAATGCTTTTGCCCATTGGCACGCAATCAAACCAACACCACCAGCCGCTGCATGAAATAGGAAAGATTCCCCTGTTTGGATCTTGTGGGTTTGGTGGAAAAGATAATAGACAGTCAGGCCTTTCAAGAATGATGCGGCGGCTTGTTCGAATGATATAGCATCTGGAAGTATGGTTAATTTGTTTTCTTGTACATTGTGTATTTCACTATAAGCGCCAGAAGCAGATAGGGCATAAACCACACGATCCCCGACCTTAGTGGATGTTACACCTGACCCAATTTTAGTGACGATACCTGCCGCTTCTGTTCCCAGCCCACTGGGTAGATTAGCTGGTGGATATAACCCGCTACGTATGTAGGTATCAATATAATTAATACCAATGGCCTTATTTTCAATTTGTACTTCATCAGCTGTAGGATAAACAGGCGTAAATTCACAATATCGGAGTACTTCTGGGCCGCCAGTGGCGGAAAATTCAATACGTTTTGCCATGGTAACTCTCTCATTATGTTAAAAATATTGGAAACAGCCCCGCACTTTTGCATTGCAATTGATACAAACTGCGTTAATGTGTCCGAAATCATTACAGACTATATATAATTACTCAAGGCTGTTTTCATGGCGTATACTTATGCGCTATTTCGTTTTTTGTTTAGTGGATTAATGCGGTATACATGGCTGGGAAAAAACCAACTAACAACAGTATGGCTGAACCAAAAGATCGCCAAGTGGAAGGGCTGAAACTTCCACCACACTCTTTGGAAGCAGAGCAATCCGTGTTAGGCGGTTTGATGCTGGATAATGAACGTTGGGATAATGTATCCGAGCGGGTTACCAGCAATGACTTTTTCAGCCGACCACACAGGCGTATTTTCTCTGAAATGCAGCGTTTGCTCGAAAGGAGCAAACCTATCGACCTGATCACGTTATCTGAATCTCTCGAACAGAATGGCGATCTCGATAATGTCGGCGGGTTCGCCTATCTTGCTGAGTTGTCAAAAAACACTCCAAGTGCAGCGAATATCAACGCTTATGCTGATATCGTCCGCGAGCGTGCGGTAGTACGCGATATGATCGCAGTGGCAAATGAAATTGCAGATGCAGGCTATGATCCACAAGGCCGAACCAGCGAAGAACTCTTGGATTTGGCAGAATCACGTGTATTCCAGATCGCAGAAAATCGGGCGAATAAAGATGAAGGCCCGAAAAGTATAGAGCAGATCCTGGAAGAAACCGTTGAGCGAATTGAGATGCTCTATCAGCGCCCACATGATGGCGTGACAGGGGTTTCTACGGGCTACCAAGATCTGGATAAGAAGACTGCCGGCTTGCAGAAATCAGATTTAATTATTGTGGCGGCGCGTCCTTCAATGGGTAAAACGACTTTTGCGATGAATCTGTGTGAAAACGCAGCGATGATGCAGGATAAGCCAGTTTTGATTTTCAGCCTTGAGATGCCCGGCAATCAGATCATGATGCGTATGCTGGCATCCCTGTCCCGTGTAGACCAAACACGTATTCGTACCGGCCAGCTTGATGATGAGGATTGGGCGCGAATTTCCAGCACCATGGGGATTTTGCTGGAAAAACGCAATATGTATATTGATGACTCATCCGGTCTGACACCAACAGAAGTGCGCTCCCGTGCGCGGCGGGTTTTCCGCGAACACGGCGGGCTTAGCCTGATTATGATCGATTATCTGCAATTGATGCGGGTACCTTCTTTATCTGACAACAGAACGCTGGAGATTGCGGAAATATCCCGCTCACTGAAAGCATTGGCGAAAGAGCTTCAAGTGCCGGTTGTCGCACTCTCCCAGCTAAACCGTAGCTTGGAACAACGAGCTGATAAGCGGCCGGTTAACTCCGATCTGCGTGAATCAGGCTCTATTGAACAGGATGCTGACTTGATCATGTTTATCTATCGTGACGAGGTTTATCACGACAGCAGTGAACTGAAAGGTGTGGCAGAAATCATCCTTGGTAAACAGCGTAACGGCCCTATCGGTACAGTAAGGCTGACGTTTAATGGCCAATGGTCACGATTTGATAATTATGCTGGGCCAAGTTATAGCGACGAATAAATCTAAGAGTCTATTGCTGATGCTCAAACAGCTTGAATAATCAACATCAAAGATAGTCTGTTATTTATCAAACCTGAGCGAAAAATTATAAAAAGGGGATGAAATGAAAGCGGCAACTGCTGTTATCGACCGCCGTGCTCTGCGACACAACTTGCAACAAGTTAGAGTACAGGCTCCTGACAGTAAACTGATTGCAGTTGTGAAAGCAAACGCCTATGGACATGGTTTATTAGAAACTGCGTACACAATGGAAGATGCTGATTGTTTCGGTGTCGCTCGAATTGGGGAAGCGCTTGCCCTGCGTAGTGGTGGGATCGTCAAACCAATCTTGCTATTGGAAGGTTTTTTTGAAGCGGCGGATCTACCCGTACTGGTCGTCAATCATATTGAAACCGTGGTGCATTGCATTGAGCAGCTTGAAGCATTGGAACAAGCGGATTTGTCCCACCCAGTTAAAGTATGGATGAAACTCGATACTGGTATGCATCGTCTGGGGGTTAGGATTGATGAGGCTGAAGCATTTTATCAACGCCTGAGTCGCTGCCATAATGTTGAACAACCCGTTAATATAGTCAGCCATTTTAGCCGTGCAGATGAACCTACGGTTGATACGACTGAGCAACAAATTGATCGCTTTATGGCATTTATTGCAGATAAAGCTGGCGAAAAATCCATCGCTGCATCGGGAGGGGTTTTATTGTGGCCGCAGGCACATCTGGATTGGGTTCGTCCCGGCATTATGATGTATGGTGCTTCGCCAACAGCGGATAAAACGGCTGCTGACTTCAATTTAAGCCCTGCTATGACCCTGAAATCCAGCTTAATTGCAGTACGTAAGCATAAAGCAGGGGAGTCAGTAGGATACGGCGGTACATGGAGCAGTGAACGTGATACCTGCATTGGTGTCGTGGCGATGGGGTATGGTGATGGTTATCCCCGAAGTGCACCTGCCGGTACACCTGTATTTATCAATGGTCGGGAAGTGCCGCTGGTTGGCCGCGTGTCTATGGATATGATTACTGTAGATCTGGGGCCAATATGTCAGGATAAAGTGGGGGATGAAGTTATCCTTTGGGGCAATGTCCTGCCGGTTGAAAGAATTGCGGAACATTCAGGGATCAGCGCTTACGAGCTGATTACGAAACTGACCTCACGCGTTGCAATGGAATATCTAGACGAATAATCCAGTAAGTTATATTGTTTGCTATTGAATTTTTTATAAACTCGGTAGCAGGGAGTATAACGTAGTGTTCCAGAATGTTGATGCGTATGCAGGCGATCCTATCCTGTCGTTGATGGAAGCATTTAAAAACGATCCCCGTGCAGAAAAAATTAATCTGAGCATCGGGCTGTATTACGATGAGCAGGGTATAACCCCAAAATTGCAGGCTGTTGCTGTCGCTGAAGAACAAATGAGCGCTTTGCCACAGTCTGCTTCCCTTTATCTTCCAATGGAAGGATTGCTTGCCTATCGTGTGGCAATTCAGGAATTGCTATTCGGTAAAGAGCATCCATTGTTAAACCAGAAGCGCATTGCAACTATTCAAACAGTGGGTGGCTCAGGCGCATTGAAAATAGGAGCAGATTTCTTACACCGTTATTTCCCTGACTCTGAAGTATGGTGCAGTGATCCAACTTGGGAAAACCATGCTGCTATTTTTGCCGGATCAGGCGTCAAGGTGAACTATTACCCTTATTTTGATGACAAAACTAAAGGGGTAAAATTTGACGAAATGCTGGCAACATTTAAGCAACTACCTGCAAAAAGTATTATTTTAATGCATCCTTGCTGCCATAACCCAACAGGCTCCGATCTCAGCAGTGATCAATGGGATCTTGTGGTTCAAGTTGCTAAAGAGCGGGAATTACTCCCTTTCCTTGATATTGCTTATCAGGGTTTTGCCGATGGCATGGAAGAAGATGCTTATGCGATCCGTGCAATGGCTAATGCGGATCTACCTTGTCTGGTCAGTAACTCATTCTCGAAAATCTTCTCACTGTATGGTGAGCGGGTCGGTGGATTATCAATTATCTGTGACGATGCAAAATCGGCTGAATGCGTTTTGGGACAATTGAAAGCAGGAGTACGCCGTATTTACTCCAGCCCTCCAAATTTTGGGGCACAAGTTGTTGCCAGGGTATTGAGTAATACAGAATTAAAGAGCCAATGGCTGGAGGAAGTAGAACGGATGCGTTTGCGTATTCTGGAAATGCGAACAGTATTGGTAAATGCATTGAAAAAAGCTCTGCCTGAGAAAAACTTTGACCATTTACTGAAACAGCGCGGCATGTTCAGTTATACCGGATTTAGTCAGGAACAAGTTGATAGATTGCGTGAAGAATTTAGTGTTTATTTGGTAGGTTCTGGCCGCGTTTGTATGGCTGGTGTGAATCATCATAACGTACAGCGCATTGCAGAGACGTTTGCAGCTGTGAGTTAGTGATTTTATATTACTGGTAGAATTTCAAGTTGTGGCCAATAAAGCTGCGACTTGAAAGTGTTGTTTCAAATAAGTATTGTCTCAAATAAGTACTGTTTCAAATTAGAGGATTTTTATAGGGTATTTGTGATTGGAATTTATTCGCTCTGTTAATCTATAACTTCTTCATATATAGTGGTCATCTTAATTAAAAAAACTTTTCACGTTCATATTAAATCCAATCAAATAGTTAACTTAATCCTTTTTTATAAAAGAATTAACTAAATGGAAATAAAGAAAATGTAATACCAACTCTTGAGCTCTTTCATCGGTTATTCAGATGAACATTAGTCTTTAAAGGCGCAATCGCGTTTTTATTGGGATAATTATCATAAGAGTTAAAGCATTATGGATATGCAATCAAGAAAGTATGGTAGAACGTTCCATTATCCGTTCTCGCCAGGCACGACCAGTGACGATCGTATTAATCATCATTGGTGGCACGATATGAAAAAAATCAAGCAGCTTATTCATACCGAAAAGTTGGACGGTGAGAATAACTGTTTGAGTCGCTATGGTGTATTTGCCCGTTCACATGCTGCACCAACGCAATCGGCATGGACTCAACAAATTCGTCAGCGTTGGCAATTGCTCAAAGGTGATTTAGGCGATATCGAGATCTTTGGTGAAAATCTTTATGCCATTCACTCCATTGAATATTTTCATATTGAAGAATATTTCTTTGTGTTTGCAGTGCGAATTAAAGATTGTTGGCTCAGTTGGGAAGAGGTCAAATTTTATGCCGCATTATTTGATTTTCCGACAGTCCCTGAAATAAAGATTCCTGAAACATGGAATGAATCCTCATTTATGCAAAATATTACTGAAACGGCAAGGCAGGGAAGTTCCTTTGCTTCTTGGGACAAACAGACCAAACAGCCGTGCTCAATGGAAGGCATTGTTAGCCGGGATGCAGGAGAATATTTGGTGACTGATTTTCCGCATCATGTTTTTAAATATGTGCGAAAAAACCATGTCAAAACGGATATGCATTGGAAACGTCATTGGCAAAGAGCACCTTTATATTTCGAACGCTTTTCTGGTTCAAATAAAAGCCTTTTTGGTTCAAATAAAAACAGGGCAAAAGGAGAAAGGGAATGAGTTGGGTATTCAGCTACAATAAGTCATGGGATTATTTATCCTCAACTTTCTCTTTTATCGCTGATATGGATGGAGTTCAACAAGATCCTATTTATCATGCAGAAGGTGATGTTGCGATCCACACTCAAATGGTATTAGCTGAGTTAGAGCAATTGCCCGAATATTCATTATTGGCTAAAGAAGAACAGGAAATTCTTTGGACGGCGGCATTGTTGCATGATGTAGAGAAACGTAGTACGACACAGGTAGATTGGGATGGGCGCATTATTTCTCCGGGGCATGCCCGTAAAGGAGAATTAACAGCCAGAACAATTCTGTTTCAGCAAATACCAACACCATTTGCAATACGGGAACAGATTGCCGCGCTTGTGCGTTTCCACGGCTTACCATTGTGGTTAATGGAAAAGCCCAGTCCACAAAAAGCACTATTGGCAGCATCATTACGTGTCGATACTTATTTGCTGACTTTACTGGCAAAAGCTGATGTATTGGGGCGTGTATGTCATGATGCACAGGAACTATTGGGGCGTATTGAACTATTTGAACTTTATTGCCGTGAACAAAATTGCTGGCGGGAACCGAGGATATTCTCGTCTGGCGAAGCCCGTTTCCATTACTTTTTTACGGATAGCGAACAGCCAGATTATCAGCCTTATGATAACTATGGCAGTCAGGTAACCTTATTGTGTGGATTGCCGGGCATGGGTAAAGACCATTTTATCCAATTGCATGGCGAAGGAATGCCCGTGATTAGTTTGGATGCGATACGTCGTGAGCATCAAATTAGCCCGGCAGATAAAGATGCTAATGGTTGGGTTGTTCAGCAGGCAAAGCAGCAAGCCAGAGAGAAAATGCGCAGCGGGCAAAATTTCATTTGGAATGCCACTAATCTGACAAGGCAGATGCGTCAGCAACTCATCAAATTATTTGTGAGTTATGATGCCAGGGTTAGGGTTATTTACATTGAACAAGACTATAAGTGCTGGCGTCAGCAGAACAGTAATCGCCAATATGCTGTACCGGATAAAGTGATGGATCGGATGCTTGGCAAGCTGGAGGTTCCGACCCCGGAAGAAGCACATGAAGTTTGCTATTTTATTGATTCGGAGCTGTTGAAGCGATAATTGCAGAATATATTTCCGGTGATTTCTCAGGCAAGAGTCTGGCTGAAAAGATTTTATTGGAAAAGATAGAAGGCTGCCGGGATTGTGTAGCCTTCTATTTTAATGATTTCAGTGTAAAAGGATTACTTTTTTAGTAACTGATAGAACGTTGGGTTGTCATCGCATTGTCCACTGCCACATTCCAATATGGTAGAAACCAGATTGGCCGCAATTAAAAATGCGAACAAGCCCATAACAATTTTGCCTAATGCTGGTGGTGTGTATTTTGCCGAATCAGTATTACCTGCTTTCAGAGGCATAATAACCGCGATAGCAATGATGGTCAGAATCGACATAACTGCAGCCCAGGTATAAAAATGCAGGCCGAAGAAAGTTGAGCCATATCCCGTATCTCCCGGCAGGATATGGAGAGAAACTTGACGCATGGCAACGAAACCAGTCACAATACAGCCGAGTAATGAGAGGCTGTAATGGGTATTTTTTATACCGAAATAAATATTAAACAAAAAGCCGAAACCAATCATGATGATGCCTACACGCTGCAATAAACATAATGGGCAGGGAAGTTCAAAACGCGCCAATTGATAATAAAACGCGACTATCAAAATTACACTAATACCGAACAGGCCCAAGATATTTAAGGCCATTGCGAGGTTAACATTACGCGATGCTGACATTGTATTATTCATTACGGCCTCCGATTAGAAAGAAAGGTTTAATGCATCAGTTGCATGATATTTAAACCAAAATACCGTGATGATGAATAAAGCAAACCAAAGCGTATATGTCAGTTTTTTCTTGCCGATAATAACAGTGACGATTATAACTAGCGCAATTAAGAACGGTAAAAACATATACATGTTTAATCTCCATTATAAATTTAAAGCATATGTTATGCCATTATGGCATTAATGCGTTGGCAATGTGATCATTAATAATATTAGAACAACAATACAATCCTGATTTACGAAAGTTTGTTTCATGCAAAATGAGCGTAAGAAAAGGCTTTTTTACACATATGAAGGTGAATATTGGTTAACAATTAGATAGAAAATGAATAAAAAAAGCCCCACAAAGTGGGGAATATTGTAGATGATTAAGTTGCAAAATTAGTAAATTAATCTTTATCAAGTATTGGTTTTAAAAAACGAGCTGTGTGAGATTTCTCGCACTGAGCCACTTCCTCTGGCGTTCCTGATACCAATATCTCACCGCCGCCGCTTCCGCCTTCAGGGCCGAGATCGACAATCCAGTCAGCCGTTTTGATAACATCCAGATTATGTTCGATGACGACAATGGTATTCCCTTGATCTCGCAGTTGATGCAAAACGGACAGTAATTGCTGAATATCGGCAAAATGCAGACCAGTTGTTGGCTCGTCAAGAATATACAATGTCTGGCCTGTACCTCGTTTGGATAACTCTCGCGCCAGTTTTACCCGTTGTGCTTCCCCACCTGAAAGTGTCGTAGCGGATTGCCCCAAACGAATATAGGAGAGACCAACATCTATCAAAGTTTGTAGCTTACGTGCGAGGGCTGGAACTGTATCGAAAAACTCACGGGCCTCTTCGATGGTCATATTCAGCACTTCATTAATATTTTTTCCTTTATATTTGATTTCCAACGTTTCACGGTTGTAACGTTTACTTTTGCATTGATCGCAAGGCACATAAACATCAGGCAAGAAGTGCATCTCAACTTTAATTACGCCATCGCCCTGACAGGCTTCGCAGCGCCCGCCTTTAACATTGAAACTGAAACGCCCCAGTGTATAACCACGGGTTCGGGATTCAGGAACGCCGGAAAATAATTCCCTTACAGGCGTGAATACGCCAGTATAAGTGGCAGGATTCGAGCGAGGAGTTCTGCCGATCGGACTTTGGTCGATATCTATCACCTTATCAAAATGCTCAATGCCTTGGATATCGACATAAGGTGCAGGATTAATATTTGTTGCCCCATTTAACTGACGCTGTGCAATAGGGAACAATGTATCGTTGATCAATGTTGATTTGCCGGAGCCAGAAACACCAGTGATACAAGTAAACAGGCCTACAGGCAGTTTTAATGTTACTTTTTTCAGGTTATTGCCTTTTGCGCCAATCAATTTCAGCATTTTGTCTAGATTGGCTGGTACACGTTGCTCTGGAATAGCAATTTTACGTTCACCACTCAGGTATTTTCCTGTGAGGGATTTTGGGTTTCCCATGATATCGACGACAGTTCCCTCGGCAACAATCTCGCCACCATGCACGCCAGCACCCGGCCCGATATCAATAATATGGTCAGCCGCACGAATGGCATCTTCATCATGTTCGACCACGATAACGGTATTGCCTAAATTGCGCAGATGCAGCAACGTTTCCAGCAAACGCTCATTATCCCGTTGATGCAGGCCAATGGAGGGTTCATCCAGCACATACATCACACCAACAAGGCCTGCTCCAATCTGGCTCGCCAAACGGATACGCTGGGCTTCCCCGCCTGAAAGAGTTTCTGCTGAACGAGAAAGAGTCAGATAGTTCAGTCCAACATTAACCAAGAAATTCAGTCGATCGCGGATCTCTTTCAGGACTTTTTCGGCAATTTTGGCCCGTTGTCCACTCAATTTGATATTTTGGAAAAACTCCATCGCATGACCGATACTGAAATCCGAAATTTGCGGTAGCGTGGTATTTTCGATAAAGACATAACGAGCTTCTTTACGCAATCGTGTTCCGCCGCAAGAAATACAAGATCGATTGCTGATACATTTTGCTAATTCTTCCCGTACTGCGATGGATTCCGTCTCTTTATAGCGACGTTCCATATTATGCAAAATGCCTTCGAACGGATGGTGACGAACGGTCACATCGCCACGGTCATTGATGTATTTGAACTCGATGGACTCTTTGTCTGAGCCGTATAGAACCACTTTTTGAATGGCCGGGCTCAGTTGATTAAACGGTGCTTCAATATCGAATTTGTAGTGTGCAGCCAGCGAACTCAACATCTGGAAGTAATAGAAATTACGGCGATCCCAATTTCGGATTGCACCGCCTGCAAGGGAAATATATTCATTCTGAATAACACGCTCAGGATCGAAAAATTGCTGAATACCTAAACCATCACAAGTTGGACAGGCACCTGCGGGATTGTTGAAGGAAAACAGGCGTGGCTCCAGTTCGCTCATACTATAGCCACATACCGAACAGGCAAAATTGGCGGAGAAGACCAGCTCTTCTGCCTGAGTATCATCCATATTGGCAATGACAGCAGTACCACCGGAAAGCTCTAACGCGGTTTCGAATGATTCTGCTAATCGTTGGGCGAGGTCGGCACGTACTTTGAAACGGTCGATGACGACTTCAATGGTGTGTTTTTTTTGTAATTCGAGTTTTGGTGGATCGGAAAGATCACACACTTCACCATCAATACGAGCGCGGATATAGCCCTGTGCAGCGAGATTATCCAGCAATTTGGTATGCTCGCCTTTACGTTCTTTGACGACAGGAGCCAGTAGCATCAGGCGCTGGCCTTCCGGTAATTCCAAAACGTTATCTACCATCTGGCTGACCGTTTGTGCCGCCAGTGTGATATCGTGCTCAGGGCAGCGCGGCTCTCCCACTCGTGCAAATAACAGACGAAGGTAATCGTGGATTTCAGTTATTGTACCGACCGTAGATCGCGGATTGTGGGAAGTAGACTTTTGTTCAATGGAAATGGCCGGGGATAGCCCCTCAATATGATCGACATCCGGTTTTTCCATCAGTGACAAAAACTGGCGTGCATATGCAGAGAGTGATTCAACATAGCGACGTTGACCCTCTGCATACAAGGTATCGAAAGCCAGAGATGATTTACCGGAACCTGATAGCCCAGTAATGACTATCAGCTTGTCGCGGGGAATTATTAAATTAATATTCTTGAGATTATGGGTGCGGGCGCCCCGAACTTCGATGTTATCCATATACCACTTCCCAGATTATTGATAGTGCAAAGCTCTATTAATAGTGCAAAACTCATAAACGCGTCATTATTGCACAAACATTGCTGAATGGATATACAGTATTCAATGGGGAATTATGCTGTAGCCATGACAATGTAAAGTACGATGAGCTTCGCAAAGTATAATATAACGGCTCTATGTTTAAACTTAGTCCTCGCATGGTAGACTACTTCGCTTATAATTAGAGAATTCCGTTTTTTAGCAAAAATTCATTTCATCAGGAGTATTCCCAATGGCCAGCAGAGGCGTAAACAAAGTTATTTTAGTAGGTAATTTGGGGCAGGACCCGGAAGTTCGCTATATGCCGAACGGCGGTGCAGTCGCCAACATTACTCTGGCAACGTCTGAGAGCTGGCGCGATAAGCAAACCGGTGAGATGAGAGAGAAAACTGAATGGCACAGGGTTGTGATATTCGGCAAATTGGCAGAAGTCGCCGGAGAGTACCTGCGTAAAGGTTCTCAGGTTTATATCGAAGGTTCTTTGCAGACTCGTAAATGGCAGGATCAGAGCGGTCAAGACCGTTACTCCACTGAAATCGTGGTAAATGTTGGTGGCACCATGCAGATGCTGGGCGGCCGCGGTGGTGCAGCCAACCAGGATGCACCAGCACAAGGCGGTTGGGGACAACCACAGCAGCCACAACAAGCATCTCAGCAATTCAGCGGCGGCGCTCCATCTCGCCCGGCACAGTCTCCTGCACCACAGAGTAATGAGCCACCAATGGATTTCGATGATGATATTCCGTTTTAGACCATGTTTAATCTAAAACTGTAAAGATAAGTGGCAAAATAAACCATAACCCAGCATTCTAGCTGGGTTTTTTGGTAGTTATGTTGGCCTGTTTTACTCAGTCTTTCGAGACGTCGAGGGTAAAAACATCAATGAGTCCTTTCAACTCTGTGGTTTCAGGTAAGAGAAGTTAAATGCGCGCACGAATCAAAAAGTGCGTTTTGCCTCTAATTCTTTATCATTAGTTTTGTTAGACCAATTAGTTAGAATTTCTTCGCAGTGCTGTGTAATAAGTGCTTATAATATCTTGCGTTTTTTATTTGAGTCACCTTTTGGTATGTTTTTTAATCAAAAGATGTATATAATGCATCCTATAAAAATCATAATTGACGATAATATCAATGTTATTGGTTTATTGATGCTGATCTAAAATTATAAACTCAACATAATTCTCTATCACAAATAAATGATTAACCTTATCAATATGTGGTTAACAGTAGACGTATAGTTAAAAATAGATGTAATGAGAAAATCTACAAAAGAGTGAAATGATCGGAATACTGTAAGGTAATGACATGTTTCTTTACTAGCTATCTATTGCTTACATATAAGGTTATTACTTTGGGGTGTTTGGAGATTTGAAGTATAGAATAATTGCATTTATTTATTTTTTGAGAGGTTTGTCCCTTAATTTCATAGGGATACCATAATAATATTATTAAGTTTTGTAATACTAAAAGTATAAGTGTTGATTGTCAGTAGGTTTTATAGATTTGGAGAAGAAAACATTACTCTCAATAGGGGGAATTATAAGATTTCTTGTGAATGCTATTGGTTAATAATTATCACAATAGAAGAAATAGATTAAGATAATGATCTTTACTTTGTAGTACATCTTAACAAAATATCTTAAATTATTTTAAAAAATAAATATACTGATGGTTTTATATTTTCCGAGATTGAGTGTAATATTAAAAAAAATTAATGCATGAGTATCTGAAAGCGTATGTGGCAGATTAGACTAAACGAAGAACGATTTTTCATTGCCGAACGATTCAAGTAAAGTTTATCAAACATTGGTAGTAGGTTGAAAAATAAGTGAATCGAAAAGCATAACCCTAAACAGATTTGTCCCAATTTGTTGACTTCCCATTTCTTTGCTAAGAACGCCTTAGAAGTGACTCAGAAAATAGATAGTGGATAAAGTAAGCATAAGAAATTATGAAATTAATAATTAAGTATTTATCATTATTAGAACAAAGGATTAATAAAATAGCTGGTGGTGGAATTATAGGCGTAAATTAACAAGGTGATCATGAGGTTATTATTTAATAAATGGATTTTATGATGAGTGATTAATTAATTGAATTTAAAAAATTCAGTGTTTAATACATTGAGTAAATAATTTAATTAAATATGGATTTATTTACTGCCAGAATAACGCAGTTGTATTTATTTATATAAAATTGAGAGTCATTATGTGGTTTGGTGATGTGATTATTTATCGTATGAATAAAATTTTATTGCATTCTGAAAATGCGTGTTAATTATAACTATTAACATAATGAATCTATTTTTTATTGTAATAGTTAATGATTTTTTTATTAAAAGTGGATGAAATATATAGTATGACAATGAGTATTGCGAAAAATTTAGTTAAGTTACTTGAGGATTGTCAGGTTAAAGCAGCGTTTGGTGTTTCTGGGGGCTTTATTGTACCTATATGGCAAGCATTAACAGAATCGGAAAAAATAAAGATATTTCACTGTAGGCATGAGTAGGGTGGGGTCTTTGCTGCATCTGAATTCAGTTTGTGTCAGCAAGTTCCAGCAATTGCTTTTGCCACAGCAGGTCCTGGCATAAGCAATGCTTTAACAGGATTAAAAGCGGCAAAGTTAGATGGAGCAAAGGTTATATTCATATCATCAATCACGTCTGTTGCTCCTTCAGGAAAATGGAGCTTACAGGAGACTACAGTACAAGATATAGAAGGTTTAGTTCTTTCAGATGGATGCGGTTATTTTGATGAAGTTATCATTATAAGTAAAAAAGAAGATTACCATGATGTTGAGAAGAAATTAAGGAAAGGGTTAAATAAGAAAGAAGGTTATATAGTTGGTATATTTTTAACAACAAAAGCGCAGCAAGAAATTATTGATTCTGAAAATGATGAGAAGATCCTGTTGCCTTATGATGACTTAGGTGATCATGTAAAACACTATTCACAGGAAATAGCAGATTTAATTATCAATAAAAATGCTATTTTTTGGGCGGGATTTGGTGCACGGCATGCATCTACGTTATTGACACAGATTGCTGTAAAAACAAATTCGCAAGTAATATCTACCCCAAGGGGGAAAGGGATCTTCGATGAAAAACACCACCTCTATGTCGGAACTAGTGGATTAGGCTCAGATACAGAGAGCATTAATAAGATATTACATTGCCCCTCCTTGTCTGCTGTTATCATTATGGGAACCAGATTGGGGGAGCTAAGTTCATCATATATCCAAAATAGTCTTGATAAAGTTAAGGTTTATTATATAGGTCTAAATGTACAGGAAGTTAAAAAGAATCTACCTCCACACAGTGTATTAATAGATTGCGATATTGAAACATTTATCACTTTGATTAATACCTATGTTTCTGAAAAGTCAATTCCTTCCGATCATATTAAAACTATCTCAACTCTATGTGACAGTAATAAATATTATTCAGATCCGGCAAAGAATGTGTGCCATCCGCTTGATGTAATGCGTGTGATCCAGGAAATAGTTATCGATATGTTCGATTGTTATGTTGCTGTAGAAGCAGGTAACTCCTTTGTTTGGGCTAATCGCTATCTGAAATTTTCTAACCCTTTGAGATATCGCATAAATACAGCTTATGGAGCTATGGGGCATTATGCTTGCGGGCTAATAGGGATTGCTGCATCAAAAGAACGCTGTGCGGTAGGTATCATAGGCGATGGCTCGATGTTGATGTCGAATGAAGTAAGCACTGCTGTCAAATATGGATTACCTGCAATATGGCTTGTAATGAATGACGCTAGTTATAATATGTGCAGGCAGGGGGTGGAGCTATTGGGTAATGCTCAACTCGACTGCGATATCCCTCAAGTTGACTTCGCTCTATTTGGGCAAGCTATTGGAGCGACAGGTTATAACGTAAGAAATATAAAAGAATTACGAGAAGCTCTTTTTCATGCAATTGAAGAAAAGAAACCAGCAGTGATTAATGTGTTTATTGATAAATATGTGCTTCCTCCTCTAAATGATAGAGTTAACACTTTAAAGAGATTAAAGGAGGAGGCACATGGATAATAACATCTCAATTATTG
The DNA here is from genome assembly GCF_002127535.1 of Xenorhabdus vietnamensis. Classification (GTDB taxonomy): domain Bacteria; phylum Pseudomonadota; class Gammaproteobacteria; order Enterobacterales; family Enterobacteriaceae; genus Xenorhabdus; species Xenorhabdus vietnamensis. Next base: position 39,348 of record NZ_MUBJ01000007.1, read on the forward strand.
CAGCAGCAGGTATTCTCCCTACGGGAAAAATTATTATTAATCCTGAGGATAATATCTGTAATGAATTCAGCGCACCTGATAGACAGAAGATATCTAAGTCACGTTTTTTATGGCGTTTAAATAATAAAGAAGAATTAATTGAATTAATGAAAGTAAGTTTGTTAGCTGCTATAAAACAGGTGCGGATGGATGTTTTAGATATTGATTATCTGATTATTAGCCAGGTATGGCCTGATAGTATTTTGTGTGATGAAGGCGGGCAATTGTCCAGAGCATTAAAACTATCTTGTCCAGTGGTGTCAGTAAATGCCGGAACAAATGGTGGTGTAATTGCATTGGAACTCGCCACTGCTAAGCTACTTAACGCTGAGTTTCATAACATAGCTGTTATTACTGGCTGTAATTATTCGCATTGGTTTTCAAAAAGCGATCCCGCAAGAACATTATTAAGCGATGGTGCTGCATGTTTAATAATTAGCAGAAAGCAAGGTGTAAAAGTGACTGGTTTCCATACGTTGAATACCGCACATTACGATATATTGAAATTTAATGAAGTATCTGAAAGTTATGTTTGCTATAAGCCTGAAGGAGGGAAATATATATTTAATAACCTAAAGGAAACAATTTATCAGTGTTGTAGTAAAGTATGTCAATCAAACGGGATTGGTCTAAATGATATCAGCGCTTTTTATGTCTATGATCCGACCGAATGGGTTGCTGGCATCACTGCGGAAGCTTTAGGTGTAGAAAAAGATAAGATTGTATCCATTTTTCATAAATACGGAAGTTTAGGGCCAGCGCAGAGCTTTTTTGGTTTTATGGAAATACAAAATAATAAAAATCTGACTGATTTTGACTGGGTGATTGTTATGGGATTTTCACCTTCATCTACTGCTACCGCTGTTTTACTACAGTGGCAGAATATTCCTTGCAGTGTGCATTGTTATGATCATAAAGAGAAATTAAGTAACCTAATGGTGTAGCTGAAAATATTTAATTCTTTGCAAGTTTAGCATGCAAAGCTGGAATGGTATTTCATTATATGGTGTTTATTTTTATTAAAATGTTATCTTATATTCATATGTCAAATTAACGTGAAAGTATAGGGGTGATATTTTTGAGTGAGTGTTGATTTGTAAGTGAGCTAATTCTATGTAGCCTGTCGTTTGATATTAAAATTAATGAATGACCTAGTGGAATATATTGGAAGATGTAGGGTATTTATTGTGTTACATCTTTCATTTTATGAACTTATATTATTACTTTATCGAATTTAAATTAACCTGTGAATTTTAATACGTAATTATTGATTAATGATATTGTATTTATGAAGAAATTAATTAGTTTCTTATAACAAAATCCCTGCTGATGGAACTATTGAGTGTAAATCAAATAATTCCAATAAATATGGGGGATAAATAGGAGTAATTATGACAAGAGTGGCGATTGCATCATTAGGAATTTGGCATCCTTCAACCTCGGTTGATAATAATTGGTTTATAGATCACTATGCTGCCCAAGGTATTGATATTAGCGGTTTATTAAATAAACTGGGGCATAAAAACCGTTATCTGATCCGTGACTCATCGGATACAACCCTCACGATGTCAGTTGCGGCATCTAATGATGCTATTCAACAGCTGGGATGTCAGGCTAAGGATTTAGACCTTATAGTATTTGCTTCACAAACACCAGAATATCTTATTCCTTCAACCGCGCTCAAGATACATCATGCTATTGGAGGTGGAGAAAGGACTCTGGCATTTGATATTAACGCCAATTGTGCGGGGTTATTAGTTGCGGTAGAAATGGTTTCCAGAGCGATGATGGCTCGCCCGTCATGCCAGCTTGCGCTGGTTGTAGGTAGCGATTATCTTGGGGCCATAGTAGTAATGAACCCGTCTACCATTCATGTTTTTCAGAGTCTGCTGTAGCGGTCGTTCTTCATAAGACTGAACAAGGTAATGGTTTTATAGATTCAGAGTTTCACGTGCAAACCTCTGTGATCGACAATTCACTTTTCCCTGCATGTGGATTATCAAACATTCATCGACATGACGTTTCCTCACAAGTCAGATTCACCCCTTTTGATGATGCTATTTGTATCACCACTGCATATGAATCGATCCGATTGCTACTTTCACGAAATAATTTAGTGCCTGCTGATATTAAAGGGTTTATGTTTTCGCAATTTTCTATAGATAACATTCGACTACTTTGTAAAGCACTTGATGTGGATCAGGATAAGGCATTATTTATTGGTGATAAATATGGTTACACTGCGACCAATAGTCCATTTGTCGCATTTTATGAAGCACTAGAAAGAAAAAAAGTTACTCGTGGTGATTTACTAATTTTTTGGTCGGTTGGTGCTGGTTGGCAAAGTACCGCTCTATTAATGAAATATTAAATGGTGTTATAAGTAATTATTGTAATAACTTAAACTCGATCTGTCTGTTACTGGCTTTGTTTCGGTGATTATCAGATTACCCTTTAAGCGAGCTCCTTTTGTTATTTACTTGGATGTGGACAAGTCAGTTATTTTTTGTAGTTACTGGTATTTCTTACTGCTATTAAAAATATAGTTAATTTAACCTGACTGCTGGAGTTTGGGATCAAAATTGCCCCCGCTATTAACGCATAAACGCGGAGGCAATCTATTCGATAGTAAGAATCCTGACGCACCAATTAACAATTTATCTATCAACAACACCTTCAATCATGATGTTGCTCAAGAAAAACCTGCACATACCCATTATTCACTCTGACCGGAAATGAGCAGATAGAGTAAGTTGCATCTTCCAAACAAAATCCATCACTTAACCTAAATCGCTGTTTTTTCAACGGGCTGGCAATCCATAGCACATCATTATGCTCAACAATTAACCCACGCGACAGTACGCTTGCAGAAGCAAAGGGATCGATATTGCTTAATGCAAATAGCTGCTCATCATCAAAAGGCCTAAAAATAGCGACTTGCTGATCCCCAATCAGAGCACAAACACCGGTATCGGGAACAATATTTTCGAGCGGGCAGATGTTTATCCATTGATTCATGCCATTTCCTCCTCGGATTTTATCAACCTGATTGCAATTCTTTCCTGTGGATGTGCAGGCCGATGTTGCGCCCGTTCTGCGACCATCTGAATATTAGGATCTCGCTCAGTGCTATTAATAAAGTGGGAAAAACGGATCAGCGTATGAGGATCATTGACGGTTTGCTGCCATTCGCAGGAGAATTTGGCTCTCAGTTCAGTCATATCATGCTCTAGCTGGTTATTCAGACCGAGTTTGTCATCAATAATAACTGCGCGGAGATAATCTATTCCGCCTTCCATATTTTCCAGCCAAACGGAAGTGCGCTGTAATTTATCGGCAGTTCTGATATAGAACATCATAAAACGGTCAATGTATTGCATGAGAATCTCTTTATCGAGATCAGCCGCTAATAGATCTGCATGTCGGGGTTTCATTCCACCATTACCACAAACATACAGGTTCCAGCCCTTATTTGTCGCAATTATGCCGACATCTTTACCTTGAGCCTCTGAGCATTCACGTGTACAGCCGGAGGCACCGAATTTCATCTTGTGGGGAGTACGGATGCCTTTGTAACGATTTTCCAGCTCAACGCCCAAACCGACACTATCGCCAACGCCAAACCGGCACCAAGTATTGCCGACACAGGTTTTCACCATTCTTAACGCCTTGGCATAGGCATGGCCCGTTTCGAAGCCGGCATCTATCAGACGTTGCCAGATGAGTGGCAGATCATTTTTCTGTGCACCGAACATCGCTATTCGCTGAGAGCCCGTGATTTTGGTATATAGATTAAATTCTTTGGCTATCGCTCCCACTGCTATCAGTCCATCCGGCGTGATCTCTCCACCAGGAGAGCGGGGGATGACAGAATAGGTGCCATCTTTTTGGATGTTAGCTAAGAAGTTATCATTTGTATCCTGCAACGGCACAAGATCATCACTCAAAATATAGTCATTCCAGCAAGAGGCCAGCAGAGAAGCAACCGTCGGTTTACAGATCTCACAACCGTAGCCCTTGCCGTATTTTTTCACCAGTTGTCGGAATGATGTGAGCCGATCCACTTTGATCAGATGATAAAGTTCTTGTCGTGAATAGGCAAAGTGCTCGCATAAATGATGATTGGCCTCAATTCCTTGACGACTCAACTCGGCATTGAGAATCTGATTGATTAACGGTACACATCCTCCACACCCGCTCCCTGCCTTGGTTTCTGTCTTGATGGCATCTGCTGTATGGCAGCCGTTTTGCACAGCCTGAATAATATTGCCTTTTGTTACATCAAAGCAGGAACATATCTGGGCAGTATCAGGTAATGCATTTACTCCCAATAAAGGCTTATCGCTGCCAGCATGTGCAGGTAATATTAATGAGTCTGGATTATCTGGAAGTTTGATGTTATTCAGCATTATTTGCAGGAGGTTGCCGTAATCAGCGGTATCTCCGACTAAAACTGCTCCCAGCAGAGATTTTTTATCCCCGCTGACTATCAGTCTTTTATAAATTTCTTTATTTTCATCTAAATAGATATAGCTGAGACAGTCAGGCTGGCGGCCACGGACATCTCCTATCCCTCCGACATCGACACCCAGCAACTTCAGTTTTGCACTCAGGTCGGCTCCAAGAAAAGTATTGTCCCTTGCCAATATATGATCGGCTGCCACCTGTGCCATCTTATAACCTGGAGCGACCAGGCCATAGACTTTGCCTTGCCATGAAGCACATTCACCAATCGCATAGATATCTTCATCAGATGTCTGGCAATTATCATTAATGACAATACCACCCCGTTCAGCAATGGTAAGTCCACATTGGCGAGCCAGTGTATCCTGAGGGCGAATACCTGTGGAGAATACAATAAAGTCCACTTCTAGCGAATTGCCATCAGCAAACAGCATTGTTTTATTATAACTATGGCCTGAATGAAGGATTTCTAATGTATTTTTATTGGTATGAACCTTGACCCCCATCCGCTCGATTTTCTTTCTGAGCTGTTCACCTCCCATCGGATCAAGCTGTTCGGCCATTAATACAGGTGCAAACTCTATGACATGGGTTTCTATTCCTAAATTTTTCAGTGCGCCGGCGGCTTCCAGCCCAAGCAGGCCACCACCGATAACGGCTCCTCGGCGACTGCGTTTAGCGCAGGCTTCTATCGTGTTCAAGTCCTCAATTGTGCGATAAACAAAGCAGTCAGCACCTTCATGGCCTTTTATTGGAGGTATCCAAGGATAAGAGCCTGTGGCTATTATCAGTTTGTCATATTCCACTATCTTGCCGGTATCGGAATGGATGACTTTTGCATCCCGATTAATCAGGACAGCCCGTTCACCTTGTAACATACGGATATTATGTTTTTCATAATAACCATCTCGGACAAGGGATAATTTTTCAGCGGTATGATGGGAGAAATAAGAGGAGAGATGGACGCGGTCATAAGCTAAGTGCAGCTCTGCACAGAATACTGTAATTTCAAACTGTTCATGTCCGGCTTTATCCATTAAGTCTTCAATGAGGCGGTGACCGACCATTCCATTACCGATAATACAAAGCCTTAATATGCTCATTTGATACCCCAGTAACAGTATGATGTTAACAAAAATACTGGGGTTAGCTTAAGAAGAACAGCATGAAGCACTTTGATGCAAATCAAGAATCACACTTAATATCAGAAAATTCTTTCTCAAAAAACTGATGTATATCATTTCACAAAAATTCACCGAACTCTTCTGCGGTAGGCAGTTTTATAGATTGTTTGAATCCATTTAATCTCACTTCTTGTCGTGAAAGCCGGATATCTGATGGTTGCAGTACCGCATTACCAAAGTTGTAAATAACAGTTTCTTCACCACTGCAGATTGCTCGATCTTGCTCTTCATTTTTGTTCTTGATAATTTCATTGCGTTGATAATATACGCTAATGGCAGAGTTACCGTGTTTTTTGCTCAGCATTTTCATCGTTTGCTGTGGAGATAAAACGACAGCACTTGCGTTATTACCGCCGAATCCTTTTGCATTAATGATGGTGGCTTTCATCTTTGCGCCATATTCGCCAACAAACTTATCTTGCATCAAGATATTCAAATTGGTTGCATGTACGTCTTCAGCTATGTGATCAATCGTTGTAACTCCCGGAATCCAACCATATTGCCACACACCCAAAGCGCAGGTTAATTGATCCCCTGCTGCTGCAGCAATAGAGTGACCAACATGAGCTTTAATGGCGGTAATGTCCCAGTTATGGAGGCCAAACGTTTTAGCTACCTCATTAATAATATGGCTTTCGGTTACTCTGTTTTGTGGTGTTCCTGTCCCGTGTGCCTGAACGTAGGAATATTGCAACTTTCCATCCAGTAAGTGGTTAGCAAGAGAAGCCGCTTTCATCATAGTGATGTAATTGCCGATTCCCGGAGAAGAGATTGACTTTTTGTTTGCATCTGCATTAACAAAAACATCTGGCACAGAACCAAGGATATTTGCGCCGCATTGCAAGGCTAGGTCATCACTCATAAGCAATACAAATTGTGCTGATTCTGCAATAGTAAATCCGATATTGGTTGAAAATGGGCGACAAGCGCGGCGATGGTTAACAATATCAGTTCCATCAAGCTTGCAGAGCTGGTGGTCTTCCGCAAGAGCGCCCATTACTCTGAATCCTTCAATGATTTCTGGAACGATAGGCGCTTCGGCACATCCAACTAAACAGATTTTTGACTTACCTTGCTTGATATCATTGATGCCTTGTTTGAGGTTATATAGAAAACTGGCACAGGCTCCAAGATTGGCCGAAGTTGTACCAAGGTTATTAATAACATAGCTATTAATGAAATCAGCCGGCATATCGGCCATGGAAAGTGGAAGCATTTTGGAACTGGCACGTGAGCCATTCAATGGGTTGCCGATTAATCCAGCCATTGAGAAACGGTCTACCTGACCCAGAGAGCTGCTGGCATAAACGGAAATCTGATCTGGCTCCACCAATGCTGTGATATCTGACCATGCAATTCCAATCGAATTTAACAAATCCGAAGCACCATAGATAGTTAGGCGCAAACCACGTGGATGGTTGTTTGCATTATATAAATCACCAATTTCAAATCCCTCCGGCAATTGTCCTGCGCTGGTAACAGACAGTGATGTATACGTGCTTTTTAATAACCTGTCTGAATGGTTGTCAGTGCTGGTCAGTATTTTGTTTATTTGTACTTTTTGGGGATCGAACTGAGTGATTTTTCTTATCAGTGTACCGTTTTTAGCGTATTCAATGTTGGCGGTTGTAACAGATTCTGAATTTTTGATAATGCCCATCCGATGGCATAAATCAGCCCAGGTATTTTGCATTATTTCATTTTTCAGACTGCCGGACACAATGCGTTTATACCCGTGGAATCCAGAACTTCTTCCTGCGGCATTGATGCCACCCAAACCAACAATTACAGGTAATTTACTCATAATTAACTCCAAAAAATTTTTCTTGAAGTCTATCAGTTAGAGTCAATAATTATCTCTGACATTAATGTCACTAAAACAGAAAATATGGTCACTATATCTATTCTTTGAGCGTTAAATATAGGTATGCACAATATGCGGAGATAGGCATGAAAATAGCTTTTGTTTTATATGATAGGGCACTACAAAGCGGGATAACTTTGGCGTCGGATATGTTAAATAGCGCGAGTAGCTTGCGGAGCCGAAAGCAGCAGAGAGAAGATCCTCTCCATATGTCTGTTGTTGGTGATTGGGAGAATAATCATGAAAAAATACCGCAAATTACGCTAAATACACATCACCAGTTTTCAGATCAGGTTGATTTTGATTTAGTGTTTTTACCTCCCATGTGGGGGAATCCACTTTCCTCTATGGCTGGCAGAGACGATATTCTTGAATGGTTGAATCGGCAAAAAGAAAAGCAAGCTCTTATCGTTGCAACAGGAACAGGAGTATGTTGGTTGGCGAAAGCGGGGTTGCTTGAAGAACAAACAGTGACAACTCATTGGTATTTTTATGACAAATTTGAGCACCATTTTCCAACGCTTGATGTGAATCGTAAAGCAAGCATTACATATTGTGACAATATTTATTGTGTAAGAAGTATTAATTCCCAGACAGAACTACTTGTTTATCTTATCGCTCAGTTTTTCAGTATTCCGATTGCTGAAATTATTGAAAAACACTTTCTGCATGAGGTTTCAAATTTTCAATCAGAACCATTTTTTCAAATTGGGGGCAATACACAATTTGATGAGATGGTTTCGATAGCACAAGACTATATTAAGCAGCATATTGATTCACAAATCACGATTAAGGATATTGCCGCTTATGCTGGGGTATCGGAAAGTACTTTGCTTCGCCGGTTTAAAGGGCAGGTTGGGATCTCACCTCATAAATACATTTTGAATCACCGCTTATTAACTGCCAAAAAGTTGCTGACGGATAATGGTTTAACCTTATTGCACGTTGCTCAATTAGTGGGGTTTAGGGATGCTTATTACTTCAGTCAAGTGTTTGAACAACATTTCAAATTGACTCCAACCGCTTATCGTAAGTTGGTAAGAGCTAAAGTCTTCCAAGCTTAATGTATGGATAATATGCATAATACACTCATGCTAAATATCGCTTATATTTTTCAGCAGAAAATCAAACAAATAAATAGCATGAGTAGATATAAATATATTGAGGTTATTTACCCAATATATTTACCCAATTTCTTTACCCAATGATTGTCGGATATAAGATCCTGCTCCCAATAATCCTGGTTTATCATGGGTAATCAGATACACGGGAATATCCTGCAAATAGTTTGTAAAGCGGCCTTTGCTTTCAAATCCCTGCCTGAATCCTGATTTTTGGAAGAAATCAAGGAAACGAGGGACTATCCCACCCGCAATATACACGCCACCAAATGCACCAATATTCAGTGCTAAGTTTCCGCCAAAGCGCCCTAACGCTGAACAAAAGAGTTCCAACGCTTGTTTGCAGATAGGGCAATTTCCGCTCAGTGCACGGTCGGAAATATCGCGTGGGGTAAGCTCTTCTGCGGGTTGACCGTTCAATTTCATCAAAGCACGATAAATATTCACCAAGCCAGGCCCGGAAAGGACACGTTCGGCAGAGACATGGCCATATTCTTCCCGCAGTACACTCAACATATGATCTTCTTCTACGCTGTCCGGTGCAAAATCAACATGACCACCTTCACCGGGCAGGCTCATCCATTGGTTTCCTGTGTGAATGAGATGGGCAACACCTAACCCAGTACCTGCCCCATAAACCGCGATGGGACGCTTGGCTTGAGGTTGCTTTCCGCCAATCTGAATCACATCATTTGCCCCAAGAACCGGAATGGCGAGGGAAACGGCAGTAAAATCGTTAATTACCTCAAAACGTTCCCATCCCAGAGACGCTTTCATTTGGCTAACGGAAAAACGCCAACTGTGGTTGGTCATGCTGATCACATCATCCGTTACCGGACAGGCAATGGCGATGCAACCATAATTGACTTCACAGTTTTGCTGTTTCAGGTATTGGCGGATAACAATTTCAAGTGAAGCATAATGCGCACAGGGATAGAGTTCGACTGCGCTCAGTTGTCCAGTATCCACATCACATAATGCCAGTCGTGCATTTGTACCGCCGATATCGCCTACCAGGGCATAAGTTGTCATAGTTTATCTCTCCTTAAGTCTTACAAAATGCGCTATACCCTTCGTATTTCAAGTTGCTTCTTTGTTGGCCGCCGCTTACTCACCCCGGTCACTGTTGTTATGAACATAGAGTTATCTATGCTCCCGGGGATTCGCTCCCTTGCCGTCGCGACGCATCTTGAAATTCATTGGGTATATATCCTAATGAACCAGTCAAAAGCCGAATTGAGGGGATTTTACACAAGGTCAGGCGCGAAGGCCGCATAAAAATGTATCGATATTTCAGGGAACCTAACACCGAAAGAGCCATCGGTGCTAGGTTAGCGGCTTAATTCAAGCCAAGACCATGTCGGCCGATAGACGTTAAGTCGGTAGCAGTAAAACGATTTTTCCAGTTTTTTTCATAGTCTTCACGGGGAAAATCAGCCGGAGATGTGCCATCTTCAAGCGATTTTGCCACCTTATGCGCATAAGCAAGATTTCTGTCACACAGAGGTGCAGCAGGGATATACATCACATTTCCCCAGCCTTGCTGATTTTTCACAGGAGCAACAGAATGGATAAGATCACAGTGCCACCAGACAGAATCCCCCGCTTGTAAAGAAGGAATACTGCATAGCCCATTAATGAGGTGAGGGTGCCATTTTTCCAAAGTTGGCAGCGCCTTACCGGGAGCTACACCACACAGTTCATCTTCTGGTACATCATGTAGTAAAGGCCGTAACAATAGATAGGCTATTGCTTCTGGTACGGGAACGACATGTAACAATCCCTGATTGAACGCCATATCTGATAGCGCCGTCCAGCCCTGAAAAGTGCGAAAAACGGAACATCGGGTTACGTTATCCAGCTCGTATTCATTTATCTCTGGACGATATGCGGCATCCCAAGGATCGTATTCTGCAAATTGACTATTGAAAATATGTCTGAACACTTTTTGGTAAGCTGGATGTAACCAACGTTCCAACGCGCCGGAATCAGTATGGGCACCAAGCCCTTTGGATGTCGTACCCGGCGGCCTGCGGCGAATGCGGTCAGGATAAATAATGCTGGTATCAGGATCAAACCAACATTTGTTATCTGATTCGAATTTCCATAGACGATTGAGAAAAGATTGTACCTGCGCAATTTCTTTACTTTGTCGGGCCTGCATCTGTGCATGAGACCAGTAAATGGGATAAATTTCCGGACGAGATGCTTCAAGGCTGCCAAAATAGTTATCGCCAGAGTCTTGATAAATGCTATCAAAGTGGTTTATTTCAAGGTAATCAAGCATGGATCTATCCCACGCAAGTGCAGTATCACGGGGAAAATTTCCTCTGACAACTAAACATCCCCGGCGTTTAATCTTTTGTATCGTGGCTGCTGTGACTCGATTTTTTGCTAAATCATATAAGTGAATTTCAGGCCAAGCGCTGCCTGTATTCTTTTCATCTTCCTGAGCCGCTGCGAGTTCTTGTTCTACTTTGTTGCAAACTTGTTTGAACAAATCTTCAACATCGCCAATTTGTTTACGCATGGATTGTTTCATTTGCCGGATATTCTGGCGGTAATTATCAGGAAAGAGGGTAGAGGTGAAAGATGTATCCATAGCCGACCCCATGTGTTCATTATGTTTGATTTATCATACCTATGATTTTTTCTTTGTCAGAGTACAGGAATTAAACAATTTCTTGATTATTATAGGTCATAAGACTCATTTCATCTGCTGACAAATTCACAGCTTTTCATTTTTGCTGATAACAATCAGGTGATGGCTGTGTACGTCCATATAGAACGCTCTTCAGCCTTTATTATTAAGTATTCTAAAAGAGTAATATAATTTATTTAACAATTCGGTTATAAACACTAAAAATATTAATCTATCGGATGTATCAAAATATGTCAGATATGATTTATTTTAAAAATTTATTACAAATAAAAAATATTTTTTTGATAAATTAGATAGTGTGTTTGTTATTTATTTTCATTAGAAATGAAAATATCTAATTTACATTAGGCGAACAAAATTCCGCATGAATACTCCAGAATCTCCCTGCAAAATTTGTGATTATCGCTTGATTCTTATCCCTGATTCACTGGATAATCGTCCGCCTCAAATTTTTTCACCATTTTTTTGTTTTGAAAGCCAAACGATTGCGCAAACGAGTGGCTTGGCCAACAAGTGCCGTACTGATTTTTGTCATTTTATGACGTAATCGTTTTCGTTGGATGGGAAAAGATGGGCGAGAGATTTCTAATGCGACATATTCAACAGAAGCAGGGGAACAACATGTCTGGTATGCAGGCACTAACTCAATGCAAACTCGATAGGTATTTTAAGATTACTGCACGCGGGTCGACAGTACGTAAGGAAGTTCTCGCTGGATTAACGACATTTTTAGCGATGGTCTATTCCGTTATTGTGGTTCCGGGAATGCTTGGACAAGCCGGATTTCCCCATATTGCTGTGTTTATTTCTGTCTGTTTGGTGACCGGTATTGGTTCGTTATTAATGGGATTGTGGGTGAATTTGCCAATGGCGATTGGCTGTGCGATCTCGTTGACGGCTTTTACCTCTTTCAGCTTGGTATTGGGACAGCAGGTAAGTATTCCTGTAGCACTCGGTGCAGTTTTCCTGATGGGGTGCTTGTTTACAATAATTTCAGTGACGGGTGTGCGGGCGTGGATTTTGCGCAATATGCCAATGGGCATTGCACATGGAACAGGTATTGGTATCGGGTTATTTCTATTGTTGATTGCAGCCAACGGCGTTGGTTTGGTAATTAAAAACCCACACGCAGGCTTACCTGTTTCCTTTGGTTCATTGACAGCATTCCCCGTGGTGATGACTCTATTGGGGCTGGCGGGAATTATCGGGTTGGAACGGAAGAAAGTACCGGGCGGTATTTTGCTGGTGATTATTGCGATTTCTATTATCGGATTGATTTTCGATCCAGCTGTTAAATACCAAGGATTTTTCAAATTCCCTACGTTAGGAAAAGATGGTCTGTCCCTGATGTTCAGCATGGATATTATGGGTGCTTTGCAGCCAATGGTATTACCCAGTGTTCTGGCATTGGTAATGACGGCAGTATTTGACGCGACGGGAACAATTCGGGCTGTAGCTGGGCAGGCGAATTTATTGGATAAGAGAGGCCAAATTATTAATGGTGGCAAGGCACTGACAGCAGATTCTGTCAGCAGTATTTTTGCGGGAGCCATCGGCTCTTCCCCTGCTGCGGTTTATATTGAGTCTGCCGCCGGAACCGCAGCTGGTGGTAAGACGGGATTAACTGCTTCCGTTGTTGGTATTTTGTTCCTGTTGATTTTATTCTTGTCTCCGCTGTCGTATTTAGTTCCTGCCTATGCTACGGCTCCTGCTTTGATGTACGTTGGTTTATTGATGCTGAGTAATGTGCGGAAGCTGAATTTTGATGATTTTGTTGATGCAATGTCAGGTTTGCTGTGTGCGGTATTTATCGTACTGACTTGTAACATTGTGACAGGTATTATGCTGGGATTCAGTACACTGGTTGTTGGACGTGTTTTTTCTGGTGAATGGCGTAAGCTGAATATTGGTACGGTTATTCTTGCCATTGTATTAATTGTATTTTATGCCGGAAATTGGGCCATTTAATTAAAACAGTATGCGCAAGCGATTAGTGTTTGCGCATTTCTTATATTGTCAGTCACATTGTTCGTCATATTGTTAAACACATTCCCAAATACGCTAATTTTTCAGCACACCCCCGCCGATAAGTATAAAATAAACAAATGAGTCTTGGCTCATTGATTCGTAATGTGATTGTTTTTTGATTTTCTTTAATAACTATAATATTTACGGTTATTAGCGCTGTTATTAATGATAAAAAGCAGTCACAATCTCTTCATCGACGGATTTTTGGCAATTTGTAAGGGTAACATGGAAATATTCTTTACTATCTTGATCTTGATTTTGGTGGTGTCAGTTTCTGGTGTTCTTACTAAAATGATTCCATTCCGTGTCCCCTTGCCGATAGTGCAAATAGCAATGGGGGCTCTGTTGGCCTGGCCTCATTTTGGTTTACACGTTACTTTCGATCCTGAACTATTCCTCGTTTTACTTATCCCTCCTTTGTTATTTGTTGATGGTTGGAAAACACCAACCAGAGAATTTTTTCTGCATGGGCGTGAAATCGTCATCTTAGTTTTAGTGTTGGTATTGGTGACGGTTGTTGGTATTGGCTATTTGATCCATTGGTTATTGCCAAGTATTCCTCTTATTGCTGCTTTTGCACTGGCGGCTGTATTGTCACCAACGGATGCGGTGGCATTGTCCTCAATTGTTGGAAAAGGGCGCATTCCTAAAAATATGATGAGCGTACTGGAAGGGGAAGCATTAATGAATGATGCTACTGGTCTGGTGGCTCTGAAATTCGCCGTGGCGATTGCCATGGGAACGATGGCTTTCACGGTCACTGGCGCAACGTTGGAATTTTTCAAGGTTGCGATTGGTGGTTTGGCGTCGGGTATCGCCGTCACATTGTTGTACAGTAAGTCACTGCGACTGATGAGTCGCTGGAGTGGGGATGATCCCGCAACTCAAATCATGTTTATGATGTTGTTGCCGTTTGCCTCCTATATGATTGCTGAACATATCGGTGTATCAGGAATTCTGGCTGCGGTTGCGGCTGGTATGACTATCAGTAAGGCGGGAGTGATCCGCAACGCTCCATTGGATATGCGTCTGCGTGCTGATAACGTATGGGGAATGTTGGCCTTTGTCTTCAATGGCCTTGTATTCATCATGCTGGGGCTGCAATTACCGGGTATTTGGGAAACATCAGTGAATGAGGCTGAGCGTGACCCATCGGTTGATACTTGGATGTTATTCGCTGCTGTTGGGATCATTTATGGTGCGCTGGTATTACTGCGATTCAGCTGGTTATGGCTGATGAAAAATACCAGCAAGGTGCTGATGAAGAATAAACCGCTTGAGTTTACTTCCTATACTACCCGTGAATTATTGTTGGCTTCATTTGCTGGTGTTCGTGGGGCAATTACGCTGGCGGGTGCGCTGTCTGTGCCATTATTCTTGCCAGATGGTGATCCGTTCCCGGCACGTTATATGTTGGTTTTCATTTCTGCGGGCGTGATCCTGCTCTCTCTTTTTGTGGGCGTCGTCTCTTTACCGTTGTTGCTACGTGGCATGACGGTAGGTGATAAGCAGGCAGATCTCAATGAAATCAGAATGGCAAAATCTGCAATGGCTGAAGTTGCTATTGTCAGTATGAATAAGATGGAAGAGCGTTTGTCGGCCAGCACTGAAGAACAGCTGGATGCAGAAGTCATTAGTGAAATTGCTTCTCGAGTCACAGGCTATTTGCGGCGTCGCACTGCGGGAACAGATGAAATTGAGCATAACCTGATGGTTGAAGAGCTGGAACGTCGTTTCCGTTTGACGGCATTAAGGGCTGAACGAGGAGAGCTGTATCACCTGCGTGCAACCCGTAAGGTTAGTAATGAAACACTACAAACGTTGCTGCATGAGCTTGATTTGCTGGAAGCACTTTTAGTGGGTAAAGAACAATAAAAAGGTAAAAGATCAATAAATTATGTGGCTGTTAACGATCACAACATTTTTGTGGGCTGCCTCATTTAGCCTGATTGGCGTTTATCTTGCTGGTCAGGTTGATAGCTGGTTTTCTGTTCTTGTCAGGGTAGTGCTGGCAGCAATGGTATTTTTACCATTTTTGCGCTGGCGGGGGCTATCGCTGAAAATCATTTCACTGTATATGGCTGTCGGTGCCTGCCAGCTTGGTGTGATGTATTTATTTGTATTTCATGCCTATCACTATCTGACAGTGGCAGAATTTTTACTGTTTACTATCATGACGCCGCTCTATGTCACACTGATTTACGATTTGATGGGACGTCAGCGACTACGCTGGGGCTATGCCTTGAGCTCTTTATTGGCAGTGGCTGGCGCAGCGGTTATTCGTTATGACCAATTGAGTGAATCTTTCTGGATTGGCTTGATATTAGTGCAATTGGCAAATATTTTCTTTGCGGTTGGTCAGGTTGGTTATAAGCGCCTGATGGAAATTCATCCGATTCCACAGAAAGTGGCATTTTCATGGTTCTATCTGGGAGCTTGTGTTGTCGCCATTATCGGCTGGCTGATGTTTGGTGATCCGCAAAAATTGCCAACCACTGAGCTACAGTGGGGGGTCTTGATTTGGCTGGGCGTCGGGGCGTCGGGTATTGGCTACTTTATGTGGAACTATGGGGCAACTCAAGTGGATGCCGGAACACTGGCTATCATGAATAATATGCTGGTTCCGGCGGGATTGTTGGTCAATTTTGCAATTTGGCAGCAGCACCCTAATTGGCTGAGTTTTACCATTGGGGGCAGCCTGATTGTTGCATCACTTTGGGTGCATCACCGCTGGATACTGAAACCCGCTTCACAAACGGTAATTTATCCACCGCGTGCTGGCGAGCAGAACGAATAAATGTATCAATAGCGGGTTGACGCTGCTCTCCTTCTCGGTTGGCAGCGTACAATCTGCTCCATAATCCTTCTCCCAACGTTTGGGTTACCACCAGCCCTTGTCTTTCGAATGTCTCCACTGCCCAGTGTGGCAATGCTGCGATACCCAATTGTGCCGCAACCATCTGAATCAATAATAGCGTATTATCGACAGTTTTTAATGTTGGGGTAACTTCTGCTGGCTGGAGAAAGCGTCGCCATATGTCAAAACGTTGTCGCTGTACGGGATAAATCAGTAAAGTTTCAGCAGCAAGATCTTGTGGACGAATATCGCGCTTATTTGCCAGTGGATGATCAGGGGCAATTACCAGCTTAACTTCATAATCAAACAGCGGCGTGTAATGCAGATGACTGTCTGCAATAATGTCAGATGTCAGAACAATATCTAACTCGCGTTTTTGTAGCGCAGGTTGAGGATCAAATGTCACACCAGATTTGAAATCCACATTAACCTGTGGCCAGCTTTCACGGAAACGCTTAAGTGCAGGTGTCAGCCATTGAATACAGCTATGGCACTCAATGGCAATACGTAAATTGGTCTCTTTTGGTTCATTGCATTCACGTAAAGAAGCTGTAATCAAGGGCAAGACTTGATCTGCCAACCTTAATAACACCGCTCCTTGAGGTGTTAGCTTCAAGGGTTGGCTTTTCCGAATGAATAATTTAAATCCCAGCCGATGTTCCAACTCACTGAATTGATGTGAAAGAGCAGATTGCGTCTGATGCAGATGATTTGCTGCTGCCGCTAGTGAGCCACAATGGTTTAGTGCTTGTAGTGTTTTTAAGTGTTTTATTTCGATCATGAAAAACCTTCAAGATGATAATGAATAATTTGCGCTTGTGGTTTATACACTACCTGTTGATTATAGAAGTGTAAACATCTAGACGGCTAAAATTTTACGGGTGACGACATGACGGTTTTGAATCATACATTAGGTTTTCCACGTATCGGATTGAAAAGAGAACTAAAAAAGGCGCAAGAAAACTATTGGGCGGACAAAATTTCCCAACAGGAATTGCTGGAGACAGGTCGTGAATTACGTGCACATCATTGGCAACAACAAAAAGAAGCGGGCGTTGATTTAGTTCCCGTTGGCGATTTTGCCTGGTATGACCAAGTATTGACCACCAGCCTGTTATTAGGCAATGTTCCACCGCGTCATCAAAGTGAAGATGGCAATATTGATCTGGATACTCTGTTCCGTATTGCCCGTGGCAGGGCACCAACAGGTACACCTGCGGCTGCTTCGGAAATGACTAAATGGTTTAACACAAATTATCACTATATCGTGCCTGAATTTCAGGAAGGGCAGGAATTTAAGCTGGGTTGGACTCAGTTGTTGGACGAAGTTGATGAAGCTTTGGCATTGGGGCATAAAGTAAAACCTGTTCTTTTGGGACCAGTGACTTATTTATGGCTTGGTAAGGTAAAAGGCAAAGTTTTTGATCGTCTGTCTCTGTTAAAGGATATTCTTCCGGTATACCAGCAAGTGTTGGCAGAGCTGGCAAAACGTGGCATTGAGTGGGTACAGATTGATGAACCTGCTTTGGTACTGGAACTACCAGAAGATTGGCTGGCGGCATTCTCCACAGCTTACCAATCACTTAAAGGACAAGTGAAATTATTGCTGACGACCTATTTCGATAGCATCGGTCACAATCTGGAGACGATAAAGTCACTGCCAGTACAAGGATTGCACATCGATTTAGTTGCAGGTCAGGATTCTCTGGAGAATCTGCATAAAACTTTGCCTGAAGATTGGTTGCTTTCCTTGGGAGTGATTAATGGCCGCAATGTCTGGCGAGCTGATTTGAGTGAGAAATATCAACTTGTTGCACCACTGGTAAATAAGAGAAATGTGTGGATCGGCACTTCCTGTTCATTGCTGCATAGCCCAATTGATCTGAATGATGAAACAGGGTTGGATGAAGAAGTAAAAAGCTGGTTTGCTTTCGCCTTGCAGAAATGCGCAGAACTTTCCTTGCTGTCACAGGCATTAAATGCACCAGAAGGCCATAAACAGGCTGAGCTTGATGCCTACAGTGCTCCAATCCGCGCTCGCCGCAGTTCTACAAGGGTGAATAATTCATCAGTTGCTGAGCGTATCGCGGCGATTAAGCCAGAGGACAGTGAACGAACTCAGGTATACACTGAACGCGCCAGACTTCAACGTCAACGTTATAACTTACCGTTGTGGCCAACAACAACCATAGGCTCATTCCCGCAAACAACGGAGATTCGCGGTTTGCGCCTCGATTTTAAAAAAGGTCGGGTGGACAGTACACATTATCGAACCAATATCAGTGAACATATCAAGCAGGCGATTCAAGAGCAGGAACTTCTGGGGCTGGATGTACTGGTACATGGTGAAGCTGAACGTAATGACATGGTGGAATATTTCGGTGAGCACTTTGATGGTTATATCTTCACCCAAAATGGTTGGGTACAAAGTTACGGCTCCCGTTGTGTGAAACCACCGGTGATCATTGGTGATATTAGCCGTCCAGAAGCGATAACGGTAGATTGGGCGACATATGCACAATCTTTGACTGATAAACCAGTCAAAGGCATGTTGACCGGGCCGGTGACCATTCTCTGTTGGTCATTCCCAAGGGAAGATGTCAGCCGTGAGACCATAGCTAAACAGATCGCGCTGGCTTTGCGTGATGAAGTTGATGATTTGCAGAAAGCAGGTATTGGCATCATTCAGATTGATGAACCCGCATTGCGTGAAGGTTTACCACTGCGCAGGGAAGAGTGGAAAGAATATCTGGAGTGGGCAGTAGATGCTTTCAAACTAAGTGCCGCAATTGCGAAAGATGACACCCAAATCCATACCCATATGTGTTATTGCGAGTTCAATGACATCATGCCGTCCATTGCAGCACTGGATGCTGATGTGATTACCATTGAAACCTCTCGCTCGGATATGGAGCTGTTGGATTCATTTGAAGATTTCTCATATCCGAATGAGATAGGGCCTGGTGTGTATGATATTCACTCACCAAACGTCCCCAGTGTTGAATGGATTGAGGCCTTGCTACGCAAAGCGGCTGACCGTATTCCGGTTGAGCGTTTGTGGGTGAACCCGGACTGCGGCTTGAAAACCCGTGGTTGGACAGAAACCAGACAAGCGCTGGCAAACATGGTAGAAGCAGCAAAACGCCTGCGTTCTTCAGTAAACAGTTAACTTAGAATCAGTTTAAACTTAAACAGATTGTGGATACCCGCCACAGTGAATGTAATGTGGCGGGTGAAAGATGAGTAAAAAATAATTCATTTTTTTAGCAGCTTATTTTTCAACATCTTCATACCCGCGGATTTTAAATCCAAATTTTCTGGAATTTCACCGTTTGGTGTGGCCTTATCGATAAGGCTAGGTAAATATTCAGAGAGCAAAGAAGAGACTTCATTGGGAGCTATCCCAATTTTTTCCGCTAATTGCTGGATTGCAGAAGAACCAAAAATAGAAGACAGTTGATCTGCATGAATAGGTAAATTCTCGCCAGAGCCAATCCAAGAATGGAATGTCCCCTTTAACCCTTGTTGCGAAAATTTATCAATTAGCCCATTAATTCCTCCCTGATCTTCAACCCAATCCATTATATGTTGGAGCTGCTGATTCTTTCCGCCACTCAGAATATTGGCAATTTGATCAAAAAAGCCCATTGTAGCTCTCTCCCATCTACTGATGGTTTTATCTGCTTTACAAGATAAAACACTTAATTATGTGAGTTTACAAGAATAAAATAGTAGAAATATTATAAGATAAAGATGTATGGCAGATTTAATTATTAAAGTAGCTCAAAATTTTAGATTCACCTGATTTTAGATAATGGAGAGATTTTTATATTGAGTAGTTTTTCTTATGTTATTAACACTGATATGTGAAAACTATTTTTCTGGTTTTTGTTTATAAATGTATTTAATTCAAATTGTTATGCTGTTTTTTCTAGATGAGATATAAATTTCAAATGTGATATTCATCGTTTTTTTGTGAAATGCTATGTGTGAAGATTAAAAGGTAACAAATTGTCGTACAACACCAGGGAACCTCATGAATAATTCAATACAAAAAATAGGGGTTATAGGACTGGGTGCGATGGGAATGGGAATCGCACAGTCCTTAATAAGAGAAGGTATTCCAACCTATGGCTTTGATATAGATGCTAAAGCTTGTGAACAGCTAAAACAAATGGGAGCAATAGATGTAGCTGATAGTGCTGTTCAATGGGGAAAAGAACTAGATGTAATTTTATTGGTTGTGGTTAACAGTGCTCAAATTGAACATATTCTATTTGGTGGAGAAAATCCATTAGTTAAGCAACTTAAGGCAGGAACAGCTATTGTTTTACACAGTACTATTTCCTCTGAACAAGCACAAAGTTTTGCCAATCGTTTATACAAATATAATATTAAAATGCTTGATGCGCCGATTTCTGGTGGGGCATTAAAAGCTATGCAGGGACAATTGACCATTATGGCTTCTGGTCCTTCTGAATTGTTTGAACGGCTCATACCTATTTTCGAGGTTATTGCAGAGCGTCTCTACTATATCGGTAATGAAATAGGTCAGGGTTCAATTGTTAAAATGATCCATCAGTTATTGGCTGGCGTACATATTGCCGTTGCAGCAGAAAGTATGGCGCTTGCTGCTAAGGCTGGTATCCCGTTGGATTTAATGTATGACATTGTAACTCATGCTGCGGGAAACTCATGGATGTTTGAAAATCGAGTTCCTCACATTCTGGCCGGAGACTATACACCGAAATCTTCCGTAGATATTTTTGTTAAGGATTTGGGAATTGTATTGGAAGCGGGCAGAGAGATGAGATTTCCGTTGCCAATGGCAGCAACAGCACATCAGATGTTTTTAACGGCTAGCAACGAAGGGTTGGGGCAGTGGGATGATAGCGCTGTGATTAAAACATACAAAGGAATAACTTTGCCAAAGGAAAAGTCATGACGATCAAATTGGGAGTGATTGCTGATGATTTTACTGGAGCAACAGATATTGCCAGTTCTATGGTGCAAAATGGTTGGCAGGTTGCCCTACTATTAGTTGTACCAAATGAAAAGACATTCATTCCACATGATGTAGACGCCATTGTAATTAGTTTGAAAATCCGAGCTTGCTCTGCTGATGAAGCAATTGAACAATCACTGAAATCTTGTCTATGGCTACGACACAAGGCAGGTTGCCAGCAATTGTTTTTCAAATATTGTTCTACCTTTGATTCCACATTGAAAGGAAATATTGGTCCGGTCATAGATGCTTTGATGGATAAATTTCAAGCTGATATCAGCCTTATTTGCCCAGCACTTCCAGTAAACGGGAGGACTGTAGTGCATGGTCATTTATTTGTTAATGGGCAATTATTGGATGAAAGTGGCATGCAGTATCATCCAGTCACTCCGATGAAAGATGCCAATTTGTTGCGGTTGATAGAACAGCAATCAAAAGGGCGGGCGGGATTAGTTAATCTTGATTGTGTCCGTCAGGGGAAACAGGCTATTCGTCATCATTTGGAGTCATTGCGTCAGCACGGTATTCGTTATGCGATTATTGATGCCATGATGATGGAAGATTTATTGTCTATTGCTCAATCTGTATCGGACATGATTCTAGTGACGGGAGGTTCAGGTCTAGGCGCAGCGCTGGCTGATTATCATACAAGACAGACTCTGGCAACTTCCGCAATTCGAGATATCCCACCAGCTAAAGGCAGGAAAGTAGCTATTCTTTCGGGTAGTTGTTCTGCGATAACAAATCAACAAGTCATTGAATATAAAAAAATTGCCCCAGCCATGGCTTTGAATGTGAAGGAGTGTATCAATAACTTAGAATATGCCAGCTTGTTGTCAGAGTGGATCGTTCAGCAATCGATAGATGGCTTGGCTCCGATGTTATATGCCACGCAACCCCCTGAAATATTAAGTCTGATTCAACAGCAGTACGGAACTATAAAATCCAGTCACGCTGTTGAACAAGTTTTTGCTGAGGTTGTTAGAAAACTGAGGCAGTATGGATTCAATACTTTTGTCGTCGCTGGTGGTGAAACTTCAGCTCAAGTCGTGCAGAGTTTAGGAATTCATCAACTTAGTATTGGTGCTCCTATTGCTCCGGGAGTTCCTTGGGTATATGACCTATATACTGATTGTTGGTTAGCACTGAAATCAGGTAATTTTGGAGAAGTGGATTTCTTTAGGAGTGCATTGGAGATGTTTCATGAATGAGTGTATTACATATGATGACCCTAGTGACATGGGAAATATTCGTGTCAGCTTGTAAGATGATTCATGGCTATGCTAACAAATTCCAGCATTAGTGATTTACAGCCATATTGTTTAGGTAAATTGGGAGCAAGAAAATACTCAGAATTACATTATACGGATGGGGAAGACTGTAATGGAAAGCTTATCTCTAAGAATATGACAGGATTAATCAAAATTTAACGCAGAAGAATTGAAAACGAGTTATCTCAGATAATAACAAGAGTTAGATATGGCTAAATTTGCAGCAAATCTGAGTATGATGTTTAACGATGCTCCTTTTACTGAACGTTTTGCGCGAGCTGCACAGGCTGGTTTTAAAGGTGTTGAATACTTGTTTCCTTATGATGAATCAGTCAAGGAACTCGCTGCATTGTTGAGAAAATATCAATTGACGCAAGTGCTGTTCAATATGCCTGCAGGAGATTGGAGGTCAGGCGATAGGGGAATGGCATGTTTACCAGGGTGTGAGAAAGTTTTTGCTGAGGGAGTGTATAAGGCACTGGAATATGCCCTGACATTGGATTGTAAACAGGTTCATGCAATGGCTGGAAAATTAGATGGACAGTTTACGAAGAAGCAGCAACGTGAATGTTATATCACAAATATTCAATATGCTGCGGATGTGATGGTTGAGCATGATATCAGTGTATTAATTGAACCAATTAATACTCAGGATATACCTGACTATTTTTTGACAACACAGAATCAGGCCGAAGAATTATTAAAAGTTATTGATCGTAAAAATGTTTTTATACAGTTGGATCTTTATCATTGCCAGATTATGGGGGGTAATCTGCTACGGACAATAGAACGGTTATGGGGAAAATTTAGTCATATTCAAATTGCCTCAGTGCCGGAACGTCATGAACCTGATAGCGGTGAGGTTAATTATTTCTGGTTGTTTAGAAAATTGGATGAGATGGGGTATCAAGGGTGGCTTGGATGTGAATATCATCCGGTAGGCCATACGGAGGAAGGGCTTGGATGGCTGCTAAAAGCCCAATCATGATTGTGCGGTAATGTAGCAGGAGAGCTAATGATTCCCTCAGAGCGGAGAGATTTTATTTATCGTCATCTACATGAACATCGGACGGTTTCTATTAGTACATTGGTTGAATTGTTGAATGTTTCGCATATGACAGTGAGACGGGATATTCGCATTTTGGAGGAAGAGGGAAAGGTTATTAGTATCACCGGAGGCACTCAGCTAAATGATGCCTTACGGCAAGAATTACCATGGAGTGAAAAAGCACTTATTAATCACCGTCATAAACGTGCGCTAGGAAAATATGCTGCTTCATTAGTGAAAGATGGACAGGTAGTTTATTTGGATGCGGGTACTACAACGTTT
This sequence comes from Xenorhabdus vietnamensis, assembly GCF_002127535.1. Taxonomy (GTDB): domain Bacteria; phylum Pseudomonadota; class Gammaproteobacteria; order Enterobacterales; family Enterobacteriaceae; genus Xenorhabdus; species Xenorhabdus vietnamensis. The sequence continues at coordinate 63,173 of NZ_MUBJ01000007.1, forward strand.
GAAATTGCTCAGGTATTGGCTGAACGTTTTAATTTGACGATTGTTACGAATGACTTTTCGATAACTCAGTATTTAATGAATAAGCCGCAACTGAATTTGTTTCACACTGGGGGACAAGTGGACAAACGTAATTATTCCTGTGTAGGGAATACCGCTGCGATGGTGTTACGTACCTTGAATGTGGATATTGCATTCATTAGCACCAGTTCATGGGATCTTGAGCATGGTGTTTCTACTCCTCATGAAGAAAAAGTTTTTGTGAAACAGATGTTGTTGGAAATTGCTCGCAGGAAGATATTGATTTCTGATAGCAGTAAGTATGGCAAATATGGCATGTTTCGTGTTTGCTCTCTCTCATTTGAATGACATCGTATGTGATGGGCAATTGCCAATATCAGAGCAACAACAATTACGTGAAATAGGAATGAAACTACATATTGTCGATATATAAGAATCATAAAAAGAAGTCCTTACTTATAAAATAATCTTCAAGAGATTATGAAAAGGAATTTTAGATGAAAAGTATCAATCATTATTGATGGCACAAGTTTTCTGGCCAGTAGTTAGCTTTTTTTCTTAAAAATAATTGTAGCTTGAATTTTGATTGATATTCAGTAACTAGTTTATCATTGTCAATAACCGTTTATTCAGCGGCGTAATCCGATCGTTTATCGCCAATGATACACATTGAAATGGAGTTTTATAATGGGATATTACATTCCAATCATTGGACTAGGAGTGGCCGTATTTACGCTGATTTTTTTGGTCTTGCGCACTCGTATTCACGTAATAATTGCTATGTTGATTACTGCGGTAATCGCTGGGATCACTGGTGGTTTAACTATAGGCAATATCGTTGAAGTGATCACTAAAGGATTTGGTTCGACATTAGGTAATATTGGCATTGTGATTGGGCTAGGGATCATGATGGGGCGAATATTGGAGGTATCTGGCGCAACTGAACAAATTGCTTATAGCTTGATTAAATGGTTGGGTAAAAAACGTGAGGAATGGGCTCTGGCAATTACCGGTTATATTATTAGTATCCCTATATTTGTTAATTCAGCTTTCGTGATCCTCTACCCGCTGGTGAAAGCGTTAGCGAAGAAAGGTAAACGTAATATACTGACGTTAGGGGTGGCACTGGCAGGAGGACTAGTGGTGACTCACCATATTGTCCCACCTACACCGGGGCCACTCGGTGTCGCTGGTATATTTGGTGTGGGCATCGGCACAATGATGCTGACAGGTATGATACTGGCCGTGCCATGTGTTATTGGCATTATCTTTTATGCAAAGTGGTTAGAGACTAAATATCCTGAATATCTGTCTGCGGATACAGAAGAAAATTTGCAACAGGTTCATCAGCATTATATGGAAGAAAAAGCAAATAAACCGCTACCAAGCTTATTTCTTTCTCTTCTGCCTATTATCATTCCGATAGCTCTAATTTTTATTAATGTAATTAATGGATTATTGCTGAGAACTGATTCATTAATTGGAAAGGAAAGCCATTTCTATTTTCAAATATTTGATTTTCTTGGTTCACCAATTATCGCGCTGGCAATCAGTGTATTATTGGCGGTTTATACTCTAATGCCAAACGCCAGTAAACACGAAGTGATTGAACATTTGGAAGCTGGGTTACAAATGGTGGGGATTATTCTGTTGATGACCGGGGCTGGTGGCGCATTGGGAGCTGTATTAAACGAAAGTGAAACGGGGCCGATATTGGCGCAATATATTGCCAGTCTGCCAATAACACCTGTCTTGATCCCATTTATCATCGCAACGTTAGTACGTCTGATTCAAGGCTCTGGTACTGTGGCAATGATCACCGCAGCCTCTATTTCAGCCCCTATCATAAGTCCGATACCGGATATTAATATGTTGGCGGCTGCTCAGGCTGCGATGATGGGATCATTATTCTTTGGTTGTTTCAACGACAGTTTGTTCTGGATGGTTAATAGAATGATGGGCATTAAAGATGCGAAGCAACAAATGATCGTCTGGTCAATTCCTACAACAATCGCATGGGGAATCGGGTTGTGTGGCGTCTTGCTTCTCGACCTCGTTATGTAGATCTTGTGATGTAAATAATGAAATTGTGCTCTGCATGATTCCAAGCTAGTTGCAGATCGGTTGTGACTACTGCACCAGAAGAGAGCGGTAAACTCCAATTGCTGTTCACCCCAATGCTGGAACGCAGCGAGTTGCGAGTTGAAAGTATTCGAGTCCAACTTCAGGTGGCTGCCACTACTGCCTGTTTCCGTCATACCACGGCGAGATAATGTGGTGTAATTCAATGAAGCCGTTGGGCCTGCACTCAGGTTTTCGCTCAACGCCCAGCGGTAGCCGCCGCCTGCCATGAATGAACCACTCAATCCTTTCCAGCTGGCATAGTTACTTGCAATGTAGTCATTCACATGCACGTTGCGATCCATCCGCCCGTCTTCAATACCAAACCGACCATTACCGAACATATAAGCGCCAGCCAGTGGATTAACGGCATAGCGCGCTTGTACTCCTAGATTGAAAGCGGTCATTTTACCAGTACCGCTTTCATATTGTATTTGCCGGGCACGTATGCATTACCTTGCGAATTGCGTAGGAAATAGCCATGTCGGTTAATCAAAGTCTGTCCATTGCCATATACTGAGAATCCGAAGAAATTACGCCAATCTATTTGATAACCCATATCTTGCATCGCAGCCAGTTCTGCTTCCATTAAGCTTGTGTAGTTACGGTAAGGTTGGTGGCATTACCATTGCGATCAGATACCATACTTGAAATACCCAATGCATGAGTTGAAGTACTTACCAGATCTGCCTTATTTGTGAGGGGATAATAAGTCGAATGATCACGGTTTAGTCCCCCTAGTTTCCCTATTGTGATATGGCCAGTGAGAGCTTTTTCATATTAGGTATCCTTGTGATTAGTCTTAGAACAGTGATATTTGCTTCGTGTATTGAATATCATCCCTAATATAAACAGTGAATAGATTAAATAATATACAATATAAATAATTAAATGAGTTCATCAATAGCAGTTCCGACACGGGAGATGATCAAAATTGTGACTTTCAGCACTGAATTGCTAACATCCGAATATTGGGAACTGTATTTTGCAGATATGCCCGAACTAGATTGAAATGGGGTTTTATGATGGAGTTTTACGTTCCAATTATCGGGTTGGGAGTGGCGGTATTTACGCTGATTTTTCTGGTTTTACGCACTCGTGTTCACGTACTGATTGCTATGCTGATTGCTGCGATAATCGCTGGTATATCTGGTGGTTTAACGATGAGTAATGTTGTTGAAGTGATCTCCAAAGGATTTGGATCAACATTAGGCAACATTGGTATCGTGATTGGGTTGGGATGCATGATGGGGCGGATATTGGAGGTTTCAGGGGCAACTGAACGAATCGCCTATAGTTTGATTAAATGCTTGGGTAAAAGGCGTGAAGAGTGGGCTCTGGCGATTACCGGTTATATTGTCAGTATCCCTATATTTGTGAATTCAGCTTTTGTGATCCTATACCCACTGGTGAAAGCATTGGCAAAGAAAGGCAAACGAAATGTATTGACGCTAGGGGTATCATTGGCGGGAGGATTGGTGGTGACTCACCATATTGTCCCCCCGACTCCCGGGCCACTTGGTGTAGCAGGGATATTCGGTGTGAGTATCGGTTCAATGATGTTGGCTGGTATGATATTGGCCGTACCATGTGTCATTGGTATTACCTGCTATGCAAAGTGGCTGGAGACTAAATATCCTGAATACCAATTTGATAATACAGAAGAAAATGTAGAAAACTTGCAACAAGTTCATCAGCGTTATATAGAAGAAAAAGAGCAAAAATCGCTACCGAGCCTGTTTCTTTCCTTTTTACCCATTATTGTTCCGATTGTCCTTATTTTGATCGGTGTAATTAATGGGATGTTACTGAAAACTGATGAGTTTACAGGAAAAGGAAATTATTTCTATTTTCAGATTTTTAATTTCCTGGGATCACCAATTATTGCGCTGGCAATCAGTGTATTACTGGCGGTTTATACGCTAATGCCAAACGTCAGTAAACATGAAGTGATTGAACATTTGGAAGCAGGGTTAAAAGCTGTAGGCATTATTTTGTTGGTGTCAGGAGCTGGAGGCGCATTGGGAGCCGTGTTGAACGAAAGTTCAACGGGAACAATACTGGCGCAATATATTGCCAGCCTTCCAATAACACCCGTCTTGATCCCATTTATCATTGCAACGCTAATACGCATAATTCAAGGTTCTGGCACGGTAGCAATGATAACTGCCGCTTCTATCTCTGCACCTGTTATCAAACAGATACCGGATGTTAATATGCTGGTTGCCGCTCAGGCTGCCATGATGGGGACACTGTTTTTTAGTTACTTCAATGATTGTTTTTTCTGGGTAGTTAACCGGATGATGGGTATTAAAAATGCAAGGAAGCAGGTTATCGTCTGGTCTATTCCTACCACAATTGCATGGGGAATTGGATTGTGTGGTGTATTGCTTCTCAATCTTGTCATGTAATTTGCTATGTAAATAATGATGGCGCTCTGTAGAGAGCGCTTTCCCATTTTCAGATTTTGTGACTGTTCTTCAAATATTGTTCCCATTTCAGCATCATGCTTGCTACATTAATCTATTCTTTAAGTGTGATGTTAATCACAAATATATGTATGCGTTTCTTTTAATTTTTAATTAAAGATGATTTAAGTCACTAAAAAATGTCAGAGTATCGAATAAATTTAGGTATCCATATTTTGAATCATGTCTGTTGAGGAGTCTGATATGTCTGATGTATTTCACTTAGGTATCACCAAAAGCGACCTGCAAGGCGCGGCTCTGGCAATTGTGCCAGGCGATCCCAACCGTGTTGAGAAAATTGCGCGACTAATGGATAACCCAGTACATCTGGCTTCCCACCGTGAATTTACAACATGGCGTGCAGAAATTGACGGAAAGGCCGTTATTGTTTGCTCTACAGGTATTGGTGGCCCTTCAACGTCGATTGCTGTAGAAGAGTTGGCACAATTAGGTGTGCGTACTTTCCTACGTATCGGAACAACGGGTGCGATTCAGCCACATATTAATGTGGGGGATGTATTGGTAACGACTGCAGCGGTTCGCTTGGATGGTGCCAGCTTGCACTTTGCTCCAATGGAATTCCCGGCAGTTGCTGATTTTGAGTGTACAAATGCACTATACGCAGCAGCAAAAGCATCAGGTTCTGCTACACATGTTGGTGTTACAGCATCTTCTGATACCTTCTACCCAGGGCAAGAGCGTTACGACACTTATTCCGGCCGTGTTGTGCGTCGTTTCCAGGGTTCCATGCAAGAATGGCAAGAAATGGGCGTAATGAACTTTGAGATGGAATCAGCAACATTGCTGACTATGTGTGCAAGCCAGGGACTGCGTGCTGGCATGGTAGCTGGGGTTATCGTTAACCGTACCCAACAGGAAATACCGGATGTTGAGCTACTGAAAAAAACCGAAAGCAATGCATTGGGAATTGTTGTTGAGGCTGCTCGTTACCTGTTGTAAGGCTTTTCATCAAGGGCCAGAATATTCTGGCCCTATCGTTTATGTGATCTGCACTTCCCTTCATTTCAAAATCTGATAATGTCATAACATTTTGCATTGATAACCAGCTGTATCTGTGCCTAATTATCTGTACTAATCGCTATTAGTCGAATCCAGTAGTATCAAATAATTATCAGTTTCCATAAGTGTTGTGCCTAATAGATTTCAAGTTACGATTAGTAAGACAGTAGCTTGGAAGATAAAAGGTATCTTTTAATTTCAATAAGAGTGACTATGACTACAACATTTCTATCTCATCCTTCACTACTTCCTCTGAATGGCGGTATTAACTTTCGTGATTTAGGTAATAAGACACTAAATAATGGTGCCAAGATCAAGTCAGGATTACTATTTCGTTCCGGCTCACTGGATAGACTGACAGAAAACGATCAGACTTTTTTAACAGAGCAAAAGCTTTTCCAGATTATCGATTATCGTGATAGCTGTGAAATCATGGATAAACCAGATCAAATATGGCATGGAGCATATTATCACCATGCTCCCGCTAATCCCCTTTCCAAAGAAGTGAATGCTAATCTGGATAAGTTGGATAAGGAGATATTGGAGCAATTTGATGCAAAAGTATTTATGTCACGTCTATACGAATTGTTACCCATTAACAATCCAGCTTATAAAACATTAGCGACGTTATTGTTGCAACCAGAAAAAGGTGGAATCGTACAACACTGCGCGGTTGGTAAAGACAGGACGGGGGTCGGCTCTGCACTGGTTTTACTCGCATTGGGTGCTGATCTGGATACGGTAATGGAAGATTATTTACTGACCAATGTTACGCTGGCTCCATATCGAGACTATTTATTGAGTGAACATGCAAAAATCATGAGTGAAAGTGTAGTTGAAAAATTTTCTTATGTTTATTCAGTACGGGAAGAGTTTTTACTGACTGCCCTTAAGAGTATTAATCAACATTATGGCAGCGTAGATATTTGGCTGGAAAAAGATATCGGGCTTAATATTGCTGCGCGTGAAAAGCTGCAAGCCTATTTTCTTGAGTAAAAATAGCAGATTAGAATTGGGTTGATTGTACAGTGCTAACCTATGATGTACTACTGATAACACGGGAAAGACTAATGTGAGCTTGCATGAAATTATCGGACTAGTCACAAATTTTGTAAAAGTCCATGAAGCTTGGGCAATTCCAATCATTTTTATACTTGCATTTGGTGAGTCGTTGGCGTTTATCTCCCTATTGTTGCCTGCAACGATCATCTTATTGGGATTGGGAGCATTGATCGGTGAAAGTGGTTTAACCTTTTGGCCAATATGGATAGCCGCAGCTGCCGGAGCTTTTTTTGGTGACTGGCTTTCTTACTGGTTTGGTTTCCGTTACAAAGAGAATGTCGGCAAGATGTGGCCACTTTCTCGCCACCCTCAAACTTTAGTTCGTGGCCATCGTTTTTTTGAACGATGGGGAGTATGGGGGGTTTTCATTGGGCGTTTTTTTGGTCCATTGAGGGCAGTTGTACCATTGGTAGCTGGGATTTGTGCCATGCAAAAACGCCATTTTCAGCTAGCTAATTTTACTTCTGCATTAATTTGGGCATTCGGTATTTTAGCTCCGGGAGCGTTTGGCCTGCGTTGGTTGGCCGAGTGGATGGGATAAGTGAAAAGGAAATGAAATAAATGAATGGGGTAATTGCGAGCCGCTTTGCAAACTGAAAGAAAGCCCTTGAATACTCTGGACATCTATACAGCGTCTATTTAACTTACATTGAGGCTGGTAAGCCAAAAAAGTTGATCGGAATTTAGCAACAATGGTGTTAGTGAGGGAGTATAGGTGGATATCCAGTGGTTATATATGCTGATTGGTGGCTTAAGTGGATTGCTAGGCGGAGGGATCTTCGTCTGGCTTTCTATTCATGAGAGAATCCAGCAAAAAGAACAGGAACTACGTGAATTATATAGCCAGTTGGCTGTTAACCATGAAAAGCTGGAGCAATCCCATTATTGGCGCACTGAATGCGATCAATTGAACCAAGAGTTGTTGGCTCAACGTGAAATTAATAGTGTACAGGAAGCTGAATTGCGAGAATTAAGTACTCGGCTTGAAGACAGCAGGTTGGCGGCGGAGGAGAAACAGCATTTATTAATCAATAGCGAACAGCGATTGAGTACCCAATTTGAAAATCTTGCCAATCGTATTTTTGAACAAAACCAACACCGCACCAACGAATATAATCGCCAAAATCTCAATAATCTTCTGATACCATTTCGTGAACAACTTGAGGGATTCCGTCGTCAGGTACAAGACAGCTTTGGGCAGGAAGCTCGTGAGCGCCACACTCTAACCCATGAAATTCGTAATCTTCAGCAACTCAATGCACAAATGGCAAACGAGGCCATCAATCTCACAAAGGCCCTGAAAGGGGACAACAAAATGCAAGGAAATTGGGGAGAGATGGTATTGGCCCGAGTTTTGGAGGCTTCTGGCTTGCGTGAGGGGCATGAGTTCAATACACAGGTTAATATTAAAACCGAGAATAGTGAACGTTTTCAACCTGATGTCATTGTGCATCTGCCACAGGGAAAAGATGTTGTTATTGATGCCAAAATGTCGTTGGTCGCTTATGAACGTTATTTCAACAGTGATTGCGAAGAGCAGCAGATACAAGCATTACAGGAACATATTAATTCCATTAAAGGGCACATTCGTGGCCTGAGCCGAAAAGATTATCAACAATTGCCCGGGTTGCGATCGCTGGATTATGTTTTGATGTTTATTCCAGTGGAACCTGCTTATTTGGTTGCACTCAATCAGGCACCAGAGTTACTGGATGAAGCATTGAAACATAATATTATGCTGGTCAGTCCATCAACTTTATTGGTTGCTGTTCGTACGATTAGTAACTTGTGGCGTTATGAATATCAAAGCCAAAATGCACGTCTGATTGCTGATAAAGCAGCCAGAATGTATGACAAAATGCGGCTGTTTGTGGATGATATGCAAGGATTGGGGCAAAGCCTTAACAAAGCACAGTCGAGCTACCATTTTGCAATGAAAAAACTCGTTGAGGGGAGAGGAAACTTGATTAGTCAGGCCGAAGGATTTCGCGATTTAGGCGTGGATGTGAAGCGGCCTATTGACTCACAGCTGATCGATAAATCTTTCCAAACGTTGCAGGTGAATGAGTGAAGTCCGGATAGGGTTTTGTTGGAAAGGCTGGTACACTTGCTATAAATTTTTTGAATAAAAAGCGGACAAATAACATGGCAGATCAATCAAAAGAAACCACTGATTTTGGTTTCCGCACCGTAGCCAAAGAAGAGAAAAAAGAGATGGTGGCAGAGGTGTTCCACTCTGTTGCCTCGAAATATGACTTAATGAATGATTTGATGTCATTTGGCATTCATCGTATCTGGAAACGTTTCACCATTGAGGCAAGTGGTGTTCGCCGTGGTCATAAAGTGCTTGATCTCGCTGGTGGAACCGGTGATCTAACCGCGAAATTCTCCCGAATTGTGGGGGAAAAAGGTCAAGTCGTTCTGGCAGATATTAACGATTCGATGTTGAAAGTCGGACGTGAAAAATTACGAGATATTGGTATCGTAGGCAACGTCAATTATGTTCAAGCTAACGCTGAAGAATTGCCTTTCCCGGATAACCATTTTGACTGTATTACCATTTCTTTCGGCTTGCGCAATGTCACAGATAAAGAAAAAGCCCTGCGTTCCATGTGTCGGGTGCTTAAGCCAGGTGGTCGCCTGTTGGTGCTGGAGTTCTCCAAACCAGTATTGGCTCCGTTGAGCAAGGTTTATGATGCTTACTCATTCCATATTTTACCTCGAATCGGTCAGATGGTTGTGAAGGATGCCGACAGTTACCGTTATCTGACAGAGTCCATTCGTATGCACCCTGACCAGGAAACTTTAAAAGGTATGATGGAAGAGGCGGGTTTTGATCAAGTCTCTTACAGCAATATGACTGGCGGAATCGTTGCACTGCACAAAGGGTTCAAATTCTGAAATGGAAACACCTTCATTAAGCTGTAACGCATTAAACCATAACGAATTAAACCATAATGTAAGTTCTGCGGTATTAAATGATAAGGTGTTGTTCACAATATTAACGGCCTTTCTGGAAACGACTCTGAATCATCTGTTATACCGTGAAACGGTATTAAAACCTGCTCGTTTGAGGCTGGCAGGTAAAATACTGTCTATTGAACTGAAAGAAATCGAAACACCGTTTGTATTGGTATTCAGTGAAAGGCAGGTCGACGTATTAAGCCAATGGTCAGAACCAGCAGATTGCTCAATGAAAGCGACGCTCCCTGCGTTACTTAAGCTACGGGATCGTCAGTGTCTTTCAGCTCTGATTAACAGTGGCGAAATTGTCATTGAAGGGGATATGCAGGTTATTCAGCAATGGTCAGCTTTGCTGGATATGGCAGAATGGGATCCTGCACATTATCTTTCCCCCTATGTCGGTGATATTGTCGCCGAAGGTATCAGTCGGGTAATAAAGAAAAGTTTTGAATTTGCCAGCAATACTATTGCAAGAAAGAAAACGTGCTTCATTGAATCATTAACAGAAGAGTGGCAAATGGCTCCCAATGCTTTGGAGGTGGCCTATTTCAGTGAAGAAGTTAATGCCGTTACCAATGAGATAGCTCAGCTTGAAAAACGGTTGGCGGCACTGGAGGAAAAACATGACACCCAGTGAAATTAAGCGGCTTTACTTTATCATACGAGTCTTTCTTTCCTACGGATTGGATGAACTTATCCCCAATATTCGTTTGACATGGCCGTTGCGTTTTGGGCGTTATTTACTGTTTTGGATACCTAACAGGCATAAGGATAAGCCTCTCGGTGAACGTCTGCGTTTGGCATTACAAGAACTTGGTCCTGTGTGGATCAAATTTGGTCAGATGCTCTCCACGCGTCGTGATTTGTTTCCAATTGCAATCGCAGACCAACTTTCGATGTTGCAAGATCGGGTTGTTTCCTTTGATGGTACAGTGGCGCGAAAATCGATTGAAACTGCATTAGAAGGTTCTTTGGAAACGTGGTTTGAGGGGTTTGATTCACAGCCACTGGCTTCTGCTTCTATTGCTCAGGTACATACTGCCCGGTTGAAGGAGAATGGTAAAGAAGTTGTTCTAAAGGTCATCCGTCCAGATATTCTACCCGTCATTAAAGCTGATGTACGGTTGATGTATCGTTTGGCGAATCTGGCTCCTCTTTTACCAGATGCCCGGCGTCTTCGTCCGCGTGAAGTTGTGCGCGAATATGAGAAAACCCTGCTTGATGAGCTGAATTTATTACGTGAAGCTGCAAATGCCATTCAACTTCGCCGTAATTTCGAAGATAGCCCGATGCTCTACGTTCCAGAAGTATATCCTGATTATTGTCGGGAGAATGTCTTGGTTATGGAGCGCATTTATGGCATTCCGGTGTCAGATGTTGCCGCTCTAGAGGGGCAGAACACCAATATGAAATTATTGGCTGAGCGTGGGGTTCAGGTATTCTTTACCCAAGTATTTCGTGATAGTTTTTTCCATGCAGATATGCATCCCGGTAATATTTTTGTCAGTTATGAAAAGCCGGAAGAACCTACTTATATTGGCATTGATTACGGCATTGTTGGTTCTTTGAATAAAGAGGATAAACGCTATCTGGCCGAAAATTTTATTGCTTTCTTTAACCGTGATTATCGTCGTGTAGCTGAACTGCATGTTGATTCCGGCTGGGTTCCGGCAGACACCAATGTGGAAGATTTCGAATTTGCTATTCGTACTGTTTGTGAGCCGATTTTTGAAAAACCACTGGCTGAAATCTCATTTGGGCATGTTCTGCTGAATCTGTTCAATACCGCCCGTCGTTTTAATATGACAGTTCAGCCCCAGTTAGTCTTGTTGCAAAAAACGCTATTGTATGTAGAAGGCTTGGGACGTCAGCTTTATCCTCAGCTTGATCTGTGGAAAACCGCAAAACCTTTTCTGGAAGATTGGCTGCATGATCAAATTGGGCTACCTGCTATTGTGCGTGCTTTTAAAGAAAAAGCGCCTTCTTGGGCGGAAAAGCTCCCAGAGCTTCCGGAGTTAATATATGGCACGCTCCAACAGCACCGCCGTTTGCAGACCAGCATTGATCAGATATCACAACAATTCAGGGACCAACAGCTTAGGCAACGCAAATCTCTTTATTTATTGGGAATTGGTGCAACTCTCTTTATCTGTGGAAGTTTATTTTTCATCATAGGTCAGAAGCATCTGGCATGGGGAATGATAGGGGCTGGAATAGCATCATGGGGATTGGGCTGGCGTCATTTAAATAAGCGTCAATGGTGATGAACATTAAACATAACTGTAACTATAAGTAATTCAGCTACAATTCTTGATATGATTACGTTATTTCTGAGCACAAAATTTGTGGGTTATAATTAAATCACTAGTAATATTCTGATAAATAGAGGTAGGTCAGTATGGGTGGTATAAGTATTTGGCAATTACTCATTATTGCTGTCATTGTCGTGCTGCTGTTTGGTACTAATAAGCTTCGTACTTTGGGTTCAGATTTGGGGGCATCAATAAAAGGCTTCAAAAAGGCAGTGAGTGATGATGAAAAGCCAGAACAGCCAGGGAAAATGAGTCAGGATGCCGATTTCGAAACGAAAAATCTCACTGAAAAGTCTATGACTGCACAATCTGAAAAATCAGAGAGTAAAAGTAAAGATAAAGAGCAGGTATAAACCGTGTTTGACATTGGTTTTAGTGAACTGCTGTTGGTGATGATCATTGGCTTGGTTGTTCTGGGGCCGGAACGTTTACCTATTGCGGTCAAAACAGTGGCTGGGTGGATTCGGGTATTGCGCTCTCTGGCGGCTAATGTTCAGAATGAACTTGCTCAGGAACTGAAATTGCAAGAACTTAAGGACACGCTGAAAAAAGTGGAAGAGAAAGCTGATCTACAATCACTGTCGCCAGAATTGAAAGCATCAATGGAAGAGCTGAAGGAAGCAGCTGAGTCGTTGAAAAATACGTATCAATTAAAACCGGATGAAATGAAGGAATTGGAGGAAGATGAAACTCATTTTCATTCTTCTATGCCTCAACCCGCTGAAAAGCACTCGAATTCAGAGCAGTTAAGTTCAGAATCGTTAGTTTCAAGACCTGTAATTTCAGAACCAGTTGTGTTAAAGAAATCGAGCGTAATACCAGAACAGCAGAACAAAAAATCCGAACAAGCAAATGGCGAACACTGAAACATGTCTGTGGATGATACTCAACCCCTTATCAGTCATCTGATTGAACTGCGTAAGCGGATTTTAAATAGCTTAATTACTGTGCTGGTAGTGTTTCTGGCATTGGTTTATTTTTCCAATGACATTTATCGGCTTATTGCTGCTCCTTTAATGGAACAATTACCCAAAGGCGCAAATATGATTGCAACAGATGTTGCATCGCCTTTTTTTACACCGATTAAACTAACTATCATGGTGTCTATCTTTGTTTCGGTACCCATGATCCTCTATCAAGTATGGGTATTTATTGCACCGGCATTGTATAAGCATGAACGGCGTTTGATTATGCCCCTACTGTTTTCCAGTAGTGTATTGTTTTATCTGGGAATGCTATTTGCGTATTTTGTTGTCTTTCCCATTGCGTTTGGTTTCTTTATCAAGACGGTACCAGCAGGTGTTGTGATTTCGACAGATATCAGCAATTACCTGAGCTTTGTCATGGCACTCTTTATGGCTTTTGGTGTTTCATTCGAAATACCCATTGCCATTATTCTTCTGTGTTGGAGTGGGGTAGTTACGCCAGAATCTCTGAAAAGAAAACGTCCTTATATTTTAGTCGGGGCGTTTGTGGTTGGTATGCTGTTAACCCCCCCAGATGTTTTCTCACAAACTTTGCTGGCTGTTCCCATGTATTTGTTATTTGAGTTGGGAGTGTTGCTTTCGCAGTTCTATGTTGGAAAATTAGGCAGACGTAAATCCACCAATCCAGAAGATGAATTAGAATTAGATAGTGATACTGATGGTAATTTTAAAAAATAATCTGATTCTAATCATTTATGATTATCGCTAATTGATTGATAGTACTAACTGATTAATAGTACTAACTGATTAATAGTACCAACTGATTGATAGTGCTGACATCATTGTCATAAAGCGATGGCTATTAACCCAGCGTTCTGTCGCTGGGTTTTATATTAGGAGAGCTGTATGAGCTATGTATTTCCGGGGGCATTTCCCGGTCGTCGTATGCGCCGTGTGCGCCGCCATGATTTTTCCCGCCGCTTAGTTGCTGAAAATCAACTTACCGTTAATGACCTGATTTACCCTGTATTTGTTATGGAAGGAACGAATCAGCGTCAGGAAGTGTCTTCAATGCCAGGAGTGTATCGTCTGACAATCGATCTTTTGCTGAAAGAAGCAGAAGAGATTGCCCGACTGGGTATTCCTGTTTTATCTCTGTTTCCGGTTATTGAAGCGGACAAAAAATCATTGGATGCGAAAGAAGCCTATAATCCTGACGGCTTGATTCAACGTTCTGTTCGCGCTTTGAAAGATGCTGTTCCGGAGTTGGGTCTTTTGACGGATGTCGCACTTGATCCATTTACTATCCATGGGCAGGATGGTGTTATTGATCAAGATGGTTATGTTATCAATGACATTACCAAAGATATTTTGGTTAAGCAGGCACTATCTCATGCTGAAGCTGGGGCTGAGATTGTTGCACCAAGCGATATGATGGATGGTCGTGTCGGTGCCATTCGTGAGCAGCTTGAGGTGGATAATTATCTCAATACCCAAATTATGGCTTATTCTGCCAAATACGCTTCTTGTTACTATGGGCCATTTAGGGATGCCATTGGTTCCAGCAGTAATCTGAAAGGCGGTAATAAAATGACCTATCAGATGGATCCTGCAAACAGTGATGAAGCGTTGCAGGAAATTGCACAGGATTTGCAGGAAGGTGCAGATAGCGTCATGGTTAAACCTGGTATGCCATATTTGGATGTAATTCGTCGAGTGAAAGATACTTTTGGTGTGCCAACATTTGCTTATCAGGTTTCTGGTGAATATGCCATGCACATGGCGGCCATTCAAAATGGTTGGTTGAAAGAACAGCCAGCGATTATGGAATCACTATTGTGTTTTAAACGAGCAGGTGCTGATGGAGTCTTGACTTATTTTGCCAAGCGTGTAGCGCAGTGGTTACATGAGCAGAAATACTAAGTTTATTCACGTTATTATTAAAGAGAATCTGCTCCGCTATATAATATAGACAATAAACACTGAAAACGGGCAATTTTGCCCGTTCTCTGATTAAATTTTGATGAAATGCTTATTATCTAATATTTTAGGGACTTCTTTATTAAGAATCTTCAGCAAGATAATGGATCGGGTTTCCCCATCCGGTTCGTTATAAATTGCTTGGATGCCTTCGAAAGCACCTTCAGTAATCAAGACCGTATCACCAGTAATTGGGGTCTCTGGTGCAATATATTCCTGCTCTGTGATAGACATTAACTCATCAATTAATGTTTGTGGAATAATATCTGGTTCTCGAGTGTTAAACTGAATGAAATAATTTACACCGCGTGTTGATTTAATGGTCGTGGTATGGATAACCTCTGCATCAAAGTAAACAAACAGATAATTGGGAAACAGTGGCTCAGTAACAGTGGCTCGCTTGCCCCGTCTGATTTTTTCAATTTTGACTGTCGGTGTCAGGCAAATAACACCTTGCCTTTCTAAATGCTCTATTGCCCGAAAAACTTGCCCTCGTTTACAGTAAAGAAGACGCCACCCCGGTCCCTTTGTTCCCATAATATTTCGACTCCATTGCATAGAATATCTAGCATAACAAAACTAGTACTAAAGGGTCATTAGTAAAGATAGAAGTTATTTTAAGTGTAATCTGTATTTTTCTATAGTCTGCAGTGCTTATTTTCAATTAAAGCCTATATATTACGTTAATGGTGGAAAATCCATCACTAGTGCATGAATGATATAATTATTTGATTTTCACAAAGGAAACGGAAGATGGAAGTATTTTTGCTGAGTAATGGTAAACTCCCCCGGTAATAATAAAACATTTCCTGAGCAATTTGGTACGCAGATTTTAGCTGATTGGGTACCATTCCGTTGCATCTGAAGAATCTGATCCACAAGATTGCACTAAGTCCATTGCTTTTTGGCAAGTTATGAGTTTACCTTGTAACCCTCATGGGAGGGCTTATAATGGCTCTCCCTCCTTAAAAATCGGCACAAATGAACAATATGAAATATCACGATCTAAGAGACTTTCTTTCCTTGTTGGAACAATCAGGTGAATTAAAACGAATTCGTATAGAGGTTGATCCATATCTGGAAATGACTGAAATTGCAGATCGTACTCTTCGTGCCGGTGGTCCTGCTTTATTATTTGAAAATCCGAAGGGATATTCGATGCCTGTGTTGTGCAACTTGTTTGGGACACCTAAACGTGTTGCTATGGGAATGGGGCAGGATAATGTTAAGGCATTACATGATGTTGGTAAATTATTGGCTTTCCTTAAAGAACCTGAGCCACCGAAAGGATTTCGTGATTTGGTAGATAAATTGCCTAAATTTAAACAGGTTTTGAACATGCCAACCAAACGCCTTAGTTCTGCGCCTTGTCAGGAACAAATTTGGGCAGGAGATGAGGTGGATCTTACCCATATTCCAGTTATGCATTGTTGGCCGGAAGATGCCGCCCCATTGATTACATGGGGATTGACGGTGACTAAGGGGCCTAATAAAGAGCGCCAGAATCTGGGTATCTACCGTCAACAGGTATTGGGTAAAAATAAGTTGATTATGCGTTGGTTATCACATCGTGGTGGTGCACTTGATTTTCAGGAGTGGTGTCAGGCCAATCCGGGAGAGCGTTTTCCTGTGTCCGTTGCATTGGGGGCCGATCCTGCCACGATATTGGGGGCGGTTACTCCAATTCCTGATACTTTATCCGAATATGCGTTTGCTGGATTATTGCGTGGGCACAAAACGGAAGTTGTTAAATGTATATCTAATGATCTGGAAGTGCCCGCCAGTGCTGAAATTATCCTTGAGGGTTACATTGAGCCTGATGAAATGGCACCGGAAGGGCCATATGGCGATCATACCGGTTATTACAATGAAGTAGATATGTTCCCGGTATTTACGGTGACACATATTACTCAGCGCAGCGATGCTATCTATCATTCCACTTACACTGGGCGTCCACCGGATGAGCCCGCAGTTCTGGGCGTTGCGTTGAATGAAGTCCTGGTACCAATACTGCAAAAACAATTTCCTGAAATTGTAGATTTTTACTTACCACCAGAAGGCTGCTCCTATCGGCTCGCTATCGTTACAATGAAAAAACAATATGCAGGTCATGCCAAGCGAGTGATGATGGGGGTTTGGTCATATCTGAGGCAATTTATGTACACTAAATTTGTTATCGTTTGTGATGATGATATCAATGCGAGAGATTGGAATGATGTCATCTGGGCGATAACAACGCGAATGGACCCGCAAAGAGATACTGTCTTAATGGAAAATACACCAATTGACTATCTCGATTTTGCATCTCCTGTTTCTGGGCTAGGCTCAAAAATGGGGCTGGATGCAACAAATAAATGGCCAGGAGAGACACAAAGGGAATGGGGGCGTCCGATAGTGATGAGCGATGAGATTCGGACCCGTGTCGATGAAATTTGGGATCAATTAGATATTTTGAAGCAATAAGAGGGAACGCATGACAACATTGAGCTGTAAAGTAACTTCAGTTGACTCCATTACAGATACAGTTTACCGAGTTCGTTTATTGCCTGATTCACCTTTTTCTTTTCGTGCAGGGCAATATTTGATGGTGGTTATGGATGAAAGGGATAAACGCCCTTTCTCCATGGCATCATCACCATCAGAAAAACAGATAATTGAATTGCATATTGGTGCTTCTGAGCTGAATCTTTATGCGATGGCAGTAATGGATAGGATTCTGGATCAGAAAGTCATTGATATTGATATTCCACATGGTCAAGCATGGTTTCGTGAAGGTAGTGAAAATCCTATGTTATTAATTGCTGGCGGAACGGGATTTTCATATACACGTTCTATCTTGTTGGCGGCTTTGGAAGAAAATCCCCATAGAGAAATCTCTATCTATTGGGGAGGACGGGAGTTGCAACACCTGTATGATTTGGATGAGTTACAATCATTGAGTAAAAATCACCCTAATTTGACTGTTGTTCCTGTAGTTGAACAGGTTGATGAACACTGGCGTGGGAGAACGGGGACAGTTCTTAGTGCAGTTTTGGAAGATTTCGGTAATTTGTCAAACCATGATATCTACATTGCAGGTCGCTTTGAGATGGCAAAAATTGCTCGTGAACGGTTTTGTAGTGAACGCGATGCTTCTATCGATCGCATGTATGGAGATGCATTTGAGTTTATTTGAGTTGTTTGTCAGTAAAATAAAACGATAAAAATAAAAAAACCCGCCCCTGACAGGCGGGAAACTACGGCAACAACTTATTTAGAGTGACGCAATAGACAAGACAGACAAGGGAAAAAATTATTAAATTTCAATCGACAGTTACTCTTTCTAGCTGTTTTATACTCTTTCAATAATCGTAGCAATGCCTTGACCTAACCCGATGCACATGGTTGATAGCCCAAACTGGACATCTTTACGTTCCATCAAGTTAAGCAGAGTGGTTGTGATACGAGTACCAGAACATCCTAGTGGGTGGCCAAGAGCAATTGCACCTCCGTTCAGGTTGACTCTGTCATCCATACTATCCAAAACATTCAGTCCTTTCATGCAAGCCAGAGATTGTGCTGCGAATGCTTCGTTCAATTCCATTACGCCAATGTCTGCAAGACTTAATCCGGCTTTTTTCAGGGCCATTTGTGTTGCAGGAACAGGGCCATAACCCATAATAGAAGGATCACAACCGACAACTGCCATTGAACGGATACGAGCGCGAGGTTTTAATCCTAATTCCCTGGCTTTGCTTTCACTCATGATCAGCATTGCAGAAGCACCATCAGACAGCGCTGAAGAGTTTCCCGCTGTAACGCTTCCGGTGACAGGATCAAAAACAGGACGCAGTGCAGCCAAATCTTTTAGATTAGTGTCTGGGCGGATCACTTCATCAAAATCGACGAGTTTTAGATTTCCATCAGCATCATGCCCATATATAGGAACGATTTCGCTGGCGAAAGCTTGTGACTTGGTTGCTTGTGCCGCGCGTTGATGGGAACGCAGGGCAAATTCATCCTGCATTTCGCGGCTAATATTGTGCATTTTGGCCAGCATTTCCGCTGTCAGCCCCATAACACCTGCTGCTTTGGCAACATTACGGCTTAATTTGGAATGAAAATCAACTCCGTGTGCCATGGGAACATGCCCCATATGCTCAACGCCGCCAACCATAACAATATTGGCATCGCCAGTCATAATCATGCGGGCGCCGTCGTGCAGTGATTGCATTGAAGAACCGCAGAGGCGGTTAACTGTTACAGCGGGAACTGAATGGGGAATACCTGCCAGCAAAGCAGAATTGCGTGCAATATTAAACCCTTGTTCAAGTGTTTGTTGCACACATCCCCAAGAGATATCATCAATATCTTCAGGCTTAACAGCGGTATTGCGCTTGAGTATTGATTTCATCAGATGTGCGGAGAGATCTTCGGCACGGACCTGACGGAATACACCACCTTTTGAGCGCCCCATTGGGGTACGGATACCATCAATAATAACTACGTTTTCCATGTTTTCAGACCTCACACTTTTTCACCTGGATTAACAGCAAGTTCTGCTGGTGCAGGGTAATAACTTTCATTGCTTTCGGATTTTGCTTTCAGGCCAGCGGGTACGTGATAAAGTGCGCCCAAATGAGCATAACTTTCTGCCATCTTCACGTAGGCTGCAGTTCCCATTGTATCCAGATAACGGAAAACACCGCCATGGAATGGAGGAAAACCTAAACCATACACTAAGGCCATATCCGCTTCTGCTGGGCTGGCAATAACACCTTCTTCTAAGCAGCGAACAACTTCGTTAATCATTGGGATCATGGTTCGTGCAATGATCTCTTCGCCAGAGAAAGTATGTTTCGGTTTACCGATGCCTGCCAATAACTGATCGGTAGTTTGATCCTGCTCTTTTTTCGGTTTGCCTTTTTTATCTTGGGTATATTTATAGAAACCAACGCCATTTTTTTGACCATAACGTTGATTTTCGAATAATACATCAATGGCATCCCGGTAATCGCGGCTCATACGGTCTGGGAAACCCTGGGCCATGACAGCTTGTGCGTGGTGGGCAGTATCAATGCCGACAACATCAAGGAGATAAGCAGGACCCATTGGCCAGCCAAACTCTTTTTCCATGATTTTATCGATTTGACGGAAATCTCCACCATCACGCAGCAACATGCCAAAACCAGCCAGATATGGGAACAATACACGGTTTACAAAGAAACCTGGGCAGTCGTTGACAACGATGGGTGTTTTACCCATTTTACTGGCATATGCGACAACACTTGAAATAGTCTTGTCTGAAGTTTTTTCTCCGCGGATGATTTCAACCAACGGCATACGATGTACTGGGTTAAAGAAATGCATACCACAGAAGTTTTCTGGGCGTTTTAGCGATTTTGCTAATTCAGTGATTGGGATAGTCGAGGTATTAGAAGCCAGAATGCAGTCATCATTGATGTGTGATTCTGTTTCTACCAGAACTGCAGCTTTAATTTTAGGATTTTCAACAACAGCTTCAACAATGATCTGAGATTGCTCAATGCCAGCATAATTAAGCGTTGGCCGAATGGATGCCAGAATTTTGGCCATCTTCATGGCGTCTAAGCGTCCACGCTCAAATTGTTTATGCAGCAATTTAGCCGCTTCATTGATACCTAAATCCAGCGCTTTTTGATTGATGTCTTTCATCAAGACAGGAACGCCCTTGCGCGCTGATTGATAGGCAATACCTCCACCCATGATCCCTGCACCCAGTACTGCTGCATGTTCAGGTGTTGTGACGGTTTGCAGGTGTTTTTTTGCCAGCCCTTTGACATATTGGTCATTCAGGAAAATGCCTACTAAAGCACGTGCAACGGATGTGTGTGCTAACGATACAAAACTAGCAGATTCCAGTTTCAAGGCTTCATCGCGACCTAGTGTAGCGGCTTTTTCAATGGTTTTTACCGCAGTGATTGGTGCTGGATAATGAGGGCCGGCAACCTTCATGACCATACCTTTTGCTACGGAGAAACTCATGGTACGTTCGATCTCATTGAGATTCAGTGGCATCAGCTTAGGCTGACGAGCCGCCTTCCAATCCAAGTCTCCACAAATGGCCTGTTCTAAAACTGAAATGGCAGAATCAGTCAATTTTTCGGCAGAAACTACGGCATCAATCAAGCCATTTTTCAGTGCTTCCTCTGCATTAATATCTTTTCCTGCAGAAATGATTTCGAGAGCATTATCTGTACCAATCAAACGGGGCAGACGAACAGAACCCCCGAATCCAGGCATAATACCCAGTTTAGTTTCTGGTAAGCCGATGCGGAGCTCTGGGGATGCAACGCGAAAATCTGTTGAAAGTGCCAATTCACATCCACCGCCAAGGGCGTAGCCATTAATAGCGGAAATAGTTGGAACTGGGAGATCTTCTATACGATTGAAAATATTGTTGGCAAGATTCAGCAGTTCATGCAATTTTTCTGCAGGTGCATTGAATAGTGATAAAAATTCTGTAATGTCTGCGCCGACAATAAAGGCTTGTTTTTCAGAGCGTAATACTAACCCTTTCAGTTCAGGCTCTTGCTCAAGAGCAGAAACGGCTTTATCCAATGAGGTAACTGTTTTGGTATCTAATTTATTAATTGCGGCTGGTGCATTGAAGATCAGTTCAGCAATGCCATCTTTCAGCCATTTTACTTGAATAGTTTCACTTAGGTAGAGCATGTCATTCTCCTCAATGAGTGCATACCATCTGGTATGACCAGATGAGGTTGATTGTGATTACTGTGTTAATTTAATGCAAACCAATGATTAACTTTTTGTAGGGCAGATCACAGGTAAGATTTATGACGGGTAGCAATATATTTTGTTATAACCTTGAAAAATATAAATATAGTTGCTTAATTTTAGAGAGGCGGATTTTTACGTCATAGCTCCCATAATAACGAGTTGTGGTAATATTTAAGCTCCCGTCAGTAAATCAAAAGGCTAATTAAGATGGAAAAGTTGGCATCTCTGTACCACGAACACATTAAAACCTTACAAAAACGTGCCTGCGAAATCTTGGCTCGGACTCAGCTTGACGCCCTGCTTATTCACTCAGGTGAATCATTACGTGTTTTTCTTGATGACAGTCATTATCCTTTCAAGGTAAATGCACACTTTAAGGCTTGGGTGCCTGTGACTAAAGTGCCGAATTGCTGGTTATGGATTGATGGTGTTAATAAACCCAAACTTTGGTTTTATTCACCAGTAGATTATTGGCACAGTGTAGAACCACTGCCTAATGGCTACTGGACTGAAGAAATAGAAATGATTCATTTGGCAAATGCTGAAGATATCAGCACAAAACTGAATGGATTATCAAAACAAAATACAGCTTATATTGGTGAACAAACAGAGCGTGCTAGATCTTTGGGAATTATTGATCACAATATCAATCCAAAAGTTGTTTTGGATTATTTAAGCTACCATCGTTCATATAAAACAGATTATGAATTGGCTTGCATGCGTGAGGCTCAGAAAACGGCCGTTAATGGTCATCAGGCAGCCTATGATGCATTTTTGTCTGGTGTGAGTGAATTCGAGATCAATATGTTTTATTTGATGGCAACGGGGCATCGTGATACGGATGTTCCCTATGATAATATTATTGCCTTGAATGAGAATGCGGCTGTTTTACATTACAATAAATTACGACAGAAAGTACCTTCTGAAATTCGTAGTTTTTTGATTGATGCTGGGGCTGAATATAATGGCTATGCAGCGGATATTACTAGAACCTATTCCGCAAAATCTAATAACGATTTCGCCTCATTGATAAAAGCTCTGAATGAAGAACAGCTGGCGATAATCGGTACGATTAAAACGGGAACCAGATATACTGACTACCATATTAAGATGCATCAACGTATAGCCAATGTACTGAAAAAACATGATATTATTCATGGAATCAGTGAAGAAAGTATGGTTGAGAAAGGATTGACAACACCATTTCTTCCGCATGGTCTCGGTCATCCTCTAGGTTTGCAGGTACATGATGCTGCTGGATTTATGCAAAATGATAGTGGAACCCATCTGGCTGCCCCGGAAATGCATCCTTATTTGCGCTGCACCCGTATCTTGGAGCCAAGAATGGTTTTGACCATTGAGCCCGGGATTTATTTCATTGAAACTTTATTAGCACAGTGGCGTGAAAGTGAATATCGTCAGCATTTCGACTGGAAAAAAATCGAAATGCTGAAATCTTATGGTGGTATTCGCATTGAAGATAACATCGTTATTCACGATGGAAAAATTGAAAATATGACCAGAGATTTACACTTATCGTAATGAAGCCTTATTTGATTCCTGCGGCTTCAGTCAGCTTTACTGAAGAAATAAAAAAGAGCCGTTTCATTACCCTGCTGGAGCATACCAGCGGGGTGGATGAAGCTAAGTTATTTATCCAAAGCATAAAAGAGCAATATCCTGATGCTCGCCATCATTGTTGGGCTTTTGTGGCTGGTGCGCCGGATGACTCACAGCAATTGGGGTTTTCTGACGATGGTGAACCTACCGGAACAGCCGGTAAGCCCATGATTGCTCAGTTAATAGGAAGTGGTCTGGGAGAAATTACCTCGGTATCTGTTCGCTATTTTGGTGGCATAAAACTTGGTACAGGAGGATTGGTAAAAGCTTATGGTAATGGCGTGCAGCAAGCTTTGAAATTGTTGCAAACCGAATACAAAGTACCGCAGAAACTGTACCAGTTACAATGTGAATATTCGCATATTTCAATGGTGGAACAATTGCTGCATCAATTCTCCGGACATGTGATTGCCAGTGATTACGCTGAAAATGTCACATTGCAAGTTTCACTGCCAGCTGCTCTTGCTGGGGAGATAGGTGATAAATTACGGAACTTAAGCCGTGGTGCTTTGTTTTTAATACCAAAATCATAGTGATTTGTTATACCTGATTTCTAAGGAACCAAGCCGAATGCATTTTCGCACCATAACCCGTATTGTTGGACTACTTGTCATTCTTTTCTCTGTCACGATGATTATTCCGGGAGTGGTGGCATTAATTTATCGTGATGGTGCAGGTAGAGCATTTAGCCAGACATTCATCTGTGCCCTTGTCATTGGCTTAATATTATGGGCACCCAATCGTGATCAAAAATATGATCTTAAACCTAAAGAAGGTTTTTTGATTGTCGTCCTTTTTTGGACTGTATTGGGAAGTGTAGGGGCATTACCGTTTATCTTCTCTGAAGAACCTAATCTTTCAGTTACAGATGCCTTTTTTGAATCGTTTTCTGGTTTGACGACAACAGGAGCCACGACATTAGTTGGTCTTGATCATCTTCCCAAGGCCATTTTGTTCTACCGACAAATGTTGCAATGGCTGGGAGGCATGGGAATCATCGTTCTGGCTGTAGCAATCTTACCTCTGCTCGGTGTTGGGGGTATGCAGCTTTATCGCGCCGAAATGCCGGGACCACTGAAAGACAATAAAATGCGTCCCCGTATCGCAGAAACAGCAAAAACGCTCTGGCTAATTTATGTCTTATTAACCATATCCTGTGCGGTGGCATTGTGGGCCGCAGGAATGTCGGTATTTGATGCTATTTCTCATAGTTTTTCTACCATCGCAATTGGTGGATTTTCCACTCATGATACCAGTATCGGCTTTTTCAATAGTCCAACCATCAATATTATTATTGCCATTTTTTTATTGATTTCGGGTTGTAATTTTGGCCTGCATTTTGCCGTCCTTTCTGGAAGAAGTTTGAAAGTGTATTGGCGTGATCCAGAGTTTCGGATGTTCATTACAATTCAATTAGCATTATTGGTAATTTGTATGCTGATATTATGGCAGCATTCCGTTTATGAATCAGAATTAGAGGCATTGAATCACGCTTTTTTTCAAGTTGTTTCTATGGCAACAACTGCTGGATTTACAACTGAAAAATTTCAAGGGTGGCCTCTATTTTTACCTTTCCTGTTGTTATGTTCTGCATTTATAGGGGGGTGTGCGGGTTCTACGGGAGGAGGTCTCAAAGTTATCCGTATTTTGTTATTGTTCTTGCAAGGCTCTCGTGAATTAAAACGTTTAGTGCATCCGAATGCGGTGTATACCATTAAATTAGGACAGCGGGCATTACCTGAACGCATTATCGAAGCAGTATGGGGATTCTTTTCAGCCTACGCACTTGTTTTCATTATTGGTATGTTGTCACTGATCGCAACAGGTATTGACGAACGTTCTGCTTTTTCTGCCATAGCTGCAACATTGAATAATTTGGGACCAGGATTAGGAACGGTTGCTGATAACTTTGTAACAGTGAGCCCGGCAGCTAAATGGATATTGGTTGTTACTATGCTATTTGGACGCTTGGAAGTATTCACATTATTAGTTCTATTTACACCAACTTTTTGGCGCGAATAGTGATCTATTGAACCTTTATATGAGAATCGCTGTTTAATAAGGGCGTATCTATGAGCTATTTATTGATCTATTCCACTCAGGATGGACAAACCAAAAAAATTATTACCCGTATAGCAGAGAATCTCCGTCGTGCTGGTATTGAATATGATTTAAGAAATCTTTCTACAGTGAAACAGATAAATTTGATGTCTTACCAAAAAGTAATGATAGGTGCATCGATACGTTATGGGCGTTTCAATTCTGCATTGCATAATTTTGTCATTTGCCATCAAAAACAGTTGAAGCAAATGCCAACAGCTTTCTTTGGCGTCAATTTAACGGCGAGAAAGCCAGAAAAAAGAACACCAGAAACGAATGCTTATGTACGTAAGTTCCTAACTAAAAGTCCATGGCAACCTGATTTATGTGGAGTCTTTGCTGGAGCTCTGTTTTATCCGCGCTATCGCTGGTTAGATCGCATTATGATCCAATTCATTATGCGAATGACTGGAGGAGAAACAGATACAACAAAAGAGATCGAGTACACTGATTGGGAACAGGTAGATTGTTTTTCTGAAGCATTTTTGCAAATATCGTGTGATAAAGAGCCTCAAAAATAGCCTTTTTGCTGATAGTTACGTCATTTTGAGGAAAAAAAACACGAACAGAAAAAAAATCAAAAAAAACTATTGTCACCGCCGTAAAACTCCCTATAATGCGCCACCACTGACCGACGCTGAGCTGAGACACGCCGCGGCGGGCAGCGAAGAAAAGCGAAAATAAGCGCTTGACTTCGGAGGCGAAAAGCGTAAGATACGCAGCCTCGCAACCGGGAAACGAATCATCGGTTGCAATGCTCTTTAACAATTGAATCAGACAATCTGTGTGGGCACTCGCAAGAC
>NZ_MUBJ01000007.1:89425-92928 GCF_002127535.1 Xenorhabdus vietnamensis
TCGTAACAAGGTAACCGTAGGGGAACCTGCGGTTGGATCACCTCCTTACCTAGAGATAGTAGTTTTTGTTGCAGTGCTCACACAGATTGTCTGATGAAATGTAATATGAGCAGCGCGTCTGCGAAGAAGACTCGATGTCCCCTTCGTCTAGAGGCCTAGGACACCGCCCTTTCACGGCGGTAACAGGGGTTCGAATCCCCTAGGGGACGCCACACTGCTCAGGCCCTGTGTGAAAGGCGGTGCCCCCTGATATTATTGTTAAGCGGGCTGTAAAGTCGGTTTACCAATAATAGCTCTTTAACAATCCGGAACAAGCTGAAAATTTGAAACACCCAGTCCCAGTCGTGAAGACGGGATTGGGGAGTCTCTCAAAACTCCAGTCCGAAGACACCTTCGGGTTGTGAGGTTAAGCGACTAAGCGTACACGGTGGATGCCTAGGCAGTCAGAGGCGATGAAGGACGTGCTAATCTGCGAAAAGCGCCGGTGAGCTGATATGAAGCGCCATCAGCCGGCGATGTCCGAATGGGGAAACCCAGTGCAATCCGTTGCACTATCATTAACTGAATTCATAGGTTAATGAGGCGAACCGGGGGAACTGAAACATCTCAGTACCCCGAGGAAAAGAAATCAACCGAGATTCCCCCAGTAGCGGCGAGCGAACGGGGAGCAGCCCAGAACCAGCATCAGTGTCAGCGTCAGGAGAACGGTCTGGAAAGGCCGGCAGTAAAGGGTGATAGCCCCGTATCTGAAGACGCTGGCAGTGGGAGTTCGATGAGTAGGGCGGGACACGTGGTATCCTGTCTGAACATGGGGGGACCATCCTCCAAGGCTAAATACTCCTGACTGACCGATAGTGAACCAGTACCGTGAGGGAAAGGCGAAAAGAACCCCGGCGAGGGGAGTGAAAGAGAACCTGAAACCGTGTACGTACAAGCAGTGGGAGCACCCTTTGGGGTGTGACTGCGTACCTTTTGTATAATGGGTCAGCGACTTATATTCTGTAGCAAGGTTAACCGTATAGGGGAGCCGCAGGGAAACCGAGTCTTAACTGGGCGTTAAGTTGCAGGGTATAGACCCGAAACCCGGTGATCTAGCCATGGGCAGGTTGAAGGTTGGGTAACACTAACTGGAGGACCGAACCGACTAATGTTGAAAAATTAGCGGATGACTTGTGGCTGGGGGTGAAAGGCCAATCAAACCGGGAGATAGCTGGTTCTCCCCGAAAGCTATTTAGGTAGCGCCTCGTGAAGTCATCTTCGGGGGTAGAGCACTGTTTCGGCTAGGGGGTCATCCCGACTTACCAACCCGATGCAAACTGCGAATACCGAAGAATGTTATCACGGGAGACACACGGCGGGTGCTAACGTCCGTCGTGAAGAGGGAAACAACCCAGACCGCCAGCTAAGGTCCCCAAGTCATGGTTAAGTGGGAAACGAAGTGGGAAGGCTCAGACAGCCAGGATGTTGGCTTAGAAGCAGCCATCATTTAAAGAAAGCGTAATAGCTCACTGGTCGAGTCGGCCTGCGCGGAAGATGTAACGGGGCTAAACCATGCACCGAAGCTGCGGCAGCGACACGCAAGTGTTGTTGGGTAGGGGAGCGTTCTGTAAGCCGTTGAAGGTGTGCTGTGAGGCATGCTGGAGGTATCAGAAGTGCGAATGCTGACATAAGTAACGATAAAGCGGGTGAAAAACCCGCTCGCCGGAAGACCAAGGGTTCCTGTCCAACGTTAATCGGGGCAGGGTGAGTCGACCCCTAAGGCGAGGCCGAAAGGCGTAGTCGATGGGCAACGGGTTAATATTCCCGTACCCGGTGTTACTGCGAAGGGGGGACGGAGAAGGCTAGGCTGGCCGGGCGACGGTTTGTCCCGGTTTAAGCGTGTAGGTGGGGTGACCTGGCAAATCCGGTCACCTGTTAACACTGAGGCGTGATGACGAGGCACCACGGTGCTGAAGTAGCTGATGCCCTGCTTCCAGGAAAAGCCTCTAAGCTCTAGGTAACATTGGATCGTACCCCAAACCGACACAGGTGGTCAGGTAGAGAATACTCAGGCGCTTGAGAGAACTCGGGTGAAGGAACTAGGCAAAATGGTGCCGTAACTTCGGGAGAAGGCACGCTGGCACTAGGTGAAGGGCCCCGCGCCCGGAGCCGAAGCCAGTCGCAGATACCAGCTGGCTGCAACTGTTTAATAAAAACACAGCACTGTGCAAACACGAAAGTGGACGTATACGGTGTGACGCCTGCCCGGTGCTGGAAGGTTAATTGATGGGGTTAGCCGCAAGGCGAAGCTCTTGATCGAAGCCCCAGTAAACGGCGGCCGTAACTATAACGGTCCTAAGGTAGCGAAATTCCTTGTCGGGTAAGTTCCGACCTGCACGAATGGCGTAATGATGGCCAGGCTGTCTCCACCCGAGACTCAGTGAAATTGAACTCGCTGTGAAGATGCAGTGTACCCGCGGCAAGACGGAAAGACCCCGTGAACCTTTACTATAGCTTGACACTGAACCTGGAGCCTTGATGTGTAGGATAGGTGGGAGGCTTGGAAGTGTGGACGCCAGTCTGCATGGAGCCAACCTTGAAATACCACCCTTGAATGTTTGAGGTTCTAACGTAGGCCCGTCATCCGGGTTGCGGACAGTGTCTGGTGGGTAGTTTGACTGGGGCGGTCTCCTCCCAAAGCGTAACGGAGGAGCACGAAGGTTAGCTAATCACGGTCGGACATCGTGAGGTTAGTGCAAAGGCATAAGCTAGCTTGACTGCGAGAGTGACAGCTCGAGCAGGTACGAAAGTAGGTCTTAGTGATCCGGTGGTTCTGCATGGAAGGGCCATCGCTCAACGGATAAAAGGTACTCCGGGGATAACAGGCTGATACCGCCCAAGAGTTCATATCGACGGCGGTGTTTGGCACCTCGATGTCGGCTCATCACATCCTGGGGCTGAAGTAGGTCCCAAGGGTATGGCTGTTCGCCATTTAAAGTGGTACGCGAGCTGGGTTTAGAACGTCGTGAGACAGTTCGGTCCCTATCTGCCGTGGGCGTTGGAAGATTGAAAGGGGCTGCTCCTAGTACGAGAGGACCGGAGTGGACGCACCACTGGTGTTCGGGTTGTCATGCCAATGGCACTGCCCGGTAGCTAAGTGCGGAAGAGATAACCGCTGAAAGCATCTAAGCGGGAAACTTGCCTTGAGATGAGTCTTCCCTTGTCCCTTGAGGACACTGAAGGAACGTTCGAGACGAGGACGTGGATAGGCTGGGTGTGTAAGCGTTGCGAGACGTTGAGCTAACCAGTACTAATGAACCGTGCGGCTTAACCTGACAACACCGAAGGTGTTTTGGGCTGAGAGAGCAGATGACAAAGTTTCAAAGCAGATGACAGCTTGTTCGGGGTTGAAACCAGGATTTGTCTGGCGGCAATAGCGCGGTGGTCCCACCTGACCCCATGCCGAACTCAGCAGTGAAACGCCGTAGCGCCGATGGTAGTGTGGGGTCTCCCCATGTGAGAGT
>NZ_MUBJ01000007.1:93028-201510 GCF_002127535.1 Xenorhabdus vietnamensis
GTCTTGCGAGTGCCCACACAGATTGTCTGATTCAATTGTTAAAGAGCATTGCAACCGATGATTCGTTTCCCGGTTGCGAGGCTGCGTATCTTACGCTTTCCTCTTTCAGTGTCAAGCCTTATTTTTCAAGGTCTTTCACTTTGTCACCCCGGCAAATTTGTGTGTTTGCCGTGACAACGAGAGCGCATTATAGGGACCATTCTGATTTAGGCAAGTCTTTTTTTGTAACTTTCCGTTTAACAGCTCACAATTTAGCCCAAAAGGTTATTTTTGCCTATTTTTTATCACATTTGGTAGGTCTGACAAGCTATTAACCACTAAATCTGCTGCTTGTTCTGCTTCTTCTGTTACTGTTTTTCCTGTACGAACGAGAACTTTGGTTCCAACTTTCGCTGCATTGGCCGCCAACATGTCTTCTATTTTATCTCCTACCATATAAGAAGAAGACATATCGATATGTAATTCTTTCTGTGCATCCAGCAACATGCCTGATTGCGGCTTGCGGCAGTCACAACACTTCTTATATTCTCCATCCTCTGCTTCTGGATGATGCGGACAATAATAGATGCCATCAAGATCAACACCTCGATCCGCCAATGACCAATCCATCCATTCAGTTAATTGCATAAACTGATCTTCAGTAAAAATCTTACGTGCAATACCTGACTGATTTGTAACCAAAACCAGAGCATAGCCCATTTTTTTCAATTCAAGCATGGCTTCAATCGCACCATCAATAAATTGAAAATTATCTATCTCATGTACATAACCATGATCGATGTTAATCGTGCCGTCACGATCTAAAAATACGGCGGGAATACCTTGAGTCACCTGATTGCTCCAAGAATGTACCAAGCGGACAGTATCGCATGATTTATTACTGAATGAGAATGCAGCATTTAATTTATTCATAGTTGACTTAGACGTCTAGACGCCTTAACATCCACTTTAATTCATGGCTTGTTGAAATGTTCTCAAGTCGTTCATCTCTACATCTAATAAGAAAAAAATGATAAGACTGACTCAGATAAATAAGATATTTCAACAAGGAACGCGTTCTATAAAGGCGCTTTCAGATATCAACCTGCATGTCCCACAGGGACAAATATATGGCGTCATTGGCTCTTCCGGTGCAGGCAAAAGCACCCTAATCCGCTGTGTAAATATGCTTGAACGTCCGACCTCTGGTCAGGTATTAGTGGCTGGGCAAGATCTCACTTCTCTTTCAGAACGTGAACTCACTCATGCACGTCGTCATATTGGCATGATTTTCCAGCACTTTAATTTGTTGTCATCCAGAACAGTATTTGACAATGTTGCGTTACCTTTAGAACTTAATAACACGTCAAAAGCCGATATCAAGGCCAAAGTTAACGAACTGCTAGATTTAGTCGGCCTCACAGACAAACATGATGCTTATCCTGCCAATTTATCTGGTGGTCAAAAGCAGCGTGTTGCTATTGCACGGGCACTGGCAAACTCTCCCAAAGTGCTTTTGTGTGACGAAGCCACCAGCGCTCTGGATCCAGCAACAACTCGTTCTATACTAGAATTATTAAAAGACATTAATCGTCGACTGGGATTAACTATTCTTCTAATTACCCATGAAATGGACGTCGTTAAACGTATCTGTGATCAAGTCGCCGTCATCAGTGGTGGTCAATTAATTGAACAAGATATTGTGAGCGCAATATTTTCACATCCCAAGACGCCGATTGCCCAAGAATTTATCAAATCTACGTTGCATTTGGATATTCCTGAAGATTACTTAAAGAAGTTACAACCGGAATCCGCGCCTGATCGCAGTCCATTATTGAAACTGGAATTCACAGGTAAATCAGTTGATGCACCTTTAATTTCGATGGCTGTTCGCCACTTTAATATTGATATCAGCATATTAAGTTCCCAAATCGACTACGCCGGTGGTGTTAAATTCGGGGTTATGCTGGCTGAATTAGACGGGGAAAGCGATAGTATCAAATCAACAATTGCATTTTTAGAAAAGCATCATGTGAAAGTAGAGGTTCTCGGTTATGTCTGAAGGAATGATTTTATTATTAGTTAAAGGAGTCTGGGAAACTCTTGTAATGACTTTCGTTTCCGGTTTCTTTGGTTTTGTTATTGGATTACCGGCTGGCGTGCTTTTGTATGTTACCCGTCCTGGACAGATTATTGAAAATGGTGCTCTTTATCGCATACTTTCTGCATTGGTAAATATTACGCGTTCGATACCTTTCATTATTCTATTGGTATGGATGATTCCATTTACCCGTCTGATTGTAGGAACATCAATCGGATTGCAGGCAGCGATTGTTCCGCTGACCGTGGGGGCAGCACCGTTTATTGCCCGCATGGTGGAAAATGCATTATTGGAAATTCCGACTGGCCTAATTGAAGCAGCACGTGCAATGGGAGCAACACCGTTTCAAATTGTCAAAAAGATCCTAGTGCCGGAAGCATTACCAGGTTTGATTAATGCCGCAACCATAACCTTAATCACACTAGTTGGTTATTCTGCAATGGGCGGGGCTGTTGGCGCCGGAGGCTTGGGGCAGATTGGCTATCAGTATGGATATATCGGCTATGACGCGACAGTGATGAATACTGTATTAGCATTATTGGTTGTTTTAGTATTCTTGATTCAGTTAGGCGGTGATCATTTAGTGAAAGCTGTTAATCGTAAATAAGATTATTTCAACAAGGTTTTAGTAAGGCCCTCATTACAGGGCCTATACCTAAGAGCCTCATTATAGCGGTACACAGTAACTTAATAAGACAGGTTATAAATCAGTATTCAATAGGGGTGAAAATATGTCAGTAAAATTGAAATCCATTGCAGCAATCGGTGCATTATTAGGTACATTAATTCTTGCCGGTTGTGGGCAGGAACAACGTAACCCAAACCATATTAGGGTTGGCGTTATCGCAGGACCTGAACTTAAAGTTGCTGAAGTTGCCAAACAAGTGGCTAAAGATAAATATGGCCTTGATGTTGAACTGACTACATTCAATGATTATGTTCTGCCAAATGAGTCATTGAACAAGGGAGACATTGATGTGAATGTCTTCCAGCATAAGCCTTTTTTAGATCAGCAAGTGAAAGAACGTAACTACAAATTGGCAATTGTTGGTAACTCTTTCATTTTCCCAATGGCGGCCTATTCCAAAAAAATTAAGTCACTGGATGAATTGCAAAATAGTTCTCAAATTGCCATCCCCAACGATCCGACCAATCAGGGCCGCGCTCTGCTGTTATTACAAAAACAAGGTCTTATCACCCTAAAAGAGGGTGTTGGTCTGCTGCCAACTATTTTAGACATTACCAGCAATCCTAAGCACTTAGATATCGTACAACTGGATGCACCACAACTGCCACGTTCATTGGACGACCAAAAGATTGCTTTTGCAATTATCAATAATACCTATGCAGGGCAGATTGGGTTAACACCAGAGCAAGATGGACTCTTTGTTGAAGATAAAAATTCACCTTACGTAAATATTATTGTCAGTCGTGAAAATAATAAAAGTGCGGAAAATGTGCAGAAATTCGTGAAAGCGTACCAATCTCCAGAAGTAGAGAAAGAAGCTGATAAAGTCTTCAAGGGTGGTGCAATAAAAGGCTGGTAATCTTTCCTATTCAGTCAATCAAGATTAAAATCATTGGGTGGATATTTTTATGTCCACCCATTTTTATTGAGTGAAAGAAGAAAACGTTTCTATGATTATTTTTGGCACTGATATTCACTCAATCCCCACTCACTGACACTATCAATATGAGGACTCAACTCGATGCGTGTGTTAGCTATCTGTTTCATGGCTTTTTTTATGGCTGGGTGTACTTCACTACAAACTCAGCTCGATAAATCTGATGTGCCTGATTCAAAGTTGAAATATCAGTCAACCAAGGAAAACAAAACTTCCTCTTATGTCCGCCTATATACCAAACCGGATGAGCTTTTAGGTCTGACATTTAAAGAATTAGGTATTGTCGCCGGAGAATCCTGCCGCAGTACACTGCAAGACTCTCCTGCCAGTATTGCAACCGCACGGCAAAAAATGTTAGCAAAAGCTTCTTATCTAAATGCAAACGCAGTTTTACTTCATCAATGTGCAATTTTATCTGGCCAAGGCTGCTACCAAATTGCCATTTGTGAAGGGTCAGCATTACTGACAACCAATAAATAATTATGACTGAATCTTTATTATAAAAAAACGCTCATGGCAGATTTTCATTTTACAGAAATAGGAACCATTCATTCTCCTTATAAAGAGAAATTTGCCATTCCCCGTCAACCGGGTTTGGTCGAAGATGGTACAGGGCAGCTGGAGTTACTTGCTCCCTACAATCAGGTTGATGCAGTACGCGGGCTGGAGCAGTTCAGCCATTTATGGATTATTTTTGTGTTTCATCAAACCATGGATGGTGGCTGGAATCCATTGGTACGGCCTCCCCGTTTGGGCGGAAATGCAAAAATGGGCGTGTTTGCCACCCGTTCAACTTTCCGTCCCAATCCAATTGGTATGTCACTGGTAGAACTGAAAAGCATTCAATGCGAGAACAACCGTGTCATTCTAGAACTTGGTAGTTTAGATTTGGTGGATGGTACACCTGTTATCGACATCAAACCTTACCTGCCTTTCGCCGAAGCACGTTCAGAAGCCAAAGCGGGTTTTGCCCAAACAGCACCAGATACAGACATGGCAGTCAATTTCTCACCAGAAGCAGAATACCAACTTTTATCCTACAGAACCAATCACCCTCACTTAAGGCGATTTATCAGCCAAATATTGGCTCAGGATCCCCGCCCTGCTTACCGTAAAAAAGCGCAGGAAAACCGAATATATGCAGCTCACATCTTAGACTTCAACGTTCGTTGGCGGGTTTTTGATGCCATAACAGAAGTGGTTTCTATCGAACGCCATTAAAACTCCTTTTGACATCGCAAGCTCACTGGTAGACTAGCGGTTTGTCTTTATTTTCTGGGCTGGGTAGTAATATCTTACTGCCCAGAAGCAATGTGCTATCCAATGGAAACTTACTATGCGTACTAGCCAATATCTGCTCTCTACTTTAAAAGAGACACCTGCTGATGCGGAAGTAGTCAGTCATAAACTGATGCTTCGTGCCGGCATGATCCGTAAACTCGCCTCAGGTTTATACAACTGGATGCCGACAGGTGTCCGCGTGTTGAAAAAAGTTGAAAACATTGTTCGTGAAGAGATGAATAATGCAGGGGCGATTGAGGTTTCCATGCCGGTAGTTCAGCCAGCGGATTTATGGCAGGAAAGTGGCCGTTGGGAACAATACGGCCCAGAATTACTGCGCTTTGTTGATCGTGGTGAGCGTCCTTTCGTTTTGGGACCAACTCATGAAGAAGTTATCACCGATCTGGTTCGTAAT
Source organism: Xenorhabdus vietnamensis (assembly GCF_002127535.1). Classification (GTDB taxonomy): domain Bacteria; phylum Pseudomonadota; class Gammaproteobacteria; order Enterobacterales; family Enterobacteriaceae; genus Xenorhabdus; species Xenorhabdus vietnamensis. The sequence continues at coordinate 98,430 of NZ_MUBJ01000007.1, forward strand.
GAAGTCACTTCATATAAGCAGCTTCCACTGAACCTATTCCAGATCCAGACCAAATTCCGTGATGAAGTGCGCCCACGTTTTGGTGTTATGCGTTCACGTGAATTTATCATGAAAGATGCATACTCTTTCCATACCAGCCAAGAATCTCTGCAAGAGACTTACGATAAGATGTACGATGCTTACAGTAAAATCTTTACCCGCATCGGCTTGGATTTCCGCGCAGTTCTGGCAGACACCGGTTCAATTGGCGGAAACGCTTCTCATGAATTCCAGGTTCTGGCTGCCAGTGGTGAAGATGACATCGTTTTCTCTACCGAATCTAACTATGCTGCTAATATTGAATTGGCTGAAGCTGTCATGCCATCTCAAGAGCGTGCTGCACCATCTGAAGAAATGCGTCTGATCGATACACCGAACGCCAAAACCATTGCTGAACTGGTTGAACAATTCAATCTGCCAGTTGAAAAAACTGTCAAGACGCTGATCGTTCATGCCGCAGAAGAAAGCGGACACAAATTAGTTGCTTTGCTGGTACGTGGTGACCATGAACTGAATGAGATCAAAGCAGAAAAATTGCCTTTGGTAGCCAGCCCATTGAATTTCGCTACCGAAGAAGAAATTCGCGCCATCGTGAAAGCAGGTCCTGGTTCTTTAGGCCCGGTCAACCTGCCTATCCCTGTCATTATTGACCGTAGCGTATCCATCATGAGTGATTTCGGTGCTGGTGCTAATATTGATGACAAACATTACTTTGGCATTAATTGGGAGCGTGACTTACCACAGCCGGAAGTCGCTGATATCCGTAATGTTGTTGAAGGTGATGTAAGCCCTGATGGCAAAGGAACGTTGTTAATCAAGCGTGGTATTGAAGTTGGTCATATATTCCAATTAGGGACCAAGTACTCCGAAGCTTTGAAAGCAACGGTACAAAATGAAGATGGACATAATCAAGTTATCACCATGGGATGCTACGGTATTGGTGTAACCCGCATCGTCGCAGCCGCCATTGAGCAGAACCACGATGATCGTGGCATTATCTGGCCAGATGCAGTTGCCCCATTCCAAGTAGCAATCCTGCCAATGAACATGCACAAATCTTACCGCGTGAAAGAAGTCGCTGAAAAATTATATGCAGACTTACGTGCCAGCGGTATTGATGTGATTCTCGATGATCGTAAAGAACGCCCTGGGGTCATGTTTGCTGATATGGAACTGATCGGTGTACCCCATACTCTGGTTATCGGCGATCGTAACTTAGATAACGGTGAAATCGAATACAAATACCGCCGCACTGGTGACAAGCAAATGCTGAAGCTGGAAAATATTGTTGATTATCTGAAAGGTCATATTCAACAAGCTTAATTCTGCTTGAAAGTATCTGCCTAAGCTGAAAAAACCTGCGCAATTAATACGCAGGTTTTTTCATATATAGCCTATATTCCTCTGTTATTCGTTATCTCTTGGCATGGCAGGAAGAGGCTTTATCAAAACGAATTTTACCTGTTTGGATTACTGCATTATCAAACAACCCATCTTCCATTGAAGGGCGAAGCGTGTAGTAGCCTTCTATTTCCACATAAACAGGAGTTCCGCCTTCTACTCCCATAGCACTGTAACCACGTTCTAAATCGATATTTTCAGAAGCATCATAACGTCTTCCGGTATCACATTCTGTAAAAAGCGCTGAATCAGCAAAATAACTGTATTCCCCAGCCAGTTTTTTCGGTGTTACTTTATCTAATTCATAATTGAAGCTTGATTGAATCGGCTCTCCATTGATATCCAGCATGTCCAAATTTTCACCGTTAATCAGGTAATAAGATTTTTTACCATCTTGATTACTCAAGATAATCTTTTTGCCGTTTATCGCCCAATGACCCGTTTCAAAGAAAGTATTTTCCTCACTTTTAGCTTCTAAATAGGTTTGTCCCAATATATAAGTTCCATCCTTAGCAAGCTGCAAGGTCGTCTCAATACCTGAACAATCTGCACAAGGGATAACACCACTAAACACTTTCTCTGTTGATTGGAACTGTTCCTGAGATATGGGATTATTTTGCGTGACCGAAATGTTCTGACATCCCGCTATGCTGAAAACCCCAGCAGCCAGCAATGCAAGTAATATTTTTTTATTCATCATTTAACCCAATAAATTCAAAAAGATAATTAATTATTTTCAAGTTACAATACGTTAGCAAAATAAACAAAGCTTCAAAAATATTGCTAATTCTGTGGTCAGAATTAGCTCTAAGACTAAGATTAAGCACAACCACAAAATACCAACTTGACAGCGTATAACCCTTTTTTATAACGTCCGCTACCTATAAAACATGAGCTTCACGTAACAAGATTGACGTTACTTTACTGTAATCCAAATTACATGGAGATAAAAATTCAATAGTATGACTTAATTGCGTTACTTACTTAATCTCGTTGCGAAATGATAAAATACAGGTTTAATCTACTTCCTGTTTCAACAAAATTCTCACAGACTTACCCAGTAATCACGAAAGCTTACTGTGCTATAGTCGTAAGAAGCGTTTTACGTTTGATTTTGGTCAATCACGGGCGGCACGATAACCGCCACTAACATAGTGGTGAGCAAATATGTCTATAAATAACGAAGAATATCAACCAATTAACTGTGACGATTACGATAACCTCGAAATCGCTTGCCAACGCCAGTTACACTTACATGTTCAATTGCTGGGTGGTAAATTATTTGAGGGTAAGGCTAAGGAATTAATTTTGAGAAGAAAAGTTGAATATCTTATCGTCGAGTCAAATAAAGAAACCCGTGAATTAAGGTTGGATCACATTATCAGTTTCAGCAATCCAGAAATTGGTACGATTGTTATTGAGCATTCTTCATCATAACCGCAAATAGCAATTTCCCCTTCCAAAAGTCCTTATATTAGATAAGGACTTTTTTAAAAATTAATTTTCTTCCACTGAACAAAAACCCTCTCGTCATCAGACAAACTCTGACCTTCTTTAGTGATGAAAACGCCCAGTGCTGCAATCAGTTTTTCATTGTAATAGAGCAAAGGTGTTCTCTCTCTGAGCCAAGGTGCAACCCCCAGCTCTTGCCACAGTTTTTTACTGTGGCGGGAATGTTGCCGCCCCACAATACTAATATTGCCCTGAACACCAAAACGAATTGCTGCTTGCTCATTACCGTTTGGCATTCTTACTTTAATACCGTTTTCTTGCGAAAGGCTCAGTGTTCCCAACCCATTTGGTAACATCAATTTCTGTTGTATATCCCATTCAAGAATAGAACCCGCCAGATTCTGATATTGAGGCACCAGCCAAAGTTGCTGCCGATAACGGCGAATATCATATTGCCCTAATCTAAAGCGAGGTTCTGCATCTTGCCTCGCAAGCGCCACTTCTGACCAAATTCGTTGAAGCTGCTCTCGTGCTGGCATTTTTACGCCACATTGATTGAGCCATCGTCGTAACAACGCATTTCGTTTTGCTTCAGAACTGTTTTCCAAAGGAGAAATAGATATTGAACCTTCCAATGTAACCAATTCATTCAAAGATTCTTTCAGCAATTCGTCCAGCAATTGTTCTTGCTCTCCACACAAGCTGGCGCTACGGGAAACGGCTTGCGGAAAATGAGGCCAACGCTGGTTGAGTAAAGGCATGATATTCAGACGCAGGAAATTACGGTCATAACGATCATCTTGATTGCTATCGTCCTCTACCCATTGCAAATTTTGTGCCTGAGCATATTCTTCCAATTCTGCACGACTTACATTCAGCAAAGGACGAATCAATGTTGTTCCCGCAAATGGCATTCTGGAAGGCATGGAAGATAACCCAGCCGGGCCACTACCTCGTTTCAATGCTAATAAAAATGTTTCTGCCTGATCATCAAGATGTTGTGCCGTTATTAAAACTTCATCCTGCTGTAGCTCATGTTGGAAAGCGTGATAACGAGCACTTCGAGCCGCAGCTTCAATCCCATTCTGACATGTATCAAGTGTGACTTTTTCTATCCGAAAATCGACCTGCCAATCAGCACAAGCCTGACGACAATGTTCACCCCATAAATCTGCCTTTGCATTTAAACCATGATGAATATGAATTGCCCTTAATACCATTCGCTCACTATTCAATTGGTGAGATTGGGCTCGCAAACGAACAAGCAAATGCAACAATACGGTGGAATCCAATCCACCGCTAAATCCAACTAAAATCTTTTTATGCTGGCCAATTTGTTCTGCCAACGTCGTGAGCAGGTGATCATGAATATTTATCATTATAGAACCAAACCTTTTTCATTCTTGCCAGATCAATCCTCAATCAGATCATCCATCAATTTATTTTGTCCGGAAATTTTTCTCTTCGCACTGATGCAAAGTAATCCAGAAATGATAACCAGCGCTAGCCCAATCACATAGGCAGGGACAAAAGCATCACCAAAAAACAGAATAATCCACATCATCGACAAGACTGGTGATAAGAATAAGATTGAAGCAATTTTATGGGAATCAGGGCTACTCATTGCCTTGAACCAAATAATATAAGAGACACCATTTAATATAATACCGTTAAGCAATGTTGGCATCAGTGAATCACCGACAAGTAAATTAATGCTGCTGAAAGTAAACATAAATATCGCAGATACTAATGTAGAACACAGGAATACCCAGAACGTACTAATATAGGGATCAATAGCGAATTGCCTCGATAATACTGACATTAATGCAAAACAAAATGACCCGCTGAATACCAGCAACAACGCCTGAGGATGTTCTACCGCAACCTCGGTAATATTTCCCTTCGTGAAAGTGATTACAACAGCCATAAAACCCATTGCAATACCAATCATCTGCCTGATCGACAGTTTCTCTTTGAACAGGAAAAACGACAATCCAATAATCATTAGCGGCCAGCTATATTGGATCACCAAAACAGCAACACCATTCTCGATGGAATAACCATAATAAAGCAGCAAATAGAAGAAACAATCCAAAGCACCTAAGATCAACACCTTAAGCATAACGGGCAAAGGAATGAATAAAAGCCTTTTCCAAGTTCTTCCCATCATGAGAGCAACGACAAAGACCGCCAAAACAGACAAAATATTTGACCAGAATAAATATTGGAAGTGATCCATCTCTTTCTGACCAAAACGCGATATAGAAGGAATAAAACTCCAGATAAACACACAAGAAAAAGCGTAAATAATATATTTGTATTTGGCCATAGAAAAACTCAACTTATTATTTTAAAGCCCAGCTCACGAGGCACCTATTCCAACCCAATGTCATCAGAAATAATAATAGTAGATCATCTATACCGTGATGATTTCACTCTTAGAAACAGCAAAACAGGTGGAAATACTGGGGAGTTATCACTCCTTTATGCTTTCCACCTGCTATTAGGGATATTAAAAATAAAGCGATATTAAGAGTAACACTTTATTATGGAAGCCATGATAATAATAGCTTCCGGAATTTACTTGCAGACCTTAGCAGTAACCGTATTGCATCAAGCGCTCATAACGGCGATTAACTAATTCTTCACTGTTCAGTTCACTCAACTCAGAAAGATCAGCCAATAATTGAGTCTTCAATGTTTTAGCTATTTCTTCATGGTTACGGTGCGCGCCACCCAGTGGTTCTGAAATTACCGTATCAATCAGGTTCAATTCTTTCAGACGTGGGGCAGTATTCCCCATAGCTTCAGCCGCCAATGGTGCTTTTTCAGCACTTTTCCATAAAATGGAAGCACAGCCTTCAGGAGAGATGGTGGAGAAAGTACTGTATTGCAGCATATTCACTTTATCACCGACACTCAGTGCCAATGCTCCGCCAGAGCCTCCTTCACCAATAATTGTGCAGATGATAGGTACAGAAAGATGAGACATTTCACGCAAGTTACGTGCAATAGCTTCTGATTGACCGCGTTCTTCTGCACCAACCCCAGGATAAGCGCCAGGAGTATCAATGAAAGTAATAATTGGCAATTTGAAACGCTCGGCCATTTCCATCAATCTCAACGCCTTGCGATAACCTTCAGGCGATGGCATACCAAAATTACGGCGGATCTTTTCTTTCGTTTCACGCCCTTTCTGGTGACCAATCACCATGACAGGACGACCATCAATGCGCGCCAATCCACCTACAATTGCCTTGTCATCAGCATAGGCACGATCACCCGCCAATTCTTCAAAGTCAGTAAATATGTGCTTAATATAATCCAGTGTATAAGGGCGCAGTGGATGACGTGATAGCTGGGAAATTTGCCATGCCCCTAAATCAGCGAAAATCTTGCGAGTCAGCTCCAGGCTTTTTTCCCGCAGACGCTGGACTTCTTCATCCAGATTGATATCTAGCTTTTCACCTTGACGGCTAACTGCGGTGAGCGAATCGATTTTCGCTTCCAACTCGGCAATTGGCTGTTCAAAATCCAGAAAATTCAGACTCATAACGTTCCTATTCTAGTCAAATTCTAATTCTACCTGCTCATTACCCAGCAGAGTTCGCAGATCTGTCAAAAGGGTGTCTGTTGGCGTTATCCGCCATGTTGCACCAAATCGTAAACGGGCGCGGGCATCTACCCGCTGGTAATAAAGATGAACCGGTATCGTACCTGAACGGTGTGGCTCCAATGTACCACGGAGACGGTTCAATAATTGTTCATCAATTTGCCTGTCTGATAATGAGATAGCAAGCCCACGTGCAAATTTTTCACGGGCCTCACTGATATCCATTAATTCACGAACCGTCATTTTAAGCCCACCGCTGAAGTCATCAAAGCTGACTTGTCCGGTAGCAATCAAAATCTTGTCCTGTTCTAATAAATGCTGATACCTTTCCAGCGCATCAGAAAACAGCATGATCTCCAGCCGTCCTGAGCGATCATCCAATGTACTGATACCAATCCGGTTTCCCCGTTTGGTTGTCAATATTTTGGACGCCAATACCAAACCTACCACAGTTGTTACTTGACCACGAGGTGTCGGATTTACATCTTTTAGACGCAACCCATTCGTATATCGTTCAATCTCTTTCAAATAACTTGTGATCGGGTGCCCAGTTAAATACAGACCCAGTGTTTCCCGCTCACCATCCAAGACCACCTGATCTGGCCATTTAGGTGTACTGGCATATGAACGCTCAACCTGTTCTGGCTCTTCCGCCAACACGCCAAACATATCCGTTTGACCGGTAGCTTCAGCTTTGGCATGTTGATCCGCTGCTTTCAGTGCACCTTCCAGAGAGGACATTAGCGCCGCACGATGTGGACCCAGTCGGTCAAAAGCACCGGACATAATCAGTTTTTCCATCACACGGCGATTTATTTTTTTGATATCAACGCGTGCGCACAGGTCAAATAGTTCCTTAAAGTGCCCTCCTTTCTGCCGGGCTTCGATAATTGCTTCAATCGGCCCTTCACCTACACCTTTAATCGCACCAATACCATAAACAATTTCTCCGTCATCATTGACGTGGAAATGATACAAACCACTATTAATATCAGGAGGCAGAACTTTAAGCCCCATGCGCCAGCACTCATCCACCAGCCCAACGACTTTTTCAGTGTTATCCATATCAGCCGTCATCACAGCCGCCATAAATTCTGCCGGATAGTGAGCTTTCAACCATAAAGTCTGATAAGAAACCAATGCATAAGCTGCGGAGTGAGATTTGTTAAAGCCATAACCCGCGAATTTTTCCACCAAATCGAAGATTTTCATGGAAAGTTCGCCATTAACGCCCTGTTTTATCGCTCCTTCTTCAAATACTGACCGCTGCTTAGCCATCTCCTCTGGCTTTTTCTTACCCATTGCACGGCGGAGCATATCTGCACCACCAAGCGTATAACCCGCCAAAACCTGAGCAATCTGCATCACCTGTTCCTGATACAGAATGATACCGTAAGTCGGTTCCAATACAGGTTTTAAGGATTCGTGCTGCCATTCAACATCAGGGTAAGAGATCTCTTCCCGTCCATGTTTACGGTCGATAAAGTTATCTACCATGCCTGATTGCAACGGCCCAGGGCGGAATAATGCTACCAAGGCGATCATGTCTTCAAAGCAGTCAGGACGCAGGCGTTTGATCAAATCCTTCATCCCACGGGATTCAAGCTGGAACACCGCCGTGGTTTCAGAACGTTGCAGCATATCGAAACTTTTCTGATCACTCAGAGGAATAGCCGCGATGTCAATCGGCTCCAACTCTTTCCTGGCACGACGTGTATTCACCATCTCAAGTGCCCAGTTGATGATGGTCAGCGTTCTCAGGCCAAGAAAGTCAAACTTAACCAGCCCCGCATATTCCACATCGTTCTTGTCAAACTGGGTAACCGGGTTTTGCCCTTCGGGATCACAGTAAATCGGTGCAAAGTCAGTAATCTTGGTTGGTGCAATAACCACACCACCAGCATGCTTACCTGCGTTACGGGTGACACCTTCCAGTTTGCGCGCCATATCTATCAGCGCCTTAACCTCTTCATCCGCTTCGTAAATTTCAGGTAGTTGCGGCTCAGCCATAAAGGCTTTTTCCAGCGTCATGCCGGGATCAGGAGGCACCAATTTTGATATTCGATCAACAAAACCATATGGATGCCCAAGCACACGCCCAACATCGCGGATAACCGCTTTCGCCGCCATCGTACCAAAAGTGATAATCTGCGATACCGCATCTCGTCCGTACATATCTGCAACGTGATCGATAACCTGATCACGTTTTTCCATACAGAAATCGACGTCAAAGTCAGGCATGGAAACACGTTCAGGGTTAAGGAAACGTTCAAACAGCAGATCGAATTCCAGCGGGTCAAGATCGGTAATCGCTAACGCATAAGCCACAAGGGAGCCAGCACCAGAGCCTCGTCCCGGACCGACGGGAACACCATTATCTTTCGACCACTGGATAAATTCCATCACGATCAGAAAGTAGCCAGGGAATCCCATCTGGTTGATCACTTTCAGTTCAATATCGAGCCGATCATCATATTCTGGGCGTTTTTGCGCCCTGATCTCCGGATCGGGATAGAGGAACTCCAGACGCTCTTCCAATCCTTGTTTGGATTTTTCAATCAGAAAATCTTCAGTGCTCATTTCTCCTGTCGGAAATTGCGGCAGGAAATACTCACCAAGACGGATCGTGACGTTACAGCGTTTAGCAATTTCTACGCTATTTTGTAGCGCTTCAGGAATGTCTGAGAAAAGTTCACACATCTCCTGTTCACTGCGTAGATATTGCTGAGGGCTGTAATTTTTAGGGCGTTTCGGATCAGCCAGCGTATAACCATCATGGATAGCAACCCGGATCTCATGGGCATCGAAATCTTCGCTCTCCAGAAAGCAGACATCATTGGTTGCCACAACGGGAAGATTTTTTTCTGCTGCCAGTGCCACAGCCGCATGAAGATAGCTTTCTTCATCCTGACGCCCGGTACGGATTAATTCAAGGTAATAGCTGTCAGGGAAATGCTCCTGATAAAAATCGAGGCATTGATCCACCATCACACGATTGCCACGCAGCAGGAATTTACCCACATCCCCCATACGCGCACCTGACAGTAAGATCAGCCCAGCCTTGTATTTTGCCAGCCATTCCCGTTTGATGGTCGGGCCAATCGCACCATAACCTTTTTGGTAAGCCTCGGAGATCAACAAGGTCAGGTTTTGATAACCTTCATTATTGCGGGCAAGGATCGTCAGATGGGCATATTCATCCCCCAACAAATCACTTTCCACATAAAAATCAGCACCAATAATTGGCTTGATACCGGCACCGTGGGCACTGCCATAGAACTTCACCAATCCACACAAATTGGTAAAATCCGTAATTGCAAAAGCCGGCATTCCCAATTTGGCGATTTTTTTCACCAATGGGTTAGTTTTGGCCAAGCCATCAATCATTGAATAATCACTGTGAACACGTAAGTGCACAAAACGTGGTTCTGTCATAATCTGTCCAGATACTTATCCCAGATTTTTATCCAAGACCTAGCGCCCGTTTTACTGGGGCAAAACTTTTACGATGATGCTCCGTAGCACCCAAAGAAGCCAGTTTTTCGAGATGCAGGGCTGTAGGATAACCTTTGTGCTGCGCAAAACCATAACCAGGAAACTGTTTATCTAATTCTGCCATTTCTCTGTCACGCGTTACTTTGGCCAGAATGGAGGCTGCACTTATTTCTGCAACCAGACTATCGCCCTTTACGACTGCTTGTGTTGGCATGGCCAGCGCTGGGCAACGATTGCCATCAATCAGAACATAGTCAGGGGTGAGAGCCAAACCCTCGACGGCTCTTTGCATAGCAAGCATTGTGGCATGGAGGATATTGAGCTGATCGATCTCTTCCGGCTCTGCACGCCCGAGACTCCAACACAAGGCTTTTTCTTTTATTTCCAAATACAGTGCCTCACGGCGTTTTTCCGTGAGTTTTTTCGAATCCATTAAACCTGTGATAGGGTTAGCCGGATCAAGAATGACTGCCGCAGTAACTACAGCACCCACCAACGGACCACGCCCAACTTCATCAACACCGGCAATCAAATTCGCCTGAGGATAAACAAAATCCATTATCTTCTCGCTAATTCCAGAACGGCTTGCGCAGCCTGTTCATCGGCATCACAGCGAATGCTTTCGTGCAAATGCAAAAATGTTTGTTTCAACGCTTCCACATCAGCACCACCCAGCAAAAGAGGCAACAATGCCTCTGACAATGCTTGTGGCTTGCATTCATCTTGTAGTAATTCTTTGACTAATTCTTTTCCTGCCAGCAGGTTAGGCAAGGAAACATATGGTGTTTTCACCAAACGTTTTGCCAGCCAGAATGTAAAAGGTTTCATTCTATAACCCACCACCATGGGACATTTGGCCAGCATGCATTCCAGTGCTGCCGTACCGGATGCAAGTAATGTAGCATCACTGGCAATCATGGCTTCACGAGCTTTACCATCCAATAAATGGAGCTGCAAATCCGGTGCAATTTCGTCTTTAATGCGCTGAAACTGTTCACGCCGTCTGGCATTAACCAAAGGAACCAAGACATGCAGGTCGGGAAATTTCTCCCGTAATAATTGTGCGGTTTTTAAGAAATCAGCACTTAGCATCTCTACTTCGGCATGACGACTACCGGGCAGTATCGCCAGACAGTGAGCATTCAACGGGAGATTCAAAATTCTTCTGGCAGCTGCTTTATCCGTTTGCAAAGGCATTGCGTCTGCCATCATGTGCCCGATAAACCGACATGGGACATTAAACCGATCATAAAAAGCTTTTTCGAATGGTAAAAATGCTAATACCAAATCCGTTGCCCGACCAATTTTAAACACACGTTTCTGACGCCATGCCCAGACTGATGGGCTAACGTAATGGATCGTTCTAATTCCCTGCTGTTTAAGCCGACCTTCTAACGTAATGTTGAAGTCAGGAGCATCGATTCCAATAAACACATCAGGCTTCAACGCGATAAAACGCTCTGTTAAGTCTTTGCGTATTTTCAGCAAGCGAGGCAAACGCCCCAGAACTTCGACAATTCCCATTACTGCCAGCTCTTCCATCTCATACCAGGCTTCACAACCTTCCGCCTGCATAAGGGGGCCAGCAACACCTATAAAACGGGCGTGCGGAATTTTTGCTTTCAACGCGCGAATCAACCCAGCCCCAAGGATGTCACCGGATGTTTCTCCGGCGACCAAGCCAATTGTCAGCGGGCGCTGATTATCAATAATAGAAGAAAAGGTAGTCAAAGGAGTATCCTTCATCTACTTAACGAATGATGCCACGACTGGATTTTGCGGAATTTTCCAGAAAATCACTGAATACTTTCACATGCGGATTGTTTTCTGCTTGAAGGCCAATCTCTTGCCTGGCTTCTTCCAACGTTTTTCCACTGCGATAAAGCGCCTTATAGGAATTACGAATTGCATGCAGAGATTCTTTATCGAACCCACGACGCTTCATACCTTCGATATTCAATCCGAATGGTGTTGCATGGTTTCCTTGGGCGATAACGTAAGGAGGAACATCCTGCGCAACGCCAGAGCAACCACCGACCATAACATGAGAGCCAATCTGACAAAATTGATGTACCGCCGTCATTCCACCAATAATGACGTAATCACCCAAAATAACATGCCCACCCAATGTACCATTGTTCGCAATGATACAACGGTCACCAACGATGCAGTCATGAGCGATATGGGCATTAATCATCAGTAAGTTGTCACTGCCGACTTTAGTCAATCCCCCACCCTGAACCGTGCCCCTATGGATAGAAACACTTTCACGAATGCGATTGCGATCACCAATTTCAACGCGAGTTGGCTCACCCTGATATTTGAGATCCTGATTCACCTCACCAATGGAAGCAAATTGATAAATCTGGTTATCACGACCTATCTTGGTGATCCCATTAACCACAACATGGGATTTCAACTCAGTCCCTTCACCAATCTCAACCTGAGCACCGATATAACAAAATGGGCCAATGCGAACATTGGCACCAATGACAGCACCCTCTTCAACAATGGAAGAGGGGTGAATAACAGCGGTCTGATCAATCATGGGTTAAGCCTCACGACGGCGAGCGCACATCATTTCAGCTTCGCAAGCCACTTCTCCATCGACTTTCGCTACGCCTCTAAAACGCGCAACTCCGCGACGTTCTTTAATAAATTCTACTTCCATTACCATTTGATCACCTGGCAACACCGGACGCTTGAAGCGAGCGCCATCAATCGCTGCAAAGTAATACAATTCACCTGGCTCCAGCGATCCAACACTTTTGAACGCCAGAATACCAGTAGCTTGGGCCATTGCCTCAAGGATCAGAACGCCTGGAAAAATGGGTTTACCAGGGAAATGCCCCTGAAAGAATGGTTCATTAAATGATACATTCTTGACTGCGCGCAGAAATTTACCTTCCTCAAAATCTAAAACACGATCTACCAATAAAAATGGGTAGCGGTGAGGAAGTAAATCTAAAATCTCTTCAATTTGTAGAGTATGATTATCACTCATCTAAATACTCTTCCTGTCATATAAGAATCATAATATTAACGACACGGCCTGCGTTAACCCCAAACTCAGAGTTATCAGGCAGGCCGCAAAAAATCAAAAGCACAACCAAAAATACTAATTAAAAACGTTTAATTAAAGATGCCCATCCTAGATGCTAGTATGATTACTCGTTTTCACCGTCCAGTTGACGTTCAACTGACTTTAGCCGCTTATTCATTTCATTAATGTTCATGACTAAAGCGGCTGTCTTACGCCAAGACTTGTTCGGTTGTAACGGGATACCAGACGAATATACGCCAGACTCTGTAATTGGACGTATCACCATGCTCATACCAGTCACAGTCACTTTATCACAGATTTCCATGTGTCCATTAATGACACTGGCTCCACCAATCATACAGTAACAACCAACTTTCAGACTACCCGCCATAATGACACCACCAGCCACTGCGGTGTTGTCTCCGATTGTCACGTTATGAGCAATCTGGCATTGGTTGTCTATGATAACACCATTACCGATAACTGTGTTATCCAACGCACCCCGATCGATTGTTGTACAAGCACCGATTTCAACGCGATCTCCGATGATCACTGTGCCTAACTGTGGGATTTTAATCCAATTTCCACGTTCATTGGCATAACCAAAACCATCTGAACCTATAACAGTTCCTGATTGGATCAAGCATAATTCACCAATCTCAACATTATGGTATATCGATACATTGGCCCAAAGACGAGTTCCTGCGCCAATCCGCGCATTTTTTCCAATAAAACAACCGGCACCAACGATAACATCATCACCAAGCACAACGCCGGACTCGACAACTGCATTTGCACCAATCGCCACATTTTTGCCCAGAATCGCCTCAGAAGAGATAACCGCTGATGGATGGATATCCTGTGCAGGTTTTGGTGTCGTATCCATAATTTGTGCCATGCGGGCATAGGCAAGATAAGGATCATCAACAACCAGCGCGGCAACCTTACAATGAGGAAGGTCTGCTTCACGCAGCACAACAGCCGCAGCCTGACATGCAGAAAGCTTGTCAGTATAACGACTGTCGGATAAAAATGTAATTTGCTCGTTATTTGCTGAATACATCGGTGCAATGCCAGTGATGACGATATCGCCATCACCCTGCAATTGCGCATTCAACTGCTGAGCGAGATCAGCTAATCGAATTGAAACCATTTACTTATTTAACCTGTTTCAGTACTTCTGCAGTTATATCTTTACCAGACTCAGAATACACGGTGGCATTCGCATCCAAAACAAGATCGTAACCTTCTTTGCCTGCAACCACTTTAACCGCATCCTTGATACGATTTATAAGTTTATCTTGTTCTTCCATATGACGACGACGGTTGTCATTTTCAAAACCCTGCACTTTCTGAGCAAAGTCTTCACGTTTCGCCTTCATTTCTTTTTCCAGTTTTTCACGTTCACTGGCTTTCATTGTTGAGCCATCACGCTGTAATTTCTGGATTTTGGTTTTCAGCTCGGACTCCATACTCTGTAATTCAGTTGCACGGCTTTTAAATTCATTGTCCAATTGTTTTGCCACAGCTTCACGGGCAGGTAACTTTTGAAAAACTTCCATAACATTCACTACAGCAATTTTATCTGCCGCCTGAACGCCTGCAGAGAGTGCTAATGTCATACCCAAGCTTGCTGCACACAATAATTTTTTCACTATAAACTCCTTTGACCTACGCTATTTTAAAAACTGGAAGACTTAGGGCCTATCCCACTGAACTATGTAGTTTACCCTTTTCAATATGGGATTCACTCTCAATACCGCTCTACCTACTCTATTTAATAGTAGAGCGATTTTTACCAAAAATGATTAATAATTACCAAACTCCGCCAATATTGAACTGGAATTGCTCCGATCTATCACCTTCGTATTCCTTGATTGGCTTCGCATAAGAGAAGCTCAATGGCCCTAATGGTGATATCCATTGCAGAGCAATACCCGCTGAAACACGGATATTATTTGGCTTACTATAGTCTGGCACCCCAGCGTAAGGCTTCCAATTGGTATCCCACACAGTTCCCGCATCCACAAATAGAGAAGTCCGCAGAGAATTGGAATATTTAGCATCCAGGAATGGTGTCGGGGTAATCAGTTCGAAACTGGCGACCGCCGTGGCGTTACCACCTACAGCATCACGGGATGGGCTATTTTTCTCTTTACCCTCTTTATCCAAATAAACAGCTTTCGGGCCAATATTATTCGAGCGGAAGCCACGAACACTGCTGGAACCACCAGCATAGAAGTTTTCATAGAATGGCATTTCTTTGCCACCAAAACCGCTGCCATATCCTAGGCGTGTGCGCCCCATCAGCACCCATGACTGAGCATCATTCAATGGGTAATAACTTGTTGAGTTCCAAGTAATTTTATAGAACTGGTTATCTGAGCCTGGAATCGTCACTTTCGCATCCAGAGATGATTTCAGGCCAGATGTCGGGAAGAAACCACGGTTAAGATCGTTGTAAACCCATCCCACAGTTACCGAGAAGTCATTGGAGTCAAATCTCGCCTTGTCATTGAAGTTTGTTTTTCTGCCCATCTTGTCCAAATAACGCCACATCGCAACCTGTGGTCGCATGTTAGACAGGGAGTTATGTATATAACCCAGTCTCAATGATAAGCCGTTATTTTCATTCAATGGGAACCCGAGCATTCCCTCAGTGCCGTATGCTTTATTAGTATAATTCGAAAGATCAGCGTCATTGGCGCGGAAATCATTATAGAACACACGCCCACCCAGACTTACACCATCAACAGTGAAGAAAGGGTTAGTTATGGATAAATCGGCCGATGTTGAATAGTCATTTTTACTGGCGTTGATACCTACCGAGTTTCCGGTTCCCAGCCAGTTAGCCTGCTGGACACCAACTTGGAAACTCATGCCACTTTCTGTACCGAAACCAACACCAAAGTTCATAGAACCAGTATTGCGTTCTTTGACTTTGTAAACTACATCAACCTGATCTGGGCTGCTCGGTACACGTTCAGTCTCCACATCAACAGTGTCAAAATATCCCAATCGATTTAGGCGTTCTTTGCCCTGCTCAACCAAATCACTGCCCAGCCATGCACCTTCCATCTGACGCATTTCACGTCGCAGTACCGAATCTTTACTAACATCATTGCCTGAAAAGCGGATTTTACGCACATAGAAGCGATTGCCAGCATCAACATTCACATGCAACTTAACCGTCTTATCCGCATCATTGATTTCAGGTTGTGTCATAACACGAGGATAAGCATAACCATGGCTACCAAGCAGGTTTTTGATGGCTTTTTCCATCTTGGTTACTTCTGCACCGTTGTACAGCGAACCCGGCTCAATTTTTGTCAATTCACCGATTTGGGACTGGTAACCAGCCAAATTACCATTCAAATCAACGCCTGTGATTTTGTATTGATCACCTTCGGTAATATTGACAGTAATATAAATACCTTTCTTGTCCGGCGTCAGGTTAACTTGAGTCGAGCTGATATTGAAACGAGCATAGCCTCTATCAAGATAGAAACTACGTAGAGTTTCAAGGTCACCGGCTAATTTTTGTTTCTGGTATTTTTGGTCAGACGTCATGTTCCACCAAGGGACATCGTCCCTAAGTTGGAAATGGTTAAGCAACTCATTAGTTGAGAAGGCTTTATTGCCAACAATATTAATCTGTTGGATTTTGGCAGAAATCCCTTCAGAGAAAACAAGTTTCAAATCAACACGGTTGCGGGGCAGAGGCGTGACAACAGCTTTTACTGTCGCATTGTATTTACCAACACTGTAGTAGAAATCTTCCAGCCCTTTCTCAATATTGGACAGCATGGTGCGATCAAGGGCTTCACCAACACGGACACGAGAGGCTTCAAGATTTTGCTTGAGCATGTCATCTTTCACCGATTTGTTACCGGAGAAAGTAATGCTGGCGATGGTCGGCCGTTCTTTTACTTGAACGACAAGTGAATTGCCATCACGTAAGACACGAACATCTTCAAAGTTTCCAGTTGCGAACAATGAGTGAATCGTGCGACTAATATCTTCATCACTAACCGTATCACCTACTCGAACTGGCATGTTCAGTAATGCTGCACCAACGGCGACACGTTGAAGACCCTCAAAGTGAATGTCCCGAACTACGAATCCGTCTGAACCGTATGCAGTGGCGCTGCCGAACAGCAGCGACGCTATGAGCAACTTTTTCATCGCCATCGTTGTTATGCGTTTTCCTAACCGGTCCCCCACCTTAAAAGCGGGAGAAATCATTGAAAAGTGCAAGCCCCATTAATAACACCAGTAACATAGCACCAATGCGATAACTGAAGTCTTGTACACGCTCGGAGACTGGCCCGCCCTTGATCTTTTCGATAGCAAGGAAAAGCAAGTGTCCACCATCTAGTACTGGCAATGGGAACAAATTAATGATCCCAAGATTGACGCTAATCAGCGCCAAAAACATCAAATAATACACCAAGCCAGAATCAGCCGATACACCAGCGCCTTTGGCAATGGAAATCGGGCCACTCAGATTATTAAGTTTTAAATCGCCCACAATCAATTTGCCGAGCATCTTGACAGTCAGTTTCATCAATTGCCAGGTTTTGTCCCCTGCCTCATAAACGGCAGAAAGAGGTCCATATTGCTGAATAAATTTGTATTCATCCGCTAATGGAATGATTTTCAGTTCGGTGCCAGCAAATCCTTCTTCACGACCATTGGACAATTTTCTGACTTCAGGAATCAAAGACAGAGAAACCATTGTATCTGCCCTTGCAACGTCCAATTTTAGAGGAATATTAGGATTCTTCCTGACAAAAGAAGAAAAAGTGTGCCATACATCTACATCTTGGCCATTGACTTTAACGATCCTATCCCCACTTTGTAAACCCGCTTTTTCAGCAGCTGAAGCTGGATGAACGTTTTCCACTTGCGAACTAATCTGTGGAACAACAGGCATAATTCCCAAAGACAGCACAACATCCTGCTTGGACGGATCGAAAGCCCATTCACGCAAATCCAGTGTCTTTTGAACACTATCAAGCGAATTCATAGGTAAAACATCCACAGATACCGATGCCGTACCGACTTTATCTATCATGGCAAGACGCACCGAATTCCAATCAGGAGTTTCGATACCATTAACGGCTTTTAGTTCCATTCCAGGCAAAATATTTGCCTGTGCAGCAATAGAATTTGGCTTCACATCCAACACTACAGGGCGCACGGCTGGCACGCCAATCACAAAAACCAGCCAATAGGCGATCACCGCCAGAATGAAATTTGCGATTGGCCCTGCGCTGATCACTGCCGCGCGCTGACCAATAGTTTTGTTGTTGAATGCCATATGACGACGTTCGGGAGAAACTTCCTCTGCCCGTTCGTCGAGCATTTTGACATATCCCCCAAGGGGGATAAGGGCGATAACGTATTCAGTTCCCTGTTTATCTGTACGACGCCAAAGCACTTTTCCAAACCCGATAGAAAAACGTTCAACGTGGATACCACATCGTCTGGCAACCCAAAAATGACCAAACTCATGCACTGTGATGAGAATACCCAAAGCAACAATAAATGCAGCCAGATTCCAGAGAATATCCATTACGTACCTTCAGAGAGTAAATCCAGAAGAAATTAACATAACCAGCCCAGCAAATATTGGTACCGCCGCTGTTAGGCTATCAACCCTATCCATGACACCACCGTGTCCCGGAATCAATTGACTGCTGTCTTTGATCCCCGATTCCCGCTTGAACATACTTTCAGCCAAATCACCAAAGACCGAAGCAATAACTACTGCTGTAGAAATCAGCAATAGATGTTCTGGCATCGCAGAGACAGGAGCAAATTTCCCGAACAACCACGAAATCAACGCAGCAGTTAACAACCCACCGAAAAGCCCCTCAAGTGTTTTGCCTGGTGATACTTTGGGAGCCATTTTATGCTTACCCATTGTACGGCCAAAAATATAAGCGCCTGAATCAGCAGCCCATACCAACAGCATGACGTACAGCAACCACCATGCGCCATTATAACTATTATTTTCATAGCCCTGAGTACGCAGTACCATCATTCCACAATAAAATGGCACAATAGTCAGAACCCCAAATAACAGACGCAAGACAACTGATGATTTCCAAATGGAAGCAGAAGCAGGATAAGTCACCACCAGTAAAATAGCGGCTCCCCACCAAAGCATGCCAGCCCATAATAAATATACAATTTGTTTTTTTTCAATGAGATGGGAAAAATCAGATAAAGAATACTGCAAGGCTAATAACCCTACAGCAAATAACGCGGCCAGTGTGATACGTTTAGCCTGAGTGAAAAGACCTGCAAATTGTCCCCATTCCCATGCAGCAAGTGCTGATACAGCGATGACAACCAACCCAAACCCTGATGGGGGGAGGAAAAACAGCGCTACAATAACAAGAGGAATTAATATCAACGTAGTTAAAAGACGGTACTTCAGCAAGTTCTCCTCCTATGATCCCACTTCGGCATCGTCTGGTATTGCTCCGCCAAATCGGCGTTCTCGTTTAGCAAAGGCATTAATGGCACCTTCAAAGGCAGTTTCATCAAAATCAGGCCAAAGTATATCGGTAAAATACAATTCTGCATAAGCGATCTGCCATAACAGGAAATTACTGATACGATGTTCGCCTCCAGTCCTAATAACCAAATCAACTTCAGGCTGCTGACTTACACTGATAAAGCTACCCACTGTAGCTTCGGTAATCTCTTCTGGAGCCAACTCATTTGCTTTAATTTTTTCAGCAATTTGTTTAACACTCTGAAGCAGATCCCAACGACCACCATAATTAGCGGCAATATTAAGCTGCAATCCGGTATTGCCCGCTGTCAATTCAACTGAACGGCGGATACGCTCCTGCAACCGTGAGCCAAACCGACTGATATCACCAATAACAGACAATTTCACATTGTGCTTATGCAGGTTTTTTACTTCATTATCGAGGGCGAAAACAAACAACTCCATCAATGAACTGACTTCCTGCTGTGGGCGATTCCAGTTTTCGCTGCTAAAAGCATATAGCGTCAACGATTCAATGTTATGTTTAACTGAAAAACTCACGGCACTCCGCACCGCTTTAATTCCTGCTCGGTGGCCAAAAACTCTTAATTTGCCACGTTGTTTTGCCCAGCGCCCATTACCATCCATAATGATGGCAACATGTCTGGGTAACGTTGGCGATGAGTCACTATCATTGGGAGGTATCACTCAAAATAATCCTTAAATAACTAACCTGACTTTTCGATAAATTAAACCACTTTCAAACATAAAAAAGCCGTGTCACGTGTCAACAATTACCACGGATACCACGGCTATTTCTGGTTCGACCTGAATGAAAGCCTTTATTTCCGGTAAGCCCTAACACTCTTATCCATGATTAGAATGCAGGAACCAGATAATTGAATTGGCTATTATAGCAACTATAATTTACCCGCGAACTATAACATTTGCCCAAACGCAAACATATACTTATTAACGAAACTTGCTATTTGGCAAACGCCTTTATGGTTTCCCTCGCCAAAGCCCTTGCTATGCTGTCAATTTCTAAGACTGCTTCAATGCTTTGAGGTTCAGGTAAATTTATTTTTTCCACAACCAATCGATTAATTGTCGCAATATCTGTGAAGCGGATTCCATCTTTCAAAAAAATATCAACTGTTTCTTCATTTGCTGCATTCAAAGCCGTTGTGGCCGCCTGCCCTTGATGACAAGCCTCAATAGCCAGCTTCAAACAAGGATAACGCTGATAATCCAGAGATTCAAAAGTAAGCATGCTCAATTCAGTAAAATCCAATGGTTTTGCACCGGATGGAATGCGATTAGGGTAAGCCATTGCATAAGCAATTGGGGTACACATGTCCTGCGTTCCCAATTGTGCGATGATGCTGCCATCCTGATAACGAACCATTGAGTGGATGACTGATTGAGGATGCAATAATACTTCCATTTCATCTGCAGATGCATTGAACAGATGACATGCTTCTATATATTCCAATCCCTTGTTCATCATGGTGGCGGAATCAACAGAAATTTTACGTCCCATTGACCAGATAGGATGGGCACATGCTTCATCCGGGGTAACACCAGGTAATTTCTCTAAAAGTGTTTTACGGAACGGTCCGCCCGATCCCGTCAGAATAATACTCGATATACCGTGTTCTTTTAGATTTATATTGCCAAGGTTATGCTGAACAGCCTCTGGCAGACTTTGGAAAATGGCATTATGTTCACTATCAATTGGCAACAGTTGCGCGTTATATTGAACAACTGCATCCATAAATAGACGACCACTGGTAATCAGAGATTCTTTGTTAGCCAATAGTACTTGTTTGCCCTTACGGATAGCTGCCAAAGTCGGCAATAAACCTGCAACACCAACAATGGCTGACATGACTTGATCGACTTCTTCCAATGCAGCTAAGTCGCAAATGGCATCTTTACCAAACAGAACTTCGGTTTGGCTTCCCTGCGCCTGTAATAACTGGCGCAGTGCCTTCGCCGACTGCTCATCTGCCATTGCTGCATATTGTGGATGGAATTCCAAACATTGCTGTGTCATGACTTCAATATTTTTCCCGGCAACCAATGCGACGACATTGAATTTCTCCGGGTTATTTCGGACAACAGAAAGCGTACTTTTCCCAATCGAACCCGTTGAGCCAAGAATAGTTAACCGTTTCATTTTAATACTCTAAGTATGCTACTGATATAAAATCGCAATGGAAAATCGCAACAGAAAACCGTAATAGTTTGAGCGGAATAGATCGCTATGTCCATCGCTTGAAAAAGAAATGTGATACGAAGTGTAATATTAACGATAAGAACAACGCCGCAATTTTTGCGGCGTTGGATACATGAAATGGAAATTAGAAATCCATCAACTCAGTTTCTTTATTCGCCAGCGCTTCATCAATTTTCTTAATGAAGCTGTCGGTCAGTTTCTGAATGTCTTCTTGTGAACGACGTTCTTCATCTTCACTGATTTCTTTGTCTTTCAGCAGATTTTTGACCTTATCATTCGCATCACGACGGATGTTACGGATGGATACACGACCCTGCTCAGCTTCGCCACGAACAACTTTAATCAGATCCTTACGGCGCTCTTCAGTCAGCGGTGGCAATGGAACACGAATAATGGTTCCGGCAGAAGATGGGTTCAGGCCCAGATCAGAAGCCATAATTGCTTTTTCGACAGCCGCAGTCATGGAACGATCAAATACTGTGATCGCCAAAGTGCGGGCATCTTCTGCAACGACGTTTCCAATCTGACGCAATGGAGTCGCAGCGCCATAATATTCAACGCTGATGCCATCTAACAGGCTAGGAGAAGCACGGCCAGTACGAACCTTGCTGATTTGGTTTTTCAGTGCTTCGACGCTTTTTTCCATGCGGTCTTGTGCGTCTTTCTTGATTTCATTAATCACGTTACAAACCCTTGGGAGATGGTTATTTTTTAGGCCACCCATACGTGAATCACAGATAAGTGAATCAAATACACTTAGGGGTATGGCCCGTAGTCATTAAATTTGGCGCATTAAAACGCTGATCATACCGTCAAATTTCACCGATGTCTCTGAACACGAATTGTGAAAAATTAGTTGTGAGAGATCAACGTACCTTCACTTTCCCCCATCACAACACGACGAAGTGCGCCTGGTTTGTTCATATTAAAAACACGAATTGGCAGGTTATGGTCACGAGCCAATGTAAAGGCCGCCAGATCCATCACTTTCAATTCACGCTCCAATACGTCCTGATAAGTGAGATTATTGTAGAGAACGGCTTCAGGATCTTTTGTAGGATCAGCAGAATAAACGCCATCAACCTTGGTCGCTTTTAACACAACATCCGCTTCGATTTCAATGCCACGCAGACATGCAGCGGAATCTGTTGTAAAGAACGGGTTGCCAGTACCCGCAGAGAAAATAACAACACGACCGTGACGCAGTAAGCTGATCGCCTCAGCCCAGCTATAATTGTCACACACGCCATTCAGTGGAATGGCAGACATCAAACGAGCGTTCACATAGGCGCGGTGCAAAGCATCACGCATTGCCAGACCATTCATCACAGTCGCCAACATGCCCATGTGATCGCCTACTACACGGTTCATTCCTGCTTCTGCCAAACCAGCACCACGAAACAGGTTGCCTCCTCCAATAACGACACCGACCTGAATACCCAGCTCAACCAGTTCTTTGATTTCCTGAGCCATGCGATCTAAGACGCTGGCGTCGATACCAAAACCTTCTGCGCCTTGCAGGGCTTCTCCACTGAGCTTAAGCAGGATTCTCTGATATACGGGTTTTGCATTGGTTGCCATGGTGTTCAGTCCTAAGCAGATAAGGATTATTGGGGATTTATTACGACTTACTCAATTACTACACATCCACGCTATGCAGCCCAGATGTCAAAATTCATCATGAGATAAAACAGAACCGCCAATCGGCGGCTCCATTTAAGAAAATTAAGACTGTTTACTCATTGCTGCAACTTCTGCTGCAAAGTCAGCTTCAACTTTCTCAATACCTTCGCCCACTTCGAAGCGGATGAAGTTGATTACGTTAGCATTGTTTTCTTTCAGCAGATCGCCAACAGATTTGCTTGGATCCATCACGAAGTTCTGACCAGTCAGAGAGATTTCGCCGGTGAATTTGTTCATGCGGCCAGAAACCATTTTCTCTGCAATTTCACGAGGCTTGCCAGACTGCATTGCGATATCCAGCTGGATCTGGTGCTCACGCTCAACTACGTCAGCAGGAACGTCAGTTGGGTTCACGTATTCAGGCTTACTTGCAGCAACGTGCATTGCAACGTGCTTAATCAGTTCTTCGTTTGCGCCTTCAGCAGCAACCAGAACACCGATACGAGCGCCGTGCAGGTAAGAACCAACTGCTTCACCTTCCAGAATAGCAACGCGACGGATGTTGATGTTTTCACCAATTTTCGCTACCAGAGCAGTACGCGGTTCTTCAAACTGAGCTTTCAGTGCGTCGATGTCAGAATTTTTGTCTGCCATAACAGAAGCGATAACTTCTTTACCGAACGCCAGGAAGCCTGCATCTTTAGCAACGAAGTCAGTTTCACAGTTCAGTTCAACGATAGCTGCGAATTTAGCATCAGCCGCAACTTCAACCAGGATAACACCTTCAGCAGCAACACGGCCTGCTTTCTTAGCCGCTTTTGCCTGACCTGATTTACGCATGTTATCGATAGCCAGCTCGATATCACCATTTGCTTCAACCAGTGCTTTTTTACATTCCATCATGCCTGCGCCAGTACGCTCACGCAGTTCTTTTACCAGAGCAGCGGTAATGTCAGCCATTTGTTTTATTCCTCGATATGTCTCGCGGGAAGATAATACTCCGCGTGGAAAGTTCTATATCAGATAAAAGCTCTATATCAGATAATAGTTCTATATCAGATATGTAAAGGGGGCCATGACAGGCCCCCTAACCAATATATTTCAATACCTGGTCAATAAGGGCTCAAGAATGAGCATGCCTTATTATTCAGCGTCTACAAGACCTTCTTCAGCCTGAACAGCCAGATCTTGAGAACGACCTTCACGAACAGCGGTAGCTGCAGCGGTCAGGTACAGTTTAACTGCACGAATTGCGTCGTCGTTACCAGGGATGATGAAATCAACGCCGTCTGGGTCAGAGTTGGTATCAACGATAGCGAATACTGGGATGCCCAGGTTATTTGCTTCTTTGATAGCAATGTGTTCGTGTTCAGCATCGATAACAAACAGAGCATCAGGCAGGCCGCCCATGTCTTTGATACCGCCCAGGCTGTTTTCCAGTTTGCCAAGCTCACGAGTGCGCATCAGCGCTTCTTTTTTAGTCAGCTTGTCAAAAGTACCGTCCTGAGACTGAACTTCCAGATCTTTCAAACGCTTGATTGACTGACGAACAGTTTTCCAGTTAGTCAGCATACCACCTAACCAACGGTGATTAACGAAGTATTGGTCACAGCTCAGTGCTGATTCTTTTATTGCTTCGCTAGCAGCACGTTTGGTGCCAACAAACAGAATTTTACCTTTACGGGAAGCGATTTTGTTCAGCTCTGCCAGTGCATCGTTGAACATTGGAACAGTTTTTTCCAAGTTGATGATATGAACTTTGTTACGAGCACCAAAGATGAAAGGTTTCATTTTTGGGTTCCAGTAACGAGTCTGGTGACCGAAGTGAACGCCCGCTTGCAGCATATCGCGCATGGAAACAGTTGCCATTTTAGACCTCTATAAAGTTAATTGGGGTTATGCCTCCACAGATCCCATGACACCGACTCTTTGACTGCGAGCCATTCATATAAAAATTACTCATATAAATGGATTAACCGCATGAGAGCACCCCGGTGTATGTGCCGATCCGTGTGTGTTATTTACACATAATGAGTTTTATTTAGTATCTCTGCGAATTGCATCATATCAGAAACAATTACACTGAATACCGGCGCGCTTTATACCACAAACCGCCACCAGACTCCAACATTTGTTGCAGCCACCTATGTTAAAAGCTACATTTGCTGCCACTTCTCATTCCACTTCTCATGCCATTTCTGATGGCCTGTAGTCCAGCAGATATAAACGATATCAATCTCAAACTATGGCTGGAAAAATGAGGGTTATATTGGCATCCATTCGGTGGGCTGATACCATTACTGACAACACTTTCCTTAGTTAATATCAAGTAGTCGGTGATTTTCCGACTTAAATGGACCCATTTCATGGCTATTTCTATCAAAACAGAAGAAGACATTCAGAAAATGCGCGTGGCCGGACGTCTGGCAGCCGAAGTTCTGGAAATAATTGAGCCTTACATTAAGGCTGGTGTCACCACCGGTGAACTTGATCGTATCTGCCACGATCATATCACTGAGAAACAGCAGGCTATCTCCGCTTGTCTTGGCTACCACGGCTTCCCTAAATCCGTATGTATCTCCGTCAATGATGTGATTTGCCACGGTATTCCAAGCGATGACAAAGTCCTGAAAGAAGGTGATATCGTCAATATTGACGTTACAGTCATCAAAGATGAGTTCCACGGCGATACTTCTAAAATGTTCATAGTCGGCAAGCCAACCATTCAAGGTGAACGCCTGTGCCGCATAACACAGGAAAGCCTGTACCTTGCCCTGAAAATGGTCAAGCCCGGCATTCGCTTGCGTACCATCGGCAAAGCCATTCAACAATTTGTAGAAGGTCACGATTATTCTGTGGTTCGCGAATACTGTGGTCACGGTATCGGCAGAGTCTTTCACGAGGAGCCTCATGTACTGCATTATGATGCTGATGATGGCGGTGTTGTATTGCAGAAAGGCATGGCATTCACCATTGAACCGATGGTCAATGCTGGTGATTTCCGTATCCGCACCATGAAAGATGGCTGGACAGTTAAAACCAAAGATCGCGGTTGGTCTGCACAATATGAGCACACAATTGTCGTTACTGACAATGGCTGTGAAATCATGACCTGGCGCAAAGAAGAAGAAGCGCATATTTCAGCAGTATTGGTGAACGCATAATTGCCAGCGAGCGCTTATCAGCTTTAACCAAGTAGCAAGTAACAAGCAAACAAGAAACTAAAAGCTCCCTGATAATTCACGGGGAGCTTTAATCTTTGCCTCTAATCCCTGTTCATCCCGCGATTTTCTCAGTAATCTGGACATCATGGTCTGTTTCCTCATGAGCTTCCTCATAATAGGTTTCTACTTATGCCAGTCGATATTTCCTTAGTACATGCACCTGTACCTCCCCTTTCTCCCGTGGAATTTTCCCACGATGACCTGCAATTTCCTGCCCTTAAACAGCATATTGATGAATTCCAGCTATGGCTTGAGCAGGCATTCAAGGCAGGAATTTCACCAGAAGCACTGATTTACACCCGCAGTGACTATATTGATCAACTTTTAAAGCGATTATGGCAGGAACAAAGATTTGCTCAGATAGATTCTCTTTCTCTGATCGCAGTAGGTGGCTACGGTCGCCGTGAATTACATCCTCTTTCTGACATTGACCTACTGATTTTGAGTGAGTCTCCATTGACTGAGGAACAATCAGCTCGTCTCGGGCAGCTCATTGCCCTGCTTTGGGATATCCGCCTTGAAGTAGGGCATAGTGTCAGGACATTTGCCGAATGTCAGCAAAAAGGGCTTTCCGATCTCACAATCGCGACGAATTTGGTTGAATCCCGCTTAATTTGTGGTGACTTACCTCTATTTCTACGATTGCAGAAATATATTTTCAGTGATGATTTCTGGCCATCAGCTCAATTTTTCGCTGCCAAAATTACGGAACAACAAGAACGCCACCAACGCTATCACAGCACCAGTTACAATCTGGAACCCGATATCAAAAGCAGCCCGGGTGGACTCCGTGATATTCACGCATTACTTTGGGTCGCTCGCCGCCATTTTGGTGCCACATCTTTAGATGAAATGGTTAATTTTGGTTTCCTGACCCAAGAAGAGCGCAACGAACTGAATGAATGCCAGAATTTTCTCTGGCGCATCCGTTTTGCCCTTCATTTGGTTGTTACCCGCTATGATAATCGGTTGCTGTTTGAACGCCAGTTCGGTGTCGCCCAATTGCTCGGTTATGAAGGAGAAAGAAATCAGCCAGTAGAGCGAATGATGAAAGATTTCTATCGCATGACTCGCCGTGTCAGTGAGCTGAATAATATGCTGCTGCAACTGTTTGATGAAGCGATTTTGGCATTGCAGCCCAATGAAAAAAAACCACGTCCCCTGAACGGCGATTTTCAATTGCGGGGGAATCTCATTGATCTAATCAATAAAACGCTGTTTAGCCGTGATCCCACCTCAATACTGACAATGTTTTATCATATGGCTGAACACCGTGAAATTAAGGGCATCTATTCCACAACATTGCGTCAACTTCGCTATGCCCGCAGAAACCTGAGCAGCCCTTTGTGTGAATTTCCCGAAGCACGAAAAATTTTCATGGATATTTTGCGTCATCCCAATGCAGTTGCAGGAGCATTACTTCCAATGCACCTTCATAGTGTATTAGGGGCTTATATGCCATTTTGGAGCAAAATTGTCGGTCAGATGCAATTTGACCTTTTTCATGCTTATACCGTTGACGAACACACCATCCGTGTACTGCAAAAACTGGAAAGTTTTGCTGATGAAAACAACCGGATGATCCATCCTCTGTGTGTTGAGCTTTATCCACGTCTTCCTCAACCAGAACTATTGCGGCTGGCGGCTTTTTTCCATGATATTGCCAAAGGGCGCAATGGCGATCATTCTGAGCTTGGTGCCAAAGATGCTTTCGCATTTGCACAACAACATGGTCTGACAAACCACGAAGCAGAATTAATAGAATGGTTGGTTCGCGATCACTTACTGATGTCAGTGACTGCCCAACGGCGGGATATTCAAGAT
Organism: Xenorhabdus vietnamensis; assembly: GCF_002127535.1. GTDB lineage: Bacteria > Pseudomonadota > Gammaproteobacteria > Enterobacterales > Enterobacteriaceae > Xenorhabdus > Xenorhabdus vietnamensis. The sequence goes on from NZ_MUBJ01000007.1 coordinate 126,894, forward strand.
CCGGAGGTCATTCAGCAATTTGCCAGCCGGGTCAAAAACCAAAACCGTCTTAATTACTTAGTCTGCCTAACCGTTGCAGATATTTGTGCCACCAACGCCAAACTCTGGAATAGCTGGAAACAGAGCCTGATACGAGAACTCTATTTCACCACTGAAATCCAATTGCGTCAGGGAATTCAAAACACCCCTGATTTACGAGAACGCATTCGTAATAATCGCTTGCAGGCACTGACTCTTCTGCGACAAGAAAATATCGACGAACAAAGCTTACACAGTATCTGGAGCCGTTGTCATGCAGATTATTTCCTGCGTCATACCCCTGATCAATTAGCATGGCATGCAGGCCACTTAGTCCACCACAACTTCCCGGAACCGATGGTTCTGATCAGCACCGCATTTTCTCACGGTGGCACCGAAATTTTTATTTGGTGCCAAGATCGGCCTTCCCTTTTTGCTGCCGTTGTCGGGGAACTGGACAAGCGTAATTTAAGTGTCCACGATGCCCAAATCTTTACTAATCGTGATGAAATGGCAATGGACACATTTGTTGTTTTAGAACCTAATGGTCACCCGCTGGCACTTGATCGTCACGAGCCTATCCGCCGGGCCTTACTGAAAGTAGTAAACGATCCTCATACTAAAGTACCAAAGATACGCAATCTACCTGCTAAATTGCGCCATTTTAATGTCCCCACCAAAGTAAATTTTTTACCAACAAAAAATGTTCGCCGTACTTACATGGAATTGATTGCATTGGATCAACCCGGGTTATTGGTGAGGGTAGGCAATATTTTCGCGGAACTGGGGGTTTCTCTGCATGGGGCCCGCATTACAACTATTGGTGAGCGTGTCGAAGACTTTTTTGTATTAGCGGATAAAGATCAAAACGCATTACATAAAAAAATAAGGGATGAATTATCAGAAAGGTTGACAGAAGCCCTGAACACACGGGATAAACTATAGCAAGATTCCCTTAACAGAAATTAGGAACCGCATACTTATGCAGCAATTACAAACGACTATCGAAAATGCATTTGAAAACCGTGCAAACATCACTCCCACTACTGTTGATAACACAACCCTCGATGCCATTAATCAGGTTATTCAAATGTTAGACAATGGCAAACTGCGTGTCGCCGAAAAGATCGACGGAGAATGGATAACTCATCAATGGCTGAAAAAAGCGGTACTGCTTTCCTTCCGCATTAATGACAATCAGGTGATGGAAGGTGCTGAAAGCCGCTATTTCGACAAAGTACCGATGAAATTTGCTGATTATGATCAGGCACGTTTCGAAAAAGAAGGATTCCGTGTCGTACCTCCGGCGGCTGTTCGCCAAGGGGCATATATCGCCCGTAACACCGTCTTGATGCCATCTTATGTCAACCTTGGTGCTTACGTGGATGAAGGCTCGATGGTAGATACTTGGGCAACTGTCGGTTCCTGTGCACAGATAGGTAAAAATGTTCACTTATCCGGTGGTGTTGGCATTGGCGGTGTTCTGGAACCATTGCAGGCCAACCCAACCATCATTGAAGACAATTGCTTTATCGGCGCACGCTCTGAGATCGTAGAAGGCGTTATTGTAGAAGAAGGTTCCGTGATCTCAATGGGTGTCTACATCGGCCAAAGCACCAAAATCTATGATCGCGAAACCGGCGAAATCCATTATGGCCGTGTACCAGCGGGTTCCGTCGTAGTATCCGGTAATCTTCCATCCAAAGATGGCAGCTACAGCTTATATTGTGCTGTTATCGTGAAAAAGGTTGATGCCAAGACCCGTGGCAAAGTTTGTATTAATGAACTGCTAAGAAATATTGACTAACAGCATGAATTATCTATTTCATAGATAAGTTCACGAAATTATTATGCGGCTATATATTTGTATTGCCGCATAATTGTAAATTCAGAAAGAACTATTTTTCGCATATGGAAGCTAACTTATTGAAATAATTCTATTGAAGAGGTAGCTCGTTTTTAGAAATAATTGCCAATCTATTCTGAAGATGTTCAGGATCCACCAATCTTTTTGGCATGTGTTCCTCTCAGCCCTGATTATTTTAAATGGATAACACAGTTATCAAATTGATAAACATTTCTTGAAGAGAAATTAGTTTGATTGAATCTTAAGTTCAATAAGAAAAACTGTTACTTTATTGTTCTATTTCTCTACTGACAACTAACCTGTTTCAAGTAGTATTCCCTCAAGCGCCATTAACCAATTGACTTTTAACGATTACGAAATGGATAATAAATCCACTATTTTTTGCCTTTCCATTTCATTGAGGTAACTAGGTGACGCGCTATGTACGATAACTTGAAAAGTTTGGGGATCACGTATCCTGAAGATATTGATCGCTATAGCCTCCGTCAGGAAGCGAATAACGACATTCTGAAGATTTATTTCCGCAAGGATAAGGGCGAATTCTTCGCCAAGAGCGTTAAATTTAAGTACCCACGCCAGTTAAAAACTATTTCTGACAATCATTCAGGCCAAGGTTATAAAGAAGTTAAAGAAATTAACACCAACCTGCGTTATGTGATTGAAGAGCTGGATCAGATTTGCAAACGTGATCAGATTGAAGTGGATTTGAAACATAAGATCCTCGACGACTTACGTCATCTCGAACATGTTGTTGCGAATAAGATCGCAGAAATCGAAGCAGATTTGGAAAAACTGACTCGTAAGTAATGTGTCAGCTGTGTCACCCACCGCTTACCCTTCCGAAGTCTCGAATCAACTAAAGGAATAAGCGGTGTTGTAAATCACCGCACTACATATCCTACAACCGTGCTACAACAGCGTTCCCCACTCCTCAATCCAGTCTTGGGCAAAGACTTCAGGCTCAACCACATCAATAGCATCAATCAGCAATATCTCACCGATTCGTTTGGCTCCCTGTTCCTGTAGCAATTCATCAAAAGAGCGACCACCACCACAGAAAGTATCGTAACTACTGTCGCCCAGAGCAATCACGCCATAGCGCAAATCAGGCTGATAACCCAACTTATCATTCAACTCTGTATAGAGCGGCTGGATATTGTCAGGCAGATCGCCTTGCCCTGTTGTCGAAGTGACCACTAAGACAACTTGCTGTAAATATTCTTGCCATTGCGCTAAAGTTGCATCTTCAAAAATCTCAACCTCATGTCCCTGCTGCACAAGGATCTGCTGCGCTTCTTCCGCAACCGCCAACGCATTGCCATAAATTGTACCAACGAAAACACCAATTTTTGCCATAAATATTGATCTCTTTTACTGGTTTGATACTACGTTGATTGATACTACGTTCATTCACGAATAGTCAGACATTCCAGATCAGGTACAATACCCTGCCAACCAAATTGTTCAAGCAAGTGCTGCCATGACGGCTCCCATCTTGCAGTCAGAAGAAGGCTCTCTCCCGTTACAGGATGCTTGAGTTGAAGATGGCTGGCGTGCAGCATTAACCTGCCAGTCTGATAATATTTATCAACACCTCGATTTTGCCGCAAATCGCCGTGCGTGGTATCCCCAATAATCGGGTGTCGAATATGCGCCATATGCCGCCGCAATTGATGCTTACGGCCAGTTTTTGGCCTCAATTCCAAGAGACTGAAACGTGATGTCGGATAACGCCCTATCTCAATTGGGCACTCTACTTTTGCTAATGAGCGGTAATAAGTAACGGCTGGTTGCGCTTCTCTATCTGTATCAGCAAATTTATCCGCAATTTTATCCAACTGCTCCATTAGGGCGTAGTCGATAATATCATCACCTTCAACATAACCCCTTACAACTGCATGATATGTTTTTTGTATATCGTGGAATTCAAATTGTTGCGAAAGTGTTCTGGCGACTTCACTTGAAAGTGCCATCAATAAAACACCGGATGTTGGCCTGTCCAGACGATGAACAGGAAAAACATGCTGCCCAATTTGATCACGCAGTGTTTGCATCACAAAAACAGTTTCATGGCGAGCCAGCCAACTACGGTGAACTAACCACCCGGCTGGTTTATTGACGGCAACAATATGTTCATCCTGATAAATAATATCCAGCATATCAAGTATCCTGTGTAAACAGATTGCCCGTAAATAAATTATCCAATCCGCGTAAGTGTTCAAGCAAAGGTAAATAACGTTCTACCTCTTCTTTATAAACTTCTTCAAAATATGGGGCGATGGCAAATGCCGTCGGCAAACTGGCTTTTTGATCTATCAAAGCACGTATTCTTGGGATTAACACCCACTGGAGCCACTCTTCCGCCGACATTGTATTGATGGAAAAAGGCTCAGTGCTTTCAAAGGCTTCAGGTTTAGGTGGATAATCTTGCCATAACCCCACCATTTTCATGGCAGCTTCAATTAACTGTAATTTATGTAGAATTTGTTTCTCGATACTCATGATGTTTCGTCTGATGCTTATCTGTTGCTCAGATGACAGAAACTGCCACCACGTCATTGGTGACGTAAGAATATCATTGATACGATTTCAGCGGAAAAGTTGCGGTAGGAAAATTACGGCTATACCCAATGGATTTCAAGGTGCGTCGCGGCGGCAAGGGAGCGAATCCCCGGGAGCATAGATAATTCTATGTTCATAACAACAGTGACTGGGGTGAGTGAGCGCAGCCAACAAAGAGGCAACTTGAAAGACGAAGGGGATATATATGAAATAAGGGAGGAGATAAAATCTCCCCCCCTAGAGTGGCTGTCATAGCAATCCTGCTAAAATGGGGCGCTCCTTGCGTATTTCCCTGACAAAAAATCTCCCTGTAGGTTATCCTTAACTTAATCATTATACTGATAGTTTTCGGCACTCCGGCCTGTACCTAATCATCCTTGAACCATCTTCCCGATGGATTTATTCCCTGGTAATTGTTTTGCTGTGGCTCCTTACGGAACAGTAAAAGGATCTATGATTCAGGCTCTTCAAACAAGCAACTGAATCAGAATTCCAGAAGATAGAATAAAATTAACACTGAGATAAAATCACGCATTCTATTGATATGAAATACAAATAATATAAATTCGCAATATTCACGCCGTGATTCAAAGAAATATCTCACGCGTTATGTGAGATATCTCTTACAAGAAATTAAATTAATATCTGCAATTAATTCATCACAGGATTGATAACCGAAAGGAAACTTGCCAAATCTGAGGATAACGTTTTCCGTTCATCGCGACCAAACTGTTCAAAAATCACTTGTCCTGTCAAATTACACACGGAAATCAACCCCATATCGGAATCAGTGGTGCCAATAAATACGGTAGGCGAGAGTTTTAACCGCTTCTGTGTGACAAGGTGACCAATCAGGTTTTCCTGCAACCGAATAAAATCATCTTCACTCCATACCTGAATCAGACTGAAACGCTGCCCCTCAAAACTGGCGGCCATATCACCTGCAAACTGCATGACATAATAATCATGGATAGAATCTTGCAAACAAATCTCCAATGCAGTTTCTACCTTACTGAGTTTTTCTTGAGCAGAAAACGGCCGAGGAAGCCAATGCACCACACTATCTCCCGTACGCTCAATACATGATGAAGGTATGCCATACAATTCACTGCTGGCTGGCGGAAACCCGGTTTTCTCTTGCCATAATTCAACGTAACGTCGGGTAAAGTCAGAGAGTGCTTCTGTTACATTCAAGGTCATACAATTATATCATCCACATTTTCAGGCTCAGGTTTATAATGTTATCCTGCTTATACCTATAGACTTTTTAGCAAAATAACAACCGAGGAGTGATATTACCACCTTAATGAAAAAATGTTGATATGGCCATCCCTTGCTAAATATTCAGATTTATTTCAATAAATCATGAAAACCATAATTACTTTCCATTCTGTTTGTAGCATCATCTATTACATTTATAGCTAACAAAAATTATTTACCTGACTCTCTCTCAAAAAAACCAACATCCCTCAGATTACATAACACCAATAATCATCTCCGTTCAAAAAAACAATACATAACAAATAGATTTATTTTTGATTTTATATTAAAAAATAAAATTCCACTGACTAAAAGAATAAGGGAATAGAATATGTCATCATCCGAATTGTTTAAGCAAGAAAACATTCATTCACAAGAACAGATAATTACAGAAACAGAATATCACTTACCTGATTTTCCCAAAAAAATCACATGGAAAATAATAAACTTTAAAAATTGGTCAGAAGAAATTAAAGCCTATAATATACCGTGCTGCATACCAAAATCTATTGAAGAAGTTATTACCGTTGTCAATTGGGCATGGAGAGAAAATTATAAATTAAGGCCCATCGGACAATCACATAATTGGTCACCACTGATATTGGAATCCGGGCAAAGTTTCACAAACCGTATTATGCTGATGGATCTTTCCCCTTACTTTAGTCAGGTCAATATTGAACACCGTTCTCAATTTTCCATAGTGACAGCACAAACTGGCATATTGATGGAAAAGTTAATGACTCAAATGGAAGAACAGGGCTTGGGCTTCACTGCAACACCCGCTCCAGGAGATTTAACACTCGGCGCGGTTCTCGCGATAGGAGGGCATGGGACGGCCATTAAAGCACTTGACGAAACCCCACTTCCCGGACATACATTCGGTTCTCTCAGTAATACAATATTATCCCTGTCTGCTGTCATATGGGATAAAGAAAATCAGCAATATGGCATTAAGCGTTTTGAAAGGAATGATCCAGATTGTGCTCCTTTATTAACCCATATAGGTAGTGCTCTAGTTTTGGAAGTCCAGTTGCAAGCTGGTAAAAATCAACGCCTACGGTGTCAAAGCTTTACTGATATTTCTGCGGAAGAGTTATTTGCCTCCCCGAAAAACATAAAAGGAAAACGAACTCTTAGCCAATTCTTGGATAAAAGTGGCCGGGCTGAAATAATTTTGTTTCCCTTTACAAATCACCCATGGTTAAAAGTCTGGAGTGTAGCACCAACTCAACCCTCTTCCAGTGTTGAAGTTAACTCCCCCTATAACTACCCATTTTCCGATAATATTCCACTTATCATATCGAATCTCGTGAAGGAAGCACTTAGCACTAACCCTTCAATAACTCCGTTAATAGGTGAAATGCAATATCTACTGACAAAAATCGCCTTACAAGGCCGTGAAAAAGATATCTGGGGCTGGAGTAAAAACCTGCTGTTATATGTGAAACCGACGACATTACGCGTTACGGCAAATGGTTATGCAGTCTTGACACGCCGTACTGATATTCAACGTGTACTAAGCGTATTCTATAGCCAATGGCAAAATTTGATAAAAGAGTTTGAAATTGAAGGAAAATACCCTATCAACGGCCCCCTCGAGGTTAGAGTCACTGGATTAGATAATCCTGCCGAAGTGATGTATGAAAAAGCGGTTATCCCTGGCTTATCTGCCATTCGTCCCCGTTTGGATCACCCTGAATGGGATGTTGCAGTTTGGATGGATATATTGACCTTTCCGAAAACACCACATTCCATTGAATTTCTCCGTAAATTCGAGCAATGGTTATTTCAAGAGTTTAATGGGACTTACGCATCAGCCCGTGTCGAATGGAGTAAAGGTTGGGCATATGGAAAAACGGCCGCATGGGAGGATACTAATGTGTTAACAAAAGTAATACCAGATTCATTTACTCATGGTTTATCTGCTGATAACAATTGGGCTTCTACGATTTCTGCATTGCAGAAGTATGATCCTCATCATGTATTTAGATCTCCACTATTGAATAAGTTACTTTCTGATTAATCGGGTCATAATAAATAGCAGATATATTTTTATATCTGCTATTTACTAAAATGTGAATAAATTAAACAAATAGAGCAAAGCTAAATAAATATATAATAAAAACATGCACCTTATACTTTTAGATTCAAGCCAAGAAAAAATGCATTTATTTCATTTAAAAAATATTATGCATAATTCAAAGCTAATATAAAGTTAAATTGGAAAATCTCTATATTTAAGATCAAATATAAGGTAGTCTTGGAAAATTCTTATCAAAATCCATCGAAAAAGATTTAGCCTTATTGAAGAAGCTCTACGCTGATGTGGTGAGCATGAGAAATAATGAACAATAAAAATACGAACCGTTAGAATTCCTTGATACACTAAAGGCCATTACAGTCGCAAAAACTATCTCAGTCGTAAGATTTTTCAACTTAAAGGAATTCTAATGTCTTTATATCAGAATAATCAGGCTCTTTCCCAACTCACGTTAGGTAAACCAACCCCCTACTGCGATAACTATGATCCTACTCTATTGCAAGCGGTTCCCCGCAGTATGAACCGTGAACCGCTTGAACTATTTCCTGATAATCTTCCTTTTCACGGTGCTGATATCTGGACAATGTACGAACTCTCCTGGCTCAACGCACGTGGTGTCCCTCAAGTTGCCATCGGTCATATCAGCTTAGATGCAGCCAGTGAAAACCTTATCGAATCAAAAAGCTTTAAGCTTTATCTGAACAGTTTTAACCAAACCCGCTTTGCTGATTGGGAAACGGTGCAAAAAACCCTGCAACAAGATTTATCTGCTTGTGCCAATGGCAATATTGAAGTTGTGTTACATCCTCTCCACGATTTCAGCCAGCAGCCAATTGCCGAATTTGAAGGAAAATGTATCGATAATCAGGATATTGAAATTAATGATTATCAGTTCAGTCGCGATTATCTTAACAATGCAGCAATTGGCCCTGTCGTTGAAGAAACTTTAGTTAGCCACTTACTAAAATCGAACTGCCTGATCACTCATCAGCCCGATTGGGGATCTGTCATGATCCACTATAAAGGCCCCATACTTGATCAGGAAAAGCTCTTGCGTTACCTAGTCTCATTCCGGCATCACAATGAATTTCATGAACAATGTGTCGAGCGCATTTTCAATGACTTAATGACGTTATGCGCTCCAGAAAAACTCACTGTTTATGCACGTTATACCCGTCGGGGAGGATTGGATATCAATCCGTGGCGCAGTAACGAAGCATTTGTTCCAGCAACAGGAAGATTAGCCCGCCAGTAATCGAAGTGACCTGATTAGTGACAGCTAGCCAAACTGCTGGATGAAATCAGTTATACCCAATAGATTTCAAGTTGCTGCGATGGCCAGATTATTGTAATGGTAAACAAATAAAAGCAATAAAAAGCAACGACTTGAGAGATAAAGGGTATAAATCATTATTGAGGAACCCCCGCAAAGGGTAAAAGGAGACATTCTTGATTACACATGTCAATCCATTAGGATCAATGGATTTACTCTCTCAGCTTGAAGTAGATATGCTTAAGCGTACCGCAAGCAGTGATTTATACCGCCTTTTCCGTAACTGTTCACTGGCGGTTCTCAATTCTGGTAGTCAGACAGATAACAGTAAAGAACTACTGTCAAAATATGAAGATTTTGACATCAACGTACTGCGCAGAGAACGCGGCGTAAAACTGGAGCTCGTTAATCCCCCAGAAGAAGCATTCGTTGATGGCAAAATCATCCGCTCCCTGCAAGCAAATCTTTTCGCAGTACTGCGGGATATTTTGTTCGTTCACGCGCAAATTGACAATGCTCAGAAAGCAAACAATTTGAATATGGAAAATGGTATGCACATTACCAATACCATTTTCTCTATCCTGCGCAACGCCAAGGCACTGCATATCTCAGAAGAACCCAATATGATTGTTTGTTGGGGTGGTCACTCAATTAATGAGAAAGAATACCTGTACGGGCGCAAAGTAGGAAATGAACTGGGATTACGTGAACTGAATATCTGTACGGGTTGTGGGCCTGGTGCAATGGAAGCACCGATGAAAGGAGCTGCTGTAGGACATGCCCAGCAGAATTACAAAAAAAGTCGTTTCATCGGCATTACAGAACCTTCAATTATCGCGGCAGAGCCACCCAATCCACTGGTGAATGAGCTGATCATCATGCCTGATATTGAGAAGCGTCTGGAAGCCTTTGTCCGTATTGCCCACGGCATCATTATCTTCCCTGGCGGAGTAGGAACGGCAGAAGAATTACTGTATTTACTGTCTATTTTGATGAATCACGAAAATAAAGATCAAGCTCTACCACTGGTCTTGACTGGCCCCAAAGAAAGCGCCAATTACTTTCAGGTATTGGATGAATTTATCGTTAATACTCTGGGGAAACAGGCTCGCCATCACTATCGCATTATTGTGGATGCCCCATCAGAAGTCGCGCGTATCATGAAAAAAGCCATGCCGGATGTCAAAGAAAATCGCCACTCAACCGGAGATGCCTATAGCTTCAACTGGTCACTGAAAATCAGCCCTGATTTGCAATCTCCATTCAGCCCATCCCATGAAAACATGGCTGATCTGAATTTATCCCCAGATCAGTCGCCAGCAAAACTGGCCTCAGCACTACGACGTGCATTTTCTGGTATTGTGGCAGGCAATGTAAAAGAAGTGGGTATTCATGCCATAGAAAAACATGGGGCATTCAAGATCCATGGAGATGCAGATATCATGCATAGCATGGACAACCTTCTGAAAGATTTTGTGGAGCAGGATCGCATGAAACTTCCCAGAGGCACTGCTTATGAGCCATGTTATGAGATAATCAGATAAATCGCAGATACCTTATCTCATCAATTCAATAATGAGGCTGATGCCAAGGAATAAATCCACGGATGGAAGATAACGACCATGATACACCTTTTGATTGTAGACGCCTTAAATCTGATTCGACGCATTCATGCAGTACAGGGAAGCCCTTGCATCCCAGCCTGTGAGCATGCGTTAAAGCAGTTAATCACCCACGCATCTCCAACCCACGCCGTGGCGGTATTTGATGAAGATGATCGCAGCCATAGCTGGCGCCATCATCTTCTCCCTGATTACAAAGCGGGCCGCTCTGCCATGCCGGACAATTTGCAGCAAGAAATGCCATTAATTAAGCAAGCATTCAATGCGCTGGGAGTCGCCTGCTGGCACGCGGAAGGACATGAAGCGGATGATTTGGCTGCAACACTGGCAACAAAAGTCTCCGATAGCGGGCATAGTGTCACAATCGTTTCAACCGATAAAGGCTATTGCCAGCTTCTTTCTCCCAATATCCAAATTCGCGATTACTTCCAAAAACGCTGGCTGGATTTACCTTTTGTCCAGCAAGAATTTGGCGTTGCCCCTAACCAGCTTCCCGATTATTGGGGGCTAGCAGGCATTAGTAGCAGTAAAATCCCCGGAGTTCAGGGTATTGGCCCCAAAACTGCCGCCACCCTGCTGCTGCAAGCTGGCTCGCTGGATAATTTATTCCATAATTTAGAAACCCTGCCAGATAAATGGCGCAATAAATTGGAATCTCACAAAGAAATGGCTTATATCAGCCGCGAAATTGCATTGCTGAAAACCGACTTGTCATTACAAGGAAATTTGCAGCAATTGAGGCTCATCAATAGATAATGAATTGATATTATTGCAATAATATGATTTGTGATACTTGCTTTTGTGCGAATCTTACAGGCAAATAAAGCGTAGTATCACATTTCAGTCATTTCAACTAATCGTCTCAACCAAAATAATCAGCAATTAAATTAATATGCTCACCCTTTAATTGACCGGATTCATTCAATAAACCAACCCACGCTTTCATATAGTCATATTTTGCCTGAGACAATTCACGGCGAGCAGTATAAAGCTGTTGCTCAGCATTCAATATATCGACATTTACTCTCTGCCCCAGCGCTACACTTTTCTGGGTAGCTTTCACTTGTAATGCAGCCGCTCCCACCGCCATTTCATAGGCTCGTATCCGCTTTTCACCATTCACGCAGGCGTTATAATTGCGTCTCAGTGCATTCAGGATTTCTCCTGTCTGAACATCCATCTCATATTTGGTTTTGCCATAGTTTGCTGCTGATTGGCGCACCGCCGCTGAAGTACCGCCACCATTATAGAGGTTCATGGATACTCGTAATCCGATGGAATCAGTCCGGTATTTTTGGTCGATGCTGTTATCACTGCTGGACTTATTTTCATTATGGGAAGCATACAACTCCAGTTTCGGCAGATATCCTGCACGATTGCGCTGAATATCTTGATACGCCGCCTCAATTTTATGACGGGTCGCAGCCAGTTGTGGATTCTGACGTAATGCCAGCTCTTCCCAATCAGCATAGTGTTCTAAGTCTAGTTTGATTGTTTTGAACCTTGGAACATTGGATAAACGATTAACAGGCAAATCTGCCGGTAACGGCATACCAACCAATAACTGCAAGTCACGAATGGCTGCATCCAGCTCATCCTGCACCACTAACTCATCAGCCAGTACCTGACTGTAACGTGTCTGAGTTTCTGCTACATCAGTACGAGTACCTTCACCGGAAGAAAACAACTTTTGGTTGTGCTCGAGTTGCTCTTCATAGGCTGTCCGCTGCTGAGCGACTTGTGCCAAGCGATCCTGTGCATAAGCCACAGCCACATAACTGTTCACCACCCTGACCGCCAATTGCTGGCTATCCGCCCGAAAGCGAGTATCACTCATTAAGGAATAAGCCTGACGGGTTCGATAACGTGCCCACACTTCAAAATCGAGCAATGGCTGGGTCAAAACAATCGCACCACTATAGCTGCTATACTCCCGGTCACGGCTCTCCCTGATGACCCTGCCCCGATTGTTCAAAGATTGCGATTCCATCTTCTGCCAGTTTTGCGGTGCATTCTGGTAGCTAATTGATATCTTGGGCAGTAACTCTGCCAACCCAAGATTTTTCTCTTCCTGTCCGGCTTCCTGCTCTTTGATAGCGGCCTGAAACGTCGGATCGTGCTGCAATGCCAGCGCATAAGCCTCCGTTAAGGAAAGTGCATGTACGGAGCCAGAAATTAATATTGCCAATAATACGGTTAACAACAGAGGCAATAACAAAGTACGTTTATTGGCAAAACTGCAATACCTCAACATCTTCATTACTCCTCAATCAACGATGTAGACGCTCTATCCATTAGCGGCTTAAACAGATAGCTCAACAGAGAACGCGAACCTGTTTTGACGAATACTTCAACAGGCATCCCCGGTTTGATATTCAATCCTGCCAGTTTCTCCATACCTTCAGGGCTGACTCTCAATCGCATCTGGTAATAAGGTTCTCTTGTCACCCCATCCACCAAACGGTCGGCAGAAACCACCATCACCTTACCTGCGATTTTCGGTGTCCGGTTCTGATTGAACGCCGTAAACATCAAATCAACATCTTGCCCTATAGCCACTTTATCAATCAGGTTCACCATCAAACGCGCTTCTACTTCCAGCGCGCTCTGGGCTGGAAGAATTTCCATTAATTTCTCACCGGAGGCCACCACACCACCTTGAGTAAACACGGTTAATCCAACCACTGAGCCATCTACCGGAGCAATAATGGATGTATGTGACAGGTCAAATTGTGCTGTTTCCAGCTTATTTTTCAGCTCATTAGCCAATACTTGTACATCTGCCAGTTGGCTGCGTACTTCACGTTGGTAATCCGCCTGACGTTGGATAACTCGCTGCTGCGTTTCCTGTCGCTGTTTTTCAAGCTGCCCAATTCGTCCTGCCATCTCAGCCATACTGCCACTTAATTCACTTTGACTACGCAGTAATTCCAGATAACGGTTACGAGGAAAATAACCCTCTTCAGTCAGGGGCCGCAGATTCGTAACCTGCTCTTTGAGCGAAATTTGCTGTTGCTGTTTGCTCATCAGGGCTTCCCGCAGTCCCTTAATTTGAAAATTCAGGCCTTCTTCTGTCTGCTGCATTCCAGCCAAATCACTGCGCAACATTTCACGACGTGATAAAAAGAGCTGTTTTTGCAAGGCAAGAATCTCATTAATGCGTGGCTCCGATTGCTGATTCAATAGCGCAGACGGAAACACAACAGTATCCTGCCCTTGCTGCTCGGCCAGAAGCCGGGCTTCTGTTGCCAATGTGGTATAAAGCTGCTGTTTCAAAGAATCAATTTGAGCGTTAACCTGCACCTGACTGAGCTGAACCAAAACCTGCCCGGCCTTCACGTGTTCGCCTTCTTTCACCTGAATTTGCCTGATAATGCCATTGACAGGGGACTGTACCGTTTTGCGGTTCCCGTCAACCACAACAGTACCAGAAGAAGCAACCCCTTTATCGAGTGGTGCGAATGCCGCCCAAATGAGAAACCCCAGAATGCCAATCCCAATCACCAACCAGCCTATTCGCAGGTAACGATTTGCATCCAGCGGCAATAATTCCGACACCTCATTTCGGGCATCCTTTGCGTTAGTCTGATAGGACATCTTTACTCCCAGATAGAAATATCCCAAGAATTGAAATATGGCTGAATCATGTTACGAGGCACGTTCGACCGCTTTTAACTGTGACTGTGGTTGTGACGGAGACTGAGATAACGCAGCCATCACTTGCTGGGAAGGGCCAAACATTTTCATTTTCCCCTGTACCAACAGCAAAATTTTGGTTGTTTGCGAGAGCAATGAAGGTCTGTGGGTGATAACTACCACCGTTTTATTTTGTTCCCGTAATTGAGCAATCGCATGACTCAGGGCCTTTTCACCAAGATCATCCAGATTCGAGTTAGGTTCATCCAACACCACAAGCGATGGATTGCCATACAGAGCGCGAGCCAAACCTATCCGCTGTTTCTGCCCACCAGATAACCCCATGCCGCCAGCGCCAATAACTGTGTCATAACCCTGCTCAAGATTGAGCACTAACTCATGGACTCCAGCTTTTTTCGCTGCCTCAATGACTTTTTCAGGTTCAACATCATTAAAACGTGCGATATTCTCCGCAATCGTGCCGCCAAATAGTTCAATATCCTGTGGCAGATAACCAATGGATGCTCCTAACTCATCTTTGTTCCATTGGTAAATATCAGCATCATCAAGCCGTACAACGCCTTCTTGCGCTGGCCAGATCCCCACCAGCAAACGGGCCAATGTGGATTTCCCCGAGGCACTAGGGCCAATCACTCCCAGAACATCACCAGAACTCAAGGCAAAGTTGATATCCTGCAAGACATATTGGTTATTTGATGATGATCCGGTCTGCGGGGTCTGGGCTGCCCGAATTTTACTCGGTGGCATTGCCGATACTTTTTCCAGCAATAGCATCCCCTCAGGAGATGGCAATGACATGCCACTTTTGCGTTCTGGTTGAGCTTTTAGTAGCTTGTCCAATCGTTGCCATGATAAGCGGGCTGCACTCCAACTCTTCCATGCCTGTATCAATTGTTCAATCGGCGACAACGCCCTTCCCATCAAAATAGAACCCGCAATCATCATCCCTGGTGTGATATTCCCTTCAATCGCCAACCAACCACCCAAACCAAGAATCAACGATTGCAAAGCCATGCGCACCGTTTTGGTCAACGCTGTGATGGACGCGGATCGCTCACTGGCAATACGCTGAAAATTGAGAAAACGCTGATGCAGGCCAAACCAACGACGGCGCAATGTCGGCAACATTCCAAGCGCTTCAATCACTTCGGCATTACGCAAGTTAGTACTGGCTAAGTTGGCTGATCGTAAAGAAAGATTGCTTGCTTCCGCTAAAGGTGCCTGAGATAACCATTGATTCAACACCGCCAGCGCAATCAAAATAATCGCCCCAACCAACGCCAACAATCCCAAATACGGGCTGAACAGGAAAATAACGCAAAGATAGATAGGGAACCAAGGAGCATCAAAAAAAGCAAATAGTGCATTGCCCGTCAAAAATTGCCGAATGGTCGCCAAGTCATTGAGCATCTGCCCTGCATCAGTGGAGCCATTTCTCAGATTGGATTCATATGACGCGGTATAAACCCGTTGGTTCAGGCACATATCAAACTGACTGCCAATGCGGATCACCACCATACTCCGGATATATTCCAGCCCCCCCATAATGGCGAACATACTCAGTGTAATCAACGTCAGCATTAGCAAGGTCATCTCATTACTCGATGGCAGTACTCGATCATATACCTGAAGCATATAAATGGAGGGAACCAGCATCAGTAAATTGATGAATGCCGTAAATAAGCCAATAGTCCAGAAGACCTTGCTGCGTGCACGGATAACATCCGTGATTTCATCCTTTGGAAAGCGTAATTTCACTGCAATCCCTTTATCATTAAGTGAAGCAAAACGAATTAGTTATCTATATACCCTTCGTCTTTCAAGTTGCCTCTTTGTTGTCTGAGCTCACTCACCCCAGTCACATAGTTATCTATGCTCCCGCGGATTCGTTCCCTTGCCGCCGCGTCGCACCTTAAAATCCATTGGTATACCTTTATATTTTTCAATCCACAGCTTTGCTGAAATCTATCGGGTATATCCATGCATGATTTTTATTTTGTTACCGCATTCGCTGTGCCACTATTTTCTGTGCCATTAAATGTCATGACCAGTTCCCGGCCATCAACAAAATAGGCAATCCACTGTTCCGACTCATGACTAAAAAACGCCAAACTATTGCCATCACCGTCGGTCAATGTGATGCCATCAGGAGATGGATACCATCCTTCAACAGAAGACCCAATCAACTCAGGCACACAAGCATCGCTTTTCAAAGCCCAGATTGAACCATCGGGTAAATGAGTATCAGTCAATTCAATATTGCACAACCTGTTCCCATCGGTGAGTTGCCATAACCCTTTCAACTCACCAGCAGATGGAAGCCCCAAACTACTCGCCATACATCCTCCTACAAAAAAGAGAGAAAAAATTATCGATAAGGCCGATTTTGATAAAAGCGGTTTCAATAAAAACAGTTTCAATCTAAAAAACTGACAGCTACACAGCAAGGAGTTGAAGAAAACAGGTATTAAATTTCGATATCTATACAACACAATTACCTCCTTTCCATCATTTCCACTTTTCATCATGTCCACTTTCCATCATTTAAATAATACTGCCGTATTCCTCTCAGGATACGGCAGTATTTCACTAATATGATGCTATTAATTAGACGATGAAATCTGTCTCAGTCAACGGTTGACCGATAACTTTCACCAGAAAATCATTGCCGGCCAAATCACCACCAAGACTGATTTCCAGATCGGTTACATCATTGGCTTTATCATAAGTGAGCAGTACTTCGCCCGCCTTACCTGAGAACGAATTCACAAATTTGATATCGCCAGTACCACCGAAATTGAAATCAGACAGGTCGATCTTGTCTTCACCAGAGATGAAATCATGAATCCAGTCTGGATTGTCTTTCAGTGATTCTTTGCCATCCAGATAAACAAAGGTATCGTTGCCTTCACCACCCCATAGGTGATCACCGCCCAGGCCGCCATAAATGACGTCATCACCTGCTCCACCTTTCAGAATATTGTCAGCGCTGTTACCTACCAGAATATCGTCACCGCTGCCGCCAATCGCGTTCTCAATAACTACACCACGAGCGATGGAAACGTTGCCTTTCAAGCCTCCAACATCAGAGAAAGCGCCTTCATTCAGGTTAATACGTTGATTTTGGGTAAAGCCAGAGAAATCAAAGGTATCTTCACCGCCAGCATCCCAGACACTGAATACGAGTTTGCTGTTAGCATCAGTTGCGGTCATGAAGTCAAGATCAGTATTGGAATTGAAACCATATACGGTATCTCCCTTACGGGTTTCCATATTCGCACCATACAGATCCTGAATGGCAGAAATATCATTCAGCAAAGGCGCCGATGAATATTGATATTTAAAATCTTGACCAGTGAATTTTTCACTGAAGTAACTCATGACGGTATAAGCACGAGAATCTTCGAAATATTTCGCTGATTTGGTATAGCTTGGACGCACTTTATCAGAAGCATCATAATCGGCAGGATGTTCCAGCCCTAATGCATGTCCAATTTCATGAGTGAAAGTCTGACGGGCATAACCATTCACATCAATGTCATTATCTACAAAAGTATGACTTTCAGAATTATACCAAGTATAAGCAGTTTTCTGCCCCTGTGGCAGAGTAGCAAATGCATAATCCTTGTTGGCGCTATAATCAAAGAAACCAAAAGTGATATTCGCTTTATTAGCGCTGCTAACCTCGGTAAATTTAATATTGGCAACATCAGACCAAGATTGTAAAGAAAGTTTCGCAGCTTTTTGTTGCTCGTTATTAAAAGCACTGAAGCCAGAAATCTTAAACAACGGCATTATAGCAGGTGTCGATTCCAGAAAATGATAAGATAATTCTAATGCGCCAGAATGAATATATTTCTTGGCCCATTGATAATCTCCACGCACAAGCTCATCAGGCGCTTCATCCGCTAATACCTTATGCGCAACACGAACATCAGGATCAGAGTTTGGAACGTAGGCTGTGAGAAGTGAATGAACATCCTGTACGGAATTGGAATCAGATAACCCCACATAGGTATATTTTTTCTTTGAGGTCATGTAAATCTCCTGTAAAAACAAGACAAGTATCCTAAAACCCGAAATTTTCATAATAACGGGCGTAAGAGTTTTAAATTCTTCCTAAGACCCTCTTGGAAAGAAAACTCTAGAATAAAATAGCGTTAGTTATTGTCTATGTAAAAATAATTCATATATCTTTTTAGAATACATATTGCACAAATTTAATTTATGTAATTAATTATTAATTTCTCAATGAAATTTTTTTGATAATAAAAAAACAACATGATTTATTATTAAATTATGTTGTTTTTATCTGCTGAAAATTGATCCTAAGATAGAATTATCTCTTTACCTGATTTTTTTAAAAATTAGTTTATTTCTATTCAACTTGAAATTTATTCCATATCCCTAAATATCAATTTTCAGTGCAATTGAGTTGTATAGTCGAGTTATACAATCAAATAATGCAATAAAAAAAGAAATTGCTCCTCAGAAATATAGCCAACTATGTGGTCAAGATTATGTAGCAGGATAAGAATGACTGGAGTGGCTGGGGTTCGATGGTACTGCTGAAGGTTATTAGATGCTGCCAACAAGGGCAGCACATTAAAAAATAACGGAAATATCAATAATCCCGCTCAGTTGCATACACAGACCAGATACGACGAACATGTACAGTGATTTCTTCACGATCATGATACAAGTGCTTCGCCTGAATCTGCGCATTCACGCCGTTTTCTTTCAATTGCAGCTCTATTTTCTGCAATATATGAGCCACTTCCTCATAGCGCTTTTTCATCGGCAATTTAAGATTAAAGATCGCCTCACGACACCAACTTTTTACCAGCCAATCCGTCATAAGTTGTGCAACTTTGGCGGGCTTCTCAACCATGTCACAAATCAGCCAGTAAATATTTTTCACTGGCGGCTCAAATTTAAAACCATCCACACGATAATGCTTCACCTGTCCCGTATCCATCAGGCTCTCAGCCATCGTGCCATTATCTACCGCATGAACGATCATACTGCGTTTCACGAGCTGGTAAGTCCATCCTCCCGGACAAGCACCGAGATCCACTGCGTGAAGGCCGCTATCCAAACGTTCTTCCCATTCGTCATAAGGAATAAATACATGGAAAGCTTCTTCCAGTTTCAGTGTTGAGCGGCTTGGTGCATCTGAAGGAAATTTCAGGCGCGGGATCCCCATATAGAAACGGGAATTATTGTTGCTGTAGGAATACCCGACATAACAACAACCTGGAGCAATGAAAAAGACATGAATCACAGGACGATTGTAATTTTCCTTTGCCAGCAAAAGTTTTTCCTGACGCATCGCATTACGCAGCGGAACCGTAAACTTACGGCAGAATTTCATCAATTCTTTGCTTTCATTGGTATCCGGCACTTCTACACGCAACTCACCCGCCTTCTCAATAACGCCGATCAACATGCCAATAATCGGTGTAACGCGATCTTCTTGCGGTAAATCTTTCAACAGCTCGCCAACAACCAACATTTGACGGGCAAAAATCAACTCACTGAACGGGATTTCCCGGATCAGACGATCCGCATCATCCGGCTGATAACACTCAAACAGTACATAGCCACTGTTCTCTTTCACTCGGGCGAAACCGTAAATTTCTTTTTTACCCGCTTTGTCGGTAATTTCTGCCGCACACTCTTTTTCAAAACCCGGGCGGCAATATAAAGCAACTTTATTCATGGCTAGGCGCCGATTTCCTTAGACGCAGAGCGCCAATTAATACACATAACCAACCAATGAGAAAACTGAACCCACCGATTGGTGTCAAATAGACCAAAAATTTTAACGGTAAAAAGGCCAGACAATAAAGGCTGCCGCTAAACAGCACAATTCCCGCCGCAAAAAAAATCCCACCCCAACCAAATGATGCTACAGGCTGGCGTATCAACAAAGCAGCCAGAACCATCATGGCGAGTGTATGCAGCCCTTGATATTGCAGACCGGTATGAATCCATTCCATCTGACGTGGTGTCAGGACAGGCGCTAACATATGTGCCCCCATTGCTCCCAGTGCCACGTAGAAAAAACCACTGATCCCAACAAAAATAAGCATGATTTGATTGCTCATCACACAGCCCCCGTTTTTATTTGACAGCCATTGGGTATAGCTGATTATTAATTGTGTCAGGTTAAGTATGTTGGGTAATAAATCCTAACCTTTCTTGCTCAGTCGCAGCTTGAGTCAGTATCCATTTACGGAAAGCCGCGATCTTGCCCAATTCTGCCTGATTATCGTGACAAACCAAATAAAATGCATTCTTACTCACCAAAACATCATTGAACGGACAAACAAGACGCCCTGCATCAATTTCATTCTGTGCCATGACATTATTGGCCAGAGCAACTCCTTGGCCATGTACTGCCGCCTGAATCACCATCGCACTATGGCTGAAGATTGGCCCCTGCTGAACATTGATCTGCTGCTGCATATCAAGCTGGCGGATATAGGCTTGCCAATCCCGTCGGGATGAATCGTGCAACAAAGTGTGCCTGGCGAGATCTGACGGCGTTTTCAATGGACGATCTCCCGTCAGCAATGTAGGAGAACAAACAGGCAACAGGTATTCCGGATAAAGGCGATCGGTTCTCATGCCCGGCCAGTTCCCCCTGCCATAAAAAATTGCGACATCGACATCATCAGCCAGTTTATCTTCTTCCCTATCCACCGCCTGAATTCTGACATCGATCCCCGGAAAACTCTGATTAAAACCAGAAAGCCGGGGCACTAACCACTGAATAGCAAAGCTGGGGGATAAACTGACCGTTAATGCCCCTTTAGCGCTGCGGGCCTGAAGTTTACGGGTCGCATCATTAATGGCAGTAAAAATCTCCTTGATATCGAGGTAGTAACTCTGTCCATCTTCCGTCAACAACAGCGAACGATTACGACGACGAAAAAGCTTTAATCCCAGAAAATCTTCCAGACTTTTCATTTGATGACTAACTGCGGCCTGTGTCACAAATAATTCTTCTGCCGCTTTAGTAAAACTTAAATGACGGGCTGCGGCATCAAAAACGCGTAACGCATTGAGTGGAGGTAAACGTTTAGACATGTTCGTTTCTTATGTAATAGTGACGATACCGGTAACTCTTTTCATTCAGGTATTAGTTTTTGTAATCCGAAGCATTATAATTTGTCCATTGATGATATACCAGTAAATCCCTATAGTGTGCGCACTTCCTAAGCCGGAACGAAAAGTCTCTTTGTAGCAATACATTGACGCTTTTGGCTTTGTGGTTGTGATGTTGTGTTTGCAAGTTGTCTGGGAAACCAGACTTTGTAGCGTAAGCTACTGTTTTTTTTCACTTCCTGTACATTTACCCTGTCTGTCCATAGTGATTTTTTTTAATGCACCGCAATTGCGGTGCTTTTTTTCTCGACTTTCTCCTGTAGAATTCCTTTTCTCTTGGTTAAAGAAAAACTTATTCTTTATCACACAACGATTAAATTAGCACCGTTTATGAAAGCCTTTAACTCAGAAATATTCCGCCAGTACTTTCCAGCCCTGCAACAATCAACCACATTTCTGGACAGTGCCGCCACAGCATTAAAACCGTCTTGTATGATTGAAGCAACTGAGCACTATTACCAAAACCACAGTGCAACAGTACATCGCAGCCAACATGCCACTGCGCAAGCCATAACTGCTCGCTATGAGCAAGCCCGTTCACTGGCTGCGGAATTGATCAATGCACCCTTGCCTGAAAATATTATCTGGACGAAAGGCACAACCGAAGCCATCAATCTGGTCGCACAAAGTTACTTCCGCTCCCGCCTGAACGTGGGTGATGAAATCATAATCAGCGAACAGGAACACCACTCTAACCTGCTGCCGTGGCTGATTCTGGCAGAGCAGACGGGCGCAAAAATTGTCAAATGGCCAATTGGAAATCAACGCCAACCAGAAATCGCTACCCTTGCCGAACTCCTGAATGAAAACAGCCGATTGGTTGCTATCAGCCAAATGTCGAATGTTACCGGTGCTGCAATAGATTTGGTACAAGTCACCAGACTCGCCCACCAATATCATTGCCGAGTTCTGGTCGATGGCGCTCAAGGCATCGTTCACTCGCCTATCAATGTTCATCAACTGGATATCGATTTTTATGCCTTCTCGGCCCATAAACTGTATGGCCCAAATGGATTGGGTGTGTTGTATGGAAAAACTGAATTACTGAATGCGATGTCGCCGTGGCAAGGCGGCGGCAAAATGCTGACTCAAGTCTCATTTGACGGTTTTACACCAGAAGCCGTACCTTATCGTTTTGAAGCGGGAACACCCAATGTTGCGGGTGTGATCGGCTTTGCCGCAACCTTGGAGTGGTTGGAAACCATTGATGCCCAACTCGCCGAATCTCATGCAATTGCTCTGACGGATTATGCTGAACAACAGCTCAGCACGCTGGCGGGTTTTATCAGTTACCGTGTGGCAGGTTCCAGTTTGCTGGCTTTCAATATCGCCGGAATACACCACAGTGATTTGGCGACACTGATTGCAGAACAGAATATCTCCCTGCGTTCAGGACAACACTGTGCTCAGCCGTTACTGGATGCTCTTGGAATTAGCGGCTGCCTTCGCGCCTCGTTTATGCCTTATAACAACCAGCAAGATGCGGATAGTCTGCTCAACGCCGTAAAATTTGCGCTGTCGCTGTTGGATGATTGATATTGTTTTATCGTGGCTCGTTTATCGGCATTCATTCTCAGACACCTTTGAACTGACTATCCTTCATCAGATTGCTATTTTTCGCATCAAATAGCTTTAGTTTAAAAGCATAACTGCTATTATCCTGAAACTTCATTGATCCTGAAGCCTCATTCAGAGCAAACTAGCGACAAATCCACTGCAAGACAAATAACCGATGACACAACTTTCAGACACTATCCTTGCTCCGCATCCTTTCGGAACGGAAATCACAGAGCAACAACTTATTGAAAATTTTCAGCAATGCAAATTGTGGGAAGATCGTTATCGGCAACTAATCGGTCTGGCCAGAAAGCTGCCAGCTTTGGCGGATGAGCTAAAACAACAGAATATAGAAAGATCCGGCTGCGAAAATCGTGTCTGGCTGGGGCATCAACGACGTTCAGACAGCCGTCTGCATTTTTATGGCGATAGTGAAGGCCGTATTGTCAAAGGGTTATTGGCAATTCTGCTGACCGCCGTGGAAGGCAAAACACCTGAGCAGGTTGCACAAACACCTTTAGCTGAACTATTCCAGCAACTCGGCCTTGAACAACAACTAAGTGGCTCAAGGCTAAATGGCGTAAAATCCCTTATAAACACGATTCAGGAAATAGCTAATACCTACATTCATTAGCTTTGTTTAAAGATGAGACCTGTTTAAAGCGTATTTTCACGCCCAGCTTTTGCCACCATCTTTTTCAATGCGTGGGATACAGCCACAAAACCAAAAGTCGCCGTAACCATTGTTGCGGCACCAAAACCAGAAGCACAATCCATTCGCTTTGAGCCATCCGCGGTACTCTTCGCTGCGCAAACTGTACCGTCAGCTTGCGGGTAAACCAGTTGTTCCGTTGAAAAAACGCAGTCAATGCCCAACTTACCTTTGCCGTTTTTCATCACACGATGATCCGACTTCAAGCGCTCTTTCAATTTGGCCGCCAATGGATCTTGTACCGTTTTTGCTAAATCCACCACCTGAATCTGGGTTGGATCGAGTTGCCCACCCGCTCCGCCGGTCGTTACAACCGGAATTTTATAGCGACGGCAATAGGCCAATAACGCGGCTTTTGGCCGTATACTGTCTATCGCATCAATAACATAACTGAATCCTGCCGACATCAATTCAGCCACATTATCAGGCGTGACAAAATCATCAATACAAGTAACTTTACATTCAGGGTTGATCGCTCGTATCCGCTCAGCGATAACTTCTGTTTTTGGCAAGCCCACGTTTTGTACCAAAGTGTGCAACTGACGGTTGGTGTTGGTGACACAAACATCATCCATATCAATTAGTGTGATAGCGCCGATACCTGTACGCGCCAGAGCTTCTGCCGCCCATGAACCAACACCACCAATACCCACCACACAAACATGTGAACGGGCAAATAATGAAAGCGCTTTCTGACCATATAGTCGAGCTGTACCAGCGAAACGCTGAAGATAAACATCAGAGAGAGAAACTTGCATTGCTAAATAAACCCTGCATAAAACCTACCTCCATTGGAGATAGGTTATTGATTGATTATTTGAAATTGATTACTTGAAATTGATCGTATGAATTGGAGGAATCTTACTGGTTTGCCGCCAAAACACCAGATGATGCTTTCTTCAATACCCAAACACGGCCATAGTGATTATAAAAACCGGCCATTTCACCTGATTTACTCCCAATACCGTGATAAATATCGAAATGGTTTCCTTTTATGGCACCGCCAACATCCAACGCCACCATCAGACGCATCTGATACTGACCAGTAAATCCACCCATCTCATCCAGCACAGGTACTTCCGCCAGCAATGATGTTCCGGGAGGGATCAATAACTTGTCAGATGCTACCGATGCTTTTGCAACAAGGGGCACAGCACTGGCTCCCTTCACATGAGTATGGGGTTCAGGTTTAAAGAAAATAAATGAAGGATTATGTTCCAGCAATTCTCTCACTTCGGGTTCGCTGTGCTGCTCTGCCCACTGACGGATAGCTTTCATGGACATTTTCTCTTTCGGCACGTCTCCACGACTAATCAGAATACTGCCGATACTAAGATAGGCATGACCATTTTTCCCCCCATAGCCAAAAAAGGTCAATGGGCGCCCATCGCCAAAATTGACATAGCCACTTCCCTGTACTCCCATCATGAAATTATCCATCAAGGAATTACTGTACCCGATAATAAATTTCTTATTCAGTGCTCCGCGATATATCGCAGCACGGCTTGGCAAACGGGAATGCGAGTGAGTTGGCATACGGTAAAGCGGATATTTAAACTCACCTTGTTTGGTATGTCGCGCGTGTAACACAGGAGTGTAATAACCCGTGAATTTTACGTTTCCGTATTTATCTTCACCTTCCATCTGATAAGCCAGTAATCCAAACTTATTTAAATCACGGGTATCACCACCCGACAGCATCCAATTCTGGATCGCCTCAAATATTTCGCGGTTATTGTTATAAAGACGAGAAGAAGCTCCACTGATATATTTAACTTGAGTGACAAAATCCTTGGCATTAACCGGAGAACCTTCGGCATTAGGTGTATTAACCAATTGGAAATCGTGGGTAATTTTCCCATCTTTATACTGCTGCGCCTGATCAGTCGGTCGAAAATGGCATCCCGACAATAGTAAAATGACAAATCCAAATAAAAGAGGTTTGCCCCAAATTCTCATATTAATGCCCTATATCTAACCATCACTTAATCCGACCACGAACAATATCAAACACCAATAAATAATTAAATGTAGCTAGAAAAAATAAATTATTATTAATATGTAAATAATCGAGCAAAAACAAAACAAAAAGATTGTTTTTCAAACAAAAAATAAATAAATCTAGTAATTTTTAATAAAAAAACTTGCAACTACTTCGTTCAAGAGTATAGTGTGCGCTCATCGGACGCGGGGTGGAGCAGCTTGGTAGCTCGTCGGGCTCATAACCCGAAGGTCGTCGGTTCAAATCCGGCCCCCGCAACCAATTCTGTTAGATGTTATCGTTAATAGGATGTAGCATCGAAGCAGTTTAGTAGTAGAAACATCGTTGGTAGTAAAAACCTTGGTAGTAAAAACTTTGGTAGTAAAAAATATTGTTAGTAAGAACAATATAACAGTAAAGAATGTCATCATTCAGTATTTGCATTTTTGATTGATAGTCAAAAATTGTAGATAGACGGACGCGGGGTGGAGCAGCCTGGTAGCTCGTCGGGCTCATAACCCGAAGGTCGTCGGTTCAAATCCGGCCCCCGCAACCAATTCTAAACGATGTCATTATTTAATATTTGCATTTACGATCGATAATCAAGATCTGCAAATAGACGGACGCGGGGTGGAGCAGCCTGGTAGCTCGTCGGGCTCATAACCCGAAGGTCGTCGGTTCAAATCCGGCCCCCGCAACCAATTTCAATCGTTCATTTCATCTATTCACTTTTCATTCCAGTTATTATTTTCTAAGTTCTATCCGAATTTTTATTAAAATTATCCAAACAATCATTTAAACTTTGTAAAAAAACAATAAGTAAATGACTATACTTACATCATAAGTAACAAACGATTACTGATTATTATTATGGCGAAAAATTAATCCAAGGCGGATATTTTACCGCCGTGCTAATTCTGCCCCATTTTTGAAATACGCTTTAATGCCAGCAAAAATAGATTCTGCCACTTTCTGCTGGAATTTCGCAGTCTTAAGTTTGCGTTCCTCTTCCAGATTACTGATAAATGCCGTTTCTACTAAAATTGATGGAATATCTGGTGCTTTCAAAACTGCAAACCCCGCCTGATCGACGCTATTC
The DNA here is from genome assembly GCF_002127535.1 of Xenorhabdus vietnamensis. GTDB lineage: Bacteria > Pseudomonadota > Gammaproteobacteria > Enterobacterales > Enterobacteriaceae > Xenorhabdus > Xenorhabdus vietnamensis. The sequence continues at coordinate 153,716 of NZ_MUBJ01000007.1, forward strand.
TTATGCAGCTTATTGATCTTACTCATCCGTTTAAGCACTTCATCACCAAACTTCAAGCTATCATTAATCGTTGCAGTTTGAACCAAATCCAACATGGTATGATCCAAATATTTATCACCACTTTTGCTGACTCCACCAATCAAGTCAGCCTCGTTCTGGGTCTGAGCGAGGAAGAGAGCTGTATTGCTGGTGGCGCCCTTAGTTGAAAGTGCGAACACGGATGAACCCCGAGCAGAGCGATTTGTAAAGGCATCCGCATGAATAGAAACAAAGAGATCTGCCTGCATCTTACGAGCTTTCGCCACTCTCACTTTCAGGGGAATAAACACATCTTCATTACGGGTCATGTAAACTTTCATGCCCGGTTCACGCTTGATGAGTGTCTGTAAACGACGGGCAATTTGTAACACGACATCTTTTTCGCGGGTTTTATATTTCCCAATCGCTCCGGAGTCTTCACCACCATGACCGGGATCGAGCATAATCACAACCGGCCTGTCTTTGCCTGCTTTTCCGGGTTTACGGTTCTCAACAGGTAAACGCTGTTCCAGGTTCCCACTGTTGTATTCTTCCAGCAAAGCCTGCAAAGGATCATCATCCACACTAGCAGACTTTTTGGGATACAGGTCGAGCACCAAACGGTGCTTAAACTTTGCAATTGGCGGTAATATAAAAATATGCGGGGCTATAGGCTGTTTGACTTCAAATACCAAACGCACCGTTTTAGGATTAAATTGCCCTGCTCTCACTAATTTTAAGTAAGGATCACGCTGCTGAATCTGTGCCCCCATACTGCTCAAAACACTATTAATCTGGATACCCTGTAAATCAATAACAATACGATTAGGATTTGAAAGTGAAAACTGGTGATACTTAAGTGGAATATTAGACTCCAACGTCACTCTGGTATAGCTTGATGCAGGCCAAATACGAACAGCAATTACTTTTGAAGTAGCTGCGTAACCAATTGGGCTGATACTTAATAGCCATACAGCGGCTGCGCCTTTCAGCAGGCGACGACGTGAAGTATTATGGTCTGAATGACTCATCGTTTATTCCATTTAAAAATAACCAAACTCAGTAATCTTTACTAAAGATAATAGTTAAGCGGGAACTCTAATTAATTAGCGAACTTCTGTCATCAAAAAAAATGTATTTTTTAATCTATTAATGTGTTTATGCCAATATAAATAGTAGCATTATTTATATCCATATTTTCTCTTGCCATTCCCTCCAAGAAAGAATAAAAATACAAAAAAACCGAATAAAAATTCAATTGGAGAAAGTAGCATGAGAGAGTGCAGCACCGAATTGATTGAGGTATTCCGTCACTGGGTTCCGTATATCAATACACATCGCGGCAAAACCTTTGTCATTATGTTAGGGGGTGAAGCCATCGCCCATGAGAATTTCTCCAATATCGTCAATGACATTGGATTACTACATAATCTGGGCATTCGGTTAATCGTCGTTTATGGTGCTCGTCCACAAATTGAACAGAATATTGCCGAACACAATTGCAAATCGGTTTACCACAAACACATCAGAGTAACAGATATTAAGACACTGGATTTGGCCAAACAAGCAGCAGGTCTATTACAATTGGATATTACAGCGCGTCTTTCCATGAGCTTAAGTAACACACCATTACAAGGCGCCAATATTAATGTTGTCAGCGGAAACTTTATTATCGCCCAACCCTTAGGAGTAGATGATGGCGTCGATTATTGCCACAGTGGCAGGATCCGCCGTATTGATGAAGAAGCGATCAACCAGCAATTGGATAATAATACTATCGTGCTGATTGGGCCGGTCGCAGTCTCCGTCACAGGAGAAAGTTTCAACTTAACTTCCGAAGAAATTGCGACACAATTAGCGATTAAATTAAAAGCAGAAAAATTAATTGGATTCTGTTCATCTCAGGGAGTGCTTGACGCTGAAGGCAATACCTTGTCAGAAATGTTTCCCAATGAAGCAGAAGCTCACCTGTACAAATTGGAAAACTCCGGTGATTACTCTTCAGGAACCTCACGTTTCTTAAGAGGAGCAATCAAAGCCTGCCGTCGTGGTGTTCGCCGCAGTCATTTAATCAATTATCAAGAAAATGGTTCGTTGATTCAGGAATTATTCTCCCGCGAAGGTATCGGCACCCAAATAGTCATGGAACGTTCCGAACAGATACGCCGCGCCAATATCAATGATATTGGTGGCATTCTTGAGCTTATTCGTCCATTGGAGCAACAAGGAATTTTGGTACGCCGTTCACGTGAACAACTGGAAATGGAAATTGATAATTTTACGCTGATAGAACTCGATAATGTCACTATCGCCTGCGCTGCTTTGTATTCATATCCTGATGAAAAAATAGGGGAAATGGCCTGCGTTGCTGTGCATCCTAACTACCGAAGCTCTTCCCGGGGTGAAATACTGCTGAATTCAATTTCCAACCAGGCTAAACAAATAGGGTTGGAAAAACTTTTCGTACTCACGACTCGCAGTATTCACTGGTTTCAGGAGAAAGGTTTTGAGCCCGCAGGAATAGAGATATTGCCCGTGGAAAAACAAGCGCTGTATAACTACCAGCGCCGTTCCAAAATCTTGATGTTAAATTTATAGGACTATTAATCTTAACCATATCAGCCTAGTCATATCAGGCTTTTTTATTGCGGGTTGAACCATTCTGCCAACCCGCTTCGCCGCCGTATTGCTGTAACCACTGCCTTGTCCAACACTGGCTTATGGGCATAAATAGTCAATTTTTCCCTGGCCCGGGTCAATGCGGTATACACCAGCTCCCGACTGACCAGCGGTGAGTATTGAGTTGGTAATACCAAGGCAGTATGCTCAAATTCAGATCCCTGAGATTTATGCACAGTCATCACATAAGCTGTTTCATGTTGAGGCAATCGGCTCGGCTGAAACCCTTTAATCTGCCCATCAGACAACTGGAAATAGGCTTTCAGCTCATTATCCTGATTTCTGAGCATAATCCCGATATCTCCGTTAAACAGCCCAAGAGTACTGTCATTACGCAATATCATGATAGGACGTCCAACATAACTCCGGTTCTCTGAGTTTTTGGGCAGGGTGATAACACCTTTCCTGTGTAATAATTGTTCCACTCGCTGATTCAGTCCGGTGACACCAAAGGGCCCCTCCCTTAACGCGCACAATAGCCGAAAACGGTTAAATTCGGTCAGGATAGATTTTTCCGATACCTGTTCATTTGCCATCGCCAAATATTGATAGTAGCCCGTAGCCGTCTCAGCCAACAGACGCTGATAATCTTCATCCGCTGAAAGGGGATAAAAATAAATATCAGGAAAAGTCTGACTCAGCACCATAGCGACACCCGCACGATCTCCCCGATTCACTGCCGATGCTAATTGTCCAATGCCGGAAGCCGAATTGAAGCGATAACTTTTGCGCAACAGGCATAGGCAATCCCGCACAGTAGAAGCGTTTTCACCAGAAGATGGAGAGGAATACGGTGTCAGCTGGCATCCGGTTAGTCTTTCCAACTGTTCGGCACGTTTGGCACTATAGCCCTGTTCAGCAAAGCGGCAAATATCCCCCAATACCGCACCTGCTTCAACCGATGCAAGCTGGTCTTTATCCCCCAAGAAAATAACTTTCGCCCGTGATGGTAAAGCATCAATCAAGCGAGCCATCATCGGTAAATCCACCATTGAGGCTTCATCAACAATCAAAATATCAAGGGACAACGGATTATCACGGTCATAACGCAGTTTCTGGCTATCAGGCTGTGCTCCCAGTAAACGGTGGATAGTTTGCGCCTGCTCTGGAATGCTGCGCCACTGTTCTGACGTCAAGTTAAGCTTTTTAACCGCTTCCCTGAGCGATTCAGTCAATCTTGCTGCCGCCTTGCCTGTTGGTGCTGCCAATTGAATGCTTAATTTTTTTCCTTCATGTAATTTGATCAAAGTAGCCAACAATTTAGCCACTGTCGTGGTTTTTCCGGTTCCCGGCCCTCCAGAGATCACAGAAATTCGGCTCGTTACAGCCACTGCCGCCGCAACTTTCTGCCAATCAATTTCCTCTTCAGCAGTGACACCAAAAAGATCATCCAAAATACGACGTAGCTGAATTTCATCAGGGATATCAGTCAATTCCACAGCAGCAAAAAAATCTGCCACACGCCGTTCGCTGTGCCACATACGTTGTAAATACAGACTGCAATCAGCCCCCCCTTGATGAGCAAGGATCATCGGTGTAGGAAACGCCCCCGTACTCACCGCCGGACAGGCTTGTAACTCAGCCAGAATCTGCTGTGGAGCTGGTTCCCCGGCCAAAGACCAAAGAGATGCAGCTAATTCAGGTTGCCTGCCTTCAAAAAAATATTTTGGCGAAATTCGCTCCAACGGCAAACAGACGTGCCCTGCCCCTGACTCAGCACTTAACAGAGCCGTAATTAACAGTAACAGAGGATTTTCATCCTCAACCATCGCGTAAGCAAACTGTACATCCAAAGGGCGCAGCAACTTCTGGCTCACTGCGTGCTGCAACAATGACATCATGGAATTCATACGCTTCGTTCCTCACCAGCATCACTAAAAAGCGTATCCAGTTCGTCAATAAATTCAAAGGGAGGCAAATAGTGGTAAATGCCATGCCCGGGGTTATCCTTATCAATGCCACGCAGAAACAGGTACATCACGCCGCCAAAATGCTGACGATAATCATAATTGGCTAACCGGTGGCGTAAATAACGGTGCAGGGCCAGGGTATAAAGCTGATACTGCAAATCATAACGGTGTTCTATCATGGCTCTTGCCATCGCTTCTTGCGTATATGACTGGCTGTTTTCACCCAACCAATTTGACTTGTAATCCACTACATAAAACTTATCCTGCCAGCAAAAAACCAAATCAATAAAGCCTTTTAACATGCCTTTGACCTGATGAAAGGACAGCGGCGCACATTGCGCAGACAACGGATCATAACGACGAGTCAGTGCATCCATTTCCTTTGAATGCAATAGCTTATCCACTGGCAGGTAAAACTGCATTTCACTTTGCTGGAGATGGCGCGGCACACTGACAAGCTGCATACCTTGCTCATTCAGCACTGCGCCCACAATATCCTCTATCCATTGTTCTAATACAGGTGCCCAATTTTCGTCAAACCCTGAAGCAGTCAGCTTTTCCATCAACCACGCCTGAGCAGGAAGGTTGCCGAAATCCAGATCCTCTAAGATACTGTGCAGGAATGTGCCCGCAGACGTACCACGTGGGAAAGTATGCGGAGTCATCTGTAACGACTGCTCTCCCTGCTTTTCACCACATGCATCAATATCCATCTTCGGAGAAATGGATTGCACAATCACATCTATGGATTCACCAAATGCACCAGCATAAGTATGGGAAGCCGCGTGAGAAGCGGAATATTGCAAACCCGAATAGCTCGTCACCCGCCAATCATCCCGAACGGAACGTTGAAACTTTCTGGCTTCCAGCGACAGAATATTTTCATTTTGCGAGTACCATTGTGAATCAGCGGTATCTTTCACATGTTTGATTTCTATGCTGTCATCACAAAGCTCATTCAGGCTATTTACCAATAGTGCTGCATCTCCTTTCTGCCCTTTTTGCAACAAGTATCCAAGAGCTGACAAATGCAAATCCGTATCACCGGCTTTCCCTCTATTTCCTTTGATAAGCGGAGCCACACCAACACTACAGTGATAAATCGCCCGCGTTAATGCAACGTAGAGTAAGCGTAAATCTTCAGCCAAGCGCTCTTCATCGGCCAGCTCCAGAGCTTCTTTCAACATTTCATCATCATGGGAAATACTGAGATAGGCTTCAAAGCTCTGGCGATCATGGTAGACAGCCTGCTTCTGCTTCCTGTAACCACAAATGAAAGGCAAGCAAACCAACGGATATTCCAATCCCTTAGACTTGTGAATGGTACAGATCTTCACCAGATGTCGATCACTCTCCAACCTCAGTTGCTGGCTTTCTGCCTGTGGATTCGGGCGGGAAATTTGTTGTGCCAGCCAACGGGCAACAGCATGTTCGCTATCTAGTTGCTGAGATGCCTCCTGCAATAACTCACCAATGTGCATAATATCTGTAAGCCGACGTTCACCTTCATCCCCTGCCAACAGATTTTCCGCTATCCGATATTTCACCATTACCGCCCGCAGCATGGGCAATACACCACGAGAGCGCCATAAACGGGCATAATCATCAAATTCATCAACCAAACGATCCCAAGCCGTTTCGTCGTGATTTAATTGATCAATTTGTCGTGCACTCAAACCAAATAAACTGCTGGCTAATGCACTTCTCAATTCTCGCGCTTTTTCCGGAGCCAATACCGCCTGTAATAACCAAAGCAAATCTTTCGCTTCTGGTGTATCAAACACACTTTCTCGGTTAGAAAGGAAAACTGATGGTATCTTCAGCGCATTTAATTCTTTGCGGATTAATGAAGCTTCCCGGCGATCACGTACCAATACCGTAATATCTGCCGCCATAACCGGACGTTTTTTTGTGATCTGCTCTTTTTCTATCTGCTCTTTTTCTATATGACATAAAAGAGCCTTGCCTTCTTGCCCTGCCTGCAACCAATCCCTTATTTGGGCAGCACACTGTCGGGCCATGCTTTGTTCATATTCCCCTTTGGAAACGCCATCACCATCCTGTAACCAAAATCGTAAAGCAGCTTGATCCTCATTATAAAAAGAAAATCGCAACCCTTGATTTTTCTCCGCAGCATTAACGTTAATGAATGGAATTTGTTCAAACAAGAATGGACGTTCTGGGCGAGAAAACAGTTTATTGACGGCGTGCACCATTGATACGGAAGAACGCCAGTTAGTTTCCAGCGTGTAGTGGGCCTTAACGTTAGAACGAGCGCGAATATAGGTAAAAATATCAGCACCGCGAAACGCATAAATCGCTTGTTTGGGATCGCCAATGAACAACAAGCCATTTTCCGGCTGTTCACTTTCTGATTCAGGGTAATATATGGCTTGGAAAATGCGATATTGCTGTGGGTCAGTATCCTGAAACTCATCGATCATTGCGACGGGGTAGCGCTGCCGAATGGTTGCAGCAAGCTGCTCTCCTCCTGCACGTCGCAAAGCACTGTCCAAACGGGTCAACAAATCATCAAAGCCCATGTAGCCACGTGTCAGTTTCTCCTGATTAACCGATTGACGAACTTCCACAATCGCTTTGGGAATGATGATATCTTTCAATGTCAGCGGCTGTTGGTATAAACCATCGATGGCTTCAAACAGCGCATGCTGCGGAACCTCTCCTTTTTTGGTCTTTTCCAATAAACGGGACTGGCAAAATTTATCCAAGTCTTTAGATAGCAGATAGTCTTTGGTTGGTGATCCAGCCCACTCAGAAACACTATTCAGCCAATTGGGTAAATGCTTTTTGTTGTAGCTACGTTTATCAACACCTGAATTGGCGATAAGCCCCTCTAACTCAGAAGCAGCATCATTCCACTGACGCTTTATCGACTCAATCTGTTCAATAATTTTCTGATGACGGCTAAACAACGTTTCATTGCCATCAGGTGCATTGATGATATACGGCATATCTCCGTGTAAATAATCAGAAATATCTTTTAATAGTGCTTCCGGCCCACTCCATATCCGGCTGACTTCCGCAGCAATCGGTAATGGCAGGGGATAACAATGACGCCGCCAAAAATCGGCACAGCCTTGTTTACGTAGCTGGCTTTCATCCTGAATCAACGTTTGCTCAAACAATACACCTGACTCAAACGCATTATGCACCAACATTCGCTGGCAAAAACCGTGGATGGTATAAATCGCAGCCTCATCCATCTGACGCTCAGCGGCCAATAACCAACTGGCTGCACTTTCCTTATCAGGAATTTCATTCAGCAATTGCTGATAAATCGGATCGTTAACGACGGTTTCTTCCCGTATACAGGCCAAGCGGAGTTGGTGGATGTTTTCACGGATACGTCCACGCAACTCATCCGTTGCAGCCTCCGTAAAGGTAACAACCAGAATTTCCTCAACATTCAGCGGACGGGAAAAGGCGGCAGAGCCACCCAATCCCAGTAGCAAACGGAGATACAGCAAGCCTATCGTATAAGTCTTTCCCGTTCCTGCTGAAGCTTCGATCAGCCGCTGACCATACAGCGGCAATGTTAACGGGTTCAGTTTATAAGACTCTCCTGCTTTATAAGACTGAACTACTTGATGACCTAGCATCTGACGGCCTAACATTTCATGATCCGGTATTTCATAGTCCGGTATAGCTTTGCTCACTGAGCATTCACCTTAACCGGCAATTGTTTCTGGAAATCTGACACAGAGTTGTAAGTTTTCCAGCCTTTCAGCCCAGCATATTGATGAACTGAGCCTTTTTTCCCTGTAGTTTGGGAAATCAGAGCTAATCCCTGACGTTTAATAACTGCTTTTTCATAAAATGCGATGAGCTGCGCTTTAGTGGCTTTTTCCATTGCTGCTATGGTTTTCTCACGTGTATCAAACTTAAAGTTATTGCGCCCGAAATCCGCATAATAACGGTCTACTTCTGAATAGAAAGTCTGTGGTGGTTCACGCATTTCTTTCAGCAGAGATTTTTTATACTGCTCAAACTCAGCATCAGACATCGCTTTCAGCTTTTTATCAGCCTGTTGATAGAAGCTCTGGTAGCGTTGATGCAGGTAATCCGGTTGCTTACTGTTGCTTTGCAACAAGAAACCCAATCCCCACTGCTTACCTACATTTTGGTTGAAAGCAAAAATTGCATAGCCAAGCTGCTCTTTCGTCCTCAATTGATCATAGAACCACGGTGACAAAATGCTACTCAGCAAGCCAGAATAAGTTTTGCCATTGATATGGTCATATCCTGTCGGAATATAGATTTCTGCCAATGCGTTATCTGTGCTGTTAGCCGTGCCTTCAAAGTTAACAGCATAATTACGGTCGATAACAATGCGATCTCCAGTCCACCATACCGTTCCTTGATTAGCGAGTTGCTTCTGTGCTGATTGAACGATGTTAGTACTCTGCTGCTTAGTTAAATTACCGAAAACCAGAGCCTGTAAAGCCGAGTGTTGGATCATGCCCTGACGGTATTTCACAATATCGTCAACAGTGATAGTATCCAGCACCTTCAATTTTTCGGCCTGTTCAAAGTAAGGCACACTAGAAAGACGAGAAATTGGCTGCATTGCCATTTGGAAGGCTTTGCCATTATTGGCGACTTCAAGTTGTTCCCGATACCATGATTTCGCTTGAGCCAATTCCTCTTGAGTCGGTGTAAACGAAATGTACTGATTAATCGCTGACGTTAACAACTCTGGCAAATGTTGGGTATAACCACTGACGCCGATCTTCAAACCATCTACATAATCTGTAGAAACGCTCATCCCCCCAACTAAAGCCTGATAACCCAATTGATTAAGTGTAAGTTCAGATAAATAGCCCAATAATGTATCTGAAATCTGATCCTTGATTTTCTTCAATCCATTAGGGTTACGCATCTCCAGTGTAATACTGCCTTTAGGTTCATCGGCAAAATATTGGCTCGGCATATACAGCAAACGAACATTTGGCTTTTCCAAAATCATTTCAGGGTGTTTTTGACTGCCAGACGTTTTAATCAGGGATAAATCATCAGGAATATAAGGATTCAATTCAGGCAAAGAGAATAAATCTCCCTGTTCGAGTTTTTTCCATTCCGCCAGCTGCTTTGAGGTAATTTTATTGATTTGATACGGAGCCTGTACAAAGTAAGCTTCTTTGTTATGTGGCTCTGTTGGGCTGGTAAACCAAATACGTGCATTTTCAGGTGTTAATTCATCCAAACGGCTGGCTATCGCTTTTGGATTGAAACCATCTGCAACATACCCCGCATCCAGAACATGGGAAATAGGTAATATCAGCATGGCATCCGATAGTCCTGCAATATAATCCATATCCCGCACGATTGACGCATACTGGAACGACAAATTAAGGACTTTCGTCATTTCATCGAAATAATTTTTGTTGATACCCTGTTGTTTTAGCAGATTAATATAAGAAAAAATGGCTGCTATAACCTGATCGCGCTGTTCAAGCCCTTTATCCGTCAGCGAAACATAAATATTAAATGTCCCGGTATGGCCATCAGTTTTTGGACTTGCCCCAGCATCAATGCCTTCGATTAAACCTTTTTTATATAACCAGTCAGATAACGTATTTTGACTGCGATTACCGATTAAATATCCAACATATGTATCTGTTTTGCTGCGAAAATCTGCACTATTGTCGGCAATACTGAATTCCAGCTGCAACGCTTTACAAGGTTGTGCTGGTACATAATGGATAATGATGCCTTTTTCTTTATCTGTTATTGCAGGAATTTTAATGGCAGGCACAGAAGCGTGTCGATTCGGGATACGGCCGAGGGTTTCTACCGCAATCTGAGCCAATTTATCTATTGATTGATTGCCATACACAACCCCTTTCATCAAATTGGCGGAGTAATAGCGTTGGTAAAAATCAACCAGTGCCGCCTGTAATTTGCTGTCAGGTTTATCTTTGAGGGTTTCTAAATTTCCGCCAGCAAAGCGAGCATTAGGGTGAGCCGGATTAATTGTCTCGGCACGGATTTGCCACATACGATGGCCTTCGCCCGCACGAGCAATGGTCATTTCATTATCAACGGCATGACGTTCACGATCAGCATTGACGGGGTTCAGCAAAGGCTCAGCAAGGGCATCTGCAAGGCGATCAGTCGCTTCTGTTAAGGAATCATTTTCAACTTCCAGATAGAATGCAGTACGGTTGGCTGTTGTACTGGCGTTACGGCTTCCCCCATGTTTTTGCAAAAATTCGGCAAACTCTCCCGGTTGCGGATAACGTTTAGATCCCATTAACACCATGTGCTCAAGATAGTGAGCCAGACCAAGCTGATTATCTGGATTTTCCATATGACCAACCGGAATAGATACAGCAGCCAATGATTTAATCGCTTTTTCATCAGAAACCAACAGAACTGTCATATCATTTTGCAGTTTAATGGCTTTATATTGACGTGGATCGCGTTCACTTTTGTGAATCGTATCTGGCAACGGCTGCCAAGACAATTGAGCATATGCAGTGCCGCCACAAAGTAGCAGAAAGAGCACCGTCATGATGCGGATAATATATTTAGGCATAACCTAATATTCTCCCTAGTTATTTAAATAAGTTCTCAAAATGCCAGATCACTTTCTTACTCCTCGCACCGCGAGGAGTAAGAGGGCTTCAAGAGCTAAATGTATCACTATTATGAAAAGGCATTTAAACAATGCGCTATTTGAATAATGCGCCATTTGAATAACGGGCCATAGGCAACAAATAGCTCTGAACTTCACGCTTCATGCGATCCAAAAGTAATTGATCAACCTGCCGGAAAGCCCGTTGTATATAATGATCACTGCTTTCCCCTTTTCTGTCATGTGTTCCCAGCCACTGTTCCATCAGTTTATTTTCAGCGCTTTGTTGCACTTCTTCACTGAAATCGATTTCCCCCGTTCCCTTATCAAAACAGTCAACCAACCATGTCCAGCCACTTCGGCAAAATAAGGGGAGAGGCTCAGACATTCCTTGAAGATACCCCTCTATCATCTGGTTCAGATATTGTTTCGCTTCATCCGGTTCCAGTGGTACAAAGCGATATTCTGAAACCTTTTTATCTTCCTTCTCTTTTTTCCCCTTTTTGCCCGTTCCATACATGCGGCTTTCACTCGTCCCCCCTGAAAGACAATAGGCAAGGTGTTCAATCCATAATTGGATACCGTCATTGGCCGTTAAGTTCGCTGGCCGCCAACGTAAAATTCCATCAGGCTGTATCTGATTAATTCTGCCAACCAATATCACAGCGTCTAATTTCTCATATAGCTCAATGGAAAAAGGCTCCGTTCTCTCTTCACGTACTCTGGCAGCCAGCGGCTGCATGGATTCCAACTGTTCCATCCAATAAACCTCGCCAAAGGAACCGTATGGCAATCCTCCTGATGCACGGAGATGGCAGAACAAAGATTCAGGTGCTCCCTGTTCTATCAGAACGCTTAACAGTAATTGGTTAAATTGATAACGTTGCAGGTTATCCAGTACAAAAGGCTCTTCCTCAGGCAATTCCATCTCTTCAATGATAAAATGCACTTTCAGTCGTTGCTGAAAAAATGCCCTGACAGGATGTCGATAAAAGCGGATCAATTCATCTAATGCAACTTCTTTTACTTCACTGCGATCAAAGGCAATCGGCTGACAAAAATCAGTCGCTGAAACCCCTTGCTGTGTCGCGGCTGGCAACCATTCTGCGGCATAACTTTGTGAATAGTGATCAGGCAAGAAGTTTTCCATCGCAAAAGGCACACGGGTATGTTGTGAAAGTAAATGTTTTCGGGCATTTCTGGCACTGTCATCAACATTCAGCATTTCATCACCGGATAAGCAAAAACTCTGGCAAATATAATCCAGTAGCTCATTGACCAATACAGATGGATTGCATTCAGTATCATCCCGAATCGATTTACCAATGTAGCTGATATAAAGAAATTGCTCAGCCGAAACCATTGCTTCCAGAAAGAGATAACGGTCATCATCACGCCGTTTCCTATCCCCTCGCTGAGTTTGTTCTGCCATCAGATCAAACCCAAGTGGTGGGATAGTTCTTGGATAAATCCCATCATTCATTCCCAACAGGCAAACAACTTTAAAAGGAATGGAACGCATAGGCATCAGGGTACAAAAATTGAGGGAGCCAGCAAGGAAGCGCTGGCTGATTTTCTCATCATCAAAACGAAGCGCCAGTTCATCGTGCAACAATACCAAAGGAATGCTCTCTCCGTAGTATGCATTCAAGCCATTATCAATCACTTTTTGCCATTGCTGCGTAATAAGTGCCAGAACCAGTTCGATTTCATCATCCGTTTCGAAAAAAGTTTCCAGCAGTTGCGGACATACCGCCAACCAATCCTCCAATCGCTGTTCTTCACTCAAAATTTTACGCCAGCGATTCAGTTCCATTAAAAACTCAGCCAATTGCCCGGCCAATTCGGCCGCAAGGCCGCTGGATTCATCGTAAGGCAAAACCTCATTCCATGGCCCTGCCTGACTATCCATGGCATAACCCAACAGCATGCGCGTCAGACCAAAGCGCCACGTATTCTGCCCTGTGGCTGGCAAAGACAGTGCTTCAATGTTGTCATCATCCAGCCCCCAGCAAATCCCCGATTCTTTTACCCAACGCCGCAATAAACGCAACCCTTCTTCCTGAATAGCAAATTTATTGGCTAAAGCAGGGACTTCCAATAATGCCAACACCTGCTCTGCCGTAAATCGACTCAGTGGCAGCTCCAACAGGGTAATGAACGCCTGTAAGACAGGATGTGCCTGACGAGCTTTACGGTCAGAAATAGCAAAAGGAATATAACGGTCATCAGGAGCATTGCCAAAAACGGCCTGAATATAAGGAGCATAGCTGTCGATATCTGCCATCATTACAATGATGTCCCTCGGTGTCAGTGCAGGATCATCATCCAATAAATGCAGGATTTGATCCTGCAATACTTCTATCTCCCTCTGCGGGCTATGGCATGAATGAAAAGTCAGAGAGCGATCAGCACAATCAAACGGACGCTTTTTCAGACTATTGTTGAAGGTATTTTCTGTAGAGCCAATCTGGGCATGATCTTCGAGATTAAGGATATCCTGCTGGATTTTATGTAAGATAGAATCAGGCTCCAATTCAACAAAAGCATGGACATCAGAATCCGGCTCCAATTGTGACAACAGGTAGAGGTTATCCCTGCCCAATTTTCCCCAAGATGCCAGCAATGGATTGTTCAGATCCTGCTCCCCTTCTTCATTAAAGAGTGATGGAGCTTCTTCTGGATCTTTGAATCTTTCCAACGATTGGAGACTCTTATAATGTTTGGGTTTCCGGCTATTTAATTTGGCAAGAAACGCATAACTTTGAATATCCCCCCAATAATATTGGCATGGGTTAGTAAACATAAGATGAATATCAATATGTTTACCTAATGCCTTAAATACTTGCAGATAAGCAGGGGGCAATACAGATATGCCGCAGATGAAAATGCGCGGGGGAAGATTTTCCAATGGAAAATTCCCTTCTTCCAACGTTGTGATAAATCGATGGTATAAATTGGCGCGATGCCACAAAGGTTGTTGTAATTGGCGAGTATATTCTGTCAGTTCAGACCATAGCCTTTTTTGCCATAACTGATTACTGCTCAAACCATCAATTAATTGATCATTTTCCCAATTTTCCAGCCACTTTGGACGATAAACCAGATATTGGTCAAACAGATCGGAAATTCTCCCAGCTAACTGGTGGATCTTACGTTTATCACTATCTTGATCAAGATAGTGCCTGAGTGCTGAAAACTCCGGCTCCGTCAATAAATCAGGCAGCAGAGTCATCAATTTCCATTTCATGGCATCCTTACTGAAAGCACCATCTTTGGGAATATCAGGCAATACTTGCGTAAACATCTGCCAGATAAAAGTTGCAGGTAACGGGAATTCCATGTTCGCAGCAATGCCCAGTTTTTCTGCCAATTGAATCTGCAACCACTGTGACATCCCCGGGCTTTGAACCAAAATTACTTCTTTGCCAAATGGGTCAGATAAGGGATTATCCCCGATCAATATCGCCATCAATTCCTTAAGAATATCAAGCTGATTTGAATGATAAACTCTAAACATCAATGCCCCCACCGGAATAGAACAATCAATTTAACGCATTAATATTAAACAAATATTTTTATATTTCATTATCAAATCTATACAAATTTCTATACGAATTAAATCGCTGCTAGGAGGTTTTCATCTTATTATATATTTTGCTAAAACATCATCACTCTGATAAATCATTGCATGTAGTAAAATGCCATCCAAGAACAGCTCTCTCTGTAAATTACCCTTATTTTGTCACGCCTTCGCTTCAAACAGCATCATGATTTTTCACTGCTGCGATTTAAAATACTGTCAGTGGTTAATCAGCTCGCTTCAAACGTCAGGGCGCGAGCATACTTTGATTAATATTTGTACTTAAAATGTCAATATTGTTTTTTAACTCTTTTGTTAACTATAAATGTCTAAAGAACTGTGATTTAGTTCAATTATTACCCGATATAAAACTATAAAAATGACATACTGGAAATTATTAATCTTTAAAAATCAGTAAAAATAGTGTGCTATCGCCCTGCTTCAAACGTAATAATAGCAACCGGAAGATAATTTTCATCTGACAGGCGCCCTCTTAAAGAAGGTTGGTTACTTCGCGGATATCAATAAGAGTTGCGCGAATAACTAAAGATCCAACCACAAGTAGCATGTTAAGAACATGTTAGGATTTTCTTTTTTATGGACTGTAAAAATCATAATTCCCTAACATTTTCGTTAATCATCAAAGTTCATGCTGTAGCTTTTCTATAATCGCCTGTCTCACGAACTCTGCACGGTTGTCGCGTGTTACTCTGCTACCTTTGATATGATTGTCCATAGCATCAATAACGGATTACTCATAGGTCACAATAAACCGTGTTGTCGGTGTACCGTTAAAATAGCGGTTAGCCTGCTTTTTGGTGCTCTGTTACATATATTTCCTCACGCGTGCGCACTGGTCATTAAATGACCACGACTTACTACCTCGGCTTATGCCGTTGACAATATGTAATTATTGTTGTTTCGCCTATTGCCAACCGATTTACCTTCGTTCTGCTGCTATCGATATTTTTTATCAATATTGTCAGTGCGCCAAAAGTTCCGAACAGATGGAAAGGTAGAGGTGTATTTCGCCAGAATCTATTGAAGTGATAGGGAAAATATTACTACTAGTGAGAAGATACCCCGTTACGGCTATCTTCCCGATGATTTGCAAGTCAGAACTGACTATTTTTATGATTTATCTCGAACCTTGCGCTCAACTAATCGACCATAACTATCAAAGTAACGGCTAGGCCAGATCTCTGAAGGATGGATGCCAAGATAATCCGCAATGATCCATTCTCCTTTAGGCCAAGGCCTACTAAGAGTATTTGCCAGTGTAGATGAACTGAGTCCCGCCTCACGGGAAACTGCCGCTAAGGTCGTACCACGTTTGCGTAACGCAGCAATAATATCTGCTTGATGCCAATCATTTCTAACGTTATTCATTCCTGTTACCCCTTTCCATTAATTAATCATTGATGGTGGTGATTCAAGGCAGGGTTAGCAGACCGGGCTAAGATTCCGGCGAGACGTGAGTCTCCCCCACCTGAACCACCATTGAAAGGGTGATAACAGGCGCACTGGTAGAAAACATCCTACCAGTGTTCTTAGCTCAAGGCTGCTAAACCTTGACCACTGGATTTTGCCAGTGGCGAGATTACTTTAACTGATTGTTTTATCTGACTCAATAACAGAACGACTAAGTTTAACGACTATAAACCCGTTCAACGTAACGCCCGCGACCATCACCGTGCCCTAAATCCATTGATACCAGTGCTCGTGCTTCCTGACGGCTAAAACCATTTTGTTGGTAAAAATTAAGCGCATCCTGCGCCCACGCATAGCGCAGACTATGAGGAGAATAACGGCCTGTTAAACTAATCTTTGTGGTATGTGTCCGCCAGTAATTCATGGCCTGTTTGAGGTTTGGTTTATCAATCAACCTGCCACCACGTTGTTCTGCAACAACAATGGCTTGCTCAACAGTTTCTTTTACTGCTGCAACATCCAATACGCGGGTTTGTCTTGGTCGGCCGCCTTTTGTACCGAAGACAATATGCAGTTTCGGCTCTGGCTGTTCTAATTGTTTTCGCCAGCTTTTCAGTGAAGCACTGCATTGTACGGCTTCCTGAGAACGTAATCCCAGCAAGCGGGCAAGTTTCAAGGTGACGGCAAATCCAACATCACGTTCAAGCGCTTTCTGATAAACAACCTGAAACGTAATATCAGGGATCGCCTGTTTCGTTCCTGCTCGGCTGGTGCCGCTTAATCCTAATGCCTGATTACTCAAACGCGGCAAGGTTTCCAGTTTCTCCCGGCCTGCCATACGAAAGATATTACGCAGCGCAGCCATTTCATTCTGCACCGTTCGTTTAGCAATTCCCTGAGATAAACGAGTATTAACATAATGTTCCACATGTTTGGCTTTCAAATGGCTGAGGCTTTTAACCTGAATATTCAGGCTCAATAACAGTGCCCCAAACGTCCAGCGATCCGAATGCGGTCATGGCAGGTTTTATGACTGCCGCCACCTTGGCGGGCAAAAAATTTTAATTCTTTAATCAATCGGCTCATTGGCTGCTCCTTACTCATACCTGACAACATGCGAACTCTGGCGCGCGACAGTGCGGCAAAACAGGAAATGCCTGCCTTGCCCTTGACGGATATCTGTGCGCCAGAGTGAACACAAGTTGAGGTATTGCGGGGTATCGGTTGAGTACGCAGTACTGCCGCCTATATAAACAGGTCATCCCCACTGACTAAAAGCCAGCCTCGATATCGTCAAGTTCTCCTTTTTCAATCTAAAAATGCAGTGTCAGATTCACTGAGTGGTGAAGCAGGCATGAGCCTGTCAGGGTTGTGGTGTCCTTTGGCTGCGGCGTCACTTTCAGCGGTAAACCGGCAAAAAGTGACGCCTTAAATCCAGCAAACAGTCAGCAAAAATCGCGGGCGCGTTGAAATGCCAACAGGCGCAGCAAAACGGTGCAGGGTTCGATGTCAAACGGTAGCTATGGATTAATTGTTGGTGCACAGAAAACCTGTCTGCTGAATCATTCAGGCAGAGACAGTGAAAAGTATGAACTGGGGTCTGGATGTGCAAAATCCATCCTGTTGTTCATTGAAGATAAAGGCAAATAGGGTTTATGTTGGTTTGAAAAGGTCAGTGCATGATCTAACGTTCAAGTCACTCAGACGACAAGATAAAAACACCCTTCTGAGGTCTTTTTCAGTTTAAGAGACTTTCATCACCGGACGAGGGGTTAGGTGTCCGATGATATCTGCTTCCAAAAGTATGCAGATGTACCGCAATTTAGCGCTCCCTTTCAGGCTACGGGAGTTTTATTTCGCCACCCGAAGGCGATCTTTGCAGACGATAAGATCATTACAGTGTAAGCAAGATTTTAACGGTTGAGACGGATAAGGTCAAATGGTTGCTGAGCCTGTTTTTTAAATGTCGATTAAAGTGAGATAATAACCCTAATTTATTAATTAAATTAACAGATAAATCCGTATAATAGCCCAATAAACATGGGTTATTTTATTATTCATAAATATTTTCAACGAAATGCCGATAAATCGTTAGTTTGTATGGAAAGAGAAAATGAAGAATCGTAAGGAATCGCTGTACCTACAAGAGTTAGCCTACCTGCGCGAAATGATGAAGTTAGCCGCAACCGAAAAACCACATTTGGCCGAATTTCTGGATCATCCAAATGACCCGGATATCCAACGCATACTGGAAGGTTTTGCACTGCTGTCTTCAAATCTGCGCAGTACCATTGAAGACAGTATTCCACAAGTCACCCATGCAATGCTCGGTCGTATCTGGCCTCATGCCCTGCGCCCCGTGCCACCGACGACAATCATTCAATTTACACCCCATCAGGGCGTTCATCAGGGCACCGTGGATATCCCGCAAGGCGTACCGCTTACTGCCGCTGTAGGGGAACAACATTTCCAGTTTCACACCTGCCGCGATTTGCATATTGAACCGTTTCTTATGCTGGATAAACAGATCCAAAAAACACGTGAATACAGCGATATTGTGTTAACGCTGCGTCAAACGGGAAATGCAGTATCGGCCTGGCCAGGTGGAAAACTGCCTTTCTTTTTAGGAACTGATAAAAACCGGGCAGCACAATTAAGCTTGTGGCTGGATATGCACATTGATGAGATCTATTGGCGTACTGCAAAGGAGGAAATAAGGCTCAGGTATAGTGATTTTATGGGTTGGTCTGAGAATTTCCAACATACTCTGTTACCCGTGGAAAATCTGCCTTTTACTCGTTTGCAACAGATGACTGAGTATTATTGCCTGCCTCATGTATTCAATTTCATGATGTTAAATATCAATGAGCAACGCGATTTAGCATTAAACCCGGATGGCACCTGCGAGCTAGTTATCCGTTTGCAAGGAGAGTTGCCTGTAGATGATTTGGGTGATGCCTTTCAGTTGGGGTGTGTGCCAGCGGTTCATCTGGTGCCGATGGTCAGCCAGCCTATTTCACTGGTATCAGATAATGCATGTTACCCGTTACCACTGGCAGAAACGGAGCGACTTTTTCGTGTGAAAAGTATCCAAACCGCGAAGCAGCCCGGTGAGAAAATCACTCAGGACAGCGCTCCACGTGGCAAGCCGTGCCATTTCCTGCCGATTGATCAGTTTCATGCCAAAAGTGACTGGCTACTGGATGCCGGTGAACCCGATAACGTCTATTTTCAGTCGCTGATAACTGATGATTTACTGGGGCGACTTCACAACCAAATATACTTTTCCGGGGTGGATGGAAAAACGGCGAATAATCTGCCATCCCAGATGGTATGTGCACATTTCATTGGCTACCATGTGCAGGCTATGAAGCTGGCTATCGGTGATATTACGCTCACACAAGAATCAGTGCCCGCCCATTTATACGCGAACAATATTACATCGGTTTCCCCCGATTTTCCGCCAATGGTCATGGGAAAATCGGATTGGTTGCTGCTCAACCTCTTAAACTGTCCGCCATTTTTACTTTTTCATGCCGAATCACTGAAAGATTTTCTGCGTTTGTATGATTGTTATGCCGGGCATGATCGCGCCCTCAGTCGCAGGATACAGCAGCATATTAACGGCATTGTCCGTGTTGATGCTCAGCCGAAAAGCCGCCTTGACAACACCCCATCGGGTCAGGGACGAGTGATTAATGGCTACATCTTGCACATTTACCTTGATCCGACGTGTTATGAAAATGACGGTATGATGTATCAGTTTTGTCGGATGATTGACCAATTGCTGGCGTGCTTTGTCGTTCGGGATAATTACATCATGTTAGAAATTTATCGGCGGGATGAGAAGGCGATGTTATGGCCATTTCGCCAAAGGCTTGGACTGCGCAGTGAAATGTAATGCTATTAACGGAAACAGAAAAATCAGGAGAAATAATGCTAAAAAGTGGATTACGTTTTCTTTGTCGTATAGGGAGTTTACCCGAAAATACCTTTGCCGTGGCGGATTTCACCCTGCGGGAAGGGCTTTCTGACCTTTTTACCCTGAACCTGACGCTGGTTCAGTCTCAGCCTGACAATTCTTTCAAACCGAAGCCGGAAATCGATTTAGTCGCATTGTTAATGCAGGAAGCTGTATTACAGGTCTTCCACGGTGAAACGGAGCAACGCAAAATCACCGGGATTATTTCCCATGCCGACTGGTGCGGCACCGATGGCAACAAAACCCTGTATACCCTCACAGTACGTCCGTACCTCTGGCGACTCACGCTCAATCAGGACAGCCATATTTATCATCGCCAGAGTGTGCCAGATATCATGAATCTGTTGCTGAAAAAACACCATGTTCAGGCAGATTCACAGCTGGAAGATCCTCATCAGGGCAGGGAATACACCACCCAGAAACGGGAATCCGATTATGCGTTTTTTTGTCGGCTGGCCGCAGAAGAAGGTATCAGTTTCTGGTTTGAGGATGAAACGCTGTTTTTCAGTGACAGTCATTTGGGAATGACGGCTAACCTGCCGTTGCAATACCAGCCACAACCGGATACCGCTCACGGTCAGGATGTCATTTATCAGGTGCGCCTCGGTGTCGGCATGGCCCCGAAGCGCAGTATTCACCGCGATTATAACCCGGACAGGCCGCTTTCTCAGGTGTACCAACTGGAGAGCAGCCAGGAATATCAGGCAATGGGAACGCTGACACCGTATACCATTTACGAGAGTTATGGCCGTTTTCAGCGGGAGGTCGAAGGTAAACCCTTCGTGAGATATCGGCACGAAGTGCTGAAAAACCAGACCCAAAGTGGTAGTGGCAACAGTAATTGCATCAAATTGATGCCGGGCAAAATCTTCGAAATCGAAAATCATCCCCACACGCCACTTAATACCCGCTGGCAGATTGTCGGGATAAGCCATCATGGTCGCTGTCCGCAGGCACTGGGAGACAATAGCGGCGAAGGCACAACACTGAGTAACGATTTCAGCTTTATTGATGGTTATGCCGACTGGCGTCCCCCGTTTCATTACAAACCACAGGCAGACGGTGATGAAAGTGCGACCGTTGTCGGGCCGGAAGGGGAAGAAATTTTTGTGAACAAAGACGGCGCGATAAAAGTGCATTTTCACTGGAACCGTTACGATAAAGCCGATGACAGCGCCTCCTGTTGGGTTCGTGTCGCTCAGGGCTGGAACGGTAACGGTTTTGGTTTTATGGCGATACCACGTATCGGGCAGGAAGTGATTGTGTCTTATCTCAACGGCGATATTGACCGCCCGATAGTCACCGGCTGCGTTTATAACGGCCTGAACCGTCCCCCACTGGATTTACCTGCCGCCAAGACCCGCACCACGTTTAAGACCAAAACCCATAAAGGGGAAGGTTTTAATGAACTGCGCTTTGAAGATGCCAAAGGCAGTGAGGAAGTGTTTATTCATGCCCAAAAGGACATGAAAAACCAGATACTCAATGATGAAACCAGCAATATTGGTCATAACCGCACACACCATATTAAAAATGACGCGCATTTACGCGTTGATAATGAATACCGGGTACAGGCAAACAATGATATTTCGCTGTCCACCGGGCAAAAGCTCCATATCAAGGCAGACGATGCCCTGCTGACACAAAGTGGCAATGAAATTCACCTGAGTTCCGGCGCCAAAGTGGTGATTGATGCTGGGGCTGAACTGACCATTCAGGCTGCGGGACATTTTCTGAAAATTGATGCAGGCGGGATCACCAGCAGCGCTGCCATTAATATGGGCAGTGGTGCGCCGGGCAATGGCTCAGGCTGGGGCGGTAAGCTGCCGGATATGCTGGATAAACTGAAATCCATCAATGTGGCTCAACCAGAAAAAATGCTCACTGCACCACCGGAAAAAATTTGCCTATCCTGCTTAATGGAAGCGGCATCAACGGGTTCGGTTATGGTCATGAGGGGAGAATGATGGCTGCCACATTAAAGGAAAAATGGGAAAAATACCGGGAAAACTACCCGGAGATGAAATTATATTCGCTGGTAGACGGTTTGCAGTACGAGCGCTACTTTGATGACGAATTGTCTTATATTGAAGGTACAAATAATCCGCTGTTCCGGCAATTCCCGGATGCAGAAATCGCCTTTGCCGGGCCGTGGTTGTTTGATATGACTCAGGCTCAGACATGGGAAGAACAATTATTACGACTGGAAAGCGCGGCACCGGCAGTTTCATGGCTATACTCAACACTGTCATTGGACAAACTGACCCGTCATCTCGAATCACAGTTAAATATTCGACTAAAAACAGGCGAAACAGCATTACTCCGTTTTTACGATCCCCGCGTTCTGCATCAAATTCCGCATATTTTTACGCCGGAACAATTGATTGAGTTCACAAAAGATATTGAAGAGTGGAGTTATCAACTTGATAACAATCACCATATCGTGAAAGGAAAATAATGGCTATGGACAAAAACAGTATTTCTTCAGTCTTCTCAGATTTGAAAAACAAAGCATCCAAAAGTATTGAGAAGCAAAAGAGTAAAATGACCCATCCTACTAAGGTTCCCAATTGTTCGGGAAAAGTGGGTGATCCGGGCGTGAAATGTAATCAAAAATTCAGTCATCAGCTAAAATTATTGCCGATTGAGAATCAGGTTAACGTGAGTAATGTGCCTTATGCATATATCTCTATTCCCGCCAGAGGATTTGGTAAAACGAATGGCGAAGGTGAAACCGACCGTATTATGACCCGGCAACCTGAAGAAGTGACTGTATTGGTTGGCAAGTTGGCCAAAAGTTACGAAAGAAGGCGTGGTAGTTTTGGTTCACTGAAGGAACTCGAAGAAAGGAAAATCAGCTTGCTTACAAATACGGGTGAGCCAACCACCGAAAAACCGTATATCAGTGGGTATGATTATATTACTGTGGTAGGTGCCAGAACAGCACCCGGAGAATTTAGCGCAGGAGCAGCGAAGAGAACAGTTACAACACTTGTGGATCCTCTTATAGATTGGGAAAAAGATTGGAATATATTTACAGAATCACCGGGAAATCAATACCGTTTTATTAATTGCGGATTACATCAGTTGCAGCTTTTTCCTCAAGCCAGTCAGGGTGATCACGCAGTGCAACGTATTATGGTAGTATTTGAGCAAGGATATACCAAAAAGGATATTAAGAGGATTGACGAATACACTAAAGGGTTAGGCGGACGTATTGTTTATATAAAAAACAAGCAAGGACTTATCGAATTTCTGAATCAGAGGAAAGAAAAGAAAAGACTTATTAAGGAGATGGTGATCTTCAGTCATGGCATCATTGATTATGCCACTTTTCATTATAAAGGGGAGAATGTAGAGGATGGGTTGTTTGGACCAAAGGAGATTGAAAAGGTCTATGAGTCGATATTTGATTTCGATGCTAAAATAACGACTTATGCTTGCCGAGCGGGTATTTCAGTTGATAACGGATGGCCTGGTGATTTTACAGGAATACCTGATGCAGGACAGAATAAAAGCCCAGCACAACAAATGGCGAATGCGTGGGATGTTGAAGTCAAAGCATTTGAGAGACGTTCTACATATGTGGGTGTTTATGGAGCTGAAGAGGAAAAAAAATATAATTCAATACTTGATAAGTATGAGGCTGCTAATAGAGCTTATAAATATGAATTGGCTAAAGGGAATAAAAATGCCAAACCACCAGAAAAACCTAATGATTATGATATAATGAAAAAGCGAGTTGAAGGTGTTAAAACAAGAGAATATAACGAAGATCATGGTGGTGGCCCTATTGAACCGGATGGTTCTTGGCAATTACCAGGGACAGGGAATACACCGAAAGGATTAAAAAATGGCCTACAGAATTATAAACCAATAGAGTGGACCTTATGAGTTTACTAAAACAGAAAATCATCACAATAATATCTATTTTAATAGTTTTAATTTTATTGTCTTTAGGAGGTTATCATATGTATATACAAAAATATCAGATGTATGTTAGGGTTACGTCATATGATGAAAATTCGCCTGAATTTCCTAGCAAAAAAAATTGGTTCGATGCCAGTGAATGGCTAAATTCATCACAGTATATTAAAGTCCATGACGCCTATCTAATTAATAAAAAATTTGTCCCTATTGAAAATTTAGACACATTGAAAGCTTTGAGCATAACAATGACATTACAGGATGAAATTGATAATTCAAGGAAGTTCCCTGAACTTCACGAATTACAAAATATGGAAACCATAAAATTCCTGCATTTAATGCAAGATAAAATTAGCTATGAATATATATATACAAAATTTGATAAAGAGTCATTAAAACCAATATTGGATTTCTTTTTAATCAAATTCCCTCATAAAGATAAAAAATATGAGCTATTAGTGATGAGAAGAAAATATGAAGATGAATATGTATACGATCGCTACGATTCTATTTATAGAGAAAACGAGTGGCATAAGAGCAATAAAGATACTCTGACATACAGAGATTACCTTGCAGGAAAGATTGATTCATACAAACAATAATTTTTTCTAAAAACTATAGCTGCTGGGTTTTTAATGCGATGAAAGATATATTTTTCCATCAGCTATAGTGTTGGCAATTATGGTAAAAATCAATTTATTAGGTGGATTTCAAAATTAAAATACTGTGATTTGAAAATATGAAAATATGAAAATATCTAACATAAAACTTTTCTTCATAATGTTTTTTTTGATAGCATTAGTTTTCTCTGGGAGCTACTATATGTATATGCAAAAATATAAAATGGCAATACTGGTGCCATCGTATGATGAAAATTCTTCAGAATATCCGAGTAAAAAAGTATGGTTTGATGCCAGTGAATGGTTGGTTACCTCTCAATATATTAAAGTGAGTGATTTCTTTCTGATTAACAAAAAATTTGATGCTATTGAAAATGTTAATAGCGTTGATGTATTTAAATCCCTGAAAATAACAAGAACATTACAAGAAAAGATTAATGACTCAAGAGATTTTCCTGAGCTTCATGTTTTAAAAAACATGAATTTTATTGATTTTTTAAAGTTAATGCAAGATAAATTGAATTATGAGTACGTCTATACGGAATTTGATGAAGAATCATTAAAACCAGTTAGAGACTTTTTTTTGTTAAAATTCCCTTGTAAAGAAAAAAAATATGAATTACTAGTTATTAGAAGTATATATAAAAATGAATATACATATGATTCATATTGGTTCATTCTGAGAGAAAATGAATGGCATAATAGTCATAGAGATATTATGACCTACCGCGATTACCTAGAAGGTAAGATTGATTAATATAAATAATAAATTGGAAACTATAGTCGCTAGTCGCTGAACTGAAAATGATATAAAAAATATATTTCACCAGCGACTATAGCCTTAGCCATTATGATCGGAGATATCATAAATATGCCTATAGAGTTTAATGAAGAGCAATGTAATAAACTAAAAAACCATTCGATCAATACATATATCGATGAATTAGTAGCGCATTGTAATGAATCCTATCCTTACCTTGAAATGCAATTAGGCAAAGAAGGCTTAAGAACCGTACTGACAGACGCCATAGAAAAAACAAAAAACGATGGGTTTGATCAACGTGGTCCTGTTCAGTTTTATATTGATATGTTGATTTTGTTTGGGGCGGAATTTCAGACTGATTCCCAATATTCATGGATAAAGACTATCCTTGATAATTACGCTAATCTTGGACAATTAGAAAAAACAACTTTGCTTTATCATAAAGTTAATCGATATTTTAATGAAGTCCAGGGCGAACAGGATGAATACCTGAAAACCAGTCTGCTTAAATTACAGAGTATCAATATTGAAGGTTTAAACGTTCAATGGAATACCTATGAAAGTAACGTAGATGCACTTTTGAATTCCCTTTACCCACAAAAATACCGATATATCAAACAGAAAAATGTCAAAAAACTTATCCAATTCGGCGTTGAGAAATCGGGTCAGTATGACATAGAAAATGCTAATGAATCAGCCTTTTTAACCCTGATAATGTTTTTATTAGGCCATCAATTTGATCAGGATATTTTCTTGCCTCATTTAAATACAAAATTGTTCAGGCAATATTATTCTGATACTGATTCAGCGATCATGAAGATAGAAAAAGAAGTTAAAGATTATTTGAGAATATTTTCCAATAACATAGGAATATAGCTGATTAAGGAGGGAATAAATATGCCAAATAAAGCCGTTATCCGGTTAAACGATAAAACCGATCATGGTGGTAAAGTCATCACTGCCATTGATGGTTATGTTTATCAAGGTGTTCCTGTTGCAGGCAAAGGTGATTTAGTTGTTTGCCCGAAATGTGAAGATACATTTCCGATAGTGGAAGGAAGTGAGACTTTAAAGTATCAGAACAAACAAATCGCCTTGGAAGGCATGCGTACAGCATGTGGTGCAAAACTGATTGCCAGCCAGAAAACGTTTCTTGCTTAGACACTGACGCGCTGCGCTTGTCTTCTCCGTGCTACCGGGTTAATGTATTAGCCCGGTAGCACGGAGAGCTGAAAAAATAACGGTTACTATCGATTACCTTTATATAACTGCACCAATTTTCACGGGATAACGGGGTAAATGACATATTTATTATATATTTCATTGTGTTACTCTATCCCAATCTATCCCGTCACATTATGGCGCCAATTTAAATCATTTAAAATTCAATAAATTACAGCCTACCAGAGAAAAATCTTTTTCGGGATAACTTCCATTGCTACGATATCACTTTATTTGTAATCACCTAATGTTACGGGATAGTGCGGGATAAGACGGGATAATTAAAAAAGCTATAACTATCTGATATATTTTAAAATAAATCTTTCTTATCCCAATACCCCGTTATCCCAATGTTTTTTTCTCTTACGTGAGGTTAATCCTCATCCCTGAAAATCAGCACCACAAACCGCCCCTGAGTGCCATTCACTGAGATGGTTTTGCTGATAAAGCGATCTTTCTCCGCTTTAACCAGCATTCCAGCCTCTTCTAAGGCTTCAAAGCCGGATTTCTTCTGTAATCCCTGTAATATTTCTGCTTCAAATACACTGGGGATAATATGGTATTCAGCCTGTCCATCATGACGGCGGTTATGCACCAGATACCCGGCAAGATCACTAATCCTCATGGCGTGTGAAGTATCAATATCCCCATTTGGCCTGCCGTAGGTATAAGGCTGAAAGCGTGACAGCCCGTACTTCTGGATAAAGTCACGCGTTCTCGTGATCACCTGATATTTTTCCCGGTTTCCGATGCCAAAATCAGCTAACCAGTCATCGAAACTTTGCTTTACCGCAGCATGACACGCATCTTTATTCCAGCCGGTAATATGGGTTGCCAGCTCTCCAACGGCATCCAGTAACGCGAAACGCACGGCAACGCGCTTGACTTGAGCTGAGGCTTCTTCTGGCAGGCTATCAAGCCACTCTTTTTCTTTACGGGCAGTCATGTCGACTGCCTGCTCCTGATACTCAGACAACCATTGAACCCATGCCCGACCCGCTGCACCACAATAGCGTTTGGATTCACGTTTAATGGCTCTTGCATGAGAATCACCATCCTCATGGCCATTGAAACATTCCGTATCAATAAAGGGCACACTGAGCAGCCTGACAAGCTGCCCGGCTTTTGGGGTGATCCCGCCTTTTATTAGAAACGTTTCTAAATCTTCCTCGCCTGTTGAAAGGGCTGCAATCTTCCAGCGGATCACAGCACGGTTTCCGCCTTCCCGTTTTCCCTGAATTTTACCGACACCGTTAAACAGACTGTAGGCACTGTTAGCGACTTCTTTCGGGTTCGAGCTTTGCCCGATTTCATCAATCGGCATAAAGCCATCATTACGGGCTGCGGCTTCATTGTTTAAACCGTGGTGAGTACCGTGCCATGATAATTTCAGTTCTTCGGGATCGCCGTATAAGCTGCTGGCCGCCTCAACGGTGGTGGTTTTCCCTGCGGAGGATTGCGCAAATAAATGCACACCAAAGCAGCTCCCGCCTGTCAGTGAGTTAAGTGGGGCAGACAATCCCACCAGTACGCCCAGCATCATTGAGCGGTTGCCTTGCAGTAATGACGCAACGTGTGTTTTCCACTGTTCGGCGCTTCCCCTGATCATATAACCGGCAATGGCGGATGTGCCACCACTGAACGCCACAGGCATATAAGGCTGACCGATGATTTCACCGTCCGGCATGACATATGCGCCGCAGTGCCAGCCTGCTTTCTGTGTCACAACCCATTCACGGCGATCGCCGCTGCGTTGCAGATGCTCAGCTAAAACAGGCAACAGACTGTTTTTTACGGTGATGTTCATTCCCCGCGAACGTAATCTGGCCCAGCCAACCGGCATTCCAATTTCACGGCGGGGAAGCGCTTCAACAATACATTTTCCCGTGCCTTCCTGACGTAGCTTGATAATGAGATAACCTTCGCTGCCATCATTGCCAATGCCAACGATTTCCATGTAATCGCTCAGCCATTTTTCAACTTCGACGATTTCGCCACCTTGTTCTTTCGGTTCAACCCAGTAAATGCCGTTCTTGCGGATATCGATATGGGGTTTTAGCGGATCGTATTCTTTCTCCCGGTATTCATCTGAATCAGTGATTACAGATTTTGACGCTGCTACGTTCCCTACCGCCGCCTGATATAACCCATTGCTGAATGCCTGCTTTGCTGTCTCAATGCCATGCTGCTGGCGATAATCATTCCAGTCAGCTTTGTATTCCGTAGGTGGCAACGTAACCCAACCATTCACGGCAATAGCCGCTTTTTCTGCTGAAATCTTGCCGATATTTACCTTTGGTTTGCCTTTTTTATCCAGTTCGTCGGGTCTATGCCAGTCATTATCAGCAGCAAGGATGATTTTTGCGTCAGGCCATTGTGCCCTGACCTGCTTGGAAACAGTCAGTAAATTGCTTTCATCAATAGCCGCCAGCATTACACCGTCATGTAACTGGCTGACCGTTAAAGTTGTAGCATACCCCTCGGTAATGATGATTGTGTCCGGCGTTCCGGTTATCTCAGATACAGGGATAAAACTGCCTTTCTTCTGCGTACCGGAAACAAGACGTTTTTCACCATTCGGCTTGATGGTCTGAGCACCCGTGATTGTCCCGTGCAATGTTCGAGTGATCAGTAATAATGAACCATCTTTCAATAAGTTCTGATTGGGGCATTTCAGTTCTTTTTTCACCAGATATTGAGATTCACCCGTAACTGTAGTGGCAACCAGTGCCGCAATGCGTTCAGAAATCGGCTTTGCCACTTTCAGTTGTTCTTTGACGCTTTTGGGTTCAGGCAAAGGCATTGCTAAGGTATCAGCCACCAATTTGGCCGCTGCATAAATCGTGATCCCTTTGGCTCTTGCCACTAAATCCAGCCCGTCACCGTGATTTGGCTCATCACATTGGCGACAATGCCAGTCGCCGTTATGGTTATCATCGATAAAATGAAAGCGATCAGTGCCGCCACATATCGGGCAAGCACCATGTTTACCTCTTGCCGGAACTTCAACGCCACAAGCGGGCAACAAATTTTGCCAATAGTTAGCGGCGGATTGCTTCACTGCTAGGATTACATCTAATGGGCGGCGTTTCTGGTTATAATTTCCTTTATTCATGATCACTCATCCTCACCATTAACAGCCGCATAAAGCGCGTGATAAACTTCATGGTTGATATCACAGGCCAGTGACAGCAAATCATGCAATTCTTCCGAACAGTGTTGGCTGGCCTGCTCAAGAATGACTTCATATAAAGAAGTGCATAATCCTGCCCGAAATAAGGACTGGCCTAATGGATCTCTTTCCCGTTGTACGATGCAATTGACTAATTTATTCACTGGGTTCTGTGGGGCATGTTTCAACAGGTCTCGATGAACTTCCTGATGAATCCCGTGCGCCAGCACAATCAGGTTATTTAAGTTGGTTTCGCAGCGTTCATCCTTGGCTTTTTTGGTAATGTACGTGAAAAGTGAAATCCCCAAACCAGAACGATATAGAGCCTGTTTTAATGAGATAGGTTTATTATTCATGATGCGCCCCCTGAATAGGCAGACGACCAGCAAATAACAAAATATAGTCGCGAACAAGCATCATTCTTGCATGATGTTCATTGGGGGCGCTTGTTTCGATACGGCAAGGTATTGAGACTAAATCTGAACGTTTGATGCTCAAAAATAGAAATTTAAAGTGAGTTTGGGTAGGGATAGTCATCATAACGACGATCTCCTTTTCTTTTTCTAAGGAGTCACCGCGAGAGGTCTCAATCTCTATGGGGGCGGTGACGCTGACAGGGTTGAGACTACTGGCAGAAAAGGAAACCAGCCAGCCCGAAGGCTGCCCCATCAGCATCACCATTGAATTTGTATAGGCAAATAACGCCTTACTAAATGAAAGGTGCTGTAATGCTGCGACATAAAAAAAGACGCTTGGAGCGTCATGTGTCGCCTTTTCTATTATCAGGGTCTCAATCCTGACACCAGATTTTGCTGGTGCAAGCGCAATATAGCCAATGCTTGATGACAAAGTAAAGAGATAATTATTACTATTTTTTTAATGGCTATGCGCGCTTAAATTTGCCATGAACAACATTATTACCGTTCTCTAATGCTTCCATATAATCGGCATACCATTGAAGCATCTCTCTACGACCATCAATATACTGAGCATGGTTATACGTGCCACGAATAGAGTTCTTATCAACGTGTGCAAGCTGTGTTTCAATCCAAGCAGAGTTATAGTTTTGTTCGTGCAAGATGGTGCTCATAGTGTGGCGGAAGCCGTGTCCTGTAGCTCTTCCAGCGTATCCAATCCGCTTAATTAATACATTTAATGTCATTGCACTCATTGGCTGGGATTGATTTATTCTTCCCTGAAAAACATATTTCCTTTGACCTGTAATGGGTTTTATCTGTTCTAAAATATCAATGGCCTGTCTCGATAATGGGATAATGTGAGGGCGACGCATTTTCATTTTTTCGGCGGGTATCTCCCATTGAGATTTATCAAAATCAATTTCTGACCATTCGGCTGTACGCAATTCACCGGGGCGAACACCTGTTATCATTTGTAAACGCATTCCCATCTTTACTATGAAACTCCCTGTATAAGCATTTAAAGCCTTATAAAATGCATGTATCTCATCAACCGCTAAAAATGGGTAGTGTTCTTTTTTATGCGCAACAAAAGCAGACACTAAATCAGGTGCGGGATTATATTCGGCTCGCCCTGTAACTATTGCATACCGCCACACTTCCCCACAGCGTTGGCGAACCTTTTTGAGTTTTTCTGTCGCTCCTCGATCATTCATCCGAGATAAAACAGCCATCAGTTCCATTGGTTTAATTTCAGCAATCGGTCTGTTGCCGATGTAGGGAAAAACATCCTTTTCAAATGTTTCCATCATTTCTATTGCATAGGAAGCTGACCATCTGTCTTTACGCTTTTCGTACCATTCAAGTGTGATATTTTTGAAGGTATTTTCTATTTGGTTTGCGGAAGATATCTTTTCCGCTTTTCTTACTTCACTGGGATTAATTCCGTTAGCAACGAGCTTTCTGGCTTCATCACGTTTGGTTCTGGCTTCAATAAGTGTGACTACCGGATAGACCCCCAATGAGATCATTTTAGTTTTACCCGCAAATTGATAACGATATCGCCAGCCTTTGGAACCATTAGTATCAATTAACAAAGATAACCCGTTGCCATCTGCCAGTGTATAGGCTTTTTCCTTTGGTTTGGCTCGCTTGATTGCCAAATTTGTCAGCTTCATAAATCACCAGTATTGTATAGAAAAATTACAGAAGGAAACCATATACAAAAAACTATACAATAAATTGTAGATATTTAGAAAGACAACAGTAGACTGAAATAGAATTTAAAATTATAAATTCATTTATTTTACTTGCGGTTATTTACTTTAGTAGACCATAAGAGATATTAGTTTTATATCTCCCACCTGCACAAAACCAGCGTTCTAATTTACTTGGTTTATTGTAATGTACTGTCAATTTAACCGTTACTCGATAGCACTCCAAAGAGTGAAATTCTCGCTGAAATTCCATTTTCCATCCCCGTTGTATTATTGCCTCTCCTTCTGTTTCCTTCGGAGCAATCTGGCCTTCCCAACGCTCATATTGTTCCAACTGATCATGGGCATATCGTACCACCTTGAGCTGTCCCCAATATTGTTGGAAATTGGCTGACAATGCTTGATGGTAACGCATTAAACCCAATAAAGAGATCGCAAATACGGCAGATGCAACCATAACTTCAGGTAAACTCATCCCCTCTTGTCGCCCAAATAAGCTGTGCATTTTCATAAACAAAATTCAGCCTGAGAAACCGGGCAAAAATCCAGCCAGCCACTTTCAATAGGAACCAGTGTTGCAGGAATAAGTGTATCTTGATTTAAATGTTTCATCTGTTTCATCCATTGATAAAGTTCAAGCTTTTCTCCTGATGTGAATTGAGCGACACCTTTTAATAAAAAAAGATCACCTGAATAGTGCTTAAGACAACTATTCAAATTAAACTCAGTTTGTTGCAGACAAAACCAAGTGCTCATTTCTTTCTGATTAATCGGCCATGATTGAGCCTTTCCCCATATCAATGATGATTCAGCCCGCAGAAAAGCATTCAAATAATTTTGTTCATCCATCATCATGAGCATCGCGCTTTCCTGTTGATAATGGAGCGCTTTCAACATCATCAAACTCAGTGCCAATAGCATCATTATTGATACCAACAAAACATTTCCCTGTTGCTTATCTGTCATATTCTCTTCATGTCCCGATATAAATGCCTTTTCATAATAGTGATACATTTAGAGCTTGAAGCTCTCTTACTCCTTGCGGTGCGAAGAATAATAAGAAAGTGATCTAACATTTTGGAAACTTATTTATTCCCTGATATTACGCAGCCGAATTGTCGCTTGATGACGATGCACAATCGATGAGGATTTCAACCAACGGGCATTAATGGACAAAGTGATAAAAATTACTCCGTCTTTTGTGCGTGATTTTTCAAGATGAAAAACATCAATGACGATCTCTTTTGGATCAAACAGCCTTTCCCAACCAGTTTCCTGACAATCTTCAGCCCCTCTCTTCCACTCAAGGGCTCGGTTGTTTAACCGATAACCAAAAAACTCAGACTCAATATGATCAGGTTTTTCCCATCGATTATTTAAATTGAGATCAAAAGCAGCAATAAAACAGGAGTTGGCGGTTTCTGTATTTTTCTTTTTAATTATCAGTGGAGCACCTTCACACTGTTTTTTCTCCAGGCAATAACCTGCTCGTCGGATATCTTTCTCTATCAAATAAGCCGTTCTACTCACCAAATAATGCAATCTATATTTACGGTAAAGATCGAGAATCTGGACTGATAAAACCGGATACGTTTTCGTCATGGCAACAAAAATCACGCTACTGATCAGCAGGGCTATCATTATTTCCAGCAAGGAAAATCCTTCCTGTTTTGGTTTAAAACAGAAAATAGTCAAAATCATGGGTTTTTTATTCCCTCACAATTAGGAAGCTGATTAATTGTATTGCTGCATGTCCTGATCCGACCACGCCCCGAAATCACGACACTAATTTCACCTGCCGAGTTTGCCAAAGTGAAACTCGCCGGCATCGCTGTATTCCTGATCCCATAAAAATCAATGCGATCAGCCGTGGAAAATGACAAAAATACATCTTCATGAGGAGAATTAACAAGCTCCCCATCACTTTCATTGCAATCAGTAACTTTGGTTATAGACGATACCAAGCACCAATGTTGCCCTACCATCAACCATAAGGTGCGATCCTGATTCAAATAATTTGCCAAAGCCTGTTGCCTTTCCATAAAGGACAACACATTATGCACTGAAGATTGTAACCGCAGACGACTTTGATATTCCCCCCAATAATACAATCCCCAGGACAAACTGATCGAAATGATGATCATCGCAATCATTACTTCTAACAATGTAAATCCATTTTTGTTGTTTATATATTTATACGCCATTATTTCCCGACTTATATATTGCTCTCGGTTTTGGTCAAGGGAAATATCTACTATTAGAAATAGAATAAACAGTGGCACTATTTATTTATGCGAACAGATTTGAAAAAAAAGCAGATGTGTTACTTTTTTACATTTTAGTTGCGTGA
Source organism: Xenorhabdus vietnamensis (assembly GCF_002127535.1). Taxonomy (GTDB): domain Bacteria; phylum Pseudomonadota; class Gammaproteobacteria; order Enterobacterales; family Enterobacteriaceae; genus Xenorhabdus; species Xenorhabdus vietnamensis. The sequence continues at coordinate 188,104 of NZ_MUBJ01000007.1, forward strand.
TAGTTCACAAAATGAAATTTAAAAATCACAAAATAAGAAAAAAGAGTAGAATAGTAATCTACTCTTTAATAGTTACATTTATGTTAATCGATATTTTTATATCTAAATTTATTTTTGATAAATTTAAACACATTGGGTATAAATTATTTTATTATAAAATAATCTAAACTATAAAACGTGTATTAATAATTCTGGGTTCTTCAAGAGTATCTGAGCTTGCCTGTTTAATATTTGTTAACGCACAAGTTCGCAATAACCATCTATCATAGCCATCATAACGTGGTATAAACTCTGAACGACCATGTACGCAGCGATTATTATTAATGATAAGTAAGTCTCCAGCTTCAAGGGCAACCCAATATTTATGTTTATTAGCAATTTTTTTAAGTTTATCAAGAACTAATTCAGCCTCTGAATTAAGCCCTTTCATTAAATCCAAATCATAGATCATATAAGGATCATTAGGATTTCCATAAAGAATTGAAGTCAGAGGGCCATTACCTTTTACTCCATTAGGGCTGCCATAAGAGTAATCTATTCCTGTAATAAAGAGTGGCTCAGACAATATTTTAATTTCTTTAAGAGACAAATCTCGGAGCATCATCTTAGCACTTGATGTAAAAGTTTTAGCATTTTTTTCATGATCTTGACGTAAACAATACAGTAAAACGTAATCACACATTAATGGATGAAAAGCAATTTCCGTATGAAAATCAAGTTCTTTCTTTGAACTTTCCGATGACAATAGGAACTCTTTTTTTATACTGGGAACCAAATTCTGGAATATGTTGCCATTTTTTTCTTGTGAATACCCAACAGCACAACCAAGGAATTCTGAAATCATGGCTAACCACAATTCACCATAAAAATTTCCTTTGTCAGGATAATGCAATGCATGTGATGGAGTGGGAGGTAAAATACCATCAAAATTTAAGCCTTTTAATAGCAATACGCCATAATCATTACCATAATTTTTAAAATTGTATAAATTTTCTATAAATTCTTGGTTAAGATAGGTTATTCGTTTAAAACTTTCGGAAAGAAATTTATTCAGACAATTGTAAGGGCTATTCATTTGATCATCATAGAATCCCTTATTAATTAACTCATCATTATCCACATGAATAATATGGCTACCTTTGATTTTAGATAAATCATGAGTAATGTCTGATTTTTCATATTCTTTTATATTGTTAGAAAAACTCGTATCCGACTGAAAATAGAGCTTTTTTTTATCGCTATCAATAATGTCTCCAATTATTCTTTTTAAAAAATTCTCATTATCGTATTTTGCGAAATAGAATGATGAATAAGTATTCAATAAACCAAGATAAGTGCTCAAGAAAAATTAATTGCAAATTTATCGCCATAACCTTCCAATAAAGTATTTAGCTCATACTCCATTGTATCCTGAGTCCAGGTGATAAAACGTCGCCAGTGATATTTGGCTTGTTTCCAGATGATTTCAATCAGATTCAGCTCGGGGCTGTAGGCAGGAAGATAAAGTAAAAGCAGGTTATGTTCTCGTAACCAGCGATTTCTGATTTTTTCCTCGATCCCATGGTGGATACGGGCATTATCCAACACTAAAAATGTCAGGCGGTTGTCCCCTTGTTTGGCGACCTGCTCTAAAAAATCAATCACATTAGCGCGTGTGATACTGCCTGATGTTGTCTGGTAAAACAGCGTGTTGTCCGTGTAATTTAACGCCCCCAGAACCGACCGTCTGTCATGGTCTTGAGGCTCAGTCTCATGGGGTTTACCCCGTGGGCTCCATCCATATTGGATCGGAGGAGACGCAGCAAAACCGGCCTCATCAAAATAGAGCAGTCGATAATGGCCTAACCGTGCTCCGCTCTTAATTTTATTCAGTAAGGCGGATTTTTTAGCAAACTCCGTTTCATTGCGCTTTTTTTAATCGACCGGCGGGTTCGTTTATAGGTGAGTCCCTGCTTTTTCAGGGTATTCGCCAACGTTTCAAGCGTACAGGGCAGGAAACCATGCTTTGCCTCAACGCACTGGGCTATTCTGGCTAGCGTCAGGGACTCTGCGCTGGCGGCTTCGACCGCAGTGGCAATCATTTCAGGTGTCATGGCAAGATACCGGCCTCCGGCATGACCCCCTAATAATCCCGCTATCCCTGAATTGTGCCATGTGTGAACCCAGTTGTAGATAACTCGGACACTGCATCCTATCTCAGCGGCGATCTGAGGTGGTTTTTCTCCTCTGGCAAGCATGAGCAATCCCGTTCCTCGCGTCCGAATGTCCCGGTGTGGATGATTCAAAGCAAGTTGTTGCAATGTAATTTGTTCAGGCTCAGAAAGTGTTATCTGCGATTTCATAAAAATAGGCGAAAAATCTGGTTATCGTGTTATCGATCATAGCAATAATGCAGATAATTTATCTTATTAACTTAATAGAATTTTTTATTGTTTTTATTCTTTTTCAATCCAATAACAAAATCGTTGTAATTGATAAAACTCTGCCATCCCTTATAATCAAAAAACTGTCGCACATAATTACCATGCAAATGGAAACTCTCTCCCCCGTAATTTATTTTCATTTCTCCATCAAGTTGATTTAAATAATCATATTTTTTATGTTTAAACTCTATATTCTTAGTAATAACCTCTTTGCTCATCGAGTTACTTTCAGTATGCGAATAAATTTCAGACAAAGAAAATATAATAGATATATTTGGTTGCTCATCTATATTATTTTGTGAAACATCATTAGTTGTAATCAGAATATCAATATCACTTATACAATTCCCTCTTGATATATAATCGTCTATATTACACACATCAAAGTTATAATTTATAAAAAAATCAATTATATTACCAAATGAGTTTATAGAAATATTATCTCTCCCTAATTTATTATAAAAAGAATCATCATATACAACAAGCAAACTTCTACCTTTCATTACCTAACCTCATCTATTTTAAATAAGAACAGCATCAATAAACTTCATATTGATGCCCCTGACTCTATAGATAAATTCGGACAGAAATCACATATTACAGAAATAAATTATTTACATAAAAATGGCGCTTGCTAACATAACAAATCCAAATAACAATAAAAATGCATTAGTAATAGACTCAATAATAACTTGGGAATTACCTTTTAAAAATACATTCTGGATATAAGATAGTGCATAAACAAATATAATCCACCAAAATACACCAATGATAATATCAATAATTCCAAGTATGATAACTTGTCTGAGTGGGGGTAGTGATGGATTAATAAATTGAGGTAAAATACTGATAAAAAATATGGCTACTTTGGGATTAAATACATTGGCCATAAGCCCGATTAAAAAAGGGTTTCTTTTCTGTTTGATTACATCTTGTGAAACTGTAATAGACTGTTGTTGATTTTTATTGCGATAAATCTCTCTTAGCCCAGAGATTCCCAGATAAACAAGATAAAAGGCTCCAATTATTTGCAATATACTAAACGCTATTTTCGATGTCGCCAGAATAACCGTAGCACCCAATGATCCTAAAACAAGGTGAAAAAACAGCCCTGATTGCACGCCAAATGCAGTGAGCATGCCTTCCTTTTTACTCTTGAATACACCTTTACTGATAACCGCCCAATCTGGGCCAGGGGTCAGATAAGAGAGTAACGCCAATAAAATAAATACAGACATCAATTCAAAGCCAATCATCTTTTATTATCTCAACTTGCAGTGTGTTATTATTTCAATATATTCATCACTTTCTCCTGGATTTATTTCCACTTTAAAGTCCTTTATTTCTTCTGTATTTTTTATATGAGTCCCACCACAAGGGATAACAACTGGATAATTTTCTACAAAACTTTTCCATAATCGCAAATCCCCAATGTTTTTTGATATGTATTCAACCTGTATTTCGTTACCGATTGACAACCAATTTTTCAGGGTAAGATTAATTTCTTCATTAACACTATCAATATCCTGCAAAAAGGCTGCCTTATCAAATCCTTTTTTCTTTATCGACTTACCAAACCGATATATATCTACAGATTGCAATTCAGAAATTGATGATTTAAATATTGATGCCTTATCTAAATTAAAGTTACCTAAACTATCTGTATCATAATTTTTATTCCAATATTTATTGGCCGCCTTGTTTAGAGCCAAGGACATAAAATGCACCATGCTATGTACCGCACTGATTTTATGTCTGGCTTCCGCATCAACAGATAATTTAACTTTTTTACTTATAATAATTTTTCTATCTATAATAAAATTTTCTTCCAGACCATTTAATGACTCTAAATAGTGTGCTGGAATAAGCTTATCTTCTGAATTTAATTTATTAGGTATATTCTGGTCAATATAAACCTGTCCGTCAATGATAGCCGCAGTATAAGTTTTGACAATATTTAGTATATGAGTACCAAAGGCTATAACTCCGACGTCACTTTTTTGATCTTCCCATTTATAGTTTTTGGGATAAAAAGGGCTATTTTCTGTAATAATAATATAACCATCATTATATTTGAATATATCAATTACTGCTGCATCCAGACTCAATTCCCCAGTCATAAATGAGGATTCAATTACTGAGTTACTTAACATGTCAATTTCACCTGCTGTTTATGTTATAAACAACCAATCTACTTATTGATTAAAAAATGTCAAGTTCTCTGCAAGATGCATTTTCCGCACGAAATATAATTAATGAAATAAATAATTCATTAAGGTAAATAAATTTCCATCCCCAAATTCGAGGATGGAAAAAAGAAAAAAATGTTTTTTTATTTACTGATGTCATTCAGAATTAAATTGCAACCGGGGCTTTAATACCCGGATGCGGATCATAATCCACAATCTCAAAGTCTTCGAATCGATAATCAAACAGTGAATCTGGTTTGCGCTTAATAACTAACTTAGGTAACGAGCGTGGCTCACGGCTTAATTGAAGTTTGGTCTGTTCCAAATGGTTGCTGTAAAGGTGGGTATCACCACCAGTCCAAACAAAATCACCGACCTCAAGATCACACTGTTGCGCCATCATATGCACCAATAGAGCATAGCTGGCGATGTTGAATGGCAACCCTAAAAACACATCACAAGAGCGCTGGTAAAGTTGGCAGGAAAGTTTGCCATCAGCTACGTAGAACTGGAAGAAAGCATGGCATGGTGCCAATGCCATTTTATCCAATTCCCCGACATTCCACGCGGAGACAATGATACGACGTGAATCTGGATCTCTTTTCAACTGCTCAATAACTTGGGTCAATTGATCGATCTGGCGACCATCCGCTGTTCCCCAGGCACGCCATTGTTTACCATAAACAGGCCCCAAATCGCCATTTTCGTCAGCCCATTCATCCCATATAGACACACCATTATCTCGCAGATATTGGGTATTGGTATCGCCATTCAGGAACCAAAGCAATTCATGGATAATGGAACGAATATGACAACGCTTGGTTGTTACCAGTGGGAAACCTTCTTGCAAATTGAAACGCATCTGATGACCAAAGATAGAGAGTGTTCCCGTCCCTGTACGGTCATCTTTTGCAGTGCCCTCTTCCAGCACTTTTTTCATTAAATCCAGATACTGTTTCATTTTGTCTCTTGAACCTTGTTATTGCGAGTTTTGTTATCAGGGGATTTATATGCCCATATCATCATAAATAATCCCATTAAAATCATAGGGATAGAAAGTATCTGCCCCATACTTATCCCTTCAAACAACCCGAGCTGAGCGTCAGGCTGGCGGAAAAATTCGACTATTATACGGAATGCGCCATAACCAATCAGGAATAAGCCTGAGACGCTCCCCATCGGGCGTGGTTTACGGATAAATAAGTTGAGGATGATAAATAACACGATGCCTTCAAGTACCATCTCATATAGCTGTGATGGATGGCGGGGCAGGACACCATACTTTTCCAGAATCGGCCATAACGAAGAATTAGCTGTGGCCAATGCAATATCTTCACTGCGGGAACCCGGGAATAACATCGCCCACGGCGTATCAAGCGTAACACGCCCCCACAATTCTCCATTGATAAAATTGCCGATACGCCCCATGCCCAAACCAAAAGGAACTAGTGGGGCAACAAAATCCGCGACTTGTAAGAAATGGCGCTTGGTACGGCGCGCACACCACCACATGGCGCAGATAACCCCTACCAGTCCGCCGTGGAAAGACATCCCCCCATCCCAAACTTTAAACAGGTAAAGAGGATTATCCAGGAACATCGGGAGATTATAGAAAAGAACATAACCGAGGCGTCCACCGACGAAAACCCCGACAAACCCTGCATACAGTAAGTTCTCAACTTCGGTTTTATTCCAGCCACTGTTTGGTTTTGCCGCACGGCGATTTGCCAACCACATGGCAAAAACAAAACCAACCAGATACATAAAACCGTACCAGTGGAGGGATAAAGGCCCGATTGAAAATATGACTGGGTCAATATTAGGAAATGCCAGATAGCTAGTGCTCATCGTTCCCCACTAAAAAATAATGTTATGTGAATGAATGATATTGTGAATAAATGATCTTATGTGAATGAATTATAAGGCTTGAATAACTTAAGACAAATAATCGCAGATAATAACACAGGCAATTAAATGGATTAAGGTTTATGGTGACTAAATCCCCCCTCGAATCAAGCCTCCCAAACCATGGGATTCCATAAATTCGGCTGATAACTTTTTTACCTCATGGCTGGTTTCGGCTTTTAATATCAATTTGATTAGATGCTCAAGCTCATTGGCATCCAAATGTCGCAATAAATATTTGGTACGCGGAACGCTTCGACCACTCACGCTCAGGCTACGATAACCTAAACCAAGCAATATTAATGTCCCCATTGGTAAACCTGCCATTTCTCCGCATACACTAATAGGGAGATCAAGGCGTCGGCACTCATCAAAAGCCAATTTCAGTGCTCTAATTACCGCAGGATGTAAATTATCATATAGCGAAGCGACATGTGTATTATTGCGATCTACCGCCAACAAATACTGGGTCAGATCATTTGTACCAATAGAAACAAAATCAATCCGCTTTTTTAATTGTGATAGCAAAAAAATGGTAGAGGGTACTTCAAGCATAATACCAATCTGAGGCATTTTGATTGTGGCAACCAAAGTTTGCTCCACTTCAACTTTTGCTCTTTCAATCAGTTTTCGGGCCTCATCAATTTCTTCAATGCTTGTCACCATCGGCAAAAGTATTTTTAAATTACCCGTCTGTACATTAGCTTTTAGCATTGCCCGAAGCTGAATCAGGAATATCTCTGGTTGATCCAGCATGATGCGAATTCCCCGCCACCCCAGACAAGGATTTTCTTCATTAATGGGCATATAGGGAAGCTGTTTGTCAGCGCCAATATCCAGTGTTCTCAATACAACTGACTTATCAGGGAAAAGTTCCAGTATCTCTTGATAGCGATTTTTCTGCTCATCTTCTGATGGAAAACCGCTATTCAGCATAAAAGGAATTTCTGTGCGATACAGTCCAATACCATCAATACTATCTTCTATCTGTTGTTCATGTTTTAAACTCAGGCCAGCATTGAGCTGTACCAGAACCCGTTCCCCGCTTTTAAGCTGTGCTCGCTGTTGCTGTTCACATTCAGCCAGCTTGCTGAGAACCTGCTCTTCTTCAATGATTTGTTGATATTCCCGGACAATCAGAGGTTCCGGTTCAATAAAAACCTCGCCCCGGTAACCATCAAGGATCAGTGTTCGGTTGTGTAATAGCTCAGGCTGGATATCCGCCCCCATGATAGCGGGAATCCCCATTGCACGAACCAGTATTGCGGAATGGGAATGAGTCGCACCATCCCGCACTATTACACCAACCAATTGCTCTTCTGGCATCTCAGCCAGTAAGTTAGCACTGAGTTCATCAGCAACCAGAATAAAACGCTCCGGCCATTGCCCTCCTTCGGTGAAGAGATCATTCAGATGGTACAGTACCCGTTGACCAAGTGCCCGCAGATCTGATGCCCTCTCTCGCATGTAAGGATCTTGCAAACTGGTAAACTGTTTAGCATATTTCTCAATCACGGTTTTAATCGCCCATTCAGCCATAAAACCATTATCGACGGAATGAAACAGATCTTGTTTGAGTCGAGGATCATTTAATAGATGAGAATAGAGATCAAAAATGGCGGCGCTTTCTTTCTGCGAGCTAATAGTGAAACGCTTGCTGATACGACGGCATTCGGCAGTGGCTTTTTCAAGAGCACAAGTCAGCCTTAAGCGCTCAGCCTGATAGTCCAGTGTTAATGCTTCAGTAACCTGTTCCAACAAAGGTTGGGAGCGATCTTGCCATCCCTGCGCCATCACAATGCCATTAGAAATGGCAAGAGCCTTTATACGCGTTTGAAGATACTGACCAAATAACTCTTTTGTTTGAGCCTGAGCGAGAACGGCGGCAAGCTGCATCGCTAATGTCACCATGAAAGATTCTTCACTTTCATTAAATAACCGTCGATCATGTTGCTGGACAACCAATATTCCTTGCAATTGGCGACGGTAAACTATTGGTACACCTAAAAAAGCTCGTAGGTTTTCTTCTTTTACTTGGGGAATATATTTAAAACTGGGATGGTCACGGACATCAGCGAGGTTAATTAATTCGGACAAACGCCCAACTTGCCCCACAACGCCTTCATCAAAGGCCAGACTGATGGCTCGTCCTTTGGGCTTTTTCAACCCTTTAGTTGCCATCAGGTAATAGCATTGCCGCCTGTGATCTGCCAGATAGATAGAACAGACATCCGTGTTCATTGCCAGACACGTTTCATTGACCAGCAGCTCAAGCGCTTCAGATAAATTAGCTGCCATAGCAACCTTTTCGACAATTTCCCGTAAGCGCATGAGCATAGTAATTACCTAACTTCTTCTACGACGATGTAAATAAGGTGAATATAGCAATGAAGCAGGTTCCTGCGTTGGCATCACAACAGAAGAGAATTCTTTCATCACACGGCGATATACATCCCGTTTAAAAGAAACTACCTGCCGGACAGGATACCAATAGCTGACCCAACGCCAACCATCAAACTCCGGCATCTTACTGCGCTGCACATTAATATCTGCTTCATTACACAGCAACTGCAATAAAAACCAACGTTGCTTTTGCCCAATACAAACGGGCTTTGTATCCCAACGCACCAAACGCTTGGGTAATTTGTAACGCAACCAACTACGAGTTGAGGCGAGAACCCGTACATCTTTGCGATTTAAACCAACTTCCTCGAACAACTCGCGATACATCGCTTGCTCTGGTGATTCCCCCGGATTGATACCCCCCTGAGGAAACTGCCAGGAATGCTGCCCATAACGGCGGGCCCACAGAACCTGCCCTTGGCGATTACAAATTACAATTCCTACATTCGGGCGGTAGCCATCATCATCGATCACCAGACTACCTCTCGGTATAACAAATTTAAAAAGATAGCTAATTGTTTCACACTCATCTCAAGCGGTAAACCTCTATGATTGGACTTTGCAGGCGTAACCGAAGTCTCTACAATACCGCCATCTCAACGGGGTGCAGCTATTACAAAACAGTACTGCTGAGAACAAACCCGTCGAACCTGAACCGGCTAGTACCGTCGTAGGGATTTGAGACGCTAATCATTGATATAATAAATGTAATTTTCATTTAGCACCTTCTCAGATCCTTTGCCACTGCTAATAACTATTAATATTTATAATTATGAATATTCATAACTACAGGAGAGCAAAGTGTTCAAGAAATTATTTTCCAGCTTTATTGCTATCAGTATGTTGTCTATTTCGGTCAATGCCTTTGCTCAGGTGAAGCCTACACTGACAGTTTATACTTATGATTCATTTGCCTCTGAATGGGGCCCGGGGCCAGCCATCAAAAAAGCCTTTGAAGCTGAGTGCGGCTGTGAACTGAAACTCGTTGCCCTGGAAGATGGGATATCCTTGCTGAACCGTTTGAGGATGGAAGGCAAAAAAACCCCCGCAGATATCATACTGGGGTTAGATAACAATCTGATTCAAGCCGCTCAACAAACAGGGTTATTCACACCCAGTCACGTCGATACCTCAAAACTGAAATTGCCTATTACATGGAACAATACGACGTTTATTCCTTACGATTACGGTTATTTCGCCTTTATTTTCAACAAAAACACCTTGCCTCATCCCCCCAAAAGTATGGATGAATTAATCAACAGTCACCAGAATTGGAAGATTATTTACCAAGATCCACGCACAAGCACTCCGGGCTTGGGGTTGCTGCTCTGGATACAGAAGCTTTATGGAGACACAGCGGCACAGGAATGGCAGAAAGTTGCCAGAAAGACACTCACTGTCACTAAGGGCTGGAGTGAAGCCTATGGCCTGTTTCTGAAAGGTGAAGGTGATATGGTACTGAGCTACACCACGTCACCGGGCTATCATATTATGTCAGAGAAAAAAGATAACTATGCTGCGGCCGTCTTCAAGGAAGGACACTACTTGCAGATTGAAGTGGCTGCTCAAGTGGTCTCAAGCAAACAACCGGAACTGGCGCAGAAATTCATGAATTTCATGCTCTCACCTGCATTTCAGCAAGTCCTGCCAACGACACAATGGATGTATCCCGTGATTGATATTCCTTTGCCTGACGTTTTCAAACAACTTCCTGTTCCTGAAAAATCTCTGCAATTCAATGCAGATGATGTGGCAAAACACCGTACAAAATGGATCCGTACATGGCAAAGCGCTGTAAGCCGTTAATCGCGGGTTGGTTATTGCCGGGGGTCATTGCCTCCGGCCTATTAATTATTGTTGCCCTGTCAGCATTCGGAACGCTGTGGCTCAATGCGCCTGAAAGCCATTGGCAGGAATTCTTTAATGACAGTTATCTCTGGCATGTCATTCGGTTTACTTTTTGGCAGGCATTTCTATCTGCTGCCTTCTCGGTAACCCCTGCCATTTTTCTGGCACGGGCACTTTACCGTCGCCATTTTCCGGGAAAGACGCTATTTCTGCGCTTATGTGCCATGACATTGATTCTTCCCGTTTTGGTCGCTCTGTTTGGCATTCTTACCGTTTATGGTCAAACCGGCTGGCTGGCAAATATTTTCCAATGGATAGGCGTTGAATATCGTTTTACTCCTTACGGGCTGCAAGGCATTCTACTGGCACATATTTTCTTCAATATGCCAATGGCAACACGGTTATTGCTGCAATCTCTGGAAAGTATTGCCATTGAGCAGCGCCAACTCGCTGCCCAGCTTGGCATGAATGAATGGCAGCATTTTCGTTTTATCGAGTGGCCTTATCTGCGCCGCCAAATCCTGCCGACCAGCGCATTAATTTTCATGCTGTGCTTTGCCAGTTTCGCAACCGTCCTTGCCTTGGGGGGAGGCCCGGCAGCAACGACCATTGAACTTGCCATTTATCAGGCAATCAGTTACGACTACGATCTGGGTCATGCTGCCCTGCTTGCCTTGATACAACTTTTTTGTTGCCTCGGTTTAGTACTCCTTAGCCAAAAGCTCAAGGGTGTACTTTCCGTTGGTTATGGGCATCAACAACAATGGAGCAATCCACAGGACTCATGGATGAGAAAATTATCTGATGGTTTACTGATTGGCATCGCTTTACTGCTGTTACTTCCTCCTCTATTTGCGGTGATCGTTGATGGCCTGAACCGTAGTATTTTTAATGTATTAAGCCAACCTGCTTTATGGCAGGCTCTGATAACTTCTATCATCATTGCGTTAGGCGCAGGATTGCTGTGTGTTTTCCTAACTATGATGTTGCTATGGAGCAGTCGAGAACTACGTTTACGCCACTCTCCCCGATGGGGGCAGGCGATGGAAACCAGCGGTTTGTTAATCCTTGCCATGCCGGGAATTGTCCTTGCCACGGGATTTTTTCTCCTGCTGAACACCACCACTGGCATACCTCAATCACCTTACGGATTGGTTATCTTGACCAACGCACTAATGGCAATCCCCTACGCCCTAAAAGTATTGGAAAATCCGATGCGCGATCTGGCGGAGCGTTACAACTCCTTATGTCGTTCTCTCAATATCCAAGGGCTTCACCGCCTTCTCTGGATCGAGCTTAAAGCATTAAAAATCCCATTAGCGCAGGCGCTGGCTTTCGCCTGTGTATTATCAATCGGGGATTTTGGTGTCGTCGCATTATTTGGCAACGAAGATTTCCGCACCTTGCCTTATTACCTGTATCAACAAATCGGGGCATATCGTAGTCAGGATGGTGCAGTAACCGCATTCCTGCTGCTTTTGCTTTGTTTTATTTTATTCACTGTGATTGAACGCTTACCGAGCCGACGCCATGATTAAACTTGAAAATGTCACTTATACCTATGAACACCTTGCCATGCATTTTAATGTGAGCGTTAAAGCCGGAGAACGCATTGCGATCCTCGGCCCAAGCGGCGCAGGTAAAAGTACATTATTAAGTTTAATTGCGGGCTTCCAGTTCCCAGAACAAGGCAATATCTGGCTGGATGGCGAAAATCACACAAATACCCCACCTTCCAAACGACCCGTTTCGATGCTGTTTCAGGAAAATAACCTGTTTTCCCACTTAACCATTGAGCAAAATATTGGTTTGGGATTGCATCCCGGATTACGGTTGAGTACTGAGCAAAAGAAAACACTCCAACAGATTGCCACACAAGTGTCGCTGGAAGAGTGTTTGCCTCGCCTGCCAGCTCAACTTTCTGGCGGACAACGCCAGCGGGCGGCACTGGCTCGCTGTTTAGTCCGCCATCAACCGATTTTATTGCTGGATGAACCCTTTTCGGCACTTGATCCTGCTTTACGTAATGAAATGCTGGAATTGCTGGATCAAATATGCAGTGAACGACAAATTACCTTATTAATGGTGTCCCATAATCTTGATGATGCAGCAAAAATCGCCCCACGTTCCTTGCTAATTGTGGATGGAAAAATTCATTATGATGGAGCAACAAAGAAATTGGTGAGCGGAGAGGCTGATGAGGCGGTGATTTTGGGGATAGTTTGAATTACTGAGTCGGATAAATTCAAGATGAATAAGTTAATAAAATTAGAAAAACAATATGGAGAAATATCCCTAAATACTGTTCAAAGAGAAGAGTGCATCAAATTTATTATCCAAGAAAAATATCAAATATTCCCAGAATATTTAAAATTCATAACTAAATATGGTCATGATATATTCAGTGGATTGGATATATTGATCAATGGGAAAGAAATTATAATAATAGATTGATTTTATACAAAAGTGGCCGCTTAAACGGCCACGCTTCCAATATACCTTACTTATCACTTTCTATATTACCCAACTCTACTTTCTTATATACGCAATTAACTTGAAGATGCGGGTTTTAAAATCTGGAAATTATCAGTCAGACGGGTAATGAGTTCACTGGCTTTTTCTGGCAACGTGACATGAAA
>NZ_MUBJ01000070.1 GCF_002127535.1 Xenorhabdus vietnamensis
GAGGACTTGCGGTTTTTTTGGGTATGGGAACGAGAAAATGCCATTTAAACGAAAAACACTGACCGAATTACGCGAGCAGAACCGCAGTTTTTTGCAGTCGGAATTACAGAAAACCGGCCCGTTATTGCGATTTTCCAATATGGGTGTGCTGGCTGACATGGACGCGGGGATGGCACACCTGCATTACGGTTACCTCGATTATATCGCCCGGCAAACGACGCCATTTACGTCAACGGATGAATGGCTGTCAGGCTGGGCCGCATTGAAAAAAATATTCCGAAAACCGGCGACTGCTGCCCGATGTGAGAAATTCCAGTTTACGGGGGTTGCGGGAACTATCATTCCCGCCGATACGATACTGAACCGGGGTGATGGTTATCAGTATCGGACAGTGGCAGAAAATCGTATTGATGATGCCGGGCTTGGAATTATCAGTATTACGGGCATTTTGCCTGATATCACTGATAATGTTTCAGGGGGTGGCGTTGCAGGTAATGCACCTGCGGGGACCGTGTTAACGCTCGACCAGAGTATTGCGGGTGTTGATGTTGAGGGAATCGCAATTGTACCCATAACGGGCGGGGCTGACATTGAGAGTGAATCAGCATTTCGTTCCCGGATGTTACTGGCCTATCAAGGCTCGCCTCAGGGCGGCTCTGATGATGATTATAAACTGTGGGCGTTGTCTGTGCCGGGCGTCACCCGCACGTGGGTCAGAGGCCGGGCGGTGGGTGCAGGCACAGTAGGTGTTTATATCATGTGTGACAATAATGGACAGGGTGGTTTTCCCATCGGTACGGATGGCGTTTCAGCCCATGAATCTGATTATGCCGTTCACGCGATGGGTGATCAATTGCGGGTGGCTGATTATATTTATCGGGTTCGCCCTACGACGGCACTGATTTGGGTGCTATCACCGATAAAACGCATCATTGATTTTAATATCAGTGGCATTGCACATGCTGGTACAAAAATAACCCATAAAATTGTGTCAGCGATTGATAATGTGTTGTTTGAAAAAGGTAATCCCGACGGAACCGGAAAAATTTTTATATCCGATCTGCAATATGCCATTGCTGATGTGCCGGGAACGGCAGGTTTTGTGATTGCGTCTCCGGCAGAAAACATTGCATTGTCGGTCGGGCAATTACCTGTGCGGGGGGAGGTTAAATACACATGAAACAGTATAGTGTGAATGATTATACCGCCGGGTTGAACGGATTATTACCAACAGGAATGGCGTGGACGCGTCAGCCCAATTCAGTCATGAGCGCGGTGATTCGGGCTATTGCACGGAGTTACCATCGCAGTGATCAGGATGCGCATGCATTGCTGGATGGCGGTTTTCCTGCAACAGCGACGATCATGTTGCCTGAATGGGAGCAAACACTGGGGTTGCCTGATGATTGCGCGATTGGGGAAATTGACAGCATTTCATTACGGCAAAAATCGGTTGTGTCTAAATTGCTAAAAACAGGCGGTCAGTCGAACCAATATTTTATTGATTTGGCTGCTGAACTGGGGTTTAACATCACCATCACCGAGTTTCGGCAGGCACGGGCAGGCATGTCTGCCTGTGGCGCGGCGATTAACGGTGACGACTGGCCGTTTGTCTGGCGTATTAATGCACCTACGACAACGATCAATTATGCCGTGGCGGGGGGCAGTTATTGCGGCGATCCATTACGTTCGTGGGGAAATAAAAAACTCGAATGTCAGTTTCAGAAAATTAGCCCGTCTCACACCATTCTGCAATTCGGTTACGACCAGTAATTAAATTTAAATATTAATCACCTTCATTGAGTGAGGATTCGTTATGCAAAAAATTGGTGATATTACAAATACCGCGGACGGAAACGGCGAATTTACCAACGGTAATGTGGCAGCAGGTGTAGCGCCAACCATATTGCCAGCGGAGTGGTTTAACAGTGTTCAGCGAGAATTAATCAATGCACTGGCTGCCGCGGGCATTAAACCGAGTCAATCTGATGATACCCAATTGGCTGAGGCAATTCGGAAAATAATACAAAAATCCGTACCCCACGCCTCAACCACCCAATCCGGCAC
>NZ_MUBJ01000071.1 GCF_002127535.1 Xenorhabdus vietnamensis
TATTACGACATTATGTTGAATAGGCTTTGGGCGGCCACAACAGACTTAACGGGGACACCACGGGACAGGCCGACCATTGCCCACGTACCCCCGCAGACACCGGGGCCGACGGGCAGTCCGGTCACGGTCTGCCCCCGCACCGCACCCTGCCCAACCTAACGGGGACGCCCGGGTTTTCCGCCACGTCGGGCGTGAGGGTCAGAGGCCGTGCCGTCAGCAACGCCGTGCCCTGAGCGGCTCTCGGGCGGCTCGGTATCCGCATCCGGCGGTAGAGGGTCTGTTCGCTCTGCCGGATGGGTCTGCTGATGCACTTTCTTCAGGTGACCGATAGCCACCCGGGTATATCGCTGGGTCGATTCCAGGCTGGCATGGCCCAATATCGCCTGGATATGCCGGGTATCTGCGCCGTTCTCCAGCATTTGTGTGGCCATGCCATGCCGGAACAGGTGACACCCCCCGGGTTTGTCGATGTTGGCACGGTGGAGCGCATTGCGCACTATCTGGGTCAGGTTGTTGTCATTCAGCCCCC
Source organism: Xenorhabdus vietnamensis (assembly GCF_002127535.1). Classification (GTDB taxonomy): domain Bacteria; phylum Pseudomonadota; class Gammaproteobacteria; order Enterobacterales; family Enterobacteriaceae; genus Xenorhabdus; species Xenorhabdus vietnamensis. The sequence continues at coordinate 530 of NZ_MUBJ01000071.1, forward strand.
GGCCATGTTGTGACACAAACAGGTAACCCGGGTCTTGCCCCCACACCAGACGCGGGCGGACATCGTTAAGGTAGCACTGCAACCAATGCCGGGCTGACTCACCCAGCGGAACCACCCGATCCTGACGGCCTTTGCCCTGCCGGACAAACAACATGCTGCCCGCTAAATCCAGCTCACTGAGCTGCAACCGGGCGAGTTCTGAACGCCGGATGCCACTGCTCCACAGCGTTTCCAGTATCGCCCTGTCACGAACACTGAGCGGGTTGTTGCTCCCGGTCATCGCCAGCACCTGCCGGGTTTCCTGCTCGTTCAGCATGCCCCACGGCAACCGTCGCTCGGCGCGGGGCAACTCCAGCTCCCGCGCCGGGTTATACCGCAGGTGCTGCCGCTTCACCAGCCAGCGGAACAGGTGGCGCACGCTGGTCAGTTTTTTGATGATCGTGCTGGCCGTTATCGGCCGGCCATACCGGTTTTTCTGGGCGGTCAGGCTCTGCTGCCAGCTTTCCAGCTGCGGGAAGCTCACCTGCTGCGCCATCGTGATCCCCCGTTCGTCACACCACGCGATAAATTCCCGCAGGTTTCCCCGGTAGTGTGCCCGGGTTTCCCGTGTGTAGCGCAGGGCGTCGAGGTGGTCAAGGAAGTGCTGTATGTGTTGCCTGAGTGTCAGTGATGCCATGATAAGCCTCCTGTCTGTGTGATAAGGGGCGGTTACGATACGTTTCGTTCATCCCCCCCCGGAACAGTGTTTTTTGCGCTAATCCGACCGCTTTTCTGTGATGCCTTGTTATCTCTGCCTTAGCGGGGATTTTACGTTCCCGACCACCTGCCGACGGCACGCCGACCCAGGGGCGACTGCTTATCTCTTTCCCCCGACCGGAACACGTCATACCCCCTTTCAGGGCACTATCAAGCCGTTCAGGTGCGCGGCATCGCTGCCGTCGCCGTCAAACAGCAGTTCATAGGTGAACGTCAGCCCGCGCCGGTGCAGCAGCAGGTATTCCATTTCAACCAACCGTGAGAGATGGAGTTTGAGCTGGGTATCGCCCCACAGCACGGCATCGCGTAACTGCTTGCGGGTAAAAATCATCTCGTGGCGCGGCTGGCCGCTGTCCCTGACCCAACCCTGTATTAACAGCAACAACTTGCGGGTCTGCGGCGGCATCTCGTCCAGCGTCCGGCCTAAGATGTCATGCGCGAGCTGGTTCGCCAGACGGATATCATCCTTGGTCACTTCGAGGTATTCCAGCTTGCGGCCACGATGCTCAGCGGTCTTGATGTCCCGCTGGTACTGGTGCAGCAGGGCAATGCTCTGAATCAGCGTCAGGTATTTCATGTGGTCACGGCGGGTGCGGGTTTTGTCGGACAGGAAGGTCAGCTGGCTGGCGTAAGGATTGACCACATTCAGCGGTTTCAGCAGGCGCTGGGCATTCTGGTGCAGGGCCGTCAGATAGTCCCGCTCGTTCTCCGCCAGTAAGCCCTCAAGGGTTTGCTTCCGGCGCTGCAAC
>NZ_MUBJ01000072.1 GCF_002127535.1 Xenorhabdus vietnamensis
TTTATGCACAAAGTCGTTTGTGAGTAACTATCAGTTACGCCCAAAGTCCGATTATCGGACATTGGATTTTGCATACCGATATTTTCGGTACTCAAACTGGAACTCTTAAAGAGGTGTAGTTCTTGTTACATGCAACAAGGCAGGCAACCTAAAATAATTGGGTCAGTTGCATTGTGCCCAAACGCCAAATCTGGCGTCTGATTACATATCAATGAGTTATCACCTAAGCCCGAGTTAGGGCTTTGCTCTGCTAAAAGGTGTTGTGATTTCCCCAATACCCAAGATGGGATATCATACCTTGCGGCAACTATAGGGATTTCCTCAACAGTTGGTTAACTCCTTGGTTTCCTTAATCTCTGGCACAGTGCAGGAATTAAGTAATATCAATTGGTTACGTTTAGGTTTTTTATAACTCATTGATTTAACTTAATTAATACTCAGAACCGGAATTCTGGTTTTCTGACAGAATTAGCTAAAATCAACGGGTTATATCATCAAGGCTAAACCGCACAGAGGATTATGGGACAGCTTAATTTCAAGCCCTCCCGTTGGCTGTGTGGTGTGTATGGACTGTTTCTTACTGCAGGCATATTCTGCCCTTATCACGCCGTAGCGGCCTCATCATCAAGGCTCAGTTCGTACATCGCCTCATAGATAACCTCCTGCAATGCTGCCACGAATTCTGCATCCGTTGATGTGCTTGCCAAGGATCTCAGGCGAGGACCATGTTCAGGGGCGATGGCAATCAGCCGGGTGCGCATCCGGGCGTATTCTTCACTGACTTTGTTCACCATATCCTGCCACGGTAGAACCTCACCGGATTTGATGCTGTACTCCAGTTTCACCAGTTCCGCCAGATAGTGTTCTTTGATGGCGCGGGATTCTTCTATCGGGCGTACATCCACCTCGCCACTCAATAGCTTGTCATAGACCGCCTTAGCGCGTGTTTCTAATGACCTTGTGTCTAATGTGCCGGGGTTCTTTTTGGCGTTCTGTGTTCGAAGATCCTGGCTATCGCGGTACTGCTTTAAATTCTGGTCACTGGCTTCAACATTGACCTTGTTGCCGTCGATGACAATGTATTTATTTTCACCGATCCAGCGTGTAATGGTCTTCCTGTTCACACCGACATGCTTCGCGTATTTGCTGATACTCATTGTAGACATGGGACATCCTTCGCTAGAAATGGGACATTGGGACATATGGGACATTGAGATGGGACATGTCCCATAAAAAGTGGGACACAAAACCCAAGGAAATTTAACGTAACCATATGAAATAATTTACAAATACATTTTATTGAGACATGGGGCATGGGACACAAATTCAAAAGTTCACAGCTAGTGAAATATCGCGGCGCGCAATGCCCCCGTTATATAAAAGTCGCGGTAAGGACCCAAAAAGTTTTAAGCATGATGGTTGCCCAGTCTTTCGATGTCTTTCCAGTTCATCGGCTCAATGTACCGTTCCAGCTTCTCACTCGCTGCCCGTAATGATGCCTGATACCCGTTCGCATCATTGGTCCTCAGACTGTAGTTGAATGCCTCCAGATTCTTATCTTCCCCGTCTGACAGTTCCCAGCCTGAACAGACCGCTTCCATCTTGCGTGTGGTGTATCGGCTGAGGTGGCGATAAATTTCGTTGAGCATTGCGATTGCAGACTGATACGGCGTGTGATTGTCGATAAGACGCAACGCATAGACAGGATTGTTCTTTGCCTCCTGACTGCGTGCTATCCAGTGGGCGTTACTGTGTGTGTCAGTGGTGGTATCTTTCTGCGGCTCTGTCTGAATATCCGGTGAGTGCCAAGAAGCATAACGCCCGGCATAACCACGGGCACGGTTTGCATCAGGGCGTAAGTGGCTAAAGGCGTATAAATCAGGCTTCATACTGCCCCCTGTTAGCGATGACTGTAATCCGGCTGAGTGATACCCGTTTTAGCAT
>NZ_MUBJ01000073.1 GCF_002127535.1 Xenorhabdus vietnamensis
TCACTGGTTGAGTAGACCGCGGGAACTGCCCCCGCAGCCTCTCGCAGAACGGTACGTGAGCCTCTCGACTCATACCGCTCCCATCAAGCAAACGTGCCTGTCATTCCTGCCCGCCAATGGGCAAACAACCCCTGATGCTGCTTTGCAATCCTTTGAAGCAGTTTTGAAGCCTGGGTTTTATGCCTGCTCAGTGCCTTGTACTTTCGTCTGGCCCAGCGCACTAATGCTTTGTTGAGTTGCCTGAATACCTTATACAGCTCTGAACGACAAAATTGACCATAATAGCTCAACCATCCACTTATCATGGGATTTAGCCAGTTTGCCATCTGTGTTAAATTCAGTTCTGTCCGCATTCGGATCTTCAACTTGCGAATTTTGAATCTCATGGCCTTTTGCGCCGTTTTGCTGACTGCTGGCGTAAAACTCACAAACAGGCTGTTCCTTTTGCGGTTCTTCACCAATCTTGGCCTGAATGTGTATCCAAGGAAATCGAAACTGATGTGTTCATACCTGCCCTTTCGGTCCCCATCCTTGCAGTAGGCAATCCGGGTTTTGTCCGGGTGCAGTTCCAGTCCACACTCACTGAAACGTCGCTCCAGTATTTTCCGTATTTCTCTGGCCTGAGCTTCATTCTGACAGTGAACCAGACCATCATCGGCATAACGACACCACTTCAGCCGGGGATGATGCTTTTGCATCCACTTGTCGAACACATAATGCAGGAACAGATTTGCCAGCACCGGGCTGATAACTCCTCCCTGTGGGTGCCTTTCTCCCGGAATAACACCTCACCATTGCATTTCATCGGTGCAGTTAGCCAGCGTTCGATGTACAGACAGATCCACGGGCTGTTTGTGTGTTTCCTCGCGGATTTCATGAGTAAATCATGAGGAATATTGTCAAACAAGCCCTTGATATCGAACTCCAATACCCAATCTTGCTGCCAGCATCGCTGCCTTGTTACTCTGATGGCATCAATTGCCGATTTATTCGGTCGGTAGCCATAAGAATCCGGCAGAAAATGAGGCTCAACAAGCGGTTCGAAATGAAGCCTGACCACCATTTGCGCCACGCGATCCGCAACCGTGGGAATACCCAGCAGACGTTCACCTCCCGACTTCTTCGGAATAGCGACACCTTTCACCGGGGGTGGATAATAACTGCCCGATGATAAGCGGTTCCAGAGTTTGTACAGATTATCTTTCAGATTGGATTCAAAATCCGCGATGGTTTGACCATCCACGCCTGCCGCACCTTGATTGGTTTTAACCAATAACCAGGCACGATACACATCCCTTTTCTCAATGACAAACGGTTTTGCCTTAACCTCCGTATCTCCTCCTGCCTGACAGTTGGATACCGGGTAAGGCTGCCTGACGTGACCCCTTCGCTCCACATTCATTACAAATATTTCCTCACTACTACGAGTCACTCCGCCCCCGTATCACCCATCGGTACTCTCATACTTGTCAATTTAGTGACTTGCATTTCTCCCTTGATATCGTGATGACGGGTTCCCGCAGTTCCCAGAAAGAGCCCGATACAAAGTCACGCCCACTCTACGCCGGACACCACCTGCGCAGCATTCGGAATTCACTCACAGATTTATCCCGGAAGATAGAAACGCCCCCGGTTTTGATGTCAAATCTCTTCCTTACGACGCGTCCACATGGGTTCGGTTTTACTCGTCTCTTTGTACCCTACCTGCCGAACTATTGTTCGCGCTTTGACCTCAACGCTCACGACCACCGCTCTTTACGGCAGCCGCTTGAGGGGGTTTGAAGCCGGCTTCCGACAGCGGACTTCGGTGGGCCTGCCACCATCTCCTCCTGAGCTTATGCTACATACTGGCTGCGCTCCCTATGCTGCCAGTTTGTATGCCTGCGGCACACT
>NZ_MUBJ01000074.1 GCF_002127535.1 Xenorhabdus vietnamensis
GATTTTGATTGCATCTGGTCGCGTGAAATTACTAGCGGTATTTCTGGAACAAAAACGACCTCAATTGAATCACTATTTGTGATGAAGCCTGAGTAACGGCTAAACCTTTTCTATTAACTCAACTCACAGGGGCGAACCTATTTCACCCCACGGACGCCCATTGTTCAGATGGGGTGGAATATGAAGATGAAAGAGAACCCTGATTTATGGGCTGAACTATTAAACGGCCTGAAGAACTCGTGGCCGCAGATATCCGGCTCGGTTTTGGCAATCGCCATTTGTTATGGGCGCCTGATTTATGACGGCGTGGAACGCAAGAACCGCTGGGTCGAACCGCTACTGTGCGGGGCGCTGTCGTGGGGGTTCTCCAGTGGACTGGAATTATTTGGCATTCCAAGCAGTGTTTCACCCGCACTTGGTGGTGCTGTTGGCTTTATTGGAGTAGAAAAAATACGAGAGTTTGCTCTCCGTGCCATCAATAAACGGTTGGGAGATAAATAATGACCGGAAAAGTTCTCGGTGTGAATTCTCCCTATCTGGCTATGTTGCTGCATCAAAATCGTCGTCGCTTTGTATTACGTAAACTGCGTAATCTTTGGTATACCGACCTATTTCTTCTAAAACTGACTTATCAACAGAAATGGTTAAGAGACTATTTCAGTTTTGATAGACGTTATCAATATATCAGGCAACTGACAGAGCATGAGCAACAACGGGGGAGAGTCTGATGACCAGAGGCATTAGGAATCACAATCCGGGCAACATCGATCACAATCCAAAGAATAAATGGCAGGGTCAAATCGGAATTGAAACGGGGGTAAAAAACCCTCGGTTCTGTCGGTTCGAGTCACCAGAGTATGGCATTCGGGCACTCATGAAGTTGTTGTCCAACTACCAGATCAAACACCAACTGCACTCGATTAGAAAAATCATCAATCGTTATGCGCCACCTGTTGAGAACGATACGGAAAGCTACATCCAGTTTGCGGCTGAAAAGGTCGGTGTTTCTGCTGATGAGAAGATATCAACTCAGGATAAAAAAGTCCTGTTTGCTCTGGCAGAGGGGATTATCAAGATGGAGAACGGCAATCTACAGCCCTATCCAGAGGCAATGTTTGAGAAAGCCTTTAATTTACTCTGAATTCTCAAGCCTCGCATTTTGCGGGGCTTCTTTTTATCTGCGTACTGACGTGCGCTAAATCCAATCACGAGCTTATAGAAATAGAGCCTGAGAAGTATCGCCAGGTGGCGACCTCTCGTGGGTGATATTTCTACGTCAGCAGGCTCTTATTTCTATAGGAATACGCAAAATGCACACAATCACAGTCCCTTTTTATAACGATGAACTTTATGTCGTGGAATACAACAATGAACCCTATGTGCCAATGAGACCTATTGTCGAAGGTATGGGAATGGACTGGTCCTCACAATACACCAAGATAAAACAAAGGTTTAACACCTGCGTTGTGAATATCACAATGCAGCTTCCCGGAGATAAACAGCACAGGGATGTAGTCTGCCTTGCTCTGCGTAAACTTGTTGGCTGGTTAGCCACCATCAACCCAAACAGGGTTAAGTCCGAAATCAGAGATACAGTTATCCGTTATCAAAATGAGTGCGACGATGCGCTTTATTCATACTGGACAAAGGGCATCGCTGTTAATCCCCGCAAGCCTAGCGTGATGGAAGAACTGAATCAGGCCTGTGCTGACTTAAAGAGAGATAAACAGATCGCCAGTGTATTTGGTACTGGACTCAACGAATGGAAGAAGGTCAGACCTGAGCATGAAAGCAAAATAAGAGGATTGGTCGGACAGGCTGCTGACTTAGTTCTGGATCTTGTTCTGGCTGAAACAGG
>NZ_MUBJ01000076.1 GCF_002127535.1 Xenorhabdus vietnamensis
ACCCGGTCGCGGCTGGGTGGACCCGGTGGCGGAGAAGAAGGGGGCGATTTTGGGAATGGATGCCGGATTGTCCACGCTGGAAATGGAGGCGGCAGAAAATGCCGGTGAGGATTGGGAGGAAATGCTCGATCAGCGTGCGCGGGAGATTGAAGCCTTTAAGGAGCGCGGTATTCCGCTGCCTGAATGGGCTGAACCGGCACCGCAACAACAAACCAACAGAGGATCAGGGGAATGATGAACTTATCCCACTTAGCCCAGCGGCTGTTTAACGTGCCGCTGGCAATACACCCGCGAAAAGCCGAAGTGGTGATGAGTGCGGTGATGGAACGATTTGGTATCACTAAAATTCAGGCTGGGAGGGACTGGGATGATGACGATGACTCATTTTCCCGTCGCAAACGTGATACCGGTTACGACGTGCTGGAGGGAATAGCGGTGATCCCCGTGCAGGGCACTTTAGTGCAGAAACTGGGTTCATTGCGCCCATATAGTGGAATGACGGGTTATGACGGAATCAGGCAGGCATTTTTAACTGCATTACATGACCCTGATGTATCAGGCATCTGCCTCGATATTGATTCCCCCGGCGGTGAAGTAGCCGGTTGTTTTGATTTGGTGGACCTTATTTACCAGTCACGGGGCCAAAAACCCATTCATGCCATTTTATCTGAAAACGCCTATTCAGCTGCTTACGCGATTGCCAGTGCTGCTGACAAAATTACTGTGCCCCGTACCGGTGGTGTCGGTTCAGTGGGCGTGGTTGTTATCCATTGTGACTGGTCTCAGCGCATTAAAGAGGATGGTCTAACAGTGACAATCATTACGTATGGTGACCGTAAAGCAGAGAGCAATCCCCACATCAAACTCAGTGACGAGGCGCGTCAGGCTATTCAGGATGATGTCGATGTAATGGGAAAACTGTTTGTCAGTACGGTTGCTCGTAATCGGGGTATTTCCGAGAAAATTATTCGTGACACTCAAGCCGCGTGTTTTTTGGCTGCGGACGGTGTTCAGTTGGGGTTAGCGGATATAGTGGCAACCCCTGATGTAGCATTTCAAACACTAATGAAAGAGGCAGGTCTATGAGTTATACCAAATTTGCACATCTGATGGGATTTGGGGGCAAAGCCCGTATGTCCGAAGACGAGCAGGATGAGAAAGAAAAAAGCAAGAAAGCAAAATCCCGTTATGCTGAAGAGGACGAGCACGAAAAAGATGCCGAAGACGATGAAGAGCAAGACGAAAAAAAGGAAGGCAAAAAAGCGAAAAAAGCGAAAGAGGCCAAGTCAGAAGAAGATGATGAGGATGACGACCCTGATGCCGAAGACGACGAGGATGATGAAAACGCGGAAGAAGACGAGGATGTCAAAAAAGGCCGTCGTGCCGAGCGTAAACGTTGTGCCACCATCTTCGGCAGTAAATACGCGGCCAGTCGCCCGGATATGGCGGCACATTTGGCTCTCAATACCAGCATGTCAGCCAGTGAAGCCGTCAGTACATTGAAAGCGATGGGGACGGTGCAGTCGCAACCATACCGTGCATCACTGGATAGCCGGATGCAGGCTGAGCAGGTTCGGTTAGGTCCCGACGCTCAGCAACCCGCCAAAGGCTCTGCTTCCGCACTGGCACAGCAAATGACCCGTTTATATGACGTCAATAAAGGAGCGAAATAATGGATCAGTTTTCCAGTAATCCCTTTCAGCCGGGTGTTCGTCAGTCGGTTTTTGTCCCCGATCAGCTGATTGCCGGGCAACTGCAATTAGTCACTGATACCGTGACCATTGCAAAATCTGGC
>NZ_MUBJ01000077.1 GCF_002127535.1 Xenorhabdus vietnamensis
CAAGTTTAGGTGGAACAGCCAGAACCAGCTTACCGGGGTACAGACGCCGGGCGGCCAGCAGTGGGACTATCGCTACGATGCCTTCGGGCGGCGTACCGAGAAAGTGTGTGAGCGGGCAGGCCTGCGCACCACGTATCTGTGGGATGGCGATGTCCCGGCGGAAATCCGGGAGTACCGGCATAACCGACTGTACAGTATCCGCCATCTGGTGTTCGATGGCTGGCAGTTGCTGGCGCAGCAGGTGCAGTTTTTTAGCCTGAACCCGGCAAACCGCCATGAACTGGTGGCCGGAGAGGTTCAGACGCAGTACGCGGTGTGTGCCCCGACGGGCGAACCGCTGGCGTTGTTTGATACCGCCGGACACCGGGTCTGGCGCCAGCCGCCGCAGAGCCTGTACGGGCTGCGTCTGGGGGTGTTGGGGGAAAATCCGGAATTAAATCCGGGGATCAAGTTCGCCGGTCAGTGGCTGGATGAGGAGAGTGGGTTAGTCTACAACCGGTTCCGGTATTATTCGCCGGTGGCGGGGCAGTATCTGACGCCGGATCCCATTGGGCTACATGGTGGAGAAAATCTCTATGCATATGTTCCTAATCCACTGACTTGGATAGATCCTCTAGGGTTAAGCAAAAAGTACACAGGATTTGTTTTCCGGGCATTAACCAGAAAGCAGGCAAAATGCGCTGAGGCGGGAGAAGATATCCCACCAAAAGATCCGACAGCGAGCTATTCAGTTCAAGAACATGTTGAGAATGGAAAACTCAATACGCAATTAATTTCTACAACTAAGAAAGAAAGCACTGCTGATTTCTATAATAAAAATGGTAAGGTCAAGGTTGATTTATCCAAGATACCAGATGAGCAAATCGTTGATATTAGTAGAGGGCAGGGGGTAACAGGAAAAGCATTCCGTTACGCCCGTAAGGATCAAGAGGTTCTTCTTACGAATGGTATTCCTTCTGGAACATACAAGGTTATAAAATGAGTAATGATCTTTACTTACGTCTTGATTCTATATCTCAAGAGCTAGATGATTTTTATACTAAAGAATATTCTTCTGAGCATGAGGAGTATTTAGAAAATAAAGCAATCAAATCTAAAATTGTAGATTTAATTGTAGAAGCTAAAGAATGTGATGAAAATCAGCTTATTGATAAGGCATTCTTGTTGCTTTTTGACAATACCGGATGCCAAGAAGATTTTGAGATTTTAAATGAAATCGTCACTCCCTTGGTTGATAAAAAAATTATTACCAAGGAATTGATCGAAAAGAATTTGGGTGAGAACTCTCCATTGGCAAGATGGTATTAATTATATTCAATGTGATGATCTTTTAGATTAACATTCAGGCCGGAAATTCTTTTCGATTTTCCGGCTTTCTTCTTTTTAAGAGCCGCTCATTCCCTGCCCTTAGTTGCTTTTATAGTCACCAATCAGTTCCCGCATCCGCAGCTTAATTTCGCTGAGCTGGTCTTGCTGGCGCTGGTACTGTTGCTTGATGGTGCGGGTGTCGTCGCTGTCAGGAATAAGTACCAGACAGCCGTCCATAATCTTGACGGTGAGGGTGCCACCAATCTCAAACCCTGCCTGTTTAAGCCATCTGCCCGTTAAATTTATTGCGGGTCTGGGGTTCGGCCTGCCGTTTTGCGGCACGTATCCCACGGTGTAATGTAGGGGTATATTAAATTCGGACACCTCAAACGCCTGTTAATCTGATGAACCTAACCATGAGGTATGACGATGAAATTAAAATCTACCAAACGCCGA
>NZ_MUBJ01000078.1 GCF_002127535.1 Xenorhabdus vietnamensis
CATAGCGATCACGACTCTCTGAATCATGATGGCAATGTAAGCCGTCTCTCCGGCTGTCACATCACTTCGCCTGCCTACAGCGGATGTTGCTGATAATGACCCGTCCTACACGGTGGCATGGGTTATTTTTGATTCTGTTGGTACGCTCGATGCTAAGGTTCATGTCTCAGCTAATACCGACAGACGGCGATAACCCGACGCAAATAAGTGCGATTGTCTGATATAGCGGAGGGCTTGAAATTAAGCTCTCCGACTGCGCGGAATTCAGATATAAAAAATGCCACCAGCCCGTGTGCGTTGGGTACGCGATGGGAACGAGGTGGCAGCATGGGTTATCGGTATTCCTTTAACCACTCGGGGAATGGGTATGGGAATAAAGGCCTGCTTTTAACCACATCAGGCAAGGTGGTTTCCTCACTTACCGTAATTAAGGAAAACTGATAAGTTGGTTATTCCACAGTCAGATGAGGAATGTTATTGATGAGTAAACTTAGTTTTAAGTGTCCTAACTGTCGTAAGGATCTCGTTGTAAGTTCCAAGGTCAAAATCAAGAAGATAGATGATCTCAACGGCACCAAGTGTTCTTCGTGTGGTAGAACTATTCACAAAGATGATATTACCAAGCAGGCTGGTGATTACGTCAGTAAGCTCTTCAGGGATGCCTTCAAGAAATAGGGATTTCAATTCATCTATTTTCTTGTCTAACTCGCTGGTATCAAATTTTATTGATGCCAGTATTGGTTCTTTCATTGTTCCACTCCTCATTTACACTGCGTTCTAACATATTCCTGCAACCCCAGAATCATTTGCTCTGAGGTGGCAATGCGTTCCTTGCTCTCTGGTTCCTCGATCCATTCCACACCTTAATTGCTGACTGCTCGTTTCTACATATGCCCGTTTGGTGCTTACATTTGTCACATGCAATGTAGTTTCTGAAATCTGAGCGGGATGTTTGTATCATGGTTAATTTGTCGCTCAAACATACTGGACACGGTTTGAGTTCATCTGTTTCAGCCATTATTTTTTTCCGCTTCTATTTCCCGTATCGCCCGTTTATCCAAATTGCATTGCTCAATAACTGTCAGTAACTGCTCATTCAAAATAAGGCTGTCACCCCATGTCATTGTGTCCGGTATCACCGGAGACAGACAGTCAGCGAGCAGATGTGCCGGAATGGGTATCGGTGGCACCTGAACGTATTCGGTTCGTGTGTTGCTGCAACCGGATAACAACCCCATCAGGCACAGTACGATTGGCACACTCATGATTGACAACCACCGTTTTGATGGCGGCCTGCGTTTTCTCAGAATCCACGGCTGACTGCTGTCGGTTTTCGCTATTAATTCGTGAGATGTCATTAAATAACCTGATAGAGTGGTAGGCGTTGTCGGTAATGGCGACCTGTCTGTCATACTGTAACTTTAAGTTATGGTATTCTTCGGCCTTGTCCTGATACTCACGGTAATAGAACCAGAGCAGGCCAGAGACAATCACCAAAGCTCCGAGGGTGAAATACTGGCTGTTGAGTTTCATCTCACCCGCCTTATTTGGTTCGTGTTGTTTTACCCTTGCCTGTTTCAGCCAGAACAAGATCCAGAACTAAGTCAGCAGCCTGTCCGACCAATCCTCTTATTTTGCTTTCATGCTCAGGTCTGACCTTCTTCCATTCG
>NZ_MUBJ01000079.1 GCF_002127535.1 Xenorhabdus vietnamensis
AATAACTGTCCATATCTGTACCATTGAGATTAAAACTCCTGCCTTAAATCTATGCCTAAATCTGTCGGCTCAATCGAACCTTTGCAGACCACACAGGGCAATATCAGCTCACAGGGATCTTCTTTGTGGTTCTGGATTTCAACTACCGCCCATGCAACCACCAGATCACTATCACCATCATCAAACCAGACGCGCCATTGCCCGGTAGTAGGGGATACTGCTTTAACGGCATAAAAAGGGGTAGACATCATAATGAGTACCTCCTGCCAGAGAATGAAAGGTTTCTTTCTGGCTGGCTTCCTCTCTTTAATAGATACAGTTGTGGTACAGATATGGCACAGATATTTAAATAACTGTACCAACTCAATACATTGATAAATATATGTTTATTGTTAACTGGTACAGATATCACAGTTATTTTCTGTTTTAGCTTATAAAACATCATTTACCCCCATATCTATCATTTGAGCAAAACGTACTCTCAATTCGTTGACGCTGGGTAACTCATAAACAATACCTATTCCCCGGCCTCGCCTGCCTGAGCTATCAAGCCCCATCTTAACCATTGTGCTACCGACACGCCGACGAGCAGCAGGCTCTGTTTCTTCCTCGTTGTTTTCCCTGCACCACAGTAAATAGCTGTCTATCAGTTCACTGACGGGAATTCTTGCCATGCCCCGAAATGGTTCATCTTTAGATAATTCGGCATATAGGTACGCATATAAGCCAGTCAGACCGAACAGAATTTCTTCCTTAAGTGCATCGGTCTGCGGTGCGCGGTGGCGGTCAAAGTGTGAGATATCGTAATGCAGCAGATAGTGAAGCAACTTAGATGCCCCGTTATCATTCAGCCATTGATAAAGATTATCGAAATAGGCTTTGTCCTGTGCCTTCGTTCCGTCTGGCTCAAGTACCAGATAACGCCGTTCTCTGATACCGGCTTTCAATGCCTGAGTGCTGTTACTGGCAAAAATCAGACGCGAAAAGTTCACCATAGGTTCAGCGTCTATGCCTTTACGCTCAAGGTTAAACGTGGGTTCACTAATGATCCCGCGCAGCTTTTCCCCATCACTGGCTTTTGCTACGGTGGCCTCATCTGCAAAAACAAGCAATTTGTTTGCCATCATTGAATTGAACTTATTGGTGATCTGTTCAGCACCGTTCACTTGCACGCCATATTGCCCCAGTATTTCAAGCAACGGCCTGACAAGTGTCCCTTTACCCGTGCCCGGTACGGATTTCATAGCAATAGCCACAGATGGCTTTTCATCCGGCCTCTGGAACAAGTGCGCCAGCCATGAAAGTACATACTGGTAAGCTCGTTCGTCACCCGCGCAAATCACCTGCTTAATGTGGTTAAGGTAGACACTGCAATCGCCCTCCATCGGTTCAACCGCCAGCCCCATAAACAGGTTATATACGCTGTCCGGGCATCTTTTAGGCTCAGGATAAAAGCCCACACCATTGGGTTTATAGTTCTTGCCTTTCCATTTCAGCCAGGCATCGCCCAGTGACAGCTTTTTAGCGATCCGTCTCTCATGCAGAAAGTAATTTTTAAACTGAGTCAGTTCCTCGAAAACATGCGTGACCCCGTTCACCTGACACGGTTTTAAGCTGACAACCCGATGCTTACCCCCAATGGTGATATGCGTATAGGTTTTGTTCATT
>NZ_MUBJ01000008.1 GCF_002127535.1 Xenorhabdus vietnamensis
TTTCATGTCACGTTGCCAGAAAAAGCCAGTGAACTCATTACCCGTCTGACTGATAATTTCCAGATTTTAAAACCCGCATCTTCAAGTTAATTGCGTATATGTAGATATCCTAAATATTATTGCTAGTTACCACCCATTTTTAAGTAAAATCAATTCACTATAAGCAATTAATATCTAATGCATTTTGTTATTCTATCCATTAGAAGGAAATTATCCCTCTATATTTAGAGGAAAAAAATCGAAATAATCTACTAACAGTAGTGTTAAATACTTTATTTAAAAAAATACAATACCTGATAACCAAAATAAAATCATTTACCTTCAGTAAAAATAATATTAGTAACTAAACGTCATATCAGCATAAGTAATAAAGAACCTAAAATCATTCGTTATTACCTATAAAAATGCACCTTTCTCTGTTGATAAAAATCAAAATTAATACTTGTTGATTAATAATTTTTATATGATAATCCCGACGTTTTCTCTAACAATTCGTGTTAACAGGATGGAAATAGAGAAAAATCAATTCGGAAGTTGCCATTCAATAAGATAAACCGGAAAAAAGATGGATAATCAAGAGATTAATTTAAACTCAGGAGAGAACAACGTTTCCCTGAGTAAAGAAAAAGATATATTTATTCCAGGTGGTCGTGCCGTAGGAGCTGGAGCAGCAACAGAGTGGATTGGTAGTGCATGGGAAATATTTAAAGTAAACCCAATGAAATGGATACTGCTAACCTTAATTTACTTAGCTATCCTGACCGGAGTTCAATTCATTCCTTTCTTCGGTATCGTCACGATGCTATTTGGATCTGTATTTGTTGCTGGTTTTATCGCCGTAGCTGAAAAACAACGGACGACAGGTGACTTTGACATAGGGCTAATCTTCTATGGATTTAAGAATAAATTAGGTTCACTTGTTGCTGTTGGGGGGCTATTCTTTGGTATATATCTGCTTGGTATGATAGCTGCTATGATTGTTGGCGGAGCAAGTATATTCCAATTAATTTTATCAGGACAAAATTCAGATCCTGCACTGTTACTAGGTAGCCTATCTACTTTATTTTTGGCAATCCTTATTCTATACCTTTTCATGATGGTTGCTCTTGCATTTAGCTGGTTTGCTCCTGCTCTGATTATCATTAATGATTTAAAATTTGGTGAAGCAGTATCAATGAGCTTGAGTGCTGTAAAGAAAAACCTATTCGGTGGTTTTCTTTTCTTCTTGTTGATGGGAATTCTGATGGTTATTTCTGCAATTCCATTATTATTAGGTCTGCTTATTACTTTTCCTATGTATATGGCAACTTATTATACAACTTATCGCAGTATTTTTTATGCGCCAGAGCCCCAAAAGACTAAATCTCGCTTGATCAGCTAAACATTTTTCAATAGAAATTTATATTTAAAGAGCGCTAGAGATAGCGCTTTTTTACTATTCAATGTCATATGTATTGAGATGAAAAAATAATGAATAACAAAGATATTCATCTAGGTTTGGAAAAATCACCCAATAATTCAGACAATAAAAACAGTATCTTCACTCCCAATGGCCAATCAATTGGAGCAAGTGCAGCTATTGCCTGGATAGGCGATGCATGGGATTTTATATCACCTAAATTTGGTATGTGGATATTGATGGGAATTATCTATGGTGTTATCACTGTAGGTATTGAATTCATTCCCTATTTCGGCTTTATCCTTTCTAATTTACTGGAACCTTTATTTTTTGCTGGAATTATTGCCATTTGTGAAACACAAAGAATAACTGGTAAATTTGAGTTAGGAAAATTATTCTATGGTATCCATAATAAATGTGGTGCTCTGCTGACAGTCGGTATCATTATTTGTGGAATAAAGACATTAGGGAGTCTTATTTCTGCTCTGCTAGATGGTAACGATCTCTATCAATCTATTTTAAATGATCTCTCTTTATATAGTAATTATGATTCAATGCACATTGGTTATAATTCAGAAATATCATTTTTATCTTTCTTTACTCTCCTAATTTCCTTGTTTTTATCTAGCGCGAGCTCTTGGTTTGCATCTGCATTGATTATACTGAACGGTTTTAACGTAGAAAAAGCTCTTTCAACCAGTCTAAAAGTTATATGGAAAAACCTCTTAGGGGTATTACTATTCCTTCTCTTTATGTACCTTTTGATCTTTATTTCTGCAATTCCTCTATTCTTGGGGCTTTTTTTCACAATACCATTGAATCTGGCAACATCTTACACCTCTTATCGCAGTGTTTTTTATAAACAAGAAACAAAAAGAGATGAAGACACCATGATAAATTAATTCATGATATTTACTCATAAAAAAAGCGCCATTATTCGGCGCTTTTTTATTAAGAATAAGAATAGATGGAATTAACCAATGTATTCCAATCCCTTCATATAAGGACGCAATACTTCCGGAATTTCAATGCGGCCGTCAGCCAATTGATAGTTTTCCATTACTGCAACCAGAGTACGACCTACCGCAAGACCAGAACCATTCAATGTATGTACCAATTGAGTTTTCTTGTCATCTTTACCGCGGAAACGCGCTTGCATGCGACGTGCCTGAAAATCCCACATATTAGAGCAAGAGGAGATTTCGCGATAAGTATTTTGCGCAGGTAGCCAAACTTCCAGATCGTAAGTTTTTCTTGCGCTCGCTCCCATGTCACCCGTGCACAACAGCATTTTACGATAAGGCAGATTCAGTAATTGCAATACCTTCTCTGCATGCCCTGTCAGTTCTTCCAGTGCATCCATAGATTTCTCAGGATGAACAATCTGAACCAATTCAACTTTATCAAATTGGTGCATACGGATCAGACCACGGGTATCACGGCCATAAGATCCCGCTTCGGAACGGAAACAAGGTGTATGTGCCGTCATTTTCAGTGGTAATACGCTTTCATCCAGAATCTCATCACGAACTAAGTTAGTCACTGGTACTTCAGCAGTTGGAATCAAGGCATAATGACTGCCAGATTCTTCTTCCAATGGCCTAGTATGGAACAGATCCTCACCAAACTTAGGTAACTGGCCTGTACCATATAAAGAATCATGGTTAACCAGATAAGGAACATATGTTTCCAAATAACCATGCTGCTCTGTATGCAGATCCAGCATAAACTGCGAGATGGCACGGTGCAGACGAGCAATCTGACCTTTCATTACCACAAAACGTGAGCCAGTCAATTTAACCGCAGCAGCAAAATCAAGACCGCCAGCCAGTTCACCCAGTGATACATGATCTTTGACTTCGAAGTCATATTGGCGTGGTTCACCCCAACGACTAATTTCCAGATTATCACTGTCATCTTTTCCATCTGGAGAAGAGTCATCTGGCATATTCGGCATACTTAATACGATGCTACGGATCTCAGCCTGCAGGGTTTCCAGCTCAGCTTTTGCTGAGTCCAGTTTTTCGCCCAACTGATTAACTTCCTGACGCAGTGGTTCAATATCTTCACCACGGGCTTTCGCTGCACCAATAGCCTTCGATCGGGAATTACGTTCTGCCTGCAGGGTTTCAGTTTCAACTTGTAAAACTTTGCGGCGCTCTTCTTGTTTGCGCAGCGTCTCCACATCAAGGGTATAACCCCTGCGAGCCAGTTTTTCGGCGACTGCGTCTAGCTCATTACGCAGTATATTTGGATCGAGCATGCTAGTCCTGTGCTTGTTGTTATTGAGAAAATTGTTATTAAAAAATCGTTCTTGAGAAAAAGTGGCGCGCTCAGCTTGGATAAATTACCCAAACTAATACCTTTACCGTATATACCCTTCATTTTCAAAAATACAGTTTTGTAGCTGCAATTTGAAATTGCTGATTACAAACCTTACCGTATCAAGAAAATTAACGGTAGCGTTTTATTGGGCTATTTTGATCCTGTTCCATTAGCCAGTTTAATTTCTCACCAATCTTGCCCTCTAGCCCCCTGGCAGTCGGATAATAATAACGTGTTCGCTGTATTTCCGGTGGAAAATAAACTTCTCCGGCAGCATACGCGTTCGCTTCATCATGGGCATAACGGTACTCCTCGCCAAATCCAATTTCTTTCATCAACTTAGTCGGAGCATTACGTAAATGATCAGGAACATCATAATCTGGCTTGTTTTGTGCATCCGCCATAGCTGCTTTAAATGCTGTATAAACCGCATTGCTTTTCGGTGCACATGCAAGATAGACAATCGCCTGTGCAATTGCCCTTTCTCCTTCTGCTGCCCCTACACGCGTAAAACAATCCCATGCAGCAATAGCTATCTGCATTCCGCGTGGATCAGCATTGCCCACATCTTCAGAGGCAATTGCCAGTAACCGGCGAGCAACATAAAGTGGATCACCACCAGCAGTAATAATTCGGGCATACCAGTAAAGCGCTGCATCAGGTGCTGAACCACGGATTGATTTATGCAAGGCAGAAATTAAATCGTAATATCGATCACCTTTATTATCAAACCTCGCACTCCTTTCCCCACTTACTTCTTTCAGCAATTCCGGTGTCAAAACCCGCAGCCCTTGCGCATTGGTTTCCGCCATATCCGACATCATTTCTAATAAATTCAGTGAGCGACGAGCATCTCCTGCAACAAGCTCTGCTACCATTTGACGAGTATTGTCCGGTAATACGATATTTTGCTCACTAATACCACGTTCTTTATCGTTCATGGCCTGAATAAGCACCTGTTCAATTTCAGCCGTCGAAAGTGATTTCAATAAATAGATGCGAGCCCGTGACAACAAGGCTGAATTTAATTCGAAAGAAGGGTTTTCGGTTGTTGCACCAATAAATGTGATCGTACCATCTTCAATATGTGGTAAAAACGCATCCTGCTGACTTTTATTAAATCGATGAACCTCATCGACAAATAAGACTGTTCTGCGCCCTGCATTACGGTTTTGTCGTGCTTTTTCTATGGATTCACGGATTTCTTTAATGCCCGAAGTGACTGCAGAAATGCGTTCAATATCGGCTTGCGCGTAATAACCGATAATTTCAGCCAACGTTGTTTTCCCTGTTCCGGGTGGCCCCCATAAAATCATGGAATGGAGGTGGCCGGCTCGGATTGCCCGTGGCAAAGGTTTTCCTTCCGCCAATAAGTGTTGTTGGCCGATATAATGATCTAATGTGGCTGGCCGCATTCTTGCGGCCAGTGGCTGAAATTCATTCTGTGAAAAATCAAGAGAAAGATTGTTCACTTAAACCTCACTGGCGTTGATCATCCAGCGTGACACCTTCTGGTACGGTAAACTTAAATTTTGCCGCATCCGCGTTTGTATTTTGCTGCCCTTTCAATTGATAAGCACTTTTTTGCCCATCCTGTTCAACAGCAGTAAATTTTTGGATAGTTCCCTCTGGAGTCACGGTAATTGAAAAATGTTTTAAATTGCCATTGGCATTATGAGGAGTCAATTCAAAGCTATTGCCATTCTGCACAACCTTATACTGCTTCCAGTCAGCCGGATCATTACGCGCAATTAGCATAAATGGCGTATTCCCTGTTGCTTCTTTTAACCAATTTGCTGTCACCTGTTCAACAAAAGGATTATAAAACCACAGAGTTTTACCATCAGACACTAAAACACTCTCATCAGGTGATATCATATGCCAGTTAAACAAATTAGGCCGTTTGAGCCAAAGTTCCCCTTCTCCTTTTTGGATCGTTGAACCATCATTACTCGTGACTGTTTGAGTGAAACTAGCATGAAAACTATTCACTTTCCCCAAACGCCCTTGTAGATCCTGCGTCACATCAGCCCACGCAGAACCTATGCCCACCCCCATCACCAAGCAACCAATCAACATCAGTTTTTTCATGTGCGAGATACCTTTAATTCGTTTAATTATCAGCCATTAATTGCCAATACTGTATTACATTTCAAGTGGTAATTAATGTTCATGCGGCGGAGGTGCCAAAACTTCACGATTACCATTATGCCCTGGTGCACTGACTATCTGCTGTGCTTCCATTTGTTCGACAATCCGAGCGGCTCGGTTATATCCGATACGGAATTGGCGTTGTACACCCGAAATAGAAACACGACGTTTTTCAACCACAAATTCAACAGCTTGATCAAACAGGGGATCCAGTTCTTCATCACTATCAAATCCCATGCTGCCTTCACCGTCTTCTCCCCCTTTGATAATACTATCTATGTATTGAGGGCGACCGCGAGCTTTCCAATCATTCACGACTTCATGAACTTCTTGATCTCGCACAAATGCTCCATGAACACGCACAGGAATGGAAGAGTTTGGTGCTAAATAAAGCATATCTCCCATGCCAAGCAATGATTCTGCACCACCTTGATCAAGAATGGTACGGGAATCTATTTTGCTGGATACCGTAAACGCAATACGCGTCGGAATATTCGCCTTAATCAGCCCTGTAATAATATCAACAGAAGGGCGCTGTGTTGCCAGTACCAAGTGAATCCCTGCTGCCCGTGCTTTCTGGGCTAAACGTGCAATTAACTCTTCCACCTTTTTCCCGACTGTCATCATCAAGTCGGCAAATTCATCAACCATTACCACAATATAAGGCTCTTTTTTCAGCATAGGATGCGTTGCATCCATACTGTCACCCGGCTTCCAGAACGGATCAGGAATCGGACGCCCCATATTTTCCGCTTGCTTTATCTTGTCGTTATAGCCCGCAAGATTGCGCACCCCTAAAGCTGACATCAGCTTGTAACGTCGCTCCATTTCATTTACACACCAACGCAAGGCATTGGCTGCATCTTTCATATCGGTAACAACTTCAGTCAATAAGTGCGGAATGCCTTCATACACTGACAATTCAAGCATTTTCGGATCAATCATAATAAAACGAACATCTTCAGGTTTCGCTTTATACAAAATGCTGAGGATCATTGCATTGACCCCTACCGATTTACCTGAGCCAGTAGTTCCCGCTACAAGTAGGTGAGGCATTTTACCCAAGTCAGCCACAACCGGCTGGCCCGCAATGTCTTTTCCTAAAACGATAGTTAACGGTGAAGGATTATCACGGAATTTCTCACAATCCAGAACTTCCCGCAGATAAACTGTTTGACGTTTTTTATTGGGTAATTCCAGACCAACATAAGGTTTCCCCGGGACAACTTCCACGATACGAACAGCTACCGCTGAAAGCGAGCGAGCAAGGTCACGCGATAAGTTAGAAATACGGGAGGCTTTGACTCCCGGAGCCAAATCCAATTCAAATCGTGTAATTACAGGCCCTGGAGAGAATCCAACAACATCCGCTTTGACACGATAATCATTCAACCGCACTTCAATTAAACGAGAGATTTGCTCAAGCGCAAACATATCAACCGGTTCTTCTTCCGCTGGAGGTTCCGCAAGAAGATCCAGAGAAGGCATCGGTGTTGTTGGTTTTGGCAATAGCTGATCATTACGTACCAAAAATGGATGGAACAAGCTATCTTGCTGCGGTTGCTGCGGTTGCTGCGGTTGCTGCGGTTGCTGCGGTTGCTGCGGTTGCTGCGGTTGCTGCGGTTGCTGCGGTTGCTGCGGTTGCTGCGGTTGCTGCGGTTGCTGCGGTTGCTGCGGTTGCTGCGGTTGCTGCTCAAAAATATGCTTATTTTTCAATTCGTGAGAGTCAAGATCAATAGGTTTATTTTTTCCCTGAATTTGTTGAAGTGCTGATTCTATTGGCACACATGCAGATTCAGCAGGTCGAAATGTATTAAGATCACTAACCTGAGAAAAATAATTGGGCTCTGATTTTACATCCTGAGCTGAAACTTGTTTTGAAGGGGTAGTCTGACCCATTTGGTAACGTTCACGTTGCTGCTGTTCAAATGCTATTCTCAGCGCTTCTTCCTGTGCATGCTGTTCATCTAGCCCTTCATCTACATGTTCACCTGCTACCTGTTCATCTACGTTATTTTTCGTAAATTCTGCTACTGATGGTTGTTTATGTGTCAACGAGTCTTCTTCGCGATGCTCTCTATTTTCTTTTTCAAAATTGGCACCATAGCGTTCACGCTGCTGCTCAAGAAATTGTTGGCGCAACATATCTTGCTGTTGAGCATCTATTTGCTGTTCATTGGCTTCTGCAATCAACTCATCTTGTTTTTCCTTTTCCTCCCGTTGCATGTGTTCTGCTAAACGATGAGAAGGCACTTTAATACCATACAATTCTCGGCGTGTTGGGATCCTAACAGGATTAGGGCGAGGCATTTCAGGACCAATACCTTGTTTAACCTGTGGATTTTTTGCCACAACGGCAGAACTGGCAACATCTGCTACCGTATTATTCAAATTGGCATTATCATTTGGAGGAAAAACAAATACATCTGTTACATTATCTTGTAACTGCGTATTCGTATCAGTAAGGTTGTCTGTAGATCGCTTCGAAACAGTTTGGGAAACGTGACCCACTTCTGGATTTGTATCTAATTGGTGATTATCAGGTAATTCAAAAGAATAACGAACCGGTTCATGTTCCTTACGCTCCTTTTCCTTATTTTCCCTTTCCCAATATTGTAATTCAGGTAAATCTAATTCCGGAGAGGTTACAACTGTCGATGTATTTGACTGTAGTGCATGTTGGTGGACAAGTGAATGTTCGCCTGTTTCGGATGATCCGTTTTTTTGTGCAACTATTTCTACTAAGTCTGTAGAGTAAGATTCTTCTGAAATATTTTTTTGAGGTTTTTCACTCTCTTCCATAGTCAGAGAAGCTAATGTAGGTTGTAAATCTGGCTGTGCATTAGCTAATTCGACCACTGTTGGAGCTGTCAATAATACATCATTTTCATCTGCGTCTAGCGTTTCAGTAGCAATCGCAGATTTATCCATATCATGTTTATCTACATGCTCCGCTTGTTTCTGTTCATTGGTTGGGTGTTCGGAAACTAACGCATCTTCTGCACTATTTTCATCATATTCAGCATCATTACGACTACGGTTGATCACAAAACTCAGTGAGTCCAGAATAACTGCACCAATTTTTTCTGCAATCGTAAGCCATGACCACCCTGTAAACAACATGAAACCAACGGCCCAGACACCAAGCAGAGCTAATGTTGTTCCAAGGGGGCTAAACCAAGGCAGAATCGCATTACTGAATAAATTGCCAACAATTCCACCTGCAGAAAAATTATTTAGATCATCAACATTAAGTGCAGCCAAGCCGCATGAAGTCAGTATCAGGGCTAAAACGCCAATGACGCGCAATGCAAGTGTGAAGAAATCAATATACTCTTGCCTATCTTTCTGACGGAAAGCATTCCAACACCCTAAAAACATAAACGGCGGGACTGCATAGGCAAGAATACCAAATGCCGAGAACAGTGTGTCAGATAACCAAGCACCAACACTACCACCCCAATTTTGAACAGGCTCATGCCATGATGTTTGTGACCAACTGGGGTCGGATGGGTTGAAACTAATAAGTGCGACCATCAAGTACACTGCACAAATAGCAACAATCAACAAAACAGCTTCCAGAAGCCGACGGCCGCTGCTTATTTTCTTTAATTTAACACGTTTGTCTTCTGTATATTCCTGGTTCAAGAAAGGCTCTCCAGGTTTTCCTGTTGATTAAACGGAACAACGCTGAGGATAGCTCAGCGTTGAAACTGTATACATAAACAGGAGTGTACCTAAGTTTTTCCTGTTTTGCATCTGTACATTTTAGACAAAAGCTTAACGAGTCTTAATTACCAAACGGTTACTCTGTTTCACTTCTTCCATTACAACATAGGTACGGGTATCGTTAACGCCAGGAAGACGTAACAGGGTTTCACCGAGCAATTTACGATATGCAGACATGTCTGGCACACGTGTTTTCAGCAAGTAGTCAAAATCACCAGAAACTAAATGGCATTCTTGGATTTCTTCTAGTTTCTGCACAGCAGTATTAAATTGTTCAAATACATCTGCTGCACCGCGATTCAGTGTAATTTCAACGAATACCAGCAATGATGCATCCAAATAATGAGGATTCAGCAAAGCTGTGTAGCCAGAGATAAAACCTTGACGTTCCAAGCGACGTACACGCTCCAAACAAGGTGTTGGTGACAAACCAACCCGCTTGGATAACTCCACATTAGAAATACGACCGTCTTTCTGCAACTCATTAAGGATATTACGATCTATACGATCAAGATCTTTTCCTGGGCGTTTTTTATTATCTATCATTTTATTGCTCTCTCTTTCATGTTCCTACACCTATAACATTTTCCCTATCTCTTTCAATCAGTTGAGCTGGAAAAGATGTCTTCAAAGACTAAAGCTCAATTTATAACCAAGGTTTGAGATCTATCATAATGTCCCAGAATACAACCCTCTGGTATTCGACTGATTAACCCTTTTATTTTCCAAGTTGCTGCTATATTGGCTGCACTCCTCACCCCAATCACTAATATAGCTTTGTGTTCTGAGGCTTCGTTCTTTTACAGCCGTACTGCAACTTACAAATCTATTAGGCATACAACACGATTTTCCAGAACAATATCTTCCAAAACACTCATCCCAACACACTGTTCCCTAAAATGCTGCCTCCTAAAACACCAGGTCTTTTGAAAACAACTAAACAGCAATTTTTAATATTTAATGAGAAAATCATCCACACTAAATTGTCTATTCTACAGAATCAATTGATTAGCGAGGAAAATAATTGCTTTTTACATAAACTTTATCGCTAATGCACAGCTGATTGTCAAAGAAAATGAGCAAAAATCAGGATAACCTACCAATCTTAACTTAATCAACAATTCGTTTCATATTTCATATGTATAAATTATGTGTGATTCAGCAAGTTAAACCTATCTCCTTACAATTAGATTGCATCATAATGACTATTTATCGGTAATATTGTTAATAACATGAATATTTTATCTGATAATCGCTTTTTTTAACTTATTATTTCTCCTACAATCCCTAAATCCGCAATATGCGATAATGGAAATGAGGTATTCATGAGCACAGCCAAACATAGTAAACTTATCATTCTTGGCTCAGGTCCTGCTGGTTATACCGCTGCTGTGTATGCAGCCCGCGCTAATCTAAGCCCCGTCCTCATTACAGGGATTGAAAAAGGCGGCCAATTGACCACCACGACTGAGGTTGAAAACTGGCCCGGTGATCCTGAAGGGTTGACTGGCCCAGGTTTGATGGAGCGCATGTTCCAACACGCTGAAAAATTTCAAACAGAAATTGTTTCTGACCATATTCAGAAAGTTGATTTCTCAAATAGACCATTCCGTTTATTTGGTGATGAACAGGAATATACCTGTGATGCTTTAATCATCGCGACAGGTGCCTCAGCCCGTTATCTCGGATTACCTTCCGAAGAAGCTTTCAAAGGTCGTGGTGTATCTGCTTGTGCAACATGCGATGGTTTTTTCTATCGTAAACAAAAAGTTGCTGTAGTTGGTGGAGGTAATACTGCTGTTGAAGAAGCGCTGTATTTAGCGAACATTGCCTCTGAAGTGCATTTGATTCACCGCCGTGATACTTTCCGTTCAGAGAAAATTCTGATTGATCGCATGATGGAGAAAGTGAAGAATGGCAATATCATTCTGCATACTGATCGTACTCTGGATGAAGTTCTAGGTGATGATATGGGGGTTACGGGTATCCGCATTCGTGATACAAAAAGTGACAATATTGAAGAACTGGATGTCACTGGGGTTTTCATTGCCATCGGCCATAGCCCGAATACTGGCATCTTTAACAGTCAATTGGAACTGGAAAATGGATATATCAAAGTCCAATCTGGATTGCATGGTAATGCCACCCAGACCTCTATTCCAGGTATCTTTGCCTCTGGAGATGTTATGGATCATGTGTATCGCCAAGCTATCACCTCAGCAGGTACAGGTTGCATGGCTGCACTGGATGCAGAGCGTTTCCTTGACGGATTGGCAACCAAATAATCTATCTTTCTCCAAAAGCGCTATCGAAATAGCGCTTTTTAACAGGTAACATACAGCTTGTTTTGATATTCCGTATCATCACCCGCTTAATCAGACATTTTTCTTATGGACAAAGCAAGACAATCTGAACTTGTTCGATGGCTGAAGCAACAAACCGCTCCTGCCCGTCGGTGGCTTCGTTTATCAATGCTACTTGGCCTAATCAGTGGATTGCTGATTATCTCTCAGGCCTGGCTACTGGCTACCATCCTTCAAGCCTTGATTATGGACAATATTCCCCGCGAAAACCTTATCAACCAGTTTCTCATGTTGGCAGCCACCTTTACATTACGGGCAATTGTCAATGGCATTCGAGAGCGTATCGGGTTTATCTGTGGCAAGGTTGTACGTCAACAAATCCGTAATATGGTACTGGATAAGCTTGAACAACTGGGGCCAGTGTGGGTTAAGGGGAAACCAGCAGGAAGCTGGGCAACCATTATCTTAGAGCAGATAGAAGACATGCAAGATTTTTACTCTCGCTATCTGCCTCAAATTGCTCTTGCTACGATGATTCCTATCTTAATCCTGATTACCATATTCCCAATTAATTGGGCCGCAGGATTGATTTTATTTGTAACCGCACCATTGATTCCTCTATTTATGGCTTTGGTTGGATTAGGAGCCGCAGATGCCAACCAGCGCAATTTTGTTGCTCTCAGTCGATTAAGCGGTAATTTCCTCGACCGTTTACGAGGTTTGGAAACGTTGCGTCTGTTCCACAGAGGCGAAGCTGAAGTTAAACAAATCACTGAGTCAACAGAAAACTTTCGTCGTAGAACGATGGAAGTACTGCGCATGGCATTTTTATCTTCAGCTGTTTTAGAGTTTTTTGCCGCAGTTTCCATTGCTGTTGTTGCTGTTTATTTTGGTTTTTCCTATTTGGGAGAATTGCATTTTGGCAGTTATGGGATGGGTGTAACGTTATTTGCAGGATTTCTCGCTTTAATCCTCGCACCTGAATTTTTTCAACCTCTGCGCGATTTAGGTACGTTTTATCATGCAAAAGCTCAGGCAGTCGGAGCAGCAGAATCACTGTTCACTTTGCTTAGCAGTGATGGAGAACAGAGCATAAACAGTGGTGAGAAAACACTATCAGATAAAGAATCAGTCACCATTGAGGCCTGCAAGCTGGAAATTATGTCCCACGAAGGTCATCGCCTTGCTGGTCCCTTGAATTTTACGATTGATAAACACCAACGAATTGCTCTGGTTGGAAAAAGCGGGGCAGGCAAAAGTTCGTTGATCAATGTATTACTGGGATTCCTGCCTTACCGTGGTTCCTTGAGAATTAATGGAATTGAGTTGCATGAACTTGATTTTACCACATGGCGCGAATGTTTAAGTTGGGTTGGGCAAAACCCACATCTGCCAGAACAAACACTGCTCGATAATATTCGTCTTGGTCAGTATGATGCAACACAAGAGCAAATCACAGATGTAATGAAACGTGCTTATGTCAGTGAGTTTATCAACGAGCTTCCGGATGGAGTCAATACGGTGGTAGGTGACAATGCTGCTCGCCTGTCTGTCGGGCAAGCCCAGCGTATCGCAGTGGCGCGAGCGTTATTGAATCCTTGCCAATTATTGCTATTGGATGAGCCAGCAGCCAGCCTTGACGCTCATAGCGAACAACGAGTGATGATGGCTTTAAATCAGGCATCTCATCAGCAAACCACATTGCTGGTGACTCACTTGCTGGAAGAAACACGATCATATGACCTGATTTGGGTAATGGAAAATGGATTACTCATTGAGCAAGGTGATTATCAAACTTTAAGCCAGTCTCAGGGCGTATTCTCCCGTTTGTTGTCTCACCGTAGTGTGGAGCTTTAATCATGCGTGTATTACTCCCATTTCTCGCACTCTATCGCCGCCATTGGTTTCTCATTAGCTTAGGCATGATATTGGCAATTGTAACTCTGCTAGCCAGTATTGGGCTGCTAACACTATCAGGTTGGTTCCTTGCCGGTACAGCACTGGCCGGATTCGCGGGATTATATACATTCAACTATATGCTGCCTGCTGCTGGCGTTCGTGGAGCTGCTATTTTCCGTACTGCTGGCCGTTATGGAGAACGGCTTGTTAGCCACGATGCAACATTCCGTGTATTGGCTCATTTACGTGTTTTTGCTTTTCAAAAAATACTGCCTCTTTCTCCCGGGGGGATTGCCCGTTTTCGTCAAGGTGAGTTATTAAATAGGCTTGTTGCTGATGTCGAAACACTGGACCATCTCTACCTGCGGGTTCTTTCTCCTATCCTCGCCGCATTTATCGTAATTATGGTGCTGACGTTTGGCTTAGGATTCCTTGATATCACCCTCGCCTATACTATTGGCGGTATCATGTTAGGGCTACTGCTGATATTGCCTTTCGTGTTTTACCACGCAGGAAAACCCTACGGCAGAAACATTACCCAACAACGCGCTCAGTATCGTACATTACTTACCAGCACCTTACAGGGACAAGCCGAATTGAGTGTATTCGGTGCACTCAAACGCTTTCGTCAATCCATGACAGAAGTTGAAAACAATTGGTTAAAAAGCCAGCAAAAGCAAGCTGATTTAACCGGTCTTTCACAAGCTCTCATGATTTTTTCCACGGGCATGACAGTAACTTTGATACTTTGGCTTGCTGCGGCGGGTGGGGGTGAAAATAGTCAGGCGGGGGCATTTATTGCGCTCTTTACATTCTGTTCCCTTGCCGCTTTCGAAGCGCTTGGGCCAGTCACAGTAGCATTCCAGCATATGGGGCAAGTAATTGCATCTGCAACTCGCGTTTCCCAGTTAATGTATCAGAAACCGGAAGTTACCTTTCCTTCGCATGGACCTCAAGCGAATAATGAGCTTAGCCTTGATATAAAAAATGTCGATTTCACCTATCCAAATCAACCGATGCCAGTATTGAAAAATATTTCTCTATCCCTGACATCAGGCGAACATATTGCTTTATTAGGAAAAACAGGGTGTGGTAAATCTACACTCTTGCAGTTATTGACCCGTGCGTGGGATATCGATAGTGGTGAGATTCAGCTTAATCATCACCCTATTTCCCATTATGATGAAACAACGCTGCGTTCAATGATGTCTATCGTGCCCCAACGGATACATGTATTTAGTCATACCTTGCGTGAAAATCTTTTATTGGCAAAACCAGATGCTAATGACGATGAATTGACAACCGTATTACAACAAGTAGGTTTAGAATACTTGCTGGAGACTGATAAAAAACTAAACTGTTGGATGGGGGAAGGTGGGCGTCAACTTTCTGGTGGAGAACAGCGCCGTTTAGGTATTGCCAGAGCATTATTACATAATGCTCCTTTAATGCTTATGGATGAGCCGACTGAAGGACTTGATGCAGATACAGAACAACAAATACTGTCGCTGTTACATCGTAGTTGTCAGCATAAGACACTAATTATTGTTACTCATCGACTCACAGGCTTACAACACATGGATCGAATTTGTGTGATGGATGGGGGGCGTATTATCGAGCAAGGCAAGCATAATGCGCTACTAGAGCAACAAGGGCGTTACTATCAGTTTTATCAACGGCAACAATTTTATCAGCCACAGAGCTATCCTGAGCAAGAGTGATTCAACTTATGTCAATAGCTCAATTGGATAACTCATATGAATTTCCCCACCCCACCAATGCACTAGCTGAACCCAATGGTTTACTGGCATTTGGAGGAGATCTAAGTGCAGAACGTTTACAAGTAGCGTATTATGAGGGGATTTTTCCATGGTATTCGCCTGATGAACCACCTTTATGGTGGTCTCCCGATCCTCGGGCTGTACTGATTCCAGGAGAATTACATACTGGCCGAACACTGCGTCGTTTTATTCGCAAACATAGTTACCAAATTACGGTAAACTATGCTTTCGATGACGTGATATATAATTGTGCCCAACGACAAGAAGGTACTTGGATTGTGCCAGACGTTCAAAAAGGTTATCAAACCTTGCATAAGGAAGGTTTGGCTCATTCAATTGAAGTTTGGTATGGGCATCAACTTGTGGGTGGCTTATACGGCGTTTGTGTCGGCACACTATTTTGCGGTGAATCAATGTTTAGCAAAATGGAGAATGCGTCCAAATGCGCTTTTGTAGCATTCTATTACCATTTTTTACGTCATGGCGGTCAATTGTTTGACTGCCAAGTGTTAAATCACCACACAGAATCATTGGGTGCTAAAAATATTCCGAGAGACAAGTTTCTCCAGCACCTTTATCAATTAAGAAGACAGTCATTGCAATCAGGATGCTGGTCTGTACAAAGACTGGATTTATAAGCATCTCTTAGAGATTAATGCTGTTTACGGTGGGAATGTCATTAATCATCATCTTATCGTATATAAAATGATGGCTTAAAATACGACATTCCTTTACATGATGATGGTTTTTCGGCATTATCTTGCCGATTAAAAACTATGGTTGTTACATTTAGAGGATTAGATGGCCAAAGAAGACAATAATTTTGAAATGCAAGGTACCGTGTTAGAAACACTGCCAAATACTGTGTTTCGCGTTCAATTAGACAACGGGCACGTTGTTACTGCTCATATCTCAGGAAAAATGCGTAAAAACTATATCCGCATCCTGACTGGAGACAAGGTGACAGTTGAGCTAACTTCATATGATCCGGAAAAAGGACGAATCACTTTCCGTAGCCGCTGATATAAGATATCTTTAGCACCACAGGTGATTGTATATTTCAATATTCACCTGTGGTGTGGCTATGGTTTTATACATAAGTACCAGCTTCTATCACTGATACTGTTTATATCTTATACTTATCACTCGTACTCACTATAATACGGCATCTTCTGATTTCTTTTTATTCGATTTTTGAGCACTCTTAAAATCAAATAATAATCCTTGTTTTACTTTGTCGAGTTTGATCCTAACCGATCCCCCATGCACCAAAGAGCCAAATAACAGCTCATTCGCCAATGGTTTTTTGAGGTTATCTTGAATGACACGAGCCATAGGACGAGCCCCCATAGCCTTATCATAACCTTTGTCACATAGCCACTGGCGGGCATCTGCACTGATTTCCAGAGAAACACCTTTTTCATCCAATTGTGCTTGTAACTCGACGATAAATTTATCCACAACTTGTTGAATAACTTCAGAAGACAGTGCATCAAACCAGATGATGCTATCAAGACGATTGCGGAATTCAGGTGTGAAAATCCGTTTTATCTCTTCCATTCCATCCGTGCTGTTATCCTGTTCAGTGAATCCAATGGATTTACGCTGTATTTCACGGACTCCCGCATTGGTTGTCATCACCAGAATAACATTGCGGAAATCCGCCTTACGACCGTTATTGTCGGTCAATGTACCATTATCCATAACCTGTAACAACAGGTTAAATACATCAGGATGGGCTTTTTCAATCTCATCCAGCAACAGTACAGAATGAGGATGTTTGATGATTGCATCAGTCAATAATCCGCCCTGATCATACCCAACATAACCCGGTGGAGCACCAATCAAACGGCTGACAGTATGTCGTTCCATATATTCTGACATATCGAATCGCAATAGTTTGACACTCAATACCTTGGCAAGTTGGACTGTTACTTCCGTTTTCCCCACTCCCGTAGGCCCTGCAAACAAGAAAGATCCTACTGGTTTGTGATCCTGCCCCAATCCAGCACGGCTCATCTTAATGGCTTCCGCCAAGGCACCAATAGCCCTGTCTTGACCAAACACCAACATTTTCAAACGATCATCCAATGTTCTCAATACATCTTTATCACTGGCTGACACAGTTTTTTCTGGAATTCGGGCTATACGAGCAACAATCGACTCAATATCAGAAACATTAATTGTCTTCTTACGACGACTAACTGGTACTAGTCTGGTTCTTGCCCCAGCTTCATCAATGACATCAATAGCTTTATCTGGCAAATGACGATCAGTAATGTACTTCACAGATAACTCAACTGCAGCACGAATGGCTTTCGCTGTATAACGAACATCATGATGTGCCTCATATTTAGCACGCAGCCCATTGATAATCTGCACCGTTTCTTCAGAAGAAGGCTCAAGAATGTCAATTTTTTGGAATCGCCGAGCCAAAGCCCGATCTTTTTCAAAAATATTGCTGAATTCGTGATAAGTCGTTGAACCAATTACCCGTATACGTCCACTGGACAATAGCGGTTTAATGAGATTAGCTGCATCCACTTGCCCACCCGAGGCGGCACCGGCTCCAATAATAGTATGAATTTCGTCAATAAAGAGAATACTTTTACTGTCTTGCTCCAATGTTTTTAACAAAGACTTGAAGCGCTTCTCAAAATCACCGCGATATTTTGTACCCGCCAGCAATGAGCCGATATCCAGAGAGTAGATGGTACAATCCAGCATCACTTCAGGAACATTTTTTTGTACGATGCGCCATGCGAGTCCCTCAGCAATAGCCGTCTTACCAACACCTGATTCCCCAACAAACAAAGGATTATTCTTCCGGCGGCGGCACAGTACCTGAACTGTTCTTTCCAATTCATTCTGACGACCGACAAGCGGATCAATTTGTCCTTTCTGTGCTAATTGATTCAGATTAGTAGTGAAATTTTCCAATCTATCTTCACTAATTACCTGCTCTTCCTGAATCGGATTGATACTATGGTGGGAATCATTATCTGATTCATCTTTGCGCGTTCCATGAGAGATAAAATTCACAACATCCAAACGACTGACATCGTGCTTACGGAGTAAATACGCAGCTTGAGATTCCTGTTCACTAAAAATAGCAACTAAAACATTCGCCCCTGAGACGTCCGAGCGTCCCGAAGACTGAACATGAAATACTGCGCGTTGTAAAACACGCTGAAAACTTAATGTAGGTTGCGTGTCCCTGTCATCATTCTCAGATAACAAGGGGGTAGTTTGTGCAATAAAACTTTCTAATTCCTGGCGTAACATTGCCAGATCGACTTTACAAGCCTCCAGTGTTTCTCGCGCTGATGTGTTACTTAACAACGCCAGCAACAGGTGCTCTACAGTCATAAATTCATGTCTGTTATCCCTTGCTTTGGCAAAAGCAATGTTGAGACTAAGCTCCAGTTCTTGATTGAGCATAAGCACCTCCTCCTAAATTCAGTGAGCCAGATCAGACCTTTTCCAGCGTGCAAAGTAACGGATGCTCGTGCTCCTTAGCATACATGTTCACTTGCGCAGCTTTAGTTTCTGCGACCTCTGCCGTATAAATTCCGCAAACTGCTTTCCCTTTGTGATGGACATCCAGCATTAGTTGCGTTGCTCGTTCAACATCATAAGAAAAGAACTTTTGTAATACGTCAACCACAAACTCCATAGGGGTATAATCGTCATTGTTAAGAATAACCTTATACATTGATGGTGGTTGCAGTTTTTGTTTTGTATCATCCCTAATAAATTCTTCAATTTTCAAATCGTTATAAAACTCAGTCATTATTCTTCCGCTGGGCATTAACTTTCCACTGGATTTTAGTATGAACTAATTAATTTTACTTCTATATATTTTATCACTTCATAAAGCACTCTGCTTACCCCTCTTTGATGAGTGAATAAGGATTTTGCTTAAGAAGCAGATATCGTTATCTATATCAAACTTTGGTCATTTGAGACAGCTTGACGTTGTTTATATGCTTGACGACGTAATGAATTTCACTACAGTATATTTTATGAACACCGCCTTCTGTTTAGGTGTCTGTTCATGTTTCAAAATTTTTAGTGACTCCTAAACCCGAAATCGAGATATGAGGGATAGAGAAGTATGGAAACAGGTACTGTTAAATGGTTCAATAATGCAAAGGGCTTTGGATTTATTTGCCCAGCCAGCGGGGGTGAAGATATATTCGCTCACTATTCAACCATTCAGATGGATGGTTATAGGACGCTGAAAGCTGGGCAGAAAGTGAACTTTAGCATTCATCAAGGCCCCAAGGGTAATCACGCCAGCCTTATTGTACCTTTGGACGATGGCTCAAAATCAAAACAAGAGTGACCCGATAAACTCGTAATTTCCACGCCACAAATAAACACGTAGCCTATTTGTGGCGTGCTATTTTATTCCCTTGCAAGAGCCTCTATCGGATTGAGCCGGGCTGCATTTCTCGCGGGCAGGAAACCAAAGATTACCCCTATTGCTGTTGAACAACCAAACGCGATGACAAAGGCAATGGGATTATAAGCAACATCCCATTTTGGTAATATCCAATGTGCAATCAAAGAAAGGCTATATGACAGCGCAATCCCCAGCATTCCCCCTATCAAACAAACTAAAACGGCTTCAATGAGAAATTGCTGCATAATATCACTGGTTCTGGCACCAACAGCCATGCGAATACCAATCTCACGAGTACGCTCGGTAACGGATACCAACATGATATTCATGACACCAATTCCCCCTACAACCAAGGATATTACCGCAACTAACGTTAAGAATATTTGCATCGTCCGTGTTGTTTTATCCATTACTTTAATAGCACGATTCATATTGTAAATGTGGAAGTCTGTTTTGCCATGACGGAATATCAACAACTGATTAAGTTTTTTGTCCACTTCATTGGAAGAGTAGCCATCTTTCTGTCTGACAGAAATTGAATTCAAAAAGCTTTGATTCATCAAGCGGCTATTCATAGTACTGTAGGGAATCCAAATTTGTAATGAATTGCCTCTATCAAGACTTTGCCCACTGGCAACTACACCAATCACTGTCAACGGTATATTTGCTAACAATAATTGTTTTCCTATTACATTATTCTGATAGGGAAAGAACTTCTTACGAGTATTATTGTCAATGATAACCACTTGAGACTGACGATAAATCATTTCAGCAGTAAAAGGCATGCCTTGGGAAAACTGCATGGCATACACCTGAAAAAACTCACTCCCTA
This sequence comes from Xenorhabdus vietnamensis, assembly GCF_002127535.1. Taxonomy (GTDB): domain Bacteria; phylum Pseudomonadota; class Gammaproteobacteria; order Enterobacterales; family Enterobacteriaceae; genus Xenorhabdus; species Xenorhabdus vietnamensis. Next base: position 20,828 of record NZ_MUBJ01000008.1, read on the forward strand.
CACCAGATATCTGTGCATTAGCATCTATACTGCCTTGACGCAAACGCCCGCTATACGTGAATTCAGGTGAAACAGCTTGAACATAGGGCTGAGATTTTATTGCGGAAATATCAGCAAGTTTCAGTGCCTGCATATCCAAAGTCTTATAGCTGCCAAAATCTTTTCCTGGATAAATCAATATAGAATTAGTTGCAATAGATTTAATATGTGATAACACCATTGATTTTGCCGCATCACCAATCACTATAATTGTTACTACAGAAGCAATACCTATTATAATTCCAAGCATTGTCAACAGGGTACGTAATTTATTAACATTCATGGCGCGCCACGCCATCAATAAAGCTTCGTTAAAACGCCCCCAGACTTGTTGAACCGAAGAGTTTTTCGTATCTGCAATTTTATTCCCCAAAGGAAACATATGAGGCAATATTTGATTCTCAGAGGAACGTGAATCATGAATGATTCGCCCATCTTTAATTTTAATCACTCTTTGCGCCTGTGCAGCAATATTAGAATCATGAGTCACAATAACAACCGTATGCCCTTGTTGACAGAGTGTCTTCAAGATGCTCATCATTTCCTGACTAGACTCACTATCCAATGCTCCCGTCGGTTCATCAGCAAGAATAACTTGACCACCATTAATAAGCGCTCTGGCAATGCTGACCCGTTGTTGCTGTCCACCTGAAAGCTGGCTTGGCCGATAGTTAATCCGATTTTCCAGTCCAAGACTTTTTAGCAATTCAATTGCCTGCTCACGGCGTTGTATTTTGGGAATACCGATATAAACTGCCGGAACTTCCACATTTTGTTCGGCTGTTAAATGAGCTAATAAATGATAACGCTGAAAAATGAACCCAAAATATTCCCTGCGCAGCTCTGCCAATTGATCGCTATCCAAGTCAGCAATATTTATCCCTGCAACCCAATATTCTCCGCTGCTGGATTTATCTAAGCAGCCAAGTATATTCATCAAAGTGGACTTACCAGAGCCGGAAGCGCCAACAATAGCCACCATTTCCCCAGCCTGTATAGATAACGAAATATTATCCAAGACTTTGATTTGCCCTTCTCCAGACTGATAACTACGGCTAACACCTTTCAGTTCCAATAACGCACTCATTATTAGTCCTCTATGCTATTGTCACTGCGATTGGTGATCACAAGCTCGTGTTCCTTCAATCCAGAGAGCACCTGAACACTAGTGTTATCAAAAGCACCTATCGTAATTTTGCGTTTCTCGGCTTTTCCATTATGTAAGACACTAACTTCATATTGGGTAGAAAGCCCATGTTGAGTTGAGAGCTCATATTGGTGAGAAGATATTTCCAAAGCTGAAATTGGGATCATTAATACATTATGCAGCGACTGTAATTCTATTTTTACTTGTGCAGTCATCTGTAAACGTAAAATATGGCTGGGATTAGGTACTTCAAAACGGGCATAGTAGAAAATAGCATTATTCACAATTTGTGGTGTTGGCTGAATATCTTTCAAAACGCTATGGAATTGCCTTCCCGGTTCTCCCAAGATGGTAAATAATACTTTCTGTCCGGGCTTTAAATTTATGACATCAGCTTCCGATACTTCCGCATTAACAATCATGGTATCAAGATTTGCAAGTGTCAGAATAGTTGGTGCTTGTTGTACAGCAATCACAGTTTGCCCCTGCAATGTTTTGATCTCTGTCACTGTACCCTCTATAGGGGCAGTGATTCTGGTATATTGCAAATTCGTTTTTGCTGTATCAAGTTTGGCTTTATTTTGTCTAATTTGCGCCATTAAGTCGTCGATTCTGGCAGCTTTAGACTGCATATCTGTTATGCTGATATCTAATTCTTGATGGGGTGTTAAACGTAACTTAAACAAATGGTTCAGGCGATTAACTTTGAGCTGAGCAAGCTTTAATTCTGCCTTTGCCCCACGGAGATTCGCACTTAGTGACTTTGCAGTTTCCTGGATTTCTGACACAGTATTTTTTGCTGTTTGTGGGTCAATCAATGCCAGTAATTGGCCCTGTGTAACCTTATCTCCCAATTTCACATAAAGTTCTTTCAGCTGGCCGCTAACCTGGGCCCCTACGTCAACTTTACTAACAGCATCCAACCTCCCTATCGCTAGCACACTTTTTTCTAAATCCTTCTTAATTACTGCGCTCGTCTGGTATGTAATTGGTTTCGGCAGATAAAAGAAATAGAACAGTACAAAGACAATAGCGATAAAGATGAGTCCAGTTCCAGTCCAGCGATACTTGGTAGAGAGACGGTTCATCACAAGTTCCCATCATTAGAATATGACTTCTAGTTATTTCATCTTACTGTAGACAACATCAACGTAACCTATCAACAGGATATTTCTAATAAGAAAAATGTCTGATTATTTTCTTCTACCCCAGATTTTACCCTAAACAGGTTCAAACGGAAGTAGCCAAAATTCAACGCTCAATTGACTTCCCCCTCGCCAGACAAACAATTCTAGAAAGCATCTTCATTAAAAGTAATGGGAATGTCAGGATAATTTGTAAATCACATTTTCTTTCGGAGTTTTCATCCCAAGTGTGATAAAAATCAAACTCATTAAAGTAATAAAGTTCCGGTTTGGGTGACAATAAGACCGTAAAGGCACCTAAAAGTCTGGATTTACCCCACGCATTTTCACCAATCAGAATCATATTCTCATCAAATACCAGTGATAATTGGTTTATACCTCTAAAACCGGAAATTTCTACACGTTCCAGAAACATACCTTTTTCTTTTCCACATCGGATTTACTTAATTTTATTTATAACACCCATTCTATTAGAGATTAAAAATGCGTTGAGTTTCAGTGTGTTTCCCTTTATCCTATTTGTTACTTTAGTGTAAATTTTTTGTTTCCGTGTATTTACTGGCCTTTATGACTGGTTTTAGTTATCAGAACTAGATAAAAAGATGTTTTTTATTAGATAAGGATGTGAATCATGTATTCAGGACTGTTTATTATTCTCCTGCCTTTGGCTCTGGGCTACCTTATTCATCTGAATAATAAATCGATGCTAATCCTTGTGCATCGGCTACTCAATGTCATGGTTTATGCCATTCTCATTCTGATGGGCGTCAGCCTCGCCATCCTGGAAAATCTGGGCAGTAATTTACTTTCTATTTTGCTGTATGCTATGACGTTTTTCCTATGCACTTTTATAATTAATATATTAGCGCTTTACCTCTTGGATAAACGAGATCCGTGGATTATTAGTGCACATAAACAGGAAAAACCGCCTTCCCAGTTACATATGGCATTAGATTCCGTCAAATTATGTGGTGCATTAATATTAGGATTTCTTATTGGGTTAACAAACTGGTCATGGTTTCATTTTTCCAGCCGTGCCAGTGAAATTACCCTAATTTTTTTACTATTTCTGGTTGGAATTCAACTACGCAATAATGGTATGAGCTTAAAAAAAACGCTGTTAAATCGCCGTGGCACGATTATCGCTATCGTTGTTGCCATAAGCTCTTTGCTTGGCGGTGTGTTGGCCGCATTTATTCTGGGATTGCCCATCAAAACAGGCCTTGCCATTGCATCTGGGTATGGTTGGTATTCACTTTCCGGCATTTTAATTTCTGACGCTTATGGGCCAGTGCTTGGTAGTACTGCATTTTTCAATGATCTGGCTCGTGAACTGGCATCAATCATGCTCATTCCTATGTTAATAAACCGCTACCGTTCAACCGCATTAGGTTTAACCGGCGCTACTTCAATCGACTTTACCTTACCAATATTACAACGCTGTGGCGGTATAAGTATCGTGCCAGCAGCCATCGTTAATGGTTTTATATTGAGCTTAATGACTCCTTTTTTCATCGCATTTTTTACTCAATAAAGAGCAATTTTGCTTTGATGCACAGACTGAATGGAAAAACTTTTTTGATATAAAAATCAGACTATCAGACCAATAAACAAGCAAAAAACAATCTAAAAAAACTCCACCGACTTGATTAATTAACTTACCAATTCGATTAAAATAACAATTTTTCACGGACATTATTGCATAGTTATGCGTACAAGATTAATATCACATCAATCAATTAACTATTCATATTTTTCGCATGAGCATTCAATTAAAAAACATCAATTGTTTCTATGGCTCACATCAGGCTCTGTTCGATATCAATTTTGAATGTACATCGGGAGAAACTGTTGTGTTACTGGGACCCAGTGGTGCCGGGAAGAGCTCTTTGCTGCGTGTCTTGAACCTACTGGAGATGCCTCGTTCCGGGCTGCTCAATGTGGTAACGCACCAATTTGATTTCAAACAACAGCCTAACTACAAAGAAGTTCTAGCATTACGACAAAAAGTTGGTATGGTCTTCCAACAATACAATCTGTGGCCACACTTAACTGTGATGGATAATTTGATTGAAGCGCCTTGCCGAGTATTGAAACAATCTAAACAACAAGCACGGGAAAAGGCAGCAAAACTACTTTCCCGACTTCGTTTGGACGAATTCTCCAACCGTTTTCCACTGCACCTTTCTGGTGGACAACAACAGCGGGTTGCTATTGCCCGTGCATTAATGATGGAGCCTCAGGTTCTATTATTTGATGAACCCACTGCCGCACTCGATCCCGAAATCACCTCTCAAATTATTGACATTATTAAAGAATTAGCCGAAACCGGTATCACTCAAGTTATCGTAACCCATGAAGTGGAGTTCGCCCGTAAAACAGCAAGTCAAGTTGTATATATGGAGCAAGGGCATATTATTGAAAAAGGTGACACAACTCATTTTATTCGCCCTCAGACAGAAGCTTTTGCTCATTATTTATCACACTGAAATACCATACTGAACCTGTAAACCCGATAGATTTCAAGCAACGACATAACCAATACAGTAGTTATCAGCCATAAAGTTCATGAACAACAGGATATTGCTATGAAAAAATTATTGTTTGCAGCTCTGTTGAGTGTAGCAACCTTATCAGCAACCGCAGCAGAGAACCACACTCTCCATTTTGCAACAGAAGCGTCTTACCCTCCATTTGAATTTATTGATGCAAACAATAAGATTCAGGGATTCGACGTCGATTTGGCGAATGCCATATGTGCAAAGCTCAACACAAAATGTACTTTCACCAATCAAGCTTTCGATAGCCTCATTCCCAGCCTGAAATTCCGCCGTTTTGATGCTCTGATGGCGGGTATGGATATTACACCAGACCGCCGGAAACAAGTTGATTTCACCCACACCTATTATGATAACTCTGCCATTTTCGTTGCGCTCAAAGGAAAATTTGATCAAATCTCAGCTCTCAAAGGTAAACAAGTAGGGATCCAGAATGGAACTACACATCAGAAGTATTTGATGGATCAGCATAAAGAGATTAAGACCATACCTTATGACAGCTACCAAAATGCAATCCTTGATTTGAAAAATGGTCGTATTAATGCTGTATTTGGTGATACTGATGTTGTCAATGAATGGCTGAAAAAGAACAAAGAATTAAGCACTGTTGGCGATAAAGTGACAGACAAAAACTATTTTGGTATCGGTTTAGGAATTGCGGTTCGCAAAGGCAATACTGAATTGCTAGATAAACTGAATAAAGCACTAGCAGAAGTTAAACAAGACGGTACTTACGATACCATCTATAAAAAATGGTTCAAACAATAAACTAAATCCTAATGAATGAACTTCAATCTTTAATCAATGCCGCCGGAATTACCGTCGGCCTTGCTATTTCTTCGCTGATCATCGGTTTAATTCTGGCAATGCTTTTTGCCACATGGGAATCCATTCGCTGGAAACCTATCGCGTTTTTAGGCTCCTGCTGGGTTACATTGCTCCGAGGGCTACCTGAGATTTTAGTTGTTCTCTTCATCTATATTGGAGGTTCACAACTTCTGATTATGTTGTCCAACGGTTTTGATATCAATCTTATAGTCTGGCACTTTAGAGTACAGATGAAAACTAACAACTCTATTAACCCTTTCCTATGCGGCATTATTGCCCTGTCCCTGCTCTATTCCGCTTATGCTTCACAAACACTACGGGGGGCATTAAAAGCTGTCCCAATAGGGCAATGGGAAGCTGGACAAGCTTTAGGATTAAGTCAAAGTCGCATCTTTTTTCGCTTGATTATGCCTCAGATGTGGCGCCATGCCCTGCCAGGGCTTGGCAATCAATGGTTAGTTTTGTTAAAAGATACCGCCTTGGTTTCATTAATCAGTGTTAATGACTTAATGTTTCAAGCAAAAACTATTGCAACCCGAACTCAGGAACCATTCACATGGTATATGATTGTTGCTGCAATCTATCTGATAATTACCTTGGTCAGTCAGTTTATTCTCAAACAAATTGAAATGCGCACCACCCATTTTGAACGGAGTGTTTCATGATGCTTGAGCATATCAAGGAAATTTTACCCGGTTTGCAAACCAGTCTCAGTTTGACTTTCGCAGCACTTTTGACCGCATTCATGCTATCCATTGTCCTGACCATGATTTTGACAATGAAATTGCCTGTGCTTTCTCAATTGATAAAAGTCTATATCACGTTATTTACTGGAACCCCACTCCTCGTTCAGTTTTTTTTGATTTACTACGGGCCGGGACAATTTCCTTCGCTCAAAGAATATCCATGGTTATGGCAATTAATATCAGAACCGTGGTTATGTGCAGTGGTTACACTGGCATTGAATAGCACTGCCTATTCGACCCTGCTATTTTACGGGGCTGTCAAAGCAATTCCTGTGGGACAATGGCAATCTTGCCAAGCTCTCGGTATGTCTAAAGCACATTCTATGCGCATTCTGTTGCCTTATGCTTTGAAGCGAGCGCTCTCTTCCTATTCCAATGAAGTCGTATTGATTTTCAAGAGTACTTCGCTGGTTAGTACAATCACCCTATTAGATATTATGGGATATAGTCAGCTTCAATACGGGCGCAATTATGATGCGATGATATTTGTTGCTGCAGGTATTATTTATCTCTGCATCAATGGTCTTTTAACACTGCTGATGCGCATGATTGAACAACGTTCCTTATTATTTGAACATCGTAATTAATCAATCTTTATACTGAATTACCTGCCTTTACTTCTCTTTCCCGTGATAACGATAAGTTATCACGGGATAATCATATAAATCAGGCTATTAATTTACATCAAGAACTAACAGTGCCAATGTTTCATAATGTTCGGTATGAGGAAACATATCGAATAATTGAATTTTCTCTATTCGATATTGTTTAAGCATGGTTATATCTTTTGCCATCGTCTGAGCATTACAACTCGAATAGAGCACAAATTTTGGTGCCATCCGGCTAAGATATTCACAAAGTTCCTTACCAATTCCTCTCCGAGGAGGGTTGACCAGTACTAATTCAGGTATTTGTGATTTATCAAGGGCGAAATGTGTCGAATCCAGCGCCTGAAAGTCCACCTGTTCCAATCCAAGACTTTCAGCGGAATTTTTGGCACAACTAATCGCTTCTGCACTAATCTCAATACCCGTCAGCCTGGTCTTTTTATCTGCACAATGCAGACCAAAACCACCAGCACCGCAAAACAGATCCCACATACTGCTGATACTCAATTCCCTAACCCAACGTCCGGCTGTTGCATACAGTTCAGAAGCAACATCTGGATTCGTTTGGAAAAAACTGCGCGGACGAATATACAGCGGAATACCGTTAAAAACTTCCATCAACATCTTGCGTTCAGTAAAAATGATTTCCTTTTCACCTTCCAGAATCGCCATATGAGTTGGTTGAATATTGGCGGAAATTACTGCTGCTTGTGGTAACTTTTCCTTTAACCAAGGTAAAGCCTGCTCCAACTGAACCAATTTTGTTTCTGAACGCAAGACAAAACGCAGCATCATTTCACCATTAGCGCAACTTTCTGTCAGAAGAATATATTTTAATTCTCCTTTCTTACGTTCGACGTTGTACGGAACCAGACCAGCTCTGGCGATAAAGGTTTTTATTACGGCAAATACTGTCTGAAAATATTTTGGATACAGCGGGCAATCACAAAGATCTACCGTTCTACCATCACGATGCAACATACCAAGCAAGGGGCGCTCAACACTGCCACTGACTACCATCTTGGCTTTATTACGAAACTCTCTAGTTTTGCTGGTCACTGGCGATAGCCAATGTACTACTGATGATTCCTGTAAAAGTTGTTTTAAATGTTTTTGTTTATCAGATAATTGTTGTGAATAGGACTTATCGAGCCACTGGCAGGAGTGACAATGCCCCGCGGTATACTGCACACATTGCATTGTAAAAAACCGTATTAAAAAATATTAGTGCAAAGTAAATGTTGATGTTTCCGTTGAGGTCAAAGATTCTTCATCTTCATTTTCAACTTCTACCTCACTTTCCATATCATGACTGACATAGAGAAGATTATTGCTGTGAATCTCAAAAATCACATTAGCAATTTGTTCTTCACCCTGCTGTATAAAATTGGAAAATTGTTTGAAAGTCATTCCAGCTGCAACTGGGAATGCCTGACAAACAATCAACTTAGGCAAGTTTTCATCCTGAACATCAAGAAATGCCTTCACAGTGAGGGAGCTGGCATTAATCTGACTCAAATTAGCAACCAGTGGAATTATCGCAGTTGGCCTGACCTCAGCCAGAGCAGACAGCAATACTACATCACCCAATAGATCGATCTTGGCATCAAACAGGCCATCAATATTCTGCATATGAGGCAAATGCAAGACTGAGCCTGAATCATTCTCAAAATAAGAGATCTTGAGTTGTTCAAGCCACGTGCGCAAAATTGACAAATCGGGAATAACCATAGAATCCATCGAATTAACCTCATATGACCGAGAAGTTATACATACTACCTAAGGGAAATTACCAGTGAGTAGCAGAATGAACAATAACTAATCTACTTTATTTTTCATCATCAGTGATAGTCTGATGGTTTTTATCCGCTTTCTTATGATCTATTCCCAAAAAGGAAAGATTATAGACCGCACGCCAGATAATATGGATAGCTGCGGGTATCAAACAACCAATGCCCAATAAGATCATAGCAATGTGCGCTTCTGTCGTCATTAATAAAGGTGATAGAATTATGCTATCAGTTATCGACAAGTAAGCCAGAACTAATAGGCCAACCCCCAATACCTCAAATAAAATTAACAACTTAGGCATATCAGCCAATGAGCGCATCTCTTTTGATGGGTTAATACTCATTCTTTGACCTGTTCCAGCCTAAAAAATAGATTTTTCATTACTTAATAGACTTCAGTAAATTACAGTAAGCCTATCATACCTGAATCTCTCTTATTGGCGTGGCTAATTACAATAAAAGGTAATTCCTGCTTTTTTTTATTAAAACTTGCAGGCATAGTAACTTTAGATGACATTCTATGAAGTTCATAATTATTACCACTAAGGAGTTTGTATGTACACTGTCATTTTTGGCCGCCCTGGTTGCCCATATTGTGTTCGTGCCAAAGAGCTAGCGGAGAAACTAAAAACAGAGCGCGATGACTTTGATTATCGCTATATCGATATCTGGGCCGAAAACATCACCAAAGACGACCTATCAAAAACAGTGGGCAAACCTGTTGAAACTGTTCCTCAGATATTTATTGACGAGAAACACATCGGTGGTTGCACAGATTTTGAAGCTTATGCCAAAGAAAATTTGGAACTATACAAATAACCGAACCAAATAACTAGCCAGAAAATCGGTCGTCAAAAACCTGCTATCCAGTCATAAGCCTTTCTCCTACTGGATAGTAATAACCCTAACCATACCATCCATCAAAAAAGACTCCATACTCTTGAAAAAATTTTGTGATTTTTTTCTCAAGGATGAGAACTTTCACATCATAATGTAGTCTTAACTATTGCCACTGCTTTTCTTTGATGTCCCCATATTGAGGAGCCCGATAGTCATCCACTTTGGTTAAAGACTATCGGGTTTTTTGTTGTTCGCGACAGTTGTTCATAACGCCAGTTACGAGTTACTTGCAAGATAGCAGTTATCTTTAGTGACTATCATAATCTCTGTGTTATTAACTTATGCAACATCAATAAATATTAAATAAAATTATGGTTCTCTTTTTTATGAGCTATATATTGTAAAATTACTGTTTTTAACGAGCAAGTTGATAAAATAGAATCATCCTGTTTGCGTCAATATCTCGCTTGTGAGGCTTACTTTGCTAGAACAACTTAACCACAATTTGTTTACTTTTATCAATGCCACGCCAGTTTCTCCACCAGCAATGATTTCGCTTGCCATCTTTATAGCGAAATATTGCGTATTTATTTATCCTATCACATTGGGTATTTGCTGGCTTTGGGGAAAAGAAAAGGCCATTGCATCTCAACGCATAGTTGTCAGTAAATCTTGCATTGCTTTTGCCTTTGGCATGACTGCCTCCTATATTATCGGAACAATTTTTCCACATCCCCGACCATTTGTTGAAGGTTTTGGCTATAACTTTCTCTACCACGCTCCTACGGCATCTTTTCCCAGCAATCACGGTATAGCTGTCTTTACTTTCGCCTTAGCATTTGTATTTTGGCACCGGATTTGGTCAGGCTTATGTTTAATATTCCCTGCCTGCGTGATTGCTTGGTCTCGTGTCTACGTGGGGGTTCACTGGCCAATCGATATGGTGGGCGCATTTTTAGTCAGCCTGTTAGGGTGTGCTTTTTCCCAAATACTTTGGAACCAATATGGAGAGCATTTACAAAATAAACTAATTCAACTTTACCAATTCTGCTGTGCATTTATGATTAAAAAAGGATGGGTAAAAAATTAATCAAATGCAACCTCGATAGATTTCAAATAGCGTCATAGAAACAAGCCTCCCATGTATATGGACAACTATGCACCAGCTACATAAACAACTATGTGGCCGGTGCCATTGGTATGGTTGAATATGGTATTATTCCACCCAATAAATCATTAACATTTATTTTACTTTTCATGGTGAATCCACATATTAGAATAAAATCTTTCATTATATTTAACAATATACAACAGAAAAATGATTACTATTTCTTTATAAATCAAAATAAAACAAAAAAACTTTTCACGTAAAAATTGCTTATCTTTAAATCCTTATGAATGCATAATCAATAAAATCTACATATTCATTTAAAGAATGAATACCATACAAAACAAAAAAATATAAAATTTACTCTTATTTATCAATAAATTGAATTTATTTCATTACAAATTAAAATAAAAATATTGACAGTTATGATTTAATTTCAATCTATACTAACATCAAACAAGAACTTTCATTAATGTGTAAATATTATTAAGTAGAAAATCAGATAGATATTAGAATTTAAGATGAAAATAATGATACACTCTATTAACAGATATTGAACTTTACTTCATTTAATATTTCATCAACATTTAGGAAAATATTTATAACAACTTTCATTTTCCATATAAATCTTGCAATTGCGAGAGTGATCACGGTACATTTCAATGAAAATAACTATATTCTTTTATCAAAATTCCGAGGTTAGATTTTTAGATTAAGAATCAAAAAAGCAAAGTAGATGAGTTGGAAAATCCTTTGTTTTTAATAAGCAGCTAAATGAACAGATTTCAGTCAACTTATTAATGTAACAATAATGTAATAAGAAAGACGTTTAGATAAACACCAGCGCAATATCTGACAACTTATACATATAAAAAATCTGACTCGTGCATTTAATTAATGTGCGGGTTTAGCAGTTTTTAAATTTTACTTTACCGCGTTATTTCGGAGATATTTATGGACACGTCTCAATCAGGTTCAATCGCATCCTCTGCTTCTTCTGGTAAAAGCGATTACACTACCTGGCGTAAATCAGACACTGTATGGATGCTAGGATTATATGGCACAGCGATTGGTGCCGGCGTTTTATTTCTTCCCATCAATGCCGGTATTGGTGGTTTGATTCCACTCATCATCATGGCAATTCTTGCTCTTCCTATGACATTTTTTGCTCACCGTGGAATGTGTCGTTTTGTTTTATCAGGTAAAAGCAGCGGTGAAGATATCACCGGCGTAGTAGAAGAACATTTTGGTAAAGTTGCAGGTTTTCTGATCACTATCCTCTATTTCTTTGCCATTTATCCTATTCTGCTTGTATACAGTGTTGCGTTAACCAATACGGTAGAAAGCTTTATTGTGCATCAGTTGCAAATGAGTGCCCCTCCACGTGCATTGCTGGCGTTGGCATTACTTCTTGGTGTGATGAGCATTATCCGCTTCGGTGAAAAAGCCATAGTTAAGGCTATGAGTGTATTGGTATTCCCATTTGTCACCGTTTTGATGCTACTGGCGCTGTATTTAATTCCTCATTGGAACACCACTATCTTTGATACCTTGACGTTGGACAATACTATGTCTTCCGCAAGCAATCATGGCCTGCTGTTTACTCTGTGGCTGGCAATTCCTGTTATGGTTTTCTCCTTTAACCATTCGCCAATCATCTCAGCCTTCGCAGTTGCAAAACGTGAAGAGTATGGTGAGCATGCAGAAAAAAAATGTTCACGTATTCTGGCCTACGCCCATATCATGATGGTGTTGACAGTAATGTTCTTTGTTTTCAGCTGTGTACTGAGTTTATCACCTGAAAACTTGGCAGAAGCAAAAGCACAGAACATCACTATTCTGTCCTATCTGGCTAACCACTTCCGCGTACCAACTATTGAGTATATTGCCCCACTTATCGCTTTTATTGCTATTACCAAATCTTTCCTTGGCCACTATCTCGGTGCTCGTGAAGGCTTTAACGGCATTGTAAACAAAGCAATGATGAATACTCGTGGGAAAACTATTCAGCACAAGACACTGAATCGTATCACCAGCCTCTTCATGTTAATCAGTGCTTGGTTCGTGGCTACACTTAACCCGAGTATCCTGAATATTATTGAGTCACTGGGTGGGCCGATTATTGCGATGATCCTGTTTATCATGCCAATGTACGCAATCAGCAAAGTTCCAGCTATGCGTAAATATGCAGGTAAACCAAGCAATATTTTTGTTGTTGTGACGGGTTTAATTGCTATTTCAGCAGCAGTTTACTCCGTGATGTAATCAAAACCCATGCGCTGATCTTTTCAACAACCGTACCTAAAAAATGCCAGTCACCAAAAAAAATTGACTGGCATTTTTTTATTTATACAGCGTTATATAGCGATGTGGATTTCTTTTGTCTTTTAAATACCTACTTACCGAAAATCGAGTTAAACCAGCCAATAACCGTTTTTACAACGAGATCCCACATACGCCCAAAGAAACCACTTTCTTCCACTGCTTCTTTAACTACTAATGGACGCTGGTCAATGACTTTATTATTCAGCACAAAGTCCACTGTACCTACAACTTGATTCTGAACTAATGGTGCTTCAAGTGAAGCATTATTCAAAGTAAAACTCGCTTTCAAATTTCCTATTTGTCCACGGGGAACTATCACCGAAGCATCTTTTTCCACTCCCAATGCGACTTCCGAACGAGTTCCATACCATACTTTTTCCGTCACCAATGTATTACTGGCCTTTAACGGTGTAGCAGACTCATAAAAACGAAATCCCCATGACAAAAGTTTTTCACTGTCAGAAAAACGCACACGATCACTGGGAGCGCCCAAGACTACTGAAATCAAACGCATTGGTCCCTCAGTTGCCGAGGCCACAAGATTATAACCAGCCCCACTTGTATGTCCGGTTTTAACACCATCTACGTTCATGTTCTTATTCCACAACAGACGGTTGCGGTTAGGTTGGCGGATGTTGTTAAAAGTAAATTCTTTTTCTTTATTCAAGGCGTATTCTTCCGGCACATCACGGATCATGGCCTGACTCAAAAGAGCCATATCATGGGCGGTGCTATACTGCCCTGCCGCATCCAGACCATGCACTGTCTTAAAGTGGGTATTCGTCAATCTTAGTGTTTTCGAGTACTTATTCATCAAATCAACGAAAGCATCCTGACTGCCTGCTACATAATCTGCAAGTGCAATGCTGGCATCATTACCGGATTGAATTACAATACCGCGGTTCAGATCAATCACCTTAACCCGGTCACCCGGCTTCAAAAACATCAGGGATGAACCCCTAAGTATTGGATTTCCTGTAGCCCAAGCATCTTTACCAACGGTTACCATACCTTCCATAGAAATTTTCCCTGACTTAATCGCCTGCCCAATGACATAGCTGGTCATCATCTTCGTTAAGCTGGCTGGATCTAACCGTTCATCCGCGTTATGTGAAGCTAAGATTTTTCCACTGGAATAATCCATCAACACATAAGCTTTTGCATCAATTTCAGGTGCTGCGGGCTGTTCCATTGCGTATACGTTGACACTTGTCAACCAAAAAACACTCAAGCCAAAAGTAAAAAATTTAATTATCGGTATTTGCTGCTTTTTTTTCATAATCGCTCACCTTTTTCTCTACTATTCAACTTTGTGTCGTGTCTACAGAGTAAATATAAAAATAAAAACTCTATTAATATAGGATGTTATGAGGAAAGACTCCAACCCAATAACGTAAAGATTTTTCTGTTATCCAACTGGTTTTATTGTCATATTATCAATAGATAAGAATGTTCTGACATTAAGGAGAAAATCATGTTGACAATCTGGGGCCGTAAAAATTCATCAAACGTAAAAAAAGTTCTTTGGTGCTTGGAAGAGCTAAGTGTGCCATATCAACAAATTGATATCGGTGGCAAATTTGGCAAACTCAACGACCCTGAATACCTGCGGATGAATCCCAATGCAGTTATTCCTTGTTTACAAGAAGACGACTTTATCTTATGGGAATCCAACGCAATTATTCGTTACATTGCTGCAAAATTTGGCAAAGATAGCCTTTACCCGTCCGATCTTCAAGAAAGAGCCAGCATTGAAAAATGGATGGATTGGGTAGGCTGCAACCTCTTCCCTCCCATTAAACAATTTATGATCAGCTTTGTCAGAACACCGGAAGAACAACGCGATCCTAAAATCATCGCCCAATCCTTAGCAGAGATTGAAAAATTACTGAAAATTGTCGATAACACCCTAAGCAATCAACAATATCTTTCCGGCGACAAATTTGGCATGGCTGATATTGCCCTAGCCCCACTGGCCTATTTATGGTTAAGCGTAGAAGTAGAGCGCCCATCTCTGCCAAACCTAGAACGCTGGTATCAATTACTGACCCAAAGACCTGCTTTTAAAAAGATTGTTATGATAGAAATAAACTAAGCTTTTACTGGTTATTTCATTAGCTCATTGGCATTCTGCCGGGATCTGGGAACTGATACTTAAATTCTAGCTCCCGACAGATACGACTACCATCAACAATCTTGCTTTCGATTTCGGCCCGGCTTCCAATTTCTACCTTGTTTTCGATTTCCGACTGCAAAAATTCTGGCGGAGTCAGATTGAGCTGACGACTGGCTAAAGGATAAAACTCAGCTCTTTTCGGATGTATTGGTGCACATAAATTAAAAATATGCCCGCCCTCCGGTTGTTGAATTAGAAGCTTAATGGCAGAAATGACATCATCTTGATGGACCAAATTGACCGCATTTTCTCCCCCTTTGAGTGCCCTTTTTCCTGCGAGAAAACGCCCTGCATGGCGCCCATTCCCCACCAAACCAGCCAAACGTATTATATCGACCGATGTATTCGGGAGTCGATGCAGCCAATTTTCCAACTCAACTAACGCTTTTGCTGATTCAGTCTCAGGGCGCAATGGTTCATCTTCATTGAGATAACCAACAGACGAGCCATAAACTGAAGTTGAACTAGTAAAAATAATCCGCGGAACCGAATATGAAAGCGCAGTATCAACAACCAACTGCACTGCTTTTACATATTTTTCCCCACCGCCAACACCACTAACAGGCAATGTTAAAACCAACACATCAACAGACATTAATTGATCAAGAGTGTCTGCATCACAGGTAATCTGAGGATCCAAATCCAATAGGTAGCAATCTATCCCACACATACATGCAGCTTCAACACCATCTGGTGTTGTTTTACTACCAACTACCTGCATCCCTCCGCTTTGTAGTGCTTGTGCCAATGGCATTCCTAACCAGCCCAATCCAATAATGGAAATTTTTCTCACTATGATTCTCCCAAGAGCAATACTATTTTTATTCTTAGGCCATTATGTGACCATAACTAACATTACTCATATAACCACTTAATGACAACTAAACAAATTTTGATTTTAAAACAATACCTTAATACAAGATAAACATCTTTTTTAAAAAAAGTTTGCTTTTCATACATAAAATCGTATAGGTTAAACAACAAGCAAACAATTCTTGATCGCAAATATAGCGTTGGGTATTTTCCTCATTAAATACAGCGTATTTTTGTATGAAAAATAGCACCTAACATAATGTCAAGGCGTAAACAATAGAGCTTAATGTATATGAACTGTATTCAATTTAATCATCATCACCATCATCCTGACTAGTCTTTCAGGCTGCTGTGTGCTGGAAGACATTTAACCTGTCTTCCGGTGGTATGAATACGATAAAAACCCTCGGAAGATTTTCCGGGGGTTTTTTTATTTCTGATTTCTAAGAATTAGTTACTGACTGAACACTGAGATAGGGTAAAACACAACATGCTAGATAAAACACGCTTACGCATAGCCATTCAAAAATCAGGCCGTCTTAGTGATGACTCCAGAGCATTGCTGGCTCGCTGTGGTATTAAAATCAATTTACAGCAACAACGCCTGATTGCATTCGCTGAAAATATGCCCATCGATATTCTGCGTGTCCGCGATGATGATATTCCAGGTCTTGTCATGGATGGTATTGTCGATTTAGGTATTATTGGGGAAAATGTCCTTGAAGAAGAATTACTGACTCGTCGGGCACAGGGAGAAGATCCTCGCTATTTAACACTACGTCGCCTTGATTTTGGCGATTGTCGGCTTTCCCTGGCAACACCTTTTGATTGTGATTATACAGGCGTGGAATGTCTGCAAGATTCCCGCATTGCTACCTCTTATCCGCACTTATTGAAACGTTATTTAGATCAAAAAGGCATCCGTTTCAAATCCTGCCTTCTCAATGGCTCAGTCGAAGTTGCTCCTCGTGCCGGACTTGCCGATGCTATCTGCGATTTAGTTTCAACAGGTGCAACGTTGGAAGCCAATGGCTTGAGGGAAGTTGAAGTCATTTATCGCTCAAAAGCCTGTTTGATCCAACGTGATGGAGAAATGCCAGAAGCCAAACAACAACTCATTGACAAACTGATGCTCCGCATCCAAGGCGTCATTCAGGCACGAGAATCCAAATACATCATGCTACATGCTCCCAGCGACAAACTGGAAGAAATTATTTCCCTGCTTCCGGGTGCAGAACGCCCTACTATTTTGTCATTGGCAGGTGCACAAAATCGTGTAGCCATGCATATGGTCAGTAGTGAAACACTATTCTGGGAAACAATGGAAAAACTTAAGGCATTAGGTGCCAGCTCCATTCTGGTTCTGCCAATTGAAAAAATGATGGAGTAGCTTTGATGAACACCAATTTTAAGACCATCATCCGCTGGCAAGAATGCACGCCAGAACAACAAAAAATATTGCTGACACGTCCGGCAATTGCTGCATCCGACAATATTTCCAACACAGTTAAACAGATTCTGGAAACCGTAAAAACACGCGGAGATCAAGCATTACAAGAATTCAGCCAACGCTTCGATAAAACAACTATTGAAACCATTCAGATTCCTGCAAATGAAGTGAATGCCGCCGCTGATCGCCTGACTCCAGAAATCAAGCAGGCCATGCAGCTGGCCATGAACAATATTCGCCAGTTCCACGAGGCTCAAAAACCAGCAGAGATTGATATTGAAACACTACCAGGCGTTCGCTGCCAACAAGTTACACGTCCGATAGATTCAGTAGGACTCTATATTCCCGGAGGCTCTGCCCCACTACCTTCCACGGTCTTAATGCTAGGTACGCCCGCCAATATTGCAGGTTGCCGCAAAGTCATCCTATGTTCTCCCCCCCCCATTGCAGATGAAATACTCTATGCTGCGCAACTATGTGGGATCAGCGAAATATTTCAAATTGGTGGGGCACAAGCGATTGCAGCTATGACATTCGGAACCGAATCCGTTCCCAAAGTAGATAAAATTTTTGGCCCCGGAAACGCATGGGTTACAGAAGCCAAACGTCAGGTAAGCCAACAAATCGACGGTGCAGCAATCGACATGCCCGCCGGCCCATCCGAGGTACTGGTTATTGCTGACAGCAGAGCCAATCCTATATTCACAGCAGCGGATCTACTTTCACAAGCGGAACACGGCCCAGATTCCCAAGTAATACTGGTAACCCCCGATGAAAACTTGGCAGAACAAGTTATCCGTGAAATTGAAACCCAGCTCGCAACTTTGCCACGCCAGCAGATCGCAATACAAGCCTTGCAAGCTAGCAGGATCATTATTACTGAAGATCTTACTCAATGTGTGATCATCAGCAATCAATATGGCCCTGAGCACCTGATTATTCAGACTTGTCAGCCTGAACAACTGGTTGAGCAGATTACCAACGCTGGTTCCATTTTTCTCGGTGACTGGTCACCTGAATCCGCTGGAGATTACGCTTCTGGCACTAATCACGTTCTGCCTACCTATGGCTATACTTCAACCTATTCTAGCCTCGGCCTGGCTGATTTCCTGAAAAGAATGACCGTTCAGCGGCTCACTCCCCAAGGATTAAGAAATCTCGCACCAACTATTGAAACACTGGCACAGGCAGAGCAGCTCATCGCGCACAAAAATGCTGTTACGTTACGCATGACCGCTTTGAATAACGCAGATTTAGAACCACGGGGTTTGATAACCATAAAAAGTTAAGGAACAATCATGAGTACGGTTTTTGATATCAATTCATTGGCAAGAGAAAACATTCGCAAATTAGTCCCTTATATGTCTGCCCGTCGTCTGGGTGGTCATGGTGATATTTGGTTAAATGCGAATGAATACCCCATTGCACCCAATTTCCAACTCACTGAAAACACACTCAATCGCTATCCGGAATGTCAACCAGCAACAGTAATTCAACGTTATGCTGATTACGCTGGCCTGCTACCTGAGCAAGTTCTTGTCAGTCGTGGAGCAGATGAATCTATCGAATTACTGATCCGGGTTTTTTGCGAGCCAGGGCGTGATGCTGTAATGTTTTGCCCACCAACCTATGGCATGTACGGCGTTAGCGCCGAAACCTTCGGTATAGAGCAGAAAAAGATCCCTGTCAGCACCAACTGGCAACCAGATATCACCTCCATCAAAAATAATTTGGATCGCGTCAAATTAATTTACATCTGTAGTCCCAACAACCCTACAGGCAATCTCATTGATCCTGCGGCATTACGCCAGATCCTTGAATTGGCCCGTAACCGTGCCATCGTTGCTATTGACGAAGCCTACATCGAATTTTACCCACAACATGTAACTACCCATGCTACCACTCGCTGGCTACAAGACTATCCTCACTTAGTCATTTTGCGAACCCTCTCGAAAGCTTTTGCTTTAGCTGGATTGCGTTGTGGATTTACGCTGGCTTCTGCCGATATCATCGCGCTGATGCTAAAAGTGATTGCGCCTTATCCACTTGCTGCACCTATCGCAGATATTGCAGCACAAGCGCTGACTGAAACGGGTATCCAAACAATGAGAAACCGAGTGGAAGAGATCATCAGCAATCGGGCTTATCTTCAGCAAGCGCTCAGTAAGTTGACATTGGTTGACAACGTGTTTCCAAGCGAAACTAATTATATTTTGGTGAAATTTATTAATGCAGAGTTCGTATTCAGAACGCTATGGGAGCAAGGGATCATCTTGCGTGATCAAAGTAAACAGCCGGGGCTAGAGAATTGTCTGCGCATTACTATCGGCAGCAGGAGTGAATGTGAACAGTTAGTCAGTGCCGTTAGTGCACTTTCCAACCAAAATCAACAAATCAAGGAAACTGAGAACCCATGAGCCAGAAAATGCTTTTTCTTGACCGCGATGGAACATTAATCATCGAGCCACCTAGTGACTATCAAATTGATCGCCTTGATAAATTGGCTTTTGAAGCCGATGTGATCCCCGCCTTATTGTCCCTGCAAAAAGCCGGATATAAATTAGTGATGATCACTAATCAGGACGGATTAGGTACGGCCAGTTTTCCGCAAGCAAATTTTGAACCCCCTCATGCCTTAATGATGCAAGTTTTCACCTCACAAGGTATCCATTTTGAAGAAGTGCTGATTTGCCCACATAAACCAGAAGATAACTGTCATTGCCGTAAACCAAAACTCGGATTGGTACAAAAATACCTGATCGAAAATACTATTGATACTGAAAACAGCTATGTCATCGGGGATCGGGAAACCGATCTGCAATTGGCCCAGAACATGGGGATCAAGGGTATTCGTTATCATCCCGAATCATTGGGGTGGTCGTCCATTTGTGAACAACTGACCCGTATAGATCGTTATGCTCACGTTGAACGAACAACCAAAGAAACCACCATTGATATTGAAGTTTGGTTAGATCGCGAAGAAAAAAGTTGTATCAATACAGGCGTCGGTTTCTTTGATCACATGCTGGATCAGATCGCGACTCACAGTGGTTTCCGCATGAATATACAAGTCAAAGGCGATCTCTACATTGACGATCATCATACTGTTGAAGATACCGGCCTCGCATTGGGAGAAGCTCTAAAACAAGCATTGGGAGATAAACGTGGCATTGCCAGATTTGGCTTCACATTGCCAATGGATGAATGTCTTGCACGCTGTGCTCTGGATATTTCCGGTCGTCCACATCTCGAATATAAAGCCGAATTTAAGCATCAGCGTGTTGGAGATTTAAGCACAGAGATGATCGAACACTTCTTCCGTTCCCTCTCTTACACCATGGGATGTACCCTACACTTGAAAACCAAAGGCAAGAACGATCACCATCGGGCAGAAAGTCTGTTTAAAGTCTTTGGCCGGACATTGAGGCAAGCCATTCGCATAGAAGGCGATACTTTACCGAGTTCTAAAGGTGTTTTATAGGAAATGTTATAAAGGACATCATGATGAACGTTGTTATTCTAGATACAGGTTGCGCTAACCTTGCTTCTGTTACCTATGCCATCCGTCGCTTAGGCTATAAGCCTATTGTGAGTTTAGACGCGGATATTGTACAAACAGCCGATAAACTATTTCTACCGGGAGTGGGTACAGCTACTGCCGCAATGAAACAACTTGAACAGCGACAATTAATCCCTTTGATTCATTCTCTTACCCAACCTGTATTGGGTATCTGCCTCGGCATGCAATTACTTGCCAAAGTCAGTGCAGAGGGAGATAACATTCCTCTACTGAAATTAATTGACACACCAGTCGAAAAAATAATGACCGCAGGTCTGCCATTACCACATATGGGCTGGAATCAAGTAAAAGCACAGGCAGATAACCCACTGTTCCGCAATATTGTCAATAATTCCCGTTTCTATTTTGTTCATAGCTATGCTCTGCCTGTTGGTGAGTTTACGATTGCCCAAACCGAATATGGCAATACATTCAGCAGTGCCATTGCAAAAGATAATTTCTTTGGTGTGCAATTTCATCCTGAGCGCTCAGGTGCATCAGGCGCACAATTACTAAAAAATTTTTTGGAGATGTAAGCGCATGATTATACCTGCATTAGATTTAATTGATGGAAATGTAGTGCGCCTGCATCAAGGAAATTATGACCAACGTCGGGATTATGGCAGCTTTCCACTCTCCCGATTACAACGATATGAACAGGAAGGCGCTAAATGGCTGCATTTGGTGGATCTCACTGGCGCAAAAGATCCCGCCAAACGCCAAATTGCACTTTTGAAAAAGCTCCTGGCAGGAGTTACTATTCCCGTTCAAGTCGGTGGAGGAATTCGTTCAGAGGCAGATGTAAAAGCATTACTTGAAGCAGGAGCAAGCCGAGTTGTAATTGGCTCTACTGCAATTACACAACCTGAATTAGTCAAGCAATGGTTTCAACAATATGGGGCAGAAGTAATTGTACTGGCGCTGGACATCCGCATCAATGCAGAGGGGGTTAAACAAGTTGCCATCAGTGGTTGGCAGGAAAACAGCAATGCCACTCTTGAGTATATTATTGAACAATATCTCCCTGTTGGGCTAAAACATGTTTTATGTACCGATATTTCCCGTGATGGCACATTAAGCGGCTCTAATATTGCACTCTATCAGGAAGTCAGCCAAAAATATCCACAAATCCAATTTCAAGCCTCCGGTGGTATTGGCAGCCTCACCGATATTTCTCCCCTGCCTGCATCTGGTGCCGCAGGTGTTATTGTCGGACGTGCATTACTGGAAGGAAAATTTACACTGACGGAGGCTATCCAATGTTGGCAAAACGCATAATTCCATGCCTGGATGTCCGTGATGGGCAGGTTGTCAAAGGCGTACAATTCCGTAACCACGAAATTATTGGTGACATTGTTCCTCTCGCGCAGCGCTATGCCCAAGAGGGCGCTGATGAGTTGGTATTTTATGATATTGCCGCCTCTTCCGACGGTCATGTGGTCGATAAAAGCTGGGTATCGAAAGTCGCTGAAGTCATCGATATTCCTTTCTGCGTGGCGGGTGGTATTAAAACTGTCGAAGAAGCCGGACAAATCCTCGCATTTGGTGCAGATAAAATTTCCATCAACTCTCCAGCCTTAGCTGATCCAGATTTGATTAACCGTTTGGCTGATCGCTACGGTGTCCAATGTGTCGTCGTGGGTATTGATACATGGTTTGATGAAAAAACAAACAGCTATCAGGTTTATCAGTTTACAGGAGATGAAAAGCGCACAACCGCAACACGCTGGCAGACTTTGGATTGGGTCAAAGAAGTACAACAACGTGGCGCTGGTGAAATCGTTCTGAACATGATGAATCAGGATGGTGTCCGTAATGGCTATGATCTTACCCAGCTAAAATTAGTGCGTGATGTCTGTTCTGTGCCGCTGGTTGCTTCCGGGGGAGCAGGTGCACAAGAACATTTTCTGGATGCTTTTCAACTTGCAAATGTTGATGGAGCTTTGGCTGCTTCCGTTTTCCACAAACAGATCATTAATATCTGTGAACTCAAACAATATCTTGCTATACAGGGGGTAGAGGTTAGAACATGTTGACAACACGACGATTAACAACTCAAGAAATTGAGAAACTGGATTGGAAAAAAGTGGATAACCTGATGCCCGTCATCGTCCAACATGCCACCTCTGGAACAGTGTTAATGATGGGCTACATGAATCAGAAGGCACTGAATGTAACGCTCAATTCTGGCAAAATAACTTTTTTTTCCCGAACTAAACAGCGATTGTGGACAAAAGGCGAAAGCTCCGGTCATTTTTTGAATCTGGTAGAAATCTACCCCGACTGTGACAACGATACTCTACTTGCTTTAGTGAATCCTGTTGGTCCAACCTGCCATAAAGGTACTGAGAGCTGCTTTGCTCCCGCACAAACCGAATGGGCTTTTCTCTATGAATTGGAACAGCTACTGGCAAGCCGAAAAAATTCCCCACCGGACAGTTCCTATACCGCTCGCTTATATGCCAGTGGAACAAAACGCATCGCCCAAAAAGTTGGCGAAGAAGGTGTAGAAACCGCGTTAGCAGCTACAGTGAATGACAGAGAAGAGTTGACTAATGAAGCCGCAGATTTGATCTATCACCTGCTAGTTTTACTCCAGGATCAAGAACTCAATCTCAGTAGTATCATCCGCCAACTGCGGGAACGGCACTCAACCAAAGAATAATTTTAGTTGCAGACAATAACGTTTAAAAACAACAGCCACTTCACTCATGAGTGCATACCTAAACGAAGTGGCTTCTTTAGTGCCAGTTCACCATAAAAATGGCGAAATTACTGGAATAACCTTACTGTTTGTTACATTGCGATGAACTGACTACATTGCCGCTTTAAAGATAGCAACGATTTCTTCATGTGAAGCTTGAATCGGATTGGTGAATCCACAAGCATCTTTCAACGCATTAGTCGCCAATGTAGGCAGATCTTCCTCTTTTACATTTAATTCGGACAAACCTGATGGAATATTCACATCTTTTGCTAATTTACTGATCGCTTGAATACAGGATTCAGCACCTTGCTCATCGTTTAGAAAATTAACTTCAATTCCCATAGCTGCGGCAATCTCTTTCAGGCGTGCAGCAGAAACTTTTGCATTGAATTTCTGTACGTGAGGCAGTAAGACCGCATTACAGACACCATGTGGCAAATCATAAAATCCACCTAACTGATGTGCCATTGCATGAACATATCCCAAAGACGCATTATTAAATGCCATACCTGCCAAGAACTGGGCATAAGCCATATTCTCACGTGCTTCCATATCATTTCCATCTTCAACGGCACGCCGCAAATTATGACTAATCATTGTCACGGCTTTCAACGCGCAAGCATCAGTGATCGGATTAGCCGCCGTAGAAACATAAGCCTCAATTGCATGGGTCAATGCATCCATCCCCGTAGCGGCAGTCAATCCTTTTGGCATCCCTGTCATCAGTGCGGAATCATTGACTGACAAAATAGGCGTAACATTTTTATCCACAATTGCCATTTTGATATGACGTTCAACATCCGTAATAATACAGAAACGTGTCATTTCAGAAGCCGTTCCCGCGGTAGTATTGATGGCAATCAAAGGTAGCTGTGGCTTAGCTGAACGATCAACCCCTTCATAATCACGAATATCCCCGCCATTAGCTGCCACCAATGCAATACCTTTTGCACAATCATGCGGTGAACCACCACCTAACGAGATCACACAATCGCAACTATGCTGACGCAGAATTTCCAAACCTTTCTCAACATTAATCGTCGTTGGATTTGGATTTGTTCCATCATAAATTGCACTTTTTATTCCAACATTTGCCAGCAAAGCCTGAACTTTTCCAACAACACCAATCTCGTTTAACACACGGTCAGTGACAATCAAAGCCTGTCTGTAGCCATAATTTTTTATTAATTCGATGGCTTCAGTCATGCATCCCATGCCGATTTTATTCACTGGCGGGATAAAGAAAGTTGATGCTGTCATTTGAAACTCCTTAGATTCTACTGAAGTATTTCAAATCTCAATGTAAGAGAATTGAATTACAATGTGACACTTATCTCTCTCAGTAATTTTGACCAGAATCAATAATTGCCTATGTAAGATTAAAGAAATAGGTATCAATTCTTACTTTGAGTTTATACAGGAGAATATTTTGCTAAAAAACGATATTTTTGAATGCCTCATCACCTTATTAGATACTCACAATGCCCGCTATCGTGTTATGGAACACGCTACCGGTGGTCGTTCAGAAGAAGTGGCAAAAATACGGGGAACACATCTAGGGCAAGGTGCTAAGGGCTTGGTTTGTCATGTGAAAGGAAATGGCTATCGACAGTATATCCTTGCTGTCTTGCCTGCTGATCAACAGGCCGATCTTGCAATTCTAGCCAAACAAATGGGGGGAAGTCGGGCATCTTTGGCAAGCCCAAAAGAAGTGTCTGAGCTGACTTGTTGTGTTTTTGGTGCCATCCCACCATTTAGTTTTCATCCAGATTTAAAGTTGGTTGCCGACCCACTATTGTTTGAGCGCTATAACGAACTGGCATTCAATGCTGGAAGTCTGGAGCGTTCGATTATTTTGAATACGCAAGATTACCGTCGCATCGCTACTCCAGAATTAGTTGCTTTTCGGAAAAAAAACTGATTAAAGCTAGCTTTAAGAGAATACTAAATGAATTAAACCAAGCTTAAATCAAGTTTACATTTTGCTATAATTTAACCAGACGAAAATCGGTGATTATTATATGAATAATATTTTTCTTCTGGTAATACTTGGTTTCTGCATCCTTAGCCTAGCTGTATTTTTTTATCTCCACGATGCAGAGGTAGCACACTGGCTGGAGAGATTTGCACAACGATTGCTTAAGTGGCAACCTTCAATTTAATATTTTAATTCAATAGCTTAATTTAATACTGTGATTCAATACTTTGATTTAATAAAAAAGGTGCTGATAATTCAGCACCTTACTACACAAATGCTTATATTTTATACATAAATATAATAATCAAGCCAGCCATTCAGTGTGGAAAACACCTTCTTTATCTGTACGCTTGTAAGTATGCGCACCAAAGTAATCACGCTGCGCCTGAATCAAGTTAGCTGGCAATACAGCAGAACGATAGCTGTCGTAATAAGAGATGGCAGCAGAAAACGTCGGTGTTGGGATACCATTCTGTATGCCGTAAGAAACAACATCGCGCAGAGCTTGCTGATATTCATCTGCTATTTGTTTGAAATAAGGTGCTAACAGCAAGTTAGCGATAGCTGGATTTTCATTGTATGCATCCGTGATTTTTTGCAAGAATTGTGCACGAATAATACAACCAGCACGGAAGATCTTAGCAATTTCGCCATAATTCAGATCCCAATCGTGCTCATCTGATGCTGCCTTCAACTGTTGGAAGCCTTGCGCATAGGAAACAATCTTGCCCAAATACAGAGCACGGCGAACTTTCTCAGTAAATTCAGCTTTATCTCCGTTGAATGGCTGAGCTTCCGGGCCTGACAGCACCTTGGATGCAGCCACACGCTGATCTTTCAGGGAAGAGATATAACGTGCAAATACAGATTCAGTGATAAGTGTTACCGGCACACCCAGATCCAGCGAGCTTTGACTGGTCCATTTACCAGTACCTTTGTTGGCCGCTTCATCCAGAATCACGTCAACCAGATACTTCCCTTCTTCATCTTGTTTACGGAAAATATCGGCAGTAATTTCGATCAAGTAGCTGCTTAGCTCGCCTTGGTTCCAGTCACTGAACACTTCAGCCAATTCCTGATTACTGAGATTCAATGAATTTTTCAACAAAGAATAGGCTTCTGCAATCAGCTGCATATCACCATATTCAATGCCATTGTGAACCATCTTCACATAATGGCCTGCACCATCTGCCCCGATATAAGTAACACAAGGTTCGCCATCAACCTGAGCAGCGATCTCTTTCAGAATTGGCGCCACTAACTCATAAGCTTCTTTCTGACCACCCGGCATAATTGAAGGGCCTTTCAATGCGCCTTCTTCACCGCCAGAAACACCAGTACCGATAAAGTTAAAACCCTGAGCAGACAACTCACGATTACGGCGGATAGTATCCTGAAAATAGGTGTTGCCACCATCGATCAGAATGTCACCCTTATCCAAATGTGGCGTCAGTGATGCAATGGTCTTATCCGTAGCTTCACCAGCCTTAACCATCAACAGAATACGACGTGGCTTTTCCAGCGAATCGACAAACTCTTCAATGGAATAACTTGGAACTAATTTTTTCCCTGGATTTTCAGCAATAACTTCATCAGTTTTATCGCTGGAGCGGTTAAAAATAGATACAGAGTAACCACGGCTTTCAATATTCAACGCCAGGTTGCGCCCCATTACCGCCATACCGACAACACCGATCTGTTGTTTGGACATGAATGACTCCCGTCTAATAATGACTGCTACCCACCCAAGATGCATATCGTAATACCACATGTATTACATGCCGTATGCAACAAAACAGAGTGAGTAATTTGTTAATGAGGTCACATGTTAACTCAGGAAAGGTCATAGAGGGTAGTTATTGATGCAACCGATACCGTCAAGACGTTTTTTTGCTGAAAAAATTTCCAACTGAGATAAATCACCTATTGATATTTCGCACTTCAGTACGCATTATTTAATAGTCGGCAAATGCCGTCCTATTAAAAGGTAAAACAAACTGTATGGAATGGATCGCTGATCCGACGATATGGGCAGGTCTGGCCACACTTATCGTTTTAGAAATTGTTCTCGGAATAGACAACTTAATTTTCATTGCCATTCTGGCAGATAAACTTCCTGAAAAAGAGAGAGATAAAGCTCGCCTGACAGGGCTTTCCTGTGCCCTTATCATGAGGATACTGCTGCTATTCAGCTTATCCTGGCTTATTTCCTTGACCAGTCCATTGATTACTTTAGGGAAACATTCTTTCAGCGCCCGTGACTTAATTATGCTGGTAGGAGGTATCTTCTTGCTGTTCAAAGCAACAATGGAATTGAATGAACGGTTAGAAGGAAAAAACCTGCATACCAATCAACAACGCAAAGGAGCTAAATTCTGGGCGGTAGTTGTGCAAATTATTGTCTTGGATGCCGTATTTTCTCTCGATTCTGTTATCACTGCCGTGGGGATGGTTGATCACATTGGTATTATGATTGCTGCCGTGATCATAGCCATGACCCTGATGATATGGGCCAGCAAACCTCTGACAAAATTCGTCAATGCGCATCCCACTATCGTTATTCTGTGTCTCAGCTTCTTACTGATGATCGGCTTCAGCTTGGTTGCTGATGGCTTTAACTATCACATTCCGAAAGGCTATCTCTATGCAGCCATCGGCTTCTCCATCATGATTGAAGCACTGAATCAGTTCGCTCAGTTCAATCGCCGCAAATTCTTGAGTGCATCCCGCTCCCTGCGCGAAAGAACCGCAGAAGCAGTTCTTCACATTTTAAATGGTAAACGTGAAAACGCTGCACTTGATGACCATACTTCCAACCTGATTGCGGATCATACAGAGAACAAAGAAGTCTTTGAGCCTCAAGAACGTCAGATGATCGCCCGCGTTCTCAGCATGGCCCAACGTACTGTCAGCAGTATCATGACTTCACGCCACGATGTGGTTTATCTTGATGTCCATGCCCCTACAGAAAAATTAACTACGCTACTGGAACAAAAGCCACACACGCGAATTGTGGTCACAGACGAACAGACCAGTGATGAACCTCTTGGCGTTGTGCATGTGATTGATATCCTTAATCAACAACTGACTCACAATACTTTTGATTTAAGGACTTTAGTCCAGCAACCGTTGATTTTCCCTGAATCTCTCTCCCTGCTACAAGCGTTGGAACAGTTCCGTCAGGCACAAACACACTTTGCTTTTGTCGTTGATGAATTCGGTTCTGTTGAAGGGGTAGTTACGGTAACTGATGTGATGGAAACCATTACAGGCAATCTCCCTGCCGGTAGCGGAGAGCTTGATGCTCGCCATGATATTCAGGTTATGGAAGAAGGATATTGGATTGCCAATGGATTTATGCCACTGGAAGATTTAGTGCTTTATGTGCCATTGCCATTGGATGAAAAACGAGAATATCAGACATTGGCAGGCCTGCTAATGGAATATCTGCAACATATTCCACAACAAGGTGAGCAACTGAAGATTGGTGAATATTTGTTTGAAGCATTGGAGATCACCAGTCACCGCATCAATAAAGTGAAGATTACTTCATTGAAAACGGAAGAAGACGTGGAAATCTAATCAAAAATATTAAACTAAATTACCTACTGAGAAAAAACCGGCATAACACCGGTTTTTTTTATTCCTATAAGTTTTATCAGTTTGATTTAATTTTTAGGGTATTTGCTCATGATAACCCTAAGTACAATAAGCCCCATTCAATAGCAGTTAGCAGAGATAGTAATTAGCGGGGATGTCATACCGCCTTCATCTGGTCCGAGAGCTTTACAAAGCTTCTTTTGTGGCTGAGTTAGCAATACATCTATTTATTGTTGATAAGTGAGGGTTTATATGAGTACAAAATATTTCGCATTATTAACACATGCTGGTACAGAAAAACTGGAAAAAGCGGCTTCATCAGGTACCAAACTTGAAATTACCCATATGGCTGTAGGCGATGGTGGTGGTAGTTTACCTACTCCCAACGCCAGCCAATCCGCCCTGATTAATGAAAAGCATCGTGCTGAACTTGATGCCTTGACCATCGCTCCCCAAAAGCCCGGCCAAATTATTGCCGAACAGGTAATTCCTGAAGGTAATGGTAATTGGTGGGTTCGTGAAATGGGTCTGTTCGATAAAGATGGAACACTGATTGCGGTAGGAAACTGCGCCGACCTCTACAAATCAGAATCTCAGGAACAAGCCATTAGTATGGCTCTGAAAGTGGACGATAATGGCCAGGCAGCAGAATGGATAAAAGAATTCATTTCTGGCCTTGCAACTCGCAGATATGTGAGAGAAAAAATTAAAGAACATGCCGAAAGCCGTGATCATCCTGATGCAACCTTAAAAGAAAGAGGATTTGTTGCGTTAAGTAACGCAATAAACAGTGACAGCGAAGCTCATGCTGCAACGCCCAAAGCAATAAAAACGGCATATGAATTAGCCAATAAAGCTTATGAATTGGCCACATCGATATCTTCAACAGAGAAATATGTACCATTAACACGTAAAGTTAACGGTAAAGAATTATCTAAAGATATTGAATTGGTAGCAGTAGATGTCAATGCCTACGACAAGAGCCAGACAGATTCCCTTGTCGATGAAGTTAAGACATTGGCCAATAAAGCTCTTGATCTTGCAAATACCAAAGTGCCATTAACCCGCAAGGTTAATGGCAAGGAGTTGGTAATAGATGTCGAACTTACAGCGCTTGATGTGGATGCCTACAGCAGGAAGGAAACCGATGGACTTATTGCTCCCGTTGAGGCATCGGCTAAGACTGCGAATCAGAATGCTATTACTGCTCTTAAAGAGGCTGAAAGCAAAGTTCCATTAACCCGCAAGATCAATAACAAAGAGTTGATAACTGACATTCAACTGACAGCAGCAGATATTGATACCTACAATAAAACCGAAATCGATGATCATATCGGTAAAGTGGATAAATTGGCTGAAACCGCCAATCATAACGCCACTACAGCCATTCAGGATGCCAACAACAAGGTTCCATTAACCCGCAAGGTCAATGGTAAGGAGTTGACTACCGATATTCAGCTAACGGCGACGGATGTTGATACCTACAATAAAGCCGAAATTGATGATCGTATCGGTAAAGTGGATAAACTGGCTGAAACCGCCAATCATAACGCCACTACAGCCATTCAGGATGCCAACAACAAGGTTCCATTAGCCCGCAAAATCAACGGGAAAGAGCTGATATCTGATATTGAATTACGTGCGGTTGATGTCGGTGCTTATGGTAAAGAAGAAACTGATAGCATTATCAAAGATGTCAGAACACAGATCGATAATGTCAATAATTTGGCGGAAACTGCCAATACTAATGCCATCAAAGCTATTCGGGATGCAGATGGCAAAGTCCCATTAACCCGTAAGATCAATAACAAGGAACTGACCAGCGACATTCTGTTGACGGCGGCAGATATTGATACCTACAGTAAAGTGGAAGTCGATGAGCGTATCAGCAAAGTGGATAATCGGGCTGAAACCGCCATTCAGGATGCCAACAGCAAAGTCCCACTAACCCGTAAGATCAATAACAAAGAACTGACCACTGATATTCAGCTGACGGCGGCAGATATTGATACCTACAGTAAAGCGGAAGTCAATGAGCGTATTGACGGCGTGCAGAAACTGGCAGACACCGCCATTCAAGATGCCAACAGCAAAGTCCCACTAACCCGCAAGATCAATAACAAGGAGCTGACCACCGACATTCAGCTGACGGCGGCAGATATTGATACCTACAATAAAGTGGAAGTCGATAATCGTATCGACAGTGTGCAGAAACTGGCGGAAAACGCCATTCAAGACGCCAACAGCAAAGTCCCATTAACCCGTAAAGTCAATGGAAAAGAGCTGATCACCGACATTGTACTGGCTGCATCGGATGTTGATTCCTATAACAAGAAGGAAAGTGATGATCTTATCAGCGGCGTCAAGGCACAGGTCGATAATGTCCAACAGCTGGCTAATACAGCCAATACTAATGCCATCAAAGCTATTCAAGATGCAGAAGGTAAAGTTCCAGTCAACCGCAAGGTTAATGGCAAAGAGCTGACCACCGACATTCTGCTGACGGCGGCAGATATTGGTACTTACAATAAAGTGGAAGTCGATGATAGTATCAACAGCGTACAAAAACTGGCGGAAAATGCCATTCAAGACGCCAACAGCAAAGTCCCATTAACCCGTAAAGTCAATGGCAAGGAGCTGATCACCGACATTATACTGGCTGCATCGGATGTCGATTCCTATAACAAAAAGGAAACGGATGAGCTTATCAGCGGCGTCAAGACACAGGTCGATAATGTCCAACAGCTGGCTAACACGGCCAATACTAATGCCATCAAAGCTATTCACGATGCAGACGGCAAAGTCCCATTGACCCGCAAGGTTAATGGCAAAGAGCTGACCACCGACATTCTGCTGACGGCGGCAGATATTGATACTTACAGTAAAGTGGAAGTCGATGAGCGTATCAGCAAAGTGGATAATCGGGCCGAAACCGCCATTCAAGATGCCAACAGCAAAGTCCCACTAACCCGTAAGATCAATAACAAGGAACTGACCACCGACATTCAGCTGACGGCGGCAGATATTGATACCTACAGTAAAGTAGAAGTCAATGAGCGTATTGACGGCGTGCAGAAACTGGCAAATACCGCCATTCAAGACGCCAACAGCAAAGTCCCACTAACCCGTAAGATCAATAACAAGGAGCTGACCACCGACATTCAGCTGACGGCGGCAGATATTGATACCTACAGTAAAGTGGAAGTCGATAATCGTATCGACAGCGTGCAGAAACTGGCGGAAAACGCCATTCAAGACGCCAACAGCAAAGTCCCATTAACCCGTAAAGTCAATGGCAAGGAGCTGATCACCGACATTGTACTGGCTGCATCGGATGTTGATTCCTATAACAAGAAGGAAAGTGATGATCTTATCAGTAGTGTCAAGGCACAGGTCGATAATGTCCAACAGCTGGCTAACACGGCCAATACTAATGCCATCAAAGCTATTCACGATGCAGAAGGCAAAGTCCCATTAACCCGCAAGGTTAATGGCAAAGAACTGTCAGCAGACATTCAACTGACTACAGCTGACATTAATGCTTACAACAAAGAAGAAACTGACGCTCATATCAAGGACGTTAAAGCTATCGCAGATGCGGCTAACCAGAAGGCGAATGATGCTCTTCAAAGTGCTGACAAAAAAGTCCCATTAACCCGTAAAGTCAATGGCAAAGAACTGTTAACTGACATTGATCTAAATGCGGCTGATATCGGTACTTACAATAAAGCAGAAATTGATGATCGTGTCAGTAAAGTGGATAAACTGGCCGAAACTGCTAATAATAACGCCACTACGGCCATTCAAGATGCTAACAGCAAAGTTCCACTAACCCGAAAAGTCAATGGCAAAGAATTGTCAGTAGATATTCAACTGATTGCAGCAGATGTTGATACCTACAATAAATCAGAAATCAATGACCATATCGGTAAAGTGGATAAACTGGCCGAAACTGCCAATAATAACGCGATTACTGCCATTCAAAATGCTGATAGCAGAGTACCATCAACGCGTAAAGTTAATGGCAGAGAGCTGGCAACGGATATTACATTAAATGCCAATGATGTAGATACTTATGACAGAGCACATATCGACATCATTATTGGTGAAGTTAGAGATCAAGCCAACGCAGCCAATAACAATGCAGATAGCAAGGTTCCATTAACCCGTACTATAAATGGCAAGGCTCTATTGTCAGATGTTAAGCTGACTGCATCTGATTTGAATACCTATACCAAAGGAGAGGTGGATCGTCACCTTGAAAGCCTTAACGATCTGGCAAATGTCGCTAATAACAATGCGGATAATCGAGTACCACTCACACGTACCGTAAACGGCAAGGCTCTGTTAACCGATATTAGGCTGACTGCCTCTGATGTAGGAGCTTATAGCAAAGTAGAAGTTGATACTCGCGTTGGCAAAGCTGAGAAATTAGCGAGTGATGCCAATGTCAATGCGATAGCAGCTAAAGCTGACGCTGAAAGCCGACTGGAGAAGAGTAAGAACGGGGCGGATATCCCAGACAAACAAGCCTTTGTAAGGAATTTAGGCTTGGGTGAGCTGGTTGGATTAAGCCTTGAGTCACGTAGAGTCGGGGAAGATCACACCATTATCAAACTGGGTGATATCTTCATGTTGAACGGGCTTGCAGTCGCCAGTGAACCGATTGGTGAATTTAACCAATCTGTAATCGGTGGAGTGGCTTACTATACCCACTACTACAAAATCAAGCTACCTACGGCCTTACCAAATGGCATCATCTCATGTCAGGCAAGTATTGTCGGAGATAATTTTGATAATCAACACCCTGGTTATTTGGCTGATGTCAAAACACGGCGAGATAATTCAAACGGAATAGGCTTGTCGAAGGACACACTGACAGTATCCGTCACGACTCCTCAACTGGGCTGGACTCCGCATTTTTATTATCAAGTTGTAGGGTATTAGCAGAAACAGAAGGTTCGGCACTAGTCCATTATTTTAGAATAGAGCAGTATTGTAAAATGGAATAGTTTCGCTAGAACCCCTAATAAATCAGGTGATCGCTAAGGCGATCACCTGAAACCGCAGATAAACCTAATCGTACAATCACTAAGTCCGTATTATGGCTAACCCTATTTTTTATTCAGTAGATCCTCTAGCTTCTTAAGCTCTTTATTATTACTGTTATCTTCGAGCCAATCTTTGATAGATTTTTTAACCTTCTGCTGTAATTCGTCACGCAACATGGATTCCACATTCAGTTTATATTGCAGGTTATCCCAGTCACCATAAACCCGCAGTGGAATTTTTAATTGCGACAGGCGACGTACAAATTCATTCTGCTTGCCCCATCCATTGGTCAATTGCACCCATAATGAAACATCAGTGTTTTGTTTCAGTAAGTCTGCTTCTCCGTGCCCTTTAATATTGAATACGCCTGAAGCCGCTGCAAGTTCACTAACTTTAATCTTGCCGTGATCCAATTGCGCTTTCACTAACAGGCTATTAGCTTCAGTGAAGTTCTCTGTATTCGTAGGTTGGCTGATTTGATCGGTTGCCCGTGCAAAAGATTGTTGAATAAGCTGAGGAATATTCAACCCTTTCAGACGTGCATTTTTCAGGTCAATATTCAAACCACCTTGCCAATAATGAGAAATGGCATATTCGTCATAACCTTCCCCTAAAAGATCACCATCTACATTAAGCTGACCACTAAATATTGATGGTAATGCCAGAGCGGTTAACAAAGGTTGTACCTCAATCTTCTGCAAGAGCGGCTTTGTATGCAGTTTTGCCGGAACAACCGTAGCATCAATCGTAGTCGGCAGCGCAAAATACCCACCAAACACGTTGCCACTTAATTTAGTGATTTTCGCCATGCCACTGTTATTGAGGGCTTTCAGATCAAAATGAGCAATATCCATCCCTTGATAAATGAAGTTATCTGCTGTGAACGAAATATCGCCATCAAATCCTTGCAAAAATGCAAGATCATAGTTGGATAATGCCGATACTGATGTCGCAATAACCGGTTTTAATGAATTATTTTCAATTCGATAATCATGTTTTTCCTGTGGTGTCTTTTTCGATAACACATCCCACCCCAGTAGATTATCCAGATTGAACTTTGGCGAGCTCAGGTTGATGGAGTAGTGCGGCTTATCTTTCAGGATTGCAGTAATATTCCCCTTAAGCTCATTCTTATCATTCAACGTCAACGCCATTTTTTGCAGCGAAATTGATTCAGGTGAAGCCTGATATTTTACTATGGCACTCCCTTTTCCCTGAATACCTGTGGACGGTAACCCGATTCCCTGTAATTGGTATTCAAAGGAATTAATGTCAGCCGATAATTGCTGCGGATAATCAGAAATATCTATTGACGAATTGAGTTCAAATGATAGTTCTTGCTGATTTTTATTGATTTTACTGCGGAGGCTGAGATCAACGTGATCTTTATCACTTCGCTCCAACAATAAATTAATATCACGGACATTTAATTGGGAATGTTCATTGGTTTGCCAGATCATTAAGCTATCAGCTACCCTGATTCTGGCAATATCCAGTTTCCAAGCCTGACTTCCTGCAATGATTGGATAGTGAGCATCACTTTCCGGTGCAATAGGAGCCTCTGGCTGTTTTTGTGGTTGGCTATCTGGAGTGAGTCGTAAGACAGCCCCTTTCAGCATCACCTCTTTAACCAAGAGCTGATGGGACAGCAATGGCAGCAATTCCACATCCAAACGCATATTTTCTGCCACAATAGCCGGTATCTTAGCATTCTCAGCGGTCAAAGAGATCTCACCGGTCAGAATGCTCAACTTTGGCCAAACGTGCCAGCGTAAGTCATCCCGGAACACGAGCTGGTAACCACTCTTCTTTTGTACCTGTTTGACTATGTAGCCACGAAAATCATTTGGATTAATCAGCACAACCAGTGCCGTTAAACCAGTAATAATGACTACCAACAAAATAATGAGTGTCGTCAACAATCTTTTCATGACTTCCCCAGCCTCATGTCCACAAGAAGACTATTTTTCACCAGACAGCTTTACCAGAAAAGATTAATCCTCACTGATACGGCTACCTACGGCTCCCTGCTGATTTTTATATTTAGCATCCTGACGTCGGTTATAAGGCCGATCAGCAGGGCCTGAAAGCGGTTCAAAGCTCAGTGCACCTATAACCATACCAGGGCGTAAAGCCAAAGGCAGTTTGCCTGAATTGTAGAACTCCAGAACAATTTGCCCCTGCCAACCCGGATCAATACGATGCGCAGTAACATGAACCATGAGGCCAAGACGCGCCAGAGATGAGCGCCCATCCAACCACCCCACTAAATTATCAGGCAGTGTGACAGATTCCAGCGTTACCGCCAAAGCCAATTCACCAGGATGGAGGAAAAATGCTTCCCCGTCCGGCAAAGTAATTTCATCGCTCATGACACGGTCAAGTGCTGCATTGACTTCAGCCTTAGGACCACTCAAATCAATATAAGCGGCAGTATAACCACGAAAAACGCGAAACTGATTCCCAAGGCGCACATCAGCAGTTGCCCCATTAATACGTTCAACAGGGGGACGTGGGGTAATTACCAGCTTTCCTTCATCTAGCCATTTAATAATGTCACGGTCACAGAGTCGCATCATTTCCTCTCAAATACGATGATACTTATGAATGTCTGAATAACAGATTATTCGTAAAATTGGCCAATTTTAGCTTTTAAGATATCAATGGCCACACGGTTTTTCCCACCACGAGGAACAATGATATCGGCATATTGTTTTGACGGCTCGATAAATTGCAGGAACATTGGACGTACCGTTTTCTTGTACTGCTCCATGACTGAATCCAATGAACGCCCTCGTTCATTTACATCACGTTTAATCCGGCGCATTAAACAGATATCCAATGGCGTATCGACAAAAATGGAAAAATCCAATTCCTGACGCAGACGCTTATCCGTTAATAGTAGGATACCTTCGAGGATAATGACTCTTTTCGGTTCAAAATGAATGGATTGGGGTTTGCGGGTGTGTTCGACGTAGTCATATTGCGGTAATTCGATGGACTTTCCAGCTTTCAATGTCTGGAGATGCTCAAACAGTAAACTGTGATCCATTGAGCTTGGATGATCATAATTAACTTTATAACGCTCTTCCATCGGGGTATTGGTTTGATCTTTATAATAGCAATCTTCTGGAATAACGCCGATATTGTGATCACCAACTTGAGCTCGTAATTCTCTATAAAGCGTGCTGGCAATAAGGCTTTTGCCTGAGGCAGAGGCACCTGAAATACCTACGATTGTACACTTATGTGCTTCATCAGCCATAGTAGAAATAACCTGGTTAAAAAAGAAAAAATAAAGTGGGAACATGGTATTCGTTAACACCACGTTTGGCGAATTATAGGGAGTTAATGACTTCTATTCCAGAGTAAACAAGATAAGTCTCGTTTTTTTCGATACGATTCGTATAAAAATACCGCAATATTATGTTTCAAATAGAGCGTACTCTAAACATAATTTTCAAATATGAGTACAAAAGCTATTCCTAAAATCATTCCCAGAACTATTCTTAAAATTGTTTCCAAAATAACCCATTAAAGATATACAGTAGAAATTCAGATGATGGCATAGGGTATTACGATAGATAAAATAGAACCCATCAGGCATCAAACAATGGCTCTATTGTGACAGAACCATTGTAACCAACGTTTCTTAAAAAACTGCGATTGTTATATGACCATAACAGTTACATACGGTTAAATTCATCAATCAAACTGTTATATGCTTTTAGCAATTTACCAGGAGAACCATTCACCATCCATTCTCCCATTCCACCCAGATTCATTTTCTCACCGCTCGTATAAGGGACTTTATCCCTCACTCTGCGGATACGTTCTTTTGCAGCCTTAGCATAGGCATCAACTTGTCTTAGAAAAGATTCATAACCTATATAAGACAAGTCACCGGATTTTTTGAGTTCTTCAATTAAAGGGAGAGTACTTTCTGCTTTATTTTGCAGTGCAGCAACCATAGCAAGTACTTTAGCGGCATCAAAATTCTCCGCCTCAACCATTTGTTTAATCTTTTTGGCTTCAAAGATGATTGCTAAACTGTAATATTCCAGTGTTAATTCGCCCTCTTTTTCCATTTGCTGCAAAACGAGCAGTTGACGTACATCATTCATCTGTTCAATGGCTTCAGAATATTCCTCAGATATCGGGGCAAACGCAGTATAGGCTGAGAGAAGTTTAAGATGCTTTTCTTTACCTTTGGCAAAAGCATCATCTTTATAATCTTCTTGCTCATAATAACGCTCTAATACATTGATTTCAGATACAACTTTTGCCGATAAATTTACATAGCCAACTGCAATATCGTCTATTGGCTTTAGGGCTGGAGTCATCACCGCAACTTTTTGAATTTTTTCCTGACAGTCAGATACGTTAGTTTGTTTTACTGAATAAAGCCCATAAACAATGCTTTCTTTTCCGGTTGGGCCTTTTTCTAAATCATCAAGCCAGCTAGAGTAACGGAATAAACTCTTATGGATAGGCTCATCCAGTAAGTTATAACACTGAATATATGTCTGCATTTTTTCCGAAATAATCTGTTCAGGATCCTGAACAGGTTCGTTTTTAGCTTCCTTTGTGAATTGTTCAACCTTCCCTGTAGGTGAGCTGCTGTGCGTAGTTTCAGTTGATGATATAGAACCTACAGGCTGTGATAGTTCTTCTTTTTTGTTGTCACACGCTGATAGCACTAGCGCAATGCAAAGCGCCATAATCCCTTTCTTCCATTTTACAGAACCATCGTTGAAATCCATTGCCATTCCTTACATAAGTTTTTTTAAGGTGGACAAAATACATTTTGAAATGGTGAGTTTCAAGACAGAATCGCAAAACAACAGTAGACAATCTAATTAATTAAATTTTCAGTTAAATCATGACAAGATGATTATTTTTTTAAAACTATTGTCTATCACAATAAAAAAGTAAAAAACGAGTTTCAAACTCAATTTATCAACTAAGAAAAAATAAAATACCAGAAGACATCTAATTAATTTAAATAATACTTAAATAATTATAAGAAAAACGCCGCCTCATAAAAAACCATTAATCAAACGGCGTTTATTGTATATTTGTTGCACAATCAGTTAAATTAAACTACTACTTAAATCAAACTGCGCGGAAGGAAATTTCAGTGGGGATTTTTTCGCCCTGCCAATACATCTTCGCAGAAATATTAGCCGCAATTTCACGATAAATATCTGCAAATTCACTGTCAGGCTGAC
This sequence comes from Xenorhabdus vietnamensis, assembly GCF_002127535.1. Lineage (GTDB taxonomy): Bacteria > Pseudomonadota > Gammaproteobacteria > Enterobacterales > Enterobacteriaceae > Xenorhabdus > Xenorhabdus vietnamensis. Next base: position 60,528 of record NZ_MUBJ01000008.1, read on the forward strand.
TGCTTACCGTTGGCTCACCACGATCGAGGTCTTCACGCAATGAGATATGCAACGGTATCTGCCCCAATAATTGGCAATCATATTTTTCTGCCAGTTTTGCTGCACCGCCCGTACCGAAAATCGGTTCATGATGACCGCAATTGCTGCAAATATGCGTGCTCATGTTCTCAATGATACCCAATACTGGCACATTAACTTTCTGGAACATAACGATACCCTTCATCGCATCAATCAAGGCAATATCCTGCGGCGTTGTGATAACCAATGCACCTGTCACCGGAATATTCTGGGACAAAGTTAACTGAATATCGCCCGTTCCCGGTGGCATATCAATTACCAGATAATCCAGATCCGGCCACAATGTATCTTGCAACATTTGCATCAGAGCTTTGCTTGCCATCGGGCCACGCCATACCATCGCGTTATCATCGGTAACAAGATAGCCGATGGAATTGGTCGCCATGCTATGTACCATAATTGGAGTCATATGCTGACCATCTGGAGACGTCGGGCGCTCTTTGGCAGTACCAAGCATACTGGGGATGGATGGGCCATAAATATCGGCATCAAGAATACCCACTTTCGCCCCTTCCCGCGCCAGTGCCAGCGCCAGATTAACCGCTGTACTGGATTTTCCCACCCCGCCTTTTCCTGAACTGACGGCGACAATATTGCGCACACCATTTATGCCCGGCAAATTATTGGCACGGCGCAGTGTGCTGATATCGTGAGTTAATCGCCATTCAACGGATTTTGCACCTGTCGCAGATTGCAGAGATTGGGTTGTTTCTTTCTTCAATACTTCAAAGGCGCGTTTCCAAACAAACGGCATGGTTAATTCAATATACAGTATCTCATCCAGCATAGCGCAATGGTGTAATGCTTTCAGAGCGATCAAATCTCGCTCTAATGTCGGATGTTTAAACGTTGCTAATATTTTCGCAACATGTTCTTTCAGCAGGTCAGGATTGGTCTGCTCGGGGGATTGTGAGTTCATCCCGGCTCCTTTTGATTTATCTTTTTCAACCTATACCCTTCGTCTTTCAAGTTGCTTCTTTGTTGGCTGCGCTCACTCACCCCGGTCACATAGTTATCTATGCTCCCGGGGGATTCGTTCCCTTGCTGCCGCGATGCACCTTGAAATCCATTAGGTATAAAACTGTTCAGCCATCATAACAGAAGCTCACGGTTCGGATAAGGCAACAAGTAAAAGTGACGAAGATCTCGCGTTACCCTAGCGACAATGCTCCTTATCAGGTAACATCAAAAACCCTTTTAATTTTACGGAAGTCAGATCCTAACTATGTCTCAAGTCGCGAACAAATTATTGGTGACCTGTGCGTTACCTTATGCTAACGGTCCAATTCATCTCGGTCATATTCTGGAGCACATTCAGGCTGATATTTGGGTTCGTTATCATCGAATGCGCGGCAAAGAGGTTCACTTTGTCTGTGCCGACGATGCCCACGGTACACCAATCATGCTGAAAGCCCAACAGATTGGAATTTCACCAGAAGAAATGATTGCCAAGGTGAGCCTAGAGCATCAGCAGGATTTTGCCGGCTTTGCCATTAGCTACGATAATTACCATTCCACACATAGCGAAGAAAACAGAGCATTTGCCTCCAAAATTTATCTGGAACTGAAAAAGAACGGTTACATTAAGAGTCGGACAATTTCTCAATTGTATGATCCAGAAAAAGGAATGTTCCTGCCAGACCGTTTCGTCAAAGGCTCCTGTCCGAAATGCAAGGCCGAAGATCAGTATGGCGATAACTGTGAAGTCTGCGGAACAACCTATTCCCCAACAGAATTGATCAACCCCCGTTCCGTTGTCTCCGGTGCAACACCACAAATGCGTGATACAGAGCATTTCTTCTTTGATCTTCCTGCTTTCAGCGACATGCTGCAAAAATGGACTCGTTCTGGCACTTTGCAGGAACAAGTGGCAAATAAAATGCAGGAGTGGTTCGACTCTGGTCTGCAACAGTGGGATATCACCCGTGATGCCCCTTATTTTGGTTTTGAAATTCCAGATCAACCGGGTAAATATTTCTATGTCTGGCTGGATGCCCCAATTGGCTATATGGGTTCATTCCAAAATCTGTGTAATAAACGTGAAGATCTTAATTTCGATGAGTTCTGGGCAAAAGATTCCAAAACAGATCTCTACCATTTCATTGGCAAAGATATCGTTTATTTCCACAGCCTGTTCTGGCCTGCCATATTGGAAGGCAGTGACTACCGTAAGCCAACCAACTTGTTCGTCCACGGTTACATCACAGTTAACGGCACCAAGATGTCCAAGTCCCGTGGAACCTTCATCAAGGCTGATACGTATCTGAAACATCTTGACGCAGACTGTCTGCGTTATTACTACGCAGCGAAACTCTCTTCTCGCATTGATGATATCGATCTGAATCTGGAAGATTTTGCTCAGCGTGTAAACAGCGATATCGTTAACAAAGTGGTTAACCTTGCTTCACGCAATGCGGGCTTCATCAATAAACGCTTTGGAGGCAAGCTGGCAGACCAGCTCGCTGATCCTGCGCTGTACAAGAAGTTTGTCGATGCAGCACAGGTGATTGCAGAAGACTTTACCAACCGTGAATTCGGTAAAGCAATCCGTGAGATTATGGCACTGGCCGATCTTGCCAACCGCTATGTTGATGAGCAAGCACCGTGGGTTGTGGCTAAACAAGAAGGCCGCGACGCTGATCTGCAAGCAATCTGTTCTATGGGCATTAACCTGTTCCGCGTGCTGATGACTTACCTGAAACCTGTTCTTCCAGACCTGACAGTACGTGCTGAAGCTTTCCTGAATACTGAACTGACATGGGATGGCATCCAGCAACCTCTGCTGAGCCATGATGTTACCCCATTCAAGGCGCTGTTCAGTCGTATTGAAATGTCTAAAGTTGAAGCAATGGTCGCTGACTCAAAAGAGAGCATTGAACCACAAAAAACCGTGACCGGCCCATTGGCGGATGATCCGATTCAGGACACCATCGCATTTGATGACTTTGCCAAAATTGACTTGCGAATTGCCCTGATCAAACAGGCTGATTTTGTTGAAGGTTCAGATAAACTGCTGAAACTGACCCTTGATCTTGGTGGTGAAACTCGCCAAGTCTTCTCCGGTATCCGTTCTGCCTATCCTGATCCAAAAACTCTGGAAAATCGCCTGACGGTGATGGTTGCCAACCTTGCACCACGTAAGATGCGCTTCGGTATTTCAGAAGGAATGGTGATGGCTGCTGGCCCCGGTGAAAAAGACATTTTCCTGTTAAGCCCTGACAGCGGTGCCCAACCGGGTATGCAGGTTAAATAATCACTGCTCATCTTAAAAAGATATTAAGATAATCAATCAGATAATAAAGCGGGTCAAAAAAGCCCGCTTTTTAATGTGATGTATGGCACATTTACAACGTTAGTCGTATGATAAGACCCTCGTTATATTGAGGAATTATCAATTATGTCTTTCCAAAATGTGCTAATGATAGGTTGGCAATACCTGCGCGCATTTGCGCTGCTCTATTTGTGCCTGATCGCGGGGAATATCATTTCAGTACGACTTCCCTTCTCTCTCCCCGGCAGCATTATTGGCTTACTTCTTCTGTTTTGTTTACTCGCATTCCAACTTATTCCCTCACATTGGGTGAAACCAGGCTGTAGCCTGTTGATGAAAAACATGACTCTGCTCTTTCTGCCTATCGGCGTGGGAATCATGGATTATTATTCACAACTTAGCCAACAGATGTTCCCAATTCTCCTTTCTTGTATCGTCAGTACCTTTATTGTCATGATTGTTGTTGCTTACAGCTCCCACTATATTCATCGTGAACGCGTCATTATTGGTACTAAGCCGCAAGAACCATTACCGCAATCTTCGCCAACACAAGAATCAGAAGAGAAAGAAAAATGTTAAGCCATATTTGGTGGTCACTGCCATTAACTCTGATTGTCTTTTACTTTGCTAAAAAACTGTCAATGCGACTCAAACTACCTATATTTAACCCATTATTGATATCAATGGCTGTTATCATTCCCTTGCTGCTCATGACCCACACACCTTATGAACACTATTTTGCTGGCAGCCAGATACTGAACGATTTACTGCAACCAGCCGTTGTTGCCTTAGCTTTTCCTTTGTATGAACAGCTACATCAAATCCGCGCTCAGTGGAAATCAATTATTAGCATTTGTTTTATTGGCAGCATTGTTGCAATGATCACGGGAACTACCATTGCATTATGGGCAGGTGCAACACCTGAAATTGCAGCCTCTGTTCTACCCAAATCAGTGACGACCCCAATTGCCATGGCTGTGGCCGATTCCATTGGCGGAATTCCTGCCATCAGCGCAGCTTGTGTCATTGCAGTAGGTATTTTGGGCGCAGTCTTTGGCCACAATCTATTTAATGTGCTAAAAATAAAAACTCAGGCTTCACGAGGATTGGCAATGGGTACCGCAGCCCATGCGTTGGGAACAGCCCGTTGTGCGGAAATGGATCACATTGAAGGAGCATACAGCTCATTGGCCTTAATGACCTGTGGCATTATTACCTCACTAATTGCCCCTTTTCTATTTCCGATATTGCTGCATCTGTTTGGTTAATCATTCTATTAATGGATATTGCTATGAATGGCTATTTTAATTAGTGACTGCTGCAATCATGCAATCAGCTACGATAGTTTGGAATGGTTCTAATTGTTGTAAAATTGCAACAAAAAGGTAAATGCATTTATCAAGATAATAGAAAATTGATATATATCACCTAAATAATATCTTTATTACACAAGTTTCATTAATTATATGGCTTTTATCACATTACAAATCTGAATAGACGTCCTAGAATGACCTTCAACCAATTTGGAGATCATTCTATGCAAGCTCGTTTTCACGCTATTTGGTCAGAAATCACGCCTAAACTGCAAAAAGCACTATTACCTTATATTGGCAACGACGATTTTCCAGCCATGCTGACAGCAGAGCAAGTGGAATCAATCAAACAAATCAGCGAATTTGATGATCAGGCACTGGCATTAGCCTTATTACCACTTGCTGCGGCCTGCTCCCTTGCTCCTATTTCCCATTTTTATGTTGGTGCAATCGCACGGGGAGAAAGTGGCAATCTCTATTTCGGTGCCAATATGGAATTCACTGGAGTTCCATTACAACAAACCGTCCATGCAGAGCAATCAGCCATAACACATGCTTGGCTACGTGGTGAGAAGAAGCTGGTTTCCATCATTATCAACTATTCACCTTGTGGTCATTGCCGACAATTTATGAATGAACTGAATAGTGGAACACAATTGGAAGTGTACCTCCCTAACCGCCCGCGATTAACCTTGGCTGACTACCTACCAGAAGCCTTTGGCCCACAAGATCTAACCGATACACCATTGCTTCTGGATCCGATTAATCATGGCTATCAACTGGCTACCAGTGACGAATTGGTACAAGCTGCATTGGATGCCGCGAACCGTAGCCATGCACCTTATAGCCAATCCCACTCAGGAATTGCCCTGCTGGATGAGCAAGGAAAAATTTATACTGGCCGTTATGCGGAAAATGCCGCATTTAACCCAAGTTTGCCGCCACTACAGGCAGCACTGATATTCATGAATATGGCTGGCGGCAATTGTCAATCCATCAAACGGGCAGTATTGGTGGAAAGTGGAAGTCATCATTTATCACAATGGAATGCTACAGAATCTACATTAACTGCTCTCGGCTGTACGAAAGTAGAACGGCATATATTTTAAAGATATACATCTTAAAATAGAAAAAGAGTAACTTAACAAAATGGCAATTTCCCCCTCAATATTGTCCGAGAGGGGTAAAATGAAGAAATTTAATAACATTTAATTAGCCAATTCTGTATGTTATCTCTCATTTTTGCTCATGATAATCATATTTAAGTAACATTTACTGTACTTATTTTTTTTATCTTCTTAGGATCTGTAGCCGATTTTGTTATTGATGAGTTCAAAGAGTAAGCATCATGGAACTGGAACACGAAAGTAAACGTCCTCTCTATATTCCCTACGCTGGCCCTATCCTGTTGGAATTTCCTCTGTTGAATAAAGGCAGTGCCTTTACAGAAGAAGAACGCAGTAATTTCAACTTGCATGGCTTATTGCCGCAGGCCGTTGAAACAATAGAAGAGCAGGCCGAACGCGCCTATCGCCAATATCGCGATTTCAAAAATGACGCCGATAAACACATTTATTTAAGGAATATTCAGGACACCAACGAAACGCTGTTCTACCGGCTCCTTGACGCCCACCTCAGCGAAATGATGCCTATTATCTACACGCCAACCGTAGGCGAAGCGTGTGAACATTTTTCTGATATTTACCGTCGCGCCCGTGGTCTGTTTATCTCTTATCCAAACAGAGCCTACATTGATGACATGCTGCAAAATGCAACCAAGCAGAATGTCAAAGTTATCGTTGTTACCGATGGTGAACGTATTCTTGGTCTGGGCGATCAGGGAATCGGGGGAATGGGAATTCCTATCGGTAAACTGTCACTGTATACCTCTTGTGGCGGAATAAGCCCTGCTTACACCCTGCCCGTGGTTCTGGATGTGGGGACAAACAACCCACAACGTCTGAATGATCCGCTATACATGGGCTGGCGCCATCCACGCATTACTGGCAAAGAGTACGACGAATTCGTGGACGAATTTATTCAAGCCGTAAAACGTCGCTGGCCTAACGTACTGCTGCAATTTGAAGATTTTGCCCAAAACAATGCTATGCCGCTGTTGACACGCTATCGCAATGAACTTTGTTGCTTCAATGATGATATTCAAGGTACAGCATCTGTTGCCCTGGGTAGCCTGATTGCAGCCAGCCGTGCCGCAGGTCGCCAGTTGAAAGATCAAACCGTGGCATTCCTTGGTGCTGGCTCTGCTGGCTGTGGTATTGCAGAGCAAATCATTGCTCAAATGAAATCTGAAGGATTGAGTGATGAGCAGGCCCGTGCCCGTGTGTTCATGGTTGATCGCTTTGGCCTTCTGACAGACAAACTGCCAAACTTGCTGGACTTCCAAAGTGTACTGGTACAGAAAAGCTCAGCCTTGCAACTATGGGATGTCGCCAATGATTCCCTCTCATTGATGGATGTGGTTCGCAACGCCAAGCCAACTGTCTTGATTGGTGTTTCTGGTCAGTCAGGTCTGTTCACTGAAGAGATCATCCGTGAAATGCACAAACATTGTGAACGTCCAGTCGTGATGCCTCTATCCAATCCAACATCACGTGTAGAAGCTCGTCCAGAAGACATCATCAAATGGACGGATGGCAAAGCGTTGGTCGCTACAGGAAGCCCGTTCGCACCAGTAAAACATGATGGTCAGGAATACCCAATCGCACAATGCAACAACTCCTATATCTTCCCGGGGATCGGGTTAGGCGTTATCGCTTCCGGTGCAAAACGTGTTACAGATGATATGTTAATGGCTGCCAGCCGTGCATTGGCGGATTGCTCACCGCTGGCACAAACAGGCTCAGGCCCATTATTACCACTGATCGATGATATCCAAGATGTTTCCCGCAAAATAGCCAAAGAAGTGGCGAAAAAAGCCCAAATTCAAGGCGTAGCGATTGTCACATCAGAAGATGCATTGGATGAAGCAATTGAGCGTAATTTCTGGAAACCAGAATATCGCGTCTATAAACGCACTTCATTCTGATAATATTCGTAATAAGCCTGCCAGTGTTACTGGCAGGCTTTAATTTTCCAAATATTATTATTCTTAATAATAAAACTTTTCAATCCAGAAGATTATCAAACATTCATCTATACAAATAGCATAACGCATATAACATACCAAAGCTTATACCGAAAAATAGACCTTGCTGAAAGAAGTCAATCGAAAAATGCCAAGAGATTGAGCACCAAATATTGAGCATCTAAATAGTTTAAATGTGTCCGAATGCACCCGAAAAACAAGTTATAAATAATCATTTTTCAAAGACCCTCCCCTATTTTATTAAATTATTAATATATTAGTGCCCCTATGGAGGATTAATCAGATATTAAATATAATATTCACATTCTAAAAAACTCTAATTAATTTTCACTCATCTATTTTCCAGTATAATATTTGACTTATATTTAAGAAAGCATCCATAATCACAGCAACTAACAAGCCAAAATTGAATCAAATTGGTTCTGATATCATTCATTGAAAACTTGCTTCAATATTTCAAGTAAAGTAGCCTTTAAGCATTAGCTCATCAGCACATATAAGGCAAATAAAAATCATGTGGAAGCGCTTGATTACTGTTCTCATTTTTATCATTGCTGTCCTTATGTTGACAGCCATTATGCTTGATCGTTGGATTAGCTGGAAAACCGCTCCTTACATTTTTGATAATGTCGATCAACTCCCTAAACGAGAAGTTGGTATGGTACTTGGTACATCCAAATATTATAAGGGAGGTAAATATAATCAATACTATTCCTACCGGATTCAAGGTGCTCTTAACGCTTACAACAGTGGAAAAGTTAAATATTTGCTATTGAGTGGGGATAATGCCAACAAAAATTATAATGAGCCACTAACTATGAAGACTGATTTAATCAAGAGAGGGGTTCCAGCCAGCAGCATTGTCATGGATTTTGCCGGTTTCAGGACATTGGACTCGATTGTCAGAACCCAAAGAGTGTTCAATACCGACGATTTTACTATCATTACTCAGCGTTTCCATTGTGAACGAGCTGTGTTTATTGCCATGTATTCAGGTATAGCAGCACAGTGTTATGCAGTTTCCTCCCCTAAAAATATGATGACGGTTCGTTTCAGAGAAGTATTGGCACGTCTCGGTGCTTTGACGGATCTCTATATTTTAAAGCGTGAGCCTCGCTATTTAGGCAAACCAGAGTCTATTCCTGTCCAACATACCGTACCAACAGGAATACAAGGGTATCCTGCGGTATCACCGGAAGAGTTACAAGAATTAGAAAAAAAACCACACAAGAAATAAGAATGGACTACAAATCAACACGATCTATTTAATCACAAATCTTTCAAGTTGCAGTTCATCTGCGGAACTGCAACTTGAAATCCATAGGGTATAAAACTATAGGAAAAATACCTTTCTAAAACTTACCTGCCAATTTTGCTGTTAAACTACGCCAGAGCTTTTCCATTGGCCCTTGAGAATAATGTTTCAACCACCAGCAAGCAAACCAGATATTGAATGTCCAGATAAAGGGAATAAATGCTATTAGCTCCAAGCGATTAAAATGATCAAATAACCCAAAACGATAGAAAATCGTAGTACAAATCAATGTTTGCAATAAGTAGCTACTCAGCGCCATTCTCCCGACCTGCCGGAGCCAAAAAGTGATTTTCCAACACGAAATGACAGGCCAAAATCCATAAATCAATGCGATATAACCCAATCCAAACAACGGTGTTGCCAATTCACTGATGGTAGAGCGGACAGTCAATACTGCAAAATAACTATGGGGATATAAATACAGTATCGACAAGGCAATACATTGAATCACTATACCAGCAGGAATTAGGCATAATGCTAATCGACGGTAATGCCTGTGACTGAATTCTCCTTTTAACCAACCGTTGCGCATTAATTTTGCACCACAAAGCATAATACCCAACGCTTGCCAACCATATTGCACAATCACCAAAATTATCGCAGCACTTACTTGGCTAATACGGTGCTCTATGGACAATAATCCACCGTCAGTTTTCCTGATGGTTTCATTAATAATATCATCCAGTGTAGGCTGCCAGAATGGGCTACCCTCTTCTAAAGGAAAGAGTCCCAAAAGGTAAAACATCATCACGCCAAATAAAAAGAAAGTGATCGCTGTGCCAAACAACTTCTGACGGGTATTGATAAAATGCCATGCCAGCAACCCAACAACGCCATATGACAGCAAAATATCGCCATCCCACAGCAAGACACCGTGCAATAAACCAATAACAGCCAAAACCAGTAACCTGGAAATATTCTCGCCGCGCCCACGCCGTCGAAGCAATTCAAGTGCTGCCCCGAACAACAATGTCAAGACGAACAGAAATTTCCCCTGAGTAAAGGTATTCAAAACAGACCATATCATGACATCAGAAAATGAGACTGAATCTTTATAAAACGGATTCAGAGCGGCTGCATATGGTAAGGCAAAACTGAAAATATTCACCAACAATATTCCCAAAATGGCAAAACCACGCACACCATCAAGTATCTCTATTCTCTTGCGTATTACCTCATTCAAACTACACTCCATAAAAATAGAAATTCATTATGATAAATGCAAGTGACGCACAGCACGCAGGAATTCCTGTCGTGTATTCTGACTGGTTTTAAATAAACCGCCCAAAGAAGTCGTTGTCGTGGTACTGGTCGCATCGCGAATACCGCGTGCTTTCACGCAATAATGAACAGCATCAATGGAAACAGCAACATTATTAGTGCCAAGCAGAGTTTGTAATGCAATTAAGATCTGTTGTGTCAAACGCTCCTGCACTTGTGGACGCTGTGCAAAAAACTGAACGATGCGATTAATCTTCGACAAACCAATCACCTTATCCTTAGGAATATAAGCAACTGTGGCTTTGCCATCAATCGTGACAAAATGATGTTCACAAGTGCTGGTCATTGTAATATCACGCACTGTCACCATTTCATCCACTTTCATTTTATTTTCTATCAGAGTAATTTTGGGAAAATTGTTATAGTCCAACCCTGAAAATATCTCATCCACATACATTTTCGCGATACGACCCGGCGTATCCGCTAAGCTATCATCCCTCAAATCGAGATTTAACAGCTTCATAATTTCTGTCATGTGTTCTTCAATACGCACTTTACGTACCTCAGGCTCCAAAGTTTGTTCACGTAATGGGGTTTCAAGACCACGGGCAACCAGTGCTGAATGCACCAACGCAGCTTCTGTACTTAGGGATGACATCAGTTTCTCCAAGGTAAATACTTTCCGTTACTTGCCGGTAAATCGGGTGATTATTTTACGAAGATACCAGTGAATGTAACACCGTACGATATCTGCTTATCTTGCTGTATGTACTTCTTCTATGCTCTATTTCTTCTACGGACTGCTTCTATGGACTACAAATCCAGTTTGTTTCCACTCGTATATTATATCAGCAAGTTACTACATCTGTTATACCGATATATCATCAATGTCCACATCAAGATGTTTCTCGATGAATATTGGTGCGATAAAATACCAGCACTCCGGCAACAAGCAACCCAATAAATGCAATATACAAAGCAGGTTCCAGTTTTCCTGTCAGCCATGTCGAAATCGCCGACAACATTGGCCCTACCAACTGCCCCAGCGCATAGCCCGTGGTCAACACCCCCGCCATATAACGGGCATGATTCGGAGCCAATTCACGACCATACTGCAAAGCCAGCTGCACCACACACATAAAACCGCCACCTACCAGCAATGCTCCAATTATCAGGCCACCAATGTTCGGCAACATTTCCGCAATCAGAATGCCCAACGCCTGAAGCCATAACGTAACCGCCAAACGGACTCGAGGTGTTGATACATTACGCAACAAAATTCCCAGCACAATGCCAATGACCGAAGCTCCACCAAATATTGGCCAGACAAATTGAGCAAATAAGCTATCAGGAAAACGCTCTGTCGCCATTTGAGAAAGAAATGTCGCAGGTAAAATATAACCAAATCCGGCCAGACTATAACTCCACGCCAATCGCTTGATTTCCGGTGTCAGATTGAGTTTCTCGACTATAGTTTGCGAACGATTCAATGCACCACTGCGGGGCAGATGAAAACTGACATAAATACTGAGTAATAGCGCCAAAATACCATATAACATCCATGCACTGGCTGCACTCATCTGCCAAGATTGGATCCCAATTGCCAGCATACCACTGATAAAAATCCCCATGCCTGGCCCAGAGAAAACAGCCGCACTCAACCCTGGGCGATTCAATTTCCCTAATTCTTCATTCGCCCATGCAGCTACCAGTACCAACGCCCAACCGCTTGCCCAGCCAATAAAAAAACGGGCAAGACTGTGTAATATTGGCCCATCCAACAATGCGGAAAGCAGAGTAATAACTACAGCTCCCCATAACCCGCTCCATAAACGATATTCCACAAAACGCTGAGCCCGCATTGCATCATATGAACCCGCCAGATAACCGAGATAATTGAATGCTGCAACGATTCCCGCCCCAGTTAATGTGAATTGGGATTCCGCGATCATCAATGGAACTTGTGGGGTAAAAGTGAAACGCCCTATGCCCATTGCTACAACCAAAGCGAGAAAACCGCTTAATGCAATCTGAAAAGCTTGATAGTTACGATTCTGAGGTGCAACAATTTGATTTTTCATAGTGATTAAATAGTAATGGAATTAGTTGTTTTAGCAGGCTTTATTCGTTTATAACAAATCATGAATATAATATATATCTTTTCTTAACCCCCCTTTTTCTTTACAGCCATCGACATTCCCCATCAACGCAATCTTTGCCATAATGCATTCAATGCAGAATAATTGCTTCAAAAATAAACGATTAAAGAATAAACGCTTGTCAGCAATCTGTGATAACCGCAACGTACGGCATATAGGGAGTTTTTTATGAATCACTGTCATACTTCAGATTTAATCTCACTTGAACAGGCACTAGAAAAATTATCGGCACAAACTGTCCCTCTAACAGCTATTCCTTTGGTAACAACAGAAACCATTAATCTGACCGAATCTGCGGGTCGAATTACCGCCACTGATATCATTTCCCCAATCAACGTTCCCCCTTTTGATAATTCGGCAATGGATGGCTATGCCATTCGCCTTGTTGATCTTAATGAAAACCAGATCTTACCAGTGTCAGGAAAAGCGCTGGCCGGAGTTCCGTTTCAGGGAGAATGGCCAACAGGCAGCTGTATCCGCATCATGACTGGTGCCCCCATTCCTGCCGGTGCTGATGCGGTTGTGATGCAAGAGCAGACGGAAGTTACTGAAACAGGAGTTCGCTTCACGCATCCTATACAACAAGGGCAAAACATTCGCTCCATTGGGGAAGATATCACCCAAAATGCGGTAGTATTGCCAAAAGGAATCAAGCTCTCCACGGCACAATTACCACTGATTGCTTCACTCGGCATTGCAACGGTTAATGTTGTCCGCAAGCTAAAAGTTGCTATTTTTTCTACCGGTGACGAGTTACAAGCTATCGGAGAACCCTTGCAGGAAAGTCAAATTTACGACACCAACCGATTTGCTGTCCGCCTGATGCTGGAAAAAATGGACTGTGAAGTTATCGATCTTGGCGTGATCCGCGATGATCCTGATATATTGCGCCAAACCTTCATCGAAGCAGATAAACAAGCTGATTTAGTGATTAGCAGCGGTGGCGTTTCTGTTGGTGAAGCGGATTACACCAAACAGATTTTAGATGAAATAGGAAAAATCAGTTTTTGGAAACTCGCTATTAAACCGGGTAAACCTTTTGCCTTTGGTAAATTGGAAAATGCTTGGTTCTGCGGTTTGCCGGGCAATCCTGTTTCTGCCGTGCTCACATTCTATCAATTAGTACAACCATTGATTGCCCATCTATCGGGTTTCACCGCATGGCAACCGCCAATACGTCTGACAGCCAAAACGGTAACACCATTGAAAAAATCCCCCGGCAGATTAGATTTCCAACGTGGTATCGCTGCCCTCAATAAAAGCGGGGAATTAGAAGTACAAACCACCGGGCATCAGGGTTCCCATATCTTTAGTTCCTATAGTCTCGGTAACTGTTTTATCGTCTTGGAGCGGGAACGCGGGTACGTTGCTGCTGGTGAAACAGTACAAATCGAATTTTTCAACCACTTGCTGAAAAATCAATAAGATAATAAATCAATGACTATCGAACTTACCGATGAAGAAACTTTGCGTTATAACCGACAAATTGTCTTGCGTGGTTTCGATTTCGACGGGCAAGAAAAACTAAAATCTGCCAAAGTACTGATAGTTGGTGCGGGAGGCCTCGGTTGCTCGGCTTCCCAATATCTTGCTGCGGCTGGTATTGGAACAATTACTCTGCTGGATTTTGATACAGTTTCCCTTTCCAATCTGCAACGGCAAATTCTCCACCGCGATGAGCGCATTGGTATGGCAAAAGTGCATTCTGCATCACAGACTTTACGGGAAATCAATCCACACGTCACCATCAATCCCATAGAAGGACTATTGAGTGATCCGGAATTAGATGGGTTAATCAGACAACATGAAATTGTGCTCGATTGTACAGATAATGTTGCCATCCGCGAACAACTCAATCGTTTGTGTCATGGACATAAAATACCATTGGTTTCTGGTGCAGCCATTCGTATGGAAGGCCAGCTTTCTGTCTTTACTTACCAACCGGAAGAGCCTTGTTATCGCTGCCTGAGCCGATTATTTGGTGAAAACAGTCTGACTTGTGTTGAGGCGGGGGTAATGGCACCGCTAGTAGGCACTATCGGTTCCTTACAGGCGATGGAAGCTATTAAGCTACTGACTCAATATGGAAAAAGCTGCTATGGCAGAGTGATATTGTTCGATGCCATGACAATGCAATTTCGTGAAATAAAATTGCCTAAAGATCCTCAATGTGAGATTTGCCGGGATCATTGAGCATATCCCCTATGAATTTCAAGAAGCAGCCAACGAAGCTGCAACTTGAAAGACGGTGGGTATAGCCCCGTAAAATCATCGGGGCTATTAACATCACATTAGGTAATAACATCACATCAGGTAAAATTATTCAGCAATCCCTTGACTGCTCAGATACTCATCATAAGTACCTTTAAAATCAACAAGTTTATCGGATTTAATTTCCAGAATGCGGCTGGCCAGTGAACTGACAAATGCGCGGTCATGGGAGACGAAAACCAACGTTCCTTGGTAAAGTTCCAGCGCAAGGTTCAAAGATTCAATGGATTCCATATCCAAGTGGTTGGTTGGTTCGTCCATAACCAGAATGTTAGGTTTGTGCATCATCAGCTTGCCGAACAACATACGGCCCTGTTCACCACCAGAAAGCACACCAACTTTCTTCTTGATATCATCCTGACCAAACAGCAAACGGCCGAGAATACCCCGCACTGCCTGTTCATCATCGCCTTCGCGTTTCCATTGGCTCATCCATTCAAAAACCGTCATATCACAGTCAAAATCACTGGCGTGATCCTGCGCGTAATAACCAATAGTGCTGTTTTCAGACCATTTGATCGTACCGCTGTTTGGATTTTCTTCGCCAATCAGCGTTTTCAGGAAGGTCGTTTTACCGATACCGTTTTCACCGATTACCGCCATCTTTTCGCCGACTTCCATCAGCAGGTTCAGGTTCTTGAACAGTGGACCATTATCGTAGCCCTTGGTCAAACCTTCCAATTCCAGTGCATTACGGAACAGTTTCTTATCCTGCTCAAAACGGATATAAGGATTCTGACGGCTGGAAGCCTTCACTTCTTCTAATTGGATCTTATCAATCTGACGGGCACGAGAAGTCGCCTGTTTAGATTTAGAAGCATTAGCACTGAAACGGCTAACGAAAGACTGCAATTCAGCAATCTGTGCCTTTTTCTTCGCATTATCTGCTTGCAGACGCTCGCGCGCTTGCGTTGCAGCAATCATATACTCATCGTAATTGCCGGGGAACAAACGCAGTTCACCGTAATCCAAATCGGCCATATGAGTACATACCGTATTCAGGAAATGGCGATCATGGGAAATAATGATCATGGTACTGTTACGTTCGTTGAGCACTTGCTCCAACCAGCGAATAGTATCGATATCCAGGTTGTTGGTTGGCTCATCGAGTAGTAGAACATCAGGATTGGCAAACAGTGCTTGCGCCAGTAATACACGCAATTTCCAGCCCGGAGCGATTGTACTCATCAAGCCATAATGCTGCTCGACAGGAATGCCGACACCCAGCAACAATTCTCCGGCACGCGCTTCCGCACTGTAACCATCCATCTCACCATAAGCGACTTCCAGATCAGCCACGCGATAGCCATCTTCTTCGCTCATTTCTGCCATCGCATAAATGCGGTCACGTTCCTGCTTGACTTCCCACAGCTCCGAGTGACCCATGATGACGGTATCCAACACGGTATATTCTTCGAAAGCAAACTGATCCTGACGCAACTTACCCAAACGTTCATTAGGATCAAGGCTGACGTTACCGGAGGTTGGGATTAAATCTCCGCCCAAGATTTTCATAAAAGTAGATTTACCTGCCCCATTCGCACCAATCAAACCATAACGGTTGCCGTTGCCGAATTTGACAGAAATATTTTCAAACAGTGGCTTGCTGCCAAACTGCATAGTAATGTTGTTTGTACTTAACACAACTGTTGCTCTTAAAGTGGATAAAAAGGGAGTTTATAAAATCGATAGCCGCGCATTATGCCACAACAGGAGAAAAGTATCGCCAGAATGCGTTACCTAGCTGTAAAATCAGAGCGACACATCAAGTAAGATACTGAATTTTAAAACTCAGCAATTTGATATACCGGAAAAATACAATGCAAAAAGTAAGATGGGGTATTATAGGTTGTGGTGCTGTCACCGAAGTAAAAAGTGGCCCTGCTTTTTATAAATTGGAGAGTGCAGAATTAGTTGCAGTAATGCGCCGCAACATAGATTTAGCTAAAGATTTTGCTGAACGGCACAATGTCCGAAAATGGTATTCAGATGCCGAATCTCTGATTAATGATCCGGAAATTGATGCCGTTTACATTGCTACCCCGCCCTCAACCCATAAAAAATATACTATTTTGGCAGCACAAGCCGGAAAAAGTGTTTATGTCGAAAAACCAATGGCATTAACATTCGAAGAATGCAACGAAATGATTGCCATCTGCCGATTTCAAAAAGTCTCGCTATTCGTCGCTTATTATCGCAGGGCATTGCCTAGGTTCATAAAAATAAAAGAGTTAATTGACTCTGGAGCAATTGGTACACCACGCATTGTAAATTGCATGCTTTTCAGAGAAATGGCTTCTATCTATCAGGATCCTGATAATTTACCGTGGTTTGTAAAACCAGAAATATCTGGTGGTGGCTTATTTGTTGATTTAGCTTGCCATACACTTGATATATTGGATTTCCTGCTTGGTAAAATTATCTCAGTTAAAGGCCATGCTAGCTCACAAGCAAAAGCCTATCCTGCCGAAGATTGTGTTTCTATGTCATTTATGTTCGAGAATCATATCCAAGGGGTTGGAATTTGGAATTTTGTCGCCAGTTCTCGTGAAGATAAAGTCGAAATTATAGGAACAAAAGGAAAAATAATCTTTGCAACATTTGGTGATTCTCCTATTTCATACTATGACGAGAATAACCAACTACATCAATATCATTTCGAAAACCCAAAACATATTCAAATGCCGTTAATTCAGACAGTTATTAATGAAATACAAGGTAATGACAGTTGCCCATCCAATGGAGAATCAGCCGCTCGCACTAGCAGGGTTATTGATGAGGTACTAAAAGAATATCGTTCGGCTTCAAGCTCTCTTTAATAAAATCATTCTTTTAATCAATTAAGTGTTGTTAATTTTAGAACCAGTAAAATAAACTCACCTACAGATATTTTGAAGATAATTGACTGTATGATGCATTCACCTCAAATAAAAACAATAAATTGTTTAATCCCAGATGGTGACATTTTAATTTATGGAGATGAAATATTAAAACTTTAAATATAATACAATTAGTTAGATTAACATGAATTTGATTTACACATAAAGGAAAAGGGAGAGGATAACGACTATACCATGAGATTAATTAAATAATATCATGGTATTCTCATTGTAAAAAATGAAGGAAACGTTAATTTATTTCCTAAACTTAAAGTAAACCCTTCTAACCTTATCTCAGAATTTTGTTTGCAGTTTGAATCTTGCTATGCTAAATAATTAGCGGTGGGTTACAGTAGAATCCCTAGGTGCATGTTTGGTGGAAAAATGAGTAATCATTTCGAATGATGCAATACAAGATCAATTAATTAAATATCATGTATTCGCATTTTGCTATATTAGCGGAAGATTATTCTAATCAATTTGCAGATGATATTAAGTTAGGGCATCTGTCGGACAAAGATCGTTATCATTTAACAAGGTATCAAAATATGATGATTTCTAAATATGATTTACTTTCTTATGGATGCATATCCACCTAGAAAATAGGATATTTTTTACATTTATTTCCATTCTTATGGAAAAATATTAAGTTAAGAAGGAACAAATATGTTTGAATGGTTTTCTACACTATTCACCCATTTTTCATCTGCGTTTACAAATCAAGAATCAGTACGAACGGCAACAATTACCTTAGCTACCGGCGCTGTCATCGGCGGAGTGAGCATATTATTGGTTAGAATTCCCAGTTGGTTTATGAACACTATTTGGAATCAATTATATACTGAACTCTCATTTAATAGTTCGTCTGCTAGTGATGATGATTATAACCAAAAGCAATATATGGCTTTCCTCGTGTGGTTATCCAAAAATAAATGGTTTGGATATTTATCCCGTACCATTACCATTGATTCTGCTGATGATGGTGACGACGACAACAAGTATACTAAAGGACACGGTCCTGGATTGGGCACACACGTTTTCTTTTGGAAAAGACGACTATTCTGGGTTTATATCAGCGAAAAGGAATCTCAGGGTACATCAATAAGTAAATATCATATTTCAATCAAGTCTCTTGGTCGAAGCCATAAACCTCTGCTTAATCTCTTAAATGAGTTTTCCATTAAATCAAAAAATGATAATAGCCTGTCTATTTATAAGGCATCAGAAGATTATTGGCGATGGATGACGTATGGAATAAAAAGGGATATAAATACGATTTTCATTAATGATGGTATTGTTGATAATATTCTTTCGATTCTCGATAGATTCATAAAAGAAAAAGACTGGTATCGCCAAAATGGGTTGAACTATAAAATCGCAATTTTGCTTTATGGCCCACCAGGAACCGGGAAAAGTACATTAATCCGCTCAATAACAAGCTATCTTAATCGTACATTATACATTTATGAACATTCTTCTTACAAAAGAGACAATCTATCTATGCTATTACAATCCGCCACAGGGGGTGTAGTATGCATGGAAGATATCGACTCTGTTCGTGCAGTGAGATCGAGGGAAGACGATGAAGATAATCTTCCTGTTGACGATGAAAGAGAGCAACCTAATACTACAAAAGTACCCAGCCAAATTATGAAATTTAATGTTGATAATGGTGAATCATCCTCTATTCTAAATGCTATCGACGGCGTTGTTGGTTTGGACGATGTGATTATTTTTGCTACAACTAATTATCCGCATAAATTGGATAACGCTTTTTTACGAGATGGCCGAATTGACTATCGTATTGAGATTCCTACAATGAACAGGAAAACAATCGATAGATTTACACAACATTATTACAATCGAACTATTCCTAGTGATATCAATATTAAAGATATACCCGGTGCGACTATTCAAAAGTATTTTTTGGAAAACCGTGATGATTATGATAGATTTCAGGATGCGATTGTTAAACATAGATACAAAAAACTTTAAATATATATTATTTAAATGTTTCGCATGTTGGCTGGTCATCTTTTTCATTCTTACCAATTACTGGTGAAATATAAGATATTGGTTATATGCAATTCCAAATCAGTTATTACGATATTAACCATCAAGAGGCTACTTTGATGGTTAATATATTATTTTAGGTCACAAAGCAATCGCCATGGTTCTACTTACTTCTTGATACCCTTCCCTTGTATAAAAGCGTATTGCTTCAACATTCTCAGATAATGCACTCAGTTCAAGATGTGAATAATGGTTTTCCTGCGCCCATCTTTTCATTCCAGTCAGTAACTTCTGACCGATACCGAGATTTCTGGCATTTGGATTGACAACTAAATCGATAACATAGCCATAAGTTCTGGGGACAATACAGTTAAAAGGAGGTGTCTTTTGCTCCTGCGCAATAGAAAAACCTCTAATAACACTATTCTCATCCTCCGCAACGAGCAAATGAAACTTAGCATTATTGACACTGGAAACAATGAAATCTCTGTCTTGTTCAGCGGATTGCAATCTATCTGGCTGCAACACAGCCATTTCACTGAACAATATATTATAGAGAGATAAGATATCCTCAATATCCTGCATAGAAGCTGTTCTTATTACCATAATATGCTCCCGAATCTTTCCAATCACCTAGTGTAAGTTTTTACCGAAGGAACGGTGTAATCATTAAAACGATCAAGTAATAAAGCAGGATCTTGTTCAACAATTGCCATATGACGATATTTTTCTTGCAGGAATTGCTCATCAGCCATTTTATTAAACATGGAAATCAAGGGGTCATAAAATTGATTAATATTGAGAATGCCACAAGGCTTATTATTTAAACCAATCATACTCCAAGTCAAAATCTCACTGAATTCTTCCAATGTACCAAAACCCCCCGGTAAAGCCACAAACCCCTCCGCCAGTTCGATCATTTTGCTTTTGCGCTGATGCATGGTTTCTACAACATGGAGTTCAGATAGGCTCTTATGAGAAATTTCCCGCTCTTCCAGCAACGTTGGGATCACTCCAATAACTTTTCCACCTTCTTTCAGAACAGTATCCGCTACAGTCCCCATAATTCCTACACTAGCACCACCATAAACTAAAGTTATACCGCGTTTCACTAATTCTTTCGAAAAATATATTGCACTTTCTTTATAAATTTCAGATACGCCCATACTTGAGCCACAATAAACTGCAATACTCTTTACAGAGCCATCTCTTTCTAAAGAATTTTTTACCGTAATCTCTTTCATTACTAAACTCCATTATTGTTGTTTTAATTTCTGGTTATACGATAGCCTAACAAATATACAATTGATAATACAGTTGAGTTATACCTGTTTCACTGCGAAGATGGCGGCTCTTAAATAACATGTTGTAACTGAGGTTTTCTAAATGTCTCTTCCCAAACATCGGGCAGCTTCTTTCCCATTGCTTCCTGTGATTTTATTGTTATTATCAATGACATCAATTCAAGCTGGAGCCTCACTGGCTAAAACGGTATTTCCTGTCATTGGTGCGCCTGGTGTCACAGCTCTGAGACTTGCATTAGGAACGATTATTCTATTTCTGATTTTTAAACCGTGGCGCCTGAAATTTCAGCGATCTTCACTAATTCCCCTTTTTGCCTACGGCATTTCACTAGGGGCAATGAATTACTTATTTTATATGTCATTATCCCGAATTCCTCTTGGCATTGCCGTTGCACTTGAGTTTACCGGGCCTTTGGCGGTCGCAATGTTTTCTTCCCGTCGCCCTTTGGATTTTCTCTGGATTGCCTTGGTCATTGCTGGATTAAGCTTCCTGTTGCCGATTGGAGATAATATCAATACTCTCGATCCCATTGGTATTATATATGCTCTGGGAGCCGGTGTTTTTTGGGCGCTTTACATTATCTTTGGGCAACGTGCCGGAGCAGGCTATGGCGCCGCAACTGTCTCTATTGGTTCACTAATAGCGGCTTTTATCTTCTTCCCAATCGGGTTAATACAGACTGGCTCTGAAGTACTTTTTAATGCTTCATTACTGCCTGTTGCCTTGGGAATCGCCATTTTATCCACCGCATTTCCCTATACTCTGGAAATGATTGCTCTGACTCGCCTGCCAGCCAAAACATTCGGGACATTTATGAGCCTTGAACCTGCATTGGGAGCATTATCAGGTATTATCTTTCTTAATGAACATTTGACAGTAATTCAATGGATTGCTCTTTTCTGCATTATTTGTGCTTCTATGGGTTCCACCTTAACTATTAAGCAAAAAACTAAAATAGAAAAAATAGAGTAATTACTTTTAAGATATTGATGCTATTAGCTCAAATCGGAGAAAGTTCTTTATTCTCCGGTTTTTTATATTCATAAATTACCGAGCAACATAATAGCTATCAATTCAATAGAGATGGGAAATATGACTTCCGGCAAATGATCAGCTAAATTTATTCTGTTTAATGAGATAATTCATTAAACAGAATTAATGAGACATTATCATGAATACAGAAAAATTAATCAAAAAACAACCTTCTGGCCTGATTTATACCCGAAACAATATCGATGAAGGTGTTAAACAGAGAACGATTTTTGCCTTGAATCATATAGTGATCCAATTTATCGGTCTATCCATGCTAACTAAGCAGGCTCACTGGAACATGCATGGCCAGAATTTTATTGCTATTCATGAAATGCTGGATGATTTTCGCAACACCGTTACGGAACATCTTGATACATTTGCAGAACGAGCAGTTCAATTAGGCAGAACAATGCTATTAAGGTCACACCTGTGGCCTTTTTTACATCAATTATCATTATTGGTGAAAAAAAACATTAAAAAATAGAAGTTATAATCTTAAAAACCACACTAACCTTTAAAAAAATCATTTTTCTCTCTATAATCCCTGTTTGATTTAAAAATAAACATGAGGACTCTGTAAGATGGATACCGAAGTCAAAGATTCTAACGGCGCATTGCTGAATGATGGTGACTCAGTTCAGGTTATCAAGGATCTGAAAGTCAAAGGCACTTCCAAGACGCTAAAGCGCGGCACTCTGATCAAAAATATTCGCTTGACTCACCGCGAAGATGAAATTGAATGTAATGCTGATAAAATCAAAGGGTTAGTTCTGAAAACCTGTTTCCTGAAAAAAATAGGATAAATAAAGGTTACAAACCCATTTTTAAATAAAGGATAAATAATATTAACTTTTATATTATTTATCCTTTTTATTAACGGAGTTAAAAATAAAATAATATTATGTTACATCGAAATTGAGCATCAACTGCTACCCTTACCAGTCAAGTTTCTCCGCAAAAAATAAAAATTTAACATATAAAATCAATCCATTAAATACTAAACTCATACAGAAAACATCATAAAAACAGAAAATAGATTTGAATTTAAACAAAGAAAATTTATTATAACTATGTCTTTTTTAAACATAGATTAAAAGGTATTGAAAATATTGAAATTTATATAAAGGTCATAATATGAAAATTTTATTTGCTCTATGCACAGCCATTTTTCTATTAACATCATGGAATACATCTGCAACAGAAATAAAACGGCATAACACACCTAAACAATGTGAAGCACGTGCACGCACCATATGTGCCAAGCATATAAAGCACCATAAGAAATATAAATTTTGTCTTAAAGAGGTATATAACACATGTATTCGCCAATAGACCTTGGCATAACCTTAACTTTATTCTTATTTATATTTAGCTACGATCATCTTTCGGATAAATAACTCATCCCTGAGTTATTTATCTTTTTTCATTATCTCCAACTTTTTTTCTGATGGCACATTTGGTCGTTCAATTGGAAATACAGGCAAAGAATTCAATAAACGCGGCCCATAACGTTTGGTCAATAACCGATTGTCATAAATTACCACATCACCATAACACTCATGGCTACGAATTAGTCTTCCTACTTGTTGGATCAAGTTAAAAGAAGCGCTGGGTAAACTCTGTACTTCAAATGGATAGCGTTTCAAAGATTTCAGCCACTCGCTTTCAGTAATAATCACCGGATTGGTTACGGGAGGAAATGCGATTTTGTGGATATGGACTTGTGAAAGATAATCACCTTTTAGATCCAATCCTTCTGCAAACGACTGTAATCCAATCAGTACGCTGGCTTGCCCTTCATCAATGCGCTTGCAATGTGTTTCTACCAATCGATAACGGGGCTGATCACCTTGTACCAATAACATCAACCGCAAATCTGTGACAAAAGTGAGGAAACCCTCCATGGCTCGTTGGCTGCTGAAAAGTACCAACATTCCCCGATGCTTCTCTTCCAACACCTGAGAACGAAAATAGCGCGACATCTCTTCAAGATGCTGCATTTCATTTTGTATGGTCGGTTCCTGTGTCATTTGGGGAATGATCAAACGCCCTTGCCGTACATGTTCAAAAGGCGATGACAGAGAAACAAAACGATCATTATGATTTTCGTGTAATCCGGTGAGTTCCTGAATACGGGAAAAACTATTCAATGAACGCAATGTAGCCGATGTCACTACAACATGGGGAATGCTGCGCCATAATAGCTGAGTTAATTGTTCACTGACCCGAATTCCCGCACAGTGAAAATAAAGATGTGATTGGTTTTTCTCATAGCGGCGCGTTAACCATTTTGATATTGGTGCATGGGAAGACTCTTCTTGTGAAGCTAAACGCCACAATTTTGCCATATTCTCAAAATAGCCCAATGTCCGGCTGGTTTGCAAAATGGCTTGATGCAATCGGACAATATCCTGTTTGGCAGTCTGATCGCTCAAATCATTTAAAATCGCTTCCGCTAAATCACGCAATCCATCAGTGAGTTTAAATAATCTCTGGCAGCACAGTAGTAAACTATCCGGTAATTTTCCCAACTCAAACAGGTATTCTTCCGCTTCACTACGCTCAGGCAAGAACGCCTGAGTCATCTCCGTCATTTCCTTGAAGTATTCACGAATTGTTTCACAATGCTTTTGTAAACGGGGAATGTTTGCCAAAGCAGGCGGTTTCATTGGCCGAAATTGAGTCAGATATTGCTCCACATGACGAACAAATGAATCTAACTGTCCATTAAGCTGGAATAATGTAATTTCCCCTTCAACCTCCAGTGAATCCCGTGCCACCTCGGGAATATGATGCCCCTCATCCAAAACCAACAGCAGATTTTTTGCCTCCGGTAAAACTGATTCACTTTCCAACGCAGCCATAACCAAAGAGTGATTAGCAACAATAACATCGACATCTTCAATTTCCCGACGGGCGAGAAAAAATGGGCAACGGTGATAAAATTGGCAGTTTCGTGCGAGGCAATTCATTTTATCTGTACTAATTTTTGCCCACAGTGAATCCGATAGTGCCAGTTTATGGTGATCACGTAAGCCATCCCATACAAACGTCGTATAATCACTGCGCAATTGGCGACATAATTCCCGTTCTTCACCATTCGCAATTTCAGTTCGGTCTTCAACCAGAAACATTAAGTCGATTTGCTCTCCCTCTGCGGCACAAATTGCCTCCAAATTACGTGGGCAGACATAACGAGCACGACCAAAAGCACCGGTGAATTTAAGATCAGTAATAATTTTGCGCAGCAGAGGCAAATCCTTGCTGTAGATTTGATCTTGCAGAGCAACATTGGCTGTACTTACCACCAACGGTTTTTGCTCTGCCCGGCTGACAGCAATTCCCGGAATCAGGTATGACAACGTTTTCCCTACTCCCGTTGGTGCTTCTATGACTAAGTGCCGACCTCCTTCATCCGCCAACGTTTTTGCAACCTCTGCAATCATTTGACGTTGGGGTGCGCGTGGAATGAAACCATCAATATGAGTAGACAATGATTTATACCATTGACTAATCTGATTTTTTGTTGAACTAGAAAGTGCCATGTGTTTTGCTGCTTAAAAATGGGAGAACCATTCTCCCATAGAGTTGATTTCAAATCAGCCTTATATGGTCATTACTGGGAAACCGTTTCCAGCTTTTTGTTATTAGTGCAAAAACAGTCAATGCAAGAAAAGCGGTTATCGCTTGTCTGGAATGCAGAAGCCGATATACTTTTGGCTTTCTATCTTTTGACTTTTTATTGCTGTTATAACTCTTTCTTAAGAGTTTTTATTAAAACCTTATTGGATACAAAAATGAAAAAAATCCTGCTCATTATCATCATATTATTTTCTATCGGCTCAATTGGTGGAGTCTTTCTGGCTGGGTTAAATATGTATACTCGATCAACAACACCAATAGAAGAGCCACAACAGATTCAGCAGGAAAATACTCCGACAGGGCAACATTAAATATATTGGCTTTTATCGGTAACACCAGATGAGGAAGCGCATGAAAAATGAATATTTTGTCAGTCCACAGTGGTTAAACGAGCATCTCCATGATGCGAACGTCGTTGTCATTGATGCCAGCGCCCCAATGCCCACTCAATCCATTGACTATCACCAACTCTGGTCAGAAAAACACATTCCGGGCGCACAGTTTTTTGATCTTGATAAAGTCGCCAACCTACAAACCAACTTACCGCACATGCTGCCAGAGCCGGAAACATTCCTCCAAGCAGTTAACAAAATGGGCATCAGCGAAAATCATCTGGTGGTAATTTACGATCAGGGAAATATGTTCTCCGCCCCACGGGCATGGTGGACATTCAAAATCTTCGGTGCCCGCCATATCCGTATTCTTGAAGGGGGATTACAAGGTTGGCAACAGGCAGGCTATCCAACTGTATCGGGAAAAGTAACTCGTTCACCAGAGGTTTTCAATATCCAGTTTACACCTGAAAAAGTCTGCTCTCAGGCACAGATCCTTGATGTCCTCCATAACAATGCGCCAGTGCAGTTTGTTGATGCCAGGGCAGAAGACCGTTTTCAGGCAAAAGTGCCAGAACCCCGCCCGGGCTTGAGAATGGGGCATCTCCCCGGTGCTAAAAATGTTCCATGGACAACCTTGATTGATAATGGAAACTATAAATCAGTAGAAGAAATCGCGGCGATATTCCGTAAACAAGGCATTGATTTAAACCGACCTATCATTACCAGCTGTGGTTCTGGAATGACCGCTGCTGTTTTAGTTTTGGGGCTTGATATGATTGGTCACAAAGAAGCAGAATTATACGATGGTTCTTGGGCTGAATGGGGAGACAATGATTCACTGCCACTAGAAAAATAAATACTGAAAAAATAGGTGATTGAAGAAATAGCTCATAAAGAATAGACTTAAAAATAGACAGTAGCAAAGGGCATAAAATTAATATGCCCTTTCTTGTTATTAATCATATGGATTTTGAGTGTTAAAAAAACATGTAAAGTTATCGATTAGAAATTTTGTTATATACAAATAAGATAGCCATCGCGCCAATAACCGCAATAATTAAACTCCCCAAATTAAAACTACTTATTTTTGCCACTCCAAATAATTTACTACTGATATACCCACCGCCGACTGCCCCCACAATACCTAAAATCATCGCCGTAATGCTGCTAATGTTGTTATTCCCCGGCATAATCCGCTTAGCAAACAATCCGGCAAGTAGGCCAAAAATAATCCACGACAGGATACCCATATATAATCCTCCAAAAAGTAACTGGCTTTTTAGTTTACGTGTTTAATTGTATTTCTATGTCCTAATTTAAGGCACTAATGAAAAGAATTGCAAATTATAAGAAAAGATATGTTTCAATAATTATCAATATTTATATCAATGCCATTGATATAAATAATTAGCATTAACAATAACATTCATCACATTTAGGATATCACTCTTAGAGAAAAGACGAACAAACTCGCCTGCCAGTTCAATGACTATTTTCAATTTAACAAACCGGAAGCTCTGGCTCGATTTCATATAGCGGTAAACATCTATTCACTGCATAGGAAATAATATTGGCAATTTCAGCAGATGTTTTTAATGCTCTGATTTGCATGAATAATTCATCTGCTTCATCATACTCTTTACGCAAATATCCCAACCATTGCTTGATACGGGCAACATGATACAACCCCGTATCACCCTGCTTTTCCAGATAAGTATATTTTTGCAGTAGCTTAAGCACACCGCCCCAAGGCATCCTTGATTCGTTATATTTAATCACTCGGCTCAAGTTTGGTATATGCAGTGCGCCACGGCCTATCATTACAGCATCACATCCTGTAATTTTGATGCATTCCTGTGCACTCTGCCAATCCCAGATTTCACCATTGGCAATCACAGGAATGGAAAGGCGACGCCGAATCTCGCCTATCGCCTCCCAGTTGATCCGTTCTGCTTTATAACCATCTTCTTTGGTTCGCCCATGCACAACCAGTTCAGTTGCTCCTGCCTGCTGGACTGCATCCGCAATCTCAAACTGGCGTGAATCAGAATCCCATCCCAGGCGAACTTTTACCGTTACTGGCAAGTGTGCAGGAACGGCTTCACGCATGGCTTTGGCTCCCTGATAGATGAGTTCGGGATCTTTCAGTAACGTAGCACCTCCACCACTGCCATTTACGGCCTTGGACGGACAACCACAATTTAAATCAACACCCCATGATCCCAACTCAACTGCCCTAACTGCGTTTGCTGCCAACCATTCTGGATACTGACCGAGAAGCTGAATCCTAACGGGTGTTCCCGATGGGGTGCGGCTCTGATGATGCAGTTCAGGGCACAGCCGGTAAAAAGATTTTACCGGCTGCAAGCTGTCAACCACACGCAGGAATTCTGTGATACAAAGGTCATAATCATTGACTTCACTCAACAATTCCCTGACCAGAGAATCCAGAACACCTTCCATCGGAGCCAGCAAAACGCGCATGAATTACTCTCCTGCTACCGAAGCACGTGGAGCTTTGGTTGCCGAGCGCTGATGGCGTTGACGCGATGGTGTGCCTTGATTGCGACTGCGTGGACGATCACCGCCCTGGTTAGCCTGATCTTTATTTGCCTGACTTTGTTTGGAATGACCTTGCTTGCCATTTTTACGTTGACCGTAAGGCTGTTCGTTATGTGAGTGATGGTCGCGGAAGCCATTTCCCTGAGAGTTATTTCTACGAGAAGCATTACTGCGAGAAGTATTGCCATGAGAAGCATTACTACGAGAAGAACTATCACGGCTATTGCGTCCATTCTGGATCGGCTCTGCCCTAATAGAAGGATCAGGTTCATAACCTGGAATGGCAATACGTGGAATTTCTCGCTTCAATAAACGTTCAATATCTTTCAAGAGCTTGTGTTCATCGACACACACCAGCGATATTGCCTGCCCTGTCGCATCTGCACGACCAGTACGGCCAATTCGATGAACATAATCTTCGGCAACATTTGGTAACTCATAGTTGACAACATGTGGCAACTGGTCAATATCGAGTCCACGGGCAGCGATATCTGTTGCTACCAATGCACGGATCTGCCCTGTCTTGAAGTCGGCCAATGCACGGGTTCTCGCTCCTTGGCTCTTGTTACCGTGGATCGCGGCAGCCGTCACGCCATCCTTATTCAATTGTTCTGCCAACCGGTTTGCACCATGTTTGGTGCGTGTAAATACCAACACCTGTTGCCAGTTCTGGCTGCCTATCATGTAAGAGAGCAATTCACTTTTGCGCTTCTTGTCTACAAAGTGGATTGACTGATCAATCTGTTCAGAAGCCGAGTTACGACGTGCAACTTCCACACTTACTGGCTCTTTCAGCAATTTGCTGGCAAGCCCCTTGATTTCATCAGAGAACGTCGCAGAAAAGAGTAGGTTCTGGCGTTTTGCTGGCAGCTTATTCAACACACGACGAATATCGTGAATAAAGCCCATGTCCAACATGCGGTCCGCTTCATCCAGAATCAAAATTTCAATGCGAGAAAGATCCACGGCATTTTGATGTTCCAGATCCAACAAACGCCCCGGTGTTGCAACCAGAATATCCACGCCGCCACGCAACTTCATCATCTGTGGATTAATGCTGACGCCGCCGAACACAACAAACGAACGTAATTTAAGGTATTTGCTGTAATTACGTACATTTTCACCCACTTGAGCCGCAAGTTCTCTCGTCGGAGTTAAAATCAATGCCCGAACCGGACGGCGACCTTTTGACTGAACCGGGGATTCACTCAAGAGTTGCAAGATAGGTAAAGTAAAACCTGCTGTTTTCCCCGTGCCTGTTTGGGCACTGGCCAGTAGATCTTTACCGGATAAGACAACAGGGATGGCCTGCTGCTGAATAGGGGTAGGTTCCGCGTAACCTTGTTCTTCAACGGCACGCAAAATATCAGCCTTCAAGCCGAGTGACTCAAAATTCATAAATAAGAAATGCTCCAGACTTCACCATTCCTGATATCAATTCAGGGGCAGTTTTATGGGGAAGAAAACAGACGCGATAAAACGCAAAGAAATTACACAAACTGCAATGCACCATTAAAGTAGCGCGGCATTATAGCAGATATGTTTTTCTACGCAGACCTAAAGCAGCCAATAATCGAAGATAAAGTTGATTTAAGCTCGCCGGTGACGGGAATTTAACAAAAACAGAAAGATTGTTTTTTATTGGTGTCTATTAAAAAGACAATTTGTGTCAACTTTACATCGGATTACTTTAGTTTTAAAGTTAATCATACGATTGATATATTTTTCGGCACTATTGAAAATTCTTTGCAACAGGAAATATCTTAACATGGCAGCGAAGACGGCTCAGACATTACGAGGCGAACAAGCCAAGCAGCAACTTCTAGAAGCAGCAATAGAAATCTTTGGCAAATCAGGTCTGGATGGTGCTACTACCCGCAATATTGCCCAACACGCACAACAAAATATCGCAGCCATCGCATACTATTTTGGTTCCAAGGAAGGATTATACCTTGCAGTCGTGCAGCATATTGCCGATAAGCTAAAATCGGAGTTCTCCCCTCTCATTGAAACAATTGATCGTTTTTTTGCTGCAACACCAAAACCCTATCCACAAGACCGAATACTGGAATTTATTCATCAGGGAATGGTTAGCTATAACCGCCTGATTTTCGAAAAAAGCAGTATCAATATCAGCCGGATCATGTCCCATGAACAATTGTCACCAACAGAAGCTTACAGTGTCATGCATGATCAGGGGCTGTCTCCGATTTATTCTCGGTTGAATAGACTTATCGCCAATTATATCGGGGCCGATGAACGCCAAATTTCAACCCAAATCCACACCCATGCCCTATTGGGTGAGATTCTCTCTTTCCGTCTGGCTCGGGAAGCCTTATTGCGCCAAACAGGGTGGGACAATATTGGGGCCAAAGAATACGAATTAATCAATCAGGTTTTATCTCAACACATCAATTTATTGCTTGATGGGTTAAGAAAACAGTCATTCAATAAGCAGTAAACCCAATGCACATGCATTAAAAATTGTATATACCCAATAGCTTTCAAATAAAGACATAGCCAGCGAATCCACCGTTTGAAAGATAGAGGGTATAAATTGAACAAGGCATAAGGGATAGTATGAACAGTAAAAAGTTTGCTCTCGCCCTATTGGCGCTCATTGTTGTTATCGGTGCTATTGTTGGTATTTATTATTATCAGGAACAAAATGGCAGGGAACTGACTCTGTATGGCAATGTCGATGTCAGGACTGTTAATCTTGGTTTTCGGGTTGCAGGTAAGCTGTCTGATCTGCAAGTGGATGAAGGCGATGCCATCACTGTGGAACAAACACTTGGTCACCTCGACGAAGCTCCCTTTATCAATGCCTTGAATCAAGCCAAAGCCGCTCGTGATGTTGCCAAAGCAAATCTTACCAAAGCTGAAGCAGGTTATCGTAGCGAAGAAATCGCCCAAGTACGTGCTGAAGTGACTCAAAAAGAATCAGCATTCCGTTTTGCCGATAGCTTTCTGAAACGGCAGCAAAGTTTGTGGCAAAGTAAAACAATCTCAGCCAATGATCTGGAAAATGCCAGAACCGGACGCAACCAAGCACTGGCAGCTTATCAAGCGGCAAAAGATAAATTGCGTCAGTTTGAGACGGGTTATCGCATAGAAGAAATTGCGGCGGCAAAAGCTCAGCTTGCTCAAGCAGAAGCGACCGTCGCACAAGCTGAACTCAATCTGAAAGACACCCAACTCACTTCACCATCAGCAGGTGTGATCCTGACCAGAGCTATTGAACCGGGCACAATGTTGGCGGCTGGCAATACTGTTTTTACCCTGTCACTCACCAATCCCGTTTGGATCAGAGCATATATTGATGAGCCTAATCTCAATCAAGCCATCGCAGGGCGGGAAATCCTTATTTATACCGATGGACGGAAAAATCAGCCCTATCATGGAAAAATCGGTTTTGTTTCTCCAACCGCCGAATTTACCCCAAAGAATGTCGAAACACCGGATTTAAGAACAGATTTAGTTTATCGCCTGCGAGTTATTGTCCTTGATCCCGATAATGGCCTGAAACAAGGAATGCCTGTTACTTTACGTTTTACTGATTCGCGTTTTGTCGATTCAAATAATAATGAAGCAAAATCTACTGAAACAAATAAATAAGTAAGGCAACAACATGACCAGTTCAGCTTATACGATAAAACTGAACGGCGTGGAGAAAACTTTTCCGGGTTTGGAGGTTCCTGCTGTATCTCATCTCCAGGCAGAAATTAAGGGCGGATCAGTGACAGGTCTTGTCGGCCCTGATGGTGCAGGAAAAACCACGCTGATAAGAATGTTAGCCGGATTATTGAAACCTGATAGCGGCAATATTGAAATCATGGGACTTGATCCTATTAAGGACAGTATTCAAGTACGTGCTGAACTCGGCTACATGCCGCAAAAATTTGGCTTGTATGAAGATTTAACCGTAATGGAAAATCTGACTTTATATGCTGATCTCCGCGGTGTGCTTGGCGAAGAGCGCAAAACAACATTTCAAAAATTACTGACCTTCACAGATTTAACCCACTTTACCGCTCGGTTGGCGGGAAAACTATCCGGTGGCATGAAACAAAAACTGGGGCTTGCTTGTACCTTATTGGGTAGCCCGAAAGTTTTGCTGCTGGATGAACCCGGCGTAGGCGTTGATCCCATTGCCCGTCGTGAATTGTGGCAAATGGTGCATGAACTTGCTTCTGACGGTATGCTGATCCTGTGGAGTACTTCTTATCTGGATGAAGCCGAGTTATGTCGTGATGTTTTGCTCATGAACCGGGGGAAACTGCTCTATCGTGGTCAACCACAAGATTTAACGCAAGGTATTGCAGGCCGATCTTTTTTGCTTGATGTCAAACAAGGTGCCCGACGCAAGATATTGCAATATGCCCTCACTTTGCCACAAGTTACTGATGGTGTAATTCAGGGGAGATATGTTCGACTGATCTTAAAAGAAGGGGCGGATAAAAACGAATTACTCCAACAAATAGGACTACCTGAAGCCAACATCCTTGATGCCGAACCGCGTTTTGAAGATGCATTTATCGATTTATTGGGAGGCGGTCCCTCTCATCGTTCCGAATTGGCTGAAATCATGCCGCAAATCCCGCCAAATCCGACAGAAACCGTGATAGAAGCCTGTGGCCTGACTAAAAAATTTGGCGACTTTGCTGCCACTGATCATGTGGATTTTAAGGTAAAACGGGGCGAAATTTTCGGTCTATTGGGGCCGAATGGTGCCGGAAAATCAACGACCTTCAAAATGATGTGTGGTTTGATGATCCCCACATCAGGCAAGGCACTGGTTTTGGATATGGATTTAAAGACCGGTTCAGGCAAAGCTCGCCAACGTCTTGGTTATATGGCTCAGAAATTCTCGCTTTATGGCAACTTGACTGTTGAACAGAATCTTAAATTTTTCTCCGGTGTTTATGGCCTGAAAGGCCGCCATCAAAAAGAAAAAATGTCTGGCATGATCCGTGCTTTCAATCTTGAGCCAATCTTATATCAAAAAACTGATAGCCTTCCGCTCGGATTTAAGCAACGACTTGCCCTTTCCTGCGCATTGATGCATGAGCCTGACATCCTGTTTTTGGATGAACCCACCTCAGGCGTTGACCCACTGACCCGCCGAGAATTTTGGTTGCATATCAATGGCATGGTGGATAAAGGGGTAACCGTGATGGTAACAACCCACTTTATGGATGAAGCAGAATATTGTGACCGTATTGGGCTGGTATTCCGAGGCAAATTGATTGCAGCAGGAACGCCTGATGAACTGAAGCAACTGGTCGCCACGGATGAGCTCCCTAATCCCTCCATGGAAGATGCTTTTATTGATCTCGTGGTGAATTATGATAAGGAGCCGCAATGAGTCATCCTGAACATGTTACTTCTGAACTTGCAACCGCCCAAAAAGCAGTGCGTTTCTCATGGCGCCGGTTGAAAGCGCTCTGTATCAAGGAGACTAAGCAGATTATCCGCGATCCCAGCAGCGCTTTGATTGCAGTAGTTATCCCTTTGATGTTGCTGTTTATTTTCGGTTATGGCATTAACCTGGATTCCAGCAAACTTCGCCTCGGTATTTTAATGGAACAGCAGAGCGAAGATGCCCGCGAATTAGTGCACGTATTTACGGGTTCTCCCTATATTGATGCCACTATCAGCGACAATCGCCAGCTCCTCATCAAAAAAATGCAGGAAAACCAAATCCGCGGCATTATCGTAATCCCAGTCAATTTTGATGCTCAGCTTGCTCGCATAGACGGCCATGCTCCCATTCAGGTTATTACCGATGGCAGTGAACCCAATACAGCCAATTTTGTTCAGGGCTATACCAAAGGCATCTGGCAAATCTGGTTACAACAACGAGGGCAAAATCATGGTGTATCAACTGCTCCTTTGATTGATACAGAAATTCGCTATTGGTTTAATCCTGCCGCTATTAGCCGGCATTTTCTTATTCCCGGTGCCGTTTCAATTATCATGACGGTGGTAGGTGCAATTCTCACCTCACTTGTGGTCGCCCGTGAATGGGAACGCGGAACGATGGAAGCTCTACTTTCCACTCAAGTCACCCGAACCGAATTGCTGCTTGCCAAATTATTGCCTTACCAAATGCTGGGATCTTTTGTCATGGTACTTTGCATGATATTCACGGTTTTTGTGCTGAACGTTCCCTATCGTGGCTCACTTTGGATATTGGCGTTGGTTTCCAGCCTTTATCTTGCCACGGCATTAGGCATGGGGCTGTTGATTTCTACCCTGACACGTAATCAATTCAATGCAGCGATGATTTCGCTGAATGCGGCTTTTTTGCCTGCCATTATGTTATCTGGCTTTGTATTCGAAATAGACAGTATGCCTGTGCTTATTCAGGCTTCGACTTATGTTATACCTGCCCGTTACTTTGTCAGCAGCCTACAGACGCTCTTTCTAGCTGGAAACATTGGCACTGTGTTGATTACAAACCTGCTTTTGCTGGTTGCCAGTTCCATCGTCTTCATCGGCCTGACCGCGTGGAAAACCCGTCGGCATCTGGATTAAAAAGGAAAGAGCATGTTTTACCGTCTGTATACACTCATCATGAAAGAGTTGCAGTCTCTTCTGAGAGAGCCGCAAACGCGGAATATTTTGATTTTGACCGTGATTATACAAATGATTTTGTTTCCGTGGGCAGCAACACTGGAGGTCAAAAACGCCGCCATCGCCATTTATAATGAAGACAAAGGACAGGCATCAATTGAATTAACCCAACGGCTGGCAAAGTCTAAAGCATTTCCTGATGTTATCTTGCTAACCAGCTCACAAGAAATCCGCCCCACGTTGGATAACCGTAAGGCACTACTGCTGGTACGTTTTCCTCAGAATTTCAGCGCGGATATCGCCAGCCAAACTCCCACTTCAATTCAGGTTTTGCTGGATGGACGCAATTCAAACAGTGCTCAGATTGCTGCTAACTATATTCAACAAATTGTGATGGATTACCAGAAACAGCTATTGGGAAATACCCCCAATTTCAATAACAGTGAGTTAATTATCCGTAACTGGTATAACGCCAACTTGGATTATAAATGGTTTGTCGTGCCATCACTGGTTGCCATGATTACCACCATTGGTGTCCTGATTGTAACGGCATTGTCAGTCGCTCGTGAACGGGAACAAGGAACGCTGGATCAATTGCTGGTTTCTCCGCTGGCAACTTGGCAAATTTTCCTCGGAAAAGCCATCCCAGCGTTGGTCGTCGCAACTATGCAAGCCAGCATTGTTTTACTGATTGGGACGCTGTTCTACCAAATTCCTTTCGCTGGTTCATTACTGTTATTTTATGGTTGCATGTTGATTTACGGGCTATCTCTGGTAGGTTTCGGTTTGCTGATTTCCGCGGTTTGTTCCACTCAGCAACAGGCATTTATCGGTGTATTTGTGTTTATGATGCCCGCCATTTTGCTTTCTGGATATATCTCTCCGGTTGAAAACATGCCTGTTTGGTTACAGAACATCACGTGGATTAATCCAATCCGGCATTTTACTGATATCACCAAGCAGATTTATTTAAAAGGGGCAGATCTATCGGTTATTTGGCCAAATTTATGGCCTTTATTGGTGATTACAGCCACAACTGGGGGGATAGCTTATCGGCTATTCCGCAGTAAGATTGCGTAATAATAGCTCAAAATATAAGATCTCAATAATAGGAAAGAGAGCGAATATTGGTAGACATTGGCTCTCTTCTTAAATCCCATCCAGCAACAACGTGTATATTGCATTGTTATTGATGATCATATAGTTATGGTAAGTTTTATGTCAGCGATTTCTGCATAGCAATCACATAAACACTCACATAATAACCGCAATGAACAAGATTCAATTTATATAAACAATAGAAATCATTAATATATTCAAAAATCAAAAATTCAGGAAATTTATTAATTCACCCCTCTCTTCTTTAATGGCACTTAAATTCCATTGATAAACAACTACTGTATAGCTCAATAGATGAGTGTGATTTTATTTTTAAATATCAATCAATTAATTTTTAAATGTTTTATGTTAAAAGAATATTTAGATACTTTCTTTGCAGAGAGCATTTATTGTTATTCTATATTGCATAGATTAGTTGAACCGCAATAGCAAGTAGATTCAATCAATAATGCTGTAATTTGAAAATTAAAATTACAGAAATAATTGAAAACAATGAAAATGTGTCAGGTATTTATTGGAGATTTATATTTTTGCAATCAGTAAAAACATCTTATATCAATTGTAAATAAATCTTGTAAAGCAAGCATAAGGTTATGATCATGAAAAAAGTATATATTATGATTTTAGCTATATTTTGTGTTATATATGGAACGCTGTCTCATGCAAATTCCCAGACTATCTCAGGAGGTTACAACGAAAGTCAGGTTCAGAATTCTCAACATTCTATAGGTGGAACAAAGTTACAATATAGATACGGATGGAATAACCCGATAGGGAAAATGAGCCGGGAAACACTCCACAGTTATGCACCTAAGCTTCAACTAGTTGGGCTAAGAAAAAGTGTCACAGGTTTTAGGACGGCTGATAACGCCGCCAGAGCGGCTTTGAAAAAATATAACCCGATGTCTATTCGTAAAAACCGCGAATATGGAGGGGTTATATTCAGAGCGAAAGATGGCTCTTATGGATATACCCGAGGTCTCTTAGGTACAGGAAGAAAAGCACCGCCAATGAAGAAATCATTAGGTCGCAGTATATCGAGAAATGCAGTAGTCGGGCAATATCACACACATGGTGCTTATTCTGATAAGTACTATCACAGAGCCAATAAAGTTAGAGATTATTGGGAGAGTGATGAGTTTTCTAAGAGAGATAAAACGATTCATATGGGATTGAGTAACCAGTATCCAAATTATAATAGCAGCTATCTTGGAACGCCAAGTAGCGTATTTAAAGTTATGCGTCGTGGTAGTATTTTCGAGAAAAATCTTTGAGTGAGGGTGAAAGAAGAATGGATACTCCATTAGAAAAATACGAAATTTTATATACAATAAAAAAAGGTGTTGCGGCATTTTTGTTAATCGCCATCCAGAAAGCAACTGATGAAGGTTTCGATATAACCGATTGTCATATAGATATATGTTTTAAAGAAGATTTAATTGATGGCCGAAAATATTATATTGTAAGCTTTGAACCAAGAGAAGTCACACCTGAGAATGCAATGGAATATGAAAAATTACATGATGACTTCACTATTAAAATTGATGCTAATACAAAAGAGGTTGTTGCCGCCCATCCTAGTAAATAATCTATTTACAGGCACATTATATGTGCCAGATGAATTCATTGTAACACCGGAAGAGCATAGGCTCTTCCGGCCTATTTTATATGGGCAGGATAATTTTTAGCTATCTTTAAACGCTAAATAATATATTTAAGGTGATTCACCTTGACCGTGTTGTCGATACAGTTCTTTGAGTGAGGATGTAAAAAATGAATACTCCAGCAAGAACAAGTGAAACTTTACATGAAATAAAAAAGGTGTTGCGGCATTTTTGTTAATCGCCATCCAGAAAGCAACTGATGAAGGTTTCGATATAACCGATTGTCATATAGATATATGTTTTAAAGAAGATTTAATTGACGGCCGAAAATATTATATTGTGAGCTTTGAACCAAGAGAAGTCATACCTGAGAATGCAATGGAATATGAGATGTTATTAGATGATTTTAATGTTCGTATTGATGCTGATACAAAAAAGATTGTTTCCGCTTGTCCCAGCATATAATCGATTTATATTAGTGAGATAAATTCAGATCATTGAAATAGACAAAAATATTCCCAACTAAAAACCCTGCCAATGCAGGGTTTTTATATAAAAAACAATTTGATACATTACAATTATCGACGATCACCCAGAATACGTAACAACATCAAGAACAAGTTAATAAAGTCCAGATACAGAGTCAGTGCGCCAGTAATAGAATATCTGCGAAAGTTCTCTTTATCATTCACATCCAGTTCTGCACCCATTTCTTTCAGTTTTTGGGTATCGTATGCAGTCAAACCCGCAAAAACCACAACACCGATATAAGTGATTACCCACATTAATGCAGGGCTTTTCAGCCAAATGTTTATCAGAGAAGCCAGAATAATACCGATTAGCCCCATAAATAAGAAGCTACCCAGACCACTCAGACTACGCTTGGTGGTATAACCATAAACGCTCAATGCAGCAAACATACCCGCTGAAATAACAAATGTACTGGCAATAGAACTGCTGGTATAAGCCACAAAGATAACGGAAAGTGTCAACCCCGTCAGCATGGAGTACAGCATAAACAACCCTGTCGCCAGTGCTCCACTCATTTTATTAACCAAACTAGATAACACAAACACTAACGCAAGCTGGGAAATAACCAAGCCATAGAAAACAATTTTGTTGAAAATAATGGCAGATAAGATTTCAGGGGTATTTGCTACATACCATGCAACAAATGCTGTTAACAGCAAACCACAAGTCATCCAACCATAAACTTGCGCCATGTAAGCTTGTATACCAGAACCAGTTTTCTGGACAATCGAATCATTAGAACGTTGATATCGGTCCATGATGATTACCTTTTTATGACAATATTTAAGGATTAAGGCTGCTTAAAAAAACAACCCACTCAGAGAGACATACATTAGCATAGAACATTAATAAAACCATCTGCCGATTAGTGGCTATTTCGTTGGCATATTATTTATCTGGCCAGTTTTCAAGATAATTCACAGAATGAGCCACCTGACGCAGTTTTAGTACATTATTACCAACGACTTGCCGCATCCTGATCACTCTGTCTCATTTCTACCCAACGCTCTCCTTCCGCAAGAGATTCTTTTTTCCAAAATGGCGCTTTGGTTTTCAGATAATCCATAATGAATTCAGCCGCCATAAAAGCCATATTACGGTGAGAGCTGGTAACCCCAACAAATACAATCTCATCCCCTGGGTAAAGTTCACCAATGCGGTGGATAATACTGACTCGTTGCAAAGACCAACGTTGGTGTGCTTCATCAATAATTTTCTGTAACATCTTTTCTGTCATGCCAGAATAATGTTCCAATGTCAGTGCCTTAACGTTATCTCCTAAGTTATGGTTGCGAACTTTACCCGTGAAGGTCACGACAGCGCCATCTTCATCACTCTGCGAAAGCCATTGATATTCTTCACCAACATTGAATGTCTCCCGTTGAACACGGATCTGCGTATTTTCCACGTCTTATCCCCCCGTCACAGGTGGGAAAAACGCCACTTCATCACCATCATTTAAGGCATGGTCAGCATAAACAAAAGACTGATTCACGGCAGACAGCAATTTACCTTCTTCTAATGCCAGTGCCCATCTTTCACCTTTTTCAATCAGTGCATGACGAAGATGCGCTATAGTTGGGTAATCATTCGGTAATTCAAGTGAATCTGTTCCCACCAATTCTCTAACTTGAGCAAAAAACAGTACCTTTATCATGCTTCCACCTTAAAATTCCCTGATTTACCACCGCTTTTTTCCAATAAACGCACAGGCCCGATGACCATATCTTTTTGCACAGCTTTGCACATGTCATAAATCGTTAAAGCCGCCACCGATGCCGCTGTCAAAGCTTCCATCTCCACACCTGTTTTCCCGGTCAAACGGCAACAAGATTCGATTCTGACACGATTGTGTTCTGTTTGCGCTTCCAGCAGAACCTCCACTTTACTAAGCAGCAAAGGATGACAAAGTGGGATCAATTCCCACGTCCGTTTTGCCGCCTGAATACCCGCAATACGGGCGGTAGCAAAAACATCGCCTTTATGGTGATCACCAGCAATAATCATGGCCAAGGTTTCAGCCTGCATTTCAATAAATGCTTCTGCCCGTGCCTCACGCACGGTTTCCGATTTGGCAGAAATATCCACCATATGAGCTTCACCCGCAGTATTAATATGGGTTAATTGAGACATTCTTTGCTCCTAAAAAAATTGCCCCTGAAAATGAATCTTACAGCTAGGTTAACCACCAATATTAACCACCAATAAAAGAAAGATTCGGGGTGATGCCGCTATCACCCTGATGTAAAAAATGAGTCTCACGCTTATGACGTAACCCACCTTGAATACGTAGTTTTAAAGCATCAAATGATGCGTCATCAGACAATAAATCACGCAATGGAATGCCCTGTTCACCAAATAAGCACAAATGAAGATTGCCAATCGCAGATACCCGCAGACGGTTACAACTTTGGCAAAAATCTTTTTCATACGGCATGATAAGACCAATTTCCCCCTGATAATCAGGATGGCAGAAAACTTGAGCCGGTCCATCACTACGCGCACGCTGTTGTTGCTGCCAACCCTGTTGCAACAATTTCTGGCGGATTACTTCCCCAGAAATATGATGACGATGAAAAATGTCACTACCTTCCCCTGTTTCCATCAGTTCAATAAAACGCAACTGGATAGAACGGTGCTTAATCCAATTAAGGAAAGCTGGCAGATTGGTATCATTTACGTTCTTCATCAGCACTGCGTTAACTTTTACTGTGTTGAATCCCACCTCAAAAGCTGCGTCAATACCACGCATTATCTGGAAAAATTTATCCTGTCCGGTGATGGCGTAAAATTGTCGGGGATCTAAACTATCAACACTTACGTTAATGGCTGTCAGACCAGCGGCTCTCCATTGAGATACGTCCCGCTCCATACGATAACCGTTAGTTGTAACAGCAATCTTTTTGATTCGTGGATTTTCATGAACCGCTGCGATAATGTCACAGAAATCACGGCGCATGGTGGGTTCTCCCCCCGTTAGGCGGATTTTTTCTGTGCCAAGTTCAGCAAATGCCCGGCTAACACGACGAATTTCTGACAGGGAAAGAAATGATTTATGGCCATGAGGCCGATATCCATCAGGCAGGCAATACGTGCAACGAAAGTTACACACATCGGTAATAGACAATCTCAAATAATAGAACTTGCGCGAGAATGCATCTACGAGTTGTTCCACAATAACACCTTCCAAGTACGGGAGATGCCGGCATTTCTACCTTGCATCCTGGTGACTCAGGAGCCACGGCCAGAGCATCATATCAATGTGATATCCATTTGATAGAACAACGACTTAGACACAGAGGCTAGGAGTTAATATCCGTTAAATTTTTATATGAATAATTACGCGAGTAACAATGTGCTCGCCAAAGATTCTAACTCTTAAGATAACAAAAAGCTAATAACCGATTCGATATATACCTTATTATACAACGAGTTAACCACCCATGATGACATCAGATTATTACAGCGTTTCTAAGCTGTCGCGCGAAAATATCAGGTAAAAAATTGAATAAAATTTCATCAATTCCTGAAAGAATCATATTTTATGATAAATTAGATAAGACTTATTAAATCTCTACCTTTATCCAATAGCAGGAATCCTATGCGAAATCGCACATTAGCTGATTTGGATCGCGTTGTCGCCCTCGGCGGTGGTCATGGTCTTGGACGCGTTATGTCTTCTCTTTCTTCCCTTGGAACCCGTCTGACAGGAGTTGTAACGACAACTGATAATGGTGGTTCTACCGGTAGAATACGACGCTCTGAAGGCGGGATAGCATGGGGAGATATGCGTAACTGCCTCAATCAGTTAATCACAGAACCTACCATTGCTTCTACCATGTTTGAATATCGATTCAGTGGCAATGGTGAATTATCCGGCCATAATTTGGGTAATTTGATGTTGAAAGCATTGGATCATTTAAGCGTCCGCCCTCTTGAAGCAATTAACTTGATCCGTAATCTGTTGAAAGTCAATGCACAATTGATTCCCATGTCGGAACAATCGGTTGATTTAATGGCAATCGATGATCAAGGCAATACCGTGTATGGCGAAGTGAATGTCGATCAGCTCAATTGTATACCACAAGAGCTATCGCTTTACCCTCGCGTCAACGCCACTAAAGAAGCATTGGATGCCATTGAGCAAGCAGATTTGATTCTGATCGGCCCCGGTAGTTTTTTCACCAGTCTGATGCCACTGTTGTTATTGGAAGATTTAACACAATCTCTGCGACGCAGTAATGCTAATTTGATTTACATTGGTAACTTAGGAAAAGAACTTAGCTATGCCGCGACTAAGTTATCATTAAAAGATAAGCTTGAAATCATGGAGAGTAAGATTGGCCGCAGGATGATTAATGCGCTTATTGTCGGCCCAT
Source organism: Xenorhabdus vietnamensis (assembly GCF_002127535.1). GTDB lineage: Bacteria > Pseudomonadota > Gammaproteobacteria > Enterobacterales > Enterobacteriaceae > Xenorhabdus > Xenorhabdus vietnamensis. The sequence goes on from NZ_MUBJ01000008.1 coordinate 103,242, forward strand.
GTACCGATATCAGCCCTTTCAGTGATCGGGTTGTGACACAACAAGTTTTGGAAGCACAGGATATTCCTTACCGCCATGATCGTGAATTATTGCACCAAGCAATTGAGCACACCTTACAAAAATTGGGTTAGCTAATAGATGGAAATAGAGAGTGAAACCACTCACTCTCTATCATTGCATCATTGCATCATTGCTTTAGGCTACCGTTCTGCCTTAGATATAACACTCAGGAATTGGCGATAAATTGTGTTCGCAATGTCTGAACCTGATCACGAATGTTGGCCGCTTTTTCAAATTCAAGATCCCGTGCATGTTGGTACATTTTCTCTTCCAGCTCACGGATTTTGTTCTCTAGTTCTTTCGTCGATAAATTGCGGTAATCATCTGCATCCAAAGCAATTTTACTTTTTCCTTTGGTTTTTCCTTTGCTATTAACAGGTTGACCAATTTTCAGAATGTCACTGATTTTTTTGTTCAATCCTTGCGGCACAATACCGTGTTCTTTATTAAATGCCTGCTGTTTGGCACGACGGCGCTCTGTTTCTTCAATAGCTTTCGCCATCGAATTCGTGATTTTGTCACCATATAAAATTGCTTTACCATGCAGGTTACGCGCTGCACGGCCAATGGTCTGGATCAGAGATCGCTCTGAACGAAGGAAGCCCTCTTTATCTGCATCTAAAATTGCCACTAGGGAAACTTCCGGCATATCCAAACCTTCACGCAATAAGTTAATACCAACCAAAACATCAAATTCACCGAGACGAAGATCACGGATAATTTCCACCCGTTCAACAGTATCAATATCAGAATGGAGATAACGTACTCGCTCGCCATGCTCTTCCAAATATTCAGTCAGGTCTTCCGCCATCCGTTTGGTTAAAGTCGTTACCAACACTCTCTCATTTTTTGCCGCACGTATGCGGATTTCAGACAGTAAATCATCCACTTGAGTTGCCACAGGACGAACTTCAACTTCGGGGTCAATTAGCCCTGTCGGGCGTACAACTTGCTCGACAACGTCATTGCCAGATTTTTCCAATTCATAATGACCAGGAGTGGCTGAGACATAAATACTCTGTGGTGCCAATGCCTCAAATTCTTCAAACCGCATTGGACGGTTATCCAGCGCTGAAGGTAAACGGAAGCCATATTCAACTAATGTTTCCTTACGGGAACGATCCCCTCGATACATTCCACCAATCTGAGGAATGGTTACGTGAGATTCATCCACCACCAGCAAACCATCTGCCGGAAGATAATCAAACAGCGTTGGAGGTGGTTCTCCAGCGGAACGACCAGATAGATAACGGGAGTAGTTTTCAATACCGGAGCAATAGCCCAATTCATTCATCATCTCGAGATCGAATTGCGTTCGCTGGGTGATGCGCTGTTCTTCCAATAACTTGTCTGACGCCAACAGAGCCTTGCGCCGTTGTGCCAACTCAATTTTGATCTCTTCCATCGCCTGAAGGATACGCTCACGTGGTGTAACATAGTGAGTCTTGGGATAAATGGTATAACGCGGAACATTGTACTGAACCTGTCCCGTCAGTGGATCAAACAAAGAAAGACGTTCAACTTCATCATCGAACAATTCCACGCGCAAAGCATATTCATTCGATTCTGCGGGGAAAATATCTATCACTTCACCACGCACCCTGAATGTTCCACGCTGGAATGCCTGATCATTACGGGTATACTGCAATTCTGCCAAACGATGCAAAATAGCACGCTGATCAATTAACATGCCATCAGTTAAGTGAAGCATCATTTTCAAATAGCTATCGGGATCACCTAGACCATAAATTGCAGAAACAGAAGCCACCACAACAACATCACGGCGTTCCAGCAAGGCTTTTGTTGCAGACAGACGCATCTGTTCAATATGTTCATTCACTGAAGCGTCTTTTTCGATAAAGGTATCGGAACTGGGCACATAGGCTTCTGGCTGGTAATAATCGTAATAGGAAACAAAATATTCCACTGCATTCTCAGGAAAGAACTCTTTCATTTCGCTATAAAGCTGTGCTGCCAATGTCTTATTGGGAGCAAGGATCATGGTGGGCCGATTCAAATTTGCGATAACATTGGCGATCGTAAAGGTTTTCCCCGACCCCGTTACCCCCAAAAGCGTCTGATGGGCTAGCCCATCTCCCAGCCCTTTCTGTAATTGTCTGATAGCCGATGGCTGATCGCCTCCTGGCTTAAAATCAGAATGTAACTTGAATACCTTGCTCGTTTCTTTGCTCATTTTCCCCACGCCACCCGTACACTGACAAAACTCTTTTATAATACTGGATAAAAAACCAGCTTCAAGTAAGTTAGCAAAATAATGTTATTTTTGTTTGAAAGGAGATCTTGGAAGACTTAGAGAAAAATTCCATAGAAACAAGCCACAACTTAGAGTATTATTTATCTAATATGATATTTACATTACGATATTAACTTTAAATTAACATTAATAATAGCTATTTTTATCCCCAGATAATGAAATTGCTTTTTCCTATTTTAGTATTAACAACTGAAATGATAAGGCACTGAATGGCAACGGGAAACAAAAAAGAAGCATTTTTATTTAATGACTTGATTTTAAACACAAAAAAATCCACGCAGATAATAACAACAAATCTTGCGTAAGCCGCGTGTCACCTTGCACGAGAGTACTTTTCTAAAACTAATGCACAAGGTTATCCACAGGAATAGTGGATAACTCGGCAAAACCTATAAAGTATAGGCGGTTGCAGAGTTATTCTTGTTTATATATTTTTCAATAGCGAAATATTTTTATTCTGTCTTGAGATTGGTTCGCAGTATTTCATTGAGCAAAAATGATGCAATCGTTGTTTAAATGCAAAGTTTTTCACGTCAAAAAAATCGATTAAGGCATGCTTTTTGATATCAATTATAGCCAACTCAAAATAAACAATTAGTTAACCAATGAGTCGATAACAATATATTTACCTATGTTATTTTTATCAGCTGATTCACCTAGATGGGGAATAACTCCCAATAAAGGTGCAGGGATCATACGTTTCAATGTATCCAAATATGCCGCCTGATGTTTACCTGCTGGCTCAATTTCATTAGCAACCCAGCCTACCAGTTTCAAACCCGAATGCTGAATAGCTTTTGCGGTTAATACTGCATGGTTAATGCAACCTAATTTAACACCAACTGTTAAAATTATCGGTAACCCCTCCTGAATCACCCAATCAGCAAAAGTCGTATTTTCTGATAATGGCGTGTACCATCCCCCTGCACCTTCAATCAAAATCCAGTCAGATTTTTTTGTCAGTACTTCCAATCCCTTTGATAAAACAGAAAAATCTATTGGTTGATTAAGTTCCGCACTCACAATGTGGGGCGATGTAGGTTCAACAAATACTACAGGATTCACTTCTTGATAAGTTAATGACACAGTACTATTACGTTGCAGGGCCAGCGCATCACCATTACGTATTCCTTCAGTCGTCATTTCACTTCCTGATGCCACGGGCTTGTAACCCGCAGTCCGATATCCTTTTTTATTAGCAGCTTGCAGCAAAGCACAACTAACAACTGTTTTACCGACTTCAGTATCAGTTCCTGTAAGAAAAAATTTATTTGTCACAATAAATGACTCCAAAAGCAATTTGATAGCTTAATGGATAATTCCCATTATTCTGTGGATATGCTTCAGCGAGGGTATTCAGACGTTTTCTAGTCATTAATCCCCGCTGGCGACCGTGGTGGAGGTGCGTTGCACCGATCCCTTTTAGAGAATTCAGCAAAGGCAATAGTTGTGGGTAATGCTGGTAATATTTCCGACTAATGACTTTATGTCGATAGGATTGACATGCTTGTGTAATTGTTCCCAATGGCAGAAATTGATTGATATGCCGATGATCATCCACTCGCTCCCACGCAGCTTCTAATTCATTCAGCGACCCCTGTGCCAACGTGGAAAACACGATAAGGCCTCCGGGACGAGTAATACGGTAAAATTCCCGCAATGCATGAGGCAAATCATTACACCATTGTACCGCCAGATTGCTGAAACAGAGGTCTACACTGTTATCCGCCAGTCCCAAATGCTCGATATCTCCTTGCAGATAATAATCGGCAACTTGCTGTCCTTTTGCATGGCTCAACATACCGGACGCCAGATCCAGTGCAATAACTTGTTTACCCTGCTGTTTCCAGCGGGCACTAAAAAAACCTGTTCCGCACCCTGCATCCAATACCCGCATACCAATATTTTCCGCTTGTGCCAACTTCATCAAATACTCACCGGTTTGCTGCTGCAATTTAGCCACAGTGTCATATCTGGAAGCCGCACGCCCAAAAGCGCCTGCAATCGCTTGTTTGTCAACGGATTTAACAACCAGATCCATGCAGCGCCTCCAGTAATGTATCAATATCGTGCTGTGTATGATTTGCTGTCAGCGTAATACGCAATCGTGCACCATCAGGGGGAACCGTTGGTGGGAGTATTGCTTTGACCCACACTTTTTTTTGCCTGAGCACATGAGATAGTGAGATACAGCGTTCATTGTCACCAACGATTAATGGCTGGATGGCTGTTTCTGAATTCATCAATACAAAAGGCAACTGCTGCGCTTCACGGCGAAAGTAACGAATATTGTTTTGCAATCGCTGACGCAATTCATCCCCTGCTCTGATTTGTCGTACTGCTTCGGAAAGTGCCGCTGCCTGCGCAGGTGGCATTGACGTGCTGTAAATCAGGTGCCTGGCATATTGGAGCAAATATTCTGCGGTTTGCTCATCACATAAAACGGCGGCTCCACTCAATCCAAATGCCTTACCAAAGGTGATGATCAAAATCTCCGGCTTAACATTTTTCATCCAGCAACTACCGCGTCCTTCATCACCATGAATGCCGATGCCGTGGGCATCATCCACCATCAACCAACTTGATGTGGATTTCGCTTGCTGCGCAATGGATTCAAGTGGGGCACAATCTCCATCCATGCTGAAAACACCTTCCGTTACTACCAGTGTTTTACCAGCACACACTTTTGCCAAATGTTGCTGCAAAGATTCCATGTTATTGTGCAGAAAACGTCGACATTGTGCCGGAGATTGCATTGCGGCTTCCATCAACGATGCATGGCTCAGGCGATCAGCAATAATACGATCTTCTTTTTCCATCAAAGCCGCAATCACGCCTTGATTAGCGGCATAGCCAGAAATGAACAGTAAGGCACTAGAGTATCCCAACCACTCAGCCAGTTGTTGTTCCAGAGCATGATGTGCAACTGTATAACCCGTAACATGCCCTGAACTTCCACTGCCTACACCATATTGTTGAGCCCCTTGCTGCCAGGCAGCAATAATCTGGGGATGCCGGCTCAACCCAAGATAATCGTTACTGGAAAAATTAAGGTATTGACTATCTGAAGTGAACAGTAAACGCCCATCAGATCCCTGATGGACTTGTCTGTTACGCCATAGCGAAGTACCCCGGCGTTCGGCCAAACGCCGGGAGAGAGAGTCTGACCAGCTCATCATATTGCCGCATTATAAAATTGTTCGTGATCGACATTATGAATAATGGCTTCAGCCAAGTACTGCTGCTGTTGATTGTCACCAAATGCCGTCTTTGTCTGTTGAGGGTTGATGCCCAAACGGTGGAACAGTTGCAGATCTTTATCTTCATCTGGATTTGGTGTTGTCAGCAATTTACAGCCGTAAAAAATAGAATTGGCGCCAGCCATAAAACACATGGCCTGAGTTTGTTCATTCATTTGTTCACGTCCTGCGGATAAACGGACATGGGATTTTGGCATCATGATTCGTGCCACAGCAATAGTACGGATAAAATCAAAAGGATCGACATCTTCATTCTCTTCCAGTGGCGTTCCTTTTACTTTCACCAACATATTGATCGGCACACTTTCCGGTGGTTTAGGTAAATTCGCCAATTGCACCAATAATGCTGCCCGATCACGAATTTGTTCCCCCAAACCAACGATACCGCCCGAACAAACTTTAATGCCCGCATCCCGAACATTATCCAAAGTATCCAATCTGTCCTGATAGCTACGAGTAGTGATGATATTGCCGTAAAATTCTGGTGAGGTGTCTAAGTTATGGTTATAGTAGTCCAGACCAGCCCCTGCCAAACGTTGTGCCTGAGATTGATTCAGCATCCCCAGTGTCATGCAGGTTTCCATTCCCAATGCTTTGACTTCTTTGACCATTTTTTCCAAATACGGCATATCACGTTCATGCGGGTTTTTCCAAGCTGCTCCCATACAGAAACGGGTTGAACCAGCATTTTTAGCTTTACGCGCTGATTCAATGACTTTTTCCACTTCCATCAGCCGCTCTTTTTCCAAACCAGTTTTGTAACGGGAACTTTGTGGACAATATTTACAGTCTTCTGGGCAAGCCCCTGTCTTAATTGAAAGCAGTGTACTGACCTGTACTTGTTGTGGGTCAAAATGCTCGCGGTGTGTCTGTTGTGCCTGAAATAATAATTCAAAAAAAGGTTTATCAAACAAGTCTTGTGCCTGCTTGATTGTCCATTGTTGACGCTCGCTCACAATAATATCTCCGATGAGAAAAAACGTTGTCAGTTTAAATAATGCCGTTATCATGTCAACTAAAATGAACTCAAAAAGGTTTACAACAAAATTATCATGACCCCTTCAGATCTTGAATTTGACCAACGCCATATTTGGCATCCGTATACCTCAATGACTAATCCACTCCCCACTTATCCCGTATCATCCGCTACAGGTGTGGAGCTGGTTTTATCAGACGGTCGAAAATTGATTGATGGCATGTCTTCATGGTGGGCCGCTATTCACGGTTATAATCACCCTGTTCTCAATGAAGCGGCAAAGGCACAGATCGATAAGATGTCTCATGTGATGTTTGGCGGCATAACTCATCTTCCTGCTGTTGAACTGTGCAGACAATTAGTCGCAATGACACCTGATTCTTTAGAATGTGTTTTTTTGGCGGATTCTGGATCGGTTGCAGTAGAAGTCGCCCTAAAAATGGCATTGCAATATTGGCAAGCCAAAGGGAAAAAACGCCATCGTTTTCTGACACTGCGTCATGGTTATCATGGTGACACTTTTGGGGCTATGTCTGTCTGCGATCCGGACAACTCCATGCATAACTTGTATAACGGCTATCTTCCCAATCACCTGTTTGCTGCTGCTCCACAATGTCAGTTTGGTGATGAGTGGCAACCGGAAGATATCGACTCTTTGAAACAATTATTGTTGCAATATCATGATGAAATCGCCGCTGTGATTTTAGAACCTATTGTTCAAGGCGCTGGCGGGATGCGAATTTATCATTCTGAATACCTGCGCCAAGTCCGCCAACTTTGTGATGAATATCAGATCTTATTGATTGCAGATGAAATTGCTACCGGATTTGGGCGAACGGGTAAGCTATTTGCCTGTGAACATGCACAGATCGAGCCGGATATATTGTGCTTGGGTAAGGCATTAACAGGGGGATATATGACATTATCCGCAACACTGACTACCCGATATGTTGCTGAAACTATCAGCCAAGGTGATGCTGGTTGCTTTATGCATGGCCCGACTTTTATGGGAAACCCTTTGGCTTGTGCCGCTGCCAGTGCCAGCCTGAAATTGCTCTCTGACAGCCCGTGGCAACAACGTATTCAATCCATTGAAACTCAGTTAAAAACTGAATTACTGCCTCTCAAACCACACAGTTCAGTCAAAGACGTTCGGGTTTTAGGTGCTATAGGAGTTGTTGAAATGAAACACCCCGTTGATGTTGCTTCATTGCAGCGACATTTCGTTCAACATGGTGTATGGATCAGGCCATTTGGTCGATTAATTTATTTGATGCCTCCTTATATTATTCAACCAGGACAGCTATCAAAACTGACAAATGCTATTGCTGGTGCAATAAATTAAAGCATAATATATCTATAAAGTTTTTAAAATCGTAAAAAAGCAATAAAATTAATCTCAGGCCACATATTTATTTATGTGGCCACACGACCAGGAAAACAGTAAAAAGCATATTGTCATGCTATTCAATGACATTCGTAAATGTTTAATAATCATATCTTTAATAAAAAATAAAAGAATATTAACCTATACCCAAAAAACACTCACTGACAAATATTAATTACCAAAAAAATGGCTATTAAATCACTATAAAATAAATTCTCTGATATATTCATTACGCAATCAAAATCATTTAAACAATAAGGAAAATATTATGAATACAGAAAATCTATTCACACCTTCCAATGAAGAAACTCAAGATGTATTTGAGCTATCTCAAAATAGGTATGAACAAGAAATTGCACATTATGAAGCTCTTGTAAAAGAAAAACCTGAACTCGCTCATCTGTTTTCAGATAATGTCAAACCAGATTCATTAACCAGCCCGGTTTTGAATCAAACAGAGTTTGTTAGTGGGCATTTTAACATTAACACATATCACCAATATGGTAGTTTTCCCTTTATCCAGATATCATCTCACTCCACTACTATTGGTCACGCACCCAATGTAGGAAGAAAGACTAGTTTCAATGGCTATATTCAGGGCGGATATAATACACCACTATTGAATTTTAATAATATTCACCTTGGCGGGGTAGTGAAATATCCTCACTCCATTGTAAATACACCATTAAACATTCAACTTTATATTTATCCAAGAAATATTATTTTACGTCTTCTCAAAGGAAATATTTATTTGGGTGATTTATATTCCGTACAACAAAATCATATATTAATTACATATCCTATTGTTCTATCTGGTATTGGAACGTTTAACTTATTCCAACATCAATAATCTGCATCTAATTATTAGATAAGAATCAGTTTTTTATTTTATGTAATTAATAGATTATAAGTTACAGCTCTGTTCTGTGGCAAAGAAGTTATTTCCAGTCACATAGCTGGCTATGTGACTGGAATAAGTAAAAAAGATATTTTGGGGGTTTATGAGCATATGTTTGGAAACAATGTGACTAGAGCCGGATTTATCGCCAAGAAAAAAATTTAGCTTTCATCATTCTTAAAAATTCCTTTCAAACCAATCAAATTGCCAAAGGGATCTTTAACTTGGCACATCCCTAAACCATTATCAATATTCATTGTCCCACGGAAAAGCTGGGCACCTAAAATCTGGAAGTGTCGAATAGCCGTGTTAAGACAAGGTACAGACCAATATAAAACCGTTCCCAGCTGACCGGAGCTGACTTTCTCATCAGCTTGTACTATGTCTAATGAAAAATCGCCAATCTCCAATACGGTAAAATCAAATTCAGCTAAATAAACCGTTCTCGCTACCGGAAATGCACGTTTATACCATGCCAATCCGGCTTCAACATCGGGAACAGGGATAAGTAACGTGGCTGGCTTCATCTTATATCCTCTGGTAACAAATTTGCCGCGCCCAAAAATAGCGCGGCTCAGGTTTACAGTGCCAATACCGTAACCCACATCGGAGATTTTCCAACCGGATAACGCGCCAGTTGAGTCAATTCCCCCGAATATTTGTCAATATATGACACTGAAATATGATCCGATTTCTGCCCTGACGCAATCAGGAAATGACCACTGTGATCAATGGCAAAACCACGAGGCTGGGTTTCTGTCGGATAATGTCCCGCTAATCTCAGATGATAGCCATCTTCTGAAACGCGGAAATGACTGATCAGACTCCCTGAACGTTCACTGGTATAAAGGTGCCGACCATCTGGTGTAATGTGAATATCTGCTGACCAACGGACATTGGAAAAATCTGTTGGCAGCGAATCAATTGATTGCACAATACGGTATTTTTCCCATTTACGCAGAATATCAACAGTTGAATCCAATTCATTAATGCAGTAAATCGCCTGCTTTTCCGGATGGAATGCCATATGGCGCGGACCTGCACCTGCTATCGTGGTAATTTCTTCTGCTCGGTTTTCTGTCAGATACCCCTGCTCATTCAAACTGAAAATACGAATATGATCTTCTTTCAGGCATGGAACCAATAATTGACGATTTTCCCGATCAATATTAGCCGAATGTGGCGCTTGCAAGCCTTCTACAATTTGGCGCGGTGCTTTGATGATGCCATTTTCATCAATAGGATGGACACTTAAGTTATTGAAACTGTAAGAAGCAGAAAATAAAAAACGCCCTGTTCTGTCAGTGGATATATGGGTCGGGCTATCCGGCAATGGTGCAATGGCCTGCTGTTCAAGACGTCCATCTTCTTCAATAGCATAAGTCACGATACTGAATTGAGGGCGAATTCCCACATATAAGTGTTTGCCATCAGGATTAACGACCATTGGCTGTACTTCACCTGGCACGTTCACGATCTGAAGAAGCGAAAGTTCCCCTGCCACATTAAGCGACCATACGTGAATTTGTCGGCTATTTGGGCTGGCTGTATAAACCACCTGTTTCATATTCTCTCCTAAATGCTTCATTGCCATTTCATTGATCTATAAAGATTCTTGAAAAACTTTGTCTGCTAGACTGCCTATATAACCGTTTAACTATGTTCAACTGCTGTATATTGTTTTGTTTATACCATAGACAACCCAGAGGCCAACTCATGTCATATCGCGTTATTGCGCTGGATCTAGATGGAACACTACTCGATCCACAAAAACGTATTTTGCCAGAATCACTGGCAGCCCTAAATGAAGCCCGTCAATCCGGTATCAAAGTTCTGATTGTAACTGGACGCCATCATGTCGCCATCCATCCTTTCTATCAAGCGCTGCAACTTGATACTCCTGCCATTTGTTGCAATGGAACTTATTCATATGATTATCATGAAAAGAAAATCTTGGCTTCTAATCCACTCTCCATCCAAGAAGCCTCTCAAGCACTTTCCTATCTACAAGATACGGAAATTCAGCATCTGATGTATGTTGATGATGCCATTTTATATCAATTTCCTCACACTGTAGCCCGAACCCTTGCATGGTCCGATTCCCTGCCTGAGCACCAACGCCCTAATATTCAGCAAACAGGAAACTTTCGAGATGCAATCCATAATGTGAATTTCATCTGGAAATTCGCCACCAGCTCACCCAATTTAGTAAAACTACGTGAGATTAGTGAACAAATTGAGGAAAATGTTGGCCTTGAGTATGAATGGTCATGGTTTGATCAGATAGATATAGCCAAAAAAGGTAATAGCAAAGGCATGCGGTTACAGCAATGGGTGGAATCTCAAGGTATGAGCATGAAAGATGTGATTGCGTTTGGTGATAATTATAATGATCTCAGTATGCTGGAAAGTGCTGGACTGGGAGTCGCTATGGGAAATGGCGTTGATGCTGTCAAAGAGCGGGCAGATATTGTCACACGGGATAATACCCAACCCGGCATAGCTGAAGTCCTTCGAAAATACGTTCTGTAATTATTGTCATTTTCAGACATAAGAAGTGCGGCATATAGAGTCACGATACAAGCAGTGATTCAAGGTGCTTTTTTAAGAAGTTAACAATCAGCTAAAATTGCTGATGGAATACAGTTCTAAATTAATTAAAAAATCACTTCCTAAAAGCATACAATGCGACAGGAAGTGATTTATATAAGGATTCTTTTTTCCACTCATAAAAAGTAGGCCTGCTTATACTGAGGTGGCAATATTAGAACAGTTGCACTGATTACCCAAATATCACTGGTAGCCTAGCGACCCATTCTACTGAATGGGCATTATACCTTCCAGAATGACGTTCAATTTATCGACCTCGGCGGTGCTGGTAATGAATTGACTGTTCATCTGCGTAAACATGCTGATATAGTGTGGTACTGGACAACATTTTCGTGCACAAGCCATATCCAAAGGATTTCAATTAGCATTCACAGAAAGCCTTGTCCACTTAATTAAAGTACCAGTGTAATTGGATTACATGGCAACTGATTGTATCGATTGACGGTTTACTGAGAGTTGGAAAAACCACTCTCGGCTTAAGACCTAGCAAAAAGTATAATATCGAACATTTGCCAGAATTCTGTCTGCCCAAATTAGCTCGTATTTAGTCAAGAATTTCTATGCTATTAGTGGCGCGGTTTTTTGTGGGCGTCAAAGGCTATGGAAAAAATGGAATAGATGTGCGATCCGTGCAAGACACAAAGACACTTTTTATCGGAATATTATTCGTGAATCAAAATAATACTGCCACTATTCGTATTTCAGCAAAAGCCATCATTATTCACAAAGACCAGATTCTACTCGTCAGATATAAATCGGATTCAGATGAATGGTATACCCTTCCAGGTGGGGGACAACTGTTTGGAGAAACATTGACTCAAACATTGATTAGGGAGTGTCTTGAAGAGACGACATACAAGATTGAACCTGTACGGCTGGTATTTGTCAGAGAATATATAGGAAGCAATCATGAATTCGCCGAATTTGATAAAGACGTCCATCAAATCGAATTGATGTTTCTTGCCTCGCTTGCCGATAAGAATCCCGATATTCATAACCTAAATATCAATGCGGATAGGGATCAAATAGGTGCTCAATGGATCAGTTTGGAAGATGTTATAAACCTGCCATTATTTCCTGCGGTTCTACGCCCCTTGGTTGTAGAAAAGCGTTTTTCCTCCGGTTCTCCTATCTATTTAGGGGATGTGAATTAAGACTGAACGATGAAAATGTGCCGTCGTCTTCTGAGATGACAATGATCTTTGGCTATTAGTGGAAGAGTGCGTAAAGTGGCAGTGAATCAGTCATGAAATGGCTCACTGCTGCACTCCCACTCCCTATATACATAAATATCTATGTGTATCATTTCCTACGTATATAGTTCCCTACTACATACTCATAAGTGACGATTTAAAGAAATACTCTTTATTTGTGCATACAGCCATTGCCCTACCCGCAGATTAAGCTCTTCCCGCGCCCAAGGTGTAATTCTCGCCCATAAGCTATGTTCACTCAGTGCCAATTTAACATCAACCTGACCATGCTCTTCAAAAACCTCAATGACTTTTACTTGCAAAGTGTTACGGATGCTACTGGCTTTTGGTGGCTCCAAAACTAAGGAAACATCTGATGCATCAATGCGGATACGCAAATCAGTTCCCGGAGAGGCATTAGTTTGTGGTAGCCAAAGAATTTTGTCAGCTACCGCTACTGCGGTCATTTGATAACGCTGATGGTGTTCCATGACAAATACTTTCAGTATGCTGCCAAGACTCTCTTTCTGCAGCCACGGACGTAGTGCACTGCTCGACCAAACGTCTTCCAAAGTCCCTGTCGCCCTGATTTTTCCTTTGTCCATGACGATAACATTATCTGCCAAGCGTAAAATTTCATCCAAACTGTGACTTACATACAGAATCGGGATTTTGACATCTTCAGACAGTTTTTCTAGATAGGGTAATAACTCACGTTTACGTGGTAAATCTAATGATGCCAATGGTTCATCCATCAGCAAGATCTCAGGGGCTGTCAGTAATGCACGACCAATCGCTACCCGCTGTTTTTCTCCACCAGATAATGTGATGGGAAAACGTGACAGTAAATGTTCAATCCCCAACAAACCAATAATGGTGTCAAACTGCGGTTTCATTTCTGGCACCATACCGTATTGTAGGTTTCCCTTCACACGATAATGCGGGAAAAGGCGTGCATCCTGAAAAACATAACCAATTCGGCGCTTTTCTGGTGGTAGAAAGATATTGTGTTCTGTATCCACTAAGGTGGACCCGTTTAAAACAATGCGGCCCTTTTGTGGATGACTCAATCCCGCAATAACGTTGATCAATGAGGTTTTTCCTGCCCCCGAAAGTCCAAATATGGCGGTAATGCTTTCTGTTGGCAATGTAGTATCAACCTGCATGTGCAGCTCACCCAAACGCTGCTCAAAATCCAGTTCTAACATGCTGCCCCCAAACGTTTTCTCCCCCAACGTGTCAGCCATTCGGAAAGCATCAATGAAATCAGCGCCAATGCAATTGCAATTACGCACAGACGGGCTGCGGCTGTTTCCGCACCTGGTGTTTCTATCAAGGTGTACATGGCAAGGGGAATAGTGCGGGTCTCCCCCGGAATATTCGAAACAAAAGTAATGGTTGCTCCAAATTCCCCCAACGATCGGGCGAATGCCAATACCGCACCAACAATGATGCCGGGTAATGATAGCGGCAGGGTAATGGTGAAAAAGACTTTAAGCGAACTCGCTCCCAATGTATGAGCAGCCTGTTCCAAACGCCGATCTATGCTCTCCAGCGATAACCGAATGGCTCTGACCATCAGCGGAAAAGCCACGACAGCCGAAGCTAACGCCGCTCCTGTCCAATCAAATGCAAAACTGACACCAAACCAGCCATAAAGGAATTCACCAATTACTCCACGACGCCCCATGCTGATGAGCAACAGATATCCCACTACCACCGGTGGTAATACCAGTGGCAAATGGATAATGCTGTCAAGCAGGGATTTCCCAAAAAACTGGCAACGAGCCAGCATCCATGCCATTAATATCCCGAATGGCAAACTGAATAACACAGCAATCCCTGAGATTTTTAAGCTCAGTAAAATTGCCTGCCATTCATATTCACTTAACATCTCCAAAAGATCAGTTCCTACAGAGGACTAAAACCGTAGCGTTTAAAAATTGCAGCGGCTTCAGGGGTTTTAAGATAATCATAAAAATCATGAACAGCCTGTTTTTCATGGCCTTTGATTATTGCAATCGGATATTCCACCGGTTTATGGCTTTCCGGTGGGAAAACACCCACAACTTTCACCTTATTGCTGGCAACGGCATCAGAACCATAAACAATGCCCAACGGGGCTTCAGCACGTTCCACCAGCGCCATGCCACTACGTACGTTGTTAGTACGCGCCATAAGCGGACTGACTGTCTCCCATGCATTCAAATATTGCAGCGATTCTTTGGCATAAATACCAACTGGTACATGATCAGGATCGCCAACAGCTAAGCGCTCTCCCGCTAGTAAAGATTTCCATTTTGTTTCTCGGTTGATGTCAATTTTGTCTAATTTGCTCCCTTTGGGAGCTATCAGTACAAGCTGGTTACCCAATAAGGTATGACGGGTATTCTCAACAATTAATTGTTTATCAGTGACGTAATTCATCCACTGCTGATCGGCAGAAATAAAAATATCCGCAGGTGCTCCCTGCTCTATCTGACGAGCCAGTGTCGAAGATGAAGCGTAAGAAGCAACAATATCTCCCTGTTTTTCTTTTTTGTACTGTGCCGCAATATCATCAAGTGCATTAGTTAATGAAGCAGCCGCAAAAACCGTCACTTTATCTGTTGCCCAGACGTTTCCAACAAGCGCACAAGAGACCACAGCCCCTGTCAGAAACTGATAAACTTTCTTTTTCATTTTACATTCACCTAAGATAATCAATATGGTGCGTTGTATATAGCAAGATACAACGTTAAATGAAAATGCTATTCTAAGATTAATCGGCAAGTTGTGAGCCAGTTTTAGCTTTTATATTAATTCAATGTAAAGGTTGCAATGCAAAACATAAAAAAATTCAATCGCAACCATCAGTAATTAAGTAGATAAAACTTATTAATGTGATATTGATATAAAAAGGTGCTGTATAAAGACTTTATATATAGTGCCATGTGCTGCTATATCATATGGTAATAAGTGCCGCAGCAATGTACATTAATTCACTGAAAATTGTGTTACTTAATTTCTGATGTGTATTGGCTCTCTGAAAACAGTACTCAGTCTTTTTTGCATACATCATAAGGACTAACAATTGTCACATACAACTCCCTCACAAAAGACACTAATGCAAAAAGGCATCACTAAACATCGACTACTGACAATTGCTGGCTTGGGATGGATGTTTGATGCACTGGATATCGGACTTCTATCATTTTTACTCGCTGCACTAAAACAAGACTGGGGGCTGAGCGCACAACAGCTGGGATGGATAGGCAGTATTAACTCGATCGGCATGGCAGTTGGCGCTTTTTTCTTTGGTGTGATGGCTGACAAAACAGGGCGAAAATCGGCTTTTATCGTCACATTGCTGCTGTTTAGCATTGGTAGTGGGTTAACAGCGTTAGTTTCTACACTCACAGCATTACTTGTACTGCGTTTTATCATAGGCATGGGACTGGGCGGTGAACTACCAGTGGCATCAACATTGGTGTCTGAAAGCGTGGAATCCCATGAGCGCGGACGCATGGTTGTGGTACTGGAGAGCTTTTGGGCCTTTGGCTGGCTGGCAGCAGCATTGATTGCCTATTTTATTATTCCCAATTATGGATGGCGCGTTGCAATGCTGTTAAGCGCGTTACCCGCGTTTTACGCTATCTACCTGCGTATACATCTACCTGATTCGCCTCGCTATACACAAATGTCTACCCAGAAAGTACGTCCCTCAATTGTGAATAACATACAAGCGGTATGGTCAGTGGACTACCGTAGGGCGACTATTATGCTGTGGGTTCTATGGTTCTGCGTGGTGTTTTCCTACTATGGCATATTTCTGTGGTTGCCAAGCGTGATAATACTTAAAGGGTTTAGTCTGGTAAAAAGTTTCCAATATGTGTTAATCATGACTCTGGCTCAACTTCCTGGCTATTTTACAGCTGCCTGGCTAATTGAGCGCTGCGGACGCAAATTCGTTCTGACAAGCTATCTGATAGGAACGGCTGTCTCGGCCTATTTCTTCGGCGCGGCTGACAGTGTTACTCAGCTTCTGATTTTTGGCATTTTGCTGTCATTTTTCAACCTTGGTGCCTGGGGTGCAATTTATGCTTACACTCCTGAGCAATATCCGACAGCAATCCGGGCAACTGGTGCAGGCATGGCTGCGGCGATTGGACGAATCGGTGGTATTCTTGGCCCACTGATGGTTGGTTATTTGGTGGCGATAAATGCCTCAGTTTCGCTGATCTTCGCCCTGTTCTGTGCTTCAATTCTGGTAGCGGTAGTGACAGTGATTTGGTTGGGGAAAGAGACGCGTCAAATGGATCTAATACCGTAGAGGAAAAAGGTAGGTGTTCTTGCCGGGATAATATAATGAAAAAAACAAACCCTGTTGTTTCGAACAGGGTTTATCAGTGATCTGAATCCAGGATATACGGGCCTATGGAGAAGAAACCAGATAGAGTGAGGCCAAAACTATCGTTCAATACCTTTCGTTTCACTTTTAGAAATAATATTAAACAATCCCCCAAGCCCGTAAATCAACGCCAAAATAGCAGCCATCACTACGGGAACCATAATCAGCGCAAATCCCATACTTTTAAGCAATTCAAACATGCTAACCTCATATCCTGAGTGACTAACAAATTAACAGTATCGTACCTGAGCCAGATATGACACAGACATTAATCTAGCTATTCTAGACAATAAAAAAGTAACAGTAACCGACGAAACGTGCGATTCTTATGATTCTGTTATAAAAACTTTCAAATATTTGCCCGAAATGAATCACTATGCAAGCCCAAATATTATTAACACTGAAATTGCAACAACGTCTGTTCGCTGATCCCCGGCGAATTGAGTTGCTTAAACAGATTAAAATTACTGGTTCTATCAGCCAAGGAGCAAAGCAGGCTGGGATCAGCTACAAGAGTGCTTGGGATGCCATCAATGAAATGAATCAGCTCGCAGATGAGGTATTGGTAGAACGCGCCACAGGAGGAAAAGGCGGTGGTGGAGCCCAACTTACGCATTATGGTGAACGCCTGTTGCAGCTTTATGATCTACTGGAAAAAATTCAACAAAAAGCGTTTGATGCCCTGAAAGAAGGCTCTCAGCCACTGGATAGCCTGTTCACTGCTATATCTCGCTTTTCGTTACAAACCAGCGCCCGGAATCAATTTTTTGGTACGATCATTGAACGTAACCACGAAAATATTCAACAAAATGTGCGTGTTTTATTGGCCGATGGTAAAACATCAATCTCTGCGGCTTTAACGGAACAAAGTGCAAATCGGCTGAATTTAATTGAAGGGAAAGAAGTGCTGGTGTTAATTAAAGCTCCGTGGATAACCTTAACTAAAGATCGTGTCCCTGCGGCTTCATTCGATAATGTCCTATCCAGCCAAATTAACCACATTGAAGCAGGGGCAGAATTCAGTGAAATTATTCTGACACTTGATGGCGGTGAATCCCTTTGCGTAACGTTATCTAATCAAGAAGTATCGCGTTTACAGCTCCAGTCTCACGATTCTGTCACTGCTCTTTTCAATGCTGATAAAGTGATTATTGCCACTCTGTGCTAAATTCCCATGCTAGCTGTGCTCCCCCTGTAAGCCTATCTGTCAGGGGGATCTCTGTTTCTCTTTCACTTCCCCCACATTCTTTCTATGCTTTGCAATATGATGCCCCGTTAAGACTATTTTCAATCGATTTCAAAAATTATTACCCCTCAATGAATAACAGACAGCTACACATTGACATTGAACATTATTCCGCTTATTTCTGGTGATTCTTTAGTTGATGTTGCTTAAAAAGGAAGAAGAATGTCTGAATTGCAAATAACGCAAGGTAGTTTCCGTTTAAGTGACACCCGTACCCTACGGCTACCGTCACTGAAAATTATTTCTGGGGAAAGTTGGGCCTTTGTTGGTGCCAATGGCAGTGGAAAATCTTCGTTGGCTCGTGCTCTGTCAGATGAACTAATTCAACTGGCAGGTGAACGTCATTGCTCGTTTCATACACCAATGCGTTTATCTTTTGAACAATTGCAAAAGCTGATTGATGAAGAATGGCTACGCAACAATACAGACTTACTCAGTGAAGGAGAAGAGGATACTGGACGTACGGCCGCAGCTATCATTCAACTTCACCATAAAGATAATGAATTGTGCCTTGAATTAAGCGAATATTTTGGTATTAAGGATTTGCTCTCGCGACGATTCAAATATCTTTCAACGGGTGAAGTTCGTAAGGTTCTGCTGTGTCAGGCATTAATGGCAAATCCTGACCTGCTTATTCTTGATGAACCTTTTGATGGACTAGATGCTTATGCGCGAAATCAACTTATCCAGTTATTAAATTCTCTGGCTGCAAAAGGCATTACTTTAGCTCTGGTTTTAACCCGCTTCCATGAAATTCCTGATTTTGTCGAACAAGTCGGTGTACTGGCAGATTGCCATCTAACGTTGACCGGGAAAAAAGAACACATTTTGGCAGAATCTCTCGTGGCACAATTGGTACACAGTGAGGATCTAAAAAATATTCACCTTCCCGAAACAGATGAATATCGGACTGAAGAGCAACTTCCAACGGATCAACCATTAGTGTCAATGCGTAATGTTGTTGTTCAATATAATGACCAACCCATTTTGCACAACTTGAACTGGCAAGTGAATCCTAATGAACACTGGCAAATCATTGGTGAGAATGGTGCAGGAAAATCAACTCTCCTTAGTCTGATTACAGGCGATCACCCCCAAGGTTATAGTAATGAGTTAATATTATTTGGCCGCCAACGGGGAAGTGGGGAAACAATCTGGGATATTAAACGGCATATTGGTTATATCAGTAACAGTGTTCATCTCGATTACCGAGTCAGTACCAGTGTCCGAAATGTCATTCTTTCAGGCTTTTTCGATTCAATAGGGCTTTATCAAGCTGTTTCTGATCGACAGCAACAATTAGCTGATCAATGGCTGGAATTATTGGGATTATCTGGTTCAACAGCAATTAGTCCCTTTCATAGTTTATCATGGGGACAACAACGACTTGTTTTGATTGCACGTGCTCTAGTAAAACACCCCGCGTTATTGATTCTGGATGAGCCTTTGCAGGGGCTTGATCCCTTAAACCGCCAGTTAGTTCTGCGCTTCATTGATATCATGATTTCTAATGGTGATACGCAGCTTCTGTTTGTTTCCCATCATCAAGAAGATGCACCAAAGTGCATTACTCATCGTCTGCGATTTGTTCCTGATGGTGAGATTTATCGGTATGAAACCGAAAGCATTTTTCTAGAGCTGTTGTAAGCCTCTTCCCCAATCCAGCATGTTACTGTGACCCCTCTCTTAATAGAGAGGGTTCCAGTGTTATCGATCAATCCAATCATTCTTTCTAAAATCAAGTGATATTTTTTTGATATTCTTTATTATTATTTTTGAATTCTTTAACCATTACTATAAAATCACCGCCTATTTTTAGACTATTTCATTGGTTTTTTCAAAGATAATAGGGAATTATATGGCTTGGGCATTACTTGCCGCTTCATTGGCTCTTTTAGATAGTCGCCAGAAAATTGCTTTTTTCATCGCACTCTTCGCTATCATTGCTGGGATCAGCACTAACATACTTACCTACCCTGCTATAATCACGCTGACAGTGATGACTCTATTAGGTGTGGTACACGTTTATTGTAAAAAAAATAGTGATTGTAAAAAAAACAGCAAAAAATATTTCGCCTTCAAAATCATTATCGAGTTGCTATTGCTCGTCGGTGGTATTTTGCTGTTTATGCATTACATCCCAGGATTTCATAATCTTAAATATCTGGATAAAGTACAGGTTGGCCCGCTAAGCGCACCTTTTTCAATGTATTTCAATTTTGACAAAGCGCTGCTGCCATTCATCCTAATATTCTGTATGCCTACTTTGTTCACCCGAAAGCCTGTGGTTGAAGCACCTCCTCATGGCTGGGCATTGTTGATTGCAGCCATTCCGGCATTATTAGGGCTTGCAACAGCATTGGGCGGATTATCCGTTGAACTTCATTTACCTAATTGGTTTCCTGCTTTTGTCATCGCGAATATCTTCTTTGTCTCTTTAGCTGAAGAAGCACTGTTTCGTGGCTATATACAGCAGAAGTTAAGTCAATGGATGAATCCTTACTTAGCCCTTGTTATCACCTCACTGATTTTTGGTGGCGCCCATTTTGCTGGTGGCAGTTTGCTGATGATTTTCGCTACACTGGCAGGATTAATTTATGGCCTGACATGGATGTGGAGTGGTCGTTTATGGGTGGCTGTTGCTTTCCATTTTTCACTCAACCTGATGCACCTACTGTTTCTCACCTATCCAATAAAATTGGTAGTCATGCACTAAACTGAATCCCACTTGATCTGAATTGTCGCCTTCCATCACCAGGATACAGTTCAGATCAAACGCTGCCTTCTATCTCCTTCCCCCAATTAAATATACATCGATGCAATTGTCACCAAACATGATTTAAAACAGAAGATACGAGACTATTGTTTGCCGTTTTGGTCTATCGCGCCATATAATGCCCGCAGCGATTTTTTCATTTCGTATTAAAAAGTACTGATAGGAGTTTAAGCTATGGCTGTAACTAAACTGGTTCTTGTAAGGCACGGAGAAAGCGAGTGGAACAAAGAGAACCGTTTTACTGGCTGGACTGACGTTGAATTGTCCGATAAAGGCCGCTCTGAAGCACAACAAGCTGGTCAACTGCTGAAAGAACAAGGCTTCACTTTTGATTTCGCCTACACTTCCGTTTTAAAACGTGCCATTCACACTTTGTGGAACATTCTGGATCAGGTTGATCAGCAATGGCTTCCAGTTGAAAAAAGCTGGAAACTGAATGAACGTCACTACGGCGCATTGCAAGGTCTGGACAAATCAGAAACCGCAGCTAAATATGGTGATGATCAAGTCAAATTGTGGCGTCGTGGTTTCGCGATTACTCCTCCTGATTTGACTAAAGATGATGAACGTTACCCAGGTCACGATCCTCGTTACGCAAATCTGAAACCAGAAGAACTCCCAGTAACTGAAAGCCTTGCAACAACTATTGAGCGTGTTATTCCTTATTGGGAAGAAGTAATCAAACCACGCGTAGAAAAAGGTGAAAAAATCATCATTGCTGCTCACGGTAACTCTCTGCGTGCATTGGTGAAATATCTGGATAATATGAGCGAAGAAGCCATTCTTGAGCTGAATATTCCAACTGCTGTACCACTGGTTTATGAGTTTGATGAGAATATGAAACCCATCAAACACTATTACCTAGGCAACGCTGATGAAATCGCGGCAAAAGCAGCGGCAGTTGCAAATCAAGGTAAAGCGAAGTAATCCTCAAGGATCACGCAGAAAGAATGTAAAAAAGCCGGACTGATTTCCGGCTTTTGCATAACATTTTTACAACAAATTAGCTTCTGCGGTTCTTGATAGCCTGAGACAACTGACGCAGCAATATTTCTGTATCTTCCCAACCAATACAAGCATCTGTCACACTCTGACCATAAACCAAAGGCTCACCACTCTCCAAACTTTGATTCCCTTCAACTAAGTGGCTTTCAACCATAACACCAATGATTGTATTTTCGCCGTCTGCAATCTGACCACAGACATCTACACATACATTCATTTGTCTTTTGAACTGCTTCGCACTATTTGCATGACTGAAATCAATCATCACGCGAGGAGCCAAACCAGCTTTCCCCAGCTCTTCTTTAACCGCACTGACATGACTGGCGCTATAATTAGGCTCTTTGCCACCACGCAGAATAATATGGCAATCGTGGTTACCTGTCGTATTAACAATCGCAGAATGACCCCATTTCGTGACAGACAAAAAACAGTGTGATGAGCTGGCAGAATTGATAGCATCAATAGCGACTTTAATTGTTCCATCCGTGCCATTTTTGAAACCAACCGGACAAGACAGCCCTGATGCCAATTCACGGTGAACCTGAGATTCTGTTGTACGTGCTCCTATCGCGCCCCAGCTCATGAGATCTGCCAAATATTGAGGGGTAATCATATCAAGGAACTCACCTGCCGCAGGTAGCCCCATATTATTAATATCAAGCAATAGATTACGGGCAGTACGTAATCCATCATTGATATCAAAACTGCAATCCATGTTTGGATCGTTAATCAGTCCTTTCCAGCCTATGGTTGTGCGAGGTTTTTCAAAATAAACCCGCATAACGATTTCCAAATCAGCTTTCAATTCTTCACGTAATTTGTTCAAGCGCTCTGCATATTCTAATGCCGCTTGTGGATCATGAATTGAACATGGACCAATCACTACCAATAGACGATCATCTCCACCAATTAAAATATTATGGATAGATTTACGTGCCTTACGAACAGTAATAGCACTATCTTCTGTCGCAGGAAATTTTTCGAGTAATGCAACTGGTGGCAGTAATTCCGTTATTTTTCTTATTCTTATATCGTCATTCTGGTAATTCATTATCCTTTCACCTAATGTGTTTACAGTTATTTGAAATAATTTTGTGATCTCAATCTAACTGTTAGGCGTTGTGCTGTAAATAATCTTTATGAGTAAAAATGGGATACTTTTTTTATATAAAAATTCACTAAACGTAAAAATGATGTTAATTCAAATAAATGGACTGATAAGAAGAAAGGATTTTGTAGTAAAAATATCAATTAACAGGCCATAGATAGATTAATTACCTATGGCCGATGAGCAGCCTTAATTTACATTTTGTTCGTTATCCGTAGGCTTAACAGCCTTGATCCATAGACGAGCCCCATTTAGTGCGATACCTGTCAAAATAATATATTGCAGCGACATCGCCAGAACGCCCTGATGATAATAAATCACTACGCTGATAACATTGATAATGATCCAAATTAGCCAGTTTTCTACATGCTTACGAGTCATCAGTATCATAGCCACTATGGATAATACCGTCATAACCGAATCCCAGAATGGGAAAGCATCTGGCTGTAACTCAGGCATAATGATATTAAAGCCCATTCCCTGTAGAGCAAGCACCACGACTTTCGCCATATAACCAAATATTTGATCAATATTGAATGTCATGATCAATATGGCAAGAATTGAAATCGCGGCAACAATAGCCACCTGTTTGGGATTAAGCCAACGAATTTTAAGCTCTACTTGTTTTTGCTCATTTACTCGGCTCCATGCATACCAACCATAGATATTGGCTGCGAAGAAAAAGATTTGCAGCATGAGGCTGGCGTAGAGTTGAATTTGAAAAAAAATGATGGCAAATAGTGAAACATTAATTAACCCAAATAGGTAATTAATGATTTTCTCTTGACTGGCAAGCCAAATACATAACAAACCTGCTATCGTACCAATCGCTTCAATATATGAAAGGTTATAACCATCTGTTCCTAATGGAATATGTACTAATATGTTATTGATATTGAAAAAATCCATGATTTCTTATCCTTACCATAATTAATGTTTAGTATACCAATACAACAAACGTGAAATCACAAAACAAATAGGCTATTTTTGCGCTTTAATGTTTTTCATATTAAACAAAATAGCTAATTTAAAGAAAAAAATCTTTAAGTATTTTAATGATTTTAAAATAATAAGGTAGAAAAAATGTAAAACCGTTGTCTCGCTTCGTTCGGCTCGAACCTGCCAACCAATTGATTAAAAATCGATTGCTCTATCGACTGAGCTAACAATACATTTTAGAAGTACATTTAAGAATGTGATTGGATTAAGAGTTTAGATGGTGGGTCGTGCAGGATTCGAACCTGCGACCAATTGATTAAAAGTCAACTGCTCTACCGACTGAGCTAACGACCCATCTAAGGATATGCTTGAATTGAAAATTTAGATGGTGGGTCGTGCAGGATTCGAACCTGCGACCAATTGATTAAAAGTCAACTGCTCTACCGACTGAGCTAACGACCCATCTAAATCTGTTTGACAGTTATCCCTGCCAACGGCGGCATATATTACTGATTTCTCAGTATGGTGCAACATTTATTTTAGAAAAATCACTTAAGTGCCTATTAATAAAACAATTACTCCCCAAAAGACCGATATTTGACCTTTCGGGGAAAATTATTACATCCCAGAAAGCTTTTTCTCGGCCATTTTTGCTGAATTAGAGCCAGGATATTGCTTAACTACCTGCTGATAAACAGCTTTCGCTTTCGCTTTTTGTCCCTTTTCCTGCATAATCACACCAACTTTATACAGGGAGTCACTGCTTTTCTGTGACTTAGGGTAATCTTTCACAACAGTGGCAAAATAATAAGCCGCATCGTCTTTCTTGCCTTTGTTGTAATTTAATTGCCCTAGCCAATAATTAGCATTCGATAAGTACTTAGACTTAGGATGGGTTTTAACAAAGTTTTGAAATGCTGCAATTGCCTTATCATATTCTTTGGAGTTGATAGCCAAAGAAACGGCAGCATCGTAGTCACCCTTTTCACTTCCTGTACTCGCAGGTGCGGCGGGTTGTTTATTATCACCTTGTGCCGAAGGAGCAACATTACGATTTTCTGAATCTGAACTTTCTGCACTTGATGGGTTGGTGATTTTATCCAACTGCAGATAAAGATCTTTTTGGCGCTCAATAACCTGATTTAATTGATACTGATTTTCCTGAATTTGACCACGGAGCATATCAATATCACGTTGGGAATCAGAAAGTTGTTGCTGAAGTTGGGTTAATAATTGACTGTGAGCGTCAGAAATACGCTCTAATTGAGAGAGGCGCTCATCGGTGGAGCCTGAGCCGACATTACTGATTGGCGCTCGGGCGGTAGCGGCCCAAGGAGCCGCTACGCCAACCAATAACGACAGACCCAACACATAACGTCTGAAGTTACTGTTCATGCATTACTCTTAGTATACGATTACAGCGCGACGGTTTTTAGCGTACGCTGCTTCGTCATGGCCAAGTACAGCTGGTTTTTCTTTACCGTAAGAAACGATAGCGAGCTGATCAGCAGAAACGCCTTTGCCTTGCAGATACATTTTCACTGCGTTCGCACGGCGCTCACCCAGAGCAATATTGTACTCCGGAGTACCACGCTCGTCTGCGTGACCTTCAATAGTAACTTTAACAGATGGGCTAGTACGCAGGAATGCAGCGTGTGCATCCAGTATCTGAGCAAATTCGCTGTTGATATCATACTTATCGAAACCGAAGTATACGATGTTTTTGTTCTGCAGCTCTTGCATCTGCTGACGTGCTAATTCTTCAGCAGACAGACCTGTTGATTTAGAAGAATTATCAACAGTGCCTACACCAGACTGATCATTGTTGCCATTTTTGTTAGTACTACACGCTGCTACGGCCATGATTGGTAAAGCTAACATCAGCCCTTTTAGCACTTTGTTCAGTTGCATCTCTTTGATCCTTTTATAGTTTGCCATACATATTATTATGCATCACAGATACGGCGACCAGGCAGGAGATTTTACCTGTCCATTGGTAGCCGGAAGACGCGCTTTGAAACGCCCATCAGTCGAAACTAGCTGCAATATAGTTCCCCACCCTTGAGTGGAGCTATAAATCACCATAGTGCCATTAGGTGCGATGCTCGGCGTTTCATCTAGAAACGTATCCGTCAAAATTTGGACAGATCCCGTTGCCAGATCTTGTTTGGCGATGTGCTGACTGCCACTTGCCGAGCTAACCATTACGACAAAACTACCGTCAGGGCTAACATCTGCATCTTGGTTCTGTGACCCTTCCCAAGTTAGGCGTTGTGGAGCACCGCCATTAATATCAATTTTGTACAACTGCGGACGACCACCCTGATCTGAGGTATAGACCAATGTTTGGTTATCCGGCATCCAGCTTGGCTCAGTATTATTACTGCGGCCATCAGTGACCTGACGGATTTGGCCTGAAGCTAAATCCATCACGTAGAGATTCAAACTACCTGTTTTAGATAATGCAAAAGCAAGTTTAGTCCCATCTGGGGAAAATGCAGGCGCTCCATTATGACGAGGGAACGAAGCTACCTGACGTACAGCACCTGTTGTCAAGGTTTGAATAATCAACGCAGAACGACCACCTTCAAACGTAACGTAAGCAAGTTTGGAAGCATCTGGTGACCATGCTGGTGACATCAGTGGTTCAGGTGAACTGTGTACCCGAGTTTGGTTATAGCCATCATAATCAGAAACATACAACTCATATGGGAATTTACTTTCATTGCTGTTTTTGACGACAACATAAGCTATACGGGTACGAAATGCACCTTTAATGCCAGTCAGTTTTTCAAATACCTGATCACTGACTGTGTGTGCTGCAAAGCGCAACCATTTTTTCTCAATTGTGAACTGGTTTTGTTCCAACACAGTTCCCGGAGCACCAGCAACATCAACAAGCTGATAAGAAACAAGAAATTTACCATCCGCACTTGGCTGAATATGTCCGACAACCACTGAGTCGATTCCAAGCGCAGACCACGCACCAGGCGTTACCTCTGAGGCAATCGTCGGTTGTTGCGGCATACGGCTTGAATCAATCGGATTAAATTTTCCACTGTTTCTTAAATCAGCAGCAATAATTGAACTAATATTTTCAGGAGCATCTCCTGCACCAGACCATTTAAACGGGACTATCCCAATAGGACGAGCAGAATCAACACCTTGTGTAATTTCAATACGAACATCTGCATGAGCAAGCGTAGCCCACATCATCAGAAAGCCCAATATTATTCTAATCTTCTGTTTAAACATTTGTTCAAAAGTTTGCTTCATCATTTCTCCCTTATCGCGATCTTTTATATGCCCGCAATAATCCGCCGGATTCTAACAAACGCCAACAAACAAAACTAGATACCTAAATAAAATCTAATAATTTTGTTTGTACATATAAATAATTCGAAGATTTATCTGACAAATAATACGTTCACACTAAATATTTACTTTACTGTGGCTTAAAGTCTAGAGTGAAACTCTTGAAATGTTCATAAATCTCTTTACTTGGTGGACGTGGCATCTTCTTTGTCTGATTAGCCGCTGCAAGCGCTGCTCTACACAAAGCTGGATCACCCGCCCCTGCTTTGATATCAATCAGTAATCCATCCGGTGCCAGTTTTATATTTAAATCACAAGTACGGCCGATATACAGAGATGGATCACGAAAATGATGTTGGATCGCAGCCTGAATTTGCCCCTTGTAATTACTGATATCGGAATCAGAAGGGCCGCTTTTCTTAGCACCACCTTTTCCTGCCGCTGCCGCTCCCCCTGACTTAGGTGCATTAGATGTCAATCCACCTAACAAATCATCGACTTCTTGAGTTCGTTTTGTTGCTTCCGCTTTAGCCTGAGCTTTGGCCTTAGCTTCTGCTTTCGCCTTAGCCTCTTCTTCTGCTTTCACTTTAGCTTCCGCCTCAGCTTTTGCTTTAGCTTCTGTCGCTGCCTTAGCCTTAGCTTCTGCTTCCGATTTAGCTTTTGCCTCAGCCACTGCCTTACGTTTTGCAGCCTCTTCAGCTTCTTTCTTTGCCTGAGCTTCCGCTTTCTGTCGAGCTTCAGCCTGTTCTTTTAAGATCCTTTCTTTCTCTGCCTGTGCTTTTGCAACTGCTTCCTCCGCCTGTTTTTGCTCTTCACGGGCTTTAGCTGCCGCTGCCTCAGACTGTTTTTTCCGCACTTCAGCCGCCTGCTGTGCTTTAATCCGCTCTTCTTCAGCTAATTGCAAACGTTCCTGTTCTTCCGCTTGCTTTGCACGCAATTCAGCCGCTTGCTGTTCAATCTTTTTCTTCCGCTGTTGTTCCGCTAACTTGGCATTGGCCTGTTGCTGCTGCTGTTGATTATATTGTTGAACTACAGCATTCGGATCAACCATCACAGCATCAATGACAGTGCCGCCTTGCCCACCACCACCCATTTCCGTTTTTTGCACCAGAGAACCCCAAATCAGAAAACCGATCAGGATAATATGCAATATTACAGAAATGATAATGGCGCGATTCAGCCTATTGTTTTGCTCGCTTGTCTTTCCCACGCTCGACATCCAGAAACTTTAAGTGACAGCCTCTATCAGGCTCCGATAGGCTGAGTCATTAAACCCACCGATTTTACACCCGCTTTATGAAGCATATTCAATGCCTTGATAATTTCATCATAAGGAACTTCCTTAGAACCACCAATCAGGAAAATTGTTTTCGGATTAGCTTTCATTAAGGTTTGGGCTTCTGCAACAATTTGCTGTTCAGGTAACAATTCCAGACGCTCCTGATTAACAACCATGTTGTATTGCCCTACCCCGGAAACTTCCACAATGACCGGTGGATTATCAGTGCTGGAAACTGTTTTCGAATCCACCGCTTCAGGTAAATCGACTTCTACGCTTTGCGTAATAATCGGTGCTGTTGCCATAAAAATAAGCAACAATACCAGCAACACGTCCAGCAAGGGGACGATATTGATCTCAGATTTTAGCTCACGTCTGCGACTACGAGTGCGTGCCATTCGCTGATTTCCCCTTACGATTACGACTTACTGGCATTAGAAGCAAAAGCCTGACGGTGCAAAATAGCCAGAAATTCTTCCATAAAGTTATCGTAAATTTGTTCTAGTTTGTTAACACGCTGGTTCAGGCGGTTATAGGCCATCACCGCAGGAATTGCTGCAAACAGGCCGATAGCTGTTGCAATCAAAGCTTCAGCAATACCCGGAGCAACCATTTGCAGAGTTGCCTGTTTAACTGCTCCCAGAGCAATAAAGGCATGCATGATCCCCCACACCGTGCCAAACAAACCAATATAAGGGCTGATGGAACCCACCGTTCCCAAAAATGGAATGTGATTTTCCAATGTTTCCAGTTCACGATTGAGTGATATACGCATGGCACGGGAAGCACCTGTGATAACAGCCTCTGGTGCATGGTTATTTGCCTGATGCAAACGGGCGAATTCTTTAAATCCAGAATGGAATATCTGCTCAGTACCACTTAACGAATCACGACGTGACTGACTTTCTTTATAAAGACGAGATAATTCAATCCCAGACCAAAACTTATCTTCAAATGCTTCTGCCTCGCGGCTTGCAACATTAAGAATCTTTGTTCGTTGTATAATGATTGCCCAAGAGACGATAGAGAAGCCAATCAGAATCAACATGATTAGCTGCACTAAGAAACCTGCCTTAAGAAATAAATCAAGGATGTTCATGTCAGTCACTGCTTAAACTCCGCGACAATAGACTTTGGAAGCGCAATAGGCTTCATTTGAGATGAATTCACACAGACAACCAAACATTCTGCGCTACTGACAATTACGCCATTGCAATCAACAATCCGTTGAATAAATGTCAGAGAAGCGCCACGGATATTCGTAACCTCGCTTTCAACAACCAGCTGATCGTCCAATTTTGCTGGTTTCCGATAGTCAATCGCCATGCGACTAACAACAAAGCCAACTTGTTCATCTAACATATACTGCTGGTGGAAGCCTTTTTCACGCAACATCTCTGTACGAGCTCTTTCGTAAAAGACCAAATATCGAGCGTGATAAACCACACCACTAGCATCTGTGTCTTCGTAGTAAACACGGATAGGCCAACGGAATAACATATTACTCATATAATCCTAATCAGGCGAATTGACGCTGTCACTATACTTAAGACAATAGCGCTTTGGAATGACTTGTTAATAAAAAAATTTTATAGGCCACCGGCCTATAAAGTTATAATTAGTTTACTTAAAGAAATGATATAAGCCAAAAAGAAGAATGAAAAATGCAGGTAATGGATGAAAAAATAAACGCCAGAGAATATGTTTAGGGTGGAAGCCGACACCAAAAGTAACACCAGAACAAACTGCCCAGATCAATAAAATACCTTGCCATATTTGTAGTGAACTGGTGTTGGCTGCAAAACGCGCAGGATCCCAAAACACACATGCAGCAAGCGTTAAGGCTATAATGAGGATAAGAGCCCTCAACAGGCCCTTATCCATAAGTTGGTAGCATTTATCAGCCAACATTATTTTTTGTCACTCTCAGACACTTTTTGTGATTCACTATGCTCAAGTGCCAAAGCAGCAATGATAGCAAAGCTACAAGCCAAGAGCGTTCCTAGAATCCAAGCAAAATACCACATGCCTATGCTCCTTAGTACAGTGAGTGTTTGTTGTTTTCAATATAGTTCTTATCCAAACGTCCGAATGTTTTGTAATAACACCAGATGGTGTAAGAGAGAACAATAGGAATAAAGATAAGTGCAACAACAAACATAATTTGCAACGTCCACTGACTGGATGTCGCATCCCACATGGTCAGGCTGACATTAGGATCAAGGCTTGATGGCATCACGAACGGGAACATCGCAATACCTGAAGTCAGAATAATGCAAGCTACTGTCAATGATGAAAACAGGAATGCCCAAGCACCTTTATCTATCCAAGTAGCCAACATTGTCAGCAGCGGGAGAAGTACTCCCAACACAGGTATGGCCCACAGAGTCGGGTAATTATTGAAATTGATCAGCCATGCACCTGCCTGCTTAACCACTTCCTTATGCAACGGATTAGATGCTGCATTAACATCCAGCCCTCCTATTACAACATAGCCATCAATGCCGTAGATTAGCCATATACCTGCCAACAGAAATGCAACTGTTGTTATTGCTGCACAAATATAAGTCGCGGTACGAGAGCGAAGGTGTAATTCACCTGTTGTGCGCATTTGCAGGTAAGTTGCACCTTGCGTCACAATCATCATCAAGCTAATCACACCAGCCAGTAACCCATAAGGATTCAGCAACCCAAAGAACGAACCTTCATAGGAAACGCGCAGACCAGAATCCACAGCCAGCGGTACGCCTTGCAGCAAATTACCAAATGCAACCCCGATGACCAATGCAGGTACAAAGCTACCGATAACCAGTCCCCAATCCCACATGTTTCGCCATTTGCTGCTTTCTAGTTTTGAACGGTAATCAAAACCAACCGGGCGGAAAAATAATGCAGCCAAGACTAGAATCATTGCCACATAAAAACCAGAGAAAGCGGCAGCATATACCGTTGGCCATGCAGCAAACAAAGCACCACCAGCGGTAATTAACCAAACTTGGTTACCGTCCCAGTGCGGGGCGACTGAGTTAATCATGATGCGGCGTTCGGTATCATTTTTACCAATGATTTTCAGTAGAATACCTACTCCCATATCGAAACCATCAGTCACTGTGAAACCGATCAGCAATACACCAATCAGCAGCCACCATATAAATCGTAATACATCATAATCAAGCATAAGTGGACTCCTGCTTACTCAATATTATTCGCTGAAGAAGCTGTTTTTTGTTCAAAATGGTAACGTCCGGTCTTAAGGCTACTTGGGCCAAGACGGGCAAATTTGAACATCAAGAACATTTCTGCGATCAAGAATAAAGTGTACAGACCACAAATCAGTACCATTGAGAAAATCAGATCGCCTACACTGCGTGTTGATGCTGCAACAGCAGTTGGCAACACCTCACCAATCGCCCACGGCTGACGACCATATTCCGCGACAAACCAACCAGCTTCAATGGCAATCCACGGCAATGGAATACCAAATAATGCAGCACGCAACAACCATTTATGTTGACCGATACGGTTGCGGAGAACGCTCAGGAACGACAAACCGATAATCAGCAACATAATAAAGCCAGCTGCCACCATGATACGGAATGCAAAGTAGAGCGGTGCTACGCGTGGAATAGAATCTTTCGCTGCGGCTTTAATTTGTCCTTCTGTTGCATCAGTTACATTTTGGGTATAACGCTGCACAAGCATGCCATAGCCAAGATCTTTCTTACTTTCGTTGAATGCACTGCGAACATTTGGATCAATATTGCCTGAACGCAGTTCTTCCAGTAACTCATAGGCCTTGATACCATTACGGATACGTTGCTCATGCTGGTTCATCAGGTCACGCAGACCAACGACAGGCGTATCTGTGGAGCGGGTAGCAATCAAGCCTAAGGCGTAAGGAATTTGGATGGAATATTTATTTTCCATTTTGTCCTGATCAGGAATACCAATTAGCGTGAATGAGGCAGGAGGCGGCTGAGTCTCCCATTCTGCTTCAATTGCTGCCAATTTAGTTTTCTGCACATCCCCCATTTCATACCCAGATTCATCACCCAGAACAATGACAGACAGTATCGCAGCCATACCAAAACTTGCTGCAATTGCAAAAGAACGTTTGGCAAACGCAAAATCGCGCCCTTTAAGCAGATAGTAAGAGCTGATACCCAATACAAAAATGGCACCTGTCACATAACCAGCCGCAACAGTGTGAACAAATTTCACCTGAGCAACAGGGTTAAATACCAGTTCGCTGAAGCTCACCATTTCCATTCGCATGGTTTCGAAGTTAAAGTCAGACGCAATCGGGTTTTGCATCCAACCATTCGCAATCAGAATCCACAATGCAGAGAAGTTAGAGCCTAATGCAACCAGCCAAGTCACCGCCAAGTGTTGTTTCTTACTCAGTCGATCCCAGCCGAAGAAAAACAGACCAACGAATGTGGATTCGAGAAAGAATGCCATCAGACCTTCGATGGCCAGAGGCGCACCAAAAATATCACCAACATAATGTGAGAAATATGACCAGTTGGTTCCGAACTGGAACTCCATGGTCAAGCCCGTTGCGACACCCAGAGCAAAGTTAATACCAAACAACTTACCCCAGAATTTTGTCATATCTTTATAGATTTGTTTGCCAGAAAGGACATATACCGTTTCCATAATCGCAAGCAAAAACGCCATACCTAGCGTTAATGGCACAAACAGAAAATGGTACATGGCAGTTAAGGCAAACTGTAATCGTGACAGTTCGACAATATCAAACATCTTGACTCCTTGCTCCCAGCAGGAAGACACCGACTTGCGGCAACCCGACTTCGTAAAACGAAAGTCTCGTAACTACCAGCAATAAATGCCTCAAACATAATAATGAATTATTAACAAAATCAAAAATTCATAGATATCACAATAATATTACGCCTATATTCACATACAATAAATAAATTTTACGTGACTAAGCTTAGAATTCCTGAATATAGGTCAACAACGCCATAAATTCCCAGATTAATATCTATATATACTAGATCAATTTAATCAATTTTAGCGAATATAATCCAGAGTAATAAATTGATTTTAGTCAATTTTTTCCTTGTTTTGTTAAGCTTTACAGCTATTATTTCATTATGGTTTACCGGGTGTTAATAAATTGTTATTTGCCATGGGTCTTAATTTATTTTTTGCTGTAAAAAGCATTATAAAATTAACTTTTCATTTTCATTCTTTAAAAAATATATTTTTTCAATGTTTCTAATTTAATTAATCAAATAAATAGATTTTTCTAAAATCCAGTTCAATTAAACTGAAAAGTAACGCATCTTATAAATGAACTAACCTACTGTTAATATTATAAATAAAAATAAAAGGCCGCCCTAAGGCAGCCTTTTTCTATAAATTTTTCTATAAAAATAGTTTATTTTGGGTTTCTTATGCCAATAACGCTTTTACAGCATCGCCAATATCGGCCAGACTACGAACAGTCTTCACACCCGCAGCTTCAAGTGCAGCAAATTTCTCATCAGCTGTACCTTTGCCGCCTGCAATAATCGCTCCAGCATGGCCCATACGCTTACCTTTAGGTGCAGTCACACCTGCAATATAAGCAACAACAGGTTTAGTCACATGTTCTTTGATATAAGCAGCAGCTTCTTCTTCGGCTGTACCACCAATTTCACCAATCATGACAATCGCTTCTGTCTGTGGATCTTCCTGGAACAGTTTCAGAATATCAATGAAGTTTGAACCAGGTATCGGGTCACCACCGATACCAACACAAGTAGACTGTCCTAATCCAGCATCAGTGGTCTGTTTAACAGCTTCATAAGTCAAAGTGCCTGAACGAGAAACGATGCCCACTTTACCCGATTTGTGAATGTGACCAGGCATGATGCCAATCTTACATTCGTCAGGTGTAATTACTCCCGGACAGTTAGGGCCTATCATACGAACACCTGCTTGATCCAGTTTTACCTTAACTGTCAGCATATCGAGTGTCGGGATGCCTTCCGTAATAGTGATGATCAGTTTAATACCTGCATCAATCGCTTCCAGAATGGAGTCTTTACAGAATGGTGCCGGAACATAGATAACAGAAGCGGTCGCGCCAGTTGCTTCAACTGCTTCACGTACGGTATTGAATACAGGTAATCCCAAATGTTCAGTACCACCTTTACCCGGTGTTACGCCACCAACCATTTGAGTACCGTAGGCAATCGCCTGTTCAGAGTGAAAAGTCCCTTGGCTGCCAGTAAAACCCTGACAAATCACTTTGGTGTTTTTATCGATTAAAATAGACATTATTTATTCTCCGCTGCTGCTACTGCCTGTTTAGCTGCGTCTGTCAAACTGGTAGCTGCAATGATGTTCAAACCACTGTCTGCCAGTTTTTTAGCGCCCAGTTCAGCATTGTTGCCTTCCAGACGAACGACTACCGGTACGTTAACTCCGACTTCTTCCACCGCACCAATAATGCCGTCAGCAATCAAGTCACAGCGGACGATACCACCAAAGATATTGACCAAAACAGCTTTGACATTTTCATCTGACAAGATGATTTTAAATGCTTCAGTAACACGTTCTTTTGTTGCACCACCACCCACATCAAGGAAGTTTGCCGGTGCACCACCGTGTAATTTGACAATGTCCATAGTTCCCATTGCCAGACCTGCACCATTCACCATACAACCAATGTTGCCATCCAGTGCAACATAGTTCAGTTCCCATTGCGCAGCCTGAGCTTCACGTGGATCTTCCTGTGAAGGATCATGCATTTCACGCAGTTCAGCCTGACGGAACATCGCATTACCATCAGCACCCAATTTTCCATCCAAACAAATCAGATCACCTTGAGTTGTGATCACCAGAGGGTTGATTTCGACCAATGCCAAATCACGCTCTAAGAACAGATTTGCCAGTCCCAAGAAAATCTTGGTGAATTGACCGACTTGTTTACCAGTCAAACCGAGTTTGAACGCCAATTCACGGCCTTGATACGGCATAGGGCCAGACAGTGGGTCGATAATTGCTTTATGAATCAGCTCGGGCGTTTCTTCCGCCAC
The DNA here is from genome assembly GCF_002127535.1 of Xenorhabdus vietnamensis. Lineage (GTDB taxonomy): Bacteria > Pseudomonadota > Gammaproteobacteria > Enterobacterales > Enterobacteriaceae > Xenorhabdus > Xenorhabdus vietnamensis. The sequence goes on from NZ_MUBJ01000008.1 coordinate 139,011, forward strand.
TTTTTCTATTTCGACACCACCTTCAGTAGAGGCCATGAACACTACACGACGCGTACCGCGGTCAACAACAGCACCGAGATACAGCTCCTTGGCAATATCGGTTGCTCCTTCTACCAAAATCTGATGGACAGGTTGCCCCTGCGCATCTGTCTGGTAAGTTACCAGTCGTTTACCCAGCCATTGTTCAGCAAAGGCACGGATATCTTCCTTGTTGCTGACGACTTTCACACCACCAGCCTTACCGCGACCACCTGCATGAACCTGACATTTAACGACCCAAGGGCCTGAACCAATCTTGGATGCTGCTTCTTCTGCTTCGCGCGGAGTGGTACAAGCATAGCCAGCTGGTGCTGGTAAACCATACCGTGCAAAAAGTTGTTTTGCCTGATACTCGTGTAAATTCATGATGTTCTATCCATATTTTGATCTAAGAAAGGTAAATTACCTTCTATCCCCTTCATCTTTCGAGTTGTCTCTTTGTTGACTGCACTTATTCTTCCTGTCACATAGTGAACTATGCTGCTGGGATTCATTCACTTGCCGCCACGATAAAACTAGAAATCTATCGGGTATATATTCGTTGCTCTGGATATGACCAGCCCAAAAGGCTGGCCTGCATATACATTTTTACATCAACGTCGTACTGCTTCAGACTTGACGGAGTTAACACCCTCCGTCGGTAGTGATGCTATACATCCAGCAACAAGCGTGTTGGATCTTCCAGCATTTCTTTGATGGTCACCAGAAAGCCGACTGATTCACGACCGTCAATCAGACGGTGGTCATAGGACAGCGCCAGATACATCATCGGAAGAATCTCAACCTGACCATTTACTGCCATTGGACGGTCTTTAATGGCGTGCATGCCAAGGATCGCACTTTGTGGTGGGTTAATGATCGGGGTGGACATCAGGGAGCCGAAAACACCGCCGTTGGTAATCGTGAAATTGCCGCCAGTGAGTTCTTCAACGGTCAATTTACCGTCGCGGCCTTTGATAGCCAGCTCTTTAATGTTTTTCTCAATGTCAGCCATGCTCAGTGCATCTGCATCACGCAATACCGGTGTAACCAAGCCGCGTGGTGTAGATACAGCAATACTGATATCAAAATAGTTGTGGTAAACCACATCAGTGCCATCAATGGAAGCGTTCACTTCTGGATAGCGTTTCAACGCCTCAACAACCGCTTTCACATAAAAAGACATGAAACCCAGACGCATACCATGACGTTTCTCAAATACATCGCCATACTGCTTGCGCAATTCCTGGATTGGCTTCATGTTGACTTCATTGAAAGTCGTCAGCATTGCTGTGTTGTTTTTCGCTTCAAGCAGGCGTTCTGCAACACGTTTGCGCAAACGAGTCATTGGAACGCGTTTTTCACTGCGATGTGGCAATGAGGATGACTGCTCAGCAGACGCAGCGGGTTTATGACTCTCTTTTTTATTCGCGGCGATATATTTTTCTACATCTTCACGAACAATACGGCCACCAACACCACTGCCTTTAATTGCAGCAGGATCTAAATCATGCTCTGCAATCAGACGACGAACTGCTGGGCTTAATGCATCGTTGCTTTCTTCTTCCAAAGACGCAGTCTGACGCTGTGCTGGTGTTGCTTCTGTTTTTTCTTTTATGTCAGCAGGAATACCAGTGCTGTCTCCCAGACGAATACGACCCAGCAGTTGCTTGGACAGTACAGTGGCGCCCTCTTCTTCCAAAATAGCTTCCAAGACACCGGCTTCACTTGCTGGTACTTCCAGAACAACTTTATCGGTTTCAATTTCAACCAACACTTCATCACGCTCTATGGTGTCACCTGGTTTTTTATGCCATGTGGCAACAGTGGCATCTGCAACAGATTCAGGAAGGTCTGGAACTAGAATTTCTACGCTACTCATTTTCTATCCTTATTTATTCAACGTTCAGTGCGTCATTAACCAGTGCTTGCTGTTGCTTCTGGTGAACAGACGTATATCCCACAGCCGGGGAAGCAGATGCTGGGCGACCTGCATAACGTAACGAAGCCCCAAATGGGATTGCTTCACGGAAATTATGTTGACTGCAATACCAAGCCCCTTGGTTCAGTGGCTCTTCCTGACACCAGACGAAGTCATGAACGTGAGCATACTGCTCAAGCTGAGCTTGCAAGTGCTGACGTGGGAATGGATACAGTTGTTCAATACGCACGATAGCAACATCAGTCTGTTCATTCTTACGACGCTGTTCCAGCAGATCGTAATAAACTTTACCGGAACAAAGTACAACGCGCTTAACACCTTTTGGATCCAAAGCGTCAATCTCACCAATCACTGGCTCGAATTTGCCGTTTGCCAATTCATCCAGACTAGATACTGCCAATGGATGGCGCAGCAATGATTTAGGTGACATAACGATGAGCGGACGGCGCATACCACGCAGAGACTGACGACGCAACATGTGATAAACCTGAGCAGGAGTCGATGGCACACAAACCTGCATGTTTTGTTCAGCACACAGTTGCAGATACCGCTCCAGACGTGCCGATGAATGCTCTGGACCTTGCCCTTCATAGCCATGTGGCAACAGCATAACCAGGCCACACATACGACCCCATTTCTGTTCACCAGAGCTGATGAATTGGTCAATTACAATCTGAGCCACGTTGGCAAAGTCACCAAATTGCGCTTCCCAAATTGTCAGAGCGCGAGGTTCAGTTGTTGCATAACCGTATTCAAATGCCAGTACAGCTTCTTCTGAAAGCACAGAGTCCCATACATTGAATACCCCTTGACCATTGTGAATATTTGCCAGAGGCACATATACAGAAGCATTGGTCTGGTTATGAATAACGGCATGACGGTGGAAGAAAGTACCACGACCCGCATCTTCACCGGAGAGACGCACAGGGATGCCTTCGTCAACCAGAGTTGCGTAAGCCAGTGTTTCCGCACCACCCCAGTCAAACAATTTATTGCCATTAGCCATTTCTGCACGGTCGCCATAGATTTTCGCAACACGTGAGTGCATTTCCACTTCGGCAGGAATAGTGCTGATGCGTTTACCAAGATCTTGCAAGCGTTTCATATCCACTTGGTGTGGATACTCTTCATCCCACTCGTGATTCAGGTAAGGTTCCCATGTGAATGAATGCAACCCCATTGGACGCCATTCATCAACAACACACTCGCCATGATCCAGTGAGTCACGATATAGGTTCACCATCTCAGTAACGTCATTGGCAGCCAGCAAGCCTTCTGCTACCAGTTTATCTGCATAGATTTTACGTGCTGTTGGCTGTTTCTTGATCTTCTGGTACATCAAAGGCTGAGTTGCGCTTGGCTCATCAGCTTCGTTATGACCATGGCGACGATAACAAACCAAATCGATCATCACGTCACGTTTGAAGGTATTACGGAAATCAAGCGCCAGACGAGTAACAAATGCAACCGCTTCCGGATCATCCGCATTAACGTGGAAAATCGGTGCCTGAACCATTTTCACAATGTCAGTACAGTATTGTGTTGAACGAGAATCTTTCGGATTAGAAGTGGTAAAACCAATCTGGTTGTTAACTACGATACGGACAGTACCACCAACTTCATAACCGCGAGCCTGAGACATGTTCAGCGTTTCCTGAACAATCCCCTGCCCTGTTACTGCTGCATCACCGTGGATGGTGACAGGCAGAACCATGTTACTGCGACCTTCATCAAGGCGATCACGGCGGGCACGTACAGAACCGATAACAACAGGACTGACAATTTCAAGGTGAGACGGGTTAAAGGCTAGAGCCAAATGCACCAAACCGCCTTCAGTCTCAAAATCAGAAGAAAAACCTTGATGGTATTTTACGTCACCCGTACCCAAGTGTTCTTTGTGTTTACCTGCAAATTCGTCAAACAGATCAGCAGGTTTTTTACCCAAAAGATTGACCAGAACGTTGAGGCGACCACGGTGAGCCATTCCCAACACAATTTCGCGGGTATCTTGTTTACCAGCGTGGCGGATCAATTCTTTTAACATAAGGATAAGTGAGTCACCACCTTCAAGAGAGAAACGTTTCGCTCCTGGGAACTTAGCACCTAAATAGCGTTCCAAACCTTCTGCTGATGTTAACTCTTTCAGGAAACGACGCTTTTCTTCTGCCTTAAACTGTGAACCAACTGCCACAGACTCCAGACGTTGCTGAATCCAACGTTTTTCTTCTGTATTGGTGATATGCATATATTCCGCACCAATTGAACCGCAATAAATGCTTTTCAGTGCGTCATACAAATCCGCCAATTTCATTGTCTCTTTACCAATGGCAAAAGAGCCCACATTAAACGTTTCTTCAAAATCTGCTTTTGTTAAATTATGGAAAGCAGGATCGAGATCGGGTACAGGTTCCTGTTTCCATAATCCCAATGGATCAAGGTTTGCATCTTGGTGTCCGCGGAAGCGGAATGCATTGATGAGCTGCAAAACTTTGACTTGTTTTGCATCCATTGCTGGATCGCTGACTGAAGTGTGGTAACGCGTGGTATCTTTTGCCAGACGACGGAAGTAATCGCGTGTCTGTGAGTGAAGTTGTTCCCCGCTAAGTCCTGCTTCCGGTAATTGTTGGAAAATCTCTCTCCAACTTGCATCAACGGAATTAGGATCAGTTATATAGTCTTCATAGATTTGCTCTATGTAAGACTGGTTTGCACCAGCCAGAAAGCTTGAGTCCAGCCAGTCCTTCATTGCGCCGTTCTGCATTGTGATCCCTTAAGCTTTGAAAGCTTTAGTTTTCGCCGTGGTTAACAAATACCGCTTAATTAGCGGTGTTGATAAAAGGTTCATTTGGACGTGCTTAATGCATGTTCTCTTTTGGGTTTTCCTACCCTTCAAGGAACCTTTAAAAACTGACATTCAGTTTTTAAAGGTTCCTTTATTTGGAAACATGTCTCGTCTTTAGCAGTAGGCAATTTATCATTTTTCATTCTTTAATGCCCTCCACCGATTTGATATTTATTTCAAAATTGTGGAGGGCGACATTATATGCACTATTTACACACTATTTATGTGTTATTTATGCCCGAAATTTCTCTATCTCTATACGCTATTTACTACTATATGCTATTTACTATGCACTATGTTTCAGCAACATAGATTTAATATGACCAATCGCTTTTGTCGGATTCAACCCTTTAGGACATACATTGACGCAATTCATAATTCCATGACAGCGGAAAACACTGAACGCATCATTCAAATTATCCAGCCGCGAAGTTGTTTCAGTATCACGGCTGTCAATCAAGAAACGGTATGCAGCCAAAAGACCGGCGGGGCCAATAAATTTATCCGGATTCCACCAGAATGATGGACAAGACGTTGAACAACAGGCACATAAGATACATTCATACAGTCCGTCCAGTTTTTCACGCTGTTCCGGTGATTGCAGGTGCTCACGTGCGGGTGGGTTTTTGTTGTCATTAATCAGGTAAGGACGGATTTTTTCATATTGCGCGTAGAACTGCCCCATATCAACAACCAGATCACGAATCACTGGCAGACCGGGCAATGGACGAATAACAATTTTCTTATTGCCACGACGCAACGCAGAAACTGGCATAACACATGCCAAACCGTTTTTACCATTCATATTCACGCCATCAGAGCCACAGACTCCCTCACGACAAGAGCGGCGGAATGCTAAGGTTGGATCTTGCTCTTTTAGCTGGATAAGGGCATCCAGCAACATCATGTCTCGCCCTTCCTGTGCTTCCAGAGTGTAGTCCTGCATACGGGGTACATCATCTACATCTGGATTATAACGATAAATCGAAAATTCAAGTTTCATAATCTATTTCTCCGCAACTGGAACATCAGCAACGCAATTAGTAAGAACGCACTTTCGGCGGGAAAGCTTCACGCAGCGTTGGCTGCATATTCACTTCACGGCGAGTCATGCTCTCAGTTTGCGGTAAATACAGGCTATGGCACAGCCAATTAGCATCATCACGTTCTGGATAGTCAAAGCGGCTGTGAGCGCCACGACTTTCTGTACGGAAATTCGCAGAAACCGCGGTCGAATAGGCCGTTTCCATCAGGTTATCCAACTCCAGACATTCGATACGCTGGGTATTGAATTCTGATGAAGTATCATCCAGACGAGCATTTTTCAGACGCTCACGGATCACTTTCAGTTCTTCAAGCCCTCTTGCCATCGCGTCACCTTCACGGAATACCGAGAAGTTGTGCTGCATACAAGATTGCAATGCTTTGCGGATTTCAACTGGATCTTCACCTGAACGGGTATTATTCCAACGGTTCAGACGTTGAAGTGCTGCATCAACATCAGATTCGCTGGCATCACGGCTAGTCCCCTGCTCCATCAGGCATTCTTTCAAGTGTAGGCCTGCGGAACGGCCAAATACCACTAAATCAAGCAGTGAGTTACCCCCCAGACGGTTTGCACCGTGAACAGATACACAAGCAATTTCACCCACAGCAAACAAGCCTGGAATCACTACATCTTCGCCTTTTTCATTTAGCGTCAGTGCCTGACCGGTGATCTTAGTTGGAATTCCCCCCATCATATAGTGACAGGTTGGAATAACTGGAATCGGCTCTTTTACTGGATCTACGTGGGCAAAAGTGCGGGATAATTCAAGAATACCCGGCAGACGAGATTCCAATACATCTTTGCCCAGATGATCCAGTTTCAATTTGACGTGAGGACCCCATGGGCCTTCGCAGCCACGACCTTCACGGATCTCAATCATCATAGAACGTGCGACCACATCACGGCCAGCAAGGTCTTTAGCATTTGGTGCATAACGCTCCATGAAGCGCTCACCATCTTTATTCAGCAGGTAACCACCTTCACCACGGCAGCCTTCTGTGACCAAAACACCCGCACCGGCAATGCCGGTTGGGTGGAATTGCCACATTTCCATATCCTGAACAGGAACACCTGCACGCAATGCCATGCCCACACCATCACCAGTATTGATATGCGCATTAGTTGTGGATTGGAAGATTCGGCCTGCACCACCGGTTGCCAGGATAGTTGCCTTAGCTTTGAAATAAACCACTTCACCGGTTTCAATACAAATAGCAGTACAACCAACAACCGTGCCATCCTGATTTTTAACCAGATCTAACGAATACCACTCAGAAAAGATAGTTGTATGGTTTTTTAAATTCTGCTGATACAGCGTATGCAATAGGGCATGACCCGTTCGGTCAGCGGCGGCGGCGGTACGAGCGGCCTGCTCACCACCAAAATTTCTGGACTGTCCACCAAATGGACGTTGATAAATACGGCCATTATCCAGACGGGAGAATGGCAATCCCATATGCTCTAACTCTAAAATTGCTTCTGGGCCGGTCTTACACATATATTCAATGGCATCTTGGTCACCGATATAATCGGAGCCTTTCACCGTATCATACATGTGCCATTCCCAGTTATCCTCATGGGTATTGCCCAGAGCAACAGTAATTCCACCCTGTGCTGAAACAGTATGGGAACGCGTAGGGAACACCTTAGAAATCAAAGCACAAGATAAACCCATTTGTGAAATTTGCAGTGCAGCACGCATACCTGCGCCACCAGCACCAATAACAACAGCGTCAAATTCTCTTACTGGCAATTTCATTTATGCACCCCACACAACAATTGTTCCGTAAATCAAATAAGTTAACAGCGCTACAATAATCACCAGTTGCAGAACCAAACGCAGTGCAAGAGGTTTGACATAATCTGTCAATACCTGCCACATGCCAATCCATGCATGGACTAGGATAGAAAGCAGAGTCAACACAGTGAATACTTTAGTGAGGGATGAAGAAAAGAAACCACGCCAGACTTCATAGGTAATATCTGACGTTGTTGCGACAAAACCAACGAGATAAAAGACGTACAAAACAATAATAATTGCGGATGCACGCAACAACAGCCAATCCTGAATACCCGTACGACCCAATGCGGATGCGTTGCTTACCATAATAATACCCCAGCCAGAATAGACAGAATAACCGCAATTACTATTGCTACTTTGGCAGATGCACTACCGGTAGCGAGATTTTCTTCCAAGAAACCAAAATCCATCAACACATGGCGTATACCTCCACAAATGTGGTAAGCCAGTGCCGTCAATATCCCCCATAGGATAAATTTGACGAAGAAGCCAGTCATGATTTCGGATGCTTGTAGGAAGCCCTCCTGCGAAGACAGTGACATCCCCAACAACCACAGCAGAATGCCGACTGCGATAAAGGTGATGACGCCTGAGATACGGTGCAAGATCGATGCTATCGCGGAGACGGGTTGGTCAATCGTCCGCAGATCAAGGTTGACAGGTCTTTGTTTTTTCACAATTTTGCCCACAAAGCTTTTTTTTATTTTCCATCCTCCGGTCCTGGGCAGGAATCAGACAGCGCTAATAAAGAGGATACAAAGACACAACATAATTAACTCAACAATCCTTACTGTTACTGTTCATCAAAAGTTGTGATTTAGTTACGCTGGGTGCTCCTACATCAGGGTAATCCGGAGACCTCACGAAAGTATAAATACTTCACATTGTTATTACAATTACCACACAATATGATTATTAACATTTAGCTTGAACAGTGAGAAGGATCACGCTTCAAACATTTTTTATAAAAAACATTATGTTGTTTGACAAAGATTAAACATTTATCTTACATATATGTCGTTATATATTATTTCACATCATTTTATGATGAAAAATTAATCTTAACGAAAAATAAAAGTTATGTAAAAGTATCATATAAGCACAAAATGGTAACACTTTACGCAAATAATACTTTAAACATAACTCCCAAAAAATTTTTAACAACCTGCAAACTATTGTTGTCCGTAATGAGATTTCAGCGTTAAATGTGATACCAGCCTGATTTTAAATTCTCTCCGGTAGCACAATGTCTTCGGCACAGTATAAATTGTGTCTATCTGGTTGTTAGGGGTTATAAAAATAAGCGCTAAGGAGATGTAAATGGCTGATAAAAAGGCTACGTTGAACATAAATGGTTCAGCTGCTATCGAACTAGACGTACTAACGCCGACCCTAGGTTCTGAAGTGATTGACGTTCGTACCCTCGGCTCAAAAGGCTTCTATACCTACGATCCTGGTTTTACCTCCACTGCCTCTTGTGAGTCGAAAATCACCTATATTGATGGCAATGAAGGCATTTTGCTACATCGTGGTTTTCCCATTGATCAGCTTGCAACGGAATCAACCTATCTGGAAGTCTGTTACATTCTGCTATATGGTGAGCCACCAACACCTGAAAAATATGAAAAATTCAAAACAACGGTGACTCGCCATACAATGATCCATGAACAGATCACTCGTCTGTTCCACGGTTTCCGCCGTGATTCCCACCCAATGGCTGTACTTTGTGGTGTTACGGGTGCTTTGGCCGCCTTCTATCATGATGCTTTGGATGTCCACAATCCCCGCCATCGTGAAATCACTGCTTATCGCCTACTGTCCAAAATGCCAACTGTTGCGGCAATGTGTTACAAATATTCCCTTGGTCAGCCTTTTGTTTATCCACGCAACGATCTGTCTTATGCAGCAAACTTCCTGCACATGATGTTCTCAACACCGTGTGAGGAATATAAGGTTAATCCAGTATTGGAACGCGCCATGGATCGCATTTTCATTCTTCATGCGGATCATGAACAAAATGCATCAACCTCAACGGTACGCACTGCGGGTTCTTCTGGTGCTAACCCATTCGCCTGTATTGCTGCGGGTATTGCATCCCTGTGGGGGCCTGCGCATGGTGGAGCAAATGAAGCCTGTCTGCGGATGCTGGAAGAGATCCAGACTGTCGAACACATTCCCGAATTCATTGCTCGAGCCAAAGACAAGAATGATTCTTTCCGCCTGATGGGCTTTGGTCACCGTGTTTACAAAAACTACGATCCTCGCGCAACAGTGATGCGTGAAACCTGCCATGAAGTTCTGAATGAACTGGGCCTGAATGACAGTCTGCTGGAAGTGGCGATGGAATTAGAGCGCATTGCTCTGAACGACCCATACTTCATTGAGAAAAAACTGTATCCAAATGTCGACTTCTATTCTGGCATTATCCTGAAAGCCATGGGTATCCCATCGTCCATGTTCACCGTGATTTTTGCCATTGCCCGAACAATCGGCTGGATTGCACATTGGAATGAAATGCATGATGAAGGCCTGAGGATTGCACGTCCACGTCAGCTTTATACTGGCCATAATAAACGTGACTTCAAGAGCCAGTTAAAAAAATAATCTAGTCACTCCAATCACACTATCCATATTCTGAATAGTGTATTTCTGCACCTCTCATATCGGTTTTCTTATCCTGATATTAGGGGTGTAGTTTTATATGGTTTTATATGGTTTTATATGGTTTTATATGGTTTTATATGGTTTTATATGGTTTTATATGGTTTTATATAGTTCGATATCAATTATTGTTTTAACAATGCATTTCTCTGACAAGGCATTATTTTAACCATGCATTGTTTTCATAACGTATTTTTTCACAACATATTGTTTTAACAACGTATTGCTTTAACAACGAAAAGAGTATAAAACTAAAATGATTCTTCCACAAAGACTTTCTCTTGGTGAAACTATAGGTTTTTTTTCTTCCTCGGCACCAGCCACGGCCTTTGCCCCTACTCGTTTTACAAGAAGCATCAATTACTTACAAAGCAAAGGTTATAAAACAAAAGCAGGAATATTGACTGGAAAAAGTGATTTTTACCGTTCTGGCAACATTATGCAAAGAGTGGAAGAATTTAACACCTTACTTCGAGATCCTGAAGTAAGATGTATTATGTCCACAATTGGAGGAGATAATTCCAACTCAATATTGCCTTATATTGATTATGATGCTATCAAAAAAGACCCTAAAATTATTGTAGGTTATTCTGACACCACGGCTCTATTACTTGGAATTTATAGTAAAACAAATGTTGTAACTTTTTATGGTCCTGCTTTAGTTGCTTCATTTGGAGAATATCCTCCGTTGGTTGATGAAACTTTTGCCTGTTTTTCCCAAATAATTACTAATACTCAACCACCATTCACTTATAAACAACCTGAATACTGGACAGATGAATATATTGAATGGGAAAACCAAATACATCCGAAAAATACGTTCTCTAATAAATGGATTTTTGACGGAACAGGAAAATATCGCGGCAGATTAATCGGCGGTAATCTAAATACTCTTTATGGAATTTGGGGCAGTGAATATATGCCTGAAATTAAACAAGGTGATATTTTACTGATTGAAGATTGTCACCAAGGAATAGAAGAAGTTGAACGCGCTTTTGCTCACCTTCTGATCTGTGGGATATTTAATAAAGCTTCAGCGATTATTCTTGGAAAACACGAACAATTTAATGATCGGGGAACAGGAAGAACAGCACTGGATGTACTAAAAGAAGTTCTAAATGGTAAAGAAATGCCTATTGTGGCAGACTTCGATTGTTGTCATACACACCCAATGCTCACTATGCCTCTCGGTGTTGATATTGTCATCGATTTTGACTCTGAATCCGTCTTTCTACCAGAGCCTTGGTGTGTAAATTAGCCTTCTATCTTGCATTCTTAGGTAAAGAATACACGAGTAGTAGGAATTCAAGTGGTAGCTGTGTATTTACCTGATGAAGTACGCACAAATGCCTTTATCTCTCTGAACCCACCATATATTCCCTTGGCGGCCTCCCCATAGCTTTGCGGAAAAACGTCACAAACGCACTATCATTGGAAAAACCGAGTTCCTGCGCAACATAAGATAAAGTTTTATTCTGTGCCAACAGCTCTATTGCCTTTACCAATCGCCATTGCTGCCGCCATTGTTGGTAATTCATTCCTGTTTCACGCTGAAATATTCGGGTAATTGTTTTCTCACTCGCGCCAATATAAGTCGCTAGTATGTTCAACGATGGCGGCAATTGCTCAAATGACAAGTGCGCTAACCGCCGATCAAACGGTAACGGCAGTAAAGTCGGTTCCCTACGCGCCTCACGAATTTCATCAAAAAATACTGCCAGTAAATTTGCTTCTTTTCCCTGATACCAATCAGAGTCGAAAGAAGATATCGCTATACGCTCCAAAAGCACCTGTAACAATGGCGTAGCTTCCAACACTTCGCTTTGTGTCGGAATTAGCGTTATTCCAGAAGCATTCGCATAACGGGTATTCAAATAATGAATATCAAAATAAATAGAACGGTAGCCTACCGAACCACGCATTTCTGCCCGATGCTGTGTCTTTGGAGGTATCCATGCCACTCTGGTTGGTGGCAGAATAGAAATCTGATTTGCTAATGTGATTTTGATACAGCCCCGTTGGGTGAATAACAATTGCCCCATATCATGCTGATGAAAGCCTGAATCGTGTTGTCCCATCTCTGCTGCGATCCCTACCACAGGTACATTCAAACGATCAGGATCAAAATGATCGCTTTGTTGCAACCACGCCATTCTACTCCCCTAGACTCAATGTCCGATTAAATAAATAATTTGTCCTTATTATCATAAAAAGACAGCAGTCAGAATGCTAACCTTCCGAGCTATTACTCACTTATCATTAGAAGAAAAAATCATGCAAACTAAACCATCACTTTGGCTTGCTATTGCTTTGATGATGTTTCCGCAGATCGTAGAAACCATCTATAGCCCTGCATTAACCAACATCGCCAACGGGTTTTCTATCAGCTCAGAACAAGCCGCTCAAACACTATCACTCTACTTTTTTGCTTTTGCCCTCGGTGTTGTTGTATGGGGACGCATGTGTGACGTGATCGGCAGACGCCCGGCTATCATTGTTGGCTTATCACTCTATGGCCTAGCTTCCCTGCTGGCATTGTTAACACAACAATTCTGGTTATTACTCGTTGCCAGAATGCTGTCTGCTTTTGGCGCAGCAGTTGGCTCTGTCGGTACACAAACCATTATGCGTGATACTTACCGTGGAGAAGAATTGGCACATGTATTTTCCATCATGGGCATTGCCTTAGCTGCCAGCCCAGCCATTGGTATGCTCAGCGGCTCAACATTGAATTATTTTGCTGGATATAAAGCAGTCTTTGCTGGACTAGCCATTTTAGCGGTAATCCTGACCTGCTGGTCTATCGTTCGATTGCCAGAAACCCGGCCAATTGACGTAATAAAAGTGTCTTTATTCAGCACTGCAATCATAATGCTTAAAGATATTTCAATTTGGCGAAATGCGTTTTTGATCGCATTTTTCAACATTTGCTTATTCAGCTATTACCAATTAGCACCATTTCGCTTTGAACAATTTGGGTTGTCACAAGAAATATTTGGTTATACGGGCTTGTTAATGACTTTCGGCGTTGGATTAGGTTCTTTATTAAATAAATACCTATTAAAACAACGATGGATATCTGCCAAATTAGTCACTCTCGCCTCCTTGATAAATCTATTGAGTGGAATTGGTGTATACCTACTCGAAAATAGCTGGCTCTTTATTTTTCCGATGTTGGGAATAGTTATCGCTTATGGACTGGCTATCCCTAATATTCTGGCTTCTGTATTAACCAACTATTCAGATCGGCTGGGAACTGCCGGTGCTTTACTAGGATTATTTTACTATTTTCTACTGGGCTTTGGTTTGGCACTGGCAGGCTGGAGTCAAGCATTGAGCTGTGTACTGATCTGTTGTGGGATCAGCATGATTGTTTTGTCCCTTTTTCAAACATCCCTTTTTAAACATTCCTTTTCAAACAAAGATAAAAAGCCCCCAACTACCAAAATGGAAATAAAATCTGGGGGCTATGTAGATTAACCAAGCATTAAGCCGGATTAGGAATATCGATAAAAATTACATCCAACCCATAATTATTCGCCAACCATTCACCGAGCGCTTTGATACCATAGCGCTCGGTTGCGTGATGCCCTGCCGCAAAAAAATGCAGTCCCATTTCACGGGCAACATGAATAGTTTTTTCTGATACTTCTCCCGTCACAAAGGCATCAACACCAAATTCAGCTGCCTGTTCAATAAAACTTTGGCCACCACCTGTACACCATGCCAATGTGCGGATTTCTTCTGGTGCATTATCACCACAATGCAGCACTTTTCTCTCCAGATTTTTTTCAAGGCGTCCGGTCAATTCTGCTCGCGTAATAGGTTGATCAAAAACGCCATGAGGAAGAAAAGTATCAATCTCGCCTATAACCTTCACACCCATCTGACGCGCTAATTGGACATTATTACCCAAAGCAGGATGGGCATCTAACGGGAGATGATAACCATACAGGTTGATATCATTACAGAGTAGTGTTTGTAAGCGACGGCGTTTCATGCCACGAATAACAGGAGATTCATTCTTCCAAAAGTATCCATGATGAACGATGACAGCATCCGCCTCAAGGCGAACGGCTTCATCCAGTAATGCCTGACAAGCTGTCACGCCTGTAATCACCCGCTGAACATGGGAACGGCCTTCCACCTGTAATCCATTAGGAGCATAGTCTTGAAATTCACGGACTCTCAATTCCGTATTGAGCACATGTTCCAATTCAACATTGTTCATCACATTCCCCTTGTCATTTAGCCTTTTCTTCACCATAAAATACATACCTGCCGTGAATTAAGCCAATCCATCCACCAAATTGTCTATGCCTGTCATCTTCCAGGCCAGACTCTAAACAGATTGGATATTAAAGATCTTAGGTTATAAATGTACGTCTTAATTACATATAAAACAAAACACCTCGCTAGCATAGCAAGGTGTCAAAAACTATATTCAAGATAATAATTCAAGGTAATATATTCAAAATATTGTATTTGAAATATTCGTTCAGGCAGAGAAATCAAGAATGAAAACCTAAGGGGCAGAAAAGGCTATTAGGCTCCGTCATAATGCTGTTTTAGCGATTTCGAGTGCCTGAAGCCATTTCTGAACATTCCAGCCATACTGGTTTATCACTGGTTTTTATCCATACTTTATGAAGATAGCTATAAAAACGGGCCCGATCTCGACGAAATAGCATGACAGGCAGCGCAATGACGCCCAATGATATAGCGCCTATACGCCGCAAGAGAATCTGCTGCCAAGAGTATTCACGATATGTAGACATTGATACCCTCCTCATGGGCATAACCTGTAAGACGCATAAAATTTTACCTGATAAAGTGAAAATTTACTACTCATCAGACCACTTTTTTAGTGGCATAAATCACCTTTTTTTTCTGGTTGCGTAATTTTATTACAAAACCATACTTAAACAGAAACAAATCCAACAATTTCAAAACAAAAAATCAACCTGAGCATTGTTGCTACACTTGCCTTAATGATGATTTTTCGATGGGTTCCACAGCTTATTTATACTTTTTTTACACTTTAGGCAGTTCTTTTAACAACTTCTTTGTATGGTCATTCCTATGCTGTAACTGTCTATTTCTTAAAGCAATAAGCAAGGAGATAAACCATGAATATATACCTTGTCCTCGGCATTTTTCTAGTAACGCTATTACTGATCTATCTAATTTATGCGTTAATAAATGCGGAGGATTTTTAAATGGTAGCATCAGCTTTTTTACTGATTGCCAGCTTCCTGTTCATATTGTTTCTGTTGAGTAAGCCTCTTGGGAATTTAATCGCCAGACTTATCGAAGGTGACTTACCTCTCTGGTTAACAAAAACAGAAGTCATCCTATGGCGTTGTTGTGGCTTGCAAAAACCCGGCCATGATGTCAAAGAAATGAACTGGTGGCAGTATGCGCTTGCGATCCTCGCATTCAATATAACGGGGTTATTGCTACTATTTACCCTGCTGATCAACCAAGACCACTTGCCATTGAATCCACAACATTTTGCTGGCATGAAATGGGATCTGGCACTCAATACCGCAATCAGTTTTATCACGAATACCAATTGGCAAGCTTATAGTGGAGAAAATACTCTCAGTTATCTGAGCCAAATGACTGGACTGACTGTTCAGAATTTTCTGTCTGCAGCAACCGGAATTTCTGTAGCTTTTGCCTTGATGCGGGCTTTTTCTCGTCAAAACACGAAAACCGTGGGAAACGCATGGATCGATATCACACGTATTACTTTATATCTTTTACTTCCGCTTGCGGTCATCATTGCTCTATTCTTTGTCAGTCAAGGCGTTATCCAAAACTTTTCTCCCTATGCACTCATCCACACTCTGGAAGGGCAACAACAATTGATTCCCATGGGACCAGTTGCTTCTCAAGAGGCCATAAAACTTTTAGGCACTAATGGCGGTGGATTTTTTGGGGCAAACTCAGCCCACCCATTTGAAAACCCAACTGCACTCAGTAACTTCGTTCAGATTCTGACTATTTTCTTGATCCCCTGCGCATTATGTTTCGCATTCGGTCTGGTTGTTGGAGACAATCGCCAGGGATATTCCCTGCTCTGGGCGATGAGCATTGTTTTCATTATTGCCACCAGTATAGTGATGTATGCCGAAACCGCAGGTAATCCCCATCTCACATCCCCCGATATCAGCAACCACTTTAATATGGAAGGAAAGGAATCCCGCTTTGGTATCCTTGCTTCTTCCCTTTATAGCGTTGTAACGACCGCAGCTTCCTGTGGTGCCGTAAATGCCATGCATGATTCCTTTACCCCATTAGGTGGCATGATACCGCTCTGGTTGATGCAGATTGGTGAAGTCATATTCGGTGGGGTAGGCTCTGGTTTCTATGGCATGTTACTGTTCGTTCTGCTTGCTGTATTTATTGCAGGCTTGATGATTGGGCGGGCACCAGAATATTTAGGCAAAAAAATTGATGTCCATGACATGAAAATGGTCGCCCTGGCGATTTTAGTTACCCCATCTCTCGTTCTCTTAGGAAGCGCTCTGGCTATTTCAACCGACGCAGGTCGCAGCGTTATTGCAAATCCCGGCGCTCACGGCTTTACTGAAGTGCTTTATGCTTTTTCATCCACAGCCAACAACAACGGAAGTGCCTTTGCCGGATTAAATGCCAACAGTGTCTTTTATAACCTGCTATTAGGAGCAACTATGTTTCTTGGTCGCTTTGGTGTCATTCTATCTGTTCTGGCAATTGCTGGCTCCATGGTTAACAAAAAACGCCAATCTATTAGCAATGGCACCTTACCGACCTATGGTTCCCTCTTCATTGGATTATTAATTCTGGTCATTTTACTGATTGGTGCTCTCACGTTTATCCCTGCTCTGGCCCTTGGCCCTATCGCAGAACACCTACAACTTTGGCAGTGAGAGTGTGAGGTAAGACATGAAAAATAAACAACAAGTATTATTTGAACCAACTTTAATTCGCCATGCACTTATCGATTCGTTAAAAAAATGTCATCCAGCCCGGCAATGGCGTAACCCGGTCATGTTCGTTGTTTATGTGGGAAGTTGCCTGACCACTGCATTATGGATTGGCATATTAATGGGACAATTCACAGGCAATATACTATTTACCGGAGCTATTGCTCTCTGGTTATGGATTACCGTACTGTTTGCCAACTTTGCCGAAGCGCTGGCAGAAGGACGCAGCAAAGCTCAAGCATCCAGCCTGAAAAGCGTAAAAAGCACCAGTTGGGCAACCAAACTGGCATCCTCCAACCATGAGGCCGAAAAAGAAAAAGTCACTTCTGATACTTTGCGCAAAGGCGATATTGTGCTGGTAAAAGCAGGAGAAATCATTCCTTGTGATGGTGAAGTCCTTGAAGGAGGAGCTTCCGTTGATGAAAGCGCTATTACAGGAGAATCTGCACCAGTTATCCGCGAATCAGGAGGTGACTTTTCTTCTGTCACTGGAGGTACGCGAGTTTTATCAGATTGGCTAATCGTCGAATGCACTGTCAATCCGGGAGAAACTTTTTTAGACAGAATGATTTCAATGGTTGAAGGGGCCAAGCGGCGTAAAACGCCCAATGAAATAGCCCTCACCATTTTGCTTACTGCACTAACCATTATTTTCCTGCTGGTTTGTGTAAGCCTGCTGCCTTTTTCCTTGTTCAGTGTTCAAGCCAATCAATCTGGCGCTTCCATTACACTCACTGTATTGATTGCTTTACTGGTTTGCCTGATCCCCACCACCATTGGTGGATTATTGTCAGCCATTGGTGTTGCTGGTATGAGCCGTATGCTGGAAGCCAATATCATCGCCACCAGCGGGCGTGCTATTGAAGCTGCCGGAGATGTGGATGTCCTGCTACTCGATAAAACCGGCACTATCACACTAGGAAATCGTCAGGCATCTCAATTTTTGCCCGCCCCTGACGTAACAGAACGGCAGTTGGCTGATGCTGCCCAACTCTCTTCTCTTGCAGATGAAACACCTGAAGGGCGCAGTATCGTGATCCTTGCCAAACAACGTTTCAATATGCGTGAGCGAGATCTTCGAGAATTAAAAGCCACATTCGTTCCTTTCTCTGCCATGACACGCATGAGTGGGATCAATATCGGTAATCGCATGATCCGCAAAGGCGCTGTCGATGCTATTCGTCGCTATATTGAAGTCAACCACAGTCATTTTCCTGATGTTATTGACAAATTAGTACAACAAGTCGCGCATAAAGGGGGGACACCGTTGGTCGTTGCTGAAAACCAGCAGGTCTTGGGAGTTGTTGCCTTGAAAGATATTGTGAAGGGGGGGATTAAAGAACGCTTCAGTGAAATGCGCAAGATGGGGATCAAAACCGTCATGATCACGGGAGACAATCATCTAACTGCCGCTGCAATTGCAGCCGAAGCAGGCGTTGATGACTTTTTGGCAGAAGCCACTCCTGAAGCAAAACTCGCCCTGATCCGCCAATATCAGTCCGAAGGGCGTCTGGTTGCCATGACCGGTGATGGTACAAACGATGCACCGGCACTGGCACAAGCAGATGTTGCCGTTGCCATGAATTCAGGGACACAAGCGGCGAAAGAGGCAGGCAATATGGTTGACCTGGATTCCAATCCTACCAAGTTGATTGAGGTTGTACATATCGGCAAGCAGATGTTAATGACCCGCGGTGCTTTGACTACATTCAGCATTGCCAATGATATTGCTAAATATTTTGCCATCATTCCCGCTGCTTTTTCAGTTACATATCCACAACTGAATGCATTAAACATCATGCGCCTTCATTCTCCGGAATCAGCGGTGCTTTCTGCTGTTATCTTCAATGCGATAATCATAATTTTTCTACTGCCATTGGCGCTGAAAGGCGTCAGTTACCGCCCAATGAACGCATTACTGCTCTTGCGACGAAACCTATGGATATATGGCCTTAGTGGTTTGCTTGTGCCTTTTGCCGGCATCAAGCTCATTGATATGTTGCTTACTGCCTTAATTTTTTAACAGGTGATGAAAAATGAACTGGTTACGTTCCTCCATTGTTCTGTTGGTATTTCTTAGCTTAATCACAGGGATAGCCTATCCATTATTGGTAACGGGAATATCAGAGTTCTTATTTCCCCATCAAGCCAAAGGATCGCTAATCGAGCAGAACGGCAAATTCGTTGGCTCTGAATTAATTGGTCAAAATTTTACCAAATCTATCTATTTTCATGGGCGTCCTTCCATGACAGCTGGGAAACCATATAACGCTCTATCATCAGGAGGTAGCAATCTCGCTGTGATCAACCCCGAACTGAAAGACAAAATACACCAAAACATTATCCGAATAAGTTCATTTAATCATTTCCCAAAATATCCGATCCCGGTTGATTTAATTCTGGCATCCGGTAGTGGGCTCGATCCCCATATATCTCCTGAAGCAGCTGAATTTCAGGCTCAACGTGTGGCAGTGGCCCGTCACTTATCGCTTGAAGCCATTCATAAACTCATTCAGCAGCACATTCAATATCCCCTGCTGGAATATATGGGAAGACCTATAGTAAATGTATTGGAACTGAATCTGGCATTGGATAATCTAGACCCAAAAGGCAGATAAGATATGGAGCACAATGAACCACAACGCCCCGATCCTGATGACTTGCTGATACTAGCAAACGAAAAACCACGCGGTAAATTAAAAATATTTTTCGGTGCTTGTGCAGGTGTTGGCAAAACTTACTCCATGCTGCAAGAAGCTCAACGGTTGCTGGCACAAGGGTTAGATGTCATTGTCGGCATTGTTGAAACCCATGATCGACAAGAAACTGCGGCTCTGCTGAAAGGCTTGCCCCAACTACCCCCAAAATATTTCCGCTCTCGTCAGCGCAGGATGGCGGCATTTGATATTGATGCCGCCCTTGCCCGCCATCCAGCCATTATTTTGATGGACGAACTGGCATTCAGTAATCCTAAAGGTTGCCGCCATCCGAAACGCTGGCAAGATGTAGAAGAATTACTGGAAGCCGGTATTGATGTCCTGACTACTATCAACGTACAGCACTTAGAAAGTCTGAATGATGTTGTTGGTGGCATTACCGGTATTCGTGTTCGGGAAACGATTCCCGACCATATATTTGATCAGGCCGATGACGTTGTTCTGGTTGATTTACCTCCTGATGATCTGCGTCAGCGACTCAATGATGGCAAGGTTTATATTTCAAGTCAGGCTGAACGTGCCATTGAACATTTTTTCCGTAAAGGGAACCTGATCGCCCTGCGTGAATTGGCATTGCGTCGCACAGCAGATCGCGTGGATGATCAAATGCGTGCTTTTCGTGATACCCAAGGAAGAGAACCCGTATGGCATACGCGAGAGAATTTGTTGCTGTGTATTGGCTACAGCGCAGGCAATGAAAAACTGATTAGGAAAGCAGCTCGCTTGGCAGCTAAACTCAATTGTGTCTGGCATGCCGTTTACGTTGAAACGCCCAGGCTACACCAATTGCCAGAAAGCAAACGACACACTATTTTACAAGCCTTGAAACTGGCACAAGATCTGGGAGCTGAAACCGCAACCCTTTCCGATTCCCATGAAGAAAAAGCCATCCTGCACTATGCCAGAGAGCATAACCTGGGAAAAATCCTGATTGGTCGCTATCACAATTCACATTCCAATTTCTTTGGTTTTAAATGGTACCGCGATTTTGCAGAACGACTGGGAAAACTCGGCCCTGATTTAGATTTGATAATTGTTGCATTGGAAGATAAAAAACACGGGTACAAAGAGCCACAAGATAGCCGAACATTTAATGATAAATGGCGAACCCCGGTTCAGGGTTTTTTAATGGCCATTGCGCTCTGTGCCCTCATTACGCTTTTTTCTCGGGCTTTTTTACTAACCCTCGATAAAGCCAACCTGGTGACACTCTATCTGCTCGGTGTTGTCATCATCGCCCTGTTTTATGGTCGTTGGCCATCCGTTTTTGCTGCTTTCATCAATGTCATCTGTTTCGACATTTTCTTTGTCCAGCCACACTGGTCATTGGCAGTCAAAGATATGCAATATTTGCTCACACTGACCGTAATGTTGATTGTCGGGGCGGTTGTCGGAAATCTCACCGCAAGTATACGTTATCAGGCCAGAGTAGCCCGTTACCGCGAGCAACGAACACGGCATCTATATGAAATAACCCGTGAACTGAGTAAGGCTCTGAACGAAGAAGATATAGCCCGTATTAGCTATCACTTTCTATCCAACAGCTTTCAGGCAAAAACGGGGTTACTGCTGCCAGATAGCCATCATCACTTATATCAAGTGAAGACCAACAATGGTGGTCAGATGCAAATTGACGAAGCGATCGCCAAATGGTGTTTTGATAAAAAACAATCCGCCGGAGCAGGAACTGATACATTACCGGGAGTACCTTATCAATTATTGCCCATCGCCACGCCCTCGCAGGTGTTTGCCGTCCTCGCCATTGAATCCCCTAACCTGCGCCAATTACTGGTACCGGAACAACAACGGTTATTACAAACCTTTACAGGACTCATAGCCAACGCACTGGAACGTTTATACCTTACCCGCAGTGCAGAATCCGCTAAGTTAGAAACTGAACGGGAGCAACTGCGTAATTCATTGCTGGCAGCTCTATCCCACGATTTACGTACTCCATTAACCATACTATTTGGGCAATCAGAAATACTGTTGATGGATTTATCTATAGAAAACTCACCACATATTCAAAAGGTTAGCCAAATTCGCCAGCAAATCCTCAGTACTTCGCGACTGGTCAATAACCTGCTTGATATGGCTCGACTTCAATCAGGCGGCATTCAACTCAACCCCAAATGGCATTCACTGGAAGAAATTGTTGGTAGTGCCCTGCGTTCTCTGGAATACACTCTTAATCGCTACACAGTAGAACTTTCCTTGCCCAACGATTTATTACTGCATTGTGATGCCACGTTGCTGGAGCGTGTTTTTATCAATCTGCTCGAAAACGCTATTAAATACACTACTGAACAGACTCCCTTGGGCATACAAGCCACAATCGAGAAAAAAAACGCTCAAAAACAGTTGCATATTGAAGTCTGGGATGCGGGAACAGGAATCCTATCAGGGCAAGAAAAACTTATTTTTAATAAATTCTCCCGCGCCAGCAAAGAATCAGCCATATCCGGTGTCGGGCTAGGTTTGGCAATCTGCCGATCCATTATTGAAATCCACGGTGGAAAAATTTGGGCTGCTAACAATAAAAAAGGTGGAGCTAGTTTTCATTTTCTTCTACCGTTGGAAGATCCACCAAAAATTGAAAATATTCTCGAGGACATGTGAGCATCGTTAACGTGAATACAGCCAATATCAGTACGATCAAAGACAGTAAAATCTTAATTATTGAAGACGAAAAAGAGATCCGACGTTTTGTCCGGCTGGCATTGGAAGGTGAAAATTGGCAGATTTTTGAATGTGATACATTAAAACGAGGTTTAATTGAAGCCGCAACCCGTAAACCTGATTTATTGATCCTTGATCTGGGATTACCCGATGGTAACGGAATTGATTTGATCCGAGATATTCGCCAATGGAGCGATATTCCTATCATCGTACTGTCTGCCCGTGACAGTGAAAAAGATAAAGTTACGGCATTGGATTATGGTGCTGATGATTATCTCAGTAAACCTTTTGGCATCAACGAACTGATCGCCAGAGTTCGTGTTGCACTACGCCGCACATCCAAAGCTAATCAATCTGATCCCGTGATATATTTTTCAGATATCCAAGTAGATTTGATCAACCGTCGAGTTTTGAAAGGCCACGATGAGCTTCATTTAATACCAATTCATTTAACACCAATAGAATATCGTCTACTGACTGAATTGCTGGCTAACCGTGGCAAGGTGCTGACGCAACGCTATTTACTCAACCATGTCTGGGGGCCAAATTACGTCGAACATAGTCATTACCTGAGAATTTATATGGGACATCTGCGACAAAAACTAGAAACCGACCCCGCTCGTCCTAAGCATTTACTGACAGAAACAGGAATCGGTTATCGGTTTATGTCTGATGAGTAAATTAAATATCCCAGCTCAGGGTAATCAAACAGTTTGCCTGATTTCGCTATTTCCTGCGAACAGGCAAACCTGTTCCACGAATCCCTTCTTGTGGCAGAACCAATACGGCTACTGACCATGCAGGCATGGTTACCACGCCATTTTCTGTTATTTGAACCCCCGCAGCCAAAGATGCCTCACCCAATTCACGCTGAATATCATTTAATTTCAACCCATTGATATTAAGATCTTTGACAGTCACAGACCAAGGCGCAGCATTAATGACAACGACCAGACCATCAAACCGCCAATCACGATCACGCGAGGTCGTATTGCCATCATCAATCGTCATTACCAATAAACCCATTTGTTGATGGGGGCCAACATTCAAAAAATCAATACGTTGCCTGACAGCCGCGCCATCACCAAGAGTCATCAGTGGTGAAAATTGACGTAACCGCAATAGCTCCTGATAAAACGCCATCATCTGTAATAATTCATTTTGGCCTGGCTTTTCCACTCGATTTTTCACCCGATGAATCAATGGATAATTCTTGCCATCATTACCCCGTTCAGGCAGCCCCACATCATAATTATTGTCTTTATAACTATAACTAACACGATTAAACCAATCGCCAGCATCATAAGAATCACGGGTAAATGATTTTGAACGCAATAATTCTGAGCCATGTTGATCGAAAGCCAAGCCTTGCCCAAGAAATATCGTAGAAAGCGAGATCGCCTGCATACGAACCCTCGTCATCAGATCCGCCTCATGGGCCGCTTTGTAGCTGATAATGTCCCACAATGTTTGATTATCGTGCTTGGATACATAATTCAGCACCTCAATCGGATCTGATGCATAACCCGCAGCAGTACCTTTATAATCAATTTCTCTGCCTGTTTTCACTGCCCCGTTTTTATCTATCATGACAAAATCAGCCAAATTGCCAGCCATGCCAAGACGAACCAAATCCCATAAATGACGAACGTTATCCGCATCTAGTCTGGAAATTTCATTAGGCAATATTTCAGCACCATTACCTACCCCCTGATTACTGCGAATACTATCGGCTATATCAAATGGCCCTCCGCCACGCACCGCATCCCGTAGCCTGTCAGAGAAAGTACCAATGCCACTTCCTTTGAGATTTTTCTGTGAAGCAGTTTCAAATCGATCATCCTGCCCGGAATTCCATCCCTCCCCGAAAAAGTAGATCGATGGATTAATAGCCCGTACTTTCTCCAGTGCCGATATAATCTGTGCTTTGGGGTGATAACCCATTAAATCGAACCGAAACGCATCTATCTTATAATCTTTAACCCACGTAACTAGTGAATCTTCGATCAATTTGGCAAACATGCGACGTTCCGGCGCAGTGTCAGAACAACAAGTATTATTTTCAACCTTGCCTGTTATTTCATCCAAGCGGTGGTAATACCAAGGCACGATCTTATCCAACACCGACGTCCTAGATGTCGGGCCTGCAGCATTAGTATGGTTATAAGCAACATCCATGATCACATTCATGCCCAATTGCTGTTTAATGGCCTGTACCATGGCACGAAACTCTTTTATACGACCGGAGCCTTCTGGATTGGTAGCATAAGAACCTTCCGGCACTGAATAGTGAAACGGATCGTAACCCCAGTTATAAGAATCCGTTTTTGCCACCATCGTATTTAATTCTTGCACTTGAGGATTATTGATATTGTCATCACGCCGCAATTGCTGCAAAACCTCCCGCACGGTCAATGAACTATGACAATAATCCGCAAAACAGCTATTTTTCACCATCGGATTAATTTGGCACAAACGACTAAAAGAATCTTCAAGATCAGCCACTTGATGGCTAAATTCATTAACAGAAGCAATATCGAACACTGGCAGCAATTCCATATGAGTCATTCCCGCCTGACTCAATGACTTAAGATGCTTGAACATATCGCTGCTATTGTCAGTCAACGCCAGATACTTACCACGCCAGGCTTTTGGTATCGTATTGTCTGCAACGGAAAGATCGCGGATATGCGCTTCATAGATGGTCATGCGTGCAATATCCGTCGGTGTATTTTGTGAATGCGGCGCCAACAGATTATTCCAGTTTAGTGGCTTCAGGGATTCATCATCCAGATTGACGACCTGACTGTATTCCGAATTAGTAGACAGGCTGTAAGAATAAGGATCAGTAACCTCATAGCGTTCTACATTGCGGGATTGCGGATGGTAGACCTGTAAATCATAGCGATAATAAGTGCCAATCAACTCCTTGCTACCTTGCCATGACCAAGAACCACTCGCTGTATCACGTTGCATTGCATGATTGGCGATAGCCTGTTTATTTTGATCATAGATGACCAAACCAACCTTTTTTGCCGTGGGTGCCCACAACCGGAAAATCACATCCTTATTATTTATCCGCACCCCATATTCCAATTTATCCGCAGTGTCAGAAAAACGATCATCCAGCACACCAGCCGTTTGTACTTGGGTTGCCGACAGCAATATACCTTGCTCATTGGCCGACAAGACCACCAAGTCCCCAGTCAACAGTCGATCTATATCTGCATTTTCAGGCAAGCGGAAAGCCGCCCACTTTGCCAGATAAGGGAATTCTTTTGCTGTTTCCTGACTTAACGTCGTTGGGATGAGTGTCAGATAATTATCAGTGAAATAGCCTTGGTCATTGGCCTCCACTTTATTATTGTGATTGTAATATAGGCGAACAATAGGTTTATCTGCCCCACCTGACCATAATAACGTTTGTCTATCAACCCAGTGCGCGGAAGCTTGAGAAACGTCGGACTCAAAATCGGCAATTCCTGCACGACGGAGATAAATGTGTTGACTATCTGATATCTGATCTAAGCTATGTACCATCACTTTCTCCTGAGTTTTCAATAAATCAGTTTTGTTTGGGGCACAATGTGTAAGTAATAAAACCAGTAACCCACAGCATAAAATAAGGTAAATCTTTCTCCAAAAGTCAGATCTCATAACCAAACCTTTTTAATGAAAGATAAAATCAATCCTTTAGCTTTTAATAAAAATGAAAACATCGATTAAATAGGGGAATAAACATTCTTACCTCATCCTTTTATCAATAAAAATAGGGATGAGAATAAAGGATGAATTATTTTTTGATGTATACCCAATAGATTCGAACTTGCAGTACCAATGGCTGGCTTTAGGATGGGTCACAAAAAAGCCGCAGCATCCGCTACGGCTTTTATTTTTATAGTCAGAAATAAACAATCAACCGGCAGCAAATACCTGATTGACGATTTCCAGTGCCTCTTGCTCAATCTTTTCCCGATGCTCCGCACCGAGGAAACTTTCGCAATAGATTTTATAGGCTTCTTCTGTACCAGAAGGACGGGCAGCAAACCAACCGTTGTCGCTCATCACTTTCAAACCACCAATGGAAGCACCATTGCCCGATGCGGTTGTCAGGCGAGCGGTAATCGGATCGCCGGCCAATACATTGGCCTTGACCATTTCTGGTGACAGTTTGGACAGCAATGCTTTTTGCTGATGAGTAGCCGGAGCCTGAATGCGACTATAGCTTGGCGTGCCAAATCTGGCTGCCAGTTTGTCATAACGTTGCTGTGGGTTCTCACCGGTAATTGCGGTCATTTCAGCAGCCAGCAAGCAAAGGATGATGCCATCTTTATCGGTTGACCACGGAGTGCCATCAAAACGCAGGAAAGATGCACCAGCACTTTCTTCTCCACCAAAGCCCAGCTCACCTTTATATAACCCATCCACAAACCATTTAAAACCGACAGGAACTTCCACTAATTCGCATCCCAAATCAGCGACAACACGATCAATCATGGCACTGGAAACCAGTGTTTTACCCACTGCGATATTTTCAGGCCATTGAGGACGGTGGCGGAATAGATAATCCACAGC
The DNA here is from genome assembly GCF_002127535.1 of Xenorhabdus vietnamensis. Taxonomy (GTDB): domain Bacteria; phylum Pseudomonadota; class Gammaproteobacteria; order Enterobacterales; family Enterobacteriaceae; genus Xenorhabdus; species Xenorhabdus vietnamensis. Next base: position 166,268 of record NZ_MUBJ01000008.1, read on the forward strand.
CGTTGCCAAATAGTGGTTAGGGTTCATCAAACCAGTCGGTGTAATAATGCCGTGGCGGTCATAATCAGGATCATTGGCAAAAGCCAAATCAAATTTACCGCGCAGTTCCAGCAACCCCGCCATTGCCCAACGAGATGAACAATCCATGCGGATCACACCGTCATGATCCAGTGTCATAAAACGGAATGTTTGATCGACCTTATCATTAACCAGTGTCAGATCGAGATTGTAATATTCCCCAATCCGCTGCCAATAGGCAATCCCGGAACCGCCCAGCGGATCAATACCAATTTTCAAACCGGCTTGCTGGATCGCAGCCATATCCACAACTTCACCCAGTGTAGTAACATAAGGATCAATCAAATCTTGAGGATGCAGGCATTCACTTTTTAATGCCAATTCATAAGGCTGTCGCTTGATTCCGTTGAGATCGTTTGCCAGTAATTCATTGGCGCGCTGTTCAATAATTGCAGTCAGATCGGTATCGGCAGGCCCGCCATTAGGGGGATTATATTTAATGCCGCCATCTTCTGGCGGATTATGGGATGGAGTGATCACTATCCCATCTGCCAGACTTTTTCCCTGACGATTGTGGCATAAGATGGCATGAGAAATGACAGGAGTCGGTGTGAATCCATTATTCTCCTGCACAATCACATCCACGCCATTCGCCGTTAATACCTCCAATACAGAGATAAATGCCGCTTCTGAAAGTGCATGGGTATCTTTACCCACATAGCATGGCCCAGTAATGCCATGTTGCGCACGAACTTCCACAATGGCCTGAGAAATAGCCAGAATATGCGATTCGTTGAAACTATTGCGTCCAGAACTGCCACGATGACCAGAAGTGCCAAATTTGACCTTATGTGCTGGATTTTCAGGATGTGGTTGTAAGGTGTAATACTGTGAAGTGAGTTGGGCAACATTGATTAAATCATGCTGCTGGGCGAGCTGCCCTGCTCTTGGATGAATTGCCACTTTATTATTTCTCCTGAGCGGCAGCACTGGCAATAAGCCAGCACTGTATAAATAAGTCAAACGATTAGATTTGTAAGGCAATTAGCTGAATTTCGCCAAATTAAGAATTTCGCTGAGTTAACGAAATTAAATAGTGCCACACACTTTCTCAATCAAATTTGCCGGAAACTTCATATCCTGCATAACATGTTCAATCATGCTGCGTTTACGGTCAGTATTGGTATTAGTGATCACCCAAAAAGGAGTACCGGGGATATGACGTGGCTTAGTTTGCTTGCCGCTGGCCAATAAAGTATGTTCATCACCCGCGAAATAGGTACGGGTACGGCCATGCATCGCTTCTGTTGTTCTGGAAAAACTCTCGCTGTCCAAACTATATAATGTAGATAAGATCAGCATAAAGCGTTCAACAGATTTTTTCTTTTCAGCATACTCATCAGAAAGCAATAATTCACGAATAACGCGGACAGCATCACGGGAACGGGCAACCGGGACTTTAACAACAGGTGAAGGATCGTTGGCAGGCTCTGTAATTTGTACTGGCTGCCCGGCGTCCAATTTCAGTATGCGCCGTAAAATATCAGATGCACTTTCACCGATATGCAGAGTTTGGCTTGCAATAAAGCGGTAAAGGTCTTCATCAACTTCTATCGTTTTCATTTCTATCCAGTACTGTTCTTAATGAAAAAATTATCTTGGGATTATAAGATATAATACTCAAAAACAAAACAATTAAACTTTCAATAACTTAAAGTGATTTTTTTAAAAATTTAGAATCATTAGAAAAGCGACTGTCCTCTATAATAAATCAATCAGTTACAAATATTTCATGCCATTTTAGTCCCATTGAATTTGTCACTGTTCACGTGTCATGATATTAAGCATCTCAATATTAAACATTGTATAAATGGTATTAAATTCAGGCAAATCATGAAGTCAAATAGTCAATTAAATTATCATTTTCATACCCCAGAAAATCCGCAATCTTCAATTCCTATTGTCTTGATTCATGGACTTTTTGGAGATTTAAACAATCTGGGAGTATTGGGGCGTGATTTACAACAACATTATCCGGTGATTCAAATCGATGTACGTAATCACGGTATTTCATCACGTATGGAAAACATGGATTATCGTGATATGGCACAGGATGTCCTGACGCTCCTTGATGAACTGAATGTATCCAAAGCCATCATTATTGGTCATTCCATGGGAGGCAAAATTGCCATGACCATGACAGCCGTTGCACCAGAACGCATCGAGAAAATCGTGGTGATTGATATGGCTCCCGTTACTTACCCGGTTCGCCGCCATAACAGCATTTTTGCAGCACTCCACAAAGTCACGGCAGCCGGTGTACAAACCCGGCAAGCAGCGACAAACATTATGCATCAAGATATTCGGGAAGAAGGTGTTATTCAATTTTTACTGAAATCATTCCGACAAGGAGAGTGGAAATTCAACCTGCCTGTTTTGCAAAACGAGTACGAAAAGATTATCGGTTGGGAAACTATTCCGGCATGGCACAAACCTGCCTTGTTTATCCGTGGTGGAAATTCAGATTATATTACTGAAGAATACCGAGAAGATATTGTCAGCCAATTTCCACAAGCAATAGCCTGGGTTGTAGCAGGTTGCGGGCATTGGGTTCACGCAGAAAAACCTGAAGCTGTACTCAGGGCAATTCATCGCTTTTTAGAAAAAAAATAATTTTTCTATCAACCCACTTAAATGTGGGTTAATAAAAACAAAACATACTCAATATTATTATAAATAAATTAATTCTTCCTAAAAATAATCTCATCTTTATTTCTTATACTTAGCCAAAAAGCATGACCAATATAAAAATAATTATATCTAATTCACTACTTACATCTTAATATATGCAAAGAAAAAATAATCAGCAAATATTACGCTAATACTAAATAATATATCCTATAGATAAACAGAACATCTTGACTTTAATTAAGGATAAAGAATGATGAAAGATAATATCTTATATAATCCTATTGCACATCTTTACGAGAGCTTTTCAGATTCAACTCCTCATATTGAGGTAGAAATTAGAACAATCCTCAATCTAGCCGGAGATATACAAGGGAAATCAGTGTTAGATTTAGCATGTGGGTATGGCCTGTTTAGTCGGGAATTCAAGAATCGTGGTGCTTCAAAAGTTGTTGGTGTCGATATATCAGATAAAATGATAGAAATTGCCAGAAATAAATCGCAACAATACAACGATGGTATAGAATTTCATTTAAGAAATGTTTGTGAGATGGAATCATTTGGGAAATTTGATCTGATAGTTGCAGCCTGGTTATTCTGCCATGCGGAATCACTTGAAGATCTTAAAGCAATGTTTCGTGTAGTTGCGGAGCACCTTAAGCCTTCCGGTAAGCTTATAGCTTATACATATGAACCTGATTATCGATTAGCAAAAGGGAACTATGAAAACTATCAAATAAAGATTCTGAGTGAAGAACCTGTGAAAGACACAACCCTTTTAAAAGCCGAATTTCTTACTACCCCTCCGAGTCCTTTCACAATGTATCGTTGGAGCCGTGAACAGTATGCAGATGCAATAAATGAAGCAGGTTTAAAACAATTTTCATGGCATAAACCAATGTTGTTAGAAAGTGATATCGCGGGTTATCCTCCAGGTTTTTGGGATGATTACCAACGCAACTGTCTTGATACAGCTCTTGTTTGTCAATTCTAACAAAATAATCCCCCCTGAATTATGGGGGGTTATTTCTAAATAATTTTATTATATTTTATTCTCCGGTTAATCCTACTCTGTCTATATAAGTTGTTCCTTCATGTACATGTGTTACTAACTTCACTTGTCTATTATTTACCAATGCTAACTCTAAGGCCGTCAACATCTGATTACCAAGAATTGAAGATATTTCATAGGTTAATAGCACCCATTAAATCATCACATAAATAATATACATTACCACTCTTTATTTGTTCTGGCATTTATACTAAAGATGCCCCTTATTATGTGAATTCAAGATGTTATTAAACTATTAATAAATACCATAAATTTCCAACAATAACCCAAATCAATTAATCATCTATTAACATACGAATTACATTATAAATATTAATCATTCTGGTTTTCTGGATGGTTATTGATGTAATGCATGATTCAAAATTATTTCATACATCCCTATATACCTGCCGTCTTGCAAGTTGCAGCTTTATTGACTGAGAGCATTCACTCTTTGCCTATTCTCCTGAAGATTCGTCCCTCTTCATCTAATATTTTATTGAAATTTATAGGGTATAGTTAACATTAAAACTTACTGAGATCACTCTATTTTTCCAGTGGATATCGGTTGGATACCGATATCCGCCAGTATCTACGCCATACCATTAATAACGATAGTGATAGTTGCAATGGATTACATTTTGATCAAGAATAATTTTGGCTAATACTTTTAAGGCTAATTTAAAAGCTTAGCAATCAATAAAAAATCAAATGATAATAGGTAATCAATATGACGACATCATCACTAGAAATTCGCAAACCAAATGACACTGAAAATGAAGTGCTGAAAATATGCAAAGAAGTTTTACTCGTAGAATCAATGGGCATTAAAGATGACTTTTTCAGTCTTGGGGCTGATTCCATTTCCTTAGTTGAAATACAGATTTTTATTGAACAACATTTAGGAAAGAAAATAGATTGGAGTGACGTGCTCAGATTCAGAAATGTTGAATCCCTCTCCGCTTTTATTGATTCAACTCACCGTCTTCCCCCTCAAGATAAGAGAGAAATTGAATGGCGTGGCGTAAAATATGCTTTTCGTGTCATTGGTGATATTAATATATCCAAAACCACAGAATTAAAAACTGCAGTCCCCAAGCTGGTCATAGCGGGTGGTTTTCAAAATATGTATTCTTTGCCACATCTTGAATATCTTCTCAAAGATGACGGCCCTCTAATCATGGTTGATTTACCGGGAACCGGATCTGCGGACGATGTTCCAGACAATGAAAGTTTTGCATTTCTTGCCGAATGTGTCCGACATATTTTAGATGTACTTTCTTTACAAACAATAAACCTTATTGGTATTTCTTACGGTGGCTCCACAGCTCTGGAGTTTGCTTATAGATGGCCTGAGAGAATCAATAAAGCTGTATTAATTGGTGCAGCACTAACTCAGCCACCTCATATTCAGGATAGATTAAATACCGCGTTGCAATTACTCAGTGAAGGAAAACATGAGGAATCTATCGAGAAAATCATTTCAAGCATTCTCTGCCTTACACCAGGTACTGACATATTAGGCAGGGATACAACCTATAAACTTTTAAAAACAACACTACAGGAATCAACGAGACACCAAGGAGAGCGATATGAGAGCCTCCAAATGCGCCTTTTGAATCAGAAGCAATTCGAGAGAGCTGACAACTTCAATAAACCCATTTTATTTACAACCGGTGAGCATGACATCATTACACCGCCAGAAAATGTCAGGTCTTGCGCTTCTATTTTTCCAAACTCAACATTCACCACCATCAAAAAGTCGGATCACCTCGTTATGGTAGAGCGCCCAGATGTACTGGCCGATCTTCTGATTCGTTTTTTTAATGGGAGAGATCTCACCAATACGAATTACTTGAATGATATTGAATTAGTTAATTAATAACTCTTCAATAAACAATAAAGTACTATAAGAAGTTTTTTAACATTAAAAATTACTCGGGTGATATGTTGAAGTTTTTCGTATGTTACCCGATATCCGGAAATAGTGCAGATTTAGTAATAAATTTATAATGGATTTTGGTAAAAATCATAATGGGGAAATACAATAAAAAATATCTAACTTAAAACAAAAATAAAAAAAATGGCCCACTATAGTGAGCCATCTTCATTAATAAAAAGATCTAACTAAAAACCCTTCCAGTTGTCAAACCAGTTTGGATTTCCCTTTTGTGGTGTCAGACCAGGCGGTCACAATGGCTGATTTCGTTTGGCTATCAAGCGAATCAATAAAACCACTGTCTCCCATATTAGGTGCAAACCCACTCATGGCCTGTACCAGAGAATCGACTGCATTGGCAGAGAGTGCCGTATATTCACGCTCACCCTGCGTATCTTTAGCTCCCCTTTGGGTGATAATATCCGCACGATTACCATTGAAGTAATTGTTGAAGGTTACCGATCCCATGGCTTCAAACTGCCCCTGTGCCGAAGTATCTTTGATGTTGCGGTGAGTCAACAAAACCAAATCGTAACCACTGCGTTGGAACCACAGGTTTTTCCAATTGATATCGTTGAAAACAATCTTGTCGCCTTGCTTGATATCTTCGACTACGTTATCAATGGCATCACCGCTGACCACAAAGCTATTTACACCCGTGCCACCCTTGAAGCGGTTTTGATATCCGCCCAATATCAGCAGATCATCACCATCACCGCCGTTAATCTGGCTGAACTTCGATACCACATCAGCAATCAGGTGATCGTCACCAGTGCCACCATTGATTACAGCGTGATAACCCATCAGTTTGATGGAGTTGTTGCCCGCACTGCCATCGATCTGGTTATAGTTGCCGAATACCGTGGCAAAATCGTTGCCTTTTCCTAAATCAACCTGATTGTTATTGCCGATGGTCACAACATAATCTTGGTCTTCTCCGGCATCAATACGATTGAAGTTACCAGCAGCCACGATATAATCGCGCCCCTTACCGCCGTTGATCACTCCACCTTCACCAAAGGCAAAGACCTGATCATCACCGTCACCCATATAGGCGTAGTTAATGCGTCCAGCCAATACACCAACATCGTTGCCTGCACCGCCAAACATCATATTTTCACGCCCCATCATCACACCCACATCCTTACCTTCACCGCCAGAGAAGATATTCGAGGTTCCTACAGAGTAGAAGACGTCATCACCACGGCCGCCCCAGAAGTTGTTGTTATCTCCCAGATAAGCACCGAGATCTTTACCATCACCACCCCAATTAAAATTGTAGTTACCGAGGGAAACGTGGATATCACCATCACCTTGCAGATGACCGCTGTTACGCAGGAAATCGAAGGTCTTATCCTTCATGTTCAGCAAGTCGGCTGTCAGGTTTTCTTTCAGGTTAGTGACCAGAGATTCCATTTCGGCCTGTTTGTCCCGATTGAACAGAGTTGCAAACAGGTTTGGCAGATTCAGGGAAGTCAAACCAAAGTCGCGATCTGCCTGAGAATCTGCGGTTTCCGTTGCTGGCTTACCTTCTTGTGCTGGTTCGTCTTCTTTAGTAATGGTTACATGCTCTTTTTGGTTTTCATCCGGTGCTTTTGCTTTCAGGCCGTGGCTTTCAGCAAAAGATTTCACACCATCTTTCCCAATGTTCAAACTGGCTTTCAAACCGTCGAGCAATTTCTTCGGATCAGTAAAGGCTTTCAGTTGATCACCACTGAATTCACCAATGATTTCCAGCATTTCACTCAGGATAGCAACGCCATCAACACTCTGACCTGAGCGGGAAACAATACCGCCTTGCGGGGTATAATCCACGCCAAAGATATCCGCCAGCGTAGTATCTTCACCAACACCAGCAAGCTTACCCAGCAATTTATTCTTGATCTGACGTGGCAAGTCCGTAGGGCTAAAGGTAAAGGTGGTTTTTGCCATTCCAGTATCCGTATATTCCTGCGTCATCAAACTAAATAACGATCCCAGATTGGTATCCAGAATAGACTGGATATTGTCACCGAACATAAAGTTCCAGTTACCAGTCGTTACCTGAATGTCAGCCCCCTGTCCACCAACGGCAAAGTTGAAGGCCAGTTTTTCATTCGCGTGACGGAATTTATCTGCCCGACTGGTTTTGCCCATTTCAGGAGTATTGCCATTTCTACCCAACCATTGGTTGTATTTCTTGTTCAATGTGCTTTCAAGATCGCTTTTCAGGCCACGGCTGCTACGCTCATTTTGAGAATCGAGATTAGTCAGGCTGTTATAGTCCACACTGCTGGTCAAATCGATACCTGACAGATCACTGACATATTTCTTCGCACTTTCCAATGTCCATTGCTGATCCTGTTTTGTCAGCCAATCCTGTGAGTCAAATGAACCGGCAATGTTTTGCAATACACCAGAAATACGGGCTGCACCACCAAATGGATTAACCAGTGGTGGTGTCGGGATGGATTTTTCCAGCATAACGAGCAAATCGTTACTGCGTCCTGCATTAAAACTGATATTCCGGTTGCCCACGAACAACTGCGCACCTTCCAGTGCCTGATAGCCAGCAATATCAACACTGTGCTTGCTGTCACCATCGCCAATGTGAACCATCACGTTGTTATCACCAAAGGCCAGAGATTTAAAACCGCCTGTACCTATTTTGATCCCCACATTAGTGGTTCCCCAGTTAACAACCGTAAATTCCCCATGACCAGCCTGTACCTGAATATTACCGGAATAACTCAGTTGCTTGTTTGATGATTCCGCTGGTACTACAGGTTTATTTTCATGTTTTGCATGATTGTTTTTTTCATGATCTGGTTTTGGTGCATGAGATGTTTCTGCATTGTCTGCAACAGCTTTCTGCCCCACAAGGGACAAATTGATGTCCTTTTCAGAGATACCACGGCGGATTCGCTCAGAATGACTTTCTACTTCGCCTTTATCATTCCATCCCAATACGATCTTGTTATCGGTGAACTTGTGAACCCACTGTTCCCGTGCGTCTTTCGTGTACTTGCGACCAACGCTGTCTACCGCAACTTCACTGCTGCGCGCCGATACTGAGGCACGGATACCCTGCTTATCCAGTTCCGAAATAAAGCTGTGGGCAAAACCATTTCGGTTGTCATCGCTGATTAAAGAACAACCCACGAGGCTGATATGGTCTGGTATGCCAGCCTGTTTGAAATCAGTACTGAACTGTTTCAGTCTCAGGGCCAGTTCACGCGCACTATAACCGCTCATGCGCGTATGATTCTGCGCGGATTCTTCACGTCCATGCCCAACAATCTGCCAGCGTAATTTGCCGGACTGCGATTGATCACCGAATAGCGCCGCAGGATCGCCATATACCACGCGATGTTTACCAGCCGCATCAAGCTGGACAATTACGCTGGAATCAGGGTGCTTACTCGCCAGACTTGCGGCTGCTTTCGCAGCAACAGGGTCATTTTCCGTCTGGATAATAATCTGACCGTTAAAGCGGCTATCGCTATTTTCAGGCTGCTGTTTAACATCAACACTTACCCAAGAATCAACGTCATGGTTATTCACGCGAATATGACTTTCCGGCAAATTGTCACCTGATGGTTCGCCCAATGGTTTTTTCACCACATCAGTCACATCAATCTCTACAGGCTCTACAGGTTTCTTGATTGGAGTATCATCAAATACCGGCAGATCCAACATGCCTCGCATAGTGATTTTATCAGCCAATCTTGGACGATAGGTTGCCAAAATATCACCATCGATCACCACCACACGCCCGAAGACACTTTCCCCTGCCGCATTCTTTGGCAATTTGTAGTGTTGCGCCATATTCAGATCGGATTCACCGAAGAAACGAGTCACGTAAGCGCCGAATTTTTCCGCTGATGAGAATTCGACAATCCCCGCATTTGGATCATAGAAGCCATAAACGCGATTCTCACCGTTGCCTTTCGCCCATGCTGCCATCGCATGGTCTGGGCCATCCAACTCAAGCAACACCGGTTTACCTTCCGTATTTCCGGCAGTGACTTTCTGAATCACACCATCGACTGTCAGTGCTTTCGCATCTTCCAGTTTTTCTTTCCACACTTTGATGAACGTATCCGCCATTGGATTCTTGGCATGGAGTGCCGCCAAAGATCCCAACAATTTATTCGCGTTGGCATGTTCGGTTTCAGAATACAAATCCGGATTGTTGAGCACGGCGGCGGCTGAATACATTTTCTCCAGTAATTGACGGGCAACACCATCCTGACCATCGTTTTCCAGTTGTTTCGCAACAAGAACCAATTTCGACAGTGGATCACAACGTCCGCCAAAGCCATCGTTTGATAGGTTCAACAATAATAATTGTGGTGCCAGTTGTTCACTCGCCTTGGTATCAGAAACGCCGGTTGAAGCGACATCACGGAACAAACGGTTGAATTTTTCAGCTTTCGGCTGGAACGTGATTTTCAAGGCTCGGCTTTCAATCTCCCAAGCCAAAGCACCTTTTTGTTCTGCACTCCAGCTACCTTTAGCCAGCAGATCCACCAGTTGCTTGATATCCATGCTTGGACGGAAACCGTCCACTACCTGCTCTGCATAACCCTGCTTATAACCCGTCAGGAAATCCTCGGTTGTGCGGATATCCTTTGGTTTCTTGCCTGGGCTGTCTGCCTGCGGTTCCAGCATTTTACCGTAACGTTTCAGATCACTTTCTATACCCTTAAGTACCTCTGCTTCATTAGGCTGAGATTTAACATCAAACGAATCAGTTGCTGTCTGCCCTGCATCTGTTTTTTTGATAGTGTTATCTGACAGTAAATTATCCAGTGCAGATACTGCACCATTATTCTCTGCCGAAGCCCTGAGTGTGAATTTGCCATTTTTCGAGTCAGCAACGACTTTATTGATATTCGACTGCACAAGGTTAGCCGCCTGCTTGAAATTGTTACTTTCAACTTCAACCAGAACTTTCTCACCTTTCTTCGTCGTCACTTCCAACGTTACGGCATTATCACTGTAATCAACCACACGTCCTGTTACATTTGACCCCAGCTTGAGGGTCTTACCCTGCTCTTTCAGCGCACGCAATACATACTGTTGTTCACCTGCACGCGCCTGTTGCCAGACTCCGTCATAATGAGTAATAGCACTATCTTCAAACGTATTGTAGTTAACATAGAAACTTTGATTTGCCTCCATGCTGGCTTCATATTTATAGCCAAACTTGGATTGATAACCCGTTATCATTCCCTTATGGAAAGAGTCCATAAAGTGTTCGAAGTCTTTATAGTTATCAAATGACTTGATACCAAAGTTAGGATCATAGAATGACCACACAGTTTGATTTTCACCTTTATGTACAACAACTGCCATTGCGTGATCTTCAGACATAAAGGACATGTATGTCGTCTTATCCACATCACGCAGCTGCTCCATCACGGACTCATAACCAGCGATATCATTGCTCAAAGAGCGGTCGATTCTATCTCCCGTCAGACCATTGGCTTTCAGCTTGCCACCATAAGCTTTATTGGCTTTATCGCGGCCTACTGAATTGGACATATTTTGAGTTTGGCTATACTGCATTGATAACAGATCTTGAATTGCCGGGCCGATATGTTGGCGGCGATACTGATTAAGCAAAGAAGATTCAATCGAATTGATGTCACTCTTTTTATTCAAGCTGTTGTCATTGTAGGCTTTAACCGCATCCGTCAACCACGACAGATATTCTTTACCCCCACCCAGTCCATGTACCCGCTCTTCAATCAAATAACGGGCGGACAAGGCGAAACAAACACCTTCCAGAAACTCTTTTGACTCCACATGATTTCCATTAGTCAGGAGCACATTGCCAATTTCCGGCACAAGTTTTTCAAGATTCTGTAGCAGTGATTCTCCCTGAGTGAAATGGAATGAGTATTTATCCAACTCTTTTCCACCTGATTTCACATCAAACAAGGTGTAAAACATTTTTTCCAGCAATCCCGCTTTTACACCGCCGTTTTCACTCCGAGGCCCGGAAAGTGCTGAGACGATTTGATCAGCATATTGGTTCATCAACCGGCTGCTGGCTTCATGACCATAGAAAGTTTGTTCCCCCGACACCTGATAGCCTGCAACGACAAGTTTGGCACGCAGTTTCTCCCCTTCTTTGCCTAACCCTTCGTTATCGGTCAACAACATGATTGGCGTCTGCTTCGAGATACCTTGCAAGTTTTTCTCAACCGAAAACTGACCATTGACCGCTTTCGCCAGAACACCAGTGATACCCGCTGGATTCGGCACTTCATGAGCGGTAATCGCTTTGGTCATGCTTGGCATTGGTCTGTCGAGCAACAAACCGGAAACGGCCTGTCCTTTACGTTCTGCATAACGGGCAAGATCTGCCGCTACTGCCCCGCCCATGGAATAGCCATGAATAATGATATTTTCTGGCTTGATACCACGATCATTAACCAGATAGTTGAACATGGTACGGGCATCCTGATACAGCCCTTTTTCGCTTGGATGACCATCGCTGGAACCATAACCCCGCATGTTCACTGCCAGCATATCCACACCCTGTTTTTGGTAATGGCTTTGAATAGTGCTGGCCTGCTCTTCCGCAGATGAACCGGAACCGTGAATGAAAAGCACAACTTTCTTCGTCGGTTCTTGTGCCTGACCTTGTTCAGCCTGATCTTTTTGATCCGCGTTATGGTAAGAACCGGTATGGTAATAACCAGTCAAACGCCCGGCCTCACCCCGCAGTGTGACCTTGTCCACTGCACCGTCAGCAACTGCCGCATCCAGTATTATCTGAGTGCCATCATCTATGTTACGGCGATTTTCTCTGGAGCCGTAAAGCTCATCGTTAAGGAAGCGAGTTACTGGGTTGAATGGCTCTCTGTCACGCGGTGGCGTACCATCATTATCAATGGCAATTTTTTCCAGCACCTTATCTTTTTTATCAGAGTGACCCAGCGCTTCCAGATCTTCACTTACAACCCGATTCGGCTTATGAAGATTTGCTTCAACCTGCGCTTCCTGCAATGCCTGTGCAAAATTGAACAGCTCGGTTGGCGTCCAGACACCAAATTTTGGTCGCCACGTATGACCAATTACCTTATCGGCACCGCCTGCTTTAAGCACTCTGGCAACAATGCTTGAGCAGTTGTCGGTCAGAAGTTGATAACGAGCATCTGGGTTCTGGTTGATTTTCTGCCATTCCACCTGCATTGCTGCCGCATCCAATCCAGCCAGATTAATGCGGAATACACGTCCCTGATCGCCCTCACTGGCCTTGAAATCCTGAATATTGCTCAGCTCATGCTTGGCGAACTTGCGGATAACATGGGCGATGCGTTTTTCTGTCAGCTCAGGTGTTTGTTTGGCTGCCTTGCGCAGTGCCTCAGCAAAGTTTTTACCCACTTCCAGCATATCAATGCTGCCATCTTCCCACTGTTTCATGAATGGCCGGGAAATAGCTTCCGGTATGCCAGCAGATTCCAGCAGATGAGGATTAGCCAGTGCTGCCATGGCAAAACCTTCGCTGATATCCTCAAATTTTGCATCAACGCCTTTGGCTATCTCGATCTTTTCAATGAATTTTTCCAGCTTGCGGGTGCCATCATGCAAGCCAAAGTGATCTCCTTCCTCAGAAGCAACATCTTGTTCCAGTGTTTCATTCTGAGCCGCCGGCTGACTGAGGTCACTCCAGCGTATCCGCAAGTCTGGGTATTCCTCCGAAGCAATATTGAAAATATGACCAAGATCAGAAGATTTACTGCCTTTCGGCCACCAACTGACGTAATTTTTTTCGTTGAATTCACCAGCATTCTCCGCACTAATCTGGACACGTCCTTGCCCGATTTGCAGAGCAGCGTGTCCCAACCGGCTGTGATCGCTGGGTTTCCAGACAAACAGGGTAGCACTGACCGGAGACAGCTGTTGTTCAATTGCCTGATGTACTTTTCTCAAGCCGGAGACATCAATTCCCTTGCCATCTTTCGACAATTCTAGGGCAGTCAAGTTTGAAAAGACCGAATCAGACACTGATTGACCATATTCTTTGGTTACAGCAGCCTTGACCTGTTCAACGGCTTTTTCTGCACTTTCTAGTTTTGTCGCAATCTGAATATTGGATTTACCACGGGTAACAAAATCTCCCTGCCCATCAATATAAAGATGCTTAGTATCTTTCAGGTTGGCATTGCCCAGTTTGTTATATAACTCACTGAAACTATTCTTGCCTGCGTTCACAGTCGGCTCAGCAAGTACCAGCGATTCTTCCATGCGCACATTGATTTGCGACAGCAGATTTTTCAGTGCAGGTATACGTTCTGAATTTGGATGTCCCAGCAAATAACCGTTAACCTGATCACGCAAATGAGTCAGCTTTTCTACTGCCTCAAGGTCATAATCTTCGCTGTTTTGCAGGGTGTTTTCATAGCTTTTGAGTGCTTCCAGTACATTACGATAACTGTCACCCCGGATTTTGCCCTTAACGTAAGCGGCTTCCTGCAACTCACTTACCGACATCAGGTCAGTTTTCGGTTTATAGTTCCAGCTACCCTCTACTTTTTTAGCGATAATGCGGGTACGCCCGTGATCAAGGGAAATAATACGATCTTCTGACAAATACAATGATTCAGGCAGTTGGTCGTAATTTTCGTAGTTGGCAAGGATAAAACGCTCAACAGATTTGATTTGAGCCAAATCATCTGGATCTTCCACAATGATAATCTTGGAGACATCACTGTTATTGCCCGGCCACGGGCGGACTTCAAAGCTTCTATCATCGGATTCACGCACCAGCAAATTGCGTTCTGTACGCAATCCATAGAATGGCAGTGCTTGGTTCAGCAGGCTGTCAATGGCACTGGTTTTGACATTCAGATCAACCAATGTATCCGGCCTATATTTGTCAGGATCCAATGCCAGCAGTCTTTCCTGCTCTGCAAAACTGAGTGAATCAAAACGGGCTTTCACAGAAACACCGGCTTCTGTCAATCTGCGACCAATGGATTTAAGCGCAACTCCCTGATATTCCTTGGCTGTTTTATCCAGCAGGCGGATTTCTCCCACCAATCCTTCACGCTGCAATTGACGCAATACCGGCAATTCAACATTCCAGAAGTAGTTGCCAAACCGCAAGCCACCTTCTGCGATCACATACACATCACCACGTGAACCAGTGGCATACAGGGAACTCCAAAAACCGGTATTGCTGTATGCAGAAGCGTTAATGGCCGATTGTAAAGCTTTCTGTTCCGCGACGTCAGAATCGAGGTATATACCGCCCCAGCGCATCAGTGTTTTATTAAGAGCAATGGCAAAAGAGTTACCTTTTACATCAATATCGTAAACAACTTTCTTGCCGTCAGTCTGTGCAGCATCAAGTACGTCACGGTATTGTTCAAAGTTTCTGCCAGACCAGAATGACACAATGCTTTTATCACCATGTACCGGCTTGAAGCTATAACCATAGCTTTCCAGTCTTGAAACAAATTCGACACGCTTATCCCAGTCATAATCGATAGTGGCATCAACAAACAGTTTAGCCAACGAAGATATCTGATCTTTAGGTACGCTGTTTTCCGCTCCGTTCAGGTAACCTTCAACAAAAGTCACCATTTTTTGTCTGAGGTTATCGGGAATATCTGCATCCACCTGCTCAAATCCAGGAACCGGAATGTGATTTTCAGTCGCCACATTGTTGTCGCTATCCAACCAGCGGTAAATCTCAGCTACTTTCTGTGCCCTGATCGTGGCGGTGGATTCAGTTTCAGCAGCATTTACTGATTCTTGCTGAACTTCTGTTTCTCCCAATGCTTTCAACCCACTGAGATCCAAACCAGAAATTTTAGGGGTATTTCGGACGAGTTCAGCAGGCGCACTGACAATGTTGCTGTCTGTATTATTGACTGAGTTATCGTCTGAGATTTCGGCATGAACCGGTGTCAGAGATGTTCCCGTGTTTTCGAGATGTCGATTTTGGTTATTAATTTTTTGGGAACGCACACCTGCATTGATCTGTAAACGATCCAATGCTTCTTTGGCATTAGTGAGTTCATTCAGATCTTCATCCAGATATTGCAATTCCACATTAAATTCGCCGTCTGTTGCAACGGTGGATTCAGATTCGCGACTACTGTTTGGCTCTCCAAAAACGTTGGCTGAATGCACTTCGGCATTCGTGGAGCCAGATACGTGATTTGACTGTCCATGATGCGCTGCGTTTATGCGGTTCGGCTTATAATTATCATCAAGTTTTGCGCCTTTTGCATCGGATTGTACTTTCGCAGTTTTCACCTCTGCCACAGAAACATCATTTTGACCACGCTGTTCAGCTTTCTGTACTGCCGACTTGCCGTCATGTTCAGCTTGCTCAGCCTGTTTCATACGAGCCAGGGCTTCTTTTTCCCTGAATTCGATGTCAGAACGAGCTTTTTCAATGTGCTGCTGAGATTGCTGATGGTTTTGCTCGCCTTTAAGGACACCCGATTCAGACTTAGCAGCCGCGTTTCTGACCTCTCCCAAACGCTCTGAAGAGGCTTGCTGTGAATGTTCCAATTGCTGCTGAGCTGTTTTTTTGGCACTGTCTAACCGGGTTTGAACTGATTCCAGCAAGTCACCGGCAAACTGTTCGCGCCACTGCTTACCTGATTGCCCGTTATATGTCGCATGGCTATCCAACGCTTGCAGGCCTTTGGTTTTTGCCATCAGTTCTTCTGTGACTGCTCTGGCTTCGTCATTAATGGCATCACGCTGGGTTTGTCCGTTAGCATTCAGAGCGTCCAGATCCGTGTTTTCCAGTTGTTTCTGCGTACCCGAAATGGCTGCCTGCTGTTTATCCCTTTCCTGCGCTAAGCGTTGACGATTAACTTCTGCATTTTCCTTATCCTGCAAAGCGTTATGAGCAGCTTTGTCCTGCTGCATATGCTCAGTAATGGCAGTGCCTGACATATCAAATGGGGAGATTGCAGAGACATTATCCAGAACATAGCCCAAGCCATCATTTGAACCGATTCCAGAAAATCCCAGTTTGTTTTTGCCAGCCTTGGCAGTTAAGGTCAATGTCTTGTTCTGCCATTCGCTTTTGCCATTGGCGGCCGCATAAACAACCTCATCATTCCACCACACTTCCAGCCCGTTATCGGCTGAGCTGCCAGCACGTCTTGCAAAATCGAACTTCACGGTAATTTCTTCACCTGCCGTCAAGTTCTGAATATCCTGATAGATATGTGTGTTGCCCTGAACATCAAGCTCACTGACACGCTCGCCATGCCCTTCAGCGCTGAGGCCATATGCCTTGGCTGAATGACTGGCTTCAATGCCATTGGTGTATGTCCATCCCTCAGATCCTTGTTCAAAATCACCATTAACAATCAAGTTGCGTGACTGATTTGGATTCAGGTGTTTTTCATTGCCGAGTGTATTCTCGATGCTACCCATGTCCGGGGTATCAACGCCTGTCACGGAACCTTTCAGGGTGTTCTTCAAATCAGAAGTGATTTCATCAATTTCTGTCAGTTTGAAACCATTCAGAGAGGAAACCTCCGGCAGATCAATGGCCCCACGTCCTTTATGGGTTCCCGATGTATTAGCTTCATCGCCATTCACCAGATAATTGATGCCCTGACTGCCCGTGCTGCCAAGCACTGTCTGCTTGATGTTATCGAACAACGCATTCAATTTATTGCTCTGGGTATTGCTTTCCGCCACTGCAAGGCTATAGAAATCACCATTACCCACCTGAATTACCACGTTGTCACGGGCATAAGAGGCGTTGACGTTCAAGCCATCACCCACTCGGATATTGGCATTGCCCTTGCCTTTCATGACTGAGACATTCAGGCCGTCACCCACACGGGTATTAACGTTGAGTTTACCCCAGGCCACATTGACGGAAACACCATCACCGACTTTGGTATTGATATTCAGGTCGCCATGAACAGCAGTCACGCTAAGACCATTACCCACGGTGGTCGTGATATTCTCTTTGCCTTTGGCAGCCGTGACTTGTATGCCATCACCCACTTTGGTGACCACATTGCCCTGGCTCCATAAGGCATTGAAACTATCTCCATCACCGACCTGAGTCACGATATTGGCTTCGCCCTTGGCGAGTACGACGTTGCGACCATTGCCCACTTTGGTAATTACGTTGGCCTTACCCCAAGCACCAGTGTAATCATCACCATCTCCGACATGGGTCACGATGTTGGCTTGTCCTTGAACAACGGTCACTTCCTGACCATCGCCAACTTTGGTAACAATATTCGCATCACCTTTGGCAAAATTATAGCGATCACCATCACCGTAATGCGTCATGATGTTAGCTTTGCCCCAAGCGGCGTTGATGCCCAGACCATCACCGACTTTGGTGATAATATTGGCTTCACCTTTAGCAAAACCAACGGTTGTGCCATCACCGATATGGGTCATGATGTTGCCGATTTTTGAAATCAACAGCCCTACCGTGGTTCCATCACCCGATTTAGTCAGAATATTGCCTTTGCCAGCCAGCAAGGCCGCCGTAGTGCCATCACCAACATGAGTTACTACATTGGCTTCAGAAGCTGCTACAACTCCCATGAAATCATTGCCGACTTTCGTCACGATATTGGCTTTGCCTAATGCCAGTACCCCCGTCAAGCCATCACCGACATGAGTCATGATATTGGCTTCGCCGAACATCGCAGCCAGCGTTGTACCATTACCTACTTTTGTCATGATGTTAGCCGTGCCAGCAAACAAACCAATGCTGGTTCCCTCGCCTGCATGGGTATAAATATTGGCTTTACCCACCATTAGCGCCGCAGTCAGGCCATCGCCGACTTTAGTCAGAATATTTGCCCCACCGATCATGGCAGCGAAAGTAGAACCATTACCGACCTGGGTAAAGATATTGCCTTCGCCGATCATGGCGGAAAGTGCCTCACCATTACCGGCTTTGGTGGCTATGTTGCCTTTCGCAATCATTAAAGCAACGCTCATGCCATCACCAATGTGCGTGTATACGTTGCCAAATGCCAGCATCAATGCCAGTGCATCGCCGTTGCCGACTTTGGTGAAGATATTTCCTGCCCCACCCATCAGTGCCCAGGCATTTCCATCACCAACATGGGTGAAAATATTGCCCGCACCAACCATTGCCGCAATGGTTGTACCCTCACCGACTTTGGTGAAGATGTTACCTGCTGCTGCCATTACACCCAGTGTTTGCCCATCACCTACATGGGTCAAAATGTTGCCGAGGCCCAACATAATGCCAGTGGTATCGCCATTGCCGACTTTAGTCAGGATATTCGCGCCACCCAACATAACACCGGTGGTTTTTCCATCACCTACATGAGTCAGGACGTTAGCTCCACCACCCATGACAGACAGGAGATCACCCTTGCCCTTTTTCGTCAGGACATTCGTGCCGCCCAGTGCGATTGCTGATGTATTTGAAGAGCGGGTATTTGAAGAGTCGGCTTTGGAGGCGTCAGTATCATCGCTGATATGGCTAATGATATTGGCACCGCCAAACATCGCTGATTCGAGATCACCTTCACCAATTTTGGTCAGGACATTTGCACCGCCCACAAGAATTGAGGAAACGTTGCCTTGCCCCATTTGGGTCAGAACATTAGCACCACCAACACCAGACCAGAATGCGTCACCGTTGCCAATCTGGGTATGGGTATTGAAACCACCGCCCATAGCGATACGGCTATCACCATTGCCTTTATGAATGGAAATATTACCAACCGCCAAAAGATGGGCAAGATAGCGTCCATCACCAACGCGAACCAATACGTTTGCCGCTCCGCCGGCATTGACTTCCATATCACCACGCAGCCCCTGATGAAGCAGTACGTTGGCAATACCGGCACCATTGAACTTAAGATTGCCCTCTTTCCCTTTTTTGATGATGACGTTCGCACCACCAGCACCATCGAATTCTGTGTGACCAAACTCAGAGCTATGTTCAATTACATTAGCAATGCCGGCACCTTTAAAGATGACATTGCCGCGGGTGACATTGGATTCAATGACGTTACCCGCCCCCGCACCGTCAAAGTAGATATCACCAGAACTTTCGCCACTGACAGTTGTTGTTTTGAACAGTTCCTGCTCGTTATATTCATGTAAGCCGGGAACACGTCCAGATGATATGTGTACTATATTGGCGTTGTAATGAAGATCACTCAGTGAATAACTGCCAGTTCCCATATAGCGATAATCATTGGAAGTCGAGATATCCTCATTCGCCAGATTTGCCGTATGGTTACCGTCTTTATACAAAGGGCGGGCGATATATTGCAGCACCCCTGTTTTTGGATCGTTCCGCAGCTCAACCACCACTACCTTAGTGTACTCGCCAAGTTGCTTACCATAAACATAGGTGTTTGGCATCCGTTTGGATTTCACGGCCTTCACATCAACGGTGGTTCCATCACGGTAAATAGCATAGCCGCCCATTTTGGCATCAGACAAAGTGATATCTGCCGCGTTAATCATGACACCATTGCCATAATCCACCCATTCGTTTTCTGTCAGTTTTTCCTGAATCGAATGAATGTTAACGGTCTGATGATGCTCTACCGTCAGATTTGACAGAGTATAGGCACCATCAGTATTCGTTCCGTGAAAACCACCATTATCAGAAATATCTTGTTTATCAATGTCTTTTAAGTGATTCCCTTCCTTATACCAAGACGTTGAATAATATCTCAGTTTACCTGTGTTCGGATCATTGAGGAGCTTAACTTTGTTGACTTTGGTATGGCTTCCATCAGCAAATGCGAACAGATAAGTGTTTGTCTCCCGTGTTGATTTAAGCCCCATGACCTGATGGGAATCGCCAATCCACGAACCGCCCATAGTTGCACGGGTTAAAACAATCTCTTCCGCCTTGGTGTAGACCATTCCTTCGTTATTGTGACCATTGTCTGTCCCCTTGCGGGTAATGTGGTTGTAACCACCCGCACCAGAGAACTGGATATTTCCGTGTGCCACATCAGAATGCAGTCGGTTATAACCACCGGCGCCTTCGAACTTAATATCGCCGTGGGTTTCAGAATAAACATCATCCGTCTGACGAATACGTTCAACAATGTTAGAAGCCCCTGCGCCCTGCAACGTGACATTACCAATTTTGCCCTGACGGACAATCTGGTTAGCGACTCCCGCCCCTTTAAAATCAATGTTGCCACTTTCAACCCGTGAGCTGATGATGTTTGCTGCACCAACACCACTAAAGGTTATGTTGCCCTGGGAGCTTTGATAGCGATCGAACCATGTACGGTCAATCTTGTTTCCACCACCTGCTCCTTTATAAGAGAAATTGCCCTGATTGGTTTCATGCCAGATTTCGTTATACGCCCCGGCACCATCAAAGCTAATATCGCCCCGCAAGCCTTTGCGGGTGATACTGTTATACCCGGCAGCACCAGAATAAAAAATACCGCTTTTTTCACCGGTATGATTGATTTTCACCCCACCGGAGATCCCTTCAAATCTTATCGGCCCACTTTGTGTTTTATTGATTGAAGTGAAACCACTTCCCCCTTTTACCGTCAGATCGCCACCGGTATCATTGACATTCAGATACCCGGCAGCACCGACAATAGTGTCATGGCCCCAAGTTGTATTGACGGTCGCACCAATAGAGCCGACAACGATATAGTCATTTCCGCCATAAGCATTTATGACCCCACCGACACCGATGGCATGTATTGTGTTTCCATCGTCATCATCTTCGTATTTACCGGTAAAGAAATATTCTGTACTCCGGTTGGATGATTTTCCCATAAAATAGTCCTGATATTGGGCAGAAATTAAACAATAAACCACTGTGCCCGACGGATACAGCGGTCATTTTGAACATCCAAGGTTCCCCTGACAGTGCAGGCTTTTTGTCCTTTCCATGCAGCGAAGACCCGACGACGGAGATCGCGGGCAATTTCACGGGCATGTCCGAAAGGCGCGATCATTTCCGGAAAAAAGATATGCTGGCCGGAACGCCAGTCTTCCCGCGAAATTTCCCGCTCACCGGCAAGAATCGCTTTACGGCTGCTGTCAGACAAAAAAGCCCAATTACAAAAAGCAACTGGGCGTTGGTGTTCATCTTGGTAATAGCAAAACTGATTGAGCTGGAATGAAGGCAAAATGCGCTGTTGCCATTCAGCAACCAAATAGCGCCGATGCAAGGGGGAGTGTTGACAAAGCAGCATCACCCCACCAATCATGGCCTGTATTTCAGTCGTACTCAGCGTTGCCGATTGATGTTTGATCATCATGGACTAGCAACTACCTGATAGAATTTTGCTGATATTATTTTGATGTATCAGAATGACGTTTTGAACGTTTTTTTGATTCAGCCGTTTCCGGGGTAATTGTTTCTGGATCAATTTCTTCCGGTTCAATTGCTTCTGGAGCAGGTAAAAAACCGGCGGCAATTAATTTATTGATTTCAGCTTCCATTCTTGGATCTTCAAGCATACTTTTGACCATGGAAACCATATACATAAAACCAGAAGCCGGCATATGAATAACTTGTTTTAATTGTAATTCCTGATCATTTTCTGCCAACATGCCATTCGCCATTCGACTAGGTTCCTGCCCCACAAAATAAAGGGAGAATACGCCTTTGTTATAATTAACACTTGAGATGGTTTGAACAAATTTTTCAGATTCAGACATAGAATTATCCATTAAATAAATATTTATTTAACATTAAATTAATATTAATTTAATGTTAAATTTGCATTAAATTAAAATTATTGAATCATAAATGAAGCCATAATGAATATAGTTTCATTTATGATTAAACCTTATTGCTACAGCTATCTGAGTAAGCTAAAGTGATTTAGCTTCCCTTTATCTTTCAAAATGATCTGGCATTTTGAAAACGTATTTAGCCAAAATGGCAAGTAAACTATGAATCGATAAACTATGGCATCGATAAACTATAAGCCGATAAGTTATGAAACAATTTGGCATAAAGCGATAAATCAGATGATCTACCGGCTAAGATTTACCAGTCATGGATTTACCTGTTATGCTGAGATTTATCGACTACTTTGGACAAAAATATATCCATTTATTGGTTAAAATCAACATGTAAATAGAAAAATGTCTGTTTAACCTCTACATTTTGTCCCAATTACCAACACTCATATACTCTTTGATAACAGATAATATCTTTTAATAAATTTATTAAAATTACTTAATAGATAAATACCTCTCTCGCTTTCAGGTTATTTCCTTAATCAAGAGTTTCAATTTTTATTTAAAATAGATTTAATTTAATGAATGAAATAGAAAAAACAACAATATCATTAATTAATTTAATTATAATGATATCTAATAGGAATCATGCAGCCACTGCAAATAAAAACTTAAATTATGGTGATGATTATATTTCTGTTTTAAACAAACTCCAAAAAGAGTGCAATATAAAAATCAGAAATAAATACTCTATAAAGAAGAAGTTATCTGACATTCCACTGCCTGCCATTTTATTCAACAATGACGGACAACCTTTCATTCTGGCAAAATATGATGAACAAAGGGTATTAATCCAAAAGCCAAATCAAGATACCCCAGAGATCTTAAATAAAGAAGAATTTATCAGTTTATGGAGCGGCAGGTGGCTAAAAATAAAACAAAAAAGCAGCCAATTTAATATTCACTGGTTCATTCCTGAATTTGTCAGGCAAAAGAAAAACCTTACGGAGATAATGTTATTCTCCTTCGTTTTACAGATTCTGGCACTTATTTCTCCCTTGGTTGTGCAAGTTGTCATGGACAAGGTTCTCGTTCACCAAGCATTTTCTACATTGGATGTGCTGATTTTCGGGCTGGTGACGGCCGGGTTAATTGAAGTCATTCTGCGGGGATTGCGTGAGTATCAGTATGCCCACACCGCCAACCGGATTGACATAAAACTCGGCTTGAAGCTGGTTAACCACCTGTTTGGCCTGCCATTGCTGTTTTTTAAATCCCGTCAAGTGGGCGCAATTGTGACACGAGTACGGGAGCTGGAAACGGTTCGGGAATTTTTAACCGGCTCCATGTTCACCCTGTGTATCGACGTTTTGTTCATGTTTGTATTTATTTATGTCATGAGCCTGCTGTCCGGTATGCTGACTCTTATCTTCCTGCTTACCATACCCTTCTATGCCCTGCTGGCTTGGTGGGTAACGCCAAAAATTGAAAAGGCGGTAGAAAAACAATTCACTCATGCAGCCATCAATACTTCTTTCCTGACCGAAACTGTTGCAGGTGCCGAGACACTGAAAAGCCTGGCTGCTGAACCCCGCTTTATTCGTCGCTGGGACAGCCAGACCGAAAAGATGGTCAGCACCAGTTATGATGTACAGCAATGGGATAATCGTTCCGGCCATCTGGTAATGATGCTGCAAAAAGTCACTAGCGCAATCATTATCTGGTTGGGTGCTTCGGAAGTGCTTTCCCTGCACATGACCATTGGTCAGTTGATTGCTTTCAATATGATGGTCAGCCATACCCAACAACCTCTGGCTAAATTAGTGCAACTCTGGGGGCAATTTATCCGCTCACGCATTGCCATTGATAAGTTAGGAGATATGCTGAACCTCCCAACAGAGCAACAATCAGGCAAAGAACAGGTTGCGTTGCAGGGAGCTATCTCATTCTCCGATGTCGTCTTTCGCTATCAGCCCGATCTTCCGCCAACCATTAATCGTTTCGCACTGGATATCCGGGCAGGGGAAACCGTGGGTGTAGTCGGAACCTCTGGTTCTGGAAAAAGCACTCTGGCCCGTTTGCTGTTACGCCTTTATACCCCAGAAAGCGGCACTATTACGCTGGATGGCATTCCTTTGCAAAATTTCAATATCGAATCCATCAGGCAACAGATCGGTATCGTTCTGCAAGAAAACTTTCTATTCAATAAAACCGTGTATGAAAATTTGTCCCAATCATGCCCTGATGCCCCGTTATCCGCAGTGATTGAAGCTGCAAAGCTGGCAGGGGCACACGACTTTATTCTCAAATTGCCGATAGGATATGACACGGTGATCGCCGAAGGGGGGCAATCTTTGTCAGGCGGTCAGCGACAACGTCTGGCGATTGCCAGAACCCTGCTGTCAGATCCTAAAATTCTGATCCTTGATGAAGCTACCAGTGCTCTGGATGATGAATCACAAGCCATTATTCAATCCAACATGGCTGATATTGCTCAGGGCAGAACCGTCATCACCATTGCACACCGGCTCTCCACGGTACGCCAGTGTGACCGGATCATTGTGTTGCACCAAGGGCAAATCATTGAACAAGGCAGCCACGGACAGCTTCTGGAACAAGGCAAACACTACCGGAAACTCTGGCAGTTGCAGCAAGAGCTAAAACAAGAAACAAAACAGGAGGAGCCTGCACGTGCTTAAGGCTATCTTACATAAAGGGAAAGGGATCAAACGGTTGCGTGCTGCTCCCCATCATTATGATTTTTTACCGACACACTTGGCATTGTCACAACGCCCCCCTTCCCCATTTGCCCGTTATACGGCAATAACCCTGAGTATTGGCGTTCTGGTTGCTTTACTGTGGGCCTGTCTGGGGAAATTGGATGTACAAGCAACCGCAACCGGACGTTTGATCGCCTCTGGTCGCTCCCAAATCATTCAGGCTTATGAACAGAGCCGCCTGATTGCCATTCATGTCACAAATGGTCAACACATTGAGAAAGGTGCATCACTGCTTACACTCAATACGCTCGGTGTCAATCAGGATATTGCCCGTTTGTTTGAACAACGCGAATATCTGATAGAAGAAGAAATCCGTTATCAGGCACTGCTTGGAAAACAAGACGCGAAATCTCTGCCGCTTTTCCAGCAGCAATCCACAGATAAACAGGAAAAAATTCTGGCTCATTACTCTCATGAAAAGCAGGAGTTCGATGCAATCATCACCAATATCCACGCAGAAATGGAAGTGAACCTGACGTCTCAAAAAGCGCGGAGTAGCGATATACGGTCATTAACTAATCTGCGCGAAAATATCAATCTGCGTTTGCAGGCCCGCAAGACATTGAGCCAAAAGCAGGTCATCAGCAAAGTTGAATATTTGGAGCAAGAAAAGGAATTTCTGGAAGCAGAAAGGCTGATCGCTCAGCAAAAATCAGAACTCGGTATCCTGATGACTCAATACAAGAGTCTGGAGGAACGCTTAAAAAGCGTCAAAATACAAAAAGAGCGGGAATGGTTTGAAAAAAGAAAACAGGCAGAGATGCAACTGGCAGTGATAAAACAGGAAATTTCTAAAATGCAAGAACGGGAAGAGCTTGAGGTTGTTCGTTCTCCCGTGACCGGTACAGTGCAACAATTAAGTGTCCATACTCTCGGTGCTGTTCTGCAACCCGCCCAGAATTTAATGGTGATTGTTCCTGATGAACATGTGCAACTTGCTGAAATCCAGATCCTGAACAAAGATGTCGGTTTTGTGCATCCCGGTCAGCATGTCACTGTCAAAGTCGATGCTTTCCCTTATACCCGCTATGGCACGATTGAAGGAGAATTACTCAGCGTTTCACGGGATTCCACCAACGATGAACGGCTGGGTCTGGTTTTTCCCGCCCAAATCAGTCTCAAACAGAACAACATCATGGTTGATGGAAAACCCGTCGAAATCACAGCAGGTATGTCCATTGTTGCGGAAATCAAGACAGATCAGCGAAGGGTGATTGATTATCTGCTCAGCCCGATTCAGGAATATCAATCTGAAGCATTGAGGGAAAAATAATTATGGCTGATACTTTCTCCTTCACCAGTAATACCGGCGAAAAACACGATAACGAAATAAGCAATTATGCGCTGGATTGTATTGCCCACTTAGGGAAACAGTTTCATAAAGTGGCTTCTGTTGCACAATTGCACCATGCTCTGGGGCTGGATTCTCTTGCACTGACAAATCCACAGATTCGTGAAGCTGCGGATACCATTGGATTGCACAGTAAATTTGAACGCCTGACATCCGATACGGCAGCCACACTGCCTTTGCCAGCGTTGATTAAGTTGGATCAGCGCTGGTGGGTATTGTCAGAAATCCGTCCTGACGCATTTACGGTGTTTGATCCTACTACCGGAAAATGCAAAGTACATGCGTTGATTCCTTCTACACATGTTGAACCTATACATGTTGAATCTACACATGATGAGCAAATAAATCCTGACGAATGTGATTTTCATGGATATAGCGTATTGCTGGTGGCTGACAAATCCCTGACCAAGCAGGAAGTCAAGTTTGGCCTGAGCTGGTTTTATCCCTCTATTTTCAGACAAAAAAACCAGTTACGGGACATTTTTTTGTTTGCTATTGTGCTGCAACTTTTTGCACTGGCATCCCCCTTGTTATTTGAAAATGTCATCGACAAGGTGCTGGTTGGGCGGAGTATTTCCAGCCTGCATGTTCTCGGTATGGCAATGTTGGCGCTGGCATTGGCTGAACCTCTGTATGGGTTTCTGCGCAATACCGTATTCGGGCATATGGCAAGTCAAATCAATGCCGAGCTTTCCGGCAGGTTGTACCGGCATCTGGTGGGATTGCCCCTGCCCTATTTCAAGCAACGGCAGACAGGGCAAATTATCGCCAGAGTCCGGGAAATGGCACAGATCCGTCAATTTTTGACTGGTTCTACCCTTATGCTGTTGCTTGATCTGATTTTCATCATTCTGTTTCTGGGGGTGATGTTCCATTATTCCTCCCTGCTGACATGTATCGTAATCAGTTCGCTGGTACTCTATTTTTTGCTCTGGATTGCCGTCGGGCCAGTTATTCGGAGCAAAGTAGAAAAAGAGTATGAAGCCGATGCCAATGCCACCAGCTTCCTGACCGAATCTGTTACGGGTATTGAAACCATCAAGACCACTGCAACAGAAAAACGTTTTTTACAACAATGGCAAAAAGTATTGAGCCAGCAGTTAATCCGACGTTTTACCGCCCAGAAAAGCGGTCTTGCAGCGGGGCAAGGGATTGAGCTGATCCAAAAGGTGGTTGCCGCTCTGCTGCTTTGGTGGGGAGTCCGGGGCGTGCTTAATGGCGATTTATCTCCCGGTGAATTAATTGCTTTTAATATGCTGGCAGGACATGTTACCCAGCCCATCCTGCGATTGGCACAAGTCTGGCAAGATTTTCAACATACCCTGATCGCTCTGCGTCGGGTGGGCGATATCCTCGATGAACCAATGGAAAACAGTAAACAGGGGTTGGCATCAGCACCTGAGCTGGCAGGCCAGATTGAATTCAGAAATATACGTTTCCGCTATCATCCTGATACGCCGGAAGTGCTGGCAAACCTGTCATTGGATATTAAGGCTGGGGAGTTTATTGGCATTACAGGACCATCGGGTTCCGGCAAAAGCACATTGACGCGATTATTGCAGCGCTTGTATGTGCCGCAACATGGTCAAGTATTGGTGGATGGCATGGATTTAGCCATTGCCGATCCCGTATCACTGCGCCGTAATATGAGCGTTGTCTTGCAGGAAAGCATTCTGTTTTCCGGCAGTATTGCGGACAATATCCGCCTGTGCAAACCCAATGCCAGTGATGAAGAAGTCTATAAGGCCGCAACTCTGGCTGGTGCAATTGATTTCATCAATTCATTTCCACATAAATTTGCACAGCCGGTCGGCGAAAAAGGATGCAGCCTTTCTGGCGGACAACGACAACGTATCGCATTGGCAAGAGCATTATTGAATGATCCCAAAATTCTGATCCTTGATGAAGCCACTTCCGCACTGGATTATGAATCTGAAGCAGCCATCATGAGCAATCTGGACGAAATATGCCGTAACCGAACCGTGATTAGTATCGCCCATCGGCTGAATACTATCCGCTATGCCGATAAGATTTTTGTGCTAGATCTGGGAAAAATCGCTGAATCAGGTTCACACGATGCTCTGGTGCAGCAAGAAGGTCTATATGCACAACTTTGGCAGCAACAAACAAAATAAAATAACCAAATTTATTATTACTTTAGTTACTATTTTGTTGATACAAAAAAGAAATTCATTGAAGACATGGGGCTTGTTTCACCTTAAAATTAATTTCATAACGAAATTAACACAACATTACAAAATGTTCTTAAGGAAGAGAATATAACTATGAAACAAGTCTCTATTACAGCCTTAGTTTTTTCTCATACATCTGTAACATCAGTTGCCATGCCAATTGAAATTCTCACCATCGCCGCCAACGCCATTGGCGGCCCGGTTCCTCATGTCAACATTATCTCTCCGGCCAATCAGGGAATGGGCAGTCAACAAACAAATCATACGGATAACCTGTTTATGGATTCAGATCCCATCACCCACGGTTCTCTTTACTCTTCTCTCGATTTCGAGCAACAACCCGATATTATTCTGGTCGGTTCACTGGGTTTCCCTGAGTGGGAACCACGGCACTGTACACCTGAAATCATTGAGTGGCTTAAAACGATGGATGAAAAACACATCCCTATTGTTTCAATATGCTCAGGCACATTTATGCTTGCCAAAGCAGGATTATTAAACACCGGGGCCACAATCCATCCTTATTTTTCCCCTGAATTCAAAAAACTATTCCCTCATATTCCCCTTTATACCGACAAAAAAATCATCAGCTATAACCACCGCTTCTGTATCTCCAGTGCTTATGGATGCGGGAGCTGTATGTTGAATATCGTTGAATTAATGTACGGACAATATGCCAGAGAGCAATGTGCAAAATTCCTGTTAGATGAAAATGACCACCAAACCTCGTTCGATTCCGCTTGTTTTGCCCCTTATCGCCAGCACTCTGATTCTCTGATCCACAAACTGCAAGATTGGATGCACGCTTTCCCCTCTGAAATTTTATCTGTTGCTGATTTGGCCAATAAAATTCATCTTTGCGAACGACAAATGAAACGTCGCTTCAAGATCGCCACAGGAAAAACA
The DNA here is from genome assembly GCF_002127535.1 of Xenorhabdus vietnamensis. Lineage (GTDB taxonomy): Bacteria > Pseudomonadota > Gammaproteobacteria > Enterobacterales > Enterobacteriaceae > Xenorhabdus > Xenorhabdus vietnamensis. The sequence goes on from NZ_MUBJ01000008.1 coordinate 195,867, forward strand.
CCGATCCAATATATCCAACAGCTCCGTTTGTCACAGGCAAAGCATTGGTTGGAAAAATCCCAGAAATCCATTGAAGAAATCAGTCATGAGGTGGGTTATGAAGATACTCGTTATTTCAGGGAATTATTCAAACGTTGCAATGGAGTGACGCCAAAAGAGTATCGGCAAAAATACCATCACTGACGAAGCTTTTTTGCACGCAAATTTTGCACTCTGTAAATAATCAGCAACACTAATAGGTGATACGTTTTATTACTCTATTCCAAGAGCCTATCTGCTTAGGTTTCCATTAGCAGGTTTCTATTATGGAATAGGCTCTTCATCGCTTTCTGGAGATGAATGCCATGCTCAAACGCAAATACCTGACCCAACCTGAGATAGAAATACTGCTTAGGGAGTTGGGAAAACATGCACATGCAGAGCGTAATATCTGCATGATGTTTATGGGGTTTATTCACGGTTTCAGAGTATCCGAATTGCTGGGCCTGAAACTGTCTGATGTGGATTTGGATGGACGCAGCCTGCGTGTTCAGCGCCTGAAAAATGGTTTTTCCACCATTCATCCGATGGTTCCACGCGAGGTTCAGCTTATTCGTCACTGGCTGGTAGAACGGCAAAACTATTTACCTAAAACCTGGCAACACGAACAACTCGCGGATAAAGACGCGGATTGGCTGTTTCTCTCCCGCAACGGGCAATGTATATCACGCCAGCAGGTTTATAAAATTATCCGCCAGACCAGCCAGAAAGCAAGATTGTCGATTAGCGCGAATCCGCACATGCTGAGACATGCCTGTGGTTATGCGCTGGCAGACAACGGTGTCGATACCCGGCTGATTCAGGACTATTTAGGCCACCGAAATATTCGTCATACTGTACGCTACACCGCGAGTAATGCGGGTCGGTTTGAGACGATTTGGCATGAGAAAGGAAAACGAAAAAAATTGACAATTAGTACCAAACTGTCAAGTAAGGATGATTCGTCTAAAAAAAACTATGCGGCGGACAAAATGACCATCATAGATTGACTAATTCAGAGAATTTCTCTTTCGAAATGGAATATTGAAAAGTGGTTATGAAATTTATAGGAAAAGCAATAGAAAATAATTAGTGGGGTGTTATTAGGAAAATAAAAAACCAGTTCAGGTTTTATATTTTAAAATCAATAAACTAGATTGATTTTTGTACGAGGAGGGGGAAGTGAACTAAGCTTAATAAGAGTTGTTTTATATTACTTGACAGTTTGGTACTAAATGTCAACTCACGATGTAGAACAAATATGGGGATAGCAACACCGCTCTGGGATGGGTCAATGGCATCGGCGTTTAATGACG
>NZ_MUBJ01000080.1 GCF_002127535.1 Xenorhabdus vietnamensis
CAGTACTCGCTTTCGAAAATCTAAGCTGTAGCCCATCTCATTTTATGCCTTGTCATCTTAGATTTAGATATTATGTCATATTAATATGATTTAGCTATAGTTTTAATGTACTTGAAGTATTTTTCATTTAATATCTATAAAGATTAGTTAGAAACTATCAGGTAATTAAAATATTTTAAAGTTAAATTAAAGGGTGTTAAAAAATATAAAAATAGAGTTAATGACATAACTTTGTCCTAGGAATACACTGAGGTAATGATTATGGATATTCGTGAACATTCCGTAACAGTAAAATTTAGAAACGATACCAACCATGATCTGGTTCTAAAAACTAATAAGTTGATTGAAGGGAAGTCATGTACAGATAACCATCCTCCTCTAACAATGGTTAAAGGAAGTAGCGCTGAGTGGAAAAGTAAATCGGTAGAAAAGTATATAGGAACAGAAGGCATTGTAATTCTGAGGAGAGTGGCGATTGGGTAACTCACTCAACGCTCTGATAGGTATTATATTAAGCAGCTACCCCCAAGGAGCGGGAAATACAATCCTCAGAGGTTTAGCTGTAAAGAGAGGCTGCCTAGCCTTTCTTTTAATTAATTATTGTGTTATTCAAAATAGGTATAGTGATTATGAGCGTAGAATATCCGACTTCAGATAACGACCGAAAGGAACGATGCGACACTGACTCTGAGAGCATAATTTCTAGTGAGACTGTGTCTGGTAATAATACCATCTATCAGATTGGAAAATATAATCCTGAGTTTTGGAATAAGGCCGATGTAGTATCTAAAAATAACTGCTATGCATATGCATGCAACATCCGTGTGGATAAAATACCGGATCCCGGTTACAGGAAATATAACCACTTGGTTAAGGATATAAATGCCTTTAAAATAGGTATAGAGAATGATGGTCTTGTTGAAATTACGGGTAAACCTGTAAAAGGAGATAAAGATAATCCTGTGTGGAGGGTGGCTGTGTTTTACTGGACAGATAATAATACGGGTGAAGCTGGTAATCCGTTCGGATATCATTTCTTTAGAGAGGTGTGGTCAAAAGATTCTAGTGTTCATAATTCTAATTCCAATAATATCTGTTGGGCGCATAAATTTCATACCGGTAAGGTAACTAATCTTACCATTAGAGAACGTGATTGTAATCCTCCTCATGTTATCACCGATCCTGAGATAGAAATGAAAGAAATGAAAAAGCTAGACAACAGTCTGAAAAATATAGATATTAATTTCTTAGGATATTATTTAGTTACACCAAACGTCAAAATTGGTACAGAGTAAATGTTCTGTTGCATTAAGCCCTGTTTGAATAATATGGCATTTTTATGACCTTGTTTAGTATTTTGTGTAATCGCCATTTTCGATTAAACGTGACCGTCTAGACGGTCACTAAATTCAATCATAAAACGACTCATCGCAAAACGCCAATCTTGAATAGGCATGGTCCATTTTTTAGACGCTGCTTGAATCGCCAACCAGATCACCTTTTTCACCGAGTCATCCGACGGGAATATTTTGCGTTTCTTGATACGGGTTTTTGGGTGAGTAGACCCGCTCAGTCACCTGAGTGGGCCCCTCCTCAGAACCGGACGTGCGGAACTACCGCATCCGGCTCCCGACAGACCTGTGTCCCC
>NZ_MUBJ01000081.1 GCF_002127535.1 Xenorhabdus vietnamensis
ATGGGTTCGGGCTGGTTGTCTTGCTCAGTGATGAGATCTGTAGCGAGTTCCTGTGCCGGTTCAGTAGTGTAATGTCCAGAATCATCATCAGCCCGTGCTAACAGGTGACTAAAGTTGGCTTTTGTTGTGGTTGTGTCTTTGTGGACTGCTTTACGTTTGAAGCGGCCTAATCCCAGTATTTCGGACATGCTGTAATTTGCCATTGTTATCTTCCTGTCTGTAATAAAGCCTTGTCGACCAGCTTGCGAGCCACTTCATGAAGTGTGGGTTTAATTCCCAGTTCTGAGCGGCTGTACTCGTCCTGCTGTATCTGGCGTAGGGCGTCCATCTGCTGACGAGTCAGTAAGATGGCCTTGTTATCGATTTTCATACTTACACCTCAATCGCTGATAATTTATACATCTATATTATTGCAATATATGCAACAAATCAAATCAATGATGCAATTTAAGCAACAATACAATTCGCTATAAATTAAGAGCAAACAGGAAGCGGCAGAGCCATGTGACACTGCCGTTTGGTGAGAGTTTGATATCTGGATGAAATGTACTTCTACGAGGGATACTTCATTGAGGTAGTGATTTTCCCTGTCGTTTTTTCTTGGAATCTTTGCCGTTCTCCGGTCTTGTTATCGACCAAGGCTATTTCTACCAGAAAAGGCTTATCACCAATGGCTTCCCTGACCGCCTTTGCTATGTTCGCGGCGATCACTTCCTCATACTCACTCTCTTTCTTCTGACCGTAGAGTGATGGGAATGGCTGTTCTTGCCTGTTGATGTTCTTTTCAGCGATTGCAGCGCCGCTTTCCATGTTTTTCCTAACTCTGGGGATATAATTACGCGTTTCCGTTGGCATATTCCCCATGCCTTCTTTTTGTACGTTCCCGATACCCCAATTATATGAAGCAAGTGCTTTATTCAGATTTCCATTGTGCGTTTTCAGCAAACTTCCCAACATTTTGGCCGCAGCCTCTGCCGATTTATACGGGTCGAAAACATCGCTGCCTTTCAATCCCCACTCGGCGGCCGTTCCGGGCATAAACTGGAACATCCCCTTCGCCTGACCGGATTTCGTCGGTTTACCCATTGCGTTAGGGTTCCCCGCTGATTCTGTCATTGCAACACCGTGCAGTAACCCCGGATCTAGACCATATTTCTTTTCCAGCGTAGCGAAGTGGTCAGACATTGATTCTAATAATGCTGTCCCGGATTTACCGTGTGTTTGGTAGGGGTTGGGGTAAATAGGTGCTTCTATTTTTTGAGCTACCGGGATTTGTTTGGCAATAGCTTTCGCTTCATGGGCTTTTTTCTGCTTTTCCCATGACTCACCATATCTATCATTCAGTTTCTTTTGCAGGTTTTCATCCGGTTTTTCTCGGAGAAGACGGAACTCTTCCATAAAGGTTAACTGGCTAATAAACTCCTTGTCCCGAATGGCCCGTTTCACGATATCCTTCTCTTTGTTTCCATGATAGAAATTGTCGGCGGTGTCGCTTTCGCGCATCCTGATATCTTTA
>NZ_MUBJ01000082.1 GCF_002127535.1 Xenorhabdus vietnamensis
TGTCTCATTCCGACAGTGTTTGTCACGTAAAAAATAAGGAGTTTATACCTCAATTTTCTCCAGCGGCAGGATATGACGGAAAACAAGTGATTTCCGTCATAGGGAAAAGGCTTAGCGTGTGTCATTGCAGAAATGACCACAGAACCCCTCTTACTCCGTGAAAAGCGGGAGTTCATAACATCAGCCTTATTACAGCCAGAGCTGCGGGCCTCGATGTAATCCGCTGACTGGCTCCTCACTCTCCTAACGAGCTTTATGCTCAGAGCATAAATCAGGTTTAGCCAGTCACGGTCTTACCTGTCTTTGTCATCATTATTATCGCCTTAGCAATCTTTCTACATTCATCCTTGTCGTTAAAAGTGAAAGTTGATCAGTGAAACACCTCAGTAAGGTCTGACACTGACGTAATCTTTTTGGTATTCCTGCTGATGGGCGACCAATGCCCAAACGGTACGAGCCAGCTTATTGGCCATCCCCACAATCACCACACAGACCGGACGGCGTTTTTTCAGCTCCGTCACCCACGGCAGCGGTGTTTTTGTCAGTAAGGTGGCCACTCTTGCACCGTGAATAAACAGGGTTCTCAGATAGGTATCTCCCCGTTTACTGATGCCCAGTAATTTGACCCGGCCTCCCGTTCCCGTTTGTTTCGGCACCAGGCCCAAATAGGCCGAAAATTCCCTGCCCGACCGAAACGCGCTGGGATCGCCCATCGTTGCGATGGCGGCTGTCGCAATTAAGACACCGACACCGGGAATTTTCATAATTCGCTGACAATCAGCATTCTGCTTTGCCCACGCCGTCAGTTGTTTTTCCACCTGTTCAATTTGTTCATCGATTTCGTTCAAACGGTGGTATTGCTCTTCAAGCAGATTGAGCAGGAATGGCGCCAGTTTTTCCTTTAGTCGCTCAAGGACTTCAGGCATGGCTTTATCCAGCGAGGTTCTGCCCTTATGTACGGTTTCACCAAATTTCAGCAGTAAACCATGTAACGAATTGATCTGCGCGGTTCTGAATTTGACGAGTTGATAGCGCATCCGGTGTAATGACAGAATGGCCTGCTGTTCTTCATTTTTGATAGCCACGGATTTACCGGGTTGCTGAACGGCCAGCCAAATCGCCCGGGCATCCTGCACATCGTTTTTATTTCCCATCCGAAATGCCCTGACAAACCGAGCTTTAAGCAAACGTACTTCATGTCCCAGCTTTCTCAGTTCCCGTGCCCAATAGTGAGCGCCACCGCACGCTTCCATACCAATCAGACAGGGTTCCCGATTAGCAAAAAATGTCAGCAACGCATCCCGTTTTATCTGCTTATCCACCCTCTCACCTGTATGGAAATCAACCATATGCAACTGGATGACGTGTTTTGCGATATCTAATCCCACCGGTATACAATTCATCTCATGGCTTCTTGTATCTTGAAACCCGTGTAGAATAAATAATTACTGGGTTTAGCAAGGTTCATGTAGTCCGATGGATCCTTGGGCTTTGAAGCCCGCACTGGAGCAA
>NZ_MUBJ01000083.1 GCF_002127535.1 Xenorhabdus vietnamensis
TGCATACATGGACGCCCCTTGTTTGCCAAACAATCATTTGTTATGACCCGAACCAGGTTAAGATTGCAGCCATACATCCGGACTTTAGTTGAGGCCGTCGCCTCTGTCCCTGATGGAATTCGCTGGCCAGGCTCTCATCATTTCGACGCGCTATGAGCGCTTGCACGATACCAGAGTTTCCTGATCACGGTCCGACCTGTCTTGCCATCACTTCTCGATTGCCTGCGCAACCTTTGGAAACTGTTTTTAAATGGGCTCCCTTATTTGCACGGGATGATTTTAGTTGCTTGGTTCCGGGCGGCCATAATCCGTCTCGAATTCTCGGTCATGTGCCAGCAATGCCCAGACAATTCGGGCATTTTTATTGGCCAGCGCTACCACAGCAACATTGATATTACGTCTTGACAGTAGAGCGTTCAGCCAGTTCCCTGTTCGCTCTGTTTTCTCTTTGGCGTATCGCACCACGGCTCTGGCTCCATGAATCAACAGTGTCCGCAAATACTTGTCACCCCGTTTGCTGATCCCCCGCAAGGTTGACTTCCCCCCACTCGAATGTTGCCGGGGGACCAGACCCAGCCATGCCGCTAGTTGACGACCATTAGCGAAGTGACTGGCATCCCCTACCGATGCCACCAGGGCACTGGCTGTTAGCGGGCCGATACCGGGTATTTTCGATAATCTTCGGCTGTCTGCATTGCCACGATGCCAGTGTTGAATTTCCTGTTCCAGTTCCGTCACCTGACGATCAAGCTCCTTCAGGTGTTCCCCCAACCGCTGGAGCAGTTGCCTGAAGGTATCTGGCAGGCTATGACTGGCATCCTCCAGAATCTCTGGTAGTCGTACTACAATCTGTTTTATCCCCTGGGCGATAACGATCCCAAATTCGCTCAGTAAACCACGAATGGCATTGGCCTGCGCTGTACGAGCTTTGACAAATCCCTCTCGTGCGCGATGCACCGACAGGATGTTTTGCTGTTCTTCTGTTTTTACCGGGACAAAACGCATATTCGGTCGTATCACCGCTTCACAAATCGCTTCCGCGTCTGCGGCATCGTTTTTATTGGTTTTGACATAGGGTTTAACAAACTGTGGAGCCATTAATTTGACTTCGTGGCCAAAATCTTGCAGCTTACGTGCCCAATAATGCGCTCCACCACAGGCTTCCATACCAATCAGGCAAGGTGGAAGATTGACGAAAAACGTCAGCATCTTCGCTCGCGACAGCTGTTTTTTGAGCACGGTTTCACCCTGTGCATCAACACCGTGGATCTGGAAGACATTTTCTGCCAGATCGATACCAACTGTTGTAATCTTCATGGTGGACGCTCCCGTTATTAAATGGCTGTGTTGAATACACTGCCATTTTGGCACACTGATGCCGCTTAAATGGGG
>NZ_MUBJ01000084.1 GCF_002127535.1 Xenorhabdus vietnamensis
CGTACATGAACTCCCGCTTATGTGCAAGATAAGTTCGTTGAATGACGGTCATAACTGCGTTCGTACATTCGGCTTCTGTGTTTGCAGGTTATTTTCTGCTGAGCCATGATGGATATGTGCACACCTGCTCCTTATCGGCCTTCAGACCTTTATTCATTCCTGGTCGTCGGATATATCAGGTTTTGCCGGTGTCGGTTTGACCGATCTTCCATCTCACTTTTCCTGCGCAATTAGCAAGATCAATACAGCTAAAATAAATTTCATTCCTCTGTGATTACGGTGTCACTCTGAACGTTTCTTCACCCGTTAATATCACCCACGATATTCTGGCGATCTTATTTGCCAGCGCGATAGCCACAATATTTACCGGACGGCGCTGTATCAGTTTTTTTATCCACTCACCATAGTTATCATGTCTTCGGTTTATATGGTAAATCACGGCTCTGGCGCCCTGAACCAACAACTTACGGATATAACCATCACCCCGTTTCGTTATGCCAGCGAGTCGGGTTTTTCCACCACTGGAATATTGTCTGGGGGTTAATCCTAGCCAGGCAGCAAAGTGCCGGCCATTTTTAAACAGACGAGGATCGCCAACGCGACTGACAATGGCTGTGGCGATCACCGGTCCAATACCGGGAATGGTGGCTAACCGTTGACAGGCATCGTTCTCTTTGAAATACCTGTCAATCATTTCGTTAAGCTCACCGATCCACGCCTGTAAACAGGATAATTGTTCAAGATACATCATACCCAGCTTTCTCAAGATAGGGGTTATCACTGACTCTCCGTCTTCTATAAGCTCAAGGAGACCTTTTTTTAGCGAAGACAGCCCGGTCGGAAATATAATGCCTTCTTCTGAAAACAGACTACGTATCTGATTTGATTTAGCCGTTCTTTCCTGAATAGCCCCTTCCCGTATTCGGTGCAATGACTGTAATGATTGCTGCTCAGCACTTTTTATGGGCACACAGTGAATATCCCGTCTTGTGACTGCCATACCGATCGCAGCAGCATCATTGGCATCATTTTTTCCGCCGACAACAAAAGGTTTAACGTATTGGGTTGGCAACAAATGAACCGTGTGCCCCAACTTTGTCAATTCCCGTGCCCAATAATGTGCACTATGGCAGGCTTCAATCCCAATCAGTGCAGGATCTAAAGTCGCAAAAAACTTCAGCACACTATTTCGACGTAACTTCCGTTTAATAGTGGCTACGCCACGGTGGTTGGTCCCATAAACTTGAAAAATATTTTTAGCAATATCAAGACCGATGATGAGATTAGGCATAATCTCCTCCCAAAACTGGCTGGATTTTATTGATGAATTCCCATCTTACTCCGTGAGGAGCGGGAGTTCATAACATCAGCC
>NZ_MUBJ01000085.1 GCF_002127535.1 Xenorhabdus vietnamensis
GGGATAACCGAGGCGGTGAACCGTGCCGGAGTGATCCAGAATGATGCATCTGTCCTTACCCTTGGCAGTACGCAGACCCCTACCGATTGTTTGGAGCCAGCGGATTTCTGACTTGGTGGGACGGGCATAGATGATGCACCGGACATCACTGTCAAAACCCGCCGCGAGTACACCTATATTGACGATAATTTTCGTCGCCCCCTGTTCAAACTTATGGATGATCAAGTCCCGCTCATCAGGAGGTGTACTGGCGGTCATGATCTCCGCATTTACTCCGGCACGATTGAATTCGACCGTAATAAAGTTGGCGTGACTGACATTGACACAGAAGCAAATCGTGGGCTGGTTCTCGCCCAGTTTCAGCCAGCTACTCACGATGTCCCCCACCAAATCTGCGCCACACATGATTTCGGCAATCTCATCTTCCTTGTAGTCATTGCCGTACTCATAGCTTTGAGTGGATTTCACCCCTGTTAAGTCGGGTTTCGTGGGGGCATAGAACTCATAGGCGCTCAGGTCGCCACGCTGGATTAACTCTTTTATCGTGGTCGGCTTTATCAGCTTCTGGTAGTAGTGCCCCAAGAACGGCGAGAAAGGCGTACCCGATAATCCCACCACCTTACAGTCCGTTTCGGAGGTCAGTCGGGTGATTTCTTCCAGTATCTTCTTGCGTTTCAGGTGTGCTTCGTCAATCACCAGCAGATTAATGTCTTCGGGGAAGTCACGGCGGATCAGCGGATCAGCCGAGGCAATCTGAATCAGCTTTGACGGGTCTTGGTTAGGATGGTCACGCCAGATATAACGAATTTCATCTTCCGGTAACCCATATTCGATAAAGCGCTGGGCAGTCTGGTTTATCAAGACGGTAAACGGGCAGATCATCATGACTTTTTTCCGCTTTGATACAAAACCCTGTGTGATGAAAGCCGCTAATCCGGTCTTGCCTGCGCCTGTCGGGGCATACACCATGAAAGAATTAAAACCCTTCCAATCCTGACGCAGCATGTTTAAAGCGCGTTCCTGTGCAAAGTTGGGGGTAATGGTCAGCATCCTTTCACCCCCTGTTTATTTTCTTGAATTTCCGTGAGATACTTCGCCGCAGGTAATCGAGCTCCGGAAACTCTGATTCCTATTGCAAGAGCCTGAACAGTTGTACTCACCAAAGGTTGGCTGTTCGGTTTCTTGCACCCTCCTACACTTCCATTCTGATTTAACATTGATACCCTCACTTGAATAATTCCCACTGCCAGAGGACAAGCCTTTTTATTTTTCCCGTTTGGACGTCTAGCCACCTGTCCCGTTTTGTAAC
>NZ_MUBJ01000086.1 GCF_002127535.1 Xenorhabdus vietnamensis
AACAGGAAACCCGGCAGGTGCTGGACAGGTCGTATAACTTCGTATAATGTATGCTATACGAAGTTATTACGAAAGCCGGCGCAGAGATCCGCGCCCAACTTCAGGCGGTCGGGTTGCTGCGGGAGAGCGGCCATGAGCACTTCAGCGGCTCGCTTGTGGTGCCGGTGATCGGTTCTGACGGTCAGGTACTGGAGCTGTACGGCCGCAAAATCACGGATCGCCTGCGGGCGGGCACCCCGTTGCATCTGTACCTGCCGGGGGCGCATGGCGGGGTCTGGAATGAAGCCGGGCTGGCCGGTTCGGCTTCGGTGATTTTGTGCGAATCGCTGATCGATGCGATGTCATTCTGGTGTGCGGGGTATCGCCATGTGACCTGTTCCTATGGGGTACACGGGTTTACCGAGGCGCACCGCGCCGCCTTCCGGCAGCATGACATCCGGCAGGTGCATATTGCCTATGACAATGATAAAGCGGGCAATGACGCGGCGGCGGCGCTGGCCGCCGAGCTGCAACTGGCCGGGCTGGCTGTCTGGCGGGTCGTGTTCCCCGAAGGCTGCGATGCCAATCGCTTTAGCTGCGAAGTCGCCAATCCAGAAAATGCCTTCGGCCAGTTACTGGACGCAGCACAGTGGCTCGGTGAACCCACAAAAACGCCGCTGGCAGACCAAAATGCCGCCGCCACCGTGTCAGTCCCTGCGGCGGCTTTGGTGCCTGAACCGGGTGTGGTCACGACGCTTGCCGACAACGGGGATATCGTTGTCCGGCAGGACGGGCAGGAATGGCGGATACGCGGGGCGCAACAGAAAGCCGGTGCCACGGTGATGAAAGTGAATGTGCAGTTAATCGACAAAGCCAGCGGAGCACTGTTCGTGGACAGCCTCGATATCCTGAGCGCCCGTGCCCGGTCGGCCTTCGTGCGTCAGGCTTCTCAGGAGCTGGCCTTGCCGGATACGCTGATTAAGCGTGAGCTGGGGCGGGTGTTACTGGTGCTGGAACAACGTACATGGGCAGAGGCGGACACGGCGCAGGCCGCTAACTCCCTGAGTGCGGATGAACAACACGCCGCCGAAGCCTTGCTGAAAGACCCCGAACTTATCAGCCGTATCACCGCTGACCTGAGCGCCTGCGGGGTTGTCGGTGAATCAACCAACCTGTTGGCAGGCTATCTGGCCGCAGTGAGCCGAAAGTTACCCAAACCCTTAGCCGTCCTGATCCAGAGCAGCAGCGCCGCAGGTAAGAGCAGTCTGATGGATGCCGTCTTGAATCTGATC
>NZ_MUBJ01000087.1 GCF_002127535.1 Xenorhabdus vietnamensis
TGACTGTCTTCTTGTAGTGAGTTCATTTTTTTAACCACCTCTAACGAGGCTTTCCGATCCCCGTCTAAATACGTCCGATGTAGGTAACACGCCTGCCCTTTGGAGTCAGTGGCAAGTGCCCATATCGCTTGCAGTGTTCCGTTACGGACAGGCTGGTCAGGGCAATACTTCACATTGTCGGCAGGCAAAACATGAATGCCCCGGCTGCGCAGATAGGCTTCCCCCTGCGTGCCTTTCAGTCCGGGTAAGTTGGCATAACAGGCAGTGACTCGGTTTCTGAACGTGGTGATATTCTTCTCTTCTTTCATGACGCTGCGCTTGTCTGACTGGATACCCAGCAGCAGATCAATTTCATCGGCCAGTGTCTTGTAGTCTTTTCCCTGCGTCAGCGTGAGTAACTTCCAGCCATCCCCCGCATTGCAGGTACAGATGAATGTGCCGCGCCCATCCTGATCATCAATACGGAATTTGCCTTTCTGCTTACAGATTGGACAGTTGCCCTTGAAATGCCTTTTTCCTGTCACCGGGGGCAATTTGTAATAAGCGAAGATTTCAGGCCAGCGACCTATCACCGCCTCGGTCGTTTTTATTCTGTTCATTGTGTGCCTCCCTGACGTGGCTGAATGGATAACTGGTCACGGATATCGCGCACCTTTTGGTGAGCCACCTCAAGGCGCATTTCCTGCTGTTCATTGCTGGACGGCTCCGATTTCTTGCGGGATTTCGCCCAGGCAATCTGCTTGTGTTTGATGAAATTGTTAACTTCGGGTGTCAGTTCCTGCGGCATGTCATGGAACCCGCGAGGCCAGACGCCGAACTTGTCTTTAAAGGTGTTGGATACCCAGCCATCACTGATAGTCTTGCCCTGTGAGGCGCGCTGGTTCTGGTAATACTTCAACTGGGAATAGAAACTTTGCTTTTCAGCCTGTGTGTAGACGCGTTCTTTCTTGTCGAGTTTTTTAATGGTGCGACTGGTATCAACATCAATGTCTTCCCCCACCAGCGGCTTAAAGTCACACTTCGGGCAGACATAAACCCCGGCAGGCTTCATGTAGTGGCAGGACGGGCATTCTTTGGGTAACTTCTCCCGTTTTTCCTGCTCACGCTGGCTGGAACGGGACTTCATGCCGTCATTCTTGCGGGGCAGCTCGTCATATTCGATGTCGTCGGGATAACCGAGGCGGTGAACCGTGCCGGAGTGATCCAGAATGATGCATCTGTCCTTACCCTTGGCAGTACGCAGACCCCTACCGATTGTTTGGAGCCA
>NZ_MUBJ01000088.1 GCF_002127535.1 Xenorhabdus vietnamensis
ATGTAGGGGTATATTAAATTCGGACACCTCAAACGCCTGTTAATCTGATGAACCTAACCATGAGGTATGACGATGAAATTAAAATCTACCAAACGCCGATATTCCGCTGAATTTAAGTTAGAAGCGGTTCAACAGGTGGTTCTCCATCAACTACGTATTGTCGATGTCGCCCGTTCACTGGGGGTCAATACCAGCACGCTGGGAAAATGGATCCACCAATACAAGGCCGAAATGCAGGGCGTAACGCCTGTCGGTCAAGCCCTCACACCTGAACAGCGTCAGATACAGGCCTTAGAAAAACAGGTCAAACGCCTCGAAATGGAAAAAGAAATCCTAAAGCAAGCGGCCGTGCTGATGAGCGAGATACGTAAGAACGCTATGCGTTGATCACACGGCCGAGTCCCCGATGGTCCGTCAAGGCACTATGTCAGGCGCTTCAGGTGTCACGCAGTGCCTATTATGACGGTCGGCAGCGTCCTGTCGATACGGAACGTCTGCAGTTGCGCATCCGGACGCGTGAACTGTATACCCAAAGCCGGGGGGCCATCGGCAGCCGCTCTCTGAGTCGGTTGCTGACAAATGAAGGCTCCCCGGTTGGGCGCTGGAAAGCCCGGCGGTTAATGCAGGAGTGTGGCCTGCAAAGTTGTCAACCGGGGGGCTCACCGTTATCGCCCGGCCGGGGAAATGCCCGCCGCGTCTCCGGATCTTTTGCAGCAACATTTTGCCCCGGCCTGCCTGAATACCCGGTGGTGCGGAGATATTACCTACATTCACACGCGAGAGGGTTGGCGCTATCTCGCGGTGGTCATGGATTTATTTTCCCGTCGCGTGGTGGGGATGGCCATGTCGACGTTACCGGATGCCGGGCTGGTCTGCCGGGCGCTGAGAAACGCACTGGAAAGCCGTCATATTGAAGGCCGGCTGCTTTTTCACTCTGATCAAGGCAGTCAATACAGCAGTCAAAAGTTTCGCCGTTTACTCTGGCGAAACAAGATCATCCAAAGTATGAGCCGCAAAGGCTGCTGCTACGATCATTCGCCGATGGAGCGGGTCTTTCGGAGTTTGAAAAGTGAATGGGTTCCCCCAGAAGGCTATCAGGATATGCATGAAGCGATAAGAGATATCACACAATATCTGGGCGGGTATTACAACTATGTCCGTCCCCATAGTTTCAACGGGGGCAGGTCTCCCGTTGAGTACGAAAAACAATGGAAAGCGGCTAAAAATTTGTCCGGAAGTCCTTGACCACTACA
>NZ_MUBJ01000089.1 GCF_002127535.1 Xenorhabdus vietnamensis
ACCGCCGATGACTGTGGTCTCATGATGGCATCAGAAAATGCCGATCCACTGTTGCTGAACATCAATGGCGGCGTGCAGGCAGGCCAATTGGGATTCAGCATTGCTTCTCGCCTGTCCGAAGAGAAAAGCCAGCAATTTAAAGCAGCCTTTGAGACGGCGCTGGATTTGGTGATTAATACCGCTCAAATGCAAGCAGCAGCAGGCGGACAAAGAACCCTAAGTGATTATGGAAACGGTTTATTTTCAAACGGGCGATTGAATGAAGTTAATGAGCGATTGAACCATGTTCTTGAAAAATTCCAAGCGCCTAAAAACGAAGAAATAGATACAGATTCAGAAGAGACAAACACATTTGTGCTGGAGATTTAATCAATCATGTTGTCATTTTTAAGAGAAGTCAGTCAGAATCAAGTATTAATGTGGGTATGTGACGATAAAATTAAAATAGAGGCAAAAGGTGAAAATCCGCCATACCAATTAATTAATAAAATTAAACAACAAAAAAGCGAAATTTTGTCTTTTCTAAGCGAAAAAAATATCTTTTCCAAAGAGATGTTTAAGAATTTAGTACTCGATGAATCTGGAAGCAACGCGGTTGATCAATCTTTGAATACGGGTAAAGGACAAAAAGTTGAAGCAATTTACCCTGCTACCAGTTTGCAACAGGGCTTTGTTTATCATCATTTGAGCCAGCCTCATGATGATGCGTACCGCGTACAGTTGCTGTTAGATTATCACCAGGCCATTGATATCGACATGTATATCAAAGCGTGGTCCTTGACCTCGCTACGGTTCCCGGTTTTAAGAACCGCTTTTGATTGGGAAGGTGATATATGGCAGATCATCACGTCTGGGGCGAGTATTGATGCCGCGAACTTTACCCTCAAAGACCTCAGCGGGCTGCCTGCCGGGCAACGTGACGACGCCATTGCAGAGATACAGCGACAGGACAGAGCCATTGGCTTTGATTTAAGCCAACCCGGCTTGATCCGCTTTACGCTCATTAAGCAACATGAGCAGTTAGTGACGGTCTTAAAAACCATGCACCATAGCATTAGCGATGGCTGGAGTGGGCCTATCCTGTGGCAAACCGTGCACGACTATTATGAGCGCCTGAGGCAAGGACAGATCCCACACGTCGTGGCGGAAACCGCCTATCTGGCCACGCAACAATATCACCTGACTCATAAAGCCGAAGCCGACGCGTTTTGGGCGCAAGAAAAAGCCTGTTATCAGGGGGGGAACGATATC
>NZ_MUBJ01000009.1 GCF_002127535.1 Xenorhabdus vietnamensis
GACGGCCTCAACTAAAGTCCGGATGTATGGCTGCAATCTTAACCTGGTTCGGGTCATAACAAATGATTGTTTGGCAAACAAGGGGCGTCCATGTATGCATGATAGAATCATTGGATATTATCTGAACATTTATCATTACCAATAAATTGGAATTATGACCTATTTTTGTTATCTATGTGCTATCCCGTGGGTTATTGAAATTGCTATAGCAACCCAATAAATTTTTTTTCTTTATCCTGTTTTTTCATTTCTGTTTAACGTCATTATGATAAGCCATTATATTATAAAAAAACATCTTCTAGAAAATACATAAATTCGATTACAAATTTAAGATAATTTATGTATTTTGTTTTTTATTACAAACAGTTAATTTCTTTGTTTTTTATTGTTTCAATATTTTTACTTTATAATTTTAAAGAAAGAAGTTTTAATTTTAAATTAAATAGGGGTGTTGTTAAAAATGGGATGTAATTATCTCAAATAAAGATATTTCTTCATGGTTAGTACTGAATGGGTTTAAATATAATAATATTTTTTATTTCACGTGTATTGACATTGATTTATTTGAATGTAACCTGATTTGTAATCTAAGTAAAAATATCTTTCCAAAAAATCAGTGTGATTTTTTTCTATAAAGTAAGTTCTAAATGTAAATGTTTTCATTCCTATTGTTTTCTAAGCAGAGTCAAAATTTGCTGTTAACCACATATCACGCAGAAGGTGGTTTTCGGTTAAAAATAAAATTTATACTTTGAAAGGATAATATAATGGCTAACATGACAACAGTTCCTGCTGATAATAAAAATATTATCAAAGGACAACCCTTCAGTGTGGTTGTTTCGATATCTGGTGAAAATAATATTAAGAGTACTGTGGAGGTCAGTGCCACTCTCCCACCGGGTATAACACTAATAAAGAAATTCCCAGGCCAAGTTTATGAGCGAGTATTTTCCCAGCAACTGATATTCCAAGCCGACGAAAGTAGCAATGCTCACAAAATCAAGTTTACCTCAAACTCACCGAGCACAGCAAATACGGAGGTAACCTATAACCCTATTGTTAACCCAGAACTGACTCCAGATACTTGTACACTGAGAGGAGCAGTGGCTTATTTGTATGACTCTACGCCTGCTGGATTAACGGGGAACCCCCCTACAACCAACCCATTTGTTTCAGCATCAATCAATCCGATGTTAAAAAGTGGTGGGCCAATCTCAAACTATGATATTCCGCTTCGTACAACAGCCCCACTGCGAATATTCACCGAGGACATGGTTGAATTTCCTCCTTATAAGACTGATGAGGAAAACTCGTATTATTACTACCTGATACAAAAAACATCAAGTGAGGCGGTGAACCTAAAAATATATGCCACTCAGGGTATTTCTAATTTCGTTGAGCTTGATACGATATTCAATGATGAGGCATACAATCAAAGACAAGTCATATTTATGACAACCGTTCCGACTAGCGAATCCGACAATCTTCAACCACCAGGGATTGAAGAAACATTTTTGTCTTCTACTTTGACAAGGCCAGATGAAGAAGATGATTTTACTTTCCAGGTTCCGAACTACAAGGGGGCCAAAAGCGGTGATTTTGTCATCGGATTTGTGACGGATGATAAAAAAGACGCTTTAAAGAAAGAACTCTTCGTTGGACGGCTAACGGTTTTGGAAAGCGGATATTACAAATTTAAAGTCGCCTACAGTGATCTGTATTCAGGGGATAATCATATTAGCTATGTTGTGCTTAACCAAGCAGGTACACCGGAAAGATCCAAGTTTGATTACATCAATTATGATAACGGCGGTATTAACGGTCCAAATCCCAATGACGAGCACCGGACTTTGGTTGCTCCAAAGATATATGATCAATATGGTCGCTATATTGGAATATATAACCCAATTAATATCAATAGCATCGGCACAAAAGGGCTTGAGGTTCGACTACTATCCGATCCTAGTAATCTAGATCATACAATTGCCGCAGGTGACAGGATCACACTTAAAGTCTATATCTCGCATTATGTCGATATCTATCCAGAAAAAGCCCGTCCTTTACCGATTGTGATGAATTTCACTGTGAAATCGTCAGCCATAGTCAATGGCTATTATACGACTACCATCACGCCCGCTCAACTGATGGGGTATGACGCAGCAGATGGTTATGATGTAGCAGTACTCACGATAGACTACAGTCGTCTTGCCCAGAACCAGAAATCAAAACTGTTCACCAGGAGCTTCGGTACAGTAGCACCAGGGGAAGAGGACTCGGCAGAGTAGCCCCCTAACCAGAATAGGTGACTGCTAATAGCTATTGCTTTTTAGCAGGCACCTCCATAAAGGTAATTGCTTGTAAAAGGTGATAGTATGTCTATAAAGAACACAATATTGAACGCCGTCCTTGTTCCTCTTGCTTTACCACAAAGCTACAATGGTGTTATTGATGAATCAGAACTATCTCAAGATGAACTGGTCACCATAATAAAAAGGTATGAAAAAGTTCGTCTTGGATATCAAATCATTGTTCATCTGACGCCATATCTATCATCAATACCATTTTTTATCACAGATGAAAATATAGAGAATCCAACGTATCAAATAACCATACCTTTTTCTGCTATTCCTTTCGGAAGCTATGATATTTACTATACCATCACTGATTTGGTAGGGAATAAAGCCAAATCTGAAAGTACCCATGTCACAATTAAAAAGTCAGATTCTCAACAACCTTTTCTTGCAGCCACACTAATAATAACCGGATATCAGCCAATCGGTGACGAATACGTAATACTTACAATCCAAATGAACGATAAAAAAACATCAGAGTTAATTAAAAATGAGAATTTTAATTATAAAACAATCCAACCTGAAAATATAAGTTACGTATCAGAAATTGGCTCAAACCCAGATACAATAAACCCAATGACTACAAATGAGTATGGGCAACTTAAAATAAACTTAAAAGGTCAGAAGGGAGGGTATTGCACTATAAAAGTGACGACTGATAAATATGTTGGCAGCATAAAATATACTATGGGACAATTTTAAGGAGATATTATCAATGGCAACGACAACACTTCATTTTCCAGATATTAAAAATGGTTGGTATATATCGTATTTTTTTCAGAAATTCGCTGGATATGATTATACAGTGAAAATACAAGATAGCGCTACTGGGGAAAATTACGCTACTTGGTACAAATCAGGTGAGTGGAATTCTAAAGATTCTAATTCATTTCTATACACAGGAGAAAATGGAAATCTTATATGTATAGTTGATTGTCCATCGAGTAGCCAGCTTGATAATACCTGGGCTGAAAGTCTTATAGTACCAAGTTCGGGAGAGCCAACTCTGGGAAGAACCTATTGTGCAGCCTTTGAAGATCACGGTGGCAAACTCGAATACAATAACCTTTTTGTCTGTCTGGTAGGATGGAAATACAACGACGAATCGTAGGACGTTAACCACTAATAAATTGCTTCGCACCATTTTTTCATCAGAGTAACTCTCTGAAAATTCTCCACCGTGGGCATCCCCCCCCACGGTTTTCTGTTAGTTACAGTGGCACTAATTTAATCACCACATTACCTTTATGCCGACTTTGGCCTTCAGCTCGTAGCTGTCTGCAAAATTATTCAGGCTGGTGTTGGCTGAGGCCTGACCATAGACGGAAGATTTTCCATTATCCCAACTGTAGGAGCCTCCTGCACCCACGTCTCCCCAGATGCGGTCATTACCACTGATAAAGGCAACATCGGCAACGTTAGTCAAGTCATTACGCCCCAAGATCTCCTGATTAATATTGAAAAAACCATATAAATGACTCAAATCATCGTGCCACTTTTGCCGATAGTCTATCGTCGTGCCTATGCGAAATTTCATACTCTCGCTTCGGTCAAAATGGATTTTGGCTCCAAACGGATCATGGAACTCATTCATATCTATAGAAGAGAACACCAGTTGTACTTGTGGGATCAATGACCATGCCTGATTCAAGTCAAGCCCTTGTCCTGCTTCCAGACTCAATGCATACCCCAGAGCGGATCTACTGCTTCCCAAAGGTTGGCTGGCAGTCTTTGAATTTAGGTCGTTGTCAAAGTAGGTTATCTGGGCTAAGCCATCCAAATAAAACTTATTCTTGCCGTACCACGTACTTGTCGTACCCAGCGTATAACCGTTTGCACGAATGTGACCTTCACCATGCACAGAACCGACGTTTGCATCGATATTCGAATATTGCAGGAAAATACCGCCAGTGACTGACCCTTGGTTATTTTCATAAAAACGTCTGTCCATGCCAACCTGAGCACGAACCATGTTATAGGTGGTCGCATCCGCACCGGATGTAGAGACTCGTGGCGACAATTTTCCATAAGAGGCTGTCATTCGTCCCCATACCCCATTGGGCATCTGGCTTGTACTATCGTCTGTGCTGTCTTCACCAGTGGGGTTTCTGAACTCATCTATGTCAGGCACCCGATCCTTACGTCCTCCGGTGCGGTCACGCAGGGACTCTGGCGCATTCAGGGTCTGCAACATTTGTCCATAAGCTTCGTAAACGCTAACTCCGGCCTGATAGTGCTGCGTTGGTTTCGGTACAGGCTCTGGGCTGGGCTTTGAACTGGCCAACGATGAGCGCAGATACCAGTTTTCATCTGAATTGTCGGTGCTATTCTTATAAAGACGGTAGGCATAAGCACCCGCCACAATGGCGGGTTCACCCTTATAACTATAGTCACCAGCTAAAGTGAAAGTTCCGTTTGATGTACCTTTTACATCAACAACTTTGATACCTTCATTCGTCGGCGCACCTTTTCCTCCGGCATTTTTGATCACGAGATGAGTTGAACCCGATGTGTTGCCCTTTATCACAAGTTTGTCAGTCTTTGAGTGATCTCCGCCCAACACAGTTGATAAAGTTACAGTGCCGTTATTTCCCTTGTAATCACCCGCGATAGTCAGTGTACGCCCAACGGTTTTGTTATCTCCGCCAATTAATACTCCGCCACTGTTACTCAAGGCGGAAATTGTCGCATTAAATCCGCCCATATCAAGCGTACCATGTTGCCCGACTGTATAAGGCGAAGTTGGGCTGAGAGCACCCTCTTTGCCCTGACGAAATGTGCCCCTCGGTACTTCTGTCATGCCTGTATAATTATTAGCGCCAGTCAGAACAAGGGTTCCTTCACCGTTTTGAACCAGTTTGCCTTCACCAGTGATATTGCCGCCAAAGGTCACATTATCTGAACGGTCAAAGATAAGAGTACCTTCACTTCCTGAGACGATATTGCCAGAGATACTGCCTTTGGTGCTGCCATCACCTATCTGAAGAACACCTCGTGTAATCTTTGTACCATCGGTGTAATCATTTTCACCCTTCAAAACCAGCTTGCCGTAATCCGTTGTCTCGAGCGTAGCCGAACCCGTTAAGTTTGACTCAATTGTTGCAACCATATCGGTTGCTGACTTCTTCCCCGTTCCAACGCGAATTTTAGCGCTGCCTTTTGGATCATTTTTTAAAGTTAATGGATTACCGCTGATTGTGTAACCGCTGGTGCTAAACTGCATGCCATTTACAGTGACATTGCCACCGCTATTATCGACCTGCACAGTTCCTGCGGTGCCGGAGAAGATGGCAAACAGGTCGGTATTACTCCAGCCTGAATTACGTTCGCCTGTGAGTTTATCTGCTTTTAACGTCCAATTATCCTGTCCGCCGATCTGCCAAACGCCATTACCTCCATCAATTTCACCATTGTTGTGTTTGCTGGTATCACCGCCATCCCAATAGTTCAGGCTCATACCTGCAGTGTTGATGAGATAGACTTTATTTTTTCTATGCGTATCGAGAGAGAGTGAACCCGGTTTTCCACCTGTGAGCAGCGTCGTGCCGTTATCGGTTAATGTGCCACGATAGTTGAATATATCGTATTCACCGATAGAGAAGCCGCCAAGATCCGTGACATCAAACGTTCCTGCCAGTGTCAGATTGCCTTTAACATCAAATAATGCGGACGCGGATACGTTCTCCGCCCCAAGTGATATATCTACATTTGCGCCGTTATTAAAAATAAGATCGTTGCCAAATGTCAAAGTATTACCTTGATGACCGACAAGATGCCCACCGTTTTCAATCGTTGTCGTACTACCGATTAGCCCCGCGCCATCAACCGTTCCCCCTTTTTTAACATTGAAGGTTGAAGTTGTTGTACCTAGCTGCCCATTAACGACAAGAGTTCCCCCTTCGACACTTGTTGATCCTGTATAAGTATTGATACCCGTTAGAGTGGTCGTGCCACTCCCTACTTGGTAAACAGAACCTGTTCCGCTTATGACATGGCTATAAGCCACCTTATCGCTGCGGTTGAAATAAAGGTTTCCTTTATTATCAATGTCATTAGAGACACTGCCTGTTTTATGTCCATCCCCCAGATGTAACGTGCTGCCGGATAATATCTTGGCAGTGCCAACATTCATGTCATGGGTATAGGTAAGATCCAGATTTTCCGTTGTAGCACCTTTTCCCCCGATGGTGACAACTGAATTTTTTGTCCCGGACACATTGCCCTTCAGGGTTGCATTTGGGCCAGACATATAAAGACTGGCACTGCCAAGGCCAAGCTCTACGTTGCCATCAATTGCGCCTGAATTATGAATATCGTTAGTAATGGTGCCATTATTCTTTATAGCGAATTTGTCTCCCTTTATTACGCCCCTATCTAAATTCGTGATGGTATCAACAACGCCTTTATCGTCGATAAAAATGCCATTTCGCTTTCCATATAGCAAGGAGGCATTGGTAATCTGTTTAATTTTGGACGACCTGATATGGGGATTAACATCCAATTGAGCCATGCCTTGCCCAGTGACCTGAATTGCGTCCTGCTCAGCCGTGAACCCTTTACTCCCAGAGTGATTATTCAGGTTTTCGAGGTATCCTCCATTCTGAATCAGAACGCTGTGGTTGGGACCAGTCACTGTTCCATCATTATTGAAAGTGCCGACATTACTGCCAGCGTCGATAACAAACGTTGCTAAAGTAGAGAGGGAATTATTCTTCTGAGATTTCAGTGTTCCAAAATTATGAAGGAGTTTAAGTGTTGAAGTTACAGAAGATATCCCATCAATCGACCCTTCCTGCTGATTTAGGATGGTATCTATTCGTCCATATTGACTATTATCATCTGAGCCACTCGCAGGTTGTATCTGTATTGCATTCAATGAGGCAGTGTCAGTGCTGGAATTAATTGAGCCATAATTATCTAGCATATTCATGTGACCAGAAACCCATACGGTTCCGTTTGTTCCGCTTATGGTTCCGTGATTACGTAACTTTCCAACAGAACCACTGTAAGTTACTGTGACTCCAGTGGTTCCCTGCAAAATTCCGTTATTCTCAATGCTATCAACGGAAATTACTTGTGCCTGATTATTGTTAGTGCCGATATTGACTGCACTGTATTTCAAACCGTAATGATCGAACTCATTTGCTTGCCCTATAGGGGCATCAATCGATGCGTTCTTCTTGATAGTAAGATTTTCGCCTTGTGAGAGATTACAGGGGACTGTCTCATTTCCAGAAATAGTGGTTATTGTATTCGAAGCGCTGCATGACGATGAGTCCGCTATTGCATCAACACTTATCCCCTGAAACAGTAAAGCCACCCTAAGAGTTATTGGAAATACAGCGTGTCTGTATATCTTCATAAGATGGACCCCTAAATAACCTGATTTTCATTTAAAGAATTAAGTGGAACCTACTACAGTATTATTACTGTAGAATACATTTACCACAGCGTCGAGGTCACATATTCAATCCGTTGATTGGCGTTAAACATCGTATTCACATTCAATGGAAGTGCCGATGACTTTATCGTGTATACATGGACGCCCTTTGTTTGCCAAACAATCGTTTGTCATGACCAGAACCCAGTTAAGATTGTAGCCATACATCCGGACTTTAGCTAAGGCCTCAAACTCTCGGCCATGTACCAGCAACGTCGTGGACCTGAAAGACATTTTTTGCCAGATCGATACCAACCGTTGTCATTTTCATGGTGGACGCTCCCGTTATTAAATGGCTGTGTTTAATACACGTCCATTTTGGCACACTGATGCTGCTTGAATGGGTATTCATCCCATTATTTCTATTAAGGGGCCAAGGCCAATAAAACCATCAGACGCTTCAGTGCCTTCTTTGTCCTTGGGCCAAAAACATGGGCGATCACTTTTCGTCTGATTCTGTCGTAAGAATAAAAGAGCCAGCGGGGTTTGTGCTTTGACTTCACATACGACCGTAGCTCATCCATTTTGCAACAGACAATCACTTCAGTGTCGGGAGAAATGGCTTTATTGCCAGAAATGGTAAAGGTCATATTGATGACCAGAATGGGAGCGTCCGTTACAGTGGATCCCTGTAATTGCTTCAATAAATTGATTGTCACGACCCCTAAAAAAGGGGAATAAAGTACCTTAGGCACTTTATTCCCCTCGTAACCAAACTACAAAAATAGGATCGAGTTTTTCACACTCAGATATCAATTCATACACTTAACTGACTAAACCCTGCAAATCCTGCCAGAATGGGCTTCTTCGTGCCAGCTGACGTTGCTCTTCAAGCATGTTCTCAAGTATTTCCAGCGTTGTCAGTGGATTTGCCAGCACGACACGCAAAACCGTTGTTGGCTGTCGATCCCATTGCACGGGTTTAATGCAGGTACGCGAAACAAAAGATTTGCCCGCAGACCACTGCATAGTCTGGATACTTTGGTTAAGCGCATTAAGCGATTCATGCAGCTGCTGTTTCACAGGTTCGGAGCCTTCGTATAGTGCCTGTAATACCATGGGTGGCACATATCGATAGGTCAACAGACAAAGCTGTGGCTCACTGATTAACTCGAAATCCTCTTGCTGGCGGATGAGGGCGGCAAATTGCCGCGCTTTTTCGATGCTTGCATCTATCAGACGAGCCAATCCCTGTCGGCCAATCAGGTGGAAGTTACTGTGCAACATCAGCGACATCGCATTGCGTGAACCTTCCAGAGTGTGGCGTCCCAGATCCTTAGACCCCTTGCGCACAATGTAATTAGCATGTTGGGCGATAGTGTTGGTGAGAGTAGGCTGACGGAACAACACCATGCCTGATCCCATTGGTACATACATTTGCTTATGGGCATCGATCGTTACGGTATCTGCGCGCTCAATACCCGCGAATAAATGCCGATAGCGCTCTGATAGCAAGCTGGCGCCTCCCCAAGCGGCATCCACATGGAAATGACATTGTTCCTGCTCTGCAATATTTGCCAGAATGTTCAGTGGATCGATAGAGCCGGTTTCTGTGGAGCCTGCTATTCCGACAATAGCCATTGGCTTGATATTGCGTTGACGCAGTTTCTGCAATTGGTTGCGCAGGTCATTAATGCAGATCCGCCCATCTCTGTCAGTATCAACTTTTATCAGCGCATCTTGCCCCAAACCAAGTACATCTACAGTTTTTTTCAGCGAATAGTGCCCCAGTTCCGATACCAGAATCGCCAAACCACTATAGCCATAATGCAGCAGTCCTCTGGCTAGCCCTTCGCGTGCAAGACCGGCAAAATCTCCATCGGCTGGCATGAGCTGGTTTCTACATGCCCACATGGCGGTCAGATTAGCCAGCGTTCCACCAGAACAGAAGGTAGCCAGAGCATGGTCACCGTTGTGAAGCCACTGCTTATAGAAAGATTCGTCGCGGTTGTATACCAACTTATGCATCATACCCAGCACCTGACGTTCCAGCGTGGTCAAAATATGCGACGTTTCCAGTTTGACCAAGTTTTGGTTCAGCGCTGTCAATATCTTGCCGAGTGCAGGTAAATGTTTGGGGAGGGCAGATGTCATATGACCAACAAAAGTTGGTGATGATACGGGCACAACATGATTGAGGATATCTTCATGCAAATATTGGGTATAGGTTCTGGTATCAACCGGAAAGTCCGGGATGATCACTGAAGAGAACTTACTTTCAAGCTCTGTCAGTTCGCACATTGGTTTGCTTAACTCGCGGAGACAATAAGTGACAGGGTCACCTGCGATATTTGTTTCCAGTTCGAGCAGTTCTTCCTCACCGACACGAGGAATAAACTGGTCGAGCAGCGTTTGCCATTCTTGCTCATCCAGATTGTCAAGAAAATGCAGCATAGTTTGCCTCTTTAGAGTCACTAATAATATCGATCATATTTTTCTCACACATACGATTCAGCAACTTTACAGTGATCAGCAGATGAGTAGCATGTTTGAAAATATCGTCATAGCAGTCAATCCGTTCCGGCCCAATAAGTTTTATCCGCCCTGACACAGGGCGGCTTTTATTTTACTGATAAGGGCCACATTACTACGAGTTATTATTTATTCATCCTATCGTGCGAATCCATGAGGTTTTACCTGCCTGAACAAGAATGTGGAATTAGGATTGTTCATGTAATCCAATTTCTGCCATAACCCTGTGAGCCATTGCTCAACTTGTGGCATAGATAACATGGTCATATGATTACCGGGCACAAGCATAGTATTCAGTTCTGTGACGTGAAGGTTCCACTGAGTTTCGCGAGTTTTCCTTTCATTCAAATCGCCTTTTTCTGCATTGATCAGATGAACCAGCCCCTCAAAACGAGTGCGGGGTATATAGCCAGTGTTCAGATTAGCCTGCATAACGCGGATGACCCCTTGCAGTAATGACATAGGCGTTTTCGCAGGGAAGAGACCGGCTTTTACCAGGGCATTGTGCAGACACTGAATCTGTTCATCCGGTTCCAGTCCATCAAAATCTTGTCTGGTGAGCGGAAGAGGTTGATTTAATATCATGTTATAGATATCCATCAACTCCACGATCGTCTCAATACGGCTGACTGACTTGAGAACACTGCCTTGCTGATTTGGCTCATCAGTATCGATAAGAATGAGATCAGATACACATTCTCCCTCGGCTTGTAATTGCAGAGCCATCTCAAAAGCAATCCAACCACCAAAAGAGTGGCCTAGCAGATGATAAGGACCATGAGGTTGGATTTGTCGGATATTCTGGATGTAGGCACGGGCAGCACCTTCGACGCTGGTGTAAGGGAAGTTGTGTTCAATAGTAAATCCACGTGCCTGCAAAGCATATACCGGGAGTTGCTGTGGGAACGATAGAGCTAGTTCGAGCAGGCTGGATGGGCTGGCACCTGCCCCAGGCATACAGAATAACGGCGGTACAGATTGAGCCCCTTGTTGAATGATCACGCGTGGATCGAAAGAAGGAACTACCTGTAAGTTTTCGGTGATTGAATCCACTATCTGATTCAGCAAAGGAGGATGCATGATGGAGAAATGCGTGCCACCAATTGGATGGAGTTCTGAATTGTGAGCAACGATGTCTTGCCAACCGCGCCAAATATCTTCGTTAACTAACTCATCCGCGGTATAGAGATGGATCGGCAAAGATGATTTTTGCGCGATATACTCCTGACCAAGTTGTGTTGTCATTTCAGCAGTGTAGAGACGGAGGAGAATATCCTCACGAGTGATACCTGCTGACAACCATTGATGTTCAATGCAGTGATCAAGAACCTGTTCCAAACTATTGAGGTTGTAAAGTGCTTCCAAAGCCGGTTCATCGCCGATATTTTTTTGAGTGCGCAGAGAGTCAATAATTAACTCAATGCGTTTTGCTTCCTTGTCTACAGATTGGACAGCCGTTGTTGCAGGTTCATTACGGTCTTTATCGGAATGATTGTAAGAATCGATCATACCAATAAACTCTACCGTCTCACCGTCACTTGTTAATTGTTGAGCTATTTCATAGGCAATCAAACCACCAATTGACCAGCCCAGCAGACGATAAGGCCCTTGTGGCTGGATACGGCGAATCGCCTGAATATGACAGGTAGCAAGTGCTTCGATTGATACAGGAGGATGCTCGAGTGTATGAATGCCAAGAGCCTGCAACGCATAAACGGGAAGTTCCGGTGGCAGTGAGGCAGCCAGTGGTGAATAAACCAGCGGATCGCCGGAAGTTTCGTGCACCAAAAACAAAGGTAGTAAAGAACCCGTCGGGCTTAGTGGTACAGGGTTTGCATCAAACGGAGATGCAGTGTGGTCAATGTGCTCACCAACGGCCAAAGCAAGATCAGACAACGTAGGATGAGCAAATAAAGTAGTCAATGTAACCTCCATATCTTGTTCACGCATGTGATTCAACAACTGTATAGCAAGCAGCGAGTGGCCGCCAAGTTCAAAGAAATGATCGTGACGACCAACTTGTTCCAATTCCAGCAAGTCTTGCCAGATTTGGGCCAGCGCAGTTTCTGTTTTGCCGATAGGGGATTCATAGCGACGAACCACAAAAGCGGACGGATCGGGAATAGGCAACGCTTGACGGTCGAGCTTGCCATTGGAAGTCAGCGGGAAAGCCTCCAATGTTACAAAAGCGCTGGGCAGCATATAGTCGGCAAGGTACCGGGCGAGCTGTTGGCGCAGTTCTGTTGGCACTAATTCAACGCCAGTTTCAGGACGCAGGTATGCAACCAGACGTTTCTGGTTTCCCTTATTTTTATCAGAATTGTCATAAGAACGGTCTTTGCGCATAAGAACGATGGCTTCACGCACGCCGGGGCATTGCTCCAATTTAGCCTCGATTTCGCCGAGTTCGATACGGAAACCACGCAATTTGACCTGAAAATCATTGCGTCCGAGGTATTCAATATTGCCGTCCGGCAGCCAGCGTCCCAGATCGCCGCTTTTATACATGCGGGTATCTGGCTCTGAAGAAAACGGGTTATTTAGGAAGCGTTCAGCGGTCAATTCAGGGTGATTCAGGTAACCGCGGGCAACACCGGCACCGGCGATATGGATTTCACCGGCGACACCGAGGGGCACGGGCTGACCATGCGGATCAAGAATATAAATCTGGGTGTTGGCAATCGGGCGACCGATAGGAATGGAACGGGCAACATCCACGGGAGATGAAATCGCATAGGTGGCGGCAAACGTAGTGGTTTCCGTTGGTCCATAGCCGTTAATCAGGTGAGCGGGTGGCGATCCCGCCAATTTTACACGTTGAATTTTTCGTGGATCGAGAACA
Source organism: Xenorhabdus vietnamensis (assembly GCF_002127535.1). Lineage (GTDB taxonomy): Bacteria > Pseudomonadota > Gammaproteobacteria > Enterobacterales > Enterobacteriaceae > Xenorhabdus > Xenorhabdus vietnamensis. Next base: position 13,106 of record NZ_MUBJ01000009.1, read on the forward strand.
TCGCCGCCGATGAGCAGGTAGCGCAACTGCCCAAACAGGGGTTGGAGCGAATCGAGATATTCGTTGAACAAGCCAGCCGTTAACCAGAGGGCGGTGACATGTCCCCGTATCAGAGAATCGCAGAAACGTGCCGGATCGAGTAACGTAGACTGTGAAACTATGTGCAGTCGGCCACCGTTTAACAGGGCAGACCAGATTTCCCAAGTCGAGGCGTCAAAAGCAATATTGGCACAATGGGCAACACAGTCGTTCGCACTAATATCTGCATAACCACTATTGATCACCAGCCGGTTGACACTGCGGTGCTCGACCATCACGCCTTTGGGCTGTCCCGTTGAGCCTGATGTATAAATCACGTAGGCCAGATGGCGTGCTGTCAGGCCCAGCGTTTGAGCATCTGGATTGTGAATCGGTTGTGTCTCCAATAATGCTGCCTGAGTTTCACGCACAACTATAGGTAAGGTTGTCGGCACAATGTCGGACAGTTTTTCGAGTTGGGTTGTTTGGGTCAGTAATACCACGGGAGCGGCATCTTCAATCATATGTGACAGCCGCTCGGTCGGATAGGCAGGATCAAGCGGTACATAAGCCCCGCCTGCCTTAAGGATGCCGAGTAATCCCACAATCATGTCCAGACTGCGTTCAGCACAAATCGCTACCCGATCATCGGGACATACTCCCAGCGAAATAAGGTAATGAGCCAACTGATTGGCACGGCGATTCAATTCGCCATAGCTGATTTTTTGTTCTTCAAACAGTCTTTGTTCTTCAAACAGTTTCTGATTTTCAAACACCAATGCAGTAGCCTCAGGACGGCGTGTTGCCTGAGCTTCAAAAAGCTGGTGGATCAGGGCATCTTGTGGGAAGTCTGCTTGGGTAGCGTTGAAATCTACCAGCAATTGTTGACTTTCTGCCTCCGGCAGCATTGGCAGAGTGGCAATGAGTTGCGTTTCATCAGCAGTCATCGACGCCAGTATATTGGTTAGATAACCGACCATACGTTCAACGGTCGCAGCGTCGAATAGATCGGTAGCATAGGATAAAGCACCAACCAAACCAGCATCCGTTTCGACCAGTGATAATGTTAAATCAAAATGAGAACGGTGGTACGTCTGTTCAAATGGCGCGAACTGTAGCTCAGGTAAAATGAGTTCCTGAGCTGGCGTATTATTTAAGGCCAGCATTACTTGGAAGATGGGGTTATAGCTCAGGCTGCGTTCAGGCTGTAATGCTTCCACCACCTGCTCGAAGGGCAGGTCCTGATGGGCATAGGCGGTAAGTGCCCGTTCCCTAACTTGAGCAAGCAGATCCTCCACATTGAGATCATCATTTAGTCTGACACGCAAGGCCAGCGTATTGACGAAGAAACCAATCAATCCTTCAAGCTCGCTATTTGGGCGATTGGCGACCGGCGTGCCGATGACAATATCATCCTGTCCACTGAGCCGGGCGAGGACGATACTCCATGCACTCAGCACGGTCATGAATAAGGTGCTGTTATGGCGTTGTCCCAGAGTTTTAAGTGATGCCAACAAGGCGGCATCAAGGTGGAAGGAAACCTGATCACCGACATAAGTCTGCACCGCCGGACGTGGCCGATCGGTGGGAAGTGCCAATAAAGCCGGAATATCCTCAAGTTGGGCACACCAGAAATCACGTTGTGCAGCGAGGGTGGTCTCTTTTAACTGTTCATGTTGCCAGACAGCATAATCAGCATATTGGATGGGTAGTGGCGACAAAGGCGCTTCGTGTCCGTCAAGGGCTGCACGGTAGAAGACTCCCAGTTCTCGCACCAGTACACCAATAGACCAGCCGTCAGTGATAATGTGATGGAGGGTGAGCAGCAACACATGCTCGCTGTCTGCCAATTGCAGCAGTTGACCCCGGATCAGCGGGCCCTGCACAAAATCAAAAGGCGTTTGCGCCTCAAGATTGGCGAGCGCAGTAATACGGTCAGAGTGCAAAGCCGGCTCAAGCTGGCGCCAATCGTGGCCGGACAGGGCAAAACCAATGTCGGCCGGGTCGATATGCTGGCAGGGGTGGCCTTCAACCAGCACAAAGCGCGTACGCAGGCTTTCGTGGCGGGCAACCAGACGGTCAAGCGCCGTGGTCAGCGCGTGGGGGTTAAGCTGGCCGGTCAGACGCAAGGCTACCGGAAGATGGTAGGCCTGGCTGGCGGCCGGGTCGAGCTGGCCGAGGAACCACAAACGCTGCTGGGCAAAGGAGAGCGGCAACGGCTGGCGGCGGTCTGCCGTGGGAATCACCGCCTGCGGGGTGGCCGCCGCGTCAGCCAGTGCCAGGGCCAGCGTCATCAGAACCGGCTGGGCGAAGAGCGCCTGTAACGGTAACTCCCGCGCCAGCGTCCGGCGTATCCGCGCGCCGAGCTGGACGGCCAGCAGGGAATGCCCGCCCAGTTCAAAGAAGTGGTCATGGCGGCCCACCCGCTCCAGCCCCAGCAAGTCCTGCCAGATTTGCGCCAGTACGGTTTCCATTTCTCCCTCCGGCGCGGCATAGCTGCGGGTGACCACGGCAGACGCCTCCGGTGCCGGCAGGGCTGGGCGGTCCAGTTTGCCATTGGGGGTCAGCGGGAAGGTTTTCAGTGTCACAAAGGCACTGGGCAGCATATAGTCGGCCAGATGCCGGGCAAGTTGCTGGCGCAAGGCGGCCGGCACCAGTTCAGCGCCCGCCAGGGGCCGCAGGTAAGCCACCAGCCGCTTTGCCCCCGGCTCGTCTTCGCGGGCAATCACCACCACTTCGCGCACGCCGTGACACCGCATCAGTTGTGCCTCGATTTCCCCCAGCTCAATGCGGAAGCCGCGTAATTTAACCTGAAAATCATTGCGGCCGAGGTATTCGATATTGCCGTCGGGCCGCCAGCGGCCGAGGTCACCGGTTTTGTACATGCGGGCTTCCGGCCTGGCGGAGAACGGGTCAGCCAGGAACCGCTCGGCAGTCAGTGCCGGCCGGTTCAGGTAGCCACGGGCCACGCCGGCCCCGGCAATGTAAATTTCCCCCGTGACCCCCAGCGGCACGGGCTGGCGGTATGGGTCAAGGATATAAATTTGGCTGTTGGCTATCGGGCGGCCGATGGGGGGCAGGGTTGGCCAGTGTGTAATGTCTTTGTCCAATGGGTATGCAGTGACGACATGGCTTTCCGTCGGGCCGTAGTGATTGTGTAACCGGCAATTGCCGGCACGTTGCAGGAAACGCTGGATAGCTGGGGTAATGCGCAGTTGCTCACCGGCGGTAACAATGTGGGCCAGACAGGAGAAATCCCCCTCACAGTGAACCGCGGCTTCAGCAAGGTGCTGGAGGGCAATGTAGGGCAGGAAAATCCGGTTAACCTGTTTTTGCTCAATCAGCCGCAGGGCCTGTTGTGGCTCCCGCCGCAGGGCTTCATGCATCAAGACCAGACAGCCGCCTTCACTCAGGGTGGTGAAGATTTCCTGAAAGGCGACATCGAACCCCAGTGCGGCAAATTGCAGGGTTCTGCCGGTGCCGGCGGGCAGGGAAGGGGCTGGTTGTGAATGTGAAGGCGTATGGCGGTGCCATTGCAGCAAGTTCGACAAGGCCGCCAGCGGCATCTCCACGCCTTTGGGCAAGCCGGTCGAGCCGGAGGTGTAAATCACATAGGCCAGATGACACGGTGTCAGTCCCAGCGCCGGCGTGTCGGGATTGTGAGCCGGGTAAGTAGCCAGCGCGGGGTCTGGCACATCCAACAACACGGTCAGGTAGCCGGCTTCGGCAGGGGGGACGGCGGTGTTCAGCATGTCGGCGAAGGCGGACTGGGTGAGCAAGGCCACCGGTGCCGCATCCTTGAGCATATAGGCCAGCCGTTCGGTCGGGTAGGCCGGGTCGAGCGGGACATAAGCGCCACCGGCCTTGAGGATAGCCAGCAGGCCCACCACCATCTCCAGGCTGCGTTCCACACAGATTGCCACCCGTTCATCCGGCCGCACGCCCAGCGTAATCAGATGATGGGCCAGCTGGTTGGCGCGGCGGTTGAGTTCACCATAGCTGAGGGTTTGCTCATCAAAGATGACTGCCGGTGCCGCGGGCTGCCGGGCTGCCTGCGCTTCAATCCGGGGGTGGATGAAGGCCGCGGGCGGGCCATCCAGCCGGGTGGCATTGAAATCCACCAAAAGTTGCTGTTTTTCCGATTCTGGCAGCATTGGTAGGGTGGCAAGGATTTGCGTCTCATCAGCAACCATTGCTGCCAGTATATTTTGTAAGTAACCAGCCATGCGCTCAATGGTTGCGGAATCGAACAAGTCAGCGGCATAGGTCATGCCACCGAGCAAACCAGATTCGGTTTCGGTTAGTGATAATGTTACGTCAAAGTAGGCACCGTGATGTGCCTGTTCAATTGATGTAAGCTGCAAATCAGGCAATACCAGTTTCTGGGCCGGCGTATTGTTCAGGGTCAGCATTACCTGAAATATAGGGCTGTAGCTTAAGCTACGTTCCGGCTGCAATGCTTCCACCACTTGCTCGAAAGGCAGATCCTGATGGGCATAGGCGGCAAGTGCTCGTTCCTGAACCTGTGTAAGCAAATCCGCCACACTGAGGTCATCATTTAATTTGACGCGCAAAGCCAGTGTATTGACGAAGAAACCTATCAACCCCTCAAGCTCATGGTGCGGGCGGTTGGCAACGGGTGTGCCGATGACAATATCATCCTGACCACTGAGTCGGGCGAGGACGATACTCCATGCACTCAGCATGGTCATGAAGAGTGTGCTGTTATGGCGTTGTCCCAGCGCCTTCAGTGATGCCAATAATGTAGCATCAAGGTGGAAAGAGATTTGGTCACCGACATAAGTTTGTACTGCCGGGCGTGGCCGGTCGGTGGGAAGAGTCAGTAAAGCCGGAGCATCGTCAAGCTGGGCACACCAGAAATCACGCAGTGCAGTGAACGTCGTGCCTTGTAATTGCTCATGCTGCCAGACAGCATAATCAATATATTGAATAGGCAGAGGTGGTAAGGGGTCATCATTACCATCAAGAGCTGCACGATAGAAGACACCCAATTCGCGCACCAGTACACCAATAGACCAGCCGTCAGTGATAATGTGATGTAGAGTAAGCAGTAATACATGCTCTTTGTCCGCCAGTTGCAGCAGTTGACCACGAATAAGCGGGCCTTGGGCGAAATCAAAGGGCGTCTGGGCTTCAAGATTGGCGAGTTCGGCAACCCGACTGGTATGCAAGGCAGGATCAAGCTGGCGCAGATCATGGCAGGACAGGGCAAAACCAATATCAGCAGGATCAATATGCTGGCAGGGTTGTCCTTCAATTAACTGCCCTGCTATCGATACAAAACGCGTGCGCAGGCTTTCATGGCGGGCGACCAAACGGTCAAGTGCAATAGCCAGGGCATGACGATCAAGCGAACCGGTAAGGCGCAATGCCGCAGGCAGATGATAGGCCTGACTGGCGGCCGGATCGAGCTGACCGAGGAACCACAAACGTTGTTGGGCAAAGGAGAGCGGCAATGGTTGGCTGCGGTCAGCTGTGGGAATAACAGTCTGAATGGCTGTGGCTGCCTCAGTGAGCGTATGAGCCAGCAGCATCAGGACAGGCTGATCAAAGAGTTTCTGTAACGGCAATTCTAGCGCCAGTGTCTGGCGTATACGTGCGACAAATTGGACAGCCAGCAGAGAATGCCCACCCAGATCAAAGAAATGATCATGGCGGCCCACCCGCTCCACACCCAGCAATTCTTGCCAGATTTGTGCCAGCGCTGTTTCTGTTTCTCCCCTTGGTTCGGCATAGCTGCGAGTCACCACCGCAGACGAATCCGGCGCAGGAAAAGCCTGACGGTTGAGTTTGCCATTGGCAGTCAGTGGGAAAGTCTCAAGCGTCACAAAAGCACTGGGCAACATATATTCAGCCAGATGCTGGGCGAGTTGCTGACGCAGTTCAGCGGGAATCAGTTCAACACCATCCTGTGGGCGCAGATAGGCAACCAAGCGCTTCTGTCCCGGCTCATCTTCGCGGGCAAGAACTACCGCCTCGCGTACTCCGTGGCATTGCATCAGGCTGGCTTCGATTTCACCCAGTTCGATGCGGAAACCACGCAATTTGACCTGAAAATCATTGCGGCCGAGATATTCGATATTGCCATCGGGCAACCAGCGGCCGAGGTCACCAGTCTTGAACATGCGAGCGTCTGGATCCGTACTGAACGGGTCGCTGAGAAAACGTTCAGCAGTCAATTCAGGGCGATTCAAGTAACCACAAGCAACTCCCGCGCCGGCGATATAAATTTCTCCCGTCACGCCAAGGGGAACAGGTTGACTGCGGGAATCGAGAATATAGCTCTGAGTATTGGCAATCGGTCGGCCAATCACTGAAACCTCCGGCACACCTGATTCAGCAGAATACTCATACCAAGTGGCATCACCATTAATTTCTGACGAACCATAGAAATTAAGCAACCGGAGCCAGGGGCAATCTGTCACAACTTGTCGTGCCAGCTCAGGTGCCAGACGTTCTCCGCTGCAAATCAATGTCCTGATTGATTTCAGATGGTTATTTCTATCACGATGATTATCACGATTAATACCATGATCCTGCATCAAGAGTTTCAATAGCGAAGGAACAACCACCAAACAGTTAACACCAAAACGCTGCAAATTTTCACTGAAACAAACAGGGTCTTTCACTTCATGATTGTTGAAAACCACCAACTTGCCACCAGACAACAACACACCCAGCGTTTCAGTCAGTGAATCGACAAAGCTGATACTGGTTTTCACGGCACCCACCAATGGAGATGTCACGATGTCCCGGATGAACCACAACAGCCGGTTGCACAAGGCGCTGTGGCTACTCATCACCCCTTTCGGCTGACCTGTAGAGCCTGAGGTGTAAACAACATAAGCCAGATGGTGAGCGGTCAGACCGGATGTCTCCGGATTATGATCCGGCCGCATCGCCATAGCGGGATCTTGGGCGTCGAGTATTATTACGGGAGTGGAACCCGTAGGTATGGAACCGGCAGATTCAGTGCTTGTAAAGATATCAAGAAATGCCATTTGGCTCAGTATTACCACCGGTGCTGAGTTTTCAAGCATATATGCCAGCCGTTCGGTTGGATAAGCCGGATCGAGTGGCACATAGGCACCGCCAGCCTTGAGGATACCAAGCAGGCCTATCACCATTTCCAGACTGCGTTCGACACACATCGCTACCCGATCATCCGGGCGTACACCCAACGCAATCAAATGATGGGCCAGTCGATTGGCACGGCGATTTAGCTCATCATAGCTGAGTGATTGCTCTCCACACACCACGGCGATATCAGCAGGGTGACATGTTGCTTCGGTTTCAAATAATTGATGGATCAGAACATCCTGCGGGAAATCTGCTTTGGTAGCATTAAAATCTGTCAGCAGTTGTTGTTGCTCCGAGACGGGCAGAACTGGCACTTGTAGTATGGGGAGTTGCGGGTTATGGATGAGAGCATCAATCAGGCCGCCAATGGCGGTCACCAGATAACCCGTCATGCGTGCAGGATCAATACTCGTTACCGTTTGAGCGGTTAAATGGAAACCAATACCCATATCATCCACCGATAGGGTAATTGGAAAGTTAGTTCGTTCTTCTGCCGCTAAGATACGCACCCCTGCCCAAGTCGAATCAACCGTTTCTGCATCACCGGATTGACCATTATCCATGTGACTATGGCGATAGTTCAGCAAGGCGCTGAACAGTGGCATTGGTTGCGCCACACCACTGCATCGTTGTGCCAGCGATAGCGGTGCCTGCTCATGCTCCAGTAACGTTGTCAGATTGTGATAGGCGGCCTGTACCGCTTCTTGCACGTTGAGTCCGGTCAGCGCAATCCGCATCGGCAGGGTGTTGATAAACAGACCCAATATTCTGTTGGCTCCGGCGATCCCCTGTAAGCGCCCCAATAATACGGAACCAAAGACCACATCGTTGTGACCGCTGGTCTGGGCCAGTACTAGTGCCCACGCAACATGGAACAGAACACTGGTGCTGACTCCCAAACGGCGGGCCTGAAAGCGAATAGCTTCCGCCAGAATGGGGGAGAGCGAAAGGCTGTCTTCAATGATAGAACTATTATCGCTTTGTATTTTTAATAATCCGAATGGTGCAGTTGGTTCATCAACATCAGCAAACTGGCTACGGAAATAGGCTTCATGCTCTGTGATTGGTACGCTTAAAGCCTGAGCAATAAAATCGCGATAAGGCAGTGCAGCGGGCAGCATTTTGGCATTTCCCTGCAACACTTGGGCAATTTCAGCGAAAATCAGTTCCAATGTGACATGATCGCTGACCAAATGGTGAAAACGCAGAGACAACAGCCATTCATCGTGTGCTGGATTGTGGGCAATATCAGCGAAAAACAAGGGAGCACGGCTCAGGCCGAGACGGTGCTTGCGGGGATCTGTGTAGGCCCGCAGTTGTGACAAAGCATCTTGTGATAAAGCGTCATCCGGTGTTGTTGAAATAGGGGCTGAAATTAATGCTGGCGTAAACACATTGATATGCAGCGGTGCCTGACGCCAAACTACTTGAACTGGCTGAGCCAGATCTTGCCAATAAGCGGAAGTGCGTAAAATATCATGGCGATCGATAATTTGTTGCAGGGCATCCAAAAAGATATCGAGACGTTTGCGGGTATCGAAAGTAAGCAGACTTTGCAGCAGATAATCATCACCTTGTGTCTGTAACAAGTGTTGGAAGAGGATACCTTCCTGCAAGGGAGCCAGTGGGTAGATATCCTGAACATTGCTTGCTCCTCCGGGGATGGCCCTGATAATGGCGTTGATCTCGGTTTGTGACAACGAAACCAAAGGCAGCATATCGGGAGTAATGGCAGTACAGCCTTCGGGTATAAGATTGGGTGGCACTTCGAAAGCGCAAGTGTTGTCCTGATATGCCAGAATGGTTTGCGCCAGCTCACTCAGGATTGGGCTGGCAAACACACTGCGTACATCGAGCCGCCAGCCGAGGTTGTGCAGTTGTTCAATCAGGTTGACGATCATCAGCGAGTGGCCGCCGAGTTCAAAGAAATGATCATGACGGCCGACTTGTTCCAGTCCCAGCAAATTTTGCCAGATCTTGACCAAAGCTGTTTCCACTTCTCCGACTGGCGCTTCATATCCGCGTGTTGCCACTGCAGACGCATCAGGGGCAGGCAGTGCCTGACGATCGAGTTTGCCATTGGGCGTCATAGGAAAAGCATCAAGCGTGATAAAAGCACTGGGCAGCATATAGTCGGCAAGATGCTGGGCAAGTTGCTGGCGCAATTCTGCCGGAATCAGTTTTGCACCGTCCTGAGGTCGCAGATAAGCGACCAGCCGTTTTTGATTTCTTTTGTTTTCATCAGAAATATCCTGTGCCTCCAAGATATCTTCACGGGCAAGAACGACGGCTTCGCGCACACCATGACATTGCATGAGTTGTGCTTCGATTTCGCCGAGTTCAATCCGGAAGCCACGCAATTTAACCTGAAAATCGTTACGGCCAAGATATTCGATATTGCCATCAGGCAACCAGCGTCCCAGATCGCCGGTTTTATACATGTGGGCGTTCGGATCTGAAGAAAATGGATTGGTGAGGAAGCGCTCAGCAGTCAATTCTGGGCGATTCAGATAGCCACGGGCAACACCCGCGCCAGCGATATAAATTTCGCCGGTGACACCAATGGGAACAGGATGACCATTGGCATCGAGAATATAAATCTGAGTGTTGGCAACCGGGCGACCAATATGTGTGGCAGTACCCGTCGTCCGATTTATGCGTGTCCATGTCGAATAGGTTGTCGTCTCTGAGGGACCATATAGATTGCACACATTTTGTATGGAAGAACGGGCAAACAAATGTTCAACAATATGGGGTTTCAGCGCTTCACCAGCCAAATTGATGGTTTTAACCAGTGGAGGAACGGCGTTGGTTTCAAGCAAATGCGTGATGGCTGACGGCACCGTATTGATTAGACTGATTTCTGGTTTTTTGAAAGAATGCCCTGTAGATGATCGCTCAGTAGTGATTAGTGACAGTACGTCAGGAACAATATGAACCGTGCCACCGGAAATAAGTGGCGCAAAGCATTCGTATACCGACAAATCAAAATTAAATGAAGTCGCAAACAGAGTATGGGCCAACTCCTCAGGGCTGAAAGTTCGTTGTGCCCAAGTGAGGAAATTGACCGCATTGCGATGAGTAATCGCGACTCCTTTTGGCAGCCCGGTGGAGCCAGAAGTGTAAATCACATAGGCCAGATGACCTGACGTTAAGCCCAGAGCCTGAACATCAGGATTAACTGCTGACCGGTCTTCAATCGACTGAGCCTCAATAAATGGTTTTTGGTGATCAAGTATGTTGTCGATAAATACCGTAGGCACGGAGCTGGTTAGTCTGTCGGCGAGTATTTTCTGGGTAATAATGGCTACCGGAGCCGCATCCTCAAGCATATACACCAACCTGCTTGTTGGATAAGCGGGATCGAGCGGAACATAAGCCCCTCCCGCTTTGAGAATAGCAAGCAATCCCACCACCATTTCCAGACTGCGTTCAACACAAATTGCCACTCTGGTATCTGGTTGCACGCCGAGTTCAATCAGATGATGAGCCAGACGATTCGCACGAAAGTTCAATTCGCTATAGCTGAGAGAGTGTTCTCCATACACTATCGCTGTAGCATTGGGTGTTTGTACTGCTTGCGCTTCAAACAATTGGTGAATCAGGGCATCCTGTGGGAAATCAGCCTGGGTAGCATTGAACTCCACCAACAATTGTTGGCGTTCTGAATCTGATAACATCGGCAGGTCGGCAATAAGTTGTGTTTTATCGCTTGTCATTGCTACCAGAACCCGCTGCAAATGGCCGATCATGCGCTCTATGGTTGAAGAATCGAATAAATCAACGGCATATACCAGTTCACCAAACAGCCCGTGCTCTGTTTCGGTCAGTGATAATGTCATGTCGAAGTGGGTACTGTGGCGTACCTGTTCAACCGGGGTGAGTTGCAGGCCGGGCAGTGTCAGCGCTTTGGCTGGTGTGTTATTCAAGGCCAGCATCACCTGAAAGATCGGGCTGTAGCTCAGGCTGCGTTCAGGCTGTAGAGCTTCTACTATCTGCTCAAAAGGCAGATCCTGATGGGCGTAGGCGGCAAGCGCCCGTTCGCGGACTTGTGTCAACAGATCAGCAACGGTAGTGGTGTTACTCAATGTAACGCGTAAAGCCAGTGTGTTGACGAAGAAACCAATCAGCCCTTCAAGTTCATGATGTGGGCGGTTGGCGACAGGGGTGCCGATAACAATATCACTCTGACCACTGAGTCGGGCGAGGACGATGCTCCAGGCTGCCAGTATGGTCATAAACAGGGTAGTGTTATGGCGCTGCCCAAATGTTTTAAGTGATTCCAGTAGAGCAGCATCGAACTGAACAGGTAGGTGGTTCCCCGCATAAGTCTGTACTGGTGGGCGAGGCCGATCAGTGGGCAGATCCAGCAAGGCAGGGATACCTTCGAGTTGTTCACACCAGAAATTGCGTTGCTTGGTAAGGACGCTTCCTTGCAGCCACTCACGCTGCCAGACAGCATAATCGGCATACTGAATGGAAAGTGGTGCAAAGGGAGTGTCATGTTTGTCAGTATCGTGATCATCAGAATTATGCTTGTCGAGGGCAGCGCGATAGAAAGTCCCCAATTCATGCACCAAGACACCAATAGACCAACCGTCAGAGATGATGTGATGCTGAGTGAGTAATAACACATGTACTTCATCTGTCAGTTGTAATAATTGACCACGGAGCAGCGGGCCTTTAGCCAAATCGAAAGGTGTCTGAGCTTCAAGGGCCGCAAGTTCAGCGATGTGGTGAGTATGTATTTCTGAGTCCAGAGAACGTAGATCCTGATAAGACAAGGCAAAGCCGATATCAGCAGAGTCAATGTATTGGCAGGGTTGCCCTTCGACAAGTATGAAACGGGTACGCAGGATTTCATGGCGGGCAATCAGGTGATTGAGCGCGGTAGTCAGGGCATCATGATTAAGTTGGCCGGTCAGGCGCAGCGCTACCGGAATATGATAGGCCAGGCTGGCGGCAGGATCGAGCTGATTAAGGAACCACAGGCGTTGCTGGGAGAAAGACAATGGCAGAGGACGATCACGGGCTACCTGCTTGATTGGAGGCCGCTTCTGATGCTTCTGATTTTGTAATTGTTCTTTAATTTTCTTTTTTAAAATCGCACGTTTCAGATTTTCGCGATTCATGTCAGTCCTTATCATTTGTTACTGTCTCCGCCTAAAATTGCCATTAATTCTTCTGTTGACATTAAATCGAGTGCATTTTCGAGTGATTCAATATCATTTTTCCCTATGGCATCCATTTGAGCCGTAAAGATGATGTCAGCCTGTTCCGCCAATTGAGGGGAAAGAAACAATGAGGAGATGGGGATATCGACCAGAAACTCGTCTTGTATGCGCGTTGCTAATTGCACGATCATCAATGAGTGACCACCAAGTTCAAAAAAGTGATCGTGGCGACCAACTTGCTCCAGCCCTAGCAAGCCTTGCCAGATTTGGGCCAGAATAATTTCTTCCTCACTGTTTGGTGCTTCATAGTGACGTATTGCCATCGCAGACGAATCCGGCGCAGGGAGTGCCTGACGGTCAAGTTTGCCATTGGGGGTCAGAGGGAAAGTCTCTAATGTTACAAAAGCGCTCGGCAGCATATAGTCGGCAAGGTACCGGGCGAGCTGTTGGCGCAGTTCTGCCGGCACGAGTTCAATGCCAGTTTGGGGACGCAGGTATGCAACCAGACGTTTCTGGCCGCCCGTATTCTCATCAGAACGATTATCAGAACTGTTTTCAGGATAGTCATGAAAACAGTCTTCGCGCATAAGTACAATGGCTTCACGTACACCGTGGCATTGCTCCAATTTAGCTTCGATTTCACCAAGTTCGATACGGAAGCCACGCAGTTTGACCTGAAAATCATTGCGACCGAGGTATTCAATGTTGCCGTCCGGCAGCCAACAGCCCAGATCGCCGGTCTTGTACATGCGGGCATCCGGTTCAGAGGAAAATGGATCGTTCAGGAAGCGTTCAGCAGTGAGTTCGGGGCGATTCAGGTAACCACGGGCAACACCGGCACCGGCGATATGGATTTCACCAGCAACACCAAAGGGTACGGGCTGATCATGTGGATCAAGAATATAAATCTGGGTGTTGGCAATCGGACGGCCGATAGGAATGGGGCGGGCCGTATCCACGGAGGATGCAATCTCATAGGTGGTGGCAAACGTTGTGGTTTCTGTCGGGCCATAGCTGTTAATCAAATGGGCGGGTTGAGATTCTGACAATTTTATGTGGTGGATTTTTCGTGGATCGGGAACTTCGCCGCCGGTAAGCAGGTAGCGCAACTGACCAAACAGGGGTTGGAGCGAATCGAAATATTCGTTGAACAGGCCGGTTGTCAACCAGAGAGCAGTGACATGTCCCCGTATCAGTGAATCACAGAAACGTGCCGGATCAAGTAGGGTTGCCTGTGAAATGATATGCAGACGTGCACCATTGAGTAAAGCTGACCAGATTTCCCACGTCGATGCGTCAAAAGCAATATTGGCACAATGGGAAACACAATCGTTCTCACTGATATCTGCATAACCACTATTGATCACCAGACGATTGACACTGCGGTGCTCGACCATTACGCCTTTGGGCTGCCCCGTTGAGCCGGAAGTGTAGATCACGTAGGCCAGATGACGTGCTGTCAATCCCAGCGCATGAGCATCCGGATTGTGAGTTGGCTGTGCCTCCAGTGGTGTTTCTTGTGCATCAACTATTATGGTAGGCACAGATGCAGGCACAATGTCTTGCAGCCTGTCGAATAGTGCTGTCTGGGTCAGGAATACCAAGGGGGCAGCGTCTTTGAGCATATACGCCAGCCGTTCGGTCGGATAGGCCGGATCAAGTGGCACATAAGCCCCGCCGGCCTTAAGGATACCGAGTAATCCCACGATCATGTCCAGACTGCGTTCAGCACAAATTGCCACCCGAACATCCGGACGCACGCCCAGCGCAATCAGGTAATGAGCCAGACGATTGGCGCGGTAATTTAATTCGCCATAACTGAATTTTTGATCCTCAAATAGCTTTCGTTCTTCAAAGACCAATGCAGTAGCGTCAGGGCGACGTGCCGCTTGGGCTTCAAAAAGCTGGTGGATCAGGGCATCCTGCGGATAGCTTGTCTGCGTGGCGTTGAAATCTACCAGCAACTGTTGACGCTCGATCTTCGGCAAAATCGGCACATCCAGAATTAATTTTTGTGGGTTGTGGGCCAAGGCATCAATCAGGCCACTCATGGCTGTCAGCAGATAATGGGTGACACGCTCCGGATCAATACTGGCTACCGTATGGGCAGTCAGATGAAAACCAACGCCAAAATCATCCACTGATAAAGTAATTGGATAGTTGGTGCGTTCCTGTGCGGAGATAATGCGCATACCTGACCAGATGGTATTGACTAAATCAGCTTCGCTGATTTGAGAATGGCGGTAATTGAGCAAGGCACTGAACAGTGGTATGGGCTGGGCTACACCGCTGCAATTTTGTGCCAGCGCCAACGGTGCTTGCTCATGTTCCAACAGCATCATCAAATCACTGTAAGTAGTCTGCACCACGGACAGCACACTAAGCTCAGCCAGAGAAACGCGCATTGGCAGGGTGTTGATAAACATCCCCAGTATTTGGTCGGCACCGGCTCCCCCTTGCAGACGACCCAACAATACTGAGCCAAAGACAACGTCGTCACGACCGCTGGTCTGAGCCAATACCTGAGCCCACGCGACATGGAACAGAACACTGGGGCTGACTTTCAGGCGCCGGGCTTGAGTACGAATGGCCTCAGCCAGTTCAGGAGCGAGGGGAAGACGGGCTTCGGCGATGGATTCAGCATCGCTCGATGTTTCGTTGTTTGATGTTTTATGATTCGGTATTGAAAGTACACCGAACGGCGCTGTCGGAGCATCAATATCGGCAAGCCGGGTACGGAAATAAGCCTCGTGCTCTGCGTCTGGCACACTCAGGGTCTGAGCGATAAAGTTGCGATAGGGCATCGCCGCAGGCAGTGTTTCCTGTCCCTGCAACATCAGGGCAATTTCACCGAAAATCAGCTCCAATGTCATATGGTCACTGACCAGATGATGAAAACGCAAGGCCAGCAGCCATTCATTCTGTATCGGATCGTAGGTTATATCCGCGGCAAACAGTGGAGCTTGGTTCAAATTGATACGGTGTTGGCGTGGATCAGTGTGAGCCTGCAATTGTGCCGGAACATCGTTTTCTGTGGCGGGTGTAAAAACCTTGATATCCAATTGTGCCTGACGCCATACCACCTGAACCGGCTGCTCCAATCCTTGCCAGTAAACCGCAGTGCGCAGGATGTCGTGACGGTTGATAACCTGTTGCAGGGCATTCAGAAAAACATCAAGACGATCACGATTATCAAAAGCGAGCAGACTCTGTAGCAGATAAGTATCACCCTGAGTTTGTATCAGGTAATGGAACAATATGCCTTCCTGCAACGGTGCCAGTGGATAAATATCCTGTAGATTACTCGCTCCGCCAGGAACGGTATCAATGATGGCGTCAATTTCCGTTTGGGAAAGCGAAACCAGTGGCAGCATATCGGGCGTGATAGCCGTGCAGCCCTCAGGAATAAGGTTGGGTGGTACTACGAAAGCGCTTGTGTCACGCTGGATAGCCTGTGCCATATCAGTGAGAACAGGGACGGAGAAAACACTGCGAACGTCGAGTTTCCAACCAATGTTACGCAATTCTTCAATTAGGCTGACAATCAGTAGCGAGTGACCACCGAGTTCAAAGAAATGGTCATGGCGGCCAATTTGCTCCAATCCCAATAAATTTTGCCAAATCTGGGCCAGCGCTGTTTCTGTTTCACCGATTGGCTCTTCATAGCTGCGTACCACGATAGCCGATGGATCGGGTGCCGGGAGTGCCTGACGATTGAGTTTGCCATTGGAAGTGAGTGGGAAGGCGTCCAATATCACAAAAGCGCTGGGCAGCATATATTCAGCAAGGTGTTGGGTAAGTTGCTGGCGCAGTTCAGTTGGAACCAGCTCAACACCGGCCTGAGGTAACAGATAGGCAACAAGGCGTTTCTGACCCGTTGTATTTTCATGAGAAGTGTCTTCACGGGCAAGAACCACGGCTTCGCGTACACCGTGACATTGTCTGAGCTGAATTTCGATTTCGCCGAGTTCAATACGGAAACCGCGTAATTTAACCTGAAAATCATTGCGGTCGAGGTATTCGATATTGCCGTCCGGCAGCCAGCGGGCGAGGTCACCGGTTTTGTACATGCGTGCGCCTGACTCTGAAGAGAATGGATCAGTCAGGAAACGTTCTGTGGTCAGTTCGGGACGATTCAGATAACCACGGGCAACGCCGGCACCGGCGATATAAATTTCACCGGTTACGCCGAGGGGAACAGGCTGGCCTTGCCTGTCCAGAATATAGATCCGGGTATTGGAGATAGGGTGACCGATGGGGATTTTTCTTCCGCCTTTGACGTTTTCATCTTCCATAAAGGGGATTTCATAAACCGTGGCAAAAGTGGTTGCCTCCGTTGGCCCATACATATTCAGCAAATGTGTTGGTGGATGTTCAGCCTTGAGGCGTATGGCTGAATGGGTATCAGCTTGTTCACCGCCAAAAAGGACATAACGCAAACCAGATAATGATGGTGCAATCAAATTCACATATTGGTTAAACAGTGCAGTGGTGAGGAATAGCACGCTGGTACTTTCTGATGACAGGTATTGACCAAAAGAAGTGGGCTGTAGCAATAGCTTTTCTGGGATCAACAGAATACGAGCCCCATGAACTAAGCCAGCCCACACTTCCCAGGTTGCTGCGTCAAATGAAATATTGGCGCAGTGGGCAATACAATCATCAGGGCTAATATCGGCAATACCATTATTGATAACCAGACGAAGAACATTGCGATGCTCAATCATCACACCTTTCGGTTGGCCTGTTGATCCTGAAGTGTAAATCACGTAGGCCAAATGACGAGATGTCAGCCCCAATGCTTGAGCGTCCGGGTTGTTGGTTTTTTGATTGTTAATTAATTGATCTTCAACTAATACATCATCAACTAATACATTATCAAGTACATCATCAAGTAAGACCGTGGGAATATCACTGGGCAGTTTGTCAGCCTGTGCAGTATGAGTCAGTAATATCACGGGTGTGGCGTCTTCAAGCATATACGCCAACCGTTCGGCCGGGTAGGCCGGATCGAGTGGGACATAGGCTCCGCCGGCCTTGAGGATGCCTAGCAGGCCTACAATCATTTCCAAGCGGCGTTCAATACAAATCGCAACCCGATCATCTGGACGTACGCCCAGCGCAATCAAATGGTGAGCCAGACAATTGGCGCGACGGTTGAGTTCACCATAGCTCAGTGTCTGACCTTCATAAACAGCAGCGGTAGCATTAGGACGCTGTGCTGCCTGTGCTTCAAAAAGCTGGTGGATCAAGGCATCTTGTGGAAAATCGGCTTGGGTGGTGTTGAAGTTCACCAGCAGTTGTTGCCGTTCTGCTTCCGGCAGCATCGGCAGAGTGGCAACGAGTTGCTTCTCATCAGCTACCATCGCCATCAGTATATTGGTTAAATAACCGATTATTCGTTCAATAGTTGCGGCATTGAATAAATCGGTGGCATATTCGAGATCACCAACCAAGCCCGTTTCGGTTTCACTCAGTGATAACGTTAAATCAAAATGTGCGCCACGACGAGCCTGCTCAATCGTCGTGAGTTGCAAACCGGGTAGTGTCAACTCTTGGGCAGGGGTGTTATTTAACGCCAGCATCACCTGAAAGACAGGGCTGTAGCTCAGGCTGCGTTCCGGCTGTAATGCTTCCACCACTTGTTCGAAAGGCAGATCCTGATGGGCATAGGCGGCAAGTGCCCGCTCCCGAACCTGTGCAAAAAGATCCGCCACGCACAGGTCGTCATTGAATGTAACGCGCAAGGCCAGCGTATTGACAAAGAAACCAATCAGCCCTTCAAGTTCTTGGTGCGGACGGTTGGCAACCGGTGTGCCGATGACGATATCATCCTGACCACTGAGTCTGGCGAGCACAATACTCCAGGCGGTCAATACAGTCATAAACAAAGTGCTGTTATGGCGTTGCCCCAGTTCCTTAAGCGATGCCAATAATGAGGCATCAAGATGGAAAGAGATTTGACCGCCGGCATAAGTTTGTACCGCCGGGCGAGGCCGGTCGGTAGGTAATGCCAGTAAAGCCGGAGCGCCTTCAAGCTGAGCACACCAGAAATCACGCTGTTCAATAAAAGAGGCTTCTTTTAACTGTTCATGTTGCCAGACAGCATAATCAGCATACTGAATGGGCAGTGGGGGCAAAGGATCGTGATGACCATCAAGGAAGGTGCGGTAGAAAGTCCCCAATTCCTGCACCAGCACACCGACAGACCAGCCATCGGTGATAATGTGATGCAGGGTAAGCAGCAGCACATGCTCCTCATCTGTCAGTTGCAACAGTTGACCACGCATAAGCGGCCCCTGAGCAAAATCGAAAGGAGCCTGAGCTTCAGTATCAGCCAGCTCGGTGATGCGGTGGGTATGCAACGCCGGATCGAGCTGGCGCAAATCATGGCAGGACAGGGCAAAACCGGTGTCAGCAGGATCAATATGCTGGCAGGGGTGGCCTTCAACCAGCATAAAGCGGGTACGCAGGCTTTCATGGCGGGCAATCAGATGGTCGAGTGATGCCTTCAGCGCGTTCCGGTTAAGCTGGCCGGTTAGACGCAATATTACCGGCAGGTGATAGGCCTGACTGGCGGCCGGGTCTATTTGGCTGAGAAACCACAGCCGCTGTTGTGCGAAAGACAATGGCAGAGGCCGATGCCGGTTCGCTGGTTTTATCAATGACTGCTGCTGATAGCCACGGGCTTTCAATTGTTCTTCAAGTCTTTTTTCCAGAACAGCACGTTTCAAGTCATCGATATTCATGTTAATCCTTGTCATTATTTACTGTCTCCGCGGGGAACTTCTCCGCCTAAAATTGCCATCAGTTCTTCTGCCGACATTGAGTCAAGATCGTTCTGGATTGATTCAATGTCGTTTTCCCCTACTGCATCCATTTGAGCTGAGAGAATGACGTCGGCCTGTTCCATTAATTTGGGCGAAATAAACAATGAAGTAAGGGGGATATTGACCAAAAATCTGTTTTGTATGCGTGTTATCAGTCTTACGATCATCAGCGAGTGGCCGCCCAGCTCGAAGAAATGGTCGTGACGGCTGATGCGCTCCAGTCCTAATAATTCCTGCCAGATTTGCGCCAATGCTGTTTCGATTCTTCCCTGTGGAGGCTCGTAACTATGTGTCACCACGGCAGATGAGTCCGGAGCCGGAAGTGCTTTACGGTCAAGTTTGCCATTAGGGGTAAGCGGGAAGGCTGCAAGCGTCATAAAAGCGCTGGGCAGCATATACTCGGCAAGGTGCTGGGCGAGCTTCTGACGCAAATCCGCAGGGATTAATTCAACACCATCCATAGGTTGCAGATAGGCAACCAGACGTTTCTGGTTCGGTTCGTCTTCTCGGGCTGAAACTGTTTCTTGAACCAAAACCACAGCCTCACGAACACCGTGGCACTGCATGAGTCTGGCCTCGATTTCACCCAGTTCGATACGGAAGCCACGCAATTTAATCTGAAAATCATTACGGCCGAGATATTCAATACTGCCATCGGGCAACCAGCGACCAAGGTCACCCGTTTTGTACATGCGTGCATCAGGCTCGGAAGAAAACGGATCGATCAGGAAATGCTCGGCTGTCAATTCTGGGCGATTCAAATAGCCACGGGCAACACCCGCGCCAGCGATATGAATTTCGCCGGTGACACCAAAGGGAACAGGCTGACCATACTCATCAAGGATGTAGACTTGAGTATTGGCAATGGGCTTACCAATCGGAACAGAGCGAGTAATATCAACGGTAGATTCCATCGTATAAGTGATGGCAAACGTGGTGGTTTCCGTTGGGCCGTATCCGTTGATCAGATGTGCTGGCTGTGATTCAGCTAATTGCACTTGCTGTATTTTTATCGGATCGAGGACATCCCCGCCGGAAAGCAAGTAACGCAGTTGTCCGAACAAGGGCTTGAGCATATCGAGGTATTCGTTGAACAAGCCGGCCGTCAACCAGAGGGCATTGACTTGCCCATTGCTCAGCGAATCACGGAAACGTGCCGGATCGAGCAGTACGGATTGTGAAACCACATGCAGACGCGCGCCATTGAGCAAGGCAGACCAGATTTCCCAAGTCGATGCATCAAAGGCAATATTGGCACAATGGGCAACGCAGTCATCCGGCCCAATATCTGTAAAGCCATTATTGATAATCAGTCGAAGCACACTACGATGCTCAATCATGACCCCTTTGGGTTGCCCTGTAGAACCTGAGGTATAGATCACATATGCCAGATGGTGCGATCTCAGTCCCAAAGCCTGCCTATCTGGGTTATGGGTGGGGTGTTCCGCCAGAAACGAATTTTGAGTACCAAGTACCACCATAGGCGTTGATACAGACCCAGAATAGAACAACCTATCAGCCTGATTTGCCTGCGTTAGCAGAACCACGGGAGCCGAGTCTTCAAGCATATAAGCCAGTCGCTCTGCCGGATAGGTTGGATCAAGTGGCACATAAGCCCCGCCTGCCTTGAGGATAGCGAGCAGACCGACTATCAGGTCCAGACTGCGTTCGGTACAAATGGCGACCCGATCATCCGGGCGGACTCCCAATAAAATCAGATGGTGAGCCAACTGATTGGCGCGGCGATTCAGCTCACCATAGCTGCATGTTTGCTCCCCAAATACAATTGCGATGGTGTCAGGATGATTCTCTGCCTGAGCTTCAAACAGTTGATGGATCAGTGAATTTTGCGGGAATTTTCTCTGCGTGGCGTTGAAATCCACCAGCAATTGCTGGCGCTCCGTAGCTGGCAGAATTGAGATATCTCGAATCAACCGTTGCGGGGCATGAGCCAAAGCATCGATCAAACCACTTATGGCGGTAGCCAGATAATTAGTGACGCGGGTTGGCTCGATATCGGCTATTGTCTGCGCAATTAACTGGAAATTAACGCCCAAATCATCCACTGACAGGGTGATTGGATAATTGGTTCGTTCCTCGGCTGCCAAAATGCGCATACCTTTCCAGACTGTGTCAACCGCTTCAGCTTCACCGGATTGGCTGTGGCGGTAGTTCAGCAGGGTACTGAACAGTGGCATTGACTGCGTCATGCCGCTGCAACGTTGTGCCAGTACCAATGGGGCCTGTTCGTGTTCCAGCAGCATCATCAAACTGCGGTAAGTGTCTTGTACGACTTCCTGAACAGAACGATTGGTCAGGGAAACCCGCATTGGCAAGGTATTGATAAACATGCCCAACACCCGTTCAGCACCGGCACCTCCCTGAAGTCGTCCCAGCAACACGGAACCAAACACTACGTCATCGCGGCCGCTGGTTTGTGCCAATACCTGCGCCCAAGCGACATGGAACAGTACACTTGGGCTGACACCCAGACGACGTGCCTGAATACGAATGGCTTTTGCCAGATCCGGCTCGATAGAGAGACGGGCTTCATTAACAAATTCCCCGTCTGCTTGTACTTTAAGTGCCCCAAACGGCGCAGTTGGCTCACTAACATCGGCAAGCTGAGCACGGAAATAGGCCTCGTGTTCAGCGGTCGGCATATTCAGAGTTTGAGCGATAAAATTGCGATAAGGCAGTACAGCCGGCAGCATCTTCGCATTTCCCTGCAAGATCAGGGCAACCTCAGCAAAAATCAGCTCCAGTGTCATATGGTCACTGACCAGATGGTGGAAGCGCAGCGCCAGCAACCATTCATTTTGTGCCGGATCGTGGGCAATATCTGCGGTGAACAGCGGTGCGCGGTTCAGGTCGATACGATGCCGACGTGGATCAGTGCAAGCCCTTAGCTGGTCAGCAATAGATTGATTGGGAACAGATTGATTAGAAACAGATTGATTGGCAACGTCATCGGGCGTGGCTGAATCAAATGTGGTTGAATTAAATATAGCCGGATTGAAAACGTTGATGGTCAGTGGAGCCTGACGCCAGACCACCTGAACCGGTTGTGCCAGTTCTTCCCAGTAGGCAGCAGTGCGCAAAATATCATGACGGTCAATGACTTGTTGCAGAGCCGCCAAGAACGTATCGAGGTATTCACGGGTATCGAAGGCGAGCAGGCTTTGTAGCAGATAATTATCCCCCTGTGTCTGTAACAGGTGATGGAACAGTATGCCTTCCTGCAACGGAGCGAGCGGATAGATATCCTGCACATTGGCGGCACCTCCCGGAACCGTTGCGACAATGGCATCAATCTCACTTTGGGACAGAGCAACCAAAGGCAACATATCGGGTGTAATGGCAGTGCAATCTTCGGGTATACGGTTGGCTGGCACGATAAAGGTGCTGGCATCACGCTGGATAGCCTGAGCCATATCGGCAAGGACAGGAGCGACGAACACACTGCGGACGTCGAGTTGCCACCCCAGATTACGTAGCTCTTCGATCAGGCTGACAATCATCAGTGAATGACCGCCGAGTTCGAAGAAGTGGTCATGGCGACTGACCCGCTCCAGTCCCAATAGGTTTTGCCAAATCCGGGCGAGGGCAATTTCCATCTCACCGACCGGAAATTCATAATTGCGTACCACGATAGCGGACGAATCGGGGGCTGGCAGTGCCTGACGGTCGAGTTTGCCGTTGGGGGTCAATGGAAAAGCGCTGAGCGTGACAAATGCACTGGGCAACATATATTCAGCCAGATGCTGGATAAGTTGCTGGCGCAATTCAGCCGGAACCAACTCGACACCATCCAGTGGCCGCAGATAAGCCACCAGACGTTTCTGCCCCCCGATATTTTCTTGAGAAGATGCATAAGAAGCGTCTTCGCGCGCCAGCACGACGGCTTCACGCACGCCGTAGCATTGCTCAAGTCTTGCCTCGATTTCGCCCAGTTCAATCCGGAAGCCACGTAATTTGACCTGAAAATCATTGCGACCGAGATATTCAATACTGCCATCGGGTAGCCAACGCCCCAGATCGCCCGTTTTGTACATGCGAACATCTGAATCCGGGAAGAACGGATCTGCGAGGAAACGTTCTGTGGTCAGTTCAGGACGGTTCAGATAGCCACGGGCAACGCCGGCACCGGCAATGTAGATTTCGCCTGCCACACCAAGCGGTACTGGTTGACGGTAGGAATCAAGAATATACATCCGCAGATCAGACAGAGGCTGACCAATCAAGCTGCCCCGTCCTGAGCTGATATCAGTCTCCGTCAGTTCGCGGTAGGTTGCGTGTACGGTAATTTCGGTGATGCCATACATATTCACCAGACGGGTTTTCGAAGTGGGATTACGGGCAACCCACGGAGCAAGTGTGTGCAATTCCAACGCTTCGCCTCCAAAAATGATGCAACGCAGGGAATGCAAAAGAGAATGCGAAGTATCATCTTGGGCAGAAATCAACTGACGGAAAGCACTGGGTGTCTGATTCAGTATGGTGACTTGTTCACGGCACAGCAGTGAATAGAACATTTGCGGTGAGCGGGCGCAATCTGCTGAAATGACAACCAGCCGGCCACCGTAAGCCAAGGCTCCCCACAATTCCCATACCGAGAAGTCGAAAGCAAATGAGTGGAACAGTGTCCATGTGTCTTTATCATCAAACTGAAAACGTGATTGCGTCGCGGCTAACAGGCGAATGACGTTGGCGTGCTCGACCATGACTCCTTTCGGTTTTCCGGTCGATCCTGATGTGTAAATCACATAGGCCAGATGACGTGATGTCAGCCCCAGTGCCTGAGCGTCTGGATTATCGGTTGGTAATGTCGTCAGGAACGATGTTTGGCTATCAAGCTCACTACTCGGTAACGCTGTATCCAGTAAAACCGTATCCAATAAAATCGTAGGTAAGGCACAATCGAGTTTGTCGGCTAACGTTGTTTGGGTCAGAATGGCTACCGGAGTTGCATCTTCAAGCATGTATGCCAGTCGTTCGGCGGGATAGGCCGGATCAAGCGGCACGTAAGCACCGCCTGTTTTGAGAATCGCAAGTAAGCCGACTATCATTTCCAGACCGCGTTCGACACAAATTGCCACCCGATCGTCAGGATGTACGCCCAACGCAATCAGATGATGAGCCAGACGATTGGCATGGCGGTTTAGCTCCCCATAGCTGAGTGTCTGCTCACCAAATATGACTGCGACAGCATCAGGATGCTGTGCAGCCTGAGCTTCAAACAGCTGGTGGAGCAGGGCATCTTGCGGGAAATCTTCCTTATTGGCATTGAAGCCCACCAGCAGTTGTTGCCGCTCTGATTCCGGCAGCATTGGTAAGGCAGCAATAATTTGAGTCTCATCAGTGACCATTGCTGTCAGCACATTTGCCAAATAACCGATCATGCGCTTAACGGTCGTGGCATCGAATAAATCGATGGCATAGGCCAGTTCACCAACCAGACCCGCTTCGGTTTCAGTCAGTGACAAGGTTAAATCAAAGTGAGCGCTATGGTGTTCCTGCTCAATCGGTGTGAGTTGCAGATCCGGCAACGTTAACTCTTGTGGTGATGTAAGCCCTTGTAATGACACATTGTTCAAGGCCAGCATCACTTGGAAAATCGGGCTGTAACTCAGGCTGCGTTCTGGCTGGAGTGTTTCCACCACTTGTTCAAAAGGCAGATCCTGATGGGCATAGGCAGCAAATGCTTGCTCCCGGACTTGTGCAAGCAAATCAGCAACATTGGCAGAATCATCCAGTGTGATGCGCAAAGCCAGCGTATTGACGAAGAAACCGATCATCCCCTCAAGTTCGTGATGCGGACGATTGGCAACGGGTGTGCCGATGACAATATCATCCTGACCACTAAGCCGGGCCAGCACGATACTCCAGGCGCTCAGCACAGTCATAAATAAAGTGGTGTTATGACGCTGTCCAAGTTCCTTAAGCGAAGTCAGTAAATCAGCATCAAGGTGAACAGGGATCCGGCTGCCAACATAAGATTGCACTGCGGGGCGTGGCCGGTCGGTGGGTAGTGTCAATAAAGCCGGTGCGCCTTCAAGCTGAGAACACCAAAAATCGCGTTGGGCAGTGAGGGCTTCTTGCAACCAGTTACGCTGCCAGACCGTATAGTCGGCATATTGAATGGGCAATGGTGGTAAAGGATCGCCTTGACCGTCGAGGATGGCACGGTAGAGCGCTTTCATTTCATGCATCAGCACACCGATGGACCAGCCATCAGAGATAATATGATGTTGGGTGAGCAACAATACATGCTCATCGTCTGCCAGTTGCAGCAAGTGACCACGGATCAGCGGGCCTTGGGTAAAGTCAAAGGGCGTTTGTGCTTCAAAAACCGTAATTTCAGCGATACGGTTGCCGGGTGCTTCTGGTGCTAATGAGCGAAGGTCTTGGTAAGACAGGGCAAAGCCAATATCAGCAGGATCTATTTGCTGGCAAGGCTGGCCTGCAACCAGTACAAAGCGGGTACGCAAGATTTCCTGTCGGGCGACCAAGTGGTCAAGTGCACTGGTCAGGGCATGGCGATTGAGTTGACCGGTCAGGCGCAACGCCAGCGGGATATGATAAGCCAGACTGGCAGCCGGATCGAGCTGACCAAGGAACCACAGTCGTTGCTGGGCAAAGGACAACGGTAGTGGCTGGTCACGGTCAGCCAGTGGGATCGTTGCCTGAGTAGTGGTCGAAGCCCCAGTAAGCACTTTAGCCAGATCGCTCAAAAGCGGTTGGTCAAACAGTTGCTGTAACGGCAGTTCCCGCGCCAGTACCTGACGTACTCGTGCTGTAAGTTGGACTGCGAGCAGAGAATGACCACCGAGTTCGAAGAAATGATCATGGCGCCCGACCCGTTCCAATCCCAGCAAATCCCGCCAAATCCGCGCCAAAGCAATTTCTGTTTTGCCAACAGGTGCTTCATAATTTCGGGTTATCACTGCCGATGAATCAGGAGCAGGGAGTGCCCGGCGGTCAAGTTTACCGTTAGGGGTCAGCGGGAAAGTTTCCAGCGTCACAAAAGCACTGGGTAGCATATACTCAGCGAGGTACTGGGCGAGCTGCTGGCGCAGTTCAGCCGGAACCAATTCAATACCATCCTGTGGCAGCAGATAGGCGACCAGCCGCTTCTGGTTTGGCTCGTCTTCACGGGCCAGCACCACCGCTTCACGTACACCATGACATTGCGTGAGCCTCGCTTCGATTTCCCCCAGTTCGATACGGAAGCCACGTAGTTTGACCTGAAAGTCATTGCGACTGATGTATTCAATGTTGCCATCGGGTAGCCAGCGACCAAGGTCGCCGGTTTTGTACATGCGCGCATCCGGTTCTGAAGAGAATGGATCAGAAAGGAAGCGCTCGGCAGTCAATTCAGGACGATTCAGGTAACCGCGGGCAACTCCGGGGCCAGCAATGTAAATTTCGCCAGCTATACCAAGGGGTACAGGCTGGTCTTGTTTATTCAGAATATAGATCCGGGTATTGGAGATCGGGTGACCAATCGGGATTTTCCTTTCACCCTCAACGTAATTACCTTCACCATCTCCCATCAGGGGGATTTCATAGGCTGTGGCGAAAGTTGTTGTCTCTGTTGGCCCATATACATGCAGCAAGTGTTTTGGTGGATGTTCGGCTCTGAGACGAATGGCTGAACGGGTATCAGTTTGTTCACCACCGAAAAGAACATAACGCAGGCCAGACAATGCAGGGGCAATCAAATTTGCATACTGGTTGAATAGTGCAGTAGTGAAAAATAATGCACTGACGCCTTCCGATGACAGGTACTGACCAAAATGAGCAGGTTGTAACAAGGTTTTTTCCGGAACCAACAGAATATGTGCCCCATGAACTAAGCCAGCCCATACTTCCCAGGTTGCCGCGTCAAATGAGACATTCGCGCAATGGGCAATACAGTCATCAGGGCCAATATCGGCGAAACCATTATTGACAATCAGGCAGAGAACACTGCGATGCTCAACCATCACACCTTTGGGCTGACCAGTCGATCCCGAAGTATAAATCACATAGGCTAAATGACGAGATGTCAGCCCCTGAGCCTGAGCGTCTGGGTTGTCAGTCGGCTGTGTCACCAATATTGATTCTTGGCTATCAAGTAAAACCGTCGGCACGGAGCCGGGCAGTTTACCGGCTTGTGCTGTCTGGGTCAGCAAGGCAACAGGTTTTGCATCTTCAAGCATATAAGCCAACCGTTCAACCGGATAGGTTGGATCGAGCGGCACGTAAGCACCACCTGCTTTGAGGATACCAAGCAAACCGACTATCAGGTCCAGACTGCGCCCGATACAAATGGCGACCCGATCATCCGGGCTTACGCCCAATGCAAGCAAATGATGAGCCAGACGATTGGCGCGCTGGTTCAATTCGTCATAGCTCAGTGTTTGGCCTTCGTAAACCACAGCAGTGGCATGGGGATGTTGTAATACTTGAGCTTCAAACATCTGGTGGATTAATGCATTTTGTGGGAAATCCACCTTAGTGGCGTTGAAATCCACCAATAGTTGTTGCCGTGCTGCGGCAGGCAAGACTGGCACATCCAGAATGAATTGTTGTGGATTGTGAACCAAGGCATCAATCAGGCCATTAATGGCAGTAGCCAGATAGGCGGTTACCTGCGCTGGAGATATTTCATTTACAGTCAGAGCGGTCAGTTGGAAACCATCCCCTAAATCATCCACTGACAGGGTGATTGGATAATTGGTACGCTCCTCAGCCGTGACCAGACGCATATCAGCCCATATTTTTTCAATGTCATCTCCCTTGCCAGCCTGGCTGTGGCGATAATTCAGCAAGGTACTGAACAGCGGCATAGGTTGTGCTACACCACTGCAACGTTGTGCCAGTGCCAGTGGTGCCTGTTCATGTTCCAGCAAGGTTGTCAGGTTGTGATAGGTATCCTGTACGACTTCTTGCACGGTGCGTCCGCTCAGGGAAATGCGAATTGGCAGGGTATTGATAAACATCCCCAGTATGCGGTCAGCACCAGCACCACCTTGCAGGCGCCCCAACAGTACGGAGCCAAAAACCACATCGTCACGGCCGCTGGTTTGTGCCAACACTTGGCCCCAAGCCACATGGAACAGTACGCCCGGACTGACTCCCAGACGGCGTGCCTGAGCACGGATAGCTTCTGCTAAATCAGGTGCGAGCAAAATCCTGTCTCTTGCAACGGATTTGCTATTGTCAGGCGAGTCTTTGGGTGAGTCTCTAGGTATAGTAAGCACCCCGAACGGTGCTGTTGGTTCGTCGATATCGGCGAGTTGATCGCGGAAGTAATCTTCATGTACGGAAGCAGGTACGCTCAGAACTTGGGCAATGAAATTGCGATAAGGCAGCGTTACGGGCAGTGCTTCCGCATTTCCCTGTAGTATCTGGGCAATCTCAGCGAAGATAAGATCCAGTGTCATATGGTCACTGACCAGATGGTGGAAACGCAGGGCCAGCAACCACTCATTTTGTGCCGGATCTTGGGCAATATCAGCCGCGAACAACGGTGCACGGGTCAGGTCAAGGCGATGCTGGCCCGGATCGGTGTGAGTCCGTAGCTGGGCTGGGATATCGTCCGTCGTGGCAGGGGTGAGGACATTGATATTCAGTAGTGCCTGACGGCAAACCACTTGAACTGGCTGTGCCAGATCTTGCCAGTAAGCTGCGGTGCGCAAAATGTCATGACGGTCGATAACCTGCTGCAAAGCGCCAAGGAAGGCATCAAGACGTTCGCGATCGTCAAAGGCAAGTATGATTTGTAATAAATAGGCATCACCTTGTGTCTGCAACAGATGATGGAACAGAATACCTTCCTGCAACGGTGCCAGTGGGTAGATATCCTGCACATTACCTGCTCCGCCCGGAATGTTATCTACGATGGCATCAATCTCAGTTTGGGACAGGGAAGCCAGCGGCAGCATATCGGGAGTAATCGTGGTGCAGTTATCAGGAATAAGGTTAGGTGGTACTACAAAAGTATTGGCATCACGCTGGATAGCCTGAGCCATATCAGTCAACACAGGTGTAGCGAACACACTGCGAACACTGAGTTGCCAGCCGATAGTGCGCAGTCCCTCGATCAGACTGACAATCAACAGCGAATGACCACCGAGTTCAAAGAAATGGTCATGGCGACTGACTTGTTTCAATCCCAATAATTTTTGCCAGATTTGAGCCAGAGCAGTTTCTGCTTCCCCTATCGGGGATTCATGGCTGCGCATCACAATAGCAGACGAATCAGGGTCAGGAAGCGCTTGATGATCGAGTTTTCCATTCGGAGTTAAAGGGAATGACTCAAGCGTTACAAAAGCACTGGGTAGCATGTATTCAGCGAGGTGCTGAGCAAGTTGCTGGCGCAGTTCGACCGGCACCAGTTCAACACCCGCCTGAGGCAACAGATAGGCAATCAGGCGCTTCTGGTTTTTTCCATCTTCTTTGCGGGCTAAAACGACAGCTTCACGTACACCTTGGCATTGTCTGAGCCGGTTTTCAATTTCACCCAGTTCAATACGGAAACCACGGAGCTTGATTTGGAAATCATTGCGGCCAAGATATTCGATATTGCCATCAGGCAACCAGCGTCCCAGATCGCCCGTTTTGTACATCCTTGCGTCTGGATTTGAAGAGAACGGATCGATGAGGAAACGTTCGGCAGTCAGTTCAGGGCGATTCAGATAGCCACGGGCAACGCCGGCACCAGCAATATAGATCTCACCAATGACACCAAGCGGAACCGGTTGGGCGTTGGCATCAAGGATATAGATTTGAGTATTGGATATCGGGCGACCAATCGGTGGTGGATTATTTTCTTCTGAACGATCATATGGATAACGGTTATTCAAATAACCGTTGTTCAAGTAACTGTTACATAAGTAAAGCGTGGCGCAGACAGTAATTTCTGTCGGCCCATATGCATTGATCATCTGCCGTCCCTGTGACCAGCGTTTGACTAAGCTCGACGGACAGGCTTCACCCCCCACAAGTAAGGTTTGCAATGTATCAGGCAGGGAATCCATTGCTGCCAAAGCTGTTGGTGACAACAGAACATGGCTGATGGCATGGTCTGCTAAGTAACTGGATAGTACCGCACCGGGCAGGAGATCGGCACGCTTGGCCAGATAGAGGCGCGCTCCCGCCACAAGAGCCATACAACATTCCCAGATACAGGCATCAAAACTATTCGAGGCGAATTGCAGGAAACGGCTATCCGGGGTGAGTGCCAGCGTATTTTGCTGAGTGGTGATCAGATTGCACAGGCCACGGTGTTCGACCATAACCCCTTTCGGTTGGCCGGTTGACCCCGAAGTATAAATGACATAAGCCAGATGGTGTGGTGTCAGCTCCAGAGCCTGAATATCTGGATTATCCGTTGGCTGAGTTGCCAGAAATGCTTCTTGGTTATCAAATGCATTATCAAGTAGAACCGTTGGCAAGGTACTGGAAAGTTTATCGATCCACTCAGTTTGAGTTAGCAAAGCGATCGGTGCCGCATCCTCCAGCATATATACCAGCCGTTCAGTCGGATATACGGGATCGAGTGGTACATAAGCACCACCGGCCTTGAGGATGGCAAGTAAGCCGACCACCATCTCCAGATTGCGTTCGACACAGATCGCAACCCGATCATCCGGGCGTACTCCCAGCGCAATCAGATAATGAGCCAGGCGATTGGCTCGGCGGTTTAGCTCACCGTAGCTCAGGGTATGACCTTCGTAAACTACAGCGGTAGCATCAGGACGCTGTTCTGCCTGCGCTTCAAAAAGCTGGTGGATCAAGGCATTCTGCGGGAAATCTGCCTGAGTGGCGTTGAAATGCACCAGCAGTTGTTGCCGTTCTGATTCCGGCAGCATTGGCAGAGTGGCAATCAGTTGCGTTTCATCAGCCGTCATGGCTGTCAGCACATTTGCTAAATAACCGGCCATGCGTTCAGCGGTTGCGGCATCGAACAGATCAGCAGCATAGGCCAAATCACCGACCATACCCGCCTCGGTTTCGGTCAGCGACAACGTTAAATCAAAGTGAGCGCTGGGGTGTGTCTGTTCAACAGGTATGCACTGTATATCGGGTAACGCCAGTGCCTGAATGGGTGTGTTGTTTAAGGCCAACATCACTTGGAAGATTGGACTGTAGCTTAGGTTGCGTTCAGGCTGTAGTACTTCAACAACCTGTTCAAAGGGCAGATCCTGATGCGCATAGGCGGCGAGCGCTCGTTCCCTAATTTGTTTGAGCAGGTCAGCAACATTGGTGGAATTATTCAGTGTAACGCGCAAGGCCAGTGTATTGACGAAGAAACCGATTAATCCCTCAAGTTCATGATGCGGGCGATTGGCAACCGGCGTACCGATGACAACATCATCCTGACCACTGAGTCGGGCAAGTACGATACCCCATGCGCTCAGCACAGTCATAAACAAGGTAGTGTTATGGCGTTGTCCGAGTTTTTTAAGGGATGCCAATAAACCCGCGTTAAAGTGAACAGGCACCCGACCCCCGACAAAGGTTTGTGTCACCGGACGCGGCCGGTCAGTCGGGAGTGTCAGTAAGGCCGGAGCACCTTCAAGCTGAGTGCTCCAAAAATCACGTTGTTCAGTAAGGGCAGCTTCTTGCAGCCATTCACGTTGCCAGACAGCGTAATCGGCGTATTGAATGGGCAACGGTGGCAAAGGAGCGTCTTGACCGTCGAGAATAGCGCGGTAAAGGACGCTCAGTTCGTGCATCAGTACACCGATGGACCAGCCGTCAGAGATAATGTGATGTTGGGTGAGCAACAATACATGTTCATCGTCTGCCAGTTGCAGCACATGACCACGGATCAGTGGGCCTTGAGTAAAATCAAAAGGCGTCTGTGCTTCGGATGCGGCAAGTTCAGTAACGTGGGCAGAGTGTGTTTCCGGCGCTGACGGGCGTAAATTTTGGTAAGACAGAGTCAGGCCAGTATCAGCAGAATCGATGCATTGGTAAGGTTGGCCTGCCGTCAGAACAAAGCGGGTACGCAAGATTTCATGTCGGGCGATTAAATGGTTGAGTGCGCTGGTCAGGGCATGGCGATCGAGTTGGCCTACAAGGCGCAATGCCACCGGAATGTGATAAGCCAGATTGGCAGCCTGATCGATCTGACCAAGGAACCATAGCCGTTGTTGAGCGAAAGATAAAGGCAATGGCTGGCTTCGATCTGTAACAGGAATCATCATCTGAGCCGCTGTCGAAGTGCCGGTGAGCGCTTGAGCCAAATTCATCAGAACGGGCTGGTCAAAGAGTTGCTGTAGTGACAAATCCCGTGTCAAATCTTGACGTATATGTGCGACAAGTTGGACAGCAAGCAGTGAATGACCACCCAATTCAAAGAAGTGATCGTGGCGACTGACCTGTTCCAGTCCCAGTAATTTTTGCCAAATCCGGGCCAATGCGATTTCTATCTCACCTATCGGCGCTTCATAGCCGCGAGCCACCATTGCCGACGAATCAGGAGCAGGAAGTGCCTGACGGTCAAGTTTACCGTTAGGTGTCAATGGAAAGGCATCGAGTGTTATGAAAGCACTGGGCAACATGTACTCGGCAAGGTTCCGGGCAAGTTGTTGGCGCAGTTCAGCCGGAGCCAATTCAGCACCTGTCTGAGGCAGCAGATAGGCAATCAGGCGTTTTTGATTTGTTTCATCTTCGCGAACTAAAACGATAGCTTCGCGCACACCGTGACATTGTGTGAGTTTTGCTTCGATTTCGCCCAGCTCAATCCGGAAACCACGCAATTTAACCTGAAAATCATTACGGCCGAGATATTCGATACTGCCATCGGGCAGCCAACGACCGAGATCGCCGGTTTTGTACATGCGGGCTTCTGGATCTTGTGAGAACGGATCAGCGAGGAAACGTTCGGCAGTCAATTCAGGGCGATTGAGATAACCACGGGCAACGCCGGCACCGGCAATATAAATTTCGCCTGCCACACCGGTAGGAACAGGCTGACCATGTGGATCGAGAATATAAATCTGGGTATTGGCAATCGGGTATCCGATAGGAATGGAACGGGCAACATCAACAGGGGATGTGATCGCATATGTTGCGGCAAACGTTGTGGTTTCCGTCGGGCCATATCCGTTAATCAGATGTGCTGGCCGGGATTCAGCCAGTTGCACCTGCTGTATCTTTTTCGGATCAAGTGCATCACCACCAATAAGTAAATATCGCAATTGACCAAGCAACGGTTTGAGCGCATCAAGGTATTCGTTGAATAGGCCAACTGTTAACCAAAGGGCGGTGACTTGTCCTGTGATCAGTGCATTGCAGAAATGTTCTGGATTAAGCAGTACTGATTGTGCAACCACATGCAGGCGAGCACCATTGAGTAAGGCAGACCAGATTTCCCACGTCGATGCGTCAAAAGCAATATTGGCACAATGGGCAACGCAGTCATTCGGGCTAATATCAGCAAAACCATTATTAACGATGAGGCGAAGGACATTGTGGTGCTCGACCATCACGCCTTTAGGTTGCCCGGTAGAACCAGAGGTATAGATCACATAGGCCAGATTTCTTGATGTCAGGCCCAGTCCCTGTATATCTGGGTTGTGAGTTGGTTGTGCCGCCAGCAACGGTTCCTGAACATCAATTAATACTGTAGTTATATGGTCAGTAGTTATATGGCCGATAGTTATATGGCTGCCCAGTTTGTCAGCCTGTGCCATTTGAGTTAGCAAAGCCACAGGCTTCGAATCCTCAAGCATATACATCAACCGTTCTGCCGGATAAGTGGGATCAAGCGGCACATAAGCGCCCCCTGCCTTGAGGATGGCAAGCAGACCTACGATCAGCTCCGGACTGCGTTCGATACATATTGCCACCCGATCATCCGGACGCACGCCCAGCGTAATCAAATGATGGGCTAAACGATTGGCGCGGCGGTTAAGTTCTCCGTAGCTTAGTGACTGACCTTCAAATACTGACTGGTTTTCAAATACCGACTGGTTTTGAAATACTGATTGGTTTTCAAATACTATGGCAGTGGCATCGGGGTGCTGTTCTACTTGCGCTTCGAACAGTTGATGAATCAATGCATTCTGTGGGAAATCCGCCTGAGTGGCATTAAAACCCAGCAATAATTGTTGTCGTTCTGTGGCTGGCAGAATAGATATATCTTGAATCAACCGTTTTGGATCGTGAGCCAGAGCATCAACCAGACCACTGATGGCAGTTGCCAGATAGGTGGTTATGCGTGCCGGATCAAGGCTTGTTACAGTCTGAGCGGTTAGACGAAAACCGATTCCCATATCATCTATTGATAAGGTAATCGGATAGTTAGTCCGTTCCTCAATGGCGAGGATACGCATATCTATCTGTGGTATTTCAATCACATTGGCTTCGTCACTTTCATTGATTTGACTGTGACGATAATTGAGCAGGGTACTGAACAGCGGTACTGACGACGGTACACCACTGCAACGTTGTGCCAGTGCCAATGGTGCCTGCTCGTGTTCCAGTAGAGCCGTTAAATTGTGATAGGTAGCCTGTACCACGTCCTGCACACTGTGGTTGGCTAAGGAAACTCGCACCGGCAGGGTATTGATAAACATCCCCAATGTTTGGGAAACGCCTGCACCTCCCAATAGGCGGCCCAGTAGTACGGAGCCGAAAACTACATTTCCGTGATCGCTGGTTTTGACGCGATCAATGGTTTGTGCAAGTACTTGCGCCCAAGCAACGTGGAAAAGTACCCCCGGACTGACTCCCAGACGGCGGGCTTGCGTACGGATAGTTTCCGCCAAAGCAAGGTCGAGTGAGAGATGGGTTTCAACGACAGGATCATTATCACCCTGCATTGAGAGTACCCCGAACGGTGCTGTCGGTGTATCGATATCAGCCAGTTGAGTACGGAAATATGCTTCGTGCACATCGGTCGGTACGCTCAACGTCTGGGCAATAAAGTTGCGATAAGGCAATGTTGCGGGCAATGCATCAAAATGTCCCTGTTGTATTTGGGCAATTTCGGCAAAAATCAGCTCCAGTGTCATATGGTCACTGACCAGATGGTGGAAACGCAGGGACAGCAACCATTCGTCTTTTGCCGGATCGTGAGCGATGTCAGCAGCGAACAGTGGCGCCCGGCGCAAATCGAGGCGGTGCCGACGCGGATTTGTGTGTTCCTGTAGCTGAGATGGGACATCATCCGCTGTGTCAGGCTCGAAAACGTTGATATACAGCGGAGCCTGACGCCAGACCACCTGTACTGGCTGTACTAATCCCTGCCAACAGACGACAGTGCGCAAAATATCGTGGCGAATGATGACTTGCTGGAGTGCGGACAGGAAAGAATCAAGGCGCTCGCGGGTTTTGAACGCAAGCAGGCTCTGTAGCAGATAAGTATCACCTTGAGCCTGTCGCAAATGATGGAACAGGATGCCTTCCTGTAGTGGTGCCAATGGATAAATATCCTGCACATTGCCTGCTCCACCGGGAGTCGCCGCGACGATGACATCAATCTCGGCCTGAGACAGTGAGATTAGCGGCAGCATATCAGGTGTAATCGCTGTACAGTCTGTAGGAATGCGGTTAGGCGGCACGATAAAGGTGTCGATATCCCCTTTAATTGTCTGCGCCATTTCAGTCAGGACAGGCGCAGAGAATACACTGCGGACATCAAGCTGCCATCCGAGGCTGTATAGTCGTTCAATCAGGCTGACAATCATCAGTGAATGACCACCCAGTTCAAAGAAATGGTCATGGCGGCCGACTTTTTCCAATCCCAGTAAATCCTGCCAGATGTGTGCCAGAGCAGTTTCCGCCTCTCCGCGTGGGGCTTCATAACCACGGGTTATTATAGAGAATGCATCAGGAGTGGGGAGCGCTTGACGATCAAGCTTACCGTTGGAAGTCAGCGGGAAAGTGTCAAGTATCACAAAGGCACTGGGCAGCATATATTCAGCGAGATGTTGGGCAAGTTGCTGACGCAGTTCAGCCGGAATGAGCTCAATGCCGTTTTGGGGCCGCAGATAGGCAACTAGTCGTTTCTGCCCTGGTTCATCTTCACGGGCAATAACCAACGCTTCTTGCACCCCGTGACATTGCATCAATTGGGTTTCTATTTCACCAAGCTCAATACGGAAGCCGCGTATTTTGACCTGAAAATCATTGCGACCGAGGTATTCAATATTGCCACCAGACAGCCAGCGGCCAAGGTCGCCCGTTTTGTACATGCGGGCATTTGGTTTTGAGGAAAATGGATTGGTGAGAAAACGTTCCCTCGTCAGTTCAGGGCGATTCAGATAACCACGGGCAACACCCGCACCAGCAATATATATTTCTCCAACAACACCCAATGGTACAGGTTGACCCAATGAGTCCAGAATATAAATCTGGGTATTGGCGATCGGACGGCCGATATGGCTATCAAACCCTGTTGTCCGGCTCATCTGAGTCCAGGTTGAATAAGTCGTCGTCTCAGAAGGCCCATACAGATTGCACACATTCTCTACGGCAGAGTGAGCAAATAACTGTTCAACAATATGTGATTTCAGTGCTTCACCGGCTAAATTGACAGTTCGGACGCTCATGGGTACAGCGTTGGCTTCAAGCAGGTGGGCAATGGCTGATGGTACGGTGTTAATCAGGCTGACCGGTTTTGTGTTGGCTGGGTTTGTATTGATCAGTGACAGCACATCAGAAACAAGGTGAACCGTACCTCCAGAGATCAGAGGGGCAAAACATTCGTACACGGCTAAATCAAAATTCAGTGAAGTAGCAAATAGAGTATTTGCCAATTGATCAGCACTGAAAGTTCGTTGCGCCCAGGTTAGAAAATTCACTGTATTGCGGTGAGCAATCGCCACACCTTTGGGCAGGCCGGTAGAACCAGAGGTATAGATCACGTAAGCCAGATGATTTGATGTCAGCCCCAGCCCCAGCGCCAGAGCATCCGGATTGTGAGCCGGCAGTTCTGCCTTGAATGGTTCTTGGGCGTCGAGTATTACTGTGGGAACAGAGCTGGTCAGCTTGTCGACCAATGTTGTCTGAGTCAGCATCACTACCGGCGCTGAATCTTCAAGCATATATATCAGCCGCTCGGTTGGGTAAGCCGGATCGAACGGTACATAAGCCCCGCCTGCCTTAAGGATACCGAGTAGACCCACCACCATGTCCAGACTGCGTTCAACACAGATTGCTATCCGATCATCGGGACGGACACCCAATTCAATCAGGTGATGAGCCAGACGATTGGCACGAAGGTTTAATTCATCATAACTGAGCCTCTGGTCTCCACACACTACCGCTACGGCAGTGGGATTGTGTCTCGCCTGTTCTTCAAACAGTTGGTGGATCAGGGTATCTTGTGGGAAGTCTGCTTGGGTAGCGTTGAAATCTACCAGCAATTGTTGTCGCTCTGAAGCTGATAACATCGGCAAACTTGCAATAGTTTGTGTTGCGTCGGCAGCCATTGCTGCCAGTACCCGCTGCAAATAGCCGACCATACGTTCAACAGTTGCAGCGTCGAATAAATCGGAGGCAT
The DNA here is from genome assembly GCF_002127535.1 of Xenorhabdus vietnamensis. Taxonomy (GTDB): domain Bacteria; phylum Pseudomonadota; class Gammaproteobacteria; order Enterobacterales; family Enterobacteriaceae; genus Xenorhabdus; species Xenorhabdus vietnamensis. Next base: position 50,737 of record NZ_MUBJ01000009.1, read on the forward strand.
ATTCCAGCCCACCGACTAAACCTGCATCGGTTTCCGTCAACAACAGCATTAAATCGAAGTGAGCACTATGAGTTGCCAGTTCAATTCGGGAAATCTGCAAATCGGATGATGCTTTGTCCTGAACTGGAGTGTTGTCCAAGGCCAGCATCACTTGAAAAATGGGGCTATGGCTTAAGCTGCGTTCAGGCTGTAATGCCTCCACCACCTGTTCGAAGGGCAGATCCTGATGGGCATAGGCGGCGAGTGCCCGTTCCCGAACTTGAGCAAGCAGATCCGCCACACTGAGATCATCATTTAGCCTGACACGCAAGGCCAGCGTATTGACGAAGAAACCAATCAGTCCCTCAAGTTCACTATTCGGGCGATTGGCGACCGGCGTGCCGATGACGATATCATCCTGACCGCTCAGGCGGGCGAGGACGATACTCCATGCACTCAGCACGGTCATGAATAAGGTGCTGTTATGGCGTTGTCCCAGCGCCTTAAGTGCTGTCAGTACAGCGGCATCAAGATGGAAAGGAACTTGACTGCCGACATAAGTCTGTATCGCCGGGCGTGGACGGTCAGTCGGAAGCGATAATAAAGCGGGGATATTTTCAAGTTGGGCACACCAGAAATCCCGTTGTGCAGTAAAAATTTCACCCTGCAACCACTCACGCTGCCAGATGGCGTAATCAGCGTATTGAATAGTTAGAGGTTGCAAAAAATCGTCATGATTGTTGAGGATCGCTTGATAGAGAATGTTCAGTTCTCGCACCAGTACACCAATAGACCAGCCGTCAGTGATAATGTGATGGAGGGTGAGCAGCAACACATGCTCGCTGTCTGCCAATTGCAGCAGTTGACCCCGGATCAGCGGGCCCTGCACAAAATCAAAAGGCGTTTGCGCCTCAAGATTGGCGAGCGCAGTCATACGGTCAGAGTGCAAAGCCGGCTCAAGCTGGCGCCAATCGTGGCCGGACAGGGCAAAACCAATGTCGGCCGGGTCGATATGCTGGCAGGGGTGGCCTTCAACCAGCACAAAGCGCGTACGCAGGCTTTCGTGGCGGGCAACCAGACGGTCAAGCGCCGTGGTCAGCGCGTGGGGGTTAAGCTGGCCGGTCAGACGCAAGGCTACCGGAAGATGGTAGGCCTGGCTGGCGGCCGGGTCGAGCTGGCCGAGGAACCACAAACGCTGTTGGGCAAAGGAGAGCGGCAACGGCTGGCGGCGGTCTGCCGTGGGAATCACCGCCTGCGGGGTGGGCGCTGCGTCAGCCAGCGCCAGAGCCAGCGTCATCAGGACCGGCTGGGCGAAGAGCGCCTGTAACGGTAACTCCCGCGCCAGCGTCCGGCGTATCCGGGCGCCGAGCTGGACGGCCAGCAGGGAATGCCCGCCCAGTTCAAAGAAGTGGTCATGGCGGCCCACCCGCTCCAGCCCCAGCAAGTCCTGCCAGATTTGCGCCAGCGCGGTTTCCATTTCGCCTGTCGGCGCGGCATAGCTGCGGGTGACCACGGCAGACGCCTCCGGTGCCGGCAGGGCTGGGCGGTCCAGTTTGCCATTGGGGGTCAGCGGGAAGGTTTCCAGTGTCACAAAGGCACTGGGCAGCATATAGTCGGCCAGATGTCGGGCAAGTTGCTGGCGCAAGGCGGCCGGCACCAGTTCAGCGCCCGCCAGGGGCCGCAGGTAAGCCACCAGCCGCTTTGCCCCCGGCTCGTCTTCGCGGGCAATCACCACCACTTCGCGCACGCCGTGACACCGCATCAGTTGTGCCTCGATTTCCCCCAGCTCAATGCGGAAGCCGCGTAATTTAACCTGAAAATCATTGCGGCCGAGGTATTCGATATTGCCGTCGGGCCGCCAGCGGCCGAGGTCACCGGTTTTGTACATGCGGGCTTCCGGCCTGGCGGAGAACGGGTCAGCCAGGAACCGCTCGGCAGTCAGTGCCGGCCGGTTCAGGTAGCCACGGGCCACGCCGGCCCCGGCAATGTAAATTTCCCCCGTGACCCCCAGCGGCACGGGCTGGCGGTATGGGTCAAGGATATAAATTTGGCTGTTGGCTATCGGGCGGCCGATGGGGGGCAGGGTTGGCCAGTGTGTAATGTCTTTGTCCAATGGGTATGCAGTGACGACATGGCTTTCCGTCGGGCCGTAGTGATTGTGTAACCGGCAATTGCCGGCACGTTGCAGGAAACGCTGGATAGCTGGGGTAATGCGCAGTTGCTCACCGGCGGTAACAATGTGGGCCAGACAGGAGAAATCCCCCTCACAGTGAACCGCGGCCTCAGCAAGGTGCTGGAGGGCAATGTAGGGCAGGAAAATCCGGTTAACCTGTTTTTGCTCAATCAGCCGCAGGGCCTGTTGCGGCTCCCGCCGCAGGGCTTCATGCATCAAGACCAGACAGCCGCCTTCACTCAGGGTGGTGAAGATTTCCTGAAAGGCGACATCGAACCCCAGTGCGGCAAATTGCAGGGTTCTGCCGGTGCCGGCGGGCAGGGAAGGGGCTGGTTGTGAATGTGAAGGCGTATGGCTGTGCCATTGCAGCAAGTTCGACAAGGCCGCCAGCGGCATCTCCACGCCTTTGGGCAAGCCGGTCGAGCCGGAGGTGTAAATCACATAGGCCAGATGATGCGGTGTCAGCCCCAGCGCCGGCGTGTCGGGATTGTGAACCGGGTGGGCAGCCAGCGCGGGGTCTGGCACATCCAGCAGTACGGTCAGGTAGCCGGCTTCGGCAGGGGGGACGGTGGTGTTCAGCATGTCGGCGAAGGCGGACTGGGTGAGCAAGGCCACCGGTGCCGCATCCTTGAGCATATAGGCCAGCCGCTCGGTCGGGTAGGCCGGGTCGAGCGGGACATAAGCGCCGCCGGCCTTGAGGATAGCCAGCAGGCCCACCACCATCTCCAGGCTGCGTTCCACACAGATTGCCACCCGTTCATCCGGCCGCACGCCCAGCGTAATCAGATGATGGGCCAGCTGGTTGGCGCGGCGGTTGAGTTCACCATAGCTGAGGGTTTGCTCATCAAAGATGACTGCCGGTGCCGCGGGCTGGCGGGCTGCCTGCGCTTCAAACCGGGGGTGGATGAAGGCCGCGGGCGGGCCCTCCAGCCGGGTGGCATTGAAATCCACCAGCAATTGCTGCTGCTCTGCCAGTGGCAATATCGATAAACTTTGCACCTGTTTCTCAGGAGAAGTGAGAGCGTCTTCGATCAACACCATGAGACGAGACTGGAGTGCGATGACTTCATCACGGCTCAGGTAATCAGGGGAGAAATTAAACTCAAGTGTGATAGGTTTATGGACATCTTCACTGTTGGCGAAAGCGTATTTATGGAAGGAAATGCTAAGAGGGAACGGAGTACCACGCTGTATTCTTGAGTATTTGAGTGTAGCGTTTGGTATCTCAGCGTTTACTTCGACCCACTCAAATGACAGTAGGATATCGAATAGTTGAGCATGTCCGGTTTTCTGTTGGATTTGTACAAGCCGGTTAATTTCTGCTATTGGCAAGCGCTGACGTTTATAGCAACGGCGCAGTTCTGTTGCGGCTTTGTTCATAACATCAAGGAAAGTATCATGAGGCGATACAGTGATACCGACTGGAATGACTGACGAAAACATCCCCACCGTGCGTTTTTGTTTGATGTTTTTACGGTTGTGTACGGGAATGCCAATGACAATTTCTTCAGAACTATTTGTATGTGAGAAATTTGTATGTGAGAAATTTGTATGTGAGAAATGAGTAGTACGTGAGAAATAACAGGCCAGAATGGCATACATGAAGTGCAGGACAGATAATCCATGATCAGCTACAGTATCTTCCATCCGCTGAAAAAGCGCTTTATCCAATTGCCAGATTAAAGGTTCGATGTGTTCGTTATCTGCGGTTTTATCTGAAAGTTTTGATGCTTGTATTGATGGTTGCAGTAACGCAGGAGGTAAATTTTTGTAACGTTCCAACCAGAATTGCTGGTCTTGTATATGGCGTTGAGAGTTCAGGTAGGCATGATCTTCGTTAACAAAGTCGAGATAAGAGGGCGCTGTTTCTGTGAACTCTTCACCTCGGCTTAACAGGCTATAAATATTGGCTATCTCTTCAGGAATGAGTCCCAAAGTGATCGCATCCCCAATTAGGTGATGACAGCAGAATTGCCAGTACCAACGATGCTCATTTACCCGTAATATTTCAAATCGCCACAGTTCACTATTCAAATCAAATGGACGCATGAAAGCGGCTCGGATGTGCTGCCAGGTTTGTTCTTCGGAATCAACATGGCCTGAGAAATCATGGATTGTCACGGATACAGGCAAGGTGTCTGTGAGTTCTTGCAGTGGTAATTCCTGAGTATTAATGAGCCGTAAACGCAATGCATCATGACGATAAACAACGGTCTCAAAAGCGCGTACTAACAGCGCTTCATCCAACTCCCCCTCAACGAGAATCACTGAACCAAGATTGTAGCAGGTGCTATTGGGACGGAGGAACTGATCGAGCCAGACGACTTGCTGGGTAGAACTGAATGAGAATTTGCAAGAGGGAGAAGATGCAGAAGAATTCTCTAATGAAAGTTGCTCCTCGTTGTTAATACGGTTCCATGACATAGGCATTGCTTAACTCCTGCTTGTGAGGCTAATGAACTAGGCTAATGAATTAAATATGATTTATGTGACACTGCTGCGCACTGAATATATTGAATGACTAACTCTTTCATAAATAGATACTTTATTTTTTTAATTCCTATTATAAAAGGACTTTAATTCATCTATTTTTGATATGTATTATTAAAAATACTGATGGGTATATTGTGATGAATAGCGTTTAGATATCCTTTTGAAATACATTCAGGGCTTGATTCCTGTACGCTACAGTGCTGTGAACAGACTATTTGAAAACTATGATTTAACCGTTATTACTCGGTTTTTTTGAGTACTGGTGAATGAGGGGAACGATATCGTTGTGTTATAGCTTTCAATTTATTTATTGAGGATATTAGAAAAATCACCGCCGGTATTTTGGTGGTGATTATATTTTGATGGTGATTATATTTTAATGGTTATTATGTTCAGGCCGAAATTAACAATTCAAATGATTATAACAATTCAAATGCTTGCTTAATAACCGTGTCGGAATAAGGTTGCTGACCGTTTTCCATTTGAATAATAGCCTTAATCAGCCGGCTCATTGTGGTTGTATTTTCCACATCCACTACGGCGCTGCTGGCCATGCCAACCGATTTACATACATAAGCAATGTAATTCTCGGTATTATTTTCATTTGGTGGTGCCCAGCGGGAAATAAACTGGTGAATAGTGTTATCCCCATATTTGCGTTCATAATTACGCAGAATTTTCAGCATCGCCCGTATGCCATATTCCGGTGCCACAAACTGACAAAATGATTTGTCTGTCTGGGTATCACGCAAGCCTTGCCATTTATCACCGTGGCGAATATTGCCCGGGTTGTGGTTACGAATCCCTCTTGTCATTATTTATCTCCTAAACGTTTATTGATGGCACGGAGAGCAAACTCTCGTATTTTTTCTACTCCAATAAAGCCAACAGCACCGCCGAGTGCGGGTGAAACACTGCTTGGAATGCCGAATAGTTCCAGTCCACTGGAGAACCCCCACGACAGCGCCCCGCACAGTAGCGGTTCGACCCAGCGATTTTTCCGCTCCACACCGTCATAAATAAGCCTGCCATAACAAATCATGATGGCTAAAATAGAGCCAGAAATTTGTGGCCAGGCATTTTTCAGGCCATTTAATAAATCGGCCCATAAATCAGGATGTTCTTTCATTGTTAGTTCCATAATTGAATGATGGGCGTCATGGAAGCAAAGTTTTCAACTAGTTCAATTTTGAAGACATAAGGCTGAACAACCTTCAAATCAGCTTAATCGGGGTTAGCTTCCAGCACTTACTTAATGACGTCCCGTACTTTTCCATATTAACGTCAGTAAAGAAAATCTTCATTGTTATGCTATTGTGCTCTGGCTCTTACTAAATTAACGGTTAAATCAACGTCATTCAGGTGATCTTTATGGTTAAAAATAGGAGGTGTTGAATTTGCTAAAATTAGGCTGAGGTCTGGGGATGTGAAGGATATGAATAGGGTATAATGGAGGAAATAATAATTTGAGAAATATATTTTATGTTAATTTCAATATAGCAATTTAAACTCGTCTGGTTTAATTAAATTAATATATTTCTTAAATGTTCAATAAATGAGTCGCAACCCCCCAATTTACTACTTCAATATTCTTGTCTTTGATATCAATAACTGAATAGCTACAATTCAGATGAGCATATTTCTTTGTTTCCTCGTGTAAATGACCGCCTTTTAATTGCCAAATCAAAGATTGTAGTGCAAAGCCGTGGGTAACCAAACAAAGCATTTTATCGTGACTTTTTATTGAGCAACTGCTTGTTGATAAATCGTTTGTTGCTAAAAACTGTAAATAAGAAAGCATTCGCTGGGCAACATCATTGGCAGATTCGCCTTCAGGGGCTGCTATCATTGGTTCTCCAGCTAAAAGGTCTGGGGTAATTGTTGGGGAAGGTTCCATTGGGTTTCGGCATGCCGTATGACGATAATGCGCATTTGTATTTTCCGTGGATTACATAAAAAACAGATAGAATAAAAATAATTTAATCAAAAAAGTAATCATATTCAGTTGTTAAAATAACAATACTTAACATTTTTTCCTTTTATTTCAATATGTATGGTATTCGTTCTATGCAGAGTCGCCGGTTTTCTCCGATTTGTTTAGATTGCACAAATATAAATAGACACTATATTGATCAGAGTTATTTTAAGTTTAAAAATTATATTTTAACAAATAGTTAATTAATGCGATTATTTTATAGTGTCTGACATTCCATGGCCATTGCCAAGTAATTCTAAATTTATCCTGTCAGTTCAAGTAGAGATAGTGTAAGGAATAATGTCATGAAAGTATTGATAGCAAAAAATGAAGTAGGTACGCGATATCATAGTCACTATGCTGACAAGGCAATACATAGGTTGTCAGATAAGTTAATCGAGAAAGACGTTGATGTTGTTATTGCTGATTCTTTTGAGGATAGCTATACAATAATTTCAGCCAATGAGCCGTTCGATTGTGTCATGATCAGCTGTGCACTTATGGATGATGATTTATATCTTCATATACAGAAGCTATTGAATAAATTATTTGAGCGACAGGAAAATGTACCGGTCTTTTTGTTAAGTGATCGAGAAAAAACGGTATTTTTGCTAAAGCATGAATTACTTGAAAAATTAACTGAATTTGCCTGGATATTGGAAGATTCAGCAAACTTTATCGCTGGTCGTGCTATTGCGGCCATGCAGCGTTATCGTCAACAATTATACCCTCCTTTAATGTCAGCGTTGATGAAATACAGCAAAACCTATGAATACTCTTGGGCTGCACCTGGGCACCAAGGAGGCGTAGGATTTAATAAAACTCCTGTTGGTCGTTTTTATCATGACTATTATGGGGAAAATCTCTTTCGTACCGATATGGGAATTGAACGATCCTCATTGGGTTCATTGTTAGATCATTCCGGTGCATTTGGTGAAAGTGAAAGATACGCCGCCAGAGTATTTGGTGCAGACCATTCTTATTCTGTCGTGGTAGGAACGTCAGGTTCTAATCGCACGATTATGCAGGCTTGCATGACCGAAGATGATGTGGTCATCATTGACCGGAATTGCCATAAATCCATTGAGCAGGGGTTGATTCTGACAGGCGCTAAACCTGTTTATATGCTGCCGAGCCGTAATCGCTATGGCATTATCGGGCCTATCTATCCACAAGAAATGCAAACCAAAACACTACAGAAAAAACTGAAACAAAATCCAATAACCCAAGGCATGGTCGATCAAAAACTGGTCTATAGCGTAGTGACAAACTGTACTTATGATGGCGTCTGTTATAACGCCAAACGTGTACAGGAATTATTGGATAAAAGCGTTGATAGAATACATTTTGATGAGGCATGGTATGGCTATGCACGGTTTAATCCGATTTATCATGATCATTATGCAATGCGGGGAGAACCGAAAAACCACTCAGGGCCGACAGTCTTTGCTACCCATTCATCCCACAAATTGTTAAACGCTCTATCCCAAGCTTCTTTCATCCATGTGCGGGATGGACGCAATCCAGTGGATTTTTCAAGATTTAACCAAGCCTACATGATGCATGCGACAACATCGCCTTTGTACGCAATTTGCGCCTCAAATGATATTGCGGTTTCCATGATGGATGGTAATAGCGGCTATTCTCTTACTCAGGAAGTCATTGAAGAAGCTGTTGATTTTCGTCAGGCATTAGCGCGTTTGCATCGCGATTTCAACAAGGAAGGAAGCTGGTTTTTTAAATCCTGGAATCAGGAAAAAATAACAGATCCTGCTACTGGCAAGAAAATTGCCTTTGAAGATGCCCCAAGAGAATTACTGACGAAAGAGCAAAGTTGCTGGGTAATGCGTGCGGGAGACAGTTGGCATGGATTTGAAGATTTGCCTGATGACTGGAGTATGCTTGATCCGATTAAAGTCAGCATCCTGACACCGGGCATGGGCGATAATGGAAAATTGAAAAAACAAGGTGTACCGGCTGCATTGGTAACCGCATGGTTAGGCCAGCACGGTATCGTGCCTACCCGTACTACAGATTTCCAAATTATGTTCCTGTTTTCAATGGGGATCACCAAAGGAAAATGGGGAACATTGCTCAACACTTTACTGTCTTTCAAACATCACTATGATGCCAATACGCTTTTGAGCCATGTTTTGCCAGATCTGGTGGAACAACATCCAGAAGTATACAACCATTTAGGATTGAAAGAGTTGGGCGATAAAATGTTCGATTATTTACGTCAGAACAATCCGGGAGAAAAGTTGAATCATGCATACGCTGGCTTACCCAAGATGGAAATGACTCCGCGAGCCGCTTACCAAGCCATCGTGACCAATAATGTGGAAATGGTGGCGCTGGACAATCTGCCTCATCGCATTGCTGCGAATGCTATCATCCCGTATCCACCCGGAATTCCAATGCTGCTTTCAGGCGAAAATTTTGGCGATAAAACCAGTCCCCAGATTGGCTATTTGCACGCATTACAAAAATGGGATCATGAATTCCCGGGTTTTGAGCATGAAACAGAAGGCACTGAAATTATCAACGGTATTTATCATGTTATGTGCATAAAAAAATAAAAACGGGAAGATAAAATTATGTCTACAGTTTCAGAGGTGACAATTTCAGAGGCGAAAAAAGTTGGGTTAATTCCGGTTATTCTGATGGTTGCGGGTAACATCATGGGGTCAGGCGTTTTTCTTCTGCCTGCCAGCTTGGCTGCAACAGGAGGCATCGCCATTTTTGGATGGCTGGTGACTATCATTGGTGCCGTGGGGTTATCGATCGTCTATGCCAAGATATCCTCACTGGATGACAGCCCGGGTGGTTCTTACGCCTATGCACGACGGGCCTTTGGCCCTTTTTTGGGCTATCAGACTAACATTCTGTATTGGTTGGCGTGTTGGATTGGTAACATCGCAATGGTTGTAATTGGTGTCGGCTATCTGAGTTATTTTTTCCCCATCTTGAAAGATCCCATTGTCTTAACCATCACTTGTACCGTAATACTGTGGATATTCGTTATTTTAAATATTATCGGGCCACACGTTATTACCAAAGTGCAGGCAGTAGCGACAACGCTGGCATTGATTCCGATTGTGGCAACTGCGGTATTTGGTTGGTTCTGGTTCAGTGGCAAAACCTATATGGATGCATGGAACGTCAGTGGATTGAATACCTTTGGCGCAATCCAGAGCATTTTAAACGTAACATTATGGTCTTTTATTGGTGTTGAAAGTGCTTCCGTTGCTGCTGGCGTGGTTAAAAACCCTAAGCGTAACGTGCCGATTGCGACTATTGGTGGAGTGCTTATTGCTGCTGTTTGTTATGTTTTATCCAGTAGCGTGATTATGGGCATGATCCCCAACGCGGCATTGAAAATCTCATCTTCACCTTTTGGCGATGCTGCCAGACTGGCATTGGGAGATACCGCAGGAGCAGTAGTTGCTTTTTGTGCAGCGGCAGGTTGTTTAGGGTCCTTGGGGGGTTGGACATTACTCGCAGGGCAAACAGCCAAAGCTGCGGCAGATGATGGGCTGTTTCCTTCCATCTTTGCCAAAGTGGACAAAGCGGGAACACCTGTAGCTGGCTTGCTGATTCTGGGTGTTTTAATGACGATTTTCCAGCTCAGCAGTGTTTCCCCAAATGCAGCGAAAGAGTTTGGGCTGGTTTCTTCCGTTTCGGTTATTTTTACCCTGATCCCTTACTTATATACCTGTGCAGCTTTGCTGCTGATTGGTCATGGTCATCTCGGACAAGAGAAAAGGCAATATATTGTCATTACGTTTATTGCCTTTGTTTATTGCATCTGGGCAGTTCTGGGAACAGGGGCAAAGGAAGTGGTATGGACATTGGTTGTGATGATGGTAATAACGGTTATGTATACCTTTAATTACAATGCAAAACATCCTGTACCTTTTCCATTGGATAATAAAAAAGATTAACTTCAATTTCGTTCGGGTGTCACATACTTTGGTTGTAACTTTGGTGCTGAAATATCAGCACCTTTTTTTATGTTTATCCAGCAAGTCTACTTTTTACTTTCTATATATCTTCTATTATCTCAGATAGTGGATGGATGATTCCCTTCAAATACTGATTCTTCTTGTTAATTAATCAGAGTCTTCAGGAACAGTTTATGAAAAAACATAAATATTGTGGTGGATGTCTTTGTGGCAATATCCGATTTATCGCTACAGGTGAAACCAACAATCCTCATGCATGCTCTTGCACAATGTGCCAGCGGCATACCGGGGCACTGACATCATGTTGGGTTGAGTTTCCCAAGGAGGCAGTACAGTGGAATGGTTCAGGTGGAATTCCCTCATTGTTTCGCTCTTCAGGCTATTCCAGCCGTGCTTTTTGTCAGCAATGTGGAAGTTCTTTGGGGGCAATAGATGATGGCCCAACTATCGGGCTATTATTGGGAAGCTTTGATCGTAAAGGCCAAAAAGAACTTCGCCCAGTTTCGCATTCATATAAGTCATTGTGTCCACGTTGGTGGTCAATTGATGTGCAATCCTGATACGTACCAGCCAAGTTCATGAGCGCAACTATTGCAGGGATGTTTATGAGTTTATCAGGCTAACTCTCTATCTATGAATCTGAATAAGGGCTAACATGTTTTAGGTGTTATATGACTCACAGTAAGTTTCCAGCATTTCAATATACTAAGGAAATCAGGATAACTTGGTATTTCAGTAAGTAGGAGCGTGCATATGTACAAAACTATTTTAGTACCAGTAGATATTTCAGAAGATGATCTAACCAACAAGGCAGTTGACTGCGCGCTTAAAGTCGCCAGAGAAACAGGGGCTAAATTACATTTCTTACATGTATTACCCATTTCATCAGCGATTATTAATGCTTATGCACTAGGCTATATGGAAATTAAGGACAAAGCGACTATCAAGGCAGAACAAGACTTGAAAAAGCTGGTTGATTCCATTGACTTACCAATTGGTCAAATCTCTTATTCGATTGCATTTGGTTCTCCAAGAGACGAAATCACTGCTACAGCGGATGAAATTGGCGCTGATTTGATTGTCATTGGCTCAAGGAGACCCAATATCACGACTCATCTGTTAGGTTCCAATTCTGCTGGGGTTGTCAGATATGCGAAAACATCTGTATTAGTAGTACGATAACTATTAGCAAAGAGAATATTAATTTATTGATTTTTTGTGGTTTTTATCGATTTTGAACTAATGCTTAATAGCTGGCAGTTATATCCGATTACAGAGGAGTGTATATGTATAACACGATTTTAGTTCCAATTGATATTTCAGAAGACATATTAACTGATAATGCAATTAAACATGCTGAATTTTTGGCAAAAATATCTAATGCAAAAGTTCATCTTTTTCACTCTGTGCCAGATATTTCCAGATTTTCCGTAAGTTATAGTTACCATTATGATTTATTGAGTGCTTTTGCCAAAAAAGCAATAGCAAACTCTGAAGAAGAACTTAAAAAAATCGTAGAACGTATTGATTTACCTAAAGATAGAGTGTCTTTCTCCGTTGCTTTTGGTTCTCCACGGGATAAGGTGCTATCTACAGCGCGTGAGATTAATGCAGATTTGATTATTGTTGGATCTCGTCGGCCTGATATCTCGACTCATCTACTGGGTTCAAATGCGTCGGGTATTGTAGGGTATGCCAATATCTCTGTTTTGGTAGTGAGATAATCGGTTGAATCAGGATTAACTTAATGAGTATTTATAAAACCGTGTCAGAAAATGGCACGGTTGTTTTTTTAAAGATATATTTATCATGTGACTGACATGGATGATTGATTTTGCAGTGGGAAAACAGTGGATTGAGAATAAGAACCATTATCCAATAATGAATAATGGTTTATTTTAGTTAGTACATGATTAGTTATTACATAAATACAGGGAAAATTTTGTTTAAGTTAATCAGAAAACGAATTCAGGGTAATATCTAACTGATTCTTGCCGGCAATAATAACCTGAATCTGTAAATTATTTTCTGAATTGTTAGTGGTAATGACAGTCACTTCTTCATTCCCTGAATACTTCTTTACAACTTCCAGCAATTCTTGCTCAAGTTGTTCAGTTTTAGTGCTAATGGTCATTGATCCTACTAAATTTAACTAAATATTTAAAAATGTTTTAATGCTACTTAAATAGATTGGGTTTAATAGTTTAATAAAAGTAATATTTTGACGCTTAATATTCCAATAAAATGTGTTAATGGATGTATGTGTTAATGGATGTACTAAGTCATATTATTAGTTAATACAAATAATGAATTGACGTCTTTCTAATCATTAAAGAAAAATCGACGAATAATATTTGTCATTTCATGATGTTGTCAGGCAGGATAATAGATGGATATTATGCGCAATAGACATTATGAACAATAAATAGGTATTATTTTGAATAGTAAAATCGCCCAGTGGGCACGTTATCTTTTTGTTTTTGGATTAACCATATCTTTTCATGCATGGAGTGCTCCAACCAGTTTTGAACAAGCTAAAGTTGAATCAAGAAAAAATGTTTATGACGGGCAAATAAAATCAGGCATGGGTACACTATATTGTGGTTGTGATTGGCAATGGGTTGGCAAAAGTGGGGGACGTGTTGATTTGGCTTCTTGTGGCTATCATGTGAGATCGCAGCAAACAAGAGCCGAACGTACTGAATGGGAACATATGGTTCCGGCTTGGGTATTCGGGCATCAGCGTCAATGCTGGCAGAATGGTGGGCGAAAAAATTGTGTTGATACTGATCCCGTATTTCGCATGATGGAGTCAGACATGCATAACTTGGCGCCAGCAATTGGTGAAGTTAATGGTGATCGCAGTAATTTTGCTTATGGAATGGTCGCCAGAAATACGCCTAATATGTACGGTTCATGCAGTAGCAAGGTGGATTTTGAATCACGTTTGTTTGAGCCGCGTGATAAAGTGAAAGGCATGGTTGCCAGAGTCTATTTCTATATGCATGACCGCTATAATCTGGCAATGTCACGCCAACAACAACAATTGATGATGGCATGGGATCGCCAGTATCCTGTGGATGGTTGGGAGCGTGAGAGAGATAAACGGATTGCCAAGATTATGGGACACCATAACCCATTTGTGACCGGTAGCAAAAAATGGGAATTGGGACATAAAAATTCAGGTCAGGGCTTATTACCGCAAAAAGGCTTATTACCACAGAAAGAACAAAAGGCACAGAATAGTACGCCAAAGCAAAATAATTTGCATGGGGGAAATAATCAGCTATCAGCCCAGAGAATCACAGCAAAAACAACGAAAAATGGCATGATTAAAGGAAATAAAAATAGCCATATTTATCATTTTTCGCACTGCTCCGGCTATAAAACAGTGTCAGATAAAAACGCAATTTATTTCAGATCAGAAGCAGAAGCCAAAAAATTAAAATATCACTTGGCAGGTAATTGTAAGAATTAGCAATTATAGAATCGTAAAAGATGATGCAATAAAATGACATATTGAAACTGCATTCTCGGTTAGAAACCGGCGTTTGAGATGATATCACGAATGAAAAGTGACGCTCTTAACGCCGGTTTTGGTCATGTATTAAATAATTAGATTTAGTACTAAAAATAGTTTTCATGTTCAATGAAAGTGCCAATGATTTTGTCATGCATTTCTTCCGATTTGCTTTTCCAAATCAAATGAATTTCATCAGGAAAGATATTGTAGAATGCAAAATCATCCGTACAAAAAAATCGAACATTAAAGGAAATCAGTAACTCAAGCAACTGGTGTCGTGTCGCAGAACTTCGATCGCCAAAAACATGGGCTACCACGCGTTTTAGACGAGGTTCCCAGGCATATCAGAGCCAGTGTGGTTACGTTTCTTGGCGTGAGATTTTTAATGTGCGAATGGCCGTATTAATGCCGAGGTTTATGGCAGTAACGACAACTAACATCGACTTTAGCCCTATTTTACTACTAAAAAATGGGGCGTATATCGCAATAACTAATTATTTAATACACTATCGGAATTTGGTTAAAACAAAGTGTCGGTTTTTTTACCCGACACTTTTTGCAATTACTATCCAATGCATTAATTTATTATGACTTTGTTTGTGAATTATTTTTTGGAGCAATGAGTTAGGTGATATTTTGCTGCGTCGATTAAAATGTGTCTTACTATGCGAGCCACGTCACCAAGTCGTTCTAAAACCGTTTTACCAGTCTTTACGCTCTCGATAGGACCACCACTAATGACAGGACCAACAGAATCAATGAAACCCGCACCTGAAACATTATTCAGCAAGCCATTATCAATTTCTTTCATCATATTTTCCTTTTGTTAAGGTTTGAATATAAAAATGACAATCTAATTCACTAAAAAATAAACATTATTGATATAAAATCAATATTGCTATTATCGACCTTGTTTAGTAACAGTAAAAAAATAAAAAATCCATATAATAATGAACAAGGGGGTTTGTTCATTGAATCAATTGACTTTTTATTATCTACCAAGGGGATTATATAACGACTTCTCTATACACTCCTTAAACAGAAATAAATATTTAGATATTTATTGTTAATTTTATAATTCCTGATGTTAATTCGCAAAGCAGCATGAACCACATTGTAATGTATACTGCTTCTCTGATAACTAATTTATTGCTGGTGGACGCTTTGTTTCTACCAGTTTTTTAACCACCATAGAGTTTGTTAAATTCTGCGGTACGTTGGCGTTGCATCTGCACCCCTGAAAGCAATTAGTATTCTATAAATATGGACAGTTACATGAACAATTCAATAAGTAATTTATTTATTAATAAATTAAACAGATAATTAATCAAACATTTGTCAGAAAAAATATCTTCCCTCATTTAAATGAATTCTGTATTTTTATTTTTCTACTTCTGCATACTCAGGCTTATTCCGTAATAGAAAATATATTTATGTCAAAGAGATATAAACAATTCCTTATTTAAAAAGAGAGAGAACTCAATGAAAATGCTTACATTGAAAGAACAACAATTAGTTAGGGGGAGTGGGGATGATAAGAGAACTTACCAAAGAAATTCAAGCAACTATAGCCTTAGTTGCAGCTGTTCCCTTTTTAGGGAATAGCTCTTCTGAAAATGATTACCGAGGTGCACTGGCAATGGTTGATTATCTCCTCGAAAATGATGATGAGAGTCCATTGATCGATATATTAGCCGCAAAAATAGCAGAGTATGAAAACAACAGCGAACACTTTGCTGAATTTAACAAAACGGTTGAAGATATGCCTACTGGTGTAGCAGCACTACGTGTATTGATGGATCAACATGGCCTGCCATATTCAGATTTGCAAAAAGAGATAGGCTCAAAATCACTTATCAGCCAAATTTTTTCAGGCAAACGCCCATTAACTATTGCACATATCAAGAGGCTTTCCGAATGTTTTGATGTGAAACCAGATATCTTTCTGTGACTACTCCCCGCCAGATAGAACGGGGATATAAGGCGAAAAGCCCGTAGGGTTTTAAAACACGTCACTCCGGGGTAGTTTGGTTGGCAACGTATTCTTTAAGAGTTTCTATTGTTGCGCCTCTAGCGCTACAGGCAAAGTACGATCTTGACCACAAAAGCCCAGTTTTGCTCTGCATGCGCAAATGAATATTTTGCTGGAGACAGCGAAGAAATCCCGCAAATACATTTGGCTCAAGGCGTATGATCCCATCGCGTTACAGCAGGCGATAAAGATTAGGTATTTTTACTGGTGCAATTCTGCTTTTTACTGATATTTTGATTCGCATAATTCAGCAAAAACCCCCTGTTTTGGTTGGATTTGTGCGCTTATAAGGCCGATGTTCACATATCGGCTTTTTTCTGAACGGCACAGTCTGTTAGTTGTCACTCAGCTGGTGGTGTGATGTGATCTCGTAACCCATAGAGGGGCTTTATTCCACATATTCCCTTGAAATTATGGGTAAATCCATCTTCCTGTTTTAGCGGATTCAGCGAACATTCGAACAGTTAGAATGGATTTCTTCTGCTTAACAGGTTTGCGGGTAAACCACTTTCTGAAGAACCACGGGATTATCCAAGGATAATAGTTTTCAATGTTCATAGCTGAAATATCGACATTGAATTTATCACTATACAAATCGATGACAGGAACAAGATCATCCACTTCAGAATACTCCTGTAATGAATCATCAAGACCAAGATGTTCCCGTTTCCCTGTCAGGCTTACAATTGTCGGCAATTCTTTTTGGAAGAACGCCAGAATTTCTGCTTCATTCACCATATCTTGTCTCTCTTACGGGCAATTTTGTTATATCTTGTTGTCGCTTTGTATACGATGGCCGTCACGTCATAAGCCAAAATAACCCACCCAACGACAGGTACGGTTCGCCCCACAAAAGCGCCCAGATTATTAACCAACTTAGGTTTCAATGTCTTCAAGCTGGCATTGGTGAATGTCGGTAATTTAAATGGCAATTCTCTATTCAAGTATCTGCGCGAATACACTGATGCTAAGGACGTTCCTTTGGTTGCTCCAGCGAACTTACCGCGAGTTTTTAGTATTGGCTGTCCAAGAATAATGCACACAATAGCAATAATATCCCCCACCCATCCTAATTGTTCGTTAACAGCATCAATAAAAATCCAAAAAAACAGCTCGCTTGCCGAGAGATTAGAAAGTCCGCGATAAAAATAGGTTCCTACTGTCTCCATAACACACCCTCTACAGGCAAATATGCCTGCAATTAAAATGTTGTGAGTACCATATTGGTTTAGCATACCTCTCTTAACGAGAGTGTGGCAAGAAGTGAAATAATTTCTGGTATTCCTTATTCCAATAATCATAAAGTTATGTAAAAAATTTACGTCTATTTTATTTAAATTTGTATATTAAAAAATTTAAAAAATGATTTAAATCACCGATATCTAAATTTATCAATTAAACTCATGTCTATATTAATAGATTGGCTACAACAAATCGCCTATTTCAATCCCGCCTGATTTATGATATTTAGTTAAACATGATTAGTGGCATTTTTATTGATTATATTTTCTTTTTGTAATATCAAATAATTACACGTAATAACAAATACCTCATGTCAAAGTCACATGGTCAGTTTTTTTAAAGAGGAAGTAATAGTGAAAAATTATTTGTCATCATCCTGACGATTTTTTGTGTAGCATTCGGTTCTCTGTCTCATGCGAACTCAGTAGACATTCCAGATAAAAAAGCGTGTAAACATCGAGTTGTCAATAAACTAAGATCATTTAAAAAGAAAAATTATCATTTTGGAAATCAAACTTTTCAATTAGATAGAAGTGCAATGAAACACTTCCTTGATCGGCATCCCTCTTGTTTCTGGAATGGCTCAATCAAAAAGGTACAAAGTTTTTTATCACCTGATATAACAGTGGATGAGATTGTTAACGTCATAACAATTGAGAGTATAATGGGTAATCATCGGAATTTTTAAAAAAACATGGTAGTAAACAATACCAAATTGAGGGTTATTACAAAGGTCACTGGTATAAAGTTGGGTTTAAAAAAGGAAGAATAGGCCAGTTTTATCCAATTGTAGATTTTGAGCCAATCTTAAAATAGAGGTAAGATGGAAAATATAAATATTAATTCATATATTAAAATTGGAGACGAATTCATTGATATTTTTCAATATGAAGGTGGTATAGATGACATTGATTATATTGATGGAGCATTGGAACTAACCATCAATGGCGAATCCCTTATTGATAAGTCCATGTGGGATAATATAGATAGTTTATGGAATTATTTTTCTCATGGGTTATTATCAGTTTATGAAAATAAGGAGTTTAAATGTCATTTTCCTGATCAACCAATAGAAGTAAAGTTCATTCCCTTAAAAGAGAATAGAAAAATACTTGTAAGTGTACGTCTCCCTTTTCATCCCGCGGTTAAAATTTCTATCAAGGGGTAAAAATTAAAGCGCCCGATTTCAATCCCGTAACTCAGTATTAAAATTAACATTTTTTCTATTGCTTCTATAAAGCGTCACATGTATAGCAAAAACATGGACAGTGGTGGTGACAGCAGCAAGAATTTTCTCTAAGCCATCTAACTATTGGAATCATGACCTTTACTCAGTTCCTCGTTCAAGAGAAGCATTTAGAGATCACCGTAACTATTAATCTTTTACCTCATAAGATTTATCTTCTTGTAGCCGGAATTGAATCTCAATCTCAGTACCATTTTTCTTATGTTTTTTAATTTTCATCTGGCCTGAAATCAGAGATACCCGCTCCCGCATAATAGCCAACCCAAATTGCTCTCGTTCCGTTAATGTTTGTGGAATACCACGACCATTATCACTAATAACCGTAATAATCTTTTTCCCTACGGGGTAAATTCGAATACTGATCCAGCTTGCGGAAGCATGTTTATAACAGTTATTCAAAGCTTCCCTAATGATCTGTACCAAATGCCGACTGTGGCTAATGGAAATAATCTGATGAGTAATACGATAATGAAATTCAATATTAAATCCCAGTCGATGATTGAATTCTTTTATCAGAAATTTCAATGAATCATGTAAATCATAATGGTTTTTTTCTGTTCGCAATGAAAGCAACATTTCTCTAAGTTTTTGACTGGCGATTTCCAGCTCTTCTTTAACTATTCTTAAAGAAATTAATCCTTTTCGAGAGAACTTGTCGGTACGAAAGTGCAGGCTATTAATCTGAATCTTCAGAAATAGAAATGATTGTGCGACAGTGTCATGCAGATCCCTGGAAATCGCTTTTCGGTCATCAAGGATACTTTGTTGAATCTGCCTGCGCATCATATTCTTGAGTGACAGGTATTTCGCCAGTGCATCAATAACAGATTGAATGAAGTTACGTTCGTAAGAAGATAAGGCTTGATCTTGATGTATCAGAATTTGAACCATACCGTGAAAAGTATGCTTATCATCTAAATCCCATTTCATCATTCGTGGAAGTTGGGTATTTAGGATGTGATTTGGATATTCAAAACAGTATTTCCTTGGTGGATGATAAAGTATGATTCTTACTTCACTCAACGGAATCAGTTGATTAAGCCGGTAAAATACCATATGGAAATTATCAGATAATGAAGTATTAAGATTAAGTTGAGAGTGAAGGGATATTAAAAAGTGCAGGTATTGTTTTTCCTGTTTCAAAATGGCTATTTTTCTCTGATCCCTTGAAGGAAATAACGTTATACGAAAAGAAAACATCTCTGCTTTATGAAGCAAGATAAATAAATAGATAATATTCAGGCTATTAAAAATTACCCACAATTTTTCGATTAACGTGAGTGGGGTATTAAACCCCAGAAACAGAAGCACAAACAAATTGATAGCGATAGCCGTACTGCATAACCAGCCCGTTGTCGCCACTGGATTGTCAGAGAAGGTTTTCATCAGTTAAACAATCCTCTTATTGTCCTGATCAAAACCTTAGCTCAATTCATTAAAAAAGGTTAGTTATCACTTGATTTTCATTCCCGCCATGGTCATTAAGGCGCGAAATAACGTCGATACGGCGTATAAAGCCAGTACACTGCAAAGCCAAATTGTTACCATCCAGCCCAAGCGTTTCCATAGTGAAGGGCGTTGTGGTGCTATTTTAATGGTAACCTTGTTCATGGGTGATTTTTCCTCGGAAGACATAATAACTCCAAAAAGTATAAGTCAGAATGATCGGGATAATGAACAAAGCGCCAACCAGCATAAAGCCCAATGATTGGGGAGGAGATGCGGCCTCTTCATAACTAATGAAGGGAGGAATAATGTTTGGCCAAATGCTGATCCCTAATCCAGTGAAGCCCATGAAGATTAGTAACAGCGCGGCCAGAAACGGAGTGTAATGGCTTGATTTTTGGTTAGCTTTCAAAAGTTGCCAGCTTGACCACAATACCAGTAATGGTACGGGCATGAAGAAAAATAGATTTGGTAAGCTGAACCATCGCCCAGCAATCGTTGAGTGAGAGAGTGGTGTCCAAATACTGATAATGGTAATAATCGTCAGCATTAGTAGTGCTAAAGGGCGAAGGACGCGATACATCTGTTGTTGCAGATGGCCTTCGGTTTTCATCACCAGCCAGCCACATCCCAATAAAGCGTAGGCAATGGCGAGGCCGAATCCGCAAAATAAAGGAAAAGGTGCCAACCAATCCAAATAACTACCGGTATAAACACGATTTTCGACAGGAAAACCTTCAATCACTACCCCAACGACAACACCCTGCATAAAAGTGGCGAGGATTGAACCGATAATAAATGCCTTATCCCAAAGGTGCTGATGTCTTGGTGTCGCCTTGAAGCGAAATTCGAAAGCAACGCCACGAAATATCAGGCCCAACAACATAATGGTCAATGGGATTGCCAGAGCATCCAGAATCACGGCATAAGCCAATGGAAACGCGCCAAATAACCCTGCGCCTCCCAGAACCAACCAAGTTTCATTGCCATCCCAGACGGGAGCGACAGAATTCATCATCAAATCACGGTCAGATTTTTCCTTAATTGTTGGATATAAAATGCCGATTCCAAGATCAAAGCCATCCATCACGATATACATCATGGTGCTGAATATGATGATCAGGAACCAAATGAGGGGAAGATCAATACCCATTTACTGACTCCTTGTTTGAGATTTGCGGAAGACCTTTACGGATGAGTTTCATCATATAGGCGTAACCAACACCAAAAACGGCTGCATAGACGACAAAGAAAATAAGCAGGCTAATGCTCATGTGGATTTCACCATGTGCTGATACCGCATCTTTGGTACGCATCAAGCCATAGACGACCCATGGTTGACGACCAATTTCTGTGGTGAACCAGCCAGCCAGAATCGCGATAAGGCCAGAAGGTGCCATCAAGAGCATAAAACGGAGGAAGAGTGGATTTTCATACAGGCGCTTTTTATGACGCAACCATAGCCCCCAGATTCCGGCTAATATCATCAAAATCCCTAATCCCACCATGATGCGAAATGACCAAAACACCATAAAAACATTCGGGCGATCTTCCGGAACGAATTCTTTCAGTGCCGGAACCTGTTTATCCAGACTGTGTGTCAGAATCAGGCTGGCAAGATAGGGAATCTTGACTGCATAACGTGTTTCTTCCGCTTCCTGATTGGGAATACCAAACAGAATCAGCGGGGTGGCTTCACCTGGCGGGTTTTCCCAATGACCTTCCATGGCTGCAACTTTAGCCGGCTGATGTTTTAACGTATTCAGTCCGTGCATATCACCAAGCATGGCTTGTAATGGCGCAATAATCAGGATCATCCACATCGCCATTGACAACATTTTTCGCATAGCGGATGAATTATTGCCTTTCAGCAAATGCCAGGCCGCAGAAGCAGCAATGAAAAACGCCGAAGCCAGAAATGCCGCCGTTCCCATATGCAGCAAGCGATAAGGGAAAGAAGGGTTGAAAATCACCGCGAACCAATCAACGGGAACAATTTGATTATCAATAATTTCATGGCCTTGCGGTGTCTGCATCCAACTATTAGAGGCCAATATCCAGAATGTGGAAATAATCGTGCCGAGTGCCACCATACAGGTTGAGAAAAAATGCAACCTTTCTCCGACCCGATGCCAGCCAAACAACATGACGCCAAGGAATCCGGCCTCAAGGAAAAATGCTGTCAGCACCTCATAGACTAACAATGGGCCTGTAATCGTACCGGCAAAATCAGAAAAGAAACTCCAGTTGGTGCCAAATTGATAGGCCATCACCAAACCGGAAACAACTCCCATACCGAAATTGACCGCGAAAATTTTTGACCAGAAGTGGTATAGCGTTTTGTAGTCTGTATTGCGTGTTTTCAGCCATAAGCCTTCCAGTACCGCCAGAAAGCTGGCTAAGCCTATTGTGATGGCAGGAAAGATAATGTGAAAAGAAACCGTGAATGCAAATTGTATCCTTGCAAGTTCCAGGGCAGTTAACCCTAACATAGTGACCTCTTATTGAAATCTATTGGGTATATGGGTAAATGAAGTGAGAAAGTGCAGACAAGTAGAACATAGGGGTTGATGGTATAATAGTGACAGTTTTTTGTTTATTGACTATAACAGTTTGCGCGAAAGCCAGTGATATGACGCACTATAAACGGTTCGTCGCATTAACGTAACATCAGGTAAATTCCTCGTTTTTTGCGCGAGTCCCAAACGATGTCCCTGATCCGAAATGCATTTAAGCGCTTACATTATCCTGCCGATGTTATTGCCCAATGCGTTCGTTGGTATCTGGCCTATACCCTGAGCCTGCGCAATCTGGAGGAAATGATGTCTGAACGGGGAATTGCCGTTGATCACGCTACGCTCTCCCGCTGGGTTCATCGCCGGGTTCCGTTGATCGTGAAACGTTATCGACGGAGCAAGCCTGACGTTGGGCGTCGGTGGCGCATGAATGAGACGTATATCAAAATCAAAGGGCAATGGCGTTACCTCTACCGGGCGGTGGACTCAGACGGTAATACCGTTGATTTTCTGCTGACGGCCTGTCGGAATAAGAAAGCGGCCTTGCGCTTTTTCAAAAAAGCGATAGGTCAGCATGCTCAGCCGGCGGTCGTGACGATGGACAAAAGTGGCGCCAACAAAGCGGCAGTGGACGCATTAAGCCAGGGAAACATGAAACAGGGTACGCAGTGGGAAGATTATGTCGGAACACAGCTACCCGCCGGTTCACGGTTGCCGCCGCGCTTTGAGGTTTTTGACTATCATGATATGAAAACGGATCTGGCAGTGAGCGTGAAGACACTGGATATTCAAACATTGCCAAAACTGAATAAACCAAACGATATATATTACTCGATTAAAGGCAATATTGATAAGACGGTTAGATTTGAAGGAGATACAGTTAAGGTTTTTTTTCTGACTCCAGACATAATTTCCCGTAAGGAAATTCGTTTGGCAGTTCCGATTAATACAAACGCAAGACAGTGGAGTGAGGTCAATCGGGCGATTAGAAAGTTAGTTTGGGGAACGGAAATCCTTGTACGATTAGATCGATTTTTAACCGATAAAGACACGCAAATGATTGATCTAGCGAAATAGAAACAAGGCTAGAGACGCCCTGTTTCTATCCGATAATAGAATACCAATAATCCTTGTGTATTTTTGCTTTCTTAAACTATCCATTTTTACCGCGATGCCCATCATGTCCACCGTTTGGGCCACCCTTACCCCCCTCTCCACCTTTACCCCCTTTGCCACCATTACCCCCATTTCCCCCATTACCAGAACCACTTCCGTTTCCTCCTTTACCACCGTTTCCTCCATCATGTCCCCCATTACCCCCATTACCATTGCTACCTTCTCCTGCATTCCCTCCATTACCGCCATTTCCAGAGCCACTTCCGTGCCCTCCGTTCCCCCCATTTCCGTGACTTGCTGCATGAACTGTTACTGGAAATATGATAGAAAATGTATAAATAACTATGGGGCCTACAAGAAGAAAAACTGACAAAACACTGGATAAAAGTAAGTTATTTTTTTTCATTTTTTTCATAATACTTAGCTCCCTACATTACCACCGTTACCGCCATGCCCACCAGAAGAGAAGACACCATCCCCCCCGTTTCCTCCTTTACCACCGTCTCCGCCAGAGAATTGTGCATCTCCACCGCCATTACCGCCTTTACCACCATCACCGCCGTTAGAACGAAAACCCGAACCACCATTACCACCATTACCACCAAATAGTCTTAAATACACGCCACTTCCACCAGATGCACCGTTACCGCCATTCCCACCTGATTGTCCTGGGTATATTCCATCCCCACCATTGCCTCCATTTGTGCAATTGCTATCAGGTATCCCGTTTTGACCGTTTTGACCAAACTTTCCATTCAAATTATTACAATTATTTATTTTTATAGGTGTTTTGCTTTCAGTCTTTGCATGTAATGGTAAAAAAGGAAAAACGAGTATAGATGCAGCTATCATTATTGTTCCTAGTTTCATCTTTAAATTCCTCAATGAAATGAAATTTATTTTTACAAATAGAATAGAAATAACGCAACTTATCCCTTTAAATAATAAGCTGCGTTTTTTATTTATTACTTTCCATTACCTATTTTATTGCCACTTCCATTATTACTTCCATTGCCACTTCCATTGCCACTTCCACTATGACCACCATTACCACCTTTACCACCTGGAGAATAAAAACCAGATCCCCCATCACCTCCATTGCCTCCATTACCCCCAGATGTATTAGAGTTACTCCCCTTTTTATCATCATTGATATGGTCTATATATGATAATGTTTTATTTAGTGGAATAACCTGTTCCATAGGATTTAGATGTGATAATAAATCACCCATTCCATCTGCTTTTGCTATTGATATTGTTGAAATTAATGTCAATGTTGATATTGCTATAATTATTCCTGATTTCAAGCTCTTAAGTTTCATGATTATTCCTTTTGATAATTTACATTAAATACTTTCTTTTCATTTAGAAAATATTTAAAATAAAACAGTGTGGTTAATATTTTATATTGCAATATGAATTTGACACGCTTTTATTAAGAGAGTGTAAATATAATGTAAATAAATTAAAATAATGTCTAATGTCCATTTTTTTAAAAAAATGGACATGAAGAAATCGGCACTTATATTATTATTTTTACTAATTTTGTATGTAATGTATCTATTGTGACGGTCACGTATTCAAAGTGTGTATTATGAATTTAATTGTATTGCATCTAATGCTGTTTAGTGCATATAAATTGCAGTAAAACCTTAATCGTAGAGTTGTACTGCAATCATAATTTAACCCTTTAACCGCCATGATGGTTCCGTTGCTCCCCAAACCCCATTCTCTTCTATAGATTAAAAATCTGGAAAAACCCGCTCTTTTTAGGTGTAAAAAATATTCTGCAACCGACTCTAAACATGACTACATAATTTTTAATACCCCAGTTAAAAATCGTTAACATATCTAACGAAAAAACACACTTTAAATCATTAAACTTATCGTCATCACAGACTCAACGCTTATTCATATTCATAAATCCACTGCCCAATTTGTTCATTTTACAACCTTCAATTTTATGATATTTCATTAAGTCCGACTAATCGTATAAAGGCATTTAAACATGAAATATCTATTAAACGTAGTATGTAGTTTTCTGTTAATTTCATTTTCCGTTTCTGGATATACAGCCCCCGTCTCAAACCCAACAGTATCAGTCATATCGTGGGACAGTATCTTTCATAACGAAGATAACATTGATGTAAAACCCAGTGACATTAAATACATTTATAATTCCATTAACGTATATCTATTCATTTTTTCCAACATGAGAGAGGTAAGGTTTTTAACGTAAAGTTATAAGCCACTGAAGTAAAAAGGGTAAATTATGACACTCTATTATGGTATTGATGAAAAATACGCCCCTAAATTTTTTAGCTTTTTAATCTTAGGGATCTTGCAATCAATAGATCGAAAACACATTTCTATTGCAGAAGCCGAAGGCTATATATTCCAACCCAATATCCCGGATCTGTTAAAAGAAATTAATGCACCGGAAGAACTGATTGAAATCGCTGAACTTGGTTGTGAACTTGATGATGTAGCTGATATAGCGCCTAGTTCACTGCAAGCATTGATGAGTTAATAGAAAAAACAATATCGGCCATTAAAAATAGTGATGACAATGGAAGAGATGTTTTAGATAAAATAGAAATCAAACTGGTTGGTGGTAATAAATCACCTTCTGTTTGGTAGTAAATGTAATGTGACCACTCTCATTTTAATAAGAGTGCTCATGTCTAAAGATGACATATACAGTAAGGATTAACTATCTTTATCTGATACTTTCATCCAGTTTAGCAACCCCTCGCAAAAATCATCAAATTGCTGATCAACGGGTCCGCTTGGAAAACGGAATTTTTCTACGCTAAGTTTTTTTCTATAGGGGAGTTGGGTGACTGGGCAGATCTACTTACCCAAATCTCCTCTATTGGATTCAAAATGTCATGGTTAACAAACGGCACGTGACATTTATGTATACCCCAATGTCATAGTTTAAAATCCTGTCATTTCCCTTTTGGATCATCACCTATCTGTCATGTACATTATGATCATTACTTAAATGTCATGATTGGGTTAAAAATGTACATTCACGGCTATCTCCGTGCATCAACAAAAGAGCAGGATGCGCTCCGGGCAAAAAATAGAATGAAAGCCTTTGTTGAAGAGAAAGGATTCCGGCTGGCCAGTTGGTATCACGAAAATGTATCTGGTGCATCACTGCAACGGCCAGAACTTTTACGATTGCTCGATGCTGCTGCACCGGGTGACATTATTCTCATTGAACAGGGCGATCGTCTTTCTCGTCTGGATGAAGCGGGCTGGCAGAAACTCAAGCACCTCATTCAGGAAAAGCATCTCGTTGTGGTCAGCCTTGATCTCCCGACGAGCCATATGGCACTTACGGCAAGCGCTGGTAATGAATTCACACACGCTATGCTGAAAGCCATCAATGGGATGATGCTCGATATGTTGGCCGCCATTGCATGGAAAGATTATTAGGATCGCCGCCGGCGACAGGAAGAAGGAATAACGAAAGCTAAAGCGGCCGGTAAATTTCGGGGACGTCAGGCTGACCTGCTGTTGCACGAGAAGATCATCGAGCTAAGGGTTAAGAATAAACAGAGCATCCGTGATACGGCTAGGCTATGCGGGATTTCAGAAAGAACAGTAATACGCATCGTGAAGAATGCTAAATCTGAGCAAGATAGTCAGCAATAAATATAAGCACGTATCTTAGCTACACAGCGCAAGCAATTTAGTGCAGCCGACTTCTGACATTCCGTACAATCGTCTTCTGAAAACTTATCCACAATTTTTGTGGATAAGTGAATCTGTTTTGTGCTGAAACAATAAAATTCACTGTAGGTGTACAAAATATACTATCCATTGCAGGAATTATCGCAGTAGTTATCAGGCCTGGAAAAATCGGGGGAAACAGCCAGACCCTGAGCTTGTTCAGTTCTGTCGCCATGATGGCTCAAAATATTTATACACAGCCTGCTGTAAAAGTGATAAAACATTAAATAATCTTATTATTTAGGTTTCAATCCTTCATACCATTGGTAATGGTAATAGGATAAGTAACTATATTGTCACTAGATGACATTACCTCGAATATAGGACTTTCGTAATTAACATTAAATAAAACAAGGGGTATCTTGATGGAGCATAATAATCTTTCAGGTGTTTCTAATACGTCGGGAAAATGTATATATCAGGATGCAAGGCGGGCTGGTTTGCGTGAATGGGCAGGACTCGCTCTTCTTTCTCTCCCGACTATTTTGCTTGGACTTGATCTAACCTTATTACACCTAACTCTTCCAGTACTGGCAATCGATTTGCGGCCGACAAGTACACAGGCTCTTTGGATTATGGACTCTTATGGCTTCCTTATCGCTGGCTTTCTCATCACAATGGGGACACTAGGCGATCGTATTGGACGCCGTAAGCTGCTGTTGATTGGTGCAGCAGCTTTTGCCATTGCTTCTATGGTTGCAGCGTTTTCCACCAACGCTTTTATGCTCATCTCTGCACGTGCAGCACTTGGTATCGCGGGAGCGACGTTGATGCCTTCAACTCTGGCACTGATTAGTAATTTATTCACCGATCCGCGCCAGCGCGCCCTTGGATTCGGTATATGGGCAACAATGTTTGGTGTCGGCTATGCACTGGGGCCAGTCATGGGCGGGGTATTATTGGAACAATTTTGGTGGGGAGCCGCTTTTCTCATCGCAGTTCCTGTTGTGGGCCTGTTACTTCTTCTAGGGCCTTTTTTGTTACCTGAATATCGAGCACCAAATAGCGGAAGATTAGATCTGTTCAGTGTCGCGCTTTCACTCGCCGCTATACTACCAATAATTTATGGTATTAAGCAGTTTGCTAAACATGGCGTCATGCCAGATACAGTTATTTCAATAGCTGTGGGAACGATTTTTGCCTTTTTGTTCGTAAGACGACAACGCCAGCTCACTGATCCTTTGCTAGATATGACACTCTTTACCAACCGAGTTTTTTCGGCAGCATTGCTCGTGTTATTGATTGGACTAGTGGCTGTTGGAGGAGCGATGTTGCTCATTGCTCAATACCTACAATTGGTAATTGGGTACTCTCCTTTTATGGCAGGTTTATGGATGGGAGTAGCTGCATTGGCTATGATCGTAGGAGGAGTAGTATCTCCTCTGGTTGCTCGACATATTCGGCCAGGTTTTGTAGTTGCTGGTTCGCTTGGTTTATCGGCCGTAGGATATCTTATGCTGACTCAACTGGGGAACAGCACATACGATGTCATGATTGCTGTTATTGGTCTCGCGTTGGCTTATCTCGGAAATGGCACAATTGCAGCTCTAGGCACTGAACTTGTGGTTGGGTCAGCTCCACCAGAGAAAGCCGGATCGGCTTCAGCGATGACTGAAACGGTACAGGATCTTGGTATTTCGCTCGGTATCGCTGTATTTGGCAGTATTGCCAGTGCAGTTTATCGCTATACTGTGATCGATCAGATTCCTGATGACCTTGCAAGCAATATGCGAGAAATAGTCAGCGATAGTCTGTGGTCGGCTTCCTCGATAGCCTCAGAGTTGCCTACTGGCTTACTGGCCGAGGCCCAAACAGCGTTCACTACAGGATTTCATACCGCAGCTGCGATAAGCGCATTCAGTATTGCACTTCTCGCCATATTGGCTGCTATCACCTTACACCGTATTGGTATCTATGATGATAAGCAACAGTAATGTTAGTCAACGTTATGAGCAGGCTAAATAATGTTGTAAAGAAGGTAAGCTGCAAATAGTCATTTTCTGAGTCGAACCGATTTTTTCTTTTTGTACCTCCATATCGGAGGCTTTTTTGCTGATGGCGCTGGACCCAGTGCAAAAACATCTAAGGCGGGCGGTATCAGTTGGTTTTTTACATATCGGCTTGATGGTCCGGCTTACTGGGGTTCTAAGCCGGGCAATGGTATTCGGTTAAATCCTTATCGGAGTATCAAAAGAATTCCATCGTGTTTTGGGTTTCATCGATTTTCGTGGATAGTGCCTGCCTGATCTCACCCGTTGGATCATTCTTACCATATGCGCGTGTAGTATGTAATAAAATGATTTTAAATGTTTTTTTAACTTCCCTTGTATTAGCAGGGAGAGATGCTTGACGACAAAAAAAACAGTTTTTTGAACTCAACTTCTGTTTTTATCCTGCTCCCCTTGTTATCGATACGACTCCCCTTATCATCATCGTTCCTGTGATTAAAATCATTTCCCGATACAACCTGATGAGGGAGGCTACATGGAGCATTCTACCATCCCTGAGCGATCTGAGTGAGATAGTGAAAAGCCGCTAAAGAAGTCTCGCCTGATAGCCTGAAGTGACGCCAGACCATAGGACTGATATCCCGAAGGGCGACTTTCACGACATAGTGAGATGTCTGATAAATATGTTTAGTTGCTTATTCTATCGCTAATTGAGCAGAGTGCCCCAGACTTTTTTATGCTTTCGACACTTTCGATCGAGATCTCTGTGTTAATGCGATAGAACATTTAAAGCGACGAGCAAATTAAAACAATTTTAATTTACTTCCATAACACAATAGACTACAAAAAATTAAATGATAATGACATAAAACTAATCTGAGTATTTAAGAAAGTTTGAATGCTAAAAAATAATTAATGGTAGGAATTAAAATGAAGCAGAATGCGAGTGCGCGTTTTCTAGAGCGGATTGGTATACCCAGCACCCTATCATGGGGATATTTGGGGATTTTAGCCTTTATGGTTGGCAATGGCATTGAAATAGGCTGGCTAAGCCCCTATCTGGTGGGTAATGGGTTAAGTATTCAAGATGTCTCCGTGTTATTTAGTGTCTATGGTGTAGCTGTCGCCATATCTTCTTGGTTTGCTGGTGTATTTTTTGAGACGTTTGGCGCTAAACGAACCATGCTATTAGGCACCATTTTTTGTGTTGTTGGTACAGTCGGTTTCGTCAGCCTGGGCTTAAAAGAAATGTCTTATCCTATCTTGTTGATGACACAGGCTATCAAAGGGTTTGGCTATCCTTTATTTGCCTATTCATTTTCAGTGTGGATTGCCTATCGAAGCCCTGTCGTAAAACTCAGTACTGCATATGGATGGTTTTATTTCGTCTTTTCAGGCGGAATGCAAGTATTGGCCACTTTTTATGCGAGTTGGGCGGTGGAAAAATTAGGCCATATCCATACCTTATGGACGACACTGATATTTATTATTGCTGGCGCTTTTTTTGCCCTGGTTCTCAATCGCGATAACATTAAGCCGCAAGGTCATCATAATGCGCTTGAAAATATCAGGGAGGTTTTAAAAGGCATGACTATTCTTAAAGATCACCCTAAATTATTTATTTCTTGCCTTCTCCGCATCATCAATTCACTTTCTCAGTATGCTTTTCCTGTTTATTTGCCGGTATATATGATTTCTCAGGGTTTTACTACAACTCAGTGGTTAAGCATCTGGGGAACCGCATTTACGAGTAATATTCTATTTAATTTGGTCTGGGGTATAGTAGGAGACAGAATAGGGTATAAAAGAACCATTATTTGGTGTGGCGGCGTTCTGACCGGCGTTGCCTCGTTGCTTCTGTTTTTTGCCCCCCAATTTGTTGGCACAAATTACACCATAGTACTCATGTGTGGGATTTGCTGGGGAGCGGGTGTCGCCGGCTATATCCCGTTGGATGCGATGTCCGCTAATATGGTAGAAAAAGACAAAGGGGCCGTCATGTCCGTACTAAACTTAGGAACGGGGTTATCTGTGGTTATCGGCCCAGCCATTGTTGGTCTATTTATAGACAGCTTTGGGGCAGGTGGGGTCACTTGTATCGTTGCTGCCCTTTATTTTGTCGGCGCCTTGATGACTCATTTTCTGGATGAGCCTGAGAAAGTATCTAAAAATATTATTCAATCCGACGCGATGACCATGAATAAATCTCCAAACTCATAAATGAGTGTTTAATTCAGCGAGTAACCAGACTGTTTTTCAATGATGACTGGTATACGACTACGACTAATTCATTTAATAATTACTTCTTCAGCCCGTTTTTGCATTGCTTTGGCATGATGAGCAATATGTTCTTCGATAAAGCTGGCGATAAAGTAGTAGCTATGGTCATATCCTTCTCGAAGATTTATAGTCACCGGATAACCAACTTCATCGCAAATACCTTGCAATAAATGAGGGCGTAATTGTTCATCCAAAAAGTCATCATTGAGACCTTGATCGATCAGAATAGGGAGCTGTTCTTTTGCATTTTTGATCAGTTCTACAGTGTCATATTGCTTCCAATCAGATATGTTTTCGCCAAGATAGGCTGAAAATGCTTTTATTCCCCAAGGAACCTGACCGGGGGCCACAATAGGTGAGAATGCTGAAATGCTGCAATAACGGCCCGGATTTTTCAATGCAATGATCATTGCGCCATGGCCTCCCATTGAGTGCCCACTGATTGCTCGTATATCAGTCACTTCAAAGTGTGTCTCGACCAAATCAGGTAATTCTGAAACAACATAATCATACATACGATAATGTGAAGCCCAAGGGTATTTTGATGCATTGAGATAAAAGCCGGCACCCTTTCCAAGATCATAAGCTGGATCATCAGAGACATCATCACCTCGTGGGCTGGTGTCTGGAGCAATAATGACGATCCCCTGTTCAGCAGCATAACGTTGAATTCCTGATTTTGTGATGAAATTTTGCTCTGTGCAGGTCAGGCCAGAGAGCCAATAAAGAACAGGCAATCTCTTTTCTTTAATCTGAGGAGGTAAGAAAACTGAAAAACGCATCTGGCAATTCAGAACCGTTGATTTATGTTGATAGACATTCTGCCATCCACCAAAGCAGGCGTGATGTTCGATTCTTTCCATTACGTTCCTCTCTAAGGCCATTTATTATGGCGATTATTTTATTATTTGTCAGATACCGTGCTGATTTACAACACGGTTTTCTTGCTACAATAATTTGTTTTCTGCAATAAAGAATCAGTCAGTAGTGAATGACCGTTCGGATTGATTTACCTTCATGCATCAGTTCGAAAGCTTCATTAATATTTTCCAGAGGCATCGTGTGAGTAACGAAAGGTGCCAGCTCAATTTCACCTTTCATAGCTTCTTCTACCATTCCCGGCAATTGGCTGCGTCCTTTTACTCCACCGAAAGCGGTTCCTTTCCATGTACGTCCCGTAACCAGTTGGAATGGACGGGTAGAAATTTCTTGTCCAGCACCCGCGACACCAATTATCACGGATTGCCCCCATCCTCGGTGTGCGCTTTCGAGAGCGGCACGCATTACATTGACATTGCCAATACATTCGAAAGTATGATCAACGCCCCATTTTGTCATATCCAGAATGACTTGTTGAATCGGCTTGTCATAGTCATTGGGATTGATGCAATCAGTAGCACCAAATTGCTTGGCGAGTTCGAATTTAGTTGGATTGGTATCAATGGCAATAATGCGACCAGCTTTTGCTTGGCGAGCACCTTGAATAACGGCAAGCCCAATCCCACCAAGCCCGAAAACACCTACAGAATCACCTGGTTGCACTTTGGCTGTGTTGTGTACAGCACCGATACCAGTAGTGACGCCACAGCCTAACAGACAAACATGTTCATGGTTTGCGTCTGGATTTATTTTTGCCAGTGATACCTCAGCAACGACAGTGTATTCACTGAATGTGGAGCATCCCATATAATGATAAATAGGTTGCCCATTGTAAGAAAAACGTGTTGTGCCATCTGGCATGAGACCTTTACCTTGGGTTTCACGGACAGCCGTACAAAGGTTAGTCTTTCCAGACTGACAGAACTCACATTTAACACATTCTGCTGTATATAGTGGAATGACATGATCACCCGGCTTTACACTTGTGACACCTTCACCAACCTCGATAACTATTCCAGCGCCTTCATGCCCGAGAACAACAGGGAATATTCCTTCAGGATCACTGCCTGAAAGGGTAAAAGCATCCGTATGGCAGACACCGGTATGGCTGATTTTTATCATTACTTCACCTGCTTTTGGTGGAGCAACGTCAATTTCGACAATTTCGAGTGGTTTGTTTGGCCCAAAGGCAACAGCAGCTCGTGATTTCATATAACCCCTTATTTTTGTTACTAAGATAAGTTGATACAAAAAGTGGATGCTAAATTATCCATTCAATCAGCTTCAGCACCAGAAGATTCTAACACTTCTATTTAGCCGTATCATTTCGTTGGATTTTTGATTTATGGACAAATATTCAAAAACAGTGAAGATTGGGATGTTCACCACATTATTCATTTGACGAACAGGTGGTGTTGGGGATGAAATCGATAACTTGGTGATGCTGTATCCTAATTGTCATCAAGTAATGAGTATGTAACTCCAATTGCTATTCGAGAAAGGGCCTCATGAGATGTAATCATATCTACAGTAATGGATTTGTTGTCCTTGTTAATTTGAATTGATGCACACTTAATTTTAATTAGAGAAGCATAGTTATTTGGTAGATAATTATGATAAATAACTCGTTCCTAAAATGCATGAGGAACTGGCTTAAATTAAAGGTTAAGGAGGATTTAGTTAATAAGCAAAATTTTTCAGGAAAGTGATTAATTTCTATAGCATGCATCTTTCACATTACAGGAAAATGCATTATAACCTGCAATGAATTTCATTGATAATAAATATCAATGTTTTTTTATTTTTAAAGGGGTAAATGATATAAGATTATGATAAGGTGACTAGATGTAAGTGACATATCTATTATTGTAGTGGTGATTTATATAAATTAAAAACTAGGATAAGTATTATAGAGGGACTTAAATAAAAAACGAAAATAACTAACCTAGGAGTATTAATCATGGCAATTGTCTTTGCATCAATAAATCCGAATAGCAGTCCTCTGAAAACATCAAGTCAAAATTATGTTGATATACCGGGTTTGATGCTTGATGTTTCAAAGTATTCTAACTCACCAGGTTTAACAGCATTAATCACGTTAAATATACCAACTCCTTATTCTTCAGGTAATAATTATCCTGGAGGAAACTTTATTATTATAACCGATCAAGGAGAACAATTGGCTTACGGTGGGTTTACTTATAGTAATAAAACTCCAGAAGCTTATGGGCGTATGCCATTTACACTGATCACCAGTTGTTCTCTTGCATCTAATATTTCTATTATAAAGGCTCAGTGGAGTAATGTACGTGGTAGCACGGTACATATCGATTCATATGCATCCATTTCTGCGGTTATTCAGTGTGGTCATCTAGTTTAGTCAGATTCAATGCTTAGATGGTGTGTCATATATAGTGTATAGCATTAAATTTGAGTTAAGCCTCTATTGATATTTTCTATTCAAAAATGAAAATCATCAGTAGGGGCTTATCCTTAGGGTGATGATTTCTGTTAATTAATAAAATAATAGTGGTCAATTTTATTTCATATGGATACATTTCCAATGTGGTGTATGCTTAAATGTATTAGCAGATAATATAAGATTATATTAAAAATATCTTATATTTTAAGTAAGCTATGAACTATTCATATACTGGTTATGGGATATGAGGTTCACTGATATAAAAAACCACGTTAAGAGGCTAATTAATTATTCAAGTTAAAATTTAATGGTTTCAATTGCCTTTTTCTAATATCTTCCGGTAATATTAACGTATAACGTCCTAACATATTGTTATGGCTGTCTATCAGTGAGGATAAGTGCACAATATTCTCATCACACGTATTTTCACCGATACTGCGAAGATGTGACAGAGCCTCATGCGATCGCGTTTGCTGATTTTGCCACGCAGCCCATAACCGTATAGTGTGGCGATGTTATTATTGTTCAATCAATACTCACAGTCTTACTCTACCAAAAACGTTGCTGACCACGTTTACAGGGAATGATTTTTAGTTAAGAATAAAAATCCAAAATTTATGTCCACCAAATAAGTTCATCCTCTTTGTTAAGTCCCATAAAACATGTAATAAGTAGTCGTTTTTCCTGTAATTGGTTAGCATTACCCGTTAAAACAGCATGAATTAAATTCCCATTCAATAAAATTAAATCTCCAGGAACTATATCAATAATCATACTTTCATGTTCTTTAAGAATATCTTCTGGATATGGGAAGCCGCTATGAGATAGTCCAAGTGCTGAACGAGAAGCAGGATCTGGATCTATATTCCACACTTTCAGTTGCCCTCCACCTTGCGGAACTTCCGCATAAAAATTGACTGCCATTACTTGATTAATAGATTGAATTTCAAAATCTTTTTGCAGAGGATCGCTAAGTTGAGCTAAATCATCATGGGGTAATAGGAGAAATTCTCCGGAATTATTCCAGTAAACGGCTTTAGAATTACCAGTTGCAATCCCGAGATGAGTTGCTGGTCGGATATGTAATAACTTTTCTGATTGAGAATTGATTACTTTTCCCACAAAAAACTCAATGGGATTAATTGTATCTCGAAATAATTCATTTATTGCGGAGCGGAAATATTCAACTTGTTCTAAATATTCAAGAGTTGTTTTTTCTATATGAGATGCCCCAATAAAATACCCCTCTACTCCATCAATACCTTCTCCAAAACGAGGTTTTCTAGCAGAGGAATTCCAAAAATTATCGATGATTTTCTGTCGTTTTTCTTTTGATAAAAAATTACGAATACGACACGCTGCAAGATTACCTTCTAAAAGAGATTCTACCGCATTTATATCTATACAATTTTCTGTTTCATGTATAATAAATTCTGATTTTTCCAATTTATTTCCTGTTAAAGAAAATTTTTCGTACATCATGTTTATTCCTTATGCTTATAATTTTTATGCAGTAATTTTCTTTTTATATGTAGAAAACCTAAAATTGCGGGTACTGGACTAATTATTCTATCTTGCTCTTTAAACTTATCATAATATCTCTCTCGTAATTTAGGTAATTGGCTCCAATGAGTACCGCCTGATATATGATGTTCCTGATGATATCCATCATTAAATGCTAGTAAATTATATAATTTTCCATAATAACTAACGGAGTTTGAAAATTTATTTTCTGGATTAGCTCCATAATGTTCATAATAGTTTTGTATGTTTACTAGAATAAAAGAAAATAAAATGGAAGGTAAATAGCAAAGCAATGTCCATTCCCAAGACACACTAAATAAAAAAAGAAAACCAATAAATATTGCAAGTCTATCTAATCGAAGTTGAGTAATTTCTTTTCTGTTCTTAAGTTTGTCTTTTGAAATTAAATTCTCAAAATTACTGTCATATTTACTTAACTTATATCCCCATGAAAATAAAGACCATAATATATGCGGAATTATATTTAATAAAGTTCCTATGCCTCCAATAATGGCATATTTCCATAGTGTGTTATGTTCATTTTTTTTACCATTTAAAAAAGTTGATGATAAATCTTTTATAGGATTTCCATTATCATTGTGATATTTATGATGATTCCTAACATGTGTTAAATGATAAGCCTGAATAGATTGCCCTATATTAATTGAATTCAATATAGAGACAAAATTATTCATTACAGATGATACAAACCATGGATTATGAGTAAAGAAATGAGAAATAACAATGATATTGTAAGTAGTAATTAATGACACTATAATAACATTAACTATCCAGCTGTAAATAGATAATTCATTCCAATTAAATGCCAATGTGATATTTATTATCACATTCAATATGCTTAATAGAAATAATATAGCATCTTTTTTAGAAGATTTCCAAATTTTCATGCTCATCCTTTTACATTAATATGGTGCATTAAAAATCTACTTTATCTTTCAGATTAAATAAATATACTAATCATTAGAAATAAGTAGATCATTTTCGCAACTTATCATGATTGAAATAAAGTAGGAGTGATCTACTAAATTTTATAAATTAAATTCTCTATTTTAAAATAAAATTGGTTAAATTCTAATGTTTAAAAATATGATTGTAGACTGCCTCGACGCCTTACATCTAGAGTTGCGCAGTGGAAAGAACCACCAAAACTATTAAAATGTCTAAAATTACATGGTATTGGTGTAAATCCCCAGCGCTTCATTGCTGCTATCATTGGTTCATCTTGTTTTTCGACAATAACTCTATTTTCATCCAACATCAGAATATTCATATTAATCCATTTGCTAGTCATATACAGAGGATGATCATCAGGTATAATTGGATTTGGTGCATGAAAAACATCCCACCCTTTGAATAAGTCAGGAATTTTTGATACTTTTTTAGGGTTAACTAGTAACTTGCCTGGTGCCATAGGTACAAATGTTGCGTCAATATGCATTGGATTTGGATCGTCAAATTCAAATACATGTATTCTATATTCATTTCCAATATGCCGTCTTAGCCATTCAATACCAAAATCATTTGTTACATGGCTTTTTTGAGCAATAATATCTCTACCACAACGATAGAAATCTGCAGCATCAAAAGTTGGTTCAAATTCAGTAACAGCAAGAGAAACCTTTCCTTGCATATTACTCTCTTTCTCCCAATTTAAATTATATAGCTCATCCGTTAATTGTGGTTTTGGTGCAGCATTCCACTTAGCGCCAGACTTAAAATATTCTTTTAATAAAGTTTTATAAGCAGAAGTTTCAAAATAGCGAGATCTCCACGCTAATGGGCATTCAATTATATTATCACCAATTACCAAAAGTACATCTCTGGGCATAGCGCAATATAAACCAGTACTGGTCCATCCCGGTGCCCCAAAAACCGCTGATTGATCTTGTATATCAGGACGACGAACTTTAACCCCTTCACTTTCAAGTATATGGACGAATTCCTCCAATTCTTTAGAAGCTAATTCTATAAGTTCCTTAGGGAAAGAACGCCCGGAATTTCTCTGGAAATTAACGACTTGATTAGCAGGTAAAACAGGTTCTAGTGCCATATGCCATGAAGGAAATCTGGCGCCATTAACAATACCTACGATAACCTCTTCAAGTGGATCCCACTCAGCAAATGAACTTACTGGAGATTTAGGTAATTCTGAATAATGCATATCTTTCATATTATAACCTTATTTATTAAAGCAAAAATTAAACATTTATTTAATAAAAAAATAATATAATTTAAAAAAATATTAACAATCCCTATTAACAATCATTTTTTAATAGTATTTGAAATTTTGAAAGAATAATTTTTATAATGTTATGATTAGCGAGGTTTCACTTGGGTGAAAGTATACGGAATACGAGCAAGTTACATCATTATAATCTTATGAAATAAATTAATAGAATAGGTGGATGACTGTGATATAAAAAAGGAGTAGCAGGATGAGACGCTAATGTTTTATCCTGCCAGATACTTTTTTTGTTAATATAATTTAATTAACTTGGTAAGTAATTACAAATGTTTTTTTTCTTTCACATGAAAAATAATAACTAGGCCAAATATTATTGCAATCATACCAATAATGCTTAAATTAGATAATTTATTACCCAAAAACAAATAATCCATTATTGCAGTTACACCTGGAACAAGATAAAACAAACTAGTCACATTGACTAAATTACCAGTCATAATCAACCGATAAAGTAATAATTGGGCGGCAACAGAAATAACTAAACCAAGCCATAATACAGGGATGATGAAGCCTATCGTAGGTTCAATATGAAAAGGTTTAAAAGGCACAAACAATAAACACATAAATAGACTAATACCATATTGTAATGGTAAAACTTCAGATGGCGGTTGTTGGATTTGTTTCTGAAATATAGCACCTATACTCATGCAAGTTAGTGCAGATAAAGCAAAAAAAGTTCCCGATAGAGAGAATCTAGCGCTTATTATTCCTTGAAATACAACAAGTATTAGTCCAATCAAAGATATTAGTAATCCTATAAGACGACGGATAGAAAAATGTCTTTCCATAAACCAAAGTGTGATAATTGGTTGTATCCCCATTATTGTTGCTAAAACTCCAGGGGTGATTCCATGTTCTAATGCGAGAAAATAAAAAATAGAATACCCACCGATGATTAATAAACCTACTCCAGCCACTTTTTTGGCGCTTCCTGGTGCAGGAAGATAACGTTTTTTTGATATGCAGAGTAACAATAAAAATAAAAAAGCAATAGAAAAACGTACAGTTAAAATAGCAAATGAAGAACTATGATTTAATCCCCAACGGGAAAATATAGCGCCACTACTCCACAATAAAACAAAAAGAAAAATTGACCCATAGTTACTCCAAAGTGTTTTTGTGTTCATATAAATTTTCCTGTTTATTGGAATAAATACAAATTGTTATTGTAAAAAAATCTACTATTAGGGGATTGAAGCTCAGTGAAACGAAAACTCACGTTAAAGATTTTTTTGTTTCATCAATGACTTTATAGACTGTCGAGCGGGCTATTTTCATCTTGATGAACGCATCCCAAACCCGTAACCCTCGGCACCGTGCTGAAATTGAGAGATGAGGTGTGGATCGGTGAGCTTGACGCAATGATTGACAGGTATGTCAAAGAAAACGATGCCTGTCAACGATTATCCACCATTCCCGGTATTGGGCCGATAAAGCGCAAGTGTGCACATATTCTCAGCAGAAAATAACCTGAAAATACAGAAGCCGAATGTACGAACGCAGTGATGACCGCCACCCAACGAACTTGTCTTGCACATAAGCGGGGGTTCATGTACGAATATAGAGCTGCAATCTACCTTCCATGCCACAACAACTTTTGTCTTGCAAGCGGGATGCGTTCATATAGAAGACCATATGCGAAGCTGAAGTTAATTTAAAGCAGGCTCAGTATTATTGAGCCTGCATGTAGCCTCTCAAGCAAAGCAAATTTTTGCCCAGCGTGCCAGACCTGTCGTTACTGAGCCGAAGTAGTTACCACCAACCAACGGGATACCCGGCAACTCTTGTTCAACGGCCTGACGCAGAATAGGTGAACTGGCTGAGCCACCCGTCATAAAGATCACATCGGGTTGAATTCCACCTTGTGCTACCGCTTCACTGACCAACTTCGCCATTTTCTCTTTAGTGGATGTGATCGCGGCAATCATTTGATCACGTAGGATATTAACTTCAATAATTTCTGATAATAGATTGAGTTTAACTTGATGCTCAGACAGATTTGAAAGCGCAATTTTAGCTTCCTCTGCACTGCGGACAAGGCTGTATCCTAATGTATCTTGGTGCACTTTCAATAAACGGGCTAATTTCTCAGGTTCTTGGGCATCTCTGTACAAGGATTTTAATGCTGTCAAATTTTGACGAGAATAGAACTCTTTCTGAGCCTGTACGTCATTGATGGCAATAGGATTCCAGAATTGCGTCAGTGGCATATCAATACCAGAAGCAACTTTGCTTCCCAATCCAAAAGGGTGCATCAGCTGTTTGAAGGTCAGATTAATATCTAAATCATTTCCCCCAATACGCTGACCAGTGTGTGCCAGTAAACTGTCATTGCGCTCAGATTTACCTCGCCAGCTTGGGCCCATTTGAATGAGGGAACAGTCAGTTGTTCCGCCGCCAATATCAACTACCAATACAGTTTTGTCTTCTGCCAGTGTCGCTTCATATTCCAAACCTGCTGCCACTGGTTCAAATTGAAACTCAATATTACGAAAACCAGCGCGTTTTGCGGCATTAAGTAGAATTTCCTCAGCTTGTTGATTGGATTTATCGCCACCACGTCCATGAAAATTAATTGGACGGCCAATTACGACATCATTGACAACTTGCTGTTTATTAGTTTCGACTTGTTGTTTGATATTCGCCATCATGGCGCAAACCAAGTCCTCAAAGAAACTAATTTGAGTATCTCTTAATCCCATTGCCCCCAGAAAAGATTTTGGTGATTTAACGTAGTAAACATCTTGAGGGTCTTCTAAATATCGAGCCAATGCTTCTTGCCCAAAGACGATATCATCTGGCAGGAGCTCGATACCTTCCTCACGATTTACAGTAATTGCGCTACGAAGTAGCTGTTCACCAGCCTGATTAATTGGATTGATATTCCGGTGGCGAAATAAGTGCTCGGAAACTGATTCTCGGGTTGGTGCAGCCAGAGCAGAAGGCATGTAGAAGTTATCATTTTCGATAGCAATTAGCTGTGGCATATCTCCGATCATCTCTGCTACCGCGCAATTGGATGTGCCATAGTCAAAACCGATGAACATAGGTTTCCTCATTTTTAATCGTGGAAAATTTTGAAAGGGCGACGATGCTATCCTAAATAGCAACCTTGCTGCAACTTGAAATCAATGAAAAATCTTATAGAAAATAACGGTGGAGCTGAATATCATTTATATAATGCACGTAATAATCATGCTGATTTTTATTTAAAGAAATATAGTTCAAGGTTTTATCAATATGTTTCTGGTTTTGTATGTGGAAAAAATGAATTTGATAACAAGTAAAAAATAATGAAAATAAAAAATATCATAGATGAAGATTCAGTTAGTTGTTTATTGCATAGTTGGAATGATTTTCTAAATTTTGAGTCCAATTATAGGCATTTTGATTACAAAAATATTGGTTACCTTAATTATCATTCTGCTATTACTGACTCAGAGTATAGATATGTACAAAAAAGAGGAAGTCAGTATAGAGAGGAAATTCGCGTTAATGATAAAGGTATTCTTAACCATCTTGGAAAATTTATGAATAAAAAATAATAAGCATTGATTATTCCTTACGAAAAATAGCTATGTGAAGTTTCTTTTTTCCGAGCAGGTTTATTTATCCAAATCATAGAATGATTTCTGTTTCTGGGGATACAAAGTATAATATTGAAAATTTTTAATCGATTAACTATAACAATTTAAATAAAGGCCAGACATATGACGCGTTACGAACAATTGGCTGGAATGATCCGCCAACAAATAGAGGACGATATTTGGCAGGTGGGTGATAGGTTACCCTCACTGCGGGAAACGGTGAAATCGTCAGGTTTGAGCTTGATGACTGTACTGCAAGCCTACCAGTTGCTTGAAAGCCAGGGATGGATCGTGGCGCGCCCACAATCAGGATATTATGTTGCCACTCGATTAAAACCTTTTGCGGCGGCAAAGGGAGGGAAGGAACTAAATTTAAGTGAGAATGTGGAGATCAGCGCGTCTATTTTTGATGTTTTACAGGCATGCAAAGACCCGCAAATTATTCCTTTCGGTTCGGCATTTCCTGATCCTTCTTTATTAGTAGAACCTAAGTTGTCAAAAATGCTGGCTTCAGTCGCTCGTCGCTTCGTTCCACACAGTTCACTGGCAAATCTACCGCCGGGAAATGAAAAGTTACGGCGTAATATCTCCCGCCGCTATGCTTCCCACGGTATCCATGTTTCCCCTGATGAAATTGTCATTACTGCCGGGGCAATGGAGTCATTAAGTTTTAGCTTGCAATCGGTAACTTCGCCGGGTGATTGGGTAGTGATTGAATCGCCTGCTTTTTACGGGGCATTACAGGCGATAGAACGGTTACGTTTGAAAGCCATTGCCATTAAAACAAACCCACATTCAGGCATTGATTTGGATACATTAGAAGAGATTGTGCAGAAATATCCAATCAAAGCCTGTTGGTTGATGTCGCGTTTTCAAAATCCATTGTGCAGCACAATGCCAGCTAAAAATAAACAGCGATTAGTAGAGATTTTGAATCAGAATCAGATCGCTTTAATTGAAGATGATGTATATGGTGAATTATATTTCGAACAAGAACCCCCGGCGCCAATAAAAGCATGGGATACAAAAAATAATTTCATGCACTGTTCATCATTTTCAAAATGTCTTGCTCCCGGTTATCGGGTAGGCTGGGTTGCGGCGGGCAAACACGCGAAGAAAATTCAGCAATTACAGATGATGAGTACGGTATCTGCCAGTACACCAACACAATTGGCGATAGCGGATTATTTGGCACAGGGGGGATATGATAACCATCTGCGTCGGTTAAGGCGGCAGTTGGAGCAGCGACAAAGCCGGATGCTGTGGGCAATCAGTGAATACTTTCCTCAATCCGTGAAAGTAAACAGTGCGCGTGGCGGCTATTTTCTCTGGCTGGAATTTGAACCGCCTTTCAATGCCAATCGACTCTATAAACTGGCATTAGCAAAGAATATCAGCATTGCGCCGGGTAGCATGTTTTCCACTAGCTCTCAATTTGATCATGCTTTCCGCTTGAACACTTCATTTGCATGGAATGAAACTCAGGCTTTGGCAATGAAAGAACTGGGGAATATATGCCACATGCTTTTAAGGGAATGCGGGTAGTCAATC
Source organism: Xenorhabdus vietnamensis (assembly GCF_002127535.1). Taxonomy (GTDB): domain Bacteria; phylum Pseudomonadota; class Gammaproteobacteria; order Enterobacterales; family Enterobacteriaceae; genus Xenorhabdus; species Xenorhabdus vietnamensis. The sequence goes on from NZ_MUBJ01000009.1 coordinate 94,645, forward strand.
ACATTTCAACTATCTTGATATTGTCGCAAGGATAATTATTTGCGAGTGTTTCTGTTAATAATTTGATACTAATTATCTTATTGCTCTATAAACAGAATAAAAAATGGTGAGGGAGTAGCATGAAAATGAAATGTTTCGATTATGCAACATTACCAAGGATGCAATGGTCTGAAGGGAAAGGTGAAACAAGGGATATTGTTTGCTGGCCAGTGTCTGATGATTTCGCTTGGCGGGCTTGTTTTACGACCATTCATCAAAATGGAATATTAGGGCAGTTTCCTGATATTGAGCGCTCAATTGTTTTGTTGAAAGGAAAGGGAGTCCGCTTGACCAGTCCGGGTTTTTTGGAGCACGAACTGGTGAAAAAAATGACTCCATTTAATTTTTCGGGTGATGTTTTGGGTCATGCCGAATTACTGGATGGTCCTGTTCAGTGTTTCAATATAATGACCCGCCGTTCTTGTTGGACTTCTGAGGTTTCGGTGGTTTCTGATGAACGTTTGCTGCCGACAGCACACAGTGGCGTACTTTATGTCTTAAAAGGTCGCTGGGAAATGGCAGGAGAGAATTGTGTCCAGCTTGCTTTTGGTCAAGGTGCATGGTGGTTGCCGGATATCCGCGAAGGAGTAATCAAGCCACTGATTGCAGATAGCCAGTTGTTGTGGGTCGATTTACGTCCAATTGGGTGAATAAGATAATTATTTAACATGAGTGAAATAAGCGGCTTGATTTTACATCAAGCTGCTGGCTTTTAAACGTTTATGCTCAACAAATTTCAGGCTGAAATCAAAAAATCTCTTTTAGTAAAAAATAATAATTCCTGAAATAACTACTGCTTCCGTTGTTTATCAGATTTATTTTTTTATTTCGTAAAAACTCCACCATACTCCAAATTTCTTCTCTCTTTTTTCTCTGTATGTAACGGAATTTTGTTGAAGCGTTTTGTAGAATGATTCTGTTGGGCCAAATTCTGCGAATGTCATAAACATTACCCCTTCGTCTGTCAGATAGTGACGGTACTGACTAAACAGAGTTTCTCCGTAACTTAATATGGTATGTCCGGAAAGTTTTTTTTCTGACCAAAATTCAGGAGATATTGGCCCATTAGCGAATATGTAGTCATATTGACCTTCGACAGATTCAAAAAGATTACTATTCATAAAATGGATATTAGTAACCTTATTCAAATAAGCATTACTTTTAGCGTGGTGCAATATATGGTCATCAATATCTGTTGCTATTATTAAAGATGCACCATGAAGAGCGCAGTAAATGGCAAGAACGCCACTGCCAGTTCCTATGTCGAGAACTTTTTTTCTTGTGAAATCATGATGATCAATGTTTTTTATAAGCAATGGTGTGGAGTGCGTTTGTGATGGGGATGGAAGAAATACTTGAGGGATAACAGATAAATTAATTCCTGCCAGTGCCATTTTTACAGGAAGTCCATTATTCGTTCTTAGTTTTTCCTGTTCTAACCACCATTCCATATAATTTTTACAGTTCTTATTCATGGTAAGCCCTTTTTTAAGATAATTTTCAAGTATGAAGGACAGATGCGAACAAGAGATTTTTTATTTCACGTGCTCCACTACACGAGATCTCACATTTATTATAAAACCCTATATTTTCTGCTTCTTAATAATAGAAGTTAATGACCGAACAAAATTTTTGAAAACCAAAATAGTTTCATTTCTAATGGTGACAATAATACTGAATATTTGTTTGCAATCACTAATCACTACCATTTATTGGTACTTTGGTGATTGAGTTAGTATTTATGAATATTTCTCCCATTAAGTTTATCAGCATACTGTTGCTTTTCCCTATTACAGATTTTGTTATAGGTTTTTTTGGGGAAAGTATTTCGTTGTCGGATACCAGCATAAAGCATAATTCGAATACCCTTCTGTAATAGAGATTGGAGAAAAATCCCAGTGATTGGCTAATATACCTTTCAAGAATTATTATAATTTATTCTGTTTATTTTTTTATATAGCATCTGCATTGCTATCATTGTTTTGAATTGTATTTCACTGAAGTGTGGCGGTTTCAGCAATGACGGTCAGCCGGAGTTCTGCTGACCATCGTTCTGTGGTTTAGTCTGCATCGGGTACTGATTTCCCCTTTGCGCTTACCTGATTACGCCTGTTATACAGGATAGCTTCCGATTCAAGATTGATGCTCCGACATGAGTCATTTTATGATTGAATTCGGTGGCTGCTTAAATGGTCATGTTTAATCGTAAACAGCGATTGCACCAAATCGTAAACAAGGTCTCATATAACATGGTGGTCAAAGTCTTCCATAGAAAAATTTAATGATTTTTCGAGGTTTTTCCTGAGCTTTATCGTTGGCACAAATCGTAAGGAAAGATCCCTCTTCAAACAATGAAAGAAACGATCTTCTTGTTCAACTTCACTCAGAACCCTTGATGTATTGACTAACATTTCAGCTCTTGGGATACGAATTTTTTCGTACTGACGCAGAGCCGAAATTGGATCTGGCTGTTGCTTAAGTACATGTCCCAAAACAGCAGCATCTTCGATAGCCATACCTGCACCCTGACCGAGGCTGGTAAGCATGGGATGAGCCGCATCTCCCAAAAGAGTGATCCTTCCTTTTCCCCAGAGAGGTGAAAAAGGTCTATCTTGTGCCGGAACAGCAATGATATCTTCGGGTGGCGTTTGCAGGATGATATCAGAAACAATAGCCGGCCATCCCTGATAATACGCCAGGATATCTTTATTATTTCCTTGCCAGTTATGGGTCTGTTCAGCACACATATTCGCAGTCCCCCACCAATAGACTTCACCACCTCCCACGTCGATCAAACCGATTCGTTTTCCTGCCCCCCAATAATGACCAACGTAACCCGGTGTGATCTGCGGATGTTGATAGCGAGTAATAGCTAACCAACAGATATAATCGGTTGAACGAACGGGTTTGTTCCCTTGAATATAGTCACGGACAAAAGAGTAGATCCCATCAGCACCAATGAGCAAATCACCATCGGTTTCTCTGCCATCAGCAAAACGGACAGAAATGCCATTATCCCTTTCAGTGATCGCGGTGACTTTAGCGCCGACATGGATAATATTCTTATCAAGCTGCTGTAGCAGAGCTTCCTGCAATGCCTTACGAGATATACAAACACTATCAAATCCATTAGAAGATGAGACTTCAGGTATTGGTAATCTGCGTATCAAACGATCTTTGGCATTCCTAATTTCAAAGCATTTAATTGGAGCACCAAAGTGCTCCAATTTCAGATTAATACCAATAGAGGATAAGGCAGCAACAGCATTGGACATTACAGATAAACCTGAACCTGCTGTACGTAAAGTAGGTGCTTGTTCATAAATTTCAACAGAATAGCCAATCTGCCGTAAAACTATAGCAGCAGTTAGTCCGCCAATACCTGCTCCAATTATGATCACTTTCAATGGACGATTCATACTTTCTCCGAAACCAACAATGCTTGTTTTTTAGAGGATTTATTCATTTCTTGAAGGATTACTTTGGCAACTTTTGCCACATACGGCTCTTCCATAATTTCCAAATGATCACCTGGTACATCGATGACATTGATATGGCCATTTGTTTTGCTCTCCCAGCCATTTTTAGGATCTCGATACTTACTTCCTACCGCATCATGCATAGAGCGTAGTACTTCAGGCAATGGACGCGTTGCATGTAATAAAGTCATATTGATATCTGCTGTGTAAGCAGCATAATCCGTCGCTGCTTGCCAATTGGCCTTATACACATCAAATAATCTTTGTACTACAGCACGAGAACTGCCTTGTGGAATGGCTCCTGTGGCAATAGCATGCCCTGTGATATATTCGAATCGCTCCTGCAAAGACGTAATATGTTCCGGTACAATTTGTTCAGGGAGAGTCGCCCCTTTATTAAGCCACAATAATTCCCAAAAAAACCATTTCAGTAGTGCTTCACCATTCATTTTTTCTTGAGGCTCTGTGTTAAGAGCAACAGTATCTAAGACGAAAAGATCTGCAACATCTTCCCCATGCTCTTTCAGTTGACGTGCCATCTCAAATGCGACAAATCCTCCATAAGACCAACCTCCGATTGAATATGGGCCATGTGGTTGAATTTGACGTATGGCTTCCAAATAATTTGCAGCCTGTTCTTGAATACTGGTCAATGGCATAGATCCTGCGTCCACTCCATGAGCCTGCAACGCATAGAAAGGTTGATCCTCAGGGAAATGCTTCACTAAACGTAAATAGGACAATACATTTCCCCCCATTGGATGGACAAAAAACAATGGACGTTTATGACCTGTAGTACGCATAGGGACGAGGGGGCTGAATTTTGGATATCCTCCCTTTTCTCTGACATATGTAGCTAATTGTGCAACAGTTGGGTTACTAACAAAGAGAGACAAAGGAATGCTGGTACCGAAATGTTTTTCCACCAAAATGACCATTCTCATGGCTGTCAATGAAGTGCCACCGATATCAAACAAGTTTTGATGAACAGATAAGCTGGGTATTTTCAACAAGTCCGCAGCCAGATCACACAATACTTGCTCATAGTTGTCTCGTGGAGCAATATCCTCTATATCATTATGCCCATGCATGATCTGTATACTACGTAACGCTGCATCATCACGTTTTCCACTGGGGGTCTTAGGCAGTGATTCCAACCATTCTATTTGGGAAGGGAGCATGTGTTTAGGAAGAATTTTAGACAAATGTTGCTGTACGCAAACAGTAAATGTTTCGTTCTTTTCTCCGATCAGGAAAGCAACCAGGAAACCATCACTTCCATCTCTCTGTTGAACGACGACAGCAACGTCTTTCAGTATTTCGTCAGCACCGGGAGTACTTGATACCGCTAATTCTATTTCCGCCAGCTCAATGCGATAACCACGGACTTTAACCTGCGTATCCTTGCGGCCTAAACAGAGAATATTGCCATCCTTAAGCTTCACGCCCAGATCGCCGGTACGATACAGTGGCTCATCACTGTCTTTAAGCATAATAAAGTGCGCTGTTGTTAATTCTGGCTGGTGGTAATAACCCGACGCCACAGGTAAACCTCGGGCATAAATTTCACCTTGTTCACCAGAAGAGACTTCTTCTAACTGACTGTTAAGGAGTACCACATCTGAATTGTTAATACTTTTACCAATGGGGGGAAGAGCAGGGAAAGACTTTGGATCGCCCTGCATAGTAAATGCAGTGATGACATGAGTTTCCGTGGGGCCATACTGATTCTCAAGGATACCGTTACTTATTTGTTCAATAAACAGACGAATATCTTCGGTAACCCGGAGTTGTTCACCTGATGAAATGACAACTTTCAGATTTTTCGGGTAAGTGCCCAATGCTACTGCTGTTTCCGCTAATTGCTGGAGTGCAATATAAGGCAAGTAGACCCTCTCTATCTGGTAAGTATCAATAATACGCAGTAATTGCAAAGGATCACGTCGTTCATCTTCACTAATAAGGTGTAATTCTCCACCAGAAGTGAGCGTGGAGAAAATTTCCTGAAATGAAACGTCAAAACTCAGAGGGGCATACTGCAAGGTGGAACGGATATTTTTACCAGTATGAGTTCCATTCTGCCAGATAATCAAATTTGACAGGCTACGATGTGGTATTGCCACGCCTTTGGGTTTCCCTGTTGAACCTGATGTAAACAGTAAATAAGCCAACTGCTCAGGGACTATTTTTATATCTGGTACATGCGCATTTCCGTTTATTAACGTGTCAACTCTCATTGTCGGGACTGTAACTACATTGAGTAATGTGTCGGATTTACCATCAACGATAGCCAACATCGGCTGAGCTTGTTCCACCATAGCTTCAATACGCTGAGCCGGATAATTCAGATCTAATGGCAAACATACTCCTCCTGCTCTCATCACACCAATCAGTGATGCAACTAGTGTAGGAGAGCGATCAAGAGCAATAGCGACAGGCGTATTCTGGACAACTCCCTCAGAAATCAGCGCGGAAGCAATTTTTCCAGCCTCGAACCAGAGTTTTTCATAACTCCATTGCTGATCATGATAATGAATTGCTATTGCATCAGGTTGCTCCTGTACATTTTTCACAATCATGGTCAGCGTTGATATAAATTCTTGGGATGGTATTTCCTTGTTTCTTTTTGTGACTGCCTGACTCAGGGTTGCCAATTGATCACCATTATTGACCATTCTGTTCAATATGGTCATATAGGTGTCAAGGTAAGTATCAGCTTGAACTTGTGAGAAAACACTTCCATCAAAGTCACATCGTAGATGATTTTGACCTGTGATGAAGTCAGTCATGACATTGAGTAATACTTCAAAATTAGTTTCTTCCCACGGGTCAAATCCGATTAGAGATAAATCAGGACCATTAAATACTTCAGATAATACGTGGAAGTGAATGTAATTGAAGGCGGAACTTATTCTTGCCCCTTCACCTGCTGCCTGCTGGATAGCGTTAAGCGGATATTTGCGGTATGGTGCATGATACTGTTCAGCGCTGAATACAGCATGAAGGCACTCTTTCCATGTTTTGTCAGATATGGAGAAACGTACCGGTAGTGTATTAAGAAACAAGCCCAGCATCTGCTCTGAATTCTGTGCATCAGGTCTGCCGTGGGTAACCAATCCAGTGGCGATTTCATCCTGATTCGTCACTATAGATACAGTCAAACAATGTGCAGCAAAGAAAACCGATTTAATTGAAACACTTTCTTGTTGTACCAGTATCTTCAGTTTTTCTTCAATTTCTTCTGGAATAACTGCCGTTTTTGTGAAAATCCGATTTTTTGGCAAACTTTCATACAATCGGTAGCTAGGGAATTGAGTTCGGGGAAGTCCATTAAACAGTTCTTTCCAGAACACTCTGTGTTCCTGATCTTGTAGTGCGTGGAGCTCATCTTGTATATATAGAGCAGGTGATGGCAGTACATCAGTTTCAGAAAAATATATACCATCATTAAGGTAACGAGAGAAAAGTTCATGCATCAAATTTGCCACACTACCGCCATCGAGAATGGCATGGTGGAAACTAAATACCACTTCTATGGTGTCTACGGTTCTGAACAGGCAGATGTGGTACAGTGGTGCATAATCAAAATGGTAGTCCTGACAACTTCTTTTTTCCATGTATTCTTTAAGCAGTTGTTCAGATTCAGCCAATGTCAATAAACTAAGATCTTGAATTTCTACTGCATAATCAAGATCGATTCTGTGATTAATGATTTGCAAAGGCTCGCTGAAATCAGCCAAGTTAAAGTGTGAACGAAGAACGGGATGGCGTTGGATAAGTGCTGCTGCACTTTTACGAAAGTTTTCCGGTTTCCATTTTCCTTTCAATGTATAGCGGAAAACATCTTTATAAGTAGCTGAGTCTTTACTTTGCTGACTATGGTATATCAGGCCGAGTTGGAGCTGAGTTGCAGGAAATGCATCAGCATATTGAGAAAGTTTCGCGCGCTCTTTTTCTTTGATCAATGCAAAAGGGGATAATTCAACGGTTCTTTGAGCCTTATGGCCGATATCAATTTGTTGACCCAACTCAACTATTGTCAAATGCTGTGATAACTCAGAAAGAGTCACATTCATTCCCGCTTTTTCAGCTTCAGAACGAACTTTCAACATTAAGATGGAGTCACCTCCCAGAGTATAAAAATTGTCCTGCACACTGAGTTGTTCAATTTTTAGTACACGTTTCCAAATTGCTGCCAATTTATATTCAGTGTCAGTCTGAGCATCATCATGTCTACTCAAAACTTCTGTTTTCACAAATGCGCTAAGAGCCTCACGATCTACTTTACCGTTTGGAGTAAGAGGAATGAAAGGAACCTGAAAAAATTTCAGTGGAACCATGAAATCGGGTAAAAATTCCAGTAAAGTTTTACGCAGTTTTTCAGAAGTAAAACTCTGGTTATTTGTAACCTGATTATTTGTAATCTGATTATTTGTAACATAGTATGCAAAAAGGTAAGTACCATCATTATTGTTCTTTTGTGGTAAAACTTCTGCTTGGGTAATTCCAGGAATGCGCTCGAGAGTGTTTTGAACTTCCCCCAATTCAATGCGATTGCCTCTAATCTTCACCTGATTGTCAATTCTTCCCAAATATTCGATGCTACCGTCAGATAACCACCTTGCTAAGTCTCCTGTGCGATACCAGCGTTGTTCTCCATCCCAAATGAATTTCTCATCAGTTAATTCTGGCTTATTGTGATAACCACGGGCTAATCCAATACCGCTGATCTGTAACTCACCAGCAATTCCTACTGATTGCCGAGTACCATGCTGAGACATGATCCTCAGTGAAATGTTGTTAATCGGAAAACCAATAGGAACCCGGTTGATAACATCATTATTTTCAGGAAGAAACTCGAAATATGATACATCTACAGTTGCTTCTGTTGGACCATATAGATTAATCAGGGTTGGTGCATTTAAGCCAAAGACGGAAAAGATTTTACGGAATTGATTAACCCGTGTCGGAGGAAGTGCTTCACCGCTGGTGAACACCCGGCGTAAGCTGGTTAATTTATCCACTAATTCAGGTTCGCTTTCCAAAATATCTAAGAAAGGCTGGAGCATAGAGGGAACAAAGTGCAATGTAGTAACATGATGTACACTGATTGCTTTTATTATCTCTAATGGATCTTTGTGAGCACCGGGTGGTAATAAGTGGACTGATGCCCCAGAGATCGACCACCAAAATAGTTCCCAAACAGAAACATCAAATGAAATCGGTGTCTTTTGCAGTACCACATCGGTATTATCCAGTGGATAACGTTCTTGCATCCACTCAATCCGATTTACCACTGAATAATGATCGATCATCACTCCCTTAGGTTTCCCTGTAGAGCCTGATGTATAAATCATATATGCCAAGGAATTTGCCGTAGATAAATTGAACTGTTTTACATTCTCTTGAGCAGGAATGCTATTACCATCAATTACAATATAAGATTTGGCGACTAAAGACTGATTAAGTTTGTCAGATACGATGACTTCGACACCGCTATCATTCAACATATAATCAATCCGCTCCTGCGGATAATTAGGATCTATAGGTAGATAAGCAGCACCTGCTTTTAATGCAGCAAAAATAGCTGTTAACATATCCGTGCTACGATCCATTAAGATTGCAACAACGTCTCCTTTTCGTACTCCCTCTTTCAGTAAAACAGTAACCATATTGTCTATACATGTCTGGAACTGAGAATAAGTGAGAGTAGGTTGCTCGCCAGAGTTTGCGATAGCTATCGCTTCCCCATGTAATGAAACCTGAGCATCAAATAGCGTTGATAAAGTTTCTTGTTTCGAGAATTCTGTGACAGGGCCCTGTTCAAAAAGACCTAATTGAGCGGCTTCTTCTGCTGAAGAGAGGCTTACTTCTGAGACAGTTTTTGTTGGGGATGCAATAAGTTGTTCGCTAATATGCTTTATAGAGGCAGTAAGCATTTCAAATGTATAGTTTTCATCGAAAATATCTACAGCCCCAGCGATATCAACAGTGACATCATTATTGTCCCCATAAGTACTTATATGTATCGCAATTGCATCATCTTCGTGAGCTGCCCCATAGTTCTCTACATTTTTATAGGAATAGCAGGAAATATCTCTTATAGGGAAGTGGTTATAAGATACTGTGACATCAAACCATTGACGTTTTATCGTTCCTAGAGACTTAAACAAACGCCCTAGGGGAATATGTTCAAAAGTTTTCAGTTTTGTAATGTCTGTTTTAATGCGAGCTGCTAAGTCAATAAGGGTATCGTTTGCTCTTACCTCAAAGGCAAGTGGTAGAGTATTAGCCCATTGACCAGCAACATTGAGTTGATTAATGCGGCGGTTGAGTAGAGGGACACCTATTATTAACTGGGTATTATTATGTATCCGTGACAATAAGATGATTACCGCAGACATAACAACTTGGTAGGGATTGATTCCTTGAGATATTCCTTTATCAACTTCAGTCTTAGCCAATATATATCGGTGGCGCATGAAACGGGAGAGATTAGTTTTCTTTTTGCGATTAAAAAAAACAGGTTCATTACGTTGTGTTAACGTAGTTAATTCTGCTATTTGTTGTTCTATTTCTGGTTGTGACAGAATTGTTTCTTGTTCAATTATTGCTGAAATATATTCCTGATAATTGTCATGCAATATTTCCTGGTTAATTTCATTGTTCTTATAATATTGGAGGATTTTTTCTGCCAATTGATTTAGTCCCCAACCATCACAAACAATATGGTGGGCACGAAGAAAAATAGCAGTACATCCATTTTGTAGATTTCTTACCAGAGCCGCTTCAAGGAGCGATTTATCCTCCAGATTGAAAATTCGTTCTGACCATTTACTGAGGAGTGCAGTAACATTCTTACCTTCAGCATCAATGATTTCCGCTTGCTTAACTGTAATATCTTGTATCTTTTGATTCAAAACTCCGGCTTGTTCGACAATACGTAATCGGCATGTAACGTCATGGTTAAGGATATTATTAATTGAGTGAAAAAGTTTTTCAAAATTAACATTATCTTTTAACATTCTCGCTACAGATAAAGTAAACTGACCGCTTTCTGGATTACGTTGAGTCTCGTAGTAGATTTCTTTTTGATACTGAGTAAGAGGTACAACTTGTAATTTGTTCATGGCTATTTGCATTATAATTAGAAAGTTTTATTTTATTAATTACACTCTCCTTAACACAATGCCCATTAATTTATATTGAATTACATTTTCTATTCAAGGCGTAACAAAAATCGGCTGTTAGAGTAATCTTTCCATTTCCTGGATACGGGTATCAATACTCAGTGAACGGGATACATCTATAATCCGTTGTTGATGGAGAAAAATTTGCTGAACAGCTTCCTGCCTAATTATATTCATCAGATTAGCAGACCTGTGAGGTGTCAGGAATTCTTGCCCCACTGCACTCCATATATAGTGTAAGTTCAAAATAAATTTTTTCAGTGATAATTACTGATGATAATCATTAAATTAATCGCATTTTCTGGAAAAATGCGACACGTTTTTTCAGAAAGAAGTAATCCGTGTCGCAGTATCTGTCAGTTAATCCGATTAATAACTTGGATCTGACTGTTCTTGCCTTCTATTGTTAATAAAGCAGGACAGACAAAGTACTATTGTTGCCAGAATCAGGCAATAAATGATAATCGGCCAGGTAGTGGCATTGGATAAAAGTGTAATGGTAAGTGTTCCGCCTATTCCCAACAGTAACCCTCCCAGACAGGAGTAGAATGCTGTTACAGTTCCGGCCATATAATCAAAACCTTGTAGTGCGCCATTGGGTGCTACTGAAATCGCCATAGAGATTCCAACACCGACAAGCCACATTGGGACTATGAAACCAAATACCGACTCAGGTATGAGCGTTTCTCCAACAGACAGCAACAGTGCTCCTGCCATCAGGCAGAACATTCCCATCCGTAACGTATTCAGGATTCCCCATCGGGTAATCAAACTCCCCACACTTCGCGCAGTCACCATCATTGCGATAGCCACAGTTGCAAATAGCAAGCTGAAAGTAATTTTTGATAATCCTTGTCGGCTCATCATTACCCACGGGGCAGTTGAAAAGAAGACAAAGAAGCTTCCTAGCCCTGCACTGTAGCAGAGGGTGTATAGCCAGAAATTCAAGCGTTTTACAGGAAGAAGTAGTTGCGACCACTGTAAGTTTGCCGCCCGTTGCCGCCGGGTTTCTGGACAGAGTTTCCAGACCATAATAACCGCAACTGCCATCGCAAATCCTAATAAACCAAAAATTGCACGCCACCCGAGCCAAATGTCAACCAGCGTCCCGAGCAAAGGAGCTACTGCCGGAACCATGGCAAGCATAGAGCCGAGCAAGCCATAGATGACGTTGATTTCTTTACGACCTGAATAGATGTCGCGTACAGCCGAGAATATGGCTACGAGACATGCTGAAGCCCCGCAGGCTTGAATAATGCGGAGACCCAAAAAAACTTCTGGTGATGAAATTATGGCAAGGCCGAATGAAGCAACCGCGTAAGCAATTCCACCGCTAAGCAAAATAGGACGACGACCGAACAGATCTGACAACGGGCCAAATAGAAGCTGGCCGACTCCTAACAAAATCATATATACAGTCAGCGTTAGCTGGATCGTTCCTGCTCCGGCCCCAAGTGCATCAGCGATGAAAGGCATTACGGGCAGATACATATCCATAGCCAGCGATGCCAGTAAATTGAATGGGGATAACAGTAATATTGTGGTGGTAAGAGAATATTGCCAGAAAAAATCTTTTGAGTGCACGAATTCATCTCCTAAAGTGAAGGATTTGACGGCGTACTCATAGAATAGAGAGATTCTTGAGGACGCCGCAACAACCGGTAAAACTATGGTTGCTGCGGCTTATCTATCTGTTGTGTGCTTTTTGAGAATACTCATATATGGGTTATCTTATAGTGAATCGTATCGTAAAATCTCCATGCTGAGATGCAAAGAGCCTTGAATTAAGAGTAATACTTTATAGGTGATTATTCAACTCTTCTAACCATGTTTTCTTGATTGTGACAGAGATGACATTTTATTATAAAAGCCAAAGACACTTATATATCTCGAATTATTGTTTTTAACGAGGCAACGCGATAAATCCCTCTGCCAGCCCATGGATCTCTATACCTTCCGGCATAGCCTCCCCAACAGTTACCTGTCGAGACATAACTTGACGTTTTAAATCCGGGCGCCAATTTATTATTAATTGTCCATTGCTACCATGAGTCAGAATGTCTGGATTTACCAGCTTGTTCAGGGATAAATCTGAAAACCGAAATTCTGGTTATCAACTGAACAAGTGGTTAAATTAAGTTCTATTTTAAGAAGTGAGCAGAAGTATGTATGCGTTTTCGTAACAGCACTTGCAACCGAATTTGCATTATAAAACAAGCGATGAACAGTCCAGAACACATTCCCCACCATATACCCGCAGGGCCGAGAGAATACTGCGATAGCCACCATGCGAGTGGGAGTCCAATTCCCCAATAACTCACCCCAGAAATAATAACCGTAATTTGTGCATCCTTCAGAGCACGGAGAAGTCCACATACCATTGTTTGCCAACCATCCAGTAAACATAGCAGGGCAGCAAACGGTACTAACATTAATGCGATGTTCTTGGCTTCAGTTGCCTGATTTATATCTGAAGGTAGAAAAAGGGATAATAATTCATTTGGGATCAGCAGCAAGACAGATATGGTAAATAATGACCATAACAGGATTAATGTGTTTCCAATCCAAGATAAGTTACGCACTTTATGCCAGTTTCCTGCCCCCGAGGCTTGACCTGCACGCATGGAAACCGCATACATCAGACCCAGTGGTACAGTGAAACTTGCGATGACCAATTGCATAAGGCTTTGATGAGCAGCCAGCGTGATAGCACCCAAGGCTCCCATGAGCCAGGCACAGCCATTAAACAAGCTATTTTCCAGACCAAGGGTTCCCGCTGTAGGTATACCAATTTTAAGTAATTCGGGCATGATGGATAAGTCTTTGCGGGTGAATCGGGTAAAGATTGGATAGCGCTTGTAGTGACGATGTAGGCAAAGAATAACAACGAATGCGATTCCCATATAACCATATGTAATAATAGATGCAATGGCGATGCCATATATCCCCATCATTTGGGATAAAATCCATCCTAAACTACCAGAAAGAATAAGTGCGCTGAACATAATAAAGGGAATGGGACCCGGTTTACCAATGCCAGCGGTGAATCCTCTCAATGCAAGAAATAAAAGACCAAATGGCATACCCCAAACGAGTATGTGCAAAAATTTTTGAGCCACTTCTACCGTCTGAGGGGGTTGTCCAAGCATCAGCATCAGAGGGGTGACATTCCATAAAAGTATTCCCATTCCCAAAGATAAAAGCAGAGCAAGAAGTAATCCACAACGAATGGCCGATACAATATCACGACGGCGCCCCGCGCCATGATAGATAGCAACCAGATTGCCGGCAGCAGAAATAACACCGAATGACAATATGTAGCATAAATAGAATGCCGAAATAGCCAATGCGCCTGCTGCAAGTGCCTGTGGTCCGAGTTGCCCCATCAGCAATGCATCGATAAAGAAAATTCCACTTTGAGCACATTGGGAAATAATTAATGGTGTCGCAAGCGTCAGAATAGAACGCACATCGTCCAGCCAATTAGGAGACTTAATAATGTTCTTTGTTTGAAGGTTTATATTCAAATTTACATCCTTGCTCAGCTTGATAAATCTGCCCCACAGAAAGGTCATGCTCCCAATGATTAGATCTGTTATGAAATATAGTATTCACGTTCAATGAACGTACCTACCACTTTGTCATGCATCTCTTCGGATTTGGAATAACCTATTGTTTTTCTATTCAGCCTCTTTATCCGGATACGAAGCGTAAGATTTGTTCTCTCGATACGTTGGGTAAATTTCTTTCCCGTGAGGTGTTTTTCCTGAGGCAGGCAATCGTAAACGGCATAATCATCTGTACAGTAAAACCGGATAGTAAAAGGAGACAAGAGTGCCAGCAGCTTTTTCAACGTTTTCCTGCTGCGATCCCCAAACACATGTGCCACTACCCGTTTCTTATTCGGCTCCCAGGCATACCAGAGCCAGCGTTGATTTTTCTTATTACCGACAAATGACCACTGCTCGTCTATTTCACAGACAAGATGAATCTCACTGCCCGTAAGCGGCAGCGTAGTCACTTGTCTTGGTGTGAGTTTTTTAATGTGCGAATGACTGTGTTAATGCCGACTTTCAGAACCCGAGCCGTGTCCCTGACACCGGCGTTATTCATGGACATATCAATAATTTGCTCTTTCATGCCGGGCTGGCAAGCTTGATAGGTATAATTCAGTTGGAAGGTCTTACGGCAAGCATAGCAGTGATAGCGGGGATGCCCAGTACGCCCTTTTCCATGCCCTTTAACCTCGTCTGTTTTATGACAGTAACGACAAACCACATCCACTTTAGCCATATCTCACCCAGAATAAAAAGCAGGGAGTTTATCACAAGATCTAATCATTGGGAGAATGACCGAATAAAAACAATAGGAATAGAAGCGGAAATTGCTGCCAACCAGAACGGAAGATTGATGCTGTACATCAAAAGCCATGTACCTATTGGTGGGCCGATAGTCCAACCTATATTAATAAAAGTGTAGTTCAGCGAAAAAATCTTTGCTTTCATTGACGTTGACAGTGTATCGGCAAAATAACCTTTCAGTACTGTTGAAAACACAGAATAGGCACAGTTTATTAACGAGATAAAAACTACAACCAAGCCTGCGTGGTTAATCAGGGGAATCGAAATAAAACCACAGATAAACGCAATAATGGCTAACAGCATGTAGCGTTTTTTATCGAACTTATCCGCCAGAATCCCGAACCCCATACTGAAGAGTACACCAATAGTTAAAGCAACGGAGATAGCAATCCCGACCATATCAACCGGCATCTGATACTGATGGGTCAGATAGATGGCCATAAAGGGAAGTGTAGCCCCACGCCCTATGGTCAACAGCAGAGAAGAAACCAGTAATGCACTGGTTGAGATATTTGATTTGGAAAACATTTACTCATTCCCTGAAAATAGTTTTTGTTATTATGCTGAAACGCACTGTCCTGCAAGATAATTTTCTTAAATGCTGACCTATTTGAATCACGAAACTGACGTTTTTCCTGCTTTGTTTTTATCTGAATACGGTAAACTGATTCATTATTTTTATATGATAAGAAAAAAAGAAGAATATCATGGATAACGCCTTCCAGAAAGCGCGCTGGTTACGGGACTTACAACGTTTTTTACCTCTGAAAAGTCAGTTTGTACTGTCCGGTAATGTCAGGGATCTGCAATCGTATGAGATTGCGCCGAAAATTATCACACCACTGGCATTGAATCAGGCTCTGCAAAATACGTTATTTGATATGGGTTATGTGCATATCATGACATTTAATCCGCTTTCTGGATTTACCTTGACTAGTCATTCGTCACAGTCGGAAGGACAAGGGCAGGCATTATTACAACGACTGGGACTGTCGATGAATGCCAATCGTATTCCCGGTGGTATCGATTTGCTAAATAACGTATTGGAGAAATGGGTAGAATACCCGAATGAGCCAATAGCATTATGTGTGGACTTTGCTTCCTGCTTGATCTCCCAGCGTGAAAATCTCTCTGTGGTTGAGCACCATCTGTTTACTCGCGCCTTAATTCTTTCTCATCAGGCGAAAGCCCGTCCGGCAGGGGCACAACGCCAGCCATTTTTTAATACCATTTTCTGGATAGTCGAAAAAGAAACCGATTTACCGGACTGGTTTCTGATTAATAATCCCCGGATCCGTCATATTCTGGTTGCTAAACCTGACGGACAGGTGCGCCGGGCACTGGCACCGACTTTATTGCGTTCACTGCCGGGCTTTGAACTGTTGACGGCTGATGAACAGATCGCCTTACTAAATGAATTTATTGATGAAACCGAAGGGCTGTTACTGTTCGATTTAACCGCTATCGTACAGCTTGCCCGTCTTGAGAGTGTCCCGGTCATACGTATCAGTGATGCGGTCAGGCGTTATAAAGTCGGTATTACAGAAGATCCGTGGCAAAAGATTAATAAAAATAAAATCCGTAATGCCTATGACATCATACAACGGCGTGTAAAAGGACAATATCACGCTGTCACACATTTACTGGATATTATTAAACGGGCTGTAACCGGCGTCGGCAGCAATAAAAACGGACGCCCGCGTGGTGTATTGTTTCTTGCCGGTCCTACTGGTGTCGGGAAAACTGAGTTGGCAAAAACTGTTACTCAGATGTTGTTTGGTGATGAAAGTGCCTATATCCGCTTTGATATGTCGGAATTCAGTGCCGAACATGCCGATCAGCGTCTTATCGGTGCACCTCCCGGCTATGTCGGCTATAACACAGGAGGCGAACTGACTAACGCCATCCGTGAAAAACCGTTCAGTGTTGTGTTGTTTGATGAAATTGAAAAAGCCCATCCACAACTGATGGATAAGTTTTTGCAGATTATTGATGATGGTGTATTGACATCCGGTCGCGGTGATCGTGTCTATTTTTCTGAATCGTTGATTATTTTTACCTCGAACCTCGGCATTTATCGGCTGAATAATGAAGGAGAGCGGGTCGCTAACATCACATCGGATGAACCGTTTGAAACCGTACAACAAAATGTGAAACGGGAAATTGAACGCTACTTCAAACTGGTGCTGAACCGCCCGGAATTGTTGAACCGCATTGGCGAAAATATCATTGTATTTGATTTTATCCGGCCGGATGTGGCAGAGCAGATTTTCAGTCAAATGGTGGATAATATTCTGCGCGGGCTAGAGAAACAGGCGCTAACTATCACGATAGCCGATAAGGCAATGGTAACCCTCAAATCCCGCTGCCTTGCGGATTTATCTAATGGTGGACGAGGTATCCGTAATCAGCTCGAAATTCATCTTATCAACCCGTTATCACGGACTATCTTTGATCAGAATGCCCGGCCAAACGACGCTTTTTGTATCACCGAGATTGCATTAGACGAAACAGGCGGAATGACAACGGTGCAACTGACGCGAGTTACGGAGTCAGTTTGATGGAGATCAATCTGTCGCGTCTGCATTATCCCGTGACCTCCCTGGGGCCTGGAAAACGTATCGGGATTTGGACACAAGGATGCAGTATTCGTTGTAAGGGATGTATGTCACCTGACACATGGCGACCAACACAACAACGCATTGCCGTCAGTACCTTGATAATAAAGCTCAAACCATGGCTGACAGAAGCCGAGGGTATCACCATTTCCGGTGGTGAACCTTTTGAACAGCCGGATGCACTTTATACATTGTTAAAAATGTTACGCGGTCATTTTTCTGGCGACATTCTGGTTTTCAGTGGATATGAATATAGCGCGTTAAAAACTATGTTACAGACAATGGAAGGTTTGATTGATGCGTTGGTATCCGGCCCGTATCAACAAGAAGCGACACAGAATTTGCGTTTACGGGGCAGTGACAATCAGGAACTTCATCTTCTGACTCCGTTGGGCAGACAGCGTTATCACACTTATCATCTGCCGCTGGACGAAACGGACAAGGTTTTAGATCTCGCTTTGGATGCACAAGGCAGAGTGTTTATTGCCGGTATTCCGGGAAAGGGCGACATGGGGCTGTTCAGAGATCTGCTTATGCAAGGGGATCATCAGGTAATACAGATTAAAAAATAGAATAACAACAGGTATGTAATGGTTATGATGCGTTTTTGCCCACATTGTCAGACAGAGCGACCACTGACCGAAATTTTCTGTGAAGGTCATATCAGCACACAGCCGTGCAGATGGGATTTATCTGCTGAACCTATCCATGAAACAGGCTGGCGTCCGCAAGCACCGGACAGCGTACCAACGGCAGAATCCGCAGATGCAGAGCTTCAGGAACATATTTATGTTTGTGTAAACGGTCACCCGATGGAAGAAGGTGATCTTATTTGTCTGCAATGTGGTGAGGATGCTGCCGAATTTTCTGTGGAAACCCCCATTGCTCAGAACACAACGCTTTTACCCGCAGAGCCAGTACCGGCATATATCGGGGACTGGATGCTGGGTGAACGGATCAATGGCAGTGATAGTCCGCGTGAGCGCTACTATGTGACTCATCAGAAAACCGGTCAACAGGGGATTTTAACGCTTTATCTGTTGGGTGAAGAACCCGATCAATCTGTCTATGATGTATTTCGGCTTTTGCCGAAAAGCCACGTACCAGAGTTGCTGGACACAGGCCGTCAACACGGCAGACCGTGGCATGTGACAGAACATATTCCCGGAGGCTCGTTAGAGGTATTTATTGTCCGGGGCGACTATTGGCAATCAGAAGAGATCCCTCTGCTTATCCGGGAAATGGGGCAGGCACTGGCCGCCTTTGCAGAGCATGGTTTACGCCACCGTGATCTGAGACCTTCCCATCTTATGATCCGTCAGCGTTCGCCACTGGATCTTGTGATTATCGAATTTGGTTCTGCCTGTTTGTCGGAGTTCGACCTTGATATCGTTTCACCGCTAGATATCAGCCGTTATAGTGCACCGGAAATCTTAGCAGGAGGAGTGTCCGCTGCTTCTGATTGGTGGAGTTTGGGCATTATTTTGCTCGAACAACTCACTCAGGGACGCTGTTTTGAACAGGTTCACACCAATGCGTTTTTGATTCAGGTGATGACTCACGGTGTCACCATCCCGGATGATTTGGATGAGAATATCCGCATTCTGCTGAGTGGATTATTAACCCGTGATCGCACACAGCGTTGGCAATGGCCGGAGGTATCAGCATGGCTGGACGGGCGACCGATGGCTGCGCCGGTTGAGGCGAATCAGCAGCAGCCACAACATGGGCGACAGATTACGCTTGCCGGACAGGCATATGGCCAACCAGCACAGTTTGCTCTGAAAGCGGCAGAAACCGCGCAATGGGATGAAGCCTTGTCCTTGTTACTGCGTGGTGAACTTTTCTCATGGCTTGCCGGAATGAGTCACTATGAAGCAATCCACCCGCAATTGCGTCTTTTTGCCGATACCCAAGAGATTGATGACAACCTGCGCCTGATGCTGACCTTAAAGGTACTGAATCCGGATATGCCGTTTATTTACCGGGGTGAGCTCATCACGCCTTCTTGGTTATTAGAACATACGGATATCAGTTACAGTTTGATTAATGCTCCACTGGCACAACTGTTACGGAAAATCGATCCTGAGCACTGGTTGGTGCAGCTTTATTCACGTCAGCAGCAGATCCGTAGCCGGGCAGCGACGCTGGAAATCACCCTGAATGAAAATATACTGAAAATTTATCTGCTGATTACCTCCCATAGTCAGCTTATTGCCCGCTGGCAGGCACATCATCAGTTGTTTCCCGATACACATCACAGTGGCTTACGGACATTGATTGACAGGCAGAATCTACAGAACGAAGACCTTATTCTATTATTGAGTGCCGACATCGGACAGTTTATTGCACGCCAGACATTACTGGATCAGGCAATTAAACTGGCGAAACGCTATCGTATCAGTACATTTGAGCGTACGAAGGCAGAAGAGTTATTGCAGTTACCCCGTCTGACACTGTATCAGCAGTTAAGAGAGCGGATCGGTAATTTTTGTCGGTGTGGAATCGCAGATATTGATGAATGGACAGAACAGTTTTTACTGACACAGCGTCTGCCGCTTGAACAGATCATTGTGATGCTGGCGATTGCTGCGGAACACTGGGTCGTACCAGAAAAACAGCGCTATATTCAGCAGGTCATGCAGTTTTTTACCCGGAAAATTACCGCAAATACACAACGGGGCTCTTTAGTTCGTATGCGTCTGACCCCATCGGCAGGCCGGATTGATCTAACTGAACTAAATGGTGTCCAGAAAAATGGTATTCAGAAAAGTGCGCAGGATCTGTTACAACATTTAATTAACAGGCCGAAAAATGCTATTACAATCGATAGCCAGACCTTATTGCAAATGCCCAAAGTCAACGACAGGCTGAGGATATTGCAGTCAAAAACTGAACTATATCAACGTGATACTGGTATAAATGGCATGTATCTGGGATTTCCGTTTTTGCTTATTCATACCTGGCCTTTACAGATGAAACCCCGTATTGCTCCACTGTTTCTCTGGCCGGTTAATTTGGTGATGAATGCCGGACTGCGGGGTGTTGCCCGTTTGCAGTTTGATAATGAACGCGGAGCAGTGAGACTCAATCCCGCGTTGGTCAGTTTGGATGGTATTCCTCCGGTAAAAGAGTGGCAGGCGATTCTGGAACAGCTTCTCGGGTATGCCGGACTGACGGTCGATGGTGTGATGGAGAAGCTCTCTGTTGTCATGCCGGTGACGGTCAGGAATTTATCTGCATTACCATCGGATCCGGAAATCGGAGAAAACAGCGCATCACTGTGTTGCTCAGCCGTACTTTTTCACACGTCATTCATCGGACAGGCTATCGGCGAAGATCTACAACAACTTGCTGGTTTGCCGGTTAGAAACACCGCATTGGAAAAAGCACTGGGGCTGGCGGAACCCGAAGCATCAGAGTCTCTACCGTTAAAAACAGAAGAACGTTATTTTGTCAATGCGATGGACCCTTCTCAGGAAACGGTGGTAGCGGCGGCACGGCAAAACAGGGGGTTATTGATTGAAGGACCGCCGGGGACCGGTAAAAGCCAGACGATTGTTAATCTGATTGCGGATACTATCGGGCAGCAGAAAACAGCACTGGTGATTTGTCAAAAACCGGCGGCACTGAAAGTCGTGTATAAACGCCTGATAGCTTGTGGCCTGATGAACCGCATTGTGCTTGTACATCAAGCTCAGAAAGGACGTGATATTATTCAGTCGGTGCGTTCACAGATTGATGGTCTGTTTACGCGCCGGAAAACCAATGATCAGACGACAAACTGGGTACGTGAGCGTGATATTGCCGTCCAGCGCATGGACAAATATGAATCTCAGTTGGATGATTATTATAATGGGTTATACCAGTATCATGAAATGACAGGAGTCTCTTATCGTCAACTGATGGCCTCCCTGATTGCATGGCGTGATGAGGCAGGGATCAGTCTAGATTTACCGAAATTGCAGCCATTGTTCCGTTCACCGGACGCGGTTGAAACAGGCAGAATCATTGATGATATTGTTCAGGCCGCACCTCTATGGCTGGCTGCCAATTACGAGGGTAGCCCGCTGTCACAATTGTGTTCTTTCTCTGCGGATGACGACAGTTGTCAGCAGTTCAACCAGTATTTTGCCGGATTTATGCAGGCTGAAGCAGAGCGGGAACAGACCCTGATACTGCCTTATACACAAATCGCCATTGAAACATTGACTCACCATGAGGCCGCACTGGCAGCCTGTAAAACAGCATTTGCCTCATTATCTTCTCTGACATGGCAGCAATTTGCCCGTTGGCTGCCACTGTTTCATAATGAAAAGTTTTACAATGAAAAGTTCCGCGATGAAAAAGGGCAACAGTCGCATGGTTCACAGGTTATCAGCCAACTGGAAGCACTGATTACGCAGTTACAGCAGGTTGATACCTCGTTGTGTGATCCTCGCTTATTTCATCTGCTGGCGGATTGTGAAAACCTGTTGCTTGCACAATTGTCACAGGCATTAAAAGAAAAACAACATACGTCATTCTGGCTGTACCTGAACCCATTTTATTATGTCCGTCAACGCAAACTTAACATTTTTTCTGCTACGCACGGTATCAGCGATAATCCGACACAGCACATAGCATTTTCTCATTCAATTAATGCCGAGCAGACATGGCGCCTTATCCGTAATGAACTGAATCAGTTGCATCAACAACTTGGGTTAGAAGCATTTTCTGAACCTGATACCTTTTTATTACTTCAGGCATTGGAAAATACGACAGATAACCTTCGTCGGATTGCCGAATTGGCGCAGTTTGTGGTGGATTATCCGCAGCCAATTCATTTATTCAGTGCCATATGTGACGGCCAGCACGCCGGTTTTTCACAGCAGTGTCTTGAAATTGAGGCGGCGATTATACGCGCTCAGGCACAAGAAAAGAGCCGTGCCGCATTCAGTGTACTGACTCCGTATCTGATTATTCAGACACAGCAGCAATTTACCGAGGCGATTAAAAATCAGACGTCTCTTAACCGCGATCTTGCTGCTATAGAGGCAGCACTACCGACGTTAAAGCCTTATTTGCAGTTCAGTGCGCTTTCTGGCGATTTCGGTGAGACTCATCGGGAAATTCTGGCATTATTGCGCCCTTATGCCGCCGAACTTTCCCAGTTGAGCGATACCGCATTAAGTCAAACCATTAAGAAAACACTAAGACACTCTTATTACTTAGCTTTGAAAGCATTGCTCGAACGCTGCACCCCCGCGTTATCCGCAGAGCAGGACACACTGGACTACCATGCTCAACAACTGGAAAACACACAGGCAGAGTTGCAGACACTGAACCGTGACGCCTTCAATAAGGGATTAGAATATCAGCAAATCAGCCCGCGAAAAGATTGGGAAGAGATTACCCGTTTAACAGGAAAACGGGCCAGAAGATTACGGGAATTTATCGAAGAAGGGGAAGCGTTCGGCCTGATGCGTCTGCGTCCGGTATGGCTGATGACACCGGATGTCGCCAGTCAGGTTTTACCGCTCAAAGCCGGTTTTTTTGATACGGTCATTTATGATGAAGCCTCTCAGATGCCGATAGAATATGCTTTACCAACGTTGTATCGCGGTAAGCGAATGATTGTCAGCGGTGATGAGAAACAGATGCCGCCTTCCAGTTTCTTTGCAGGTTCGGTCAATCATGAGGATGACGACGAAGAAAACGGCTCCCCGGAACAGCAACAGGAAAAACCGCAAAGTGAGTGGGGCTATCGCCAAATCGGTGAGTGTCCTGATTTATTGCATCTGGCACGGACGGTATTACCGGTTTATACGCTCGATATTCACTATCGTTCTGCTTACCGTGATCTGATTGATTTTTCAAACCATGCGTTTTACGAAAAACGTCTGAATATCCCGGCACAGCACTCAGAAAAAGTACTCAGTAAGATCAAACCGTTGTCATTGGAGATGATCAATGGAACGTACAGCAATCAGATTAACCCCGACGAGGCGGAAGCCATTGTAACGTGTCTGGCTGAAATATGGCAGGCACCATTTGAAAACCGCCCGTCTGTCGGTATTGTCACCTTTAATCAGAAACAGGCACAGCTGATCCAGCATCTCCTGATTGAGCGCACTGAAACAGAGACGGATTTCTGTCAGGCTTATGGTCAGGAAATACAGCGGCAGGAGCAGGGTGAGGATATGTCGTTGTTTGTAAAAAACGTTGAGAACGTGCAGGGTGATGAACGGGATGTAATTTTATTTTCCACGACGTTCGGACGTAACAAACAAGGGACATTCCGGCGCAATTTCGGGATATTAGGACAGACAGGTGGAGAGCGGAGGCTCAATGTGGCAATTACCCGCGCCAGAAAACAGGTAATTATCTTTTCATCCATGCCGCTGGATGAAATATCTGACTTGCTTTCAACTTACCGCAAACCTGAAATTCCCCGTGATTTCTTACAAGGGTATCTGGCGTTTGCCCGTAATCTGGCAACCGGACAAAACGAACATAATCAGGCGTTATTTAACAGAATGTGCCGAACAAATACCGGCCTGAGTGATAACAACCGGATTAATGATGGTTTTGTGCAATCCGTGGTGAATTTCCTACAACAATTCGAGCAACAATCCGTCCAACAACAAGGGTGGCAGATAGCCGAAGTGCAGCAAGCTGGGGTTTTCTATTTTGATTGCATTATTGAAGATAAACACAGCGGGCAATATATCATCGGGCTGGAATGCGATATGCCACACCACCCGTTATTACAACAGGCAAGAGCGCGGGAAGTATGGCGGGCGTCTGTATTAAAACATGTGATTCCGGCTCGTTACCGGATTTCTGTCGCGGAATGGTTCCATCAGCCAGATATCGCACAGCAGAAACTAATTGCAGCGATTACACAAGCCTTCTCAACGCATAATCTATAGGTATTGTTATGAGTTCATCCCTACATACAGTCAGGATCAGAAAACAACATTTTATTGCATGTCAACGAGCACATGCCAGATTAAGGCCGCTTTACCAACATTGGCAGTATATCAACCAAGCGCTTTCCTATGTGGATGAAACACGAAACCAGCTGTTTTCACAGCGGTTTCAGGCATTAAATACATGTATAAAACAGGAGGGCATCTCTTTATCACCGAATGAAATGGATATTTTGCAACGCCGTATTGAGAAATTTACGCAAGATATTCAGGATGAGATATTCCTGCTTGAGGCAGAATTACTGGAAAAACAGGCTGAAAAAGCAAGAAAACACCATCATCGCAGCAAAAATATGACATTCTTAGCTGGAATACTCAAAGAGAAACTACCGGTCAATCATCCGTTGAATACAGCATTATTTCAGTCATTACAGAATGAAAAGGATCCGCAAAGCGCTTTACTTTATCAGGCGTTAGAACTGGCGGCCAAAGAACAATCGCATCTGACAAAAGAACAATCGGCATTATTGTCTTCACTACTAGCTGAGCAAGGTGTAGATCTTCAACGTGACTGGCAGGCACCAACGACACCGGATTTGAAAATGGCTATTCAGTTTGGACAAATCGAAACCATGATAATCAAACTGGGTATTCTTGATAGCCAACGTGATCTCTCATCATATCAAGCACAGTATCAAACAGTTTTATCACTAAAAGATGAAGTACAAAGGCAGCTAAGAGCAGATTCACTGATTTTTGAACTAACAACACAGATTCGTCAGGAACAACATTTGCGGAATCTTCGTACCCAGCTGGCTATAGCAATCGCTGAGTTGGAATGTCTGGACGATAAAGAGGCAATAACCATTGCCCGTGAAGCCGACAGCATGTCACAGCAAGGCTCGTTTTCAGAGGTAACCGCTCGTTTGGAGCTTGTTAACGATGCGATTATCCGGACAGAGCAACGTATTATAGCCGCAGAACGACGCAATGTTGTGCTGGAAGGATTGCGTGAGTTGGGTTATCAGGTGAATGAAAATACGGTTAATGCGTGGTTGACTGACGGACAAGTGGTAATTTCTCATCCGTCAATGCCGGATTATGGCCTAGAGCTTGGTGCTGGTGGCGAAGAGAGTGCTCGTTTTCAGGTCAGAACCGTGGCATTTTCAGAAGAAAGAGATACTTCGCGTGATAGAGATATTGATGCTATCTGGTGCCATCAACACCATCAGTTACAGGAGAATCTGGCAAAATCCGGTGCAGAACTGACGATTGATAGGGCATTACCTCCCGGCAGTGGTAAGATGAAAGTCAGAGAGAGAGTTGATGCTGTCCGACAACAACGTGTGGTAAGCCACAATATATCAAAATGATCTTGAGCTGATTTATTTCTTTCAACGTGGAAAACCCGAGCAATAAGCTGTTATCAGGCACTGCCCTCATGGCAATTCCCCATGTTGAATGATCTCTGGAGAAAACGATAACGCGAGCATTATTATATTGGAGCTACAGAATCCCCTTAGATACTCAATAATATGTTGAATAGACAGATTCGACTAATAAGTACAACACAGTTAATTTAGGAGTAAACATACTCGTATTCCTTTAAATATTTGCATTAACGCGTATACAATATTGCATATCGAGTTTGGAGTTTAATATTAAAAATTTGTTATGGGCGTGCTGCATATATAAAAAATAAACGAAAAATATGAAGTAACTGATAGATTTTAAGTGAGGAAAGAGCACTGCATAACCTTGCAGATGATAAAAAACTCAGGTTTTATGAGTTAATTTAATATTAATCTTGAGGAGATAGAATAATGGCTACTACACACGGTGATATTAATTACTATGATATTCAAACCCGTTATTCATCTATTTCGGTAATAGATACAGGGGGTAGTGGGTTACCTGTTCTTTTAATCCATGGCAACTCAAGTTGTAAAGAAGTATTCTGTCATCAAATTAATCAGTTAAAAGAAGAATATCGGGTCTTGGCGTTAGATTTACCCGGGCATGGTTTATCATCAAATGCCAGCGAACCAAGTCAGGCATATTCAATGCCCAGTTATGCACACACAATCATTGAGGTGCTGGAACAAATAGGTATTAACAAAGTAGTGGTCTTTGGTTGGTCATTAGGCGGTCATATTGGGTTGGAAATGCTGGCTTTATTTCCTAAGATGATTGGTTTAATGATTTGTGGTACTCTACCAGTATCAGTCGGTGCAGATAATGTGGCTCTTGGTTTTCGTCCGGGAGTAGGGCTTGCTGGCAAAGCGGAGTTTACTGAGGAAGATATCAAGAATTTTGTATCTGACACCTATGGAGTTAATGCGCCTCATGAACCTTTTATTATTGAAGCGGTGATAAGAACAGATGGGTTGGCACGGCAGTATATGTTTGAATCCTTTCTTTCTCCTCAGGCAACTGATCAAAGATTATTGGCTGAAACCAGTGAAATACCGTTAGCGATTGTTAATGGAGCAGATGATCCATATATTAATTTTGACTATATTAATGGTCTGAATTACCGGAATCTTTGGAAAGGAAAAATATTCAATTTAACTGGTGTTAGTCATGCACCTTTCTGGGATTCGCCTGAATTATTTAATCCAATTCTGACTGCTTTTCTCAAGGAGTTTCAATGATGTGGCTTTATGAAATAGCTTAAGTTAATTCCAATTTTGATTTATATTCTTGATAATTCAATTCAGGCTAAATTCAATAAAATATCCACTTGATATACAAGTGGATATATATGATTTCCATCCTCCAAACTATGATCTAGAAGTGACTGGATATAGGAAATAAATTAACTTTTAGAAAAATTCTGATAAATGTCTTTTTAATCGTTCAATGTCCTGAGAAATTTGTGGATTTTTTATGACATCATGGCAAGCAAACGTTGGTAATGGCGACATGCCTAAAAATTGGTTTGCTTTATGAAAAGGATAGTAAACACTGTCAATGCCTTTTCCTTCAAAAAATTGATTGGGATCTTCAAATGATTCTAATGGCGCATTCCAGGTGACTGAAAACATATAAGTTTTGTCTTGTGTCAGACCACCTGAACCATATTTTTTGGCAGGATTACTGCGAGTTCGACCATCATCTTTAAATAAAGTACTGTGACCAGCACTAAAAACCTCATCGACATATTTTTTTAAAATCCACGGAGCTTCCATCCACCAACCCGGCATTTGGTAAATTACACTATCAGCCCAAATAAATTTATCAACTTCGGCAGCAATATCATAACTTTTATCCACATGTGTTACCTGAATATCATGGCCTATTTCTGTCAGGTGATCCTTGATAACCTCGGTTAAGGTATTATTGAGTTCTCCTTTCGATTCGCCAAAATCTTTTGCTGAATTAATAACTAAAATACGACCCATAATAATCCTCAAGTTTATTCCACTGATAAATTAAGGATTATCTTAGAGTTGTTTTTGATTGAACGGGTGCCTATTCATTGCTAATCATTGCCTGATTATCCAGTAGTATCTATTTTCTACATTTATTTTTTTGCATTTACTATTTTTAGATAGTCCGCAATCGTTTGATATCTCGGCAGGGTGGTTCTCCAAAAAGGCGATTATATTCACGGTTGAATTGGGAAGTACTTTCATAACCAACCTGAAATGCAGTGGTTGATACATTGCAGTGCTGTGTCAGCAATATTCTTCTTGCTTCGTGTAAACGTAGCCACTTCTGGTACTGTAACGGACTCATTGAGGTAACAGCTTTAAAATGGTGGTGGAAAGAAGAGGGACTCATTTTGGCGATTTGAGCAAGCTGCTCGACTTTGACCGGATCGGCGAAGTGTTCTTTTAGCCATTTAATCGAATGGCTGATTTGGTGGCTTGGGCTTTCTTGAGAAGCCATTTGCTGTAAACGTCCTCCCAACTCACTTTTCAGTAATCGATAGATGATCTCTTTATGTATTAAGGGAGAGAGGACAGGAATATCTTCTGGTGTATTCAATATATCCAATAATCGGTTAAAACAGTTCAATAAGCCAGTTGTGGCAGAGGTTACAGCCAATGCGCATTTGTCTTGCGTTTGATGTTTTATCATGACTTTATTTTCAACCATCAATCTTGAAACTTCCTGTATGTCGAGTTGCAACATCAGGGCAATAAAGGGTTTTTCCTTCGAAGCGGTACAAACTTGGGTAATGGTAGGGATATTTGTTGAAGTCACTAAAAATTGTTGAGAGTCACAACAATAAGAACGATCACCAATTGTCACCCGTTTTGCTCCTTGAACAATAACCATGATACTGGGCTCGTATAGCTGGCCTATTGGATCTGTTGGTTGTTCTAAATGGCAGAGCGTCAATTGCGGAATGGCTGTTTTTACCGCGTGTGTATTGGGACGCGTTAACTTAGCCACTTTACTAGCCAATTGCTGCAACTGGATTGCGATTTCTACTCTATCGGATTGGTAATGCAATGCATTCATTTTCTATTTCCTTATTGATATAGAAATTATGTTTATTAGTACGTTATGTAGCATATCGCTAGACGGTGGAAATTTGTATCAATAACAGCGGTTGATTGGAGGATTAGGCAAGAATTGTAGAGAAAGTATTCTCAAATGAGCCTTACTGATCATATGGGATTTTTCATAAGCAGCAAACTTTGAATTTATAACTCATCTCATTGTTCATTAGACCAATGAGTTTATTTTATAATGAATAACCATATTTTAACGTATATTAATATCTGAGTTATTGCGATATATTGCTATAAGAATTCGATATAAGTAATATAAATTGATCATTTGACAGAGGAATAAAATTAACTTGAATTTTAATGAATAATAAGTGAGGGATTTATGTCTGAAGTTAATAAACCAGAGCCTAAAGGTTATATTTTATCTTTTGATATTAAACCAGGGATTTTTACGTCTGTAAAAAAATTGGGATGTTTTAGAGATGATATAACTGCTTATGGTGATTTAGATATAATAGAAAACAATACAGTGATTGGGAGTATATCGTCATTCAGGTTTTTCTCGGATAATGATAATGATAATGATAATGATAATGATAATGATAATGATAATGTTGATAATCCTAATGTTATAGATATGGTGATAAAATTTCATCAAGAAAATAGGCTTGCTATAGAGGAACTAATTGGAAAAAACCTTGATATAACAGTCGATGATGTAGCTTATCATTTTGGTAGAAGTATCAACTTAATGGTTGGTTATTTGACTGAACTAGTTCTTATGTATACTGGTACAGATGTAATGAAATTATTTTCTATAATGGAAAATGAGCAAGTAGGTGAAACCAAGCGTTTTTACCTTAACTGGAGTTAACTACAATTTACATTGCATCCAAGGCTGCGTTAATGCGTGGCCTTTTTCATATTTGGGCGATTATATGAAAGAGTCCGTTGTAATTAACAATAATATTATTGATTCTTGGTTTTCCTGAATAGTTCACCATGACAACCAAGCCTGCTCCAAAGAATATCAGGCTTTGATCATTATTTATAATATAAAGAAAAGTATAAATCGTAGTAGATCGATTTCTGAACCACCACAATTGTTAACTTCTGAAAAGGAAAAAACATGAACAAAAATAAAAACCGTCGTGAGTTCTTAAGTCAGGCTGGCAAAATGGTTACTACCTGCGCGTTGTTTGGTGCAATCAGCCCAACCGCATATGCTGCTCAGTCAGCTACAGCAAATGATAAGGCGAGCGATTCTACGAAGATAACCGATAAACATTATTATCTGGATAACGTTTTGCTGGAGTCAGGGTTTGTATTTGAGGAGCAGACAGCTATCAGCACGCTTACTGAGCTGACAACACTGGAAATCAACAATGGCAAAGTTGTTGCTCTGTGTGAGAACAGGCAGTATTCGGACAGTACGCTACCTCGTTATGATGCAAGTGGCAAGCTAATGCTTCCGGCGATGAGGGATATGCACATCCATCTGGATAAAACATTTTATGGTGGCCCGTGGAGTGCTCTTAACCGACCAGCAGGCACCACGATTCAGGACATGATTAAACTAGAACAGAAACTTTTGCCGGAACTGCAACCGTATACCCAAGAGCGCGCGGAAAAGTTGATTGATCTTCTTCAGTCGAAAGGCTCCACTATCGCCCGTAGCCACTGTAATATCGAGCCAGTCTCTGGCCTGAAAAATCTCGAAAACTTGCAAGCGGTGCTGGCGCGTCGTCAATCTGGTTTTAGTTGTGAAATTGTGGCTTTTCCGCAACACGGTTTATTATTTTCTAAATCGGAGCCGTTGATGCGTGAAGCAATGCAGATGGGAGCGAACTACGTGGGTGGTCTCGATCCGACTAACGTTGATGGCTTGATGGAGAAATCCCTTGATACTATGTTCCAGATTGCACTGGATTATGACAAAGGGGTGGATATTCATCTGCATGAAACCAGTCCGGCAGGCGTAGCGGCAATTAATTACATGGTAGAAACTGTGGAAAAAACACCTCAGTTGAAAGGCAAATTGACCATCAGCCACGCCTTTGCGCTGGCGACACTTAACGAACAGCAGGTGGATGAGATAGCTGCCCGGATGGTTGCACAGCAGGTGACTATTGCTTCGACTGTGCCTATTGGTACGCTGAATATGCCGCTCAAGCAGTTACGCGATAAAGGTGTATTTGTGATGACCGGTACCGATAGCGTGATTGATCACTGGTCGCCGTATGGTTTGGGTGACATGCTGGAGAAGGCCAACCTGTACGCACAATTATATGTTCATCCGAGTGAACAAATGTTATCGCGTGCGCTGGCGATTGCCACCGGTGATGTGTTGCCACTTAATGATAAAGGCGAACGTGTATGGCCTAAAGTGCAGGATGATGCCAGCTTTGTGCTGGTGGATGCTTCCTGTTCCGCCGAGGCGGTGGCGCGTATTTCGCCACGGACTGCGACGTTCCATAAAGGGGAAATGGTGTGGGGGAGTATAGAGAAAACGGTATAAGTTAGAAAATCCACGCGCAGTTGCGTGGATTTTATTCGTGTTACGGTCATTTGCTTCGTCAGATGGCGGACCATAACGTTTTGAATAACTTTGGGTCAATTGACCTCATTCAAGGTGACAAACTTCACTCCGTATGCCGCCATTTGTTATGGGTTTGTAGGATTTTTCTTTTTTAATCAGTTCATTAATAGTCATTTAAAATTTGTTGATATAGACAGATCTTAAAGGTAATGTTGTAAGGTGATAATCAATGTGGTTACTTAATGGCAGGCCACGAAAAATTCATACCTACCATTTATGGAGGAGAATTATGATAAATGTCACTGACAATATGCTACGTTTTGGCTTCCTTTTTATGTTTTGTTTAATTTCTGGGGACGCACAAGCAAAACAATCCATTAATGATAATGTGGCGGGTAAACATTACTGGGTCAGCATAAAGGGGAACAATAGTTCATATATAAACAATGTGGAGAAACGTTATCTATTACCTGTTTTGCCCTCTGCCACAGAAGAATTGAAACGTCTGCGCACGATGAAGCTGGCAGATTATTTCCCCTCTGGCTTATATGTTCGTAAAGGTGAAACTATTCGCCTGTCGTTAACCGGAGCGAAGACCATTGCGATCTTTTTTGGTTCCCCGATGCTTCCTGCCTCCAATACATCGGGAGAGATGTTTGATAATTCGGTTAATAACTCTATTCTCGTGTCCTCAAAGGATAACATCAGCACCTTTACATCTCCTGCGAGCGGGATGATGTATTTCCGTTACTCCCTGCCTCATTCTGAGACACTAAACTCCGCGAAAGCGTCAATTAAGGTTCTTGAAGGAGGTGAAACCGTTCCTTTTTATATCGCGGGGCAGACAACACTTAATGAATGGCGAAATATGTTAAAGAAATACAGTCAATCGCCATTTATTGAGATGACCGATCGCAGAAGCATAATCACCGTAACACGAAAGATCTATAATCATTCTGCAAAGGCAGATCCGGCTGTGTTGCTAAGTAAAATTGAACGCATCATAAATGCCTACGATGATATCTCTGGTTTATCGGCTCAAGGCGATAATAAAGATCTCTCGTCCCCGCTTAAAATTCATTTTATTGAGGATAATTTTTCTCCGCCAAAGGATATTGAGGACGCTTACATGTATGCGATAGATTACATAGTAGGTATGCCGAGAGACAGTGCACTGGATGTACTTAACCCGGACAGATTATCATCCGCTTGGGGAATATGGCACGAAATTGGACATCATTATCAACAGTGTGATTGGCTTTGGGGACCTGTCGAAGAAAGCACTGTTAACATTTATTCTCTATATATTCAATCGCTATTAGGTTTTCCTTCCCGATTAGACAATAAAATGGATAATGGCTTAACTGGTCTAACCTGGAATGAAGTCGCGAAGGAATTCAAGCGATCCCCTAACCGCAATTTCAACAGTGAGAAGCCGGATAGTATGATCTGGGTAAGACTGGTAATGTTTGAGCAACTGAGGAAAGGATTGGGGACTGACTTTTATCGTAAACTTCACAGCTATTATCGACACTATCCGTTGAAGCAGACAGCCAGCGATGAAGAGAAAATAAACAAGTTTGCCTTGCGTGCAAGCAGGGTCTCAGGTTTTGATTTAACGGAGTTCTTTGTCGGTTGGGGGTGGGCTATTAACAAACAAACCCGTGATGACATTAAGGCTCTTAATCTTCCAAAATCAACGCTATAAACATCAAATTATATAGCAGTGAGCCGTCTGATAAAATCCACGCAACTGCGTGGGTTTTATCAGTCTCGATAAGACATTCTAAAATGTCTTAAGACAAGAAAAATGATTTAGATTTAGACATTGAACAAGAAATTCAGCACATCGCCATCTTTAACGATATAGTCTTTCCCTTCTGCACGCATTTTGCCAGCTTCTTTCGCGCCTTGTTCACCTTTGTAAGTGATAAAATCATCAAATGCGATGGTTTGGGCACGGATAAAGCCTTTTTCAAAATCGGTATGGATTTTACCCGCAGCTTGTGGTGCTGTTGCGCCGACCGGAATAGTCCAGGCACGAACTTCTTTCACGCCTGCGGTGAAGTAGGTTTGTAGGTTCAGTAATTCATAGCCAGCACGGATAACACGGTTCAGCCCCGGCTCTTCCAGCCCCAATTCTGCCATAAACTCTTCGCGATCAGCATCTTCCAGTTCTGCAATATCGGATTCGATGGCCGCACAAACGGGCACAACGACAGAGCCTTCTTTTTCAGCAAGAGTGCGGACGATATCAAGGTGTGGGTTATTCTCAAAACCATCTTCATTGACGTTGGCAATGTACATAGTTGGTTTCAGGGTCAGAAAGCTCAGGTAGCGAATAACCGCTTTTTCTTCTGCACTCAAATCCAAAGAACGCAGCATACCTGCTTGTTCAAGGTGGGGAAGGCATTTTTCCAAGACTTCCAGTTCTGCTTTGGCGTCTTTATCACCACCTTTGGCTTTCTTCTGTACACGATGGATAGCACGTTCGCAGGTATCCAAATCAGACAGAGCCAGTTCTGTATTGATTACATCAATATCTGAAGCAGGATCAACCTGACCAGAAACATGGATGATGTTGTCGTTTTCAAAACAGCGAACCACATGACCGATCGCTTCTGTTTCACGGATGTTGGTCAGGAATTGGTTGCCTAAACCTTCACCTTTTGAAGCACCTTTTACTAGACCAGCAATGTCCACGAATTCCATGGTGGTTGGCAGTATGCGTTGTGGTTTAACAATCTCAGCCAATTGGTCGAGACGAGGATCTGGCATCGGCACAACACCTGTGTTTGGCTCGATGGTACAGAACGGGAAGTTTGCTGCTTCGATACCTGCTTTGGTCAGCGCATTGAATAATGTAGATTTCCCAACGTTAGGCAGGCCAACGATACCGCATTTGAATCCCATATATTTATCACCTTAAATCACTTATAAACCAACGAGCAATATGCTTGTCGGTGAGTTATAAAAATTGGCGCTATTATACACGCAATAGCCCGCTGCGCCACGCACTCCCAGCTAAGCGCTGGCTTTAAATCCATGTAAGCGGTTAATCGCTTTGTTCATGCCATCTTTAATAAGGATGTCAGTGCAATGCAATGCTTCATCTATGGCATCGTCAATCAGTTTTTGTTCGCTGGCAGGGGGTTTGCCAAGTACGAAACCCACGACTTTATTTTTATCGCCCGGATGGCCGATACCGATGCGCAGACGATGGAAGTTAGGGTTATTGCTGAATTTGTTTTGAATATCTTTCAGACCATTATGACCGCCATTACTGCCACCCTGTTTCATTTTTGCCACGCCGGGCGGTAGATCCAGCTCGTCATGTGCAACCAAAATCTCATCCGGTTGAATACGATAAAAGCTAGCAATGGCAAGGACAGATTTGCCGCTGAGGTTCATGAAAGTGGTTGGTACCAGTAAACGAATATCCTGCCCATTAATGTTGATGCGGGTGGTATAGCCAAAAAATTTACTCTCTTCTTTCAGGGACTGGTTATGGCGTTGTGCTAGCAAATCGACAAACCATGCTCCGGCATTATGTCTGGTCTGTGCATATTCAGCTCCGGGGTTTGCCAGGCCAACGATTAATTTTATGTTACTCACGGTTTAGGTTCGCTTATTGGCAATAAAACAAAAGGGGGTTAGTTTACCTATCTCAAGGCTTGAGTACAAAACTCATTATCGCCTTATCTTTCAACTCACTGTTTTACTCGATGCATTAATTGGAATTATTTTAGCTATTTTCGATAATTGTATTCTTTTTAATAAATATTATTTTGGTGGAATGTAAAAAATTAGGCCCAAATTTGTACGGCTTGTGATCACTGCCGCAATAACCTTTTATATGATAAGGCTATAATTAAAACTAAAGAAGATATCTACTTTCGTGCTTTTGAGTTCGTTGTGTTTGCAAATTAGCATGCACAAAAAGTATTGGAGGTTGGTTATGAGACGTAAAAAGGCTTTTATTTTTGGTAATATTCTCATGGGAACAGGAATGGCGGCAATGCTTGTTAGTTTGGCTTATGTATTGTTTAGCCATATCTTCAATTTTGGTCAATCTGAATTTCTTACAAGTATCTCATTAATGGGATTGTTTATCGGCGCATTTATTTGGCTGGTAGGTGCCAGAATTGGTGGTCGGGAACAGGTTACTGATAAATATTGGTGGCTGAGAAATTATGATGAGCGCTATCGTCGTAAAAAACATCGACACCCGTAATTATTTTAGACATTAAAATTCAGTACATTTAGATAAGGTGGCAATTTGTTACCGCCTTATTTTTACTTGTAAACGATTTGATATATCAGAATCTGATATTGAGGCCGAGATTGAAATAATAATCATGATTTGGCTCATTATCATTTTTTTCATGGGATGTTGCTGAAAATGCATGAATGTTATTGACCAGATAAGTATTGATTGAACAAGAACGCAAGGCAAATATTTATTCCCTTGCGTTCTTAAGTAAAAATTCTATTTCTATTGTCCGATAATTTGTTTGTATCGATTTATTTAAATAGAATTAGAAACTAGCATTGATGCCAAAACTGAAATTATAGTTAGGATCTTGAGCACTACCCTCATTACGAGTTACGGAAGCAAATCCACGCAAGTTATTGAACAGGTTTGCGTTCATGCCGACAGTATATTGGCGCCAATTAGTACTCTGTTTGCCACTTTCCTGCACAAAAGAAGTTTTAGTGGAGTTAATGGCACTGTTCAATTTGTAGTTTGTATCACCAAATTCGTGGTTGAACTGAACTGAGGCATAAGGATTGAAGCGACCCAGTTTAGTATCCACTCGCCAGCCCAGTGTACCGACTTTAGAAGTATAGTCTTGATCACCAAAATGCATGGAAGTGTTGTTGTTGCCGGATTCACGGTAACCATCGATCTCACCTTTGCTCCAGGCATATTGAACGATTGGGCTGGTGGTCAGATAGTTAGTGACAGGGATATCCCAACCTGCAGTAATACGTGCTCCCCACTGTTTACCTGTGGTAGCACCGGTTTCCCTGCGGGTGGCGTTGCCAAGTTGGATGGAACGGGTCAGGCTGTCATAATTAGTGCGTGAATAGTGGAGGTCACCGCTTAACCAGCCGTTATTGTAGTAATTCCACAATGTATAAGCTGTCAGAACATGACCAAGTCCTTCATAAGAGAAATTAGCGGCAGGGGTGCGCTCATCTTTAAAGTCAGAGTACATTGCACCCAACAGCAGGTTATCTAGCAGCTGATAATCGCTACCCAGTGTAAAGGTTTTGTTCTGGCTGCCAGTATAACCACCAAAAACACCGATTTTGCCTTGAGCATTGCCGCTATTGCGCAGTTGTTGCAGGTGACCGTCAAGGGAAGAGAGGGCACTTTTAACTGGTGTACGGTTAACCTGGTTCAGGGTCATTACCTGTGATGGCGCATTATAAATAGAGGTAATATATTGACCCATTATCTTGTGTCCCAACGGCGTTGGGTGGAAATTATCGGAGAATAAGAACTGTTTATCCCCTGTAAAACCTTTTTTAGGGTCGGAATCGCATTCAGCAGCACTTTTTCCTTGTACACAGGCATAACCCAACGTATTTTGGATACCATAAATCAGAGGGTTGGCGATTACTTCATTCAGCAGGCCATTGATATCAGCACGCAGGATATTGCCATTTTTTTCGCTGATTTTTTCGTCGATTAGATTGTTGTATGTATTAGTGAGTTTTGTAGCACCCTCACTAGCTTTAGTGTATTCATCATTGAGTATTTTCTCAATTTGTTCCGCTGGGATTATAGAGCCTTCCTCTTCTGCTGTTTTGGCTAATTCATGAAAAACCTTTTGAATCCCCTGATTACGGTAAATATCATTTGGGATAATCTCTTGGTTAATTCTTGTATGGATTTTTTGTAAAGTGTCTTCAATTTTTGACTTAGATGTTCCCACTTTCTCTAAAGCACCAGAAATGACTGTTTCCAGCAATTTTGGCGTAGTTCCCACATCAGGAACGGTTGGAGCGATAATTAGTCCCGCCCCTTTTTCGACAAGCTCATTGATTTGATTTGCAGCTGCGGTAGCACTGGTATAGACAATATTAGCGGCAACTTTTTGACGCTGTAGTGGATCTTGTTCTTTTTGGGCGTCTTCTAGAGCTTTGGCGAGGTCGTTGCCTCCTACCCAGTGAATATAGATGCTATTAGGGTCAGCTTTTCCATTATGGTCATTAAGATATTTATTGACTTGTTCTTGCGTACTGTATTTTTCAAGGGCTGTTGCACCACCCTGTGCATAATTGGTTCCACCATCATTGGATGGCGTTAGATCAGTTCCTGTGAGTTGTTGAGTAATATACTCACTATATAACTTATTGTTTTTTCCATCTGTCGTATATCTTCCGTTATTGCCACTATCACTCAGGCTATCACCAAAGACATAGACTTTGTTATAGGAATAAGCATTGGCATTAGAAATAGTATTGATTGAAAGCGCTAACAGTGCAGGTGTGAATAAAAATGCCTTTTTCATTGGCACTCTCCTTAAAAAGTAATTTTTGTTATTAATCAGCATTCCGCCCTTACATAAAAAAGTATCCAGTGACTTTTTCCTGATGGAGTTGGAGGTGCTGATATGTTTATACCCTTCGTCTTTCAAGTTGCTTCTTTGTTGGCAGAGTTCATTCACCCCGGTCACATAGTTATCTATGCCCTTAGGGATTTGCTCCCTTGCCGCCGTGATGCACCTTGAAATCCATTGGTTAGATTAAAACTAAAAGAATTATCACTTCAGTCTCAGCTGCCTATTTATTAGAAAAATTTATTTTTAAAGTTAGGGAATAATACTTGCTTATCGATACGACTGTGTGACGTAAGGAAATAAAACTTACTATCATTGAGTAGTCGACAGGTTAGCAACAACTATTCAATGACTCCAGTATTGTGAGAGGGTTTGTCAACTGGACGTACCAGATAAATTGAAATGATTGTGGGATATTAATTTCAGTTTGTATGTAAAACAATCACCTTATTTTATTGAGAGAAATTCACGGCACTTGGGTTAATTTATTGATAAAATTAATTATTAATATCAATTTAATATTATAATTGTTATTAATTCTTGATGAAAATATTAGTTGTGTATATCAAATAAACAGAAACCCCCGTCACTGCATTCGCTGTGACGGGGGCTTTTTTAGGCAATGATTTATTTAATCACTTGAATAAGTTAGCGCTTAATATTCACGCTAAAGCTTAAATTATTAATGCTCAAACATAGCAGAAATAGACTCTTCATTGCTGATACGACGAATAGCTTCGGCAAGCATACCAGACAGTGTTAAAGTACGAACTTTGTTCAACGCCTTGATTTCATCAGACAGAGGAATGGTGTCACAGACAATAAATTCATCGATCATTGAGTTCTTGATGTTTTCCACTGCATTACCAGAGAAGATAGGATGGGTTGCATAAGCAAACACACGCTTTGCTCCACGCTCTTTCAATGCTTCGGCTGCTTTGCACAGTGTGCCACCTGTATCGATCATGTCATCAACCAGAATGCAATCACGGCCAGCAACATCACCAATGATATGCATAACTTGAGAAACGTTAGCACGTGGACGGCGTTTATCAATGATAGCCATATCTGTATCGTTCAGCAGTTTGGCAATTGCGCGGGCGCGAACAACACCACCGATATCTGGAGAGACAACAATCGGATTTTCCAGATCTTTCTGGAGCATATCTTCCAGAAGAATTGGGCTACCAAATACATTATCAACCGGTACATCAAAGAAGCCTTGGATCTGCTCGGCGTGTAGGTCAACAGTGAGCACACGGTCTACACCAACGCTGGACAGAAAGTCCGCGACAACTTTGGCAGTGATAGGTACACGTGCTGAACGGACACGGCGATCCTGACGAGCATAACCGAAGTAAGGAATAACAGCGGTAATACGACCAGCAGAAGCACGACGCAGCGCATCGACCATAACAACTAATTCCATCAGGTTGTCGTTGGTTGGTGCACAAGTGGACTGGATGATGAAAACATCACCACCGCGTACATTTTCATTGATTTGAACACTGACTTCACCGTCGCTGAAACGACCGACGGCAGCGTCTCCCAGGCTAGTGTACAGGCGGTTGGCAACACGTTGTGCTAGTTCAGGTGTGGCATTACCAGCAAAAAGCTTCATATCGGGCACGGGAAAAACCTCAGGCTTGCGTCCAGAGAGATATTGTTGACCCAATCAAACAAACATTGTTCATTGGTTCAATAACACGGGTATCCCAGAGCGGAATGTATGCAACGGAGAAATGTTAACGCCACGCGTAACAAAGCCCTGCATCCACTCTGGGGCTTGATTTAACACCTTACGGGCTGATGCTTCTGATTCGAACTCGCCGAAAACACATGCACCGGTTCCGGTCAGGCGTGACGGTGCATATTCTAACAGCCATAAAAGAAGCTGTTCAACCTTACGAAAACGTTTTCTTGCGATTGGCTCACAATCATTTGCAAATGGTGCCTGTAATAATGCGGGTAGAGCGCGAATCGGAGAATTTCTTTTTAATTCAGGATCTGTGAAAATTGTTGGCGTTGATATCTCAATTCCGGGGTGGGCAACCAAAAACCATTTCTCTTCCGGTGAGGCCGGTTGGAGTTTTTCCCCAATGCCTTCGGCGAAAGCGGCATGACCTTTGATAAATACGGGAACGTCTGCTCCAAGGCAGACTCCTAGCTGTGCCAGTTCATCATCGGACAAATTGGCTTGCCAATGATAGTTAAGGGCAATCAATACCGTTGCAGCATTGGAAGAGCCGCCTCCCAGACCTCCACCCATCGGCAGGCATTTATCAATGCGAATATCGGCTCCCAAGTATTCGGTTCCGAATTGAGCATTCTGATTACAATTCTGTGGTGTCTGTTTTTGCAATGTGCTTTTTTGCAATGCACTTTTTTGCAATAAGTGATTCTGTAACAATCGGGCTGCCCGCACGATCAAATTATCATCATGGGCTACGCCCGCAACCGGGGTCAACAAGCGAATTACATTATCTTGGCGTGGTGAAACGGTGATTTCATCGCCATATTCCAGAAATTGGAACAACGTTTGCAGTTCGTGGTAGCCATCAGGTCGTTGCCCGGTGATATACAAAAATAAATTCAATTTTGCCGGAGAGGGCCAGGTTAAAGTCATTGTTGAATCGTCCAGTTATCCATTTTTAATTTTATGCGGTTTTTTCCTTGAGTAAGCTCCAACCGAGTAGGTAAGGCTGGAGTGCTCGATGTATCGTATCCCTGATAATTGACTCGCCAAACTTCACCATTTTTTTTATCACTCACGGACTTAAGCAGGTAGTTGGCATCCAACTGGAAATCTTTGGTATTGCCGGGCAGACCAATAATCCAACTTTTCAGATTATCCAGAGGAATACTCATATTGGTAAGCTGATAGATTAAGGATTCCGGTTCATCACTGAGGTATTTTTTACCGTTATTGTCAGTGACTTGAATCATATTCGGTTTGACGAATAATTCTAATTCTGTTGTACCCAGTGGGTTAAGCAGTAGTAATTTATAATTATCAGGCGAATATTGTTGCCAGAAAAAACGCGCATACACTTTTTTTTCATTTGTTAAATAAGCGAAAGAACCTCGGGTTTGGTAATTCTCCAGCTTTGCCAGCTGCTGTTCACGAGCATGCCATTGTGGGGTATCTGCTGATCCCGTGCCTGTAGGAGGTTGTGTGATTGTACAGGCTGTCAGTAAAACACCGGAGAGGGGAAGCAAGCGAAAAAACGAAGACATTTTCATACGGTAACCCTTGGTGGTAGGAGAGTTTGAAACTTGAATTCTATTGGTTATAAATATGGCAGTATTTAAATATGATAATTCAGGGCGTGTCACCCCAGTTTATAATCAGGAGGGTAATTTAGCGAAAATTTGGTAAGAATTCTCGAATAAATTATCGCAGAACCATCCGATTGACTTTTATTGAACTGATGCATCAAGTAGAATGCACGACCAATGAGAGTCCTTATGAAGGGTGTGAGTTTATGAGAATAATTATTAATATCATCATGACCGTGCCCCCTGTGATAACTCAATGCAGTTAAGATGACTTTATTAGCACTCGGTATCAACCATAAAACAGCACCCGTCTCCTTACGTGAGCGGGTGGCCTTTTCTCCTGACACGATAGGGCTGGCGCTTGATGACCTGCTCCAGCAACCACTGGTGCGGGGCGGTGTTGTGCTGTCCACCTGCAACCGCACGGAGCTTTACCTCAGCGTTGAACAACAGGGTAATTTTAAAGAACAGTTAATTAATTGGCTATGCAAATATCATCGGCTTAATCCTGATGATTTGACTAAAAGCCTCTACTGGCATGTGGATAATGAAGCAGTCAACCATTTAATGCGGGTCGCCAGCGGTCTGGATTCTCTG
This sequence comes from Xenorhabdus vietnamensis, assembly GCF_002127535.1. Taxonomy (GTDB): domain Bacteria; phylum Pseudomonadota; class Gammaproteobacteria; order Enterobacterales; family Enterobacteriaceae; genus Xenorhabdus; species Xenorhabdus vietnamensis. The sequence continues at coordinate 136,699 of NZ_MUBJ01000009.1, forward strand.
GTATTGGGCGAGCCGCAGATTTTGGGACAAGTAAAAAAGGCCTTTGCTGAGTCACAAAATTATCAATCATTGTCAGGTGAATTGGAACGGTTGTTCCAAAAATCCTTCTCGGTGGCCAAACGGGTCAGAACAGAAACGGAAATTGGGGCAAATGCCGTTTCCGTGGCATTTGCTGCTTGCACATTGGCACGGCAAATTTTCGAGTCCCTTTCCCAGTTGAATATCCTGCTGGTGGGAGCAGGGGAAACGATTGAATTAGTAGCCCGTCATCTCAAAGAGCATGGTGTGCATCACATGATGATCGCCAATCGTACAAAAGAACGCGCACAAATGCTTGCCAGTGAAGTCAATGCAGAAGTTATTTCTCTACCAGATATCGATACCCGATTGGCTGAGGCTGATATTGTAATTAGCTCTACTGCCAGCCCGTTGCCAATCATTGGTAAAGGCATGGTCGAGAGGGCGTTGAAATTACGTCGCAATCAACCGATGTTGTTGATTGACATCGCCGTTCCCCGCGATATTGAGCCGGATGTTGAAAAATTGAGTGGTGTTTATCTGTACAGTGTGGATGACTTACAGGCTATCATTCAGCAGAATCTTGCTCAACGCAAAGCCGCAGCAATTGTGGCGGAAGGTATTGTGCAACAAGAAAGCAGTCATTTCATGGATTGGTTGCGTTCTCAAGGAGCTGTTAATACAATTCGCGAATATCGGGAACAAGCAGAGAAAATCAGGGCTGAGATGACGGCAAAAGCGTTGATGTCCATACGGCAAGGTGCTGATGCTGAACAGATCATTAACCAATTGACTCACCAATTGACGAATCGTCTAATCCACACACCGACTAAATCTCTCCAACAGGCTGCCAGTGATGGTGATTTGGAACGCCTGAATCTATTACGGGACAGCCTTGGGCTGGATCATAACTAACCCAATTCTAAATAAGGTCTGATATTACGAATGAAGCCTTCTATTGTCGCTAAATTGGAAGCATTACAAGAACGCCATGAAGAAGTTTTGGCTCACCTCGGGGATGCTGAAGTGATCTCTGATCAAGAGCGTTTTCGCGCACTCTCAAAAGAATATGCTCAACTGACCGATGTGACTAACTGTTTTAAAGCCTGGAAAAGTGTTCAGGATGATATCGAAACAGCCGAGATGATGCTTGATGATCCCGAAATGCGGGAAATGGCGCAGGAAGAACTCAAGGGCGCAAAAATTCGTAATGAAGAGTTGGAACAGCAACTGCAATTACTGTTATTACCAAAAGATCCGGATGATGAGCGCAACTGTTTCCTTGAAGTTCGTGCTGGAACAGGTGGTGATGAAGCTGCGATATTTGCCGGGGATTTATTCCGCATGTACAGCCGTTATGCAGAATCCCGCCGTTGGAAAGTTGAGATCATGAGCGCCAATGAAGGCGAACATGGTGGATATAAAGAAGTGATTGCCAAAATTTCTGGTGAGCAAGTTTATGGTCACTTGAAATTTGAGTCCGGTGGCCATCGTGTGCAGCGTGTGCCGGAAACAGAATCTCAGGGGCGTATTCACACTTCTGCTTGTACAGTGGCTATTCTGCCAGAAATTCCAGAAGCGGAATTGCCGGAAATCAGTTCAGGTGATCTGAAAATTGACACTTTTCGCTCCTCTGGTGCGGGTGGGCAGCACGTTAATACCACTGACTCTGCAATTCGAATTACTCACCTTCCAACGGGTATTGTCGTGGAGTGTCAGGATGAGCGTTCACAACATAAAAACAAAGCAAAAGCGATGTCTGTACTTGCTGCGCGTATTCGTGCCGCGGAGATGCAAAAACGTCAGGAAGCCGAGGCTTCTGAACGCCGCAACTTGCTCGGTTCTGGCGACCGTTCAGATCGCAACCGCACCTATAACTTCCCACAAGGGCGGGTTACCGATCATCGTATCAACCTAACGTTATACCGCCTTGAAGAAGTAATGGAAGGTAAACTGGATATGCTTATCCAGCCTATCATTACTGAATATCAGGCAGACCAATTATCCGCATTGTCAGAGCAGGATTGATGAATTATCAACATTGGCTCCAACATGCGGCTATGCAGTTGACTGAAAGTGACAGCCCTAAGCGTGATGCAGAAGTTTTATTGCAATACGTAACAGGGCGTTCCCGTACTTATTTGATTGCATTCAATGAAACGCCTATTTCCCTCGAAGAAGCTAGTCAGCTTGATGCTTTTCTGGCCCGTCGCATTCAGGGTGAGCCAATCGCTTATATTGTGGGGGAGCGCGAATTTTGGTCGTTGCCTCTTGCTGTATCGCCGGCAACCTTGATCCCACGTCCTGATACGGAATGCTTGGTTGAAAAAGCTCTGGAATTGCTGCCGGATTTACCGGCACAAATTCTGGATCTGGGTACGGGAACCGGAGCAATTGCATTGGCGTTGGCGAGTGAGCGGCATGATTGTCATGTAACAGGGGTGGATATCAATCCCGATGCCGTGGCATTGGCGAAATATAACGCTGAAAAAAATGCCGAAAAGTTACCTTTCCGCAATCAGCCTTTTCACAATGTGAATTTTTTACAAAGTGAGTGGTTCTCAGCAGTTGGGAAACAGCAATTTGATATTATTGTCAGTAATCCTCCGTATATTGATGAGCTTGACCCTCATTTGCGTGAAGGAGATGTCAGGTTTGAACCGGCCACTGCATTGATTGCCGCACAAAATGGCATGGCAGATTTGCAAACAATTGTGGAGCAAGCTCGCCACTTCCTGCTACCGAACGGATGGCTATTATTGGAACATGGCTGGAAACAGGGAATTGTTGTCAGAAACCTATTTTTGGAAAAAGGTTATCAACAGATAGCGACCTTTCAGGATTATGGTGGTAATGAACGTATCACGGTAGGTCGATGGAATAAAAATGAAAACCATAGTTAATTATGAATTCAATAATGCCTCCCTGATAGACGGTATTATTCTAGTAACACAGGCCATTCGTCCTGATTTTTCTCAAATATTAGTGACTGAGCAGTTAACAGCTTTGGTTGAAGAAGCCCGGCAAAAACTTTCCCCTGTGACTGGCACCAAAGAAAAATTGCAATTATTAATGACGCTTTTTTATCGAGAGTGGAAATTTCGCGGAGCGAATGGGGTGTATTGTTTGTCTGATACTCTATGGTTGGATAATGTATTACATTCACATCAAGGTGCTCCCGTAACATTGGGGATGGTGTTTTCACATATTGCTCAGGCACTGGCATTGCCCGTACAGCCGGTCATATTTCCGACACAGCTAATATTGCGGATTGATTTAACTGATGAGCCAGCATGGTTTATTAATCCTATGAATGGCGATACGCTCACCGAGCATACACTTGATGTCTGGTTAAAAGGTCATATTGGTCCAACAGTCGGCCTGAAAAACAAAGACTTACAGGGGGCGGATAACGCCAGTGTCGTGCGAAAAGCCACCGACACCATCAAAACTTCCTTAATGCAAGAAAAAAAGATGGAGTTAGCACTTAAAGCCAGCGAAATCGTGCTGATGTTTGACCCTGATGATCCGTATGAAATCCGCGACCGTGGGCTGATTTATGTACAGCTCGATTGTAGTCACATTGCTGTCTCAGATTTGAGCTATTTCGTGGAGCACTGCCCTGAGGATCCTATCTCAGAAATGCTGAAAATGCAGATTAACTCCATTGAGCAGAGAGCGATCATCCTCCATTAAATGTCGTCATAAACGGAATTTTTCTGCTCCTTATTTATTTTTTATGGACACCGCAAATTTATTTGCCCTTAACAAGAGAAGGTATAAGCATGCAACAGAAAGTGGTTAATATTGGTGACATCAAGGTCGCAAATGATCTGCCTTTTGTACTGTTTGGTGGTATGAATGTCCTTGAATCACGGGATTTGGCTATGCGTATTTGTGAACACTATGTGACTGTAACGCAAAAACTGGGCATTCCTTATGTTTTCAAGGCGTCTTTTGATAAGGCTAACCGTTCTTCGATCCATTCCTATCGTGGGCCGGGTTTAGAAGAGGGAATGAAAATCTTTCAGGAGCTGAAACAGACTTTCGGCGTGAAAATCATCACTGATATTCATGAGCCCGCACAGGCTCAACCTGTTGCTGATATTGTTGATGTAATTCAACTTCCGGCTTTCCTTGCCCGTCAGACCGATCTGGTTGAAGCGATGGCTAAAACAGGCGCAGTCATTAACGTCAAAAAACCTCAGTTTGTCAGCCCGGGTCAAATGGGCAATATCGTTGAGAAATTCAAGGAAGGTGGCAACGATCAGGTTATCCTGTGCGACCGTGGCAGCAACTTTGGTTACGACAATTTAGTGGTTGATATGCTGGGCTTTGGTGTCATGAAGCAGGCAACTAATGGCTCACCAGTGATTTTTGACGTAACTCACTCTTTACAGTGCCGTGATCCATTGGGTGCGGCTTCCGGTGGTCGCCGTTCACAAGTGTCTGAGTTGGCGCGCGCAGGCATGGCGGTGGGGATCGCGGGGCTGTTCCTTGAAGCTCATCCTGAACCAGAAAACGCAAGATGTGATGGCCCATCGGCATTGCCTCTGGCAAAACTGGAACCATTCCTGATGCAGATGAAAGCTATTGATGATGTGGTGAAAAATTTTCCTGAGCTGGATACCAACAAATAATCACTGAATCCGCCAGGAGTTTTTTGATACAGTTTGAATAAAGCGGTTACAGGCATGTTGTTCTGTAACCGCTGTTTTTTCATTTGCCTGATTTTGGGATACCTCACCCACAAGATGCTAACTTGTTTGCGTTGCCATGAATTTGTTGCTCAACATGCTGTACTACATAGGCGGCATCCTGATCGATCCCCAGGAAACGCCCGGAACCCCATGTATATAGCCACGGCAAACCAATAAACGTGACGTCTGGGTCAATGGTAATTCCACGGTCATGATTCGGATAACCATTAGTCTGGAAAATATCTAAATCAATCCATGAATAATCAGGTCTAAAACCGATACACCAAATCACTGAAGTAATATTTTCTTTTGCTAAATCAATGCTTGTGATTTCCTGCTCAGGATGCCAAACAGGTTGATACACTGATGCGGGTTCATTGGTTGCAATATTGTTTTTATCTAAATATTCATCAATTGAGGCATTAATCCGATTATAAGTGGCATCGGCACGGTCTAGGTTTTCTGACAAGTCTGGCCTAAACCAGAGTTGGCCGTCTTTAAAATCATCAAAACGTCCGAACAGTTGCATACCTTCTAAGGCAAATTTACGCAGGTCAATATCATGCCCACCATTACGACCGGTGACATAGTGGTTGGTACTATCACGTACTTCTTCACTATAACGATGATCTTTGACCGTGGTTTCGTAATAACCCATATCAAACAGCCATTTCACTACATCTTTGCCACGATAGAATCGAGCACAGCGTGGTGCATCACCTGTCGATAAATAAACTTTCTTGCCTGCCAGATGTAAATCTTCGGCAATCTGTGCGCCGGACTGCCCCGAACCGACCACCAACACTGCACCTTCAGGCAGTTGATTGACATTTAAATACTCTTCCGAGTGCATCACTTTTATATGCTCAGGCAAGGTATTGCTTAGTTTTGGGTAAATCGGCGTATGATACCCACCTGCTGCGATGACAAGCTGTTTGGCGGTAGTTATACCGTGATTGGTTTTAATGACAAACTTATGTGTTGCCACTTTTCTCACATGTTCTACCTGAATATCTAAAATGGCAGGGGGATTTAGTTTTTTAATAAATGCATCAAGATATTCCACTATTTCATGCTTTTTCATAAAGCCATCAGGGTCTTGCCCTTGGTAAGGATGTTCAGGCAATAAGCACTGCCAGTTAGGGGTCACCAAGGTAAAATTATCCCAACGTTTACGGCGCCAGCTATGGGTCAATTCGGGTTCTTTTTCCAGTACAACGTGGTTGATGCCTGCTTTCTGCAAATAGTGACTGATACATAAACCTGCCTGACCACCCCCCACAATCACCACATCATAACTTGGTTGTAATATTTGTTTTTGGATATTTAACATGGAACATCCTTCTCATTTATTCGTTATTTCAATGACTTCAATTTGAGCTTCTGGGCTTAGCCCGAAAATTTTGATTTGGCGTTTGATCATCGCCAGATTGTCCATGGCCGAACTACAGGCAAAACCATAACGTGCACGTACTCTTTCCGATGCGGCGTGCAGGCCATTTTCAACTTGATGCAAGAACTGCGTACTTGGATAACGCTGACCAATGAACAGATATTCATAAATCACCGTTGATGGAGAGTAATATTGACTCTGTTCTCCATTGGGCCACTTCACAGTAAAATTCACACTGGGCATAACATAGGCTCCTACTGACTCTTCGTCTTATTTGTCTTAATCTGTACGGGTTTGTCCTATAACTTTTCTTTAAAAATTAATTTCTTAGGGCTAATTTTTTTAAGGCATTGACATAACAAAAGCCGGTAAATTCTTGGCTGTTAAAATCCCAAAATATGCTGTGCTGTTTTTGTTGCTGCTGCTGTATTGCAACCACACCACTGACATTGGTTTCACCAATCACCGAACAGGTAATGCCCTGACTGTGAAATAGGCTGATGATTTCTTCGCATCTATCTGCATCGGCCGTCAGCAAGAAACCAAAACTGGGGAAAATTTGCAGCCATTTAAACCAATCCACATCATCAGGTTTAGGAATGGCATCTAAGTTGATATCTGCTCCCGATGCCGTAGCTTCGAGCAGCATCAACAAACTGCCTAAAATGCCGGCATTACTAATATCACGGGCGGAATAAGCAAGGTTTTCTTCTGCCAATTGTGGCAGCAAGGAAATTTGTGACCGTAAAATGTGGCCGGATACATGCTCAAAGCATTTCCAATAAGTAGTATTGGGGTGGAATTGTCCCTGTAGATTTAAAGCGATCAGAATTTTTTGTTGTGGCTTGACATGTAATACTGAGAGCAGTGTTCGCGCTATACCTTGAATCGCAACGGATAAAGCGGGTTGATAAACAGCTTCAAGATTGGTATGTCCACCAACTAATGGCACACCATAAGCATTACAAGCATCCTGCATACCTTGCATTAATTGCCGGGCATGTTCGCTACTGGTATGCCAAAGGCTGTTCACAACTGACAGTGCCCGCCCGCCCATAGCTGCAATATCACTAATATTCGCCATGACCGCTGACCATCCTGCAAAATAAGGATAATTGATCACAAAATTCGGCAACATCCCCTCACAGGCATGTAATACATATTGACCATTTAACGATTGATCATTTAATAGTGGATCATTTATTAATAGTGCCGCCGTATCATCTCCGGGGTAGGCATATAAACTGTCCAATGAATCCACGTGGCAAGTTGTATTGGCTGAAATACTGTGAAGCGCCTGCTTGGACTGCATAGCGGGAGTATGTCTTAGCATTTCGAGTAATAGATTGAGTTCCATCAGCATATTTCCTTCTGCATATAAACGTGCATCGGAATATGTTGTAACGGGTAGTTTTCAATCTGAGCCTGCATCAGTACATGGGGAATGTTGGCAATGGTCAATTGACGTAAACTATCCCAGCGCAACTTTTGGAAATAACGTTCATTTTGAGTTTGCACGGTGGCTAAGAAAGTACGACAACCTGCGTTTTTGGCGGTTGATACTGCTGCATTAATTAGCGCTTTACCAATGGCATGGTAATGACGATATGCAGGATCTACGCATAACCGCCCGCCATACCAAGTCTGACCGCCATCAGGGAAAATTCGTACTGCACCAATTACACGGTCATGTTCACCAAACATTTTCCCGATGGCAATAATGCCTAATGCTTTAAAATCGTACTCATCACGATCTTCTTTTAATATTTTCTGTTCATCGCGGAAAGTTGCTTCCCGTAAACGATAATATTGATATAGTTCCCAATCTTCCGACACAGTTTTGATGATAATGTCGTCGCTAAGAAATTTTTTCAGCCTTTCGTTTAGCTCAAGCTGCCAAGAACAGTGAAAAGGTTCCATCTCACATTCTCCTTATTCATATGCCTTCAGCGAAGAGCAGGCACCACATTTGGCACAGCCTGCTTGAGTACTTTCCGAGTTCAAGCCATGTTGTCTGAGTTGCCGGCCAATTTTCGGATAAAGCGACTGCATAAAAACCGGATCAGGTTTAGGATGATGTTCCAATGGGGTGCCCTGAATCGGCACAAACGGCACCACAAATGGATATACCCCAATTTTGGCTAGCTTGGCGGTCATCTCCACGATCTCCAGTTCGGTATCGCCCAAACCTGCCAAAATGTAGGTACTGACCTGTCCCCGCCCAAACACCGCAACGGCTGCGTTAAAAGCTGAAAAATATTTTTCCAATGATACTTCCGCTTTGCCGGGCATAATTTTCTGCCGTACTCTCTCGCTTACTGCTTCAAGGTGCATTCCAATCGATACAGCACCAACATCTTTTAAACGTTGAAACCATATAAAATCATCAGGTGGTTCACACTGTACCTGTATTGGCAAATCGACTTGCGCCTTAATCGCTTTAACCGAGTCATACAAAATTTTTGCCCCGCGATCTGCCGTATTTGGTGTACCTGTAGTGATCACCATTTGCTTGACACCATCCAGCTCAACGGCCGCTTTGGCGACTTCTGCCAATTGTTTCGGGTGCTTACGGATCAAAGTCCGGCCACCCTTTACAGATTGATCTATTGAGCAAAATTGGCATGCAGTTGCCTTATCATTCATACGAATGCAATGCTGTAACACCGTGGTTGCCAGTACATCACGGCTATGCAGGGTTGCAATTTGCTCATAGGCAATACCTTCAGCAGTTTTTAAATCATAAAAACGGGGGCGTGCAGGTGCAGTCAAGGTTGTTACCGGGATCTGGTTTTTAAGTACAATCACCTTATCGGAGCCCGGTTCAGGCTTTGCGGTATAGGGCGAATCTTGGGCTGCAAGATTCAGCACGGGAATCATCATGGTCTGTCCATTAAGGCTCAGTGCCTTATGGTCGCTTGGCCCTGCGCCCCCTTTACGGGACAATCCAAATTCGCCTTCCCATTTCAGGCCATGACATTGCAAATCCGTCAATAGCTGTAAATTAGGAACTTGTTGTATTGCAGACATCCTTACCCCCTCATTACTTGGGTTTAATCAATGCGATTTAGATATGTGCTTCATTGAATTTTGAAAGTTGTTCGAGGTGACTTTGATCTGATGTTTCAACTTTTAGTTCGTGTAATACATGTGTCGGACGACGATCGATCAATAAGCTGAACAATTCAGGACGGCTGTAATGCCCAACTGAATCCATCATGCGTTTGCGTTTATCAATCAGGCTGAAATCCAGATCGGCAATGCAATAACCTTCCCCTTGTGTGAGTGGTTCAGCTAAGAATTTGCCTTCAGGAGAAACAATGGCGGTAAAACATCCCCCTGAAATTGGAGAGATGCCACAGCCGGTATCCTGCATAATTTGTTGTTGTTGTTCGGGATGCAGCCATGCTGTGGTATTGACCACAAAACAGCCTGATTCTAAAGCGTGGTGTTGAATGGTTGCGCTGATTTGATCGGCAAAAACTTGTCCTACCAACGAACCGGGAAACATGGCAGCATGAATTTGTTCACCGTCTGCCATCAAGGCAAAACGTGCCAGTGGATTGTAATGCTCCCAACAGGCCAGTGAACCAACACGCCCAACAGCAGAATCAATGGCACGCAGGCCACTGCCATCACCTTGCCCCCAGACCATTCGTTCATGGTAAGTTGGTGTAATTTTGCGGCGATGCTGAATGATTGAACCATCAGCATTAAATAACAGTTGCGCGTTATAAATCGTACCGCCTGCACGTTCATTAATGCCAATTGACACTACCATGTTAGCCTCAAGGCAGGCTTGACCCATCTCTAAGGTTGCTTCGGAAGGTACAACTACTGATTCATTCAACAATTTTAAATGTTCTTTGCCCATGGCAAATGGTGGTTGTACAAAGGAAAAATAAGGGTAATAAGGCACTACGGTTTCAGGAAAGACGGCAAATTGCACCCCTTGTTTTCCAAGCTCTGAAATAATGCCACAGATTTTTCTTACCGTTGCGGCTTGGCTATAAAGCACTGGACTGCACTGCACTGCGGCAGCTTTAATGATTCGGTTCATGTCTTATTCCCCTGATATTATTTATGCTTACTTAGACAGTCCAAGTATCAATGATTAAGGCATTGTCACGACGCATCAGCAGTCTTAAGTCCATCACATCCAATGGATTAATGGGGCGAACTCCTGCAATAAGTGCTTTTTCGGTTTGACCATATATCGCTTGCAATGCAAAACGGCAGGCATAGACTTCACCACCTTCTTCCATGAAGGCTTTCAACTGGTTATTGACAGCCAAATGGCCCGGAAAAGCTTCCGCCCCCAAGGTTGGAAAACCACGTTGTATACCCAGCTGTACTCCGGGACCGTAGAGCAAGATTTTGGTTTCAAAACCCTTACGCAATAGACGTTTTGCCTGCAACATATTGATCAGGCCAATTGATCCTTCAAATGCGACGGTATGAAAAGTCACCAATGCTTTTTCACCTGGCTGGGCTTTGACGTCTTCAAACACTTTTTCTTCATAATCAACAAGAAAATCGCCATCTTTATATTGTTCAATATCAACTTTTGGCATAGCAGCTCCTAGTTCAAGGCTATTTTGGAATGAATTAACATGTGCTCTGCCTGTGTTAGTGCGAAAGCTGTGCCAAGTTATATTGAGGGAAGGTTATTTGTTTTTATCTAGTTGAAAAATATCATTTAATTTTTATTAAAGATTTTTCTGGGAGATAATTAGAACGGTTATAAAATTATAATTTTTCGTAGTATTACGAAATTTGATAGTTTCAATTATGAAGTTTCATAGTATTAATGCAGCAGAATGGTTTTTATTAAATGGTTTTAATTAAGTGATTTTAAACCGGCAGAACAATATGAATATGGCTGACTTTATTTCGGACTGGGTAACCTCCGAAGTCTCGATTCGCCCGTTGGTGTTTGAACACACATCACAGGCATTAATCGTATTAGATCCACATCAAAATCAGTTTATTGATGTGAATATCAGTGCCACTCAGCTATTGCGATATGAACGTCATGAAATTATTCAAAAAACAGTGACGTCTATTTTTGGTCATTTCAGCCAACTGCCAAACCTTCTGGCATTTACCGAAGAAGCTTTGGAAAAAGATTGGGCTTGGAACAATCAGCTGTATGCTTGTGATAAAAATGGTGGAAAAATCCAGTTGGATATTACTTCTATTTCATTACCTTATAAGAACAAAACATTGCTGATCTGGTCATTGATGGATATCAAAGCGTTAGAACAACGTCAATTGAATAAAAATGCTGATAACGTCATCTATACAGATTCAAAAGAATTTCAAGCCTTGCAGGAATTGTTTATTGATTCTGATACAGGCAAGCATTTATTACTGAGTTCAGTCGGTGATGGTATTTACAGTATCAACAAACAAGGATTGTGCACCTTTATTAACCCCGCCGGGGCTAAAATGTTGGGATTGCAGCCTGAAGATGTACTGAGTAACAATATCCATCAGATTCATCACCATACCCATGAAAATGGTGAACACTATCCTGTAGAAGAGTGCCCGATTTATGCAGCGGTACATGATGGTATTGTATATGAAGGCATTCAGGAAATTTTTTGGCGTCGTGACGGCAGTTACTTTCCGGTTGAATTTACCAGTACCCCTGTGATTCGTGACGGTGACATTATTGGCGCGGTGGTGGTGTTCCGCGATATTACTGATCGACTGAATACTGAAAAACAACTGACTTATGCTCTTGAAGAGTTACAAGATTTAAAAAGCCGATTAGAACAGCAAAATGAATATCTGCAAGAAGAAATTCTACAAGAAAATAAATATCATGAAATTGTCGGCAATAGTGCATCCATTTTACAGATTATTGAGAAAATTAAGGTAGTTGCTCCAACGGATGCCAACGTGATGATTTATGGTGATTCAGGTACAGGAAAAGAACTGATCGCCCGTGCCATTCATCAATCCAGTCATCGTAAACAGCAACCACTTATTCGTGTCAATTGTGCTGCCATTCCTTCGGAACTATTTGAAAGTGAATTTTTCGGCCATGTTAAAGGGGCATTTACCGGAGCCGTGCGTGACCGTGTTGGACGTTTTGAACTGGCAGATCAGGGCACATTATTTTTAGATGAGATTGGCGAAATTCAACCTGAGCAACAAAGTAAACTGCTGCGTGTGTTGCAAGAAGGAACCTTTGAGCGGGTAGGTGAAGAAAAAACTCGGTATGTAAACGTACGGATTATTGCGGCTACCAATCGTAATTTAAAAGAAGAAGTAAAACATAAACGCTTTCGCGAAGACCTGTATTTCCGTTTAAATGTATTCCCGATTTATTCACCGGCCTTACGTGAGCGCAAAGAAGATATTCCGCTTTTGGTTACACACTTTACCAAGTTGATTTGTGATAATCGTAAAATTAAATATCTGCCATTTTCACAAAGGCATATTTTGGAGCTACAACAATATGACTGGCCCGGCAATATCCGTGAGCTGCAAAATGTCATTGAACGTGCACTAATTACGGCAAAACAAGGTGCTGTTTCCTTTAAGTATTTGCTGGAGCAAGATCAACAACCTAAAACTCCACGTCAGAATATTCACAATGAAACTCAAAAAAACGAAGACGTATTGACCATAAAACAGCTCAAAGAATTGGAAATTAAAAATCTCTCACTTGCTGTTAAACAATGTCAGGGGAAAATTTTTGGTGATGATGGTGCAGCAATGTTATTGGGAATCAACCCAACAACATTGATTTCACGCTTGAAGAAATTGGGAATTGAATATTGAAAAATCTATCAAATCCTGTCGATAACAATTAACAGCGCTCAAGTTTGCTGAGTGTTTGTGCCGCCTGACGCATCGGAGTGGCAAACTGCAACAAAGAGTCCAACGAAATACGAATAGAAGGAGCGTGAACATAAATGCAGGCAATTAATCGATTTTTCTGATCTTTAACGGGAACGGAACAGGCAACCATACCATCAATGAACTCTTCATTATCAATACTGAGCTGCGTTTGCACTATTTTGTCTAATTCATCATTTAGATCGAAAAGATCGGTAATTGTATTGCGAGTCATTTTATGGATGGGAAGTGCCTGAAGCAGGCTTTCACGTTTTGCCATAGGCAGGTTGGCCAGATAAAGCTTACCACTGGCCGTACACCAAAGGGGAGTCTGACTGCCTTCCGGTAGGTTAATCTGTAGGGGCCAATTGGCCTGAACACGCTCGTAGTAGAGCATTTCTAAACCGTTAGGGACAGAGATACCACAAGTTTCATTCACCTCATTAGCGAGTGTTTTTAATATCATCGACCTGCCTGCTTTAAAACGCGGGCTGTTCCAAACTCCCTGCGAAATACGGAATAGACGATTACCCGGTTCCCAAAGTCCCCCCAGACTCATTTGTAGATAACCCTCTTGTTTAAGTTGGGCTAACAAGCGATGCACGGTGGGTTGAGGGATCGCTAAATCACGTGCGATATTTGATGGCGATAAAGGGGTGTCTGATTGCGAAATATGTTCAATAATGACCAGCACTCACGCCGCAGCGGAGCTTCTATCACGATGGTTACTCAAAGTTCTGTTTATCCATTGCGAAGAAACAATATTCATATGTTGGCATTAACTTTGGAATGAATCAATGTTGGTACAGTCCAAGATGGCTGGCTGGGTAAAAAATAAAATAGCGTGGAGTAAAGAAAAAATACCCTGAATTAACAGGGTATTGTGGGGAAATTATGATTATTTCATTGTCGGCATTGAAAACTCTGCACTTTCACGCAGGTTAGCGGATGGCCAACGTTGCGTGATAGTTTTACGACGAGTATAGAAGCGCACACCATCAGGACCATAGGCATGGAGATCACCAAACAATGAGTTTTTCCAGCCACCAAAGCTATGGTAAGAAACAGGTACAGGCAGCGGGATATTGATCCCAACCATACCGACCTGAATACGATCAGCAAAATAGTTGGCTGCTTCTCCATCACGTGTGTAGATACAAGTGCCGTTGCCATATTCGTGTTCATCAATAATCTCCATCCCTTCCTGCATGGTTTTAACGCGAACAACTTGTAAAACGGGGCCAAAAATTTCTGCTTTGTAGCTATCCATGGTTGTAGTCACATTATCAATCAATGTGGCACCGACAAAGAAGCCATTTTCATAACCAGGAACTGTCATGTTACGTCCATCAACCAAAATTTTGGCGCCTTGTTGTTCAGCACTTGTAATATAACTGCATATTCTTTGTTGATGTTCGCGGGTAATGACGGGACCAAAATCATTATTTTCATCACTATGAACCCCTATAGTCAGGGATTTCATGCGTTCTTGCAGCTTGGTGACCAATTGATCGGCGATTTCATCACCGATTGCAACTGCAACAGACAGTGCCATACAACGTTCACCTGATGAACCAAATGCAGCTCCCAGAAGTGAAGTTACCACATTCTCCATATCGGCGTCTGGCATCACGATCGCGTGATTTTTGGCCCCACCAAGTGCCTGACAACGTTTGCCGCTGGCTGTAGCCGTCGTGTAGACATATTGTGCGACCGGAGTTGACCCCACAAAACTGACTGCTTTTACCCGTTTGTCAGTCAGCAGTGTATCCACGACTTCTTTATCACCATTGACAATATTAAAGACCCCATCGGGTAGCCCTGCTTTTTTTAATAATTGGCCAATATATAAGGTGGCACTTGGATCGCGTTCTGATGGTTTCAGTACAAATGTATTACCGCAAACCAATGCGAGAGGGTACATCCACAGAGGAACCATTGCCGGGAAGTTAAATGGGGTAATCCCTGCAACAACACCCAATGGCTGGAAGTCGCTCCAGGCGTTGATGCCCGGCCCGATATTTTTACTAAATTCGCCCTTCAAGATTTCAGGTGCTCCACAGGCATACTCAACGTTTTCGATACCACGTTGGAGTTCACCTGCTGCATCATGCACAATTTTGCCATGTTCCTGACCAATCAAGCGGCAAATTTCATCGGTATGCTCTTCAAGCAGTTGCTTATAACGGAACATAATACGTGCCCGCTTTATTGGCGGAGTATCACGCCATTCAGGAAATGCTGCTTGTGCTGCCGCCACTGCTTCTTCAGCGACAGCCTTAGGGGCAATAGCTACCTGACGGATGGTTTTGCCAGTTGCAGGATTATAAACATCCTGTAAACGTGAGTGGGTATCAGTAACCTTGCCGTTAATAAAATGTCCTACGATACTCATGCCATTTTCTCCAGTAAATCAGTCAGTAAGTCCACAATTGCTTATAAATGCTTACCATTTCTGCAATTGTTGGGATCCGTGGATTATTACCCGGTGATCCGGATGCTTCCGCTTGCTCTGCCATTGTTTCCACAACCTTAAAAAAGCGCATTTTGTTGATGCCAAATTGTTCTGGTGTCGGCACGGAAAGCTCTTTGTTTAAATCGGTCAAAGTCGTTAGTAGTTTTTCACAGGCTACACTGTCACTGTCTGTTGGTTTTGCAAAGGTTAGTGTGCGTGCACATTCGGCATAGCGTTCTTTGGCTGCATCTAAAGAAAAACGGGTGACAGCGGGAAGCAACATAGCGTTGGATAATCCATGTGGAACATGGAAGAAAGCGCCGATAGGGCGGCTCATACCGTGCACTAGTGCAACAGATGCGTTAGAGAATGCAATCCCTGCGAGAGTTGAACCCAGTATCATGGCTTCACGGGCAGCTTTATTATTGCCATCGTGATATACCTTGCGCAGGTTAGGGCCGATGAGTTTCATGGCGGCAATAGCCTGGCTATCAGAATAGAGGCTAGCCTTTCGGCTAACATAGGCTTCAATGGCGTGAGTCATCGCATCAATACCCGTATCTGCCGTAGTCCGTGCCGGAACGCTGATAGTCAGTTCATAGTCGATAATGGCGGCAATCGGCATGAATCCCGCGCCCATACAAAGTAATTTTTCATCGGTTTTTTCATCAGTAATAATTGTGACGCGAGTACATTCTGATCCTGTTCCCGCTGTAGTAGGAATGGCAATGATAGGAAGGCCTTGTTCATTGAATTGGCGCGGGAAACGGTATTCGTTGACGGTGCCACCAAATTTACCAATCACAGCGATAGCTTTTGCACTGTCAATCGGGCTTCCGCCACCAAGTGCAATAACAGCATCGAACCGATCACTTTTCACTTTCTTAATTCCTGCCTGAATAGAGGCAGCCGTTGGCTCTGGTACTGTGTCAGCATAGACATCACTTTCAATGCCAGCACCTTGCAGGATAGATTGCAGTTTATCCAGATAACCCAACTGAACCATCACCTTATCCGTCACAATCAGCGGTTTTTTACTGCCAATATTTTGCAGGATCTGCGGAAGACTGATGATAGCCCCACCGCCTACTTCCATAATGCGAGGCAACACGATAGTGGACATATATAGCTCCTTATCTAAATTAAATACTCGTTTATCAAAATGAGCCGAATAACGAACCGAGAATAATGACCACAACGAGTCCCAGCAGTTCGCCTAATACGGTGACCATGAAAATGTCAAGGTAGGAGCGTTTGTGGGTTAATCCGCAGATTGCCAATAATGAAATCACTGCGCCATTGTGGGGTAATGTATCCAATCCACCCGAAGCCATTGCTGCAACACGATGGAGTAATTCGGAATGAATGATAATTCTTATCAATAGAATGTCGAAGAAAATGAAAGGAAAAAACGCAGCGATCGCAAATATTTTAAAAAAAATGTTAATTAAGTGTGATCTCTCTGGCAATTATCTGATGCCGGATAATTATAGGAAGCATCAACAATGGTAGCGCTATTTGGTTGGTTCAATAAAACATGAAAACAACATCCAATAGTTCGTTACCGTCTATCGCCATCGCTAAAAGAGGGGGAGGGTTTGTTTAAATCTTGCCCATTACCCGACAATGATCGCAGTAATGGGCTACGAATACTCCAGTAATATCTGGATTAATCCATTTCTTCCAGTGCCTTGGGTAAAGTGGCATAAAAACTCAATTGACCCTTAATCGGCTCGATTTTAGCTCTTGCCAGTGTTTTCAATGGTTGGAAGGGGATATCACACACAATGACATGTTTCTCTTTTCCTATCTCACGGATAAATCCCTGAAAAGCGTGCAGTCCACCTGCGTCCAGAACGGGTACGGCATCCCATTGCATAACTATAATCTGATAATCAGCACTTTTTTCTTTGAGCTCGGCAAAAATACGCTCTGCGGCAGCGAAAAACAGTGGGCCATTAATTCGCACAACCAGCAGATTCTTATCATTATTTGTTGAAGGAGTAATACTGATTCGGGTCATGTTGGCAATTTTGCGCATAAACAAGAGCGATGCCAGAACAATACCAATAGTGATTGCGATCACCATATCAAACAGAACCGTCAATGACAGGCACAGCAACATGACGATGATATCGTCTTTAGGAGCACGACGAATCAAATCTACAACCTTATGCGCCTCACTCATATTCCACGCCACAATCAGCAAAATAGCTGACATAGCTGCAAGTGGCAGATAAGAAAGCATTGGTGCAAGAACCAACAACGTCAGTAGTACCAGAAGAGAGTGAATAACAGCGGAAATTGGTGAAGTTGCACCTGCACGAACATTGGCTGCTGAACGGGCAATAGCCGCAGTTGCGGTGATCCCGCCAAAGAAGGGGGCAACAATATTTCCCATACCCTGACCAAATAATTCACTGTTGGAATGGTGTTTTTTTCCGGTCATGCCATCCAGAATAACGGCACACAACAGGGACTCAATTGCCCCTAGCATTGCCATTGAAAATGCGGCGGGTAGCAGTGCTGATACCGTATTCCAGTTGATCTCAAGAGAGTGGGTATCAGGCAGATTCCAGGGTAGAACAAATTGAGGGAGGATGGGGGGAATACCCTGGCCTTGTGTACCGTCTTCCAGCGTATAGCTGAATGATGAACCAATCGTTGCCACATCATGGCCTAACAGGTGCATGATGCCCATGATACCAGTGCCTGCAATTAAAGCCGGTAAGTGACCCGGTAACTTTAATCCTAGTTTTGGCCAGAAAACCAATACCAGAAGAGTGGTTAAACCGATGAGTGTGTCGCTGAATTGAAATGAAAGAAAATTTTGGGAAAGGGTAATCACTTTATCGATATAATTTTCCGGCATATGTTCCAGCTTAAGGCCAAAGAAATTTTGTATCTGCATGGTGGCGATAGTGATCGCAATACCCGAAGTAAACCCCAGAGTAACCGATAGGGGAATATATTCAATCAGTCGGCCTAATCTTGCTAACCCCATAATGAGCAAAATAACGCCTGACATAAGTGTCGCGATCAGTAAACCACTCAAGCCAAATTGCTGTGAAACCGGATAGAGAATAACTACAAAAGCGGCAGTTGGCCCAGAAACGCTATAACGTGACCCTCCGCTAATGGCAATAACAATACCTGCAATGGCCGCAGTATAGAGGCCATATTGCGGTGCAACGCCACTGCCGATTGCCAGCGCCATTGCCAGTGGGATGGCGATAATTCCTACAGTGATTCCCGCAATCATGTCCTTGATTAAACGAGGAAAAGAGTAAGTTTCCTTCCAGCAGGCATCAACAAGCGCACTAAATGGACGTATCCCCTTAATTTTACGAGTATTCATTTAATTAAAAACCAAAAATAAGATATCAGATGATGATCTGAGAAAAGTGATGCCAGCATATCGCTTTTCTCAAATCAGAAAGGTGTTATATGTCAAAAAGTTAACTGATAGATTGGTGTTTGTAAAATAAAAATCAAATAATTTAATTGATATTATTAATTAAGTGTGACGAAAAATTAAATTCAGGGTTGCAACTAATTCTCGATTTGAGGCAGTAAGGATTTGGGAAATCATGGATTTTAAAGAATAGTGAGTAATACAAATAGATTCTGAATCTAATGTTCATCTTACAACTATAAATAGTAAAAATAGCCCCAATTGCAGGATCAAACTTATCACTGCTCGTTTTAACAATCTTATTGAGCCTTTAAAGCGATCATTTTGTGTTCGTGATTGGGGTAGTTTATTGAATATCAGCAATAATGCTTGATCGAACTCAGTATTCCTTTCAGGATGCGAATTCAATATTTGCAAATAGTGACAATCTAGCCAAATGCGCCAGCAATAGTACTGACTGAGTAGAGAGAAGAATACCAACATGGCATAAATTGCAGTATTATTTGATTTTACTACCAATATTGCTGTCGCTATAAGAGTTGCAAATACAGATAAACCAGAGATAAAGCGCCAGCTTTGTAGTGTGGCAATAACGACTTTAGCCGTTAGTGTTTCTGTATTTGGCAGAATGTCTGATTGCATATTATACCTTTCGATGTTGATAATATTCTGCCCATTGAACAAGGACATTAAGGTGTGTTTGCCTGAAAGTAACATGAGGTCTGGCTTGATGCAGTATAGTGATAACAGTGTGAATATCATATTCAGGATGTTGTTTTAGCAGCCATGCTGCCACGACCATTGCACTACGGGATAATCCGAGTGTGCAATGAATGAATACACTTCCTTTTTCATGCAATTTGTCCAGTGCACAAACAGCAGATTGTAGCGCTTCCGGTGTCAACGGCAATAAATCGATTTGAGGTTGGCAAATATAATTTGCTGTATAAATACCCGGTTTCCTGTGCCATTCTGCTGTCATATCCAAAACACTAACTGTTTTAGCTGATTTGATAATTGATTGATATGGCAAACAACCAAGAATGATCCCTTCTGTAATTTGGTTATACGGTGCACTTTTTTTCCGGAACCAGAGATAAGAGAACCAAGCACCGAATTGATATGGTGCCATTATCCAGCGTGCTGACAGTGACATCTGGCCGTCTGATTGCTTTTGAAACACTGAACTGCCTAATCCGGCATAGCCGAGAGCAACCATTAATAATGATATTGCAGGCCACAACAAGACCCAGAAAATGTTACCCAGCCAAAATGCCGACAGAGCAAAAAACAGGCTGATTCCTGCATAATAGCCAAATAATTTTCTGGCGTAGCTATCTTGACTCGGTTGCCAGTGCCAATGGTGTGAAATAGGTAGCAGGTAACTAATCACAACACCCACAGTAAAACCGGTGATCACATCAATAAAATGATGTTGCCAAGTCGTGAGAACTGATAAAGCAATTAAGATAGACCAGATATGCAGCAGCCCACGCCAATGGCCTTGAAGGTGTGCTGAATAACGCAGCCAGAGTAACCATAGCAGGATAATATGTAAGGAAGGGGCTTGATTACAGGGTGGAGCAAACAGCTCCAGTTGCTTGAATAACCACCCAAAAATGCCTTCTGTCATGGGATGGGAAAACGACAATTTCACAGGAAATAGCAGAAATCCGGCGCAGGCAATCAGTAATGCCATCACTAATCGCCAGCCGTGAAGCCATTGTTCACGGCGGCTGGTACAGATAAATAGTGATACTCCGTAAAATAAATTAATACTCCAGTAAGGAATAATCGTCCATGACCAGAAAGGAATGTCATGTTCCCAACTGAACACCATAACTTCCACATTGTCTCTTTGCGCGGTGAATGGATTGATTTGCCCATAAGTAATGAAAAAAAATGGCGTGAGAAATAACAGCCAGATAACGGCTGTCAGCCACAAACGCTGACGACTATCATGCTGGGCATTGTGCGAAAGTTTTGTCGAATTTCTCATCTATTTATTCTTATCGTTAAATTTTCTTGGCAATCGATACAGTGAAAATTCCCCAGTCATCAGTTAATTGAAACTGTTTTTCAAAACCAGCCGCTTCTACCAGCGCATCCATTTCACCTTGAGTACGTCGGCGCATGATCCACGGTTGATTTTCACGATGACTGGAAAGAACGCGGGCAATCATTTCAAGCTGCGGGTGCCAGGGTTGTCCTGTATATATCAGATATCCATTTTCTGCTATGGCATTGGAAAGGCCGTGCAGGGAGTTTTTGATTAATGTATTGTCGGAAAACAATTCATAAAGGCCGGAAACAATGCCCAATGTTGGTGTTGGAATGATAGATGAAATACTTTCAGTATCAAAAGCGTCACCGATCACAAAACGGATTTTATCCGTGAGATTACGCTCTTCAATATAAGCTTGGGCTTGATTGACATTGAGTTCGCTGTAATCCCTCAACAAAATGGAGTCAATGTTGCTGAAATCATTGATTGCATCAAAGATATATCGCCCATGTCCGGCGGCGATATCGACAATATGAATGGGTTGATTTTGTAGATGTAGATGGCGAATAGCCTGACGGATTAATGCTTCCATATTGATTTTGCGTTGCCGTATGCCGCGCCAGCCAATGTTCCCCCGGAGATATTGTTGATCCACTAACCGTCCCCAAATTCCCTGACCTTGTGGTTGGTTGCGATAGACATAATCCAGTGTGGAACCGGAATCAAAACCCGTTTCAAGACCGAGGCGAATACCTTCAGAAGCCTTGCCCCAGCGTGTATTCATCGCTTTACGCATCAATTTATAACTAAGATTTTTAGGGCACAGGCATGGTAATGGAAGAGTGAGTGCTCGAAATTCATCGGCTGTATGGCTCCAGATATCTTCATTGCTGTAATCATGTTGATAACGTGGGATAGCAAAAATGCGTCCAATAAAAGTGCGTATTTTATCGAAAACCAAATGGCGATTTTTTTCACCCAGCGTATCGTGGTAGAACCCCTCCATTACATGTTTTTCTTTAATCGGAGTATTCAATTGTTGGTAAAACTGATGCTGAGGTTTATGGTTCACTACATAATCATCACCGGAAATAAATAGTTGTGTCGGCAACGTAATGGCGCTGGCATCTTTCACTACGCGTTCTGCGGTTTGATAGAGCTCCAACAGAATATTGACGGCGATTTCACGGGTAATCAGCGGATCATTGTTATAAGAGGCAATGTGGGCTTCATCGTGAGTCAGGAATTTCGCTTTTACATAGGAATTGACGAAAAAAACACCCCGTATTTTTTGCATCAATCGCAGTCCTTGTACCGCAAAGGGAACGTATAATTTAATATTGAACGCGGGAGCAGCAAGTATCATGGCGCGGATTTTGGGTGCGTAATCATGTACCCAGGCAGATACTAAAACTGCCCCGACACTCTGACCAATCACCACGATATTTCCCATTGCAATGTTGTATTGGATAGCAATAAACCTGACAAATTCATCAACATCACGAATGGATGTCCCCATTGATGGGCTATAACCACGTGCCCCTGTTGTTTTTCCATGTCCACGGGCATCCCATGCGAACATTGGCACATCAGGAAGATTGAGTCCATCAACAACATGCTGGAGGCGTCCCGAATGTTCATGACCCCGGTGAAAAATAATAATAGCTCTTTCTGCTTTAGCCTGTTTTTGGGGCCAATAACGATAAAACAGGGAAGCCTGATCTGTTGTAGTGAAATAATGCTCTTCAGCAATGCGTTGATTTAATGCTGGTTTTTTTGATGGCTGAGTCTTTGGTAAAAGTGTCATAGCGATGCCTTATTTGGATTGTGGCTGTTCAGTTGATTTGATTTCATGTAAGGCGTTAATAACGCGCTGGTAGCAAGTCACCAAGAGTAAAATGATTACGAAAGGAAATAAATAATGGCTCCAACTCAAGGCTGAAGGGAAAAACGCTATAACCAATCCGTAAGCACCGAAGACAAAAGCCCGATCGCTTTTTCCCATTGGGCCGTCATAGCGGCGTGATGCACCAAGGGTTTGTGCTAGAACACCAATAAACTCTGTCAGGATCGCCAGGAATAAAATCACCAATAGGCTGACACTGCTGACATTAGATAAAAAACAGAAGGGAAGGTAGAGTGCAACATCGGAGATCACATCTCCGAGTTCATTATAAATAGCTCCCAAATGAGATTGCTGATGATGTTCTCGAGCCAACATGCCATCAATTGCATTGAGTGCCATGCGGATAAAGAGAAAAATAGGCAATAGCCAATAGAAGGCAGCAGAAGGAAATAAAATCAGTAGCGAACCAACAGCGATTGATAACAACATCGCGCTCAATGTGACTTGATTGGCCGTGATTCCATATTTGTGTAAAGCAGTAACAAAGGGATGTAATAGATTTTGGAAGCGTGGCTTTAAATTGTAGATAGTCATCTTACCCTAAGTCCTTTATAGGCTAAACTGCTTTTACTAATAAAATAAATAACAAAAAATAGCAATCAAATAAAATAGATCTTGTTCGGATAATCAATAACCTATTGTTTAAATTAAGGCATTATTAATTTTTTGTATGTGATTATACCTTTTAACTTATATCTTTTAACTTATATCTTTTAATTACCAGAGGCAGATCTTCTGCCTCGATACAGTTTAAAATCTATGATGAATTTTACAAATTTGATTGAAATAGCTGATTAATGTGAAGGAAATAGTAAATTGTCTAGGGCACAGCGCTTGTTATCTCTTATAGAAATATTACGTAGTTATCACTTTCCTGTACAGGGAAAGGCATTGGCACAAAAGTTAAATATCAGCTTAAGAACACTTTATCGGGATATTGCGACCTTGCAGGCTCAAGGTGCAAGTATTGAGGGGGAAGCGGGTATCGGTTATGTGTTACGGCCGGGATTTGTTTTACCGCCATTAATGCTGACACAAAATGAAATAGAAGCTTTGGCGTTAGGGGCCAGTTGGGTAGCCAGACGTGCCGATCCACAGTTGAAAGCATCGGCAAATAGCGCAATAAATAAAATTGCGGCAGTGATCCCAACAGAACTAAGGCAATATCTTGAGACGAACTCATTATTAATTGGGCCAACGGCTACAAAGGTTCAAACTTCTGTTGATATCCCGCAGATACGGCAAGCGATTAGCCATAGGCATAAAATTACCTTTGCTTATTTAGATCTTAAAAATAATCAATCAATCAGAACAATATGGCCCTTTGCGCTGGGATATTTTGAGAATATTAGTATTGTTATTGGATGGTGTGAATTAAGAAACACATTTCGCCATTTCAGATCGGATAGAATGAGCCATTTGAAGACAGAACCAAGGTGTTATCCCCGCTCAAGACAATCGTTGCTTAAAGAATGGCGAGAAACGGAAGGAATACCAACTAAGCCATAATGTAATCAATGAAAAGCCCATTAATATAGAAATGCTGAATCATCTTCCTCTGCTTCATAACCTTAAGCCCAATGCAATTTGAAGTTTATTGGATATATGAAGGTCAGATAGAAGAGATTGACGTTTGCTCTGGGATAACTGTTGGCTTTGGGATAACTACTGACAAAAACTGTCACACTGGCTTGTTACTCTGGGCGCTCTTAATTTTCTGAGTCAGCCATTCAACTGTTGGAGTTTTTCATGTTAACCCTAACTTTTTCTACATCGGTAAATGCAAAACCATCTGAGATTTGGACGCATTATGTGGATTTTGATTTGCGGAAAAAATGGGAGATTGATCTTGAGTATTTTGAATTCGAAGGTGAAGTGAAAACAGGGCAATACGGCAGGATGGTATTAGGTGGTATGCCGGAAATCCGTTTCTATCTTGCCAACATTGAAGTCAATAAAGAGTTTACTGATCAGATCAATCTGCCGCAGATGGGGAGGTTAACTTTCTGCCACCAAATTTTGACCGACAAAAGTAACATGGCAAATTGCATTAAGGTGAGCGTTTCTTTTGAGCCTGAAGACAATATTTCTAATGCACAAGCCATAAGTTTTTTTAAGCAAGTGACGCAAGATCTGGTTGAAACACTTTCAAGGCTTAAGGCTGTAGTTGAGAAAACATATTTAGTTGAGAAAATGGAGACAGAAAAACCTGTTTCTGTTAAACCTAATCTTCAATTGATTTATGTCTCTGATATCGAACGTTCTACGGCTTTTTATGCAACGATTTTCAACACAGAGCCAATTTTTTCCAGCCCGCGTTATGTGGCGTTTAATGCAGGCAAAGAAGCCATTTTCGCTATTTGGAGTGGAGGAACGAAGCCAGATAGCACTGTTCCACGGTTTTCAGAGGTGGGTATTATGTTACCTTTTAGCGAATCTGTTGATCAGCTCTTCGAAAAATGGCAACAGAATCCAAACATTGAAATTCAGCAGGAACCCTACACTGACGTTTTTGGTCGTACTTTCCTCGTAAAAGATCCTGATGGTCATATGATTCGAGTATGCCCTTTGGATTAAGGAAAATGAAGGAGCTAATGTTTTATGTTCGGTTTTAATCATCAAGATGGTAGTTATCTAGAAGTGGATGGTGCTCATATTTATTATGAGATCCAAGGCAATGCCAATGGTAACCCGCTCATTTTTCTGCATGGTGGCTTAAGTCACATTGAAACGTTTAACCATGTAATTGACGATCTTGGAAAAACTTATCGACTTATTGGTATAGATAGCCGAGGGCAGGGTAAATCGACCTTGGGGCAAAAAAATCTATCGTATAAATGCCTTCAACAAGATGTAGAAGCGGTAGTCAGGCATTTAAGGTTAGGGAAATGCAGTATTATTGGTCACAGTGATGGAGGCATTGTTGCATTGCGATTGGCTGTAGCTGGGATTGTTCCAATCGATAAAATAATGGTAATTGGTGCTCATTGGGCACTAAAAGAAGATGATCCTGCGAAAGATATACTTCAACAGATTACAGCCGAAGGCTGGCGGGCAATGTTGCCTGACAGCTATGACAGTTACCATAGATTGAATCCAAAGGCAGATTTCAAAAAATTAATCAGCAGTATTGTTCCTATGTGGCTTGATGCCAGTGACAGTGGTTATCCAAATTCAACTGTCCGTAAAATTGCTTGTGAGTTAATGGCTGTTCGGGGAGATAAAGATAGTTTAGTGTCGCGGACCCACTTAACTGAGTTGGCTGATCAAGTCACTCATGCTTGTTTGTTAAATATCCCTTTTACTGGGCACTCTCCTCATGAAGAAAGACCGGAATTATTGATGCCATTTTTAGAGGAGTTTTTATCGCATTAATCTCAGATAGCTAAATTTATTATGCCTGCGATTTGTGAAGAAGTTTTTTGCAAGAAAATGGATGTTGTCTCAGGCATGTTGTTTTTTTGAAAAGTGTAATATCAACTTGGGTTAAAAATGAAATGTTAATGGAAAGATAACATTGCCATTAATAATATTTTTATTTTAACGTATAAATAAAGCATTATCACACTTCTATATTTCTGATCTCAAGTGTTTTTGAGTTTGGTAATCGTACTGACGAAATTTGATCAATTGATTAAAATTTTCTCTTAGAATTGCATTTTTCCATGTTGGATAACTACTTGATATTGTTTGTTATTATCCTTGTTGTAATAATAAAATACAATTGATTTATATTGACTACTAATATGAAGAATGATCTATTTTACTTGAGCTATGAATGATTTTATGTTGAACATCTTATTTTTAATATAAGAAGGGGAATGATATGTCAATTTTAGGCATTATTAAGGGTACTCCTATCTGGGTTTGGGTTTTATTTGCTTTTCTTATTAAACGAGGCATCAGTGCGTTATATGATAGGGAAATGCGTGTTGAACGCCTGTTCTTTATGCCTATTTTGTTTTTCATATGGGCTGTTTACAGTGTATTGCATGAAACGACATTTCCAAGTTTTGCTTTTTTGGCGCTTATTTTAGGTATATTCGTGGGCGGTGCTATAGGGTGGTACTTATGGCGAAATCAACCAAGGTTAAGAAAAAAAGATGATAATGACTTAATCATCCGATCAGGAACCCCTTTGACTTTGGTTCTTATTTTTACCGTCTTTATAGTTAAGTTTATTTTTTCTGCCATGATGAGTATTAATTCTCAGTTATTATATTCTTTCAATTTTAATTTAATTTTTGGTTTTATATGTGGTCTATCGGATGGTGTTTTTTGGGGCGGAACACTTAATTTATTTATCCACTACTATAGGAAAAATAATAAAAATGTATAAGGGGATGTAATTGCTATCAGTGTAGTTATTGGTGTTTTAGTTTAATATGTTGTTTTATATCAATTTATTGTAGTCAATATACGATATTTAATTCCCTGCGGAAATCAAATACAAGAATAATGTAATTTCATTATGCGTTACCTGTTCCTAAAAGCTATAACTTGCTGGAAGCTGCCGCATTACCTGAAACATTTTTTACGGTATGGGTGAATCTATTCCAACGAGGTAAATTGAAAGCGGGTGAGACAGTTTTAATTCATGGCGGCACTTCAGGTATTGGAACTGTCGCTACCATGCTGGCAAAGGCATTCGGTGCTTATGTCATTACTACGGTAGGTTCTGAAGGTAAACGTCAGGCCAGTTTAGCGCTGAGTGCTGATGTTTCCATCAACTATAAAACGGAAGACTTTGTGGAAAAAACAGATCAAACGACTAATCAGCACGCATATTGGGAAAATTATGCTGATGATATAGGTATAGGCCAATTTTATCCGACATCGTCTGTTGTAATATTAAATTATTGGCAGAAACCTAGATACAAAAAAGCCTGAACTGAGTTCAGGCTCTTTCATGGAATATGGCGGTGAGGGAGGGATTCGAACCCTCGATACGTTTTCACGTATACACACTTTCCAGGCGTGCTCCTTCAGCCTCTCGGACACCTCACCGAATTTTGTTTCTACTGTATTCAATAAGAATACGTTACTGCAATGTGTCTGACTATTTGAATTAATTTTCTTAGACACTAAAAAAGCCTGAGCATTTTGTTCAGGCTCTTTCATAGAATATGGCGGTGAGGGAGGGATTCGAACCCTCGATACGTTTTCACGTATACACACTTTCCAGGCGTGCTCCTTCAGCCTCTCGGACACCTCACCATATTTTGTTGTTACAGTGATTTCTCTTGAGTTTGTCGCTGTAACGGGGCGCTACTATAGGGAAAAGCAGGGCAGGCGTCAACAGACTTATGAGGATTTTTTCAGGCTTTTTGATTGATTAGGCAAATAAAAAACAATTTGGGTGCTTGGTAAACACTTAAGATAGTAAAATCGTCCTTTTTGCAATGGATAACAACGAATTTGTTAACTAGATAGCATTATCAATATTTTTATTCTTGTCTTCTTATTGGAGGCTTGCAACCTTTCAGTCCTAGGTTAACGCTATTAGAAAAACAAAAAGGAATGAGATTTTATGAACATCATTTTTTATCACCCCTCTTTTAATTCTGTTGAATGGATTCAGGGAATACAAGCTAGATTACCTGAGGCTAATGTCCGTCAATGGGTCAGTGGTGATAATAATCCCTCTGATTATGCTTTAGTTTGGTTGCCTCCCTATGAAATGTTAGCCAATCGTCAGGATATAAAAGGGATATTCGCACTCGGTGCTGGTGTGGATGCCATCCTTAAACAAGAATTAGAAAATCCGGGTACATTACCTGAGGGGATCCCATTAATTCGCCTTGAAGATACAGGCATGGCGCGGCAAATGCAGGAATATGCACTTTCCTCTGTTTTACATTATTTCCGCCGTATGGATGAATATAAACAATACCAAGAACAACGTCTTTGGAAGCCAATGTTACCCCATAATAGAAAGGAATTTGTCATCGGTGTTTTGGGAGCAGGCGTTTTAGGGCGCAGTGTTATTGAAGGATTGAAAGAGTTTGATTTTACTGTCCGTTGTTGGAGCAGAACACCAAAACAAATTGATCATGTTGAGAGTTTTTACGGGAAAGAACAGCTAGGTGATTTTCTTTCTGAATGTAAGGTATTGATTAATATTCTGCCAGATACGCCAGAAACACGTGGTATCTTAAATCTTTCATTATTCAAACAGTTAAAGTCTGGTTCATATGTGATCAATATTGCACGAGGTGCACAACTCATAGAGCAAGATTTGCTGATTGCCATTGATAAAGGTTATGTTGCTGGCGCGACTCTTGATGTATTTGTTGAAGAGCCATTATCAAGTTTTCATCCTTTCTGGACCCATCCGCGTATTAATATCACTCCGCATATCGCGGCAAATACTATTCCTGACGAAGCTATGGATGTAATTTGTGAGAATATCCGACGAATGGAAAAAGGTGAATCTCCTACTGGCCTAATTGATATGGCACTTGGCTATTAATTTGTTGTTAGTAAGTGGCTTTACAGCAAGGCAGACGATTAGAGACAATGACAACATTCATTATTTAGGTAAGTTATTGGGGTGGATTAAATCATGAACGAATTTTCTATTGTTTGCCGCATCTTGGGGACATTGTTTAACCGGACACCACAAGATCCTGTTCTACAACCAGTAATCGCCATGATTGCTGAGGGAAAATTAAAACAAGCATGGCCTTTGGAACAGGATGAATTATTGGATAGATTACAGCAAAACAGTGAATTATCGGTGATCGAGGTTGATTATCATGCCTTGTTTACTGGAGAGTCTGCGGGCGTGGCAGTTTGCCGTTCTGATTATACCGATAAGGATGAAAGTGAAGTACGTGAGTTTTTAATGGAGCGGGGCATGCCTTTGTCTGATACTCCTGCTGATCAATTTGGTTCCTTATTATTGGCTGCTTCTTGGTTGGAAGATCAGGCTGCAGAAGATGAAGTTCAAGCCCAAATTGCATTGTTTGATGAGTATTTGTTACCTTGGTGTGGGCAATTTCTTGGTAAAGTTGAAGCTCATGCAACTAGTGGTTTTTATCGAACGCTGGCAATTATTACCCGAGAATCATTGCAAGTATTACGTGAAGAACTGGAGTCTATGTGACAACGTCACGCCATTCTTTTTGTATTTCTGCTTTTGATACTTATCGTTTTAAATAAATAAGTTAAACGATAGTTATCGATAAATATAGTCATCGGTAAATAATGAGCAAAAAGTAAGGGCAAGTTATAAAACAACCTGCCCTTATAATTTTTATTACTGATGAAAATTATTTATTGACCAAATTAATAACCAATTTACCGGGTTTAACTTCCAATCCTTTGGCTAATTTTAAGGCCGCAGATTCAGCTTTGCTTTTTCCTGAGTTCAAAACATAAACTGGTTGAGTATCAAAGAACCCAGTCAAAGAATTATTCAGATAAGGGATCAGCGTCTTAATCGGTATGGCAATTTTTTCAGGTGTGGTTTTGTAGTCGACGATTTCTAATTCCTTAATGAAAATGGCTTTTTTTTCTGCATCAAATACTGGTTTAGCTCTAATGGTCAGTTTCATATCAGCTTGAACTGTATTCCACGAAGTCACCAATTGAACTTTTGCCTGAGTCGACAATTCAATTTTTTTCGGATCCTTGCGACCAATCTGACTGGTTAAACTTCCCAGGGTGATATTGGCTTGGATTGCGCCGGGCAGGCTAATTTGCTTTTGATAATGAACTTTTTTCGATAAATATTCATTGAGCAGGCCTTCATTGACACTAATATTTTTGAATAGATCACAACCACTGAGTAATCCAACTAGTATCAATACTGCTCCTAAGAAAAATTTTCTCATGTTGCCTCCTAATTGTTTTCGACGAACAAATTTTATACCATTTTATGGCATAATAACTTCAACAAATGATTAATGTTTGTCAATATTATTAACGTTTACCAATAATGATAGGCTCAATTTTCTTCTGATTGAATTGGCGATGAAGGGCATAAATGGTGATGAAACCTGCCAATCCCAGCAAAAACCATGGTAATTGGGGTATATTCAAAGCTCTGCCTGTATCATAAAGCCATCCACCGCCGGTATAGCCTAATGCACCTCCCAATGCCAGCCCCAGTCGACTGAAGCCCATGTAACTGCCTCGTGCTCGTGGATCAGTTAGTGAAGCACTTAGTGTCTCGCGTGCAGGATCTGCTGTCACTAATCCTAAATAAAACAGACAAATTAGGCTGAATAGAAGGTGCAATTGATTAATCCAGCCGATTGGGAACATGCAGAGACTCATTAAAAACAAGCCAGCCATTAGCCGCTGTTCTTGGCGGAAATGTTTTTCACTCCAGCGTGCAATAGGATAAAGCAGAGTCAGTGAAATTGTGGCTTCAATAGCGTACATCCACTTAACCGCAGTATGTGTACCAGAAATTTCATGGATAATAATGGGGAACATCAACATGACTTGTACAGACAGAACAAAATAACCTGTCAATGTCAGCACGTAATAAAAGAACCGGCGATCTTTAATGACTCGCCTTATACCTTCTTTGATAGGCGTTCGGCTGGTTGAAATACGGTATGCTGGCAGGAGCCATGCATTAATGAATGCTGTCAACACAAAAATAGCCGCACCAATCCAGCAAACGATATTGAAATTATATTGTAGCAACCAACTTCCTATCAGTGCGCCGACTACAGCTCCAGCGCTGTCTTGCATCATTAAAAGTGAATAAAAACGATTACGTTCATGAGGACGGGTTAATTTAATGACTAATGCAGATCTTGGGGGATCAAACAATGTTCCGCCCAATCCAGACAGAATGCAGGAAATGAACAATATCCAAGGTTCAGAAGCCAGGGCCATTAGAGAGAACCCCATCGCACGCAGTAGCATCCCTGTAACAATCATCGGCTTAGCACCGAACCTATCCGCAATCGCACCACCAAAAATGCCTAGACCTTGTTGTACTATTTGGCGTAAACCCAGAGCGAAACCGACAATAACGGCTGCCCAACCAAGTTGCTCGACGAAACGGATTGAAATTAGGGGAAAAACAACAAAAAACCCTAAAACAACTAATAGATTGTCAAATAAAAGAAAATATTTACCCAAGCTACGCGCTTGTGAAACTAATGACATTTTGCACCATTGAAGTATGAAAAATAAATGTGAATTTTTTGTTATTTTGAACTGAATTTGAGTATTAAGGTAGAGGGGACATAGATGATATTTTTTTATCGTCGGATGGTGATAAAAAGTTTCGTAAGAGCTAAATTATTTAAAGTTTTTTCAAGGGAAATATCAGGAGAAAGTATGTTTGGTTATCGTTCTACATCTCCCAAGATTCGCTTTATTACGGATAGAATGGTTATTCGTGTGGTGTATGAACGGGATGCTTATAGATTGGCTGAATATTATGCAGAAAATAAAGATTTTCTTAAGCCATGGGAACCAACAAGAGATGGTAGCTTTTATCAACCTTCTGGATGGACAAATAGGCTGAGCTATATTGCAGAATTACAACGGCAGGGAGCTGCCTTTAATTTCTTGCTGTTAGATCCTAATGAAAATGAAGTGTTGGGGGTTGCTAATTTCACTAATGTTGTGCGAGGAGCGTTTTATTCCTGTTATCTTGGCTATTCTTTAGGTGAAAAATGGCAGGAGCGAGGGTTAATGTATGAAGCGTTGCAACCAGCAATCCGTTATATGCAGCGCTACCAGAAAATGCATCGTATTATGGCTAATTATATGCCACATAATCATCGCAGCGGGAATTTACTGAAGAGGCTCGGTTTTGAACGGGAAGGTTACGCCAAGAATTATTTAATGATTGACGGAGTCTGGCAAGATCATGTGCTGACATCGTTGATAGATGATTCATGGGATAAAATGAGTTTATAAATTTTTTGGTATGAATCTGGATTGTGTAGGCATTGTTGAAAAATTTGTAACAAACTGAGATATGAAAAGGGGACGTTCTGAAGGGGCTATGACCAGAGCAGAACCGATTTTTGTGAGACGATTGATAAATTATTATCATTATAGTCACATATCGGATAATCAAAATAAAATGAATAGACGTCTAAAAAACTGAACGAATGAAAGCCGGTGCGCCGGTACATCGGCTTTTGATAACAAACCTCAATGGAACCATCACTGAAAGTAACGCCATACGGTTTGCCCCACCAGCTATCTAATAACTAGCTATCTAATAACTTACTCACTGACAACACACTTATTTGTATCGCTGTCCTTTGTGATTTTAATATATATAAATAATTTATTGCTCAAGCTATATCATATTTTTATTTACTAAACATTTACATAGGGTCATGTAAGCTATTATTAAACCCATTTCTGTTTCTATTCTGGTTGTTTATTACTGGACTTATCCCAGACACGATACATTAGAACCATTGGTAAATCAGAGGAGAAAAGCATTGTTTCGTCAACAGGCGATTGAAAACAGAAAAACCAAATGGCGGGGGAAAGCAATTTTACTTCCGGGCCTATCTCCTTGGTTAATCAGTATGGTAAGTCTCTTTTTTCTTGCAGTTTTCCTTATATTTATCATTTTTGGCACGTACACCCGAAGAGTGAATGTTACAGGAGAAATCACCACGTCCCCCAGAGCCATCAATATTTATTCTGGGGTGCAAGGCATCGTGGTGAAACGGTTTGTGACTGTAGGGCAGGCAGTGAAAAAAGGTCAACCAATTTATCAAATTGATGTCAGTAAAAGTACCCGAAGCGGGGTTGTCACCGATAATCAGAGAAAAGACATTGAAAACCAGCTGGTACGGATTGACAGAATAATTGAACGGATTAAAGAAAGTAAGAAAACGGTATTGGAAAATTTAAAAAAACAGAAAAAACAATATACTGAAGCCTTTAAATTCTCTTCTGAAATCATTAAGCGTGCCGAAGAAGGAATAAAAATAGCGAAGAAAAATATGGAAAATTATCGTCGCTATCGAGCCAGAGGATTAATTAATAAAGACCAGTTAACAAATCAGGTCACGCTGTATTATCAGCAACAAAATAACCTACTGAGTTTAAGCAGCCAGAATCAACAGAATTTATTACAGATTACCAACTTGAAAAGCCAAATTCAGACACAGGCAGCAGAATTTGATAAGAGTATTTACCAGATGGAGCTTAAACGACTTGATTTAAAAAAAGAAATGGTCAATGTCGATATGAGCGGAGAAATTATTATTCGCGCGTTATCTAACGGAAAAATAGATTCGTTAAGTGTGACCGTCGGACAAATGGTGAATAACGGAGACAGCTTATTACAAATAATCCCTGAAAAGATAGCACATTACTACTTGGTTATTTGGGTCCCTAATGAGGCTATTCCTTATCTATCTAAAGGGGACAAGATTAATGTTCGTTACGACGCATTTCCCGCAGAGAAATTTGGTCAATTTGCTGCCACGATTGAATTAATATCTAAAACGCCAGCCCCTTCTCAGGAAATGTTAACTTATCAGGGATCGCCACGAAATGCGCAAGGGCCGTCAAAGCCTTATTATAAAATTATTGCAAAACCTGAACAGCAGCAAATTCATTACAATGGAAAACTGATGCCGCTAGAAAATGGCATGAAAGCCAATGCCACTGTATTTCTGGAAAAAAGGAATATTTATCAATGGATGTTATCACCATTTTATAACATGAAATACAGCGCACAGGAGGCCATCAATGAATAACAGTACACGAAAATTGAAATCCTTCTTGAGTCAGTTGGATATAGGGTTACGTCCTCGCATACCGATTATCCACCAGACAGAGGCGTCAGAATGTGGCATGGCCTGTCTGGCAATGATCGCAGGGCATTATGGCAAAAACATTGATCTTATCGAGTTAAGGCGAAGATTTAACCTCTCAGCACGCGGCACTTCATTAGCCAGTGTAAAAGGCATGGCAGAGCAATTAGGTATGGCTACCCGTGCATTATCCTTGGAGTTGGATGAAATCAACGCATTGAAAACACCTTGCATTCTTCACTGGAATTTTAACCATTTTGTGGTGTTGGTCAGTGTCAGGCGGAATAGTTTTGTGATTCATGACCCAGCGCAGGGCCGGAGAACCATCAGTTTATCTGAAATGTCTCAATCGTTTACTGGTGTCGCGCTTGAGGTTTGGCCAGACAGTGAATTTACTGTAGAAGTATCAAAAACCCGTATCCAAATAAAAACGCTACTCCAGAATATTCATGGTATCAAGGGAACCTTGACAAAAATCTTCTTCCTGTCATTGGCGATAGAAACCATTAATCTCGTCATGCCGGTAGGAACACAACTCGTGATGGATCATGTTATCCCAGCAAGTGATAGGGGACTCTTAACGCTTATTTGTACGGGCCTGATAGTATTTATCCTGTTACGCGCCGGCGTGAGCATAATTCGGGTTTGGGCATCACTGATAATGGCCACATTTATCAACATACAATGGCAATCAAGCCTGTTCAAACATCTGTTAAAAATACCGTTGGATTATTTTGAACGTCGTAAGCTCGGAGATATTCAATCCCGTTTTAATTCATTAGAGACATTACAAAACACGTTTACGACCAGTATCATCGGGGCCATTATGGACAGTATCATGGTGATGGGTCTGTTTGCCATGCTGTTACTGTACGGGGGATATTTAACCTGGATTGTGTTTGGATTCACCGCACTCTACGTTCTTATTCGCCTGTTCACCTACGATTATTATCGCCAGCTATCTGAAGAATCACTGATTAAAGATGCTCGTGTTAACTCCTACTTCATGGAAACATTATACGGAATAGCAACCGTCAAGATGCAGGGAATGAGTGAACGTCGCAGCACGCATTGGCTTAACGTGAAAATTGATGCCATTAATACACATATCAAGGTCACCAAAATGGATCTATTTTTTGGCGGCATCAATACACTTATTGCTGCTTTTGACCAGATAGTCATACTGTGGTTAGGGATCAGTCTGGTAATAAATAACCAGATGACCATCGGAATGTTTGTGGCATTTGGTGCATTCAGGGGGCAATTTTCTGATCGCGTCGCTTCATTAACCAGTTTTTTGCTTCAATTACGCATGATGAATCTGCATAACGAACGTGTTGCAGATATTGCCCTGAGTGAACAGGAAGCACAAAAACCTGAAAGGCATTATCAGGCAGCGATGCACCCAATATCACTGGTCACCCAGACGCTCAGTTTTCGTTATGACAGCCAGTCCAGGGCAATCTTTAATGACTTAAATATCGCTATCAAACCTGGGGAAAGTGTAGCGATTACCGGTCCATCAGGGGCAGGAAAAACCACCCTGATGAAAGTGTTATGTGGCCTGTTTGAACCGGACTCAGGCAAAGTCATCGCTGACGGGCATGACATTCAACAACTGGGTATCAACAATTATCGCAAAATGATTGGCTGCGTGATGCAGGACGACAAGCTTTTTTCTGGTTCGATACAGGAAAATATTTGTGGTTTTGCCGATAACATCGATGAAGAGTGGATGATGGAATGTGCAAAAGCCAGTTATATCCACGATATGATTATGGCATTGCCAATGGGCTACGAAACACTGATAGGCGAATTGGGTGAGGGGCTATCTGGCGGACAAAAACAACGTATTTTTATCGCACGGGCACTGTATCAAAAACCCGGCATATTATTTATGGATGAAGCCACCAGTGCATTAGATAAAGAGAGCGAAAATTACGTTAATCAGGCGATAAAAGCGTTAAATATAACCCGTGTCATTATTGCCCACAGGGAAACAACGATTGCGTCAGTAGATAGGGTGATTTCGTTACAAAATAAATAACCCTGATGTTAATTCGTCTGACAATAAAGCTAATGTTGTCATTAAAATAAGTCTTATAGAAATTCTGTACATGATAACCTCGTGATTGTATATCTAATCTGTTAATTGCTTGAATTAAAAGTGTAGCCTTTCTTGATAGATATCTGAACTTGTTAAGAAATATATAATTTCTTTTTATCACTTAGCTTAATTTTATCTCTGTGAATAGGTATGTATTAAATAAGATATTTGATGAACATAAGTTTGCTGAATATTAGATAAAGATGTTTTTATACTAATGTGAATTATTCTCTAAAAGTGTATGGTGTTTTAGGAAGACAGTCCATTTGATAGGAAATGATCAACAGTTGTGAATAACATCTGTCTGTCAAAAAATAATATCTTGTAAAATCATTCGGTTGTATGTAGATTGTTATCAATTCTTTTCAACTTTGGAATGAATGGAATTCATTGATATACAATAATATTATCTTGATTTCTTTGGCTTAATGCTTTTAATGCCCATTTCATAAAAATCAATTTTAGAAAATACCATGAATTTACTGAAATCTCTGGCAGCGGTTAGCTCGATGACGATGTTCTCCCGCGTTCTGGGCTTTATTCGTGATGCCATCATTGCCCGTATATTTGGTGCAGGCATGGCGACAGATGCCTTTTTCGTTGCCTTCAAACTCCCTAATTTACTGCGCCGTATTTTTGCTGAAGGCGCTTTCTCACAAGCGTTTGTTCCTATTCTTGCTGAATATAAAAATCAGCAAGGAGATGAAGCAACACGCACTTTTATTGCGTATGTATCAGGAATGTTGACACTGATTCTGGCAATAGTCACGGTGGTAGGTGTGATTGCTGCGCCTTGGATCATTTATGTGACAGCACCGGGTTTTACAGACACAGCGGATAAGTTTGCCTTAACTAGTGATCTGCTCAGAATTACGTTTCCCTACATTTTTTTGATATCTTTGGCTTCATTGGCGGGAGCGATTCTCAACACATGGAATCGCTTTTCTGTACCTGCCTTTGCACCAACATTGCTTAATATCAGCATGATCGTCTTTTCACTGTTTGTGGCACCTTATTGTAATCCTCCTGTGATGGCATTGGGTTGGGCTGTGATTGCTGGAGGTATTTTGCAATTGGTTTATCAGCTTCCCCACCTGAAAAAAATAGGTATGCTGGTACTGCCGAGGATCTCTTTCCGTGACAGTGGAGTATGGCGGGTTATACGTCAGATGGGGCCTGCTATTTTTGGAGTTTCAGTCAGCCAGATATCATTGATCATTAATACTATTTTTGCTTCATTTTTGATCTCTGGCTCCGTTTCGTGGATGTATTATGCTGACCGTTTAATGGAGCTGCCTTCGGGGGTATTGGGCGTGGCCTTGGGTACGATCCTGCTGCCTTCACTGGCAAAAAGTTTTTCCAGTGGAAATCACGAGGAATACAGGCGGTTAATGGATTGGGGATTGCGTCTTTGCTTTTTGTTGGCTTTGCCTTGTGCGGTTGCGCTAGGAATTTTGGCGAAACCATTGACGGTGTCACTTTTTCAATACGGCAATTTTTCTACTTTTGATGCAGGAATGACGCAACAGGCATTAATCGCTTACTGCTTTGGTCTAATGGGATTGATTGTGGTTAAAATCCTCGCTCCGGGTTTTTACGCTCGTCAGGATATTAAAACGCCCGTTAAGATTGCGATTGCAACGTTGATTTTAACGCAGTTAATGAATCTTGTTTTTATTGGCCCATTGAAACATGCGGGTTTGGCACTTTCTATTGGTCTGGCTGCCTGCTTTAATGCCAGTATGCTTTATTGGCAATTGCGTAAGCGTGAGATCTTTAAGCCATTGGCAGGATGGGGTGTTTTTCTGCTGAAATTGGTTGTGGCAATTGCGGCGATGGTCGGGGTGTTACTGGCAATGTTATGGATAATGCCGGCTTGGGAGCAGGGCAATATGGCATTGCGCCTGCTACGGCTAATGGGAGTTGTCATTGCGGGTGCCGGTAGTTATTTTACTGCATTGGCTTTGATGGGTTTCCGATTGAAAGATTTCGCTCATCGGGGAATATAGTAATTAATCAATGTTCTTAAATGGGCCGCTCAAATTATTTATTGGGCGGCATTACTTTCCTTGTTTTTTGAGTTGCTAAGACTCATACAACCTTGACGGTGCCCATTTTTGAGACAAAGTTGCTTCTATTGCCTGTTCCTTTTAAGAGTGTTTTTCATTGGTCTAAAACCCTGATCTTGGAACAGGCACTGAGTGCAATTTCTTATCCAGAATTCGG
Source organism: Xenorhabdus vietnamensis (assembly GCF_002127535.1). Lineage (GTDB taxonomy): Bacteria > Pseudomonadota > Gammaproteobacteria > Enterobacterales > Enterobacteriaceae > Xenorhabdus > Xenorhabdus vietnamensis. Next base: position 175,541 of record NZ_MUBJ01000009.1, read on the forward strand.
GCTAAATATACATATCGTCAGAACAAGTGAAATAGAGAAAACTGGTATGATATTCGTTATCATACCAGTTTTTGAGAACAATAATTACATCCGTTCTACCGTCTGAATACCTAAAGTATCTAGACCTTGCTTCAAAGTCTTCGCTGTCAGTAGTGCCAATTTCAGGCGGCTCTGACGCAGTTCCTCGCTGTCAGCATTCAAGATCGGGCAATGTTCATAGAAGCCGGAGAACAGGCCTGCCAAATCATACAGATAAGAACACATCACATGAGGTGTCCCTTCACGGGCTACGGTCGTGATAGTCTCTTCAAATTGCAGTAAGCGAGTTGCCAGAGCTTGTTCACGTTCTTCGTTTAGAATAACTGGCAGTGTCAGGCTGCTTTCATCAATTTCTGCACGCTTAAAGATAGAATTTACACGGGTATAAGCATATTGCATATAAGGCGCGGTATTACCTTCAAAGGCGAGCATGTTATCCCAGTCAAATACGTAGTCGGTAGTACGGCTTTTGGAAAGATCTGCATATTTTACTGCACCGATACCGACAGCGTTGACGACTTTTTTCAGCTCGTCTTCTGGCATATCTGGATTTTTCTCATGGATCAGGGTACCTGCGCGTTCAATGGCTTCATCCAACAAATCAGACAATCTTACTGTACCACCTGCACGGGTTTTGAACGGTTTGCCATCTTTACCCAACATCATGCCGAACATATGATGCTCAAGTGACATGGACTCAGGAATATAACCTGCTTTGCGTACTATTGTCCAAGCTTGCATCAGGTGTTGGTGCTGACGTGAATCGATGTAGTAAAGAACGCGGTCTGCATGCAGGATTTCATGACGGTATTTGGCACAAGCGATATCGGTAGTGGTATAAAGATAACCGCCATCTTTTTTCTGAATGATAACGCCCATCGGTTCACCTTCTTTGTTCTTGTATTCATCAAGGTAAACCACAGTAGCGCCATCACTTTCAACGGCAAGGCCACGTTGTTTCAGATCTGCAACAACGCCTGACAGCATATTGTTATACAGGCTTTCACCCATGACATCTTTTTCCATCAGAGTCACATTCAGGCGCTCATAGGTTTCCTGATTCTGTGACATGGTGATATCAACCAGTTTGCGCCACATGGTACGACAATATTCATCACCACCTTGCAGTTTTACTACGTAGTTACGGGCGCGGATAGCAAACTCTTCATCTTCATCGTAAGCTTTCTTTGCTTCACGGTAGAAGGCTTCCAAATCCGCCAATGCCATATCACTGGCATCTTCATTCTGAACTTTTTCCAGATAGGCAATCAGCATTCCGAACTGAGTTCCCCAGTCACCAACGTGGTTGGCACGGATAACTTTGTGACCCAGAAATTCGAGGGTACGCACAGCCGCATCGCCAATAATTGTGGAACGAATGTGCCCAATGTGCATTTGTTTTGCAACGTTCGGTGCGGAATAGTCGACAACGATGGTTTGTGGTTCCACCGGAGTAATGCCCAGTTTTTCATCTTTCAACGCGGTTTCGATATTGGCAGCAACCCATGCTTTATCCAGAAAAATATTGATAAAACCGGGGCCGGCGATCTCAACTTTGCTGGCGATTCCTTGCAGTTTTAGCAAACTGACGACTTTTTCTGCCAATTGTCGGGGGGGAATGCCCACTTTTTTAGCTGCTGCCATGATACCATTTGCTTGGTAGTCACCAAACTGAGCTTTTGCAGATTGACGGACGTGAGCTTCACTGTCAGCTGGAGCACCAGCAGCAATCAGCGCATGGCTGATTTTTTCTGAAAGAATTGCCTGAATATTCACCGTGTTACCTTAGGTTACGCACAAAAGCCTCCGCATTTGGATTATGCAAATACTTTTAAGCGTGTGGATTATGAGAAAATACTGGGTTTTATATCATATTCAGTATCCTGCATGCTACCATCAGCCACGGCTGGTGGTATGACTTTTTGTTTTCAGCTCGTCTTTCAGACGATTATTCGCTATTCCGGCTAAAATCAGCCGGATTTTAGCGCAAGGGCAGAAAATGATTTTGATAGCTTTTTTGATGGGGAAGCGATGACACACTTTTCAACAATTTCTGAATTACAGGGTTTAGCGGCTGATTTATTGAGTTTCGAACAAAAGCTAAAGCAGTTTGGTGAACACCTTGGCTTAGAGCTTGCGCGATATTCAGTGGATCATATTTCCTTGCGTTGTAATGAAACGTCAATAGCTGATCGCTGGCGTCAAGGTTTTTTACAATGTGGTCAATTAATATCTGAAAGCATGATTAATGGCCGCCCAATCTGCTTATTTGAATTAGAGCAACCAATAGTCTTACTTGGCTGGCAAATTGATTGTGTCGAGTTACCTTATCCGAGTAAAAAACACTACGTTCATGAAGGCTGGGAGCATGTCGAATTTGTTCTGCCTGTACCTCCCGAACAACTTATACATGAAGCCTATAAGCTATTGCCTGATCCGCTGCCCGATGTTTTTCGCACGAAAGAAAGTGACCCGAAAGGTGATAATGAAAAGTTACCAAATCCAACGTTAGCTGTGACAAATGGTGAACTTACAATCAAATTTCATTCTTTTTCTCTCAAAGAAATCATAAAAAGTGAGGGCTAGTCGGCAAAAATGGTTTTTTTCTCATGTGGACTCAGTAAAAAATTCTAACCTTGTGATTTCCAACAAATCATGAAAGAAAATTAATTGCCATAGTTAATAGGTTCGATAATGAAATATTTTAAGGGCATATAATATAACTTATTGAAAGTGTATATCTGGGGGGCTTTGAATGATAAAGCTGGAAATTTGCTGTTATAGCATAAATTGTGCTTTGGTTGCACAAAAGGCGGGAGCTGATCGCATTGAATTGAGTGCAAGCCCGTCGGAAGGCGGGGTAACACCTAGCTTCGGGGCATTGCAGCATGCACTCCAGAGCTTATCAATTCCAGTGCATCCCATTGTACGACCAAGAGGGGGCGATTTTTGTTACAGTAACGCTGATTTCGAAGTGATGAAAAATGATGTCGCTCGTATCCGTGATATGGGGTTTCCTGGTGTGGTTTTCGGCGTTTTAAACGAAGAGGGTCATATTGATCTGCTTCGCATGAGGCAATTAATGTCATTGTCAGGAAATATGAAAGTCACTTTCCATCGTGCGTTTGATATGTGTTTCAATCCACATGTTGCTTTGGATCAACTGACAGAGCTTGGTGTGCAGCGTATTTTAACTTCAGGTCAGCAACTAAATGCTGAGTTGGGGTTGCCCTTGTTAAAAGAATTGTTACAGACTAGTCAAGGACCAATTATCATGCCGGGTGCTGGTGTCAGAATTAGCAATATCAGTAAGTTTCTGGAAATTGGTATAACAGAAGTTCATAGTTCAGCAGGCAAGAGAATTCCTTCTTCCATGAGGTATCGAAAAGCAGGCGTCACGATGAGTTCTGATGACAGTGATATAGATGAATATGCTTACTATGGTGTTGACGAGCAATTAGTTGAATCAATGAAGGGAATGATTGGTCTGGTTCAAGGGAAAAAATAAGATATTTTGTATTTCTTTGAATATTCAGTAGATTCTAAGCTATAGCTTAGCAGCAAAAGGACGAACCCCCAGTCATATAGTCAACTATATGACTGGGAGAAAATAACCAACAAAGTGGCAATTCGAAGTAAGAAGGGGATAAATGTTTATGGCTTGCGGGCAATAAGGACCGCACGCAGTGGTGCAGGGTAGCCTTCTATTGTTTTGCTGTGATCATTTGGATCAAGAAAATCGACCAGCGATTCGGTCTTCATCCATTCTGTCTGGCGTTGTTCATCCAGTGTCGTAACCACATGATCTACAATCCGGACATCAATAAAACCACATTTTTCTAACCAGACTTTCAGCATCTTGGCAGACGGAATAAAGTAGACATTCCGCATTTGCGCGTAGCGTTCGCCCGGAATGAGACACTGATGCTCATCACCTTCGATCACTAAGCTTTCCAAAACTAATTCACCGCCAGAAACCAGCTGGTTTTTCAGTTGCCATAAATGGTCAAGAGGAGAGCGGCGATGGTAAAGCACCCCCATTGAAAACACCGTATCAAAGGCTTGTAGTTCTGGTAATTGTTCAATACCCAAAGGCAGAAGGTGGGCACGTTGATCACTGCCCAATAATTTCCTGACGGCTTCAAATTGGCAAAGGAAAAGCTGTGTTGGGTCAATACCCACTACTAAATCAGCCCCTTCTCCGACCATGCGCCACATGTGATAACCACTGCCACAGCCGACATCAAGGACGGTTCTGCCTTCTAATGGAGAAATATGGGGAAGAACGCGGTCCCATTTCCAGTCAGAGCGCCACTCTGTATCAATCTCCACGTCATAGAGCGAAAACGGCCCTTTACGCCACGGCATAAATAATTTCAGAATATTTTGAATGCAGGTTCTTTCGCCATTTGAGAGTTCCGGCTCATAATTCGCGATGACGCCATTTTTCAGGTCAAGCCGGGTAGGATGAATTTCAGGCAGATTCTCCAGGTTCTTTAACCATGAACTGAACTGACCATGCAATGATGCTTTCTGCCAATGATTTAATTGTGCTGGGAGGCATTCCAACCAGTGGCTTAACTGGTTTTTGGCGATCAATTGATAAAAGTTACCGAAGTCGATCATTGTTCAGTTCCTTTTATTGCCAGTAATGAGCCAAAGTTAAAGCATTGGAACCAGACTTCAACGTGCTGGAATCCTGCTTTTTTGAGGCGTGATTTATGGGTTTCAACAGAATCTGTTCGCATAACATTTTCGAGCATACTGCGTTTTTGGCTGATCTCTAGTTCGCTGTAACCGTTGGCCCGTTTGAAATCGTAGTGCATATCGAATAATAATTCGCCAATTTGTTCGTCTTCGAAATTGAATTTTTCAGACAAAACCAAAACACCTCCGGGCTTTAAACCGGCATAGATTTTATCCAGTATTTTCTGGCGATCATCAGAATGCAGGAACTGTAATGTGAAATTAAGAACGACCATTGATGCATTTTGAATGTCGGTATCAAGAATATTCTGTTCGATGACTTCAACGGGGATACTGGCCTTGAAAGAGTCAATATGGCGTCGGCAACGCCTGATCATCGCCGGTGAGTTATCGATGGCAATAATACGACAACCATCTGTACGGGCATCGGCATTGTGATTTTCGGCACTAATGGCTCGGCGGATTGACAGCGTGGCTGCGCCAAGGGAACAACCGAGATCATAAATTTGACTGTTTGGCGTTACAAAACGTTCTGCCAGCATACCTATCATGGAAATGATATTGGAGTAACCGGGAATTGAGCGTTTCACCATATCAGGGAAGACTTCGGCAACACGTTCATCGAAACTCCAGTCACCTAAATTGGCAATTGGGGCAGAGAACAGGCTGTCCCGTTGTTTATGAGATTCTTGATTTGACATAAAAGCATTGATTTTGGAAACAATAAGAAGTGGTTATTCTAACAGAATGCAGGAAAAGGCAGAAAGGAGTAATCACTAGATAGCCCCTCAGCGGCAGTGCACCGCTTCAGGTATGATGGGATTTTATGATGTCAGGGCATTATAAATAGGGTGAACTATTTGCTTACGTATGCACAAGGCAAGATTATCTATTATGTATAGAGAGAGAAAATTTGCTCCCATGGCAAATAGTAAATATTAGTGACAATCATTATTAGCATTGATATGTAGGTAGCAGCCATCCCCATACGCCGCCAGTGTACTTCTCGATTATGCAAGCCAAAGTAGTGTAGTACTCTGCCTGAAAGTAATACCAACCCACAAATATGCAGCATCCAAACGGGAGCGCCATTCATCTCCATTATAAGCAATAACAACATTGAAATTGGAATATATTCAACAGCATTACCATGCACCCTAATGGCTGTTTGCAATTCATAAAAACCGCCATCACCATAGGTTACCCGATATTGTGTTCTCAATTTAACTACATCCAGAGATAGCTTAATTAACAGTAGAGCGCTCAGTACGATATAAAGCGAGCTAACCATTTTTAACTCCATAGCCTAACCCAAAAACGGCCAAACGATGATAAACCTCAAAAGGAAAACTGTCGCTATAAATCATAATATCTAATCATAAATCTTATGAATATTATCGGATGGCAAAAAATTGTCTTGTTAAGAAAGGTGTTATAGCCTTATCTCCGATTAGAATTTCCAGTATAATGGCAGCCTTTTTTTGCAATTCTTCCTAAAAAAAATACTTTTAATCAGTCAACCTTAATCATTGATAGTCACACGCAGTCATAGATTTCCATATAATTAATTGATAATTAAGTTAATTATGTTTGATTTTTGTTTTATGTAATCAGCAGCAGTCACAGATATTCACTTAGCGTCATGAGAAAAATGTACATTGTCGTGTACATGAACTACATTAAAAGCTGTGTTATTTTTTGAGGAAAGTGATATGGCAATTACTGATTCATGGCTGCGATCCATTAACGGCAAACCCCAAGAAAAAATCACCACCAAGTCGGATAGAGACGGTCTGTCTGTTCGTGTCACCCCCAAAGGAAAGATTATATTCCAATTTAGATATCGCTGGAATAGCAAAGGGGATCGAATCGACATAGGAACCTATCCGGCGACTGGTTTAAAGGACGCCCGTGACTCGGTGATTTTTTATCGCGGGGAACTCGAACAGCATCGCAACCCTAAAATAGTTAAACGAGTTCGCAAGGAATCCGTATTAAGCGCGGTGACTGTAGAGGGGCTTATACGGGATTGGTGGAAAATAACGATGCAAGGTCTAAAAGTTAGGGCAGATGACATTTTGCGCTCTTTTGAGATTTACGTTTTCCCCAAAATAGGGAAATTACCTCATGATGAGGTAACACTCCATGTTTGGCTTTCCTTAATTGAAGATGTTGCTAAAGAAGTACCATCAATTGGTAACCGTATATTAACATACTCCAAAAAAGCGCATAAGTGGGCCGTTCGGAGAGGAATAACTAATCTCACTCCACTATCCGATGTGGAAAAAAGTGATTTAAGCGGAAAAGATGCATATGACGATACCGATTTAGATTCTGAGACAGGCGAAAGGACATTAAGAGAAGAAGAGTTAGCGGTGCTTTTCCAACTTATCAATGCCTCTAGGTATAATCCACGTAATGCATTAATAATAAAATTATGTTTGTTATTTGGATGCCGCATTGGTGAGTTACTAAAAGCTAAAGTAGGTGATTTTGATTATGAGAAGGATATTTGGATCGTTCCTCCAAAAAACCATAAGACAGGTAGAAGATCTAAAAAGCCCATTATCAGGCCAATTACTCCAGCAGCTAAGGAATTAATTGAACAGGCAAAGACATTGAACCATGGAAACGAATATTTGTTTATTGTATCAAGCGGAGGGCCTTTTGCAAAAAGCTCATACAATGCAATAGTTAAATATCTTAATAAAAAAATGGCTTCTTGCTTGCCTGATTATGAAAGCTGGTCAATCCACGATCTACGCCGAACGATGCGCACTGGGGTATCTGAATTAACATCGCCTCACGTAGCTGAAATCATGATAGGCCATAAATTACCGGGAGTGTGGCAGGTGTACGATAAGCACACCTACCTGGACGAGCAGCGAGAGGCATACGAGCGCTGGTGGGAGAAGCTGACTAAAATTGTTTCCCGTCCTCCCAGTCAAAAATATCCTGCCGCATAAAATTAAGCTGGTCAGATTTAAATCTGGGTTTTGGGAAGCCTTCTCTTTTTTGCTTCCCATTACCGCACCATAATCTTATTGTATGTGGTTTTACACCATACCGATCCGCCAGTTCCTTTGTTTTGATGTAGGGTGATTCTGTCATCACTCACCTCCTTTCTGATACCCGTTCTCCAAAACTATTTTAGCCACCGCCGCAGGTGTTACTGCGTCACTCCATGTCCCTTCAAAAATGACGCTGTACAGCTCTGTAGTGAGAATATCATCCAAATTTTTTGGCCTTTCGGAGTAGGGCACCTCATCGGGCACCCCATTCATAATGTCAATAACGAGTTCAGCGATTTCCTTTTCTCCCCGTTCTGGCTTCCGGTATCCGGTCTGCCAGACTGCATCGGTGATATCAGATGGATCACCCCAGACCGAAGCGATGATTTGGGTGAGGTGGAATGAGTTATTGATCATGCTTTTCCCATCCCGCTTTCTTTTTCTTTGGGTGCGGGTTAGCTTTGTTAATATTATTTCCTTTGGAAATAACGCGAATAAAACTCTCACAGGTAACAAAGGTTGTGCCACAATTAATATTTTGACACTGGTTATAGCGCTCTTTTGTTTCTTCTGTTTGCCAAAAACTACTACGTGTATGAGAGTTAGTTTTACATATAGGGCATCTAAACATGCTGTTACCTCATTTGTATTTTCGTTATTTATTTCTGACCAGTTCGTCGTTAATGTCCGCCATCTGGCGGTGTTCCTCAGTCATTGAAACATCCCCTTAGCTGCCAGCGTGTCACCCATGTCATTGATCATGCTTTGCCATATTTCACGCCCGTAGCCTGTCAGACAGCCATTGACTACGCATTTTTCCATCAGGTTAATGGCTATCACTTCCCATGCTGGATAACTCTGCTGTAATGCTTCCAGTGCGTAACTGTCCACCAGTTCACGAATGCCTTTTGCCCCTTCGACAATAGCAATATTGATTTCTGTTTTTCCGACTTGCATCGTGAAGTGAGCGCCGCCGTTACGGGTCACTACATCGTTATAGATAGCGGCTGCGTAGGTGTTCGCCAGTGCATTGAGGCGAAAGTTTTTCGTTATCATCTGAGCCTCCTGTCAATGAATAACCGGCATAGTGTTAAACTCGCCAGCTTCTACCGCTTTGATTAATTCATCGTGCAGGATAGAAAGCCCCTCACGCCCTTTCTCAGATAGCCGGTTGCCGTTCTCTGGCTGCATATTGATAAAATCCATGTACATTCTGACTGCCATATCTGCCCCCTCTTCACTACCGAACTGCTCAAAGGCGATCCCCTCGACATGGGTGGCTAACATCATGCGCTCTGCTAATGGGTATATCGTGATTGCCGCCGCCCCATTAACGTAAATGGCTGCGGTATCAGTGCCGCCTTTGCCGTTATCAACCTCACGGGTGCCGTTTCTGTCTATTTGTTCTTGCACAAAGGAGGCTGACACAATCCCCCGCCACAACATCAACCGTTGCTCATGGGTTGGTTCATAAAAGCCCGCTTTCCAGCCATGAGAAATAGTCAGTACCAATTCA
>NZ_MUBJ01000090.1 GCF_002127535.1 Xenorhabdus vietnamensis
TTTTGTTAAAAACTGGATTTGACTCATCAATATCATTGTGTCCCAATACCCACTTTTTTAAGCCTCTTCTATATCATGGATACTGACGCCTTTTCACTCTATTTCGGTCACATCGAAGACAAAAGACAATCTTTCAAAATTCAATACCCTCTGTGCGATATTCTTTTTTTAACTGTCTATGCAACCATTGCAGGTGCCGAAGGTTGGCAAGATATTGAAGATTATGGCAACGGTCATGTGGAATGGTTTCAACATCAAGGACTATTCAGAGCAGGAATACCAGGACATGATACGATTGCCCGTACTATTGCCTGTATTGAACCCCGCCAGTTCCAGCAATGTTTTCTCCACTGGATGCAGGCTGTGACTCTTCTTACCGAAGGCAGTTTAATCGCCATTGACGGGAAAACCTTGCGCGCCTCTTATAATCGCGAAGATAGATGCTCAGCCATCCACATGGTCAGTGCCTTTGCCGCCACGAATAAAGTGGTTCTGGGACAACTCAAAACAGACAGTAAATCTAACGAAATCACAGCAATCCCCGCACTTTTGTCTTTGCTTGATATCAAAGGTTGTTTGGTTTCTATTGATGCCATGGGATGTCAAAAAACCATTGCGGCTCAGATAGTAGAGCAAGGAGGCGACCATCTGTTAGCCGTCAAAAATAACCAACCGACCTTGGCAAAAGCGGTTGCTCAGGTGCTGTCGGGTATCACTGTCGATCAGAGCAAGACGAAAAATGCCCACTTTGAAAAAGGCCACGGACGTATCGAAGCTCGGGAATATCATGTGTTGCCCGCCCAAAATTTGGTCTCTCAATGTCCCCAGTGGAACGGGTTGAAAAGTCTGGGGGTGGCAGTAGGTTACCGTATTGATAAATCAGGAAAAGAATTACGGGAATACCGCTACTATATCAGTTCGGCGTTGCTGAGTCAGGAGCAGTTTAAGAATGCCGTTCGTGGGCATTGGCAAATCGAAAACAGCCTGCACTGGGTACTTGATGTGACAATGAACGAAGATGCTTGTCAAATTTACAGGAAGAATGCGGCAGAGAATATGGCTTGTGTTAGACATATTGCACTTAACACCTTGCAGCAAGAAAAATCCAAACTCAGTATACGGCGAAAACAGAAAAAAGCGTGGATGAATCCCAATTTTGCCATGCAAGTCCTAAAGGCAGGATTTGAACCCGTGAATGAAAAGTGAGCGCTCATGCTCTTGCCCTG
>NZ_MUBJ01000091.1 GCF_002127535.1 Xenorhabdus vietnamensis
TCTTGTTCCCAGATTTTGGCAGGGGATGGCATGTGACACCGCCTTTTATTTAAGGAAGAAGAGCCCCATCATGGCACAATAGGGATTACGGCTGTAGTACTAGTGAAAAAAATGATAGTGATGTATTGGTTAAATTTTCAGGATCAGTTAGCCAATATCTATATGAATTAAAAAATGAATTTACTGCATTCAATATAGAAAATATTGTTAAATTAGATTCACCATTTTCATTTCGTCTGTACTCATGGTTGTGTAAATATCGTAATTTAAATAAACATAAAAATGCAAATGGATTAATATCTACAGATCCATTTGAAATAGTATGGATGAAAGAAAGAGTAGGATTGATTGACTCTTATAATGATTATCGTGATTTTTAAAAAAGGGTTTTGGAGCCTGCTGTAATATCTATCAATGCAAATACTGATTTGACTGTCACTTATGAACAAGTGAAAACAGGTCGCTGGATAACTGCTATTACTTTTCACTTTATATGTGATAAAGGTGGAGCCATTTCTGTTAAGCCAGCTAGACCACGATTACCAAGACGACCTCGAGTAATTAAAGGTAGTGATGCAGAAGGAATTTGGGCTAGGAGATGTATAGAAGCTCTAAATGACTATCGTAAAAAACTAAAAAAATACTATAAAAACATGGAGTTACCTGTTGCAGATTTAACCAAGCTGCTGAGTTATTATGAAATAATAGGAGATAAATTTTCTATAGAAAAAATAGACAATTTAATTACATCAAGAAAAAAAGCAGGAAAAAACAATAAAATTGTATGGCTAAATGCACTCAATGTATAGGGGCTATTTATTTCCATATGAAAGGTTAAAACCACCGTCTTTAGACGGTTACTTTGACTTTAATTTTTTGACATATGCGCGTTTACGAGGTGCGTGGTTCGACGACTTTTAGTCGTCGGCACCGAAGTGCGCTAACCCACCTACTTCAGTAGGTGGTAGTTAAGTTATTTTATGAGGCTAGTTTTTATTGCCGTCTTCTGCGAAAAAATTATCTCAAAGAATATATACCCGTCGTAATTGAAGATGCTTGATTTTTCATTCATATCAGCGCAGGATCGCGCCCATGAAAATTAATCTGACAGATGCCCAAAAAGAAGCCCTCGAATTGATGCATGATACGACTCGTGATGGAAGAGTACGTGACCGCATCAAGGCCGTGCTTTTGGCATCAGAAGGCTGGACTGCCCAGATGA
>NZ_MUBJ01000092.1 GCF_002127535.1 Xenorhabdus vietnamensis
ACCGCCGATGACTGTGGTCTCATGATGGCATCAGAAAATGCCGATCCACTGTTGCTGAACATCAATGGCGGCGTGCAGGCAGGCCAATTGGGATTCAGCGTTGCTTCTCACCTGTCCGAAGAGAAAAGCCAGCAATTTAAAGCAGCCTTTGAGACGGCGCTGGATTTAGTGATTAGTACCGCTCAAATACAAGCAATATCTGGCGGTATAAAAACGCCGAGCGACTATGGAAAAGATTTACTCACTAATGATCGATTAAATGATCTGATGACAAAGTTTGAAAGAAATCAAAGTCAGAAAATAAAAGTTCAACCTAAAAAGAAAAAGATTTTGGAGATTTAGTAATATGTTGTCTTTTCTAAAAGAACTAAACCAGCATCAAATATCAATATGGACTGCAGAAGAAAAAATAAAAATAGCATTTGAGGGTGACACACCTGATGCACATTTGATGGAAAAAATTAAACAACAGAAAAATGAAATTTTATCTTTTTTAGAGGAACATAACGTTTTCTCTGAAGATGAATTTAACTGTTTAGTATGCAATGAAACCGGGGTGGACAGTTTTAATAAAAACTCACCGGTAAGTGAAGAACGGAAAATTGAGGCGATTTATCCTGCCACCAGTTTGCAACAGGGCTTTGTTTATCATCATTTGAGCCAGCCTCATGATGATGCGTACCGCGTACAGTTGCTGTTAGATTATCATCAGGCCATTGATATTGAGCTGTATATCAAAGCGTGGTCCTTGACCTCGCTACGGTTCCCGGTTTTAAGAACCGCTTTTGATTGGGAAGGCGATATTTTACAAATCGTCACGTCTGGGGCGAGTATTGATGCCACGAACTTTACCCTCAAAGACCTCAGCGGGCTGCCTGCCGGGCAACGTGACGACGCCATTGCAGAGATACAGCGACAGGACAGGGCCATTGGCTTTGATTTAAGCCAGCCCGGCTTGATCCGCTTTACGCTCATTAAGCAACATGAGCAGTTAGTGACCGTCTTAAAAACCATGCACCATAGCATTAGCGATGGCTGGAGTGGGCCTATCCTGTGGCAAACCGTGCATGGTTATTATGAGCGCCTGAAGCAAGGACAGACCCCACACGTCGTGGCGGAAACTGCCTATCTGGCCACGCAACAATATCACCTGACTCATAAAGCCGAAGCCGACGCGTTTTGGGCGCAAGAAAAAGCCTGTTATCAGGGGGGGAACGATATC
>NZ_MUBJ01000093.1 GCF_002127535.1 Xenorhabdus vietnamensis
GTGCCGGCGCAGGTGGTCTGGCGTCAGGCCCCATTATCGATCACTGAACTGACGTTAGATCCGGCAGACGGACCAGTCAGTGAGCAGCTGAGCCAGCGTTTTGATCCCCGCCATTATCGCCTGAACTTAAATGAGGCCCCGTTATTGCAATTTGTCATTGCCCGGAACGCGGCGGGGTGTTGGGTCGTTCTGCAAATACTGCATCACCTGATTGGTGATCATACCACGCTGGAAGTCCTGTATCGTGAAATCCGGGCCTATCTGACGGGACAGGCGGCGACACTGCCGGCTCCGGTACCGTTCCGCAATCTGGTGGCGCAGGCCCGGCTGGGTATCAGTCAGGCAGCACACACCCGTTTCTTCACGGACATGCTGGCGGACGTAACAGAGCCGACCCTGCCGTTTGGCTTGGCGGAAGTGCACCGTGACGGCTCGCAGGTGACGGAATTCCACCGGATGTTGCCTGCTGAGCTGAATCGCCGTCTGCGCCGTCAGGCCCGGCAGTGTGGCGTCAGTCTGGCGGCGTTGTGCCATCTGGCCTGGGCGCAGGTGTTGTCGCACACCAGCGGACAGGCAAACGTGGTGTTCGGCACCGTGTTGTTCGGGCGTATGGCGGCGGGAGAAGGGATGGATAGCGGGCTGGGGCTGTTTATTAATACCCTGCCGCTGCGGCTGGATATCGATAATACGCCAGTACGGGAAAGTGTGCAGCAGGCCCATACCCGGCTGGCCGGATTATTGACACATGAGCATGCATCACTGGCGTTGGCCCAGCGATGCAGTGGCATTGACAACGCGAGTCCGCTTTTCAGTGCCCTGCTGAACTACCGGCATAATGATGTGTCCGCCCTCTCCGATGAGGGGATAAACGGGATTGAGTTTATGGGCGGGCAGGAGCGGACGAATTACCCCTTTGTGCTGTCGGTGGAGGACTTTGGTGATGCGCTGGGGCTGACGGCGCAGACAGTTCAGCCGCTTGCGCCGGAACGGGTCTGTGATTATATGCAGCAGGCGCTGGAAAGTCTGGCGGATGCGCTGGAATACGCCCCAGACAGGCCGGTTCGGGCATTGGAAATCTTACCGGAAGCCGAACGTACCCTGTTGCTAACAACCTGGAATGCCACGGAAACACCGTACCCTGACACGGTGTGCATTCATCAGTTATTCGAACAGCAGGCAGAGAAAATCCCAGACGCCATTGCCTTGAGGTACGAAGACC
>NZ_MUBJ01000094.1 GCF_002127535.1 Xenorhabdus vietnamensis
CTTGTATCTTGAAACCCGTGTAGAATAAATAATTACTGGGTTTAGCAAGGTTCATGTAGTCCGATGGATCCTTGGGCTTTGAAGCCCGCACTGGAGCAAATGACGCATGAACTAAGCTGCTCATCTGAAACCCGAACAGTTGCCTGATAACATTTCGTATATGCAAGGGTGGGTAAATATGAGTTTGCTGGATCCGGTGTGTGTTGGTATCGATGTATCCAAATCTTCTCTGGATGTTTCTGTTGGAGCAGTAGTATCGTTTACGGTCAGTAACGATACTGACGGTTTTGATATCATTCTGGCAAAACTCAGAGAAAAAACCATCTCTCTGATCCTTATGGAGGCCACCGGAGGACTGGAGAATGCTGTAGCATGCTTTCTTCAGTCTGAAGGTTTTGACATCGCTGTCATTAATCCCAGGCAGGCTCGTGATTTTGCCCGGTCTATGGGGTATCTGGCTAAGACAGACAGCATTGACGCCAGAATGCTGGCCCAGATGGGAGAAGTGATTAATCGCCACCCAGACAGAGAACGATTTATTCGTTCCCTGCCTGACATTAAACGGCAAGCTCTCGCGGCAATGGTCGTGCGCAGACGCCAGTTGATTTCTATGCTGGTTGCAGAACGTAACCGATTGTATCCTTCTCATCCACAGAGTCATAAGAGCATTAAGGCGATCATTGATGCGCTGGAAAAAGAACGGGCTCATATTGACCGGAATATGAATAAACACGTCAGAGAACATTTCAGGGTATTGTCTGAGTTGTTCAGCAGTGTAAAGGGTATTGGCGCGGCTACCATTGCGACTTTGCTGGCTGAGGTTCCTGAACTGGGTAAACTTTCGCGTCGCGAAATCAGCGCGCTTATTGGCGTCGCCCCGATTAATCGCGACTCGGGAAAAATGCGCGGACGACGAACAACCTTTGGTGGAAGAGCCAGCGTCCGTGCAACGCTGTATATGGCCACACTTGTAGCAACTCGGTTTAATGCGGTTATCAGACATTTTTACACCCGTCTGGTAGCAGCAGGTAAGCCCAAAAAAGTGGCTCTGGTTGCCTGTATGCGTAAGCTTCTGACCATCATTAACGCAATGGTTAGAAATAGCCAAATATGGGATGAGTCTTACCATCAGTTGACTTCTTAAAAAATACGGTTGAAGACAGTTGCTC
>NZ_MUBJ01000095.1 GCF_002127535.1 Xenorhabdus vietnamensis
TTGACAGTTTGGTACTAAATGTCAACTCACGATGTAGAACAAATATGGGGATAGCAACACCGCTCTGGGATGGGTCAATGGCATCGGCGTTTAATGACGCCTGATGGAGATAGTGTTGATTCTGAAGGTTGATAAAACATGCTAAAGAAACGAGATAAGCAGTGGACAGATAAACCGCACCATCATCTTAAGCGGGTGGCCTGGGTGAATATTTTTGCGCAGGTTGCCTTTCCTGTTGCGGGGACTGTTACGCCCGCCCTCGCGGGGACAAAAACACAGGCCGTTGTGCAGGCAGGGAAACCCCATCATTTGCAGGCTCAGCCTGACCGCCTGACCGCCGGTGATGAAATTGATGTGCCTCAATCCCAAGCCCGTCAACGGCTGGCAGAGAGTTTACGGCAGGCAGGCTCTGAGGCTGACATATCGGCAAACGATGTTACCTCAAATAATGCCGCTTCAAGCGGTACTGAGCACTGGCTGGCCAGTGCCGCTTCCCGTGCGGCGGGGATGCTGAAAAGCGGCAATCTTGTCGAGAATACCCAAAATCAGTTGCGCGGCATGGCCGTGGGTGAAGCCAACCAGACACTGCAACACTGGCTGCAACGTTACGGGACAGTGAAATTACAGGCCAATGTGGATGACCGTGGCCGGCTGGACGGCAGCCAGTTTGACATGCTGCTGCCGCTGTATGATACCGAAAAACAGATGGCCTTTACCCAGTTCGGCTTACGCCATATTGACAGCCGCACCACGGCCAACGTGGGCTTTGGGCAGCGCCATTTCCTTGATGCCGGCATGTTTGGCTATAACGCCTTCCTTGACCACGATATTACCCGTGACCACACCCGTTTCGGGCTGGGGGCTGAATATGCCCGTGACTTTATGCGCTTCGGTGCCAACAGCTATTTCCGCGCCAGTGGCTGGAAAGACGGCAAGAAACTGCCAGATTACGAAGAGCGCCCCGCCAACGGTTTTGACCTGCGGGCGGAGGGCTATGTTCCGTCTTATCCGCAACTGGGCGGTCAGTTAATTTATGAGCAATATTTTGGGGATGAGGTCGGCTTGCTGAGCGAAGCGCGCCGGCAGAAAAACCCGGCGGCCTTTACCCTGGGCGTTA
>NZ_MUBJ01000096.1 GCF_002127535.1 Xenorhabdus vietnamensis
AGACCGTCGTCCATTGCGATTGGAGCAATCAGGGTAACTTTCATGTTGATGTTGTCACCTGGCATGACCATCTCTACGCCTTCTGGCAGTTCGATAGTACCGGTTACGTCAGTTGTACGGAAGTAGAACTGTGGACGGTAACCTTTGAAGAATGGAGTATGACGGCCACCTTCATCTTTGCTCAGGATATAAACTTCAGATTCGAACTGAGTGTGTGGGTGGATAGACGCTGGTTTCGCCAGAACCTGACCACGCTCAACGTCATCACGCTTAGTACCACGCAGCAGAACACCAACGTTCTCACCTGCACGGCCTTCGTCCAGCAGTTTGCGGAACATTTCAACGCCAGTACAAGTCGTTTTAGTGGTTTCTTTGATACCAACGATTTCAACTTCGTCACCCACTTTAACGATACCGCGCTCTACACGACCGGTTACAACGGTACCACGGCCGGAGATGGAGAATACGTCTTCGATTGGCAGCAGGAATGGCTTATCAATGTCACGCTCTGGTTCTGGGATGTAGGAATCCAGCGCGTCTGCCAGTTCAATGATCTTCGCTTCCCACTCAGCTTCGCCTTCCAGTGCTTTCAGTGCAGAACCACGGATAATTGGAGTGTCGTCACCTGGGAAATCGTACTGAGACAGCAGCTCACGCACTTCCATTTCTACCAGTTCCAGCAGCTCTTCATCATCAACCATGTCACATTTGTTCAGGAATACGATGATGTATGGAACGCCTACCTGGCGACCCAGCAGGATGTGCTCACGAGTCTGTGGCATTGGGCCATCAGTTGCAGCAACAACCAGGATCGCGCCGTCCATCTGAGCAGCACCAGTGATCATGTTTTTCACATAGTCGGCGTGGCCTGGGCAGTCGACGTGTGCGTAGTGACGAGTTGGAGTATCGTACTCTACGTGAGAAGTAGAGATGGTGATACCACGCGCTTTTTCTTCTGGTGCGTTATCGATTTGATCGAATGCACGAGCGCTACCGCCGTAAGTTTTCGCCAGAACGGTGGTGATTGCAGCAGTCAGGGTAGTTTTACCGTGGTCAACGTGGCCGATAGTACCAACGTTAACGTGCGGTTTTGAACGTTCAAACTTTTCTTTAGACA
>NZ_MUBJ01000097.1 GCF_002127535.1 Xenorhabdus vietnamensis
TTCTGACCATCATTAACGCAATGGTTAGAAATAGCCAAATATGGGATGAGTCTTACCATCAGTTGACTTCTTAAAAAATACGGTTGAAGACAGTTGCTCCAGTATTCGGATGCGGAATGCATCTCAATCCAGGCACTATGATGCCCTAAACCTGAGAGGAGCCACCCCTTTACGTCTCTGACTTCTCACCGCAGGTCAAATATTGGTGGGAAGTGCTCATCTTATTTTCCTTCGCTTGGGCTAAAAACGTAGCCTCAATTCGTTATCCAGCAAGGGTAAATAGCATGGGCCCAAATTTTTTGGCAAAAACGGTCCAAAATTTTTGTCCCCGCCTCATCTCGCCCCCGTTACGCTCTATGCAGCGAAGGAACTCAACGAAAGAAATTTAATTGTAGGGCGGGTTGTCTACATCAATCTTTATCAGTGTAGTAAAGGAATTATCTGTGACATTAAAGGAAAACAAAAATTGTCCTCTATAGAAAATATCAATAATGTTGCAGTCAACGGCGGTGAAGCGGTATTTGATATTGTCTTTTTTGACGGATACCGTAATAGAAATATTCCCGAATATATTTTGAAAACAGGCGTTCAATGGGAAATTAAAAATGAGTTTGTCAGTACCGAAATAATTGCTATGTTGATTGGATTCGCAGATAAAAGAGAAAAAGAAGAACAGGAACAAAAAGAAAAAATTGCTCTGGAATTCGATCAGGCGGTTGAAGAATTAAGAAATAACCCTGAATATTAACATTTAAATTTGCTTGATAAAAATGGACGTTGTGAAACAAAACAGGTTGCTAAAAACATTCGGGCGGAATTAAAAAAATTTCACCCAAAAACGAGATTTTCTGTTCGTGAGGAGCACTATGATTCTATCACCATTAATTGGATAGATGGGGTTAATAAAGATAAAATTGAAGAATTAGTTTCAAAATTTTAAAATGGCAACTTTAACGCCTATGACGATATTTATGAATATCATCGAGATCCTTTTACTGAGGTATTCGGTCATGATTCCAATTTATTGATAATGATGAATGTTCAGATAATATCCAATGACTCGGTCATGCATTTCCACGGATTTTGAAAAAGACAACGTTTTACG
>NZ_MUBJ01000098.1 GCF_002127535.1 Xenorhabdus vietnamensis
CTATAGTGGAAATCGACATCCGAAAATACTTCAACATGATACCGCATATCGAGTTGATGGATCTGCTTCGGAAGA
Organism: Xenorhabdus vietnamensis; assembly: GCF_002127535.1. Classification (GTDB taxonomy): domain Bacteria; phylum Pseudomonadota; class Gammaproteobacteria; order Enterobacterales; family Enterobacteriaceae; genus Xenorhabdus; species Xenorhabdus vietnamensis. Next base: position 76 of record NZ_MUBJ01000098.1, read on the forward strand.
AGATATCAGACCGCCGTTTTCTCAGATTGATTGAGGTACTGATAACGGCTCCAGTCATGATGGACAACGTAGTTTCCAACAATGTCCGTGGGTGTCCTCAAGGTTCAATCCTGTCACCGGTGCTTGCCAATATCTATCTACATCACGTGATTGATGAGTGGTTTGACAAAATTAGCCATTCCCATCTTCGCGGACGGGCAGAGAGGGTAAGGTATGCCGATGACATGGTGTTTACCTTCCAGTACCCCAGAGAAGCAAAGTGTTTCTATGCGGTATTACCGAAAAGACTGAACAAATATGGATTGGAATTGCACAGTGACAAATCGCAGTTAATCCCTGCGGGGCACGTTGCAGCAATGAGAGCAGATTTGTCAGGGAAACGCTTACCAACGTTCAATTTTCTGGGATTCACCTGCTATTGGGGGAAAACGCGAAAAGGTGTCTGGCGGCTGAAGTTTACCAGCCGAAAAGACCGGTTCGCAGCCAAATTGAAGGGACTCAGGGACTTCCTCTGGAAGAACCTGAATACGACCGATATAAGGCTCATCCTGAATACCATCATCAGGGTAGTCAGAGGCTGGATAAACTATCACGGTATTTCTGACAACCAGAGAAGAGTCGAGCAATTTATCTACCAAAGTACGCGAATAATCTATCGATGGTTTAACCGAAAAGGTGGGCGTCGCCGACTGACGTGGGAAAAGCTAAATCTGATCCTGAAAATGCTGGGTTATCCGTCTCGATGGAAAACACATTCAATGTTCAATTCTCGCTGAATATGTGTGGGGACACAGGTCTGTCGGGAGCCGGATGCGGTAGTTCCGCACGTCCGGTTCTGAGGAGGGGCCCACTCAGGTGACTGAGCGGGTCTACTCACCCAAAA
>NZ_MUBJ01000099.1 GCF_002127535.1 Xenorhabdus vietnamensis
TCAACCAAAGCGCGAGACAACGGATCTGGACTGCCGCAAGAAACGATGTACTCTTTTTGGCATAACGGGTCGCTATGCCACGCCAGCGCTTCAGGTGTAGAAAAGCGTTTTCAACCAAATGCCTGAGTCGATAGAGTTCCCGATCATATTTTCGTTTAACTTTACGATTTTTGCGGCTGGGAATTTGTGTTTCCATACCTTGGTGTTTCGCTTGTTCAGCGAGGGTATCACTGTCATAGCCTCGATCCGCTAATAAATGTTCTGCATCGAACCCTTTAATCAAATATTCAGCTTGTGAGCAATCCGCTGTGGTACCGCTTGTAATAATCGCTCTGACCGGCATACCATGCGCATCCACGGCCAAATGTATCTTTGAGTCGAGCCCCCTTTTGTGCGTCCCATATCTTGATTACCCCCTTTAGCTCCTGCTGCATGGGGATGAACTTTAATGTGGCTGGCATCGATCATTAACCACTCAAAATCCGGCTCAGCGATGAGTTGTTCGAGTAACCCTTCCCATATCCCTTTGTCCCGCCACCGGCAAAAACGGCGATGCGTATTTTTCCAGTCACCGTAATCGGACGGTAGATCTCGCCAGGGGGCACCTGTTCGTAAAATCCAAAATACTGCATTGATAAATAACCGATTGTCGTAAGCAACTCGTCCCCAATTCCCCTTTCGACCGGGTAAATGGGGTTCAAGTAAATTCCAAACATGATCGGAGATATCGTGACGACGGTATGCGGGTGCGCTCATGGTTAAGTCGCTCTATTTGTGAGATACAAACTTATTATGACACAAAATTACTCATGACGACACCATCTAGTACTACAGCCGTAATCATCCCAAAATTAACGTGTTATCTGATAATCAATAAACTGAGAAACCGTATCATTTCAAGCTGTTCTACGGGCATATTTCCGATTGAGAAAAACAAATACGGCTGTAGTACTAGTA